>NZ_JAABOS010000029.1 GCF_010078235.1 Cognatundibacterium crateris | reverse complement strand
GCCTTAACATCTAACTTCCCGTTCGCATTCAAAGGTAAGCTCTCCAGCCACACATAGGCCGAGGGCAGCATCGCGTCTGTCAGTCTGCGGCTCAGCGCACTGTGTAGCTCCGCACTATTCTGCTGCACGCCTTCCTGTGCCACCACATAGGCCATCAGCCGCTTTTCTTTTTGGCCTTCGTCCTGGCGTGCGATGACTGCGGCCTGGCGTATGCCGGTCTGCTGACGCAGTGTATTTTCGATCTCACCGACTTCGATGCGCTGGCCGCGTATTTTGACCTGGTGATCGGCGCGGCCTAAGTAGCCCAGGCTGCCGTCTGCGCGCCAGCGTACCCGGTCGCCGGTGCGGTACATGCGGCTGCCGGGTTCGCCCCAGGGATTCGCCACAAAGCGTTCTGCGCTCAGGCCTGGCTGACCGAGGTAGCCACGGGCCAGTCCGGCGCCACCCAGGAAGAGCTCACCTTCTACACCTGTCGCGGCCAGCTGCCAGTGGGCATCGAGCACATAGGCCTGGTAGTTCGCCAGTGGCTGACCGATGGGCAGGATGGCGGGCAGTTGTTGCAGGCTGGATGCGGCGTCCTCACCGGCAGGCAGCTGGAAGGCGCTGGCGTCTATGCAGGTTTCGGTCGGACCATAAACATTGATGATGTCGGTGTCTGGTAAGGCGTTTCTGAGCTTATGAGCGAGGCTGAGTTTAAAGGCTTCGCCACCGACGATCAGGCGTTTGAGGCCGCATTGGATCTGGCTACCTTCTTCGACGACGGCATCAAAGAAGGCGGGTACGGCGTTGGCGTGGGTGATCTGCTGGGTCCGTATCAATTCCCAAAACGCGTGTGCATCAAGGCTGCGCAGTGGCGGGCAAATGACGATGGTGGCACCGCTCAGTAAAGGCAGCAGTAACTGGCCAAACGAGACGTCGAAACCAACCGAGGCCATTGCGAGTACGCGGTCACCCGGAACCAGCGGGTCGTAGCCAGCTTTGCGCGCATAGGCCAGATTGAGCGCTGCGCTGTGGCTGATGCCGACGGCTTTAGGCGTGCCGGTGGAGCCTGAGGTGTAGATCAGATAGGCCAGGCTGTCGCCATTGCCGATGCTTGCGGGTACAGGCAGCGCTTCAGAATGCGCAGCGGTATCCGATGCATTCAGACTGGGGCAAGGCAGAACGCCAAGTTCAGCACCTTCGGCCACGATGACTAAGGCAGCACGGGCATCGGTCAGCATGCTGTGCAGACGTTGCTGCGGATAATCGACATCCAGCGGCAGGTAGACACCTCCGATTTTTAAAATAGCGAGCAGCCATTCGACTGTTGCGCCGCTGCGCGGCAGCGCGACACCGATCACGGCTTCGCTTGCGCTGTACGCTGACAGCGCGGCTTGGAGTTGTGCGGCACGGCGATTGGCTCTGGCTTCGAGTTCGGCATAAGTCCAGCTGTCTGTGCCATCGATGACGGCCATCGCGTCTGGCGTGGCGCTGGCCTGTATGCTGATTTGCTGTTCCA
>NZ_JAABOS010000028.1 GCF_010078235.1 Cognatundibacterium crateris | reverse complement strand
GAAAAACTGCCGTACATCACCTTCCCGGAAGGTTCTGAAGAGCATACCTATCTGCACGCTCAGCGTCAGAAACTGCACGGTTATCTGCCAAGCCGTCAGCCGAACTTCACCGAGAAGCTTGAGCTGCCGAGCCTGCAAGACTTCGGCGCGCTGTTGGAAGAGCAGAGCAAAGAGATCTCTACCACTATCGCTTTCGTTCGTGCTCTGAACGTGATGCTGAAGAACAAGTCGATCAAAGATCGTCTGGTACCGATCATCGCCGACGAAGCGCGTACTTTCGGTATGGAAGGTCTGTTCCGTCAGATTGGTATTTACAGCCCGAACGGTCAGCAGTACACCCCGCAGGACCGCGAGCAGGTTGCTTACTATAAAGAAGACGAGAAAGGTCAGATTCTGCAGGAAGGGATCAACGAGCTGGGCGCAGGTTGTTCCTGGCTGGCAGCGGCGACCTCTTACAGCACCAACAATCTGCCGATGATCCCGTTCTACATCTATTACTCGATGTTCGGCTTCCAGCGTATTGGCGATCTGTGCTGGGCGGCTGGCGACCAGCAAGCGCGTGGCTTCCTGATCGGCGGTACTTCCGGTCGTACCACCCTGAACGGCGAAGGTCTGCAGCACGAAGATGGTCACAGCCACATTCAGTCGCTGACTATCCCGAACTGTATCTCTTACGACCCGGCTTACGCTTACGAAGTTGCTGTCATCATGCATGACGGTCTGGAGCGTATGTACGGTGAAAAACAAGAGAACGTTTACTACTACATCACTACGCTGAACGAAAACTACCACATGCCGGCAATGCCGGAAGGTGCTGAGGAAGGTATCCGTAAAGGTATCTACAAACTCGAAACTATTGAAGGTAGCAAAGGTAAAGTTCAGCTGCTCGGCTCCGGTTCTATCCTGCGTCACGTCCGTGAAGCAGCTGAGATCCTGGCGAAAGATTACGGCGTAGGTTCTGACGTTTATAGCGTGACCTCCTTCACCGAGCTGGCGCGTGATGGTCAGGATTGTGAACGCTGGAACATGCTGCACCCGCTGGAAACTCCGCGCGTTCCGTATATCGCTCAGGTGATGAACGACGCTCCGGCAGTGGCATCTACCGACTATATGAAACTGTTCGCTGAGCAGGTCCGTACTTACGTACCGGCTGACGACTACCGCGTACTGGGTACTGATGGCTTCGGTCGTTCCGACAGCCGTGAGAACCTGCGTCACCACTTCGAAGTTGATGCTTCTTATGTCGTGGTTGCGGCGCTGGGCGAACTGGCTAAACGTGGCGAAATCGATAAGAAAGTGGTTGCTGACGCAATCGCCAAATTCAACATCGATGCAGATAAAGTTAACCCGCGTCTGGCGTAAGAGGTAAAAGAATAATGGCTATCGAAATCAAAGTACCGGACATCGGGGCTGATGAAGTTGAAATCACCGAGATCCTGGTCAAAGTGGGCGACAAAGTTGAAGCCGAACAGTCGCTGATCACCGTAGAAGGCGACAAAGCCTCTATGGTGATCAG
>NZ_JAABOS010000027.1 GCF_010078235.1 Cognatundibacterium crateris | reverse complement strand
GCCCCGCCACAGGATCATAGTACCGCTGCTGCATGCGACGGCAGGTCTGGCCATCGGTATTCCAGCCTTGCGGGCAGCTGGGGGTGACGCTGGCCGCCTGGCTGGCGGTGGTGAGGCATTGCCTGCCAGAGAGGGTGCCGCCATTCGGACAGGTATAGATCCATTGCATGTTGGGGCCGCTGCTGCCGCTGTCGCAAACGATTTGCCGCTTGCTGGGCGTGAAATAAAGTGGCGTGCCAGCGCCACTTCAAGTCTTTGCGTGGCCTTTTCCTGGAGTACTGGATTTGCCTTTCTCCCGGCGACACCAATCCGTGCTAAAACGCGGCGCAATAGGCCCCCGACCCCAAGGCATATCCCTGCACACCTCCTTGGAAACGCCGGGTGCGCCTTAGAATCTCTTTGCACCGGCAGGGCGCTGACTAGATGGGAGGCCGTTGCTCGGCTCGGTAAAAATATCCATCCAGAAGCTGGGTTTTCGCCTTGGGCTGCGGGGTGATATTTTCTCAATTAATCGTTGTCTGTCCCTGATAACTTCCCCTGCCCCGGTTGTTCCGCTTCTATCAGCAAAAAGCTATATAACGTCGCCATTAGCCGTGTATGATAAAAAACTGTGCAGAACTTCCTTCAGATTCCCTATTCCACCACTTCCGATGAATTTGTTATCCTTTATTTCAAACTGAAACCAATCAGTTTCACTTAGCCAAGCTTCAAGTTGAAAGATCACATCTGTATTCAATGATGAATTCATCACTTCGGTAACTCTTCTTGTCGAGCTGGCCGAACATCCTTGACACCAGCTTCGTGAACATGTGGTGTCTCCACTTTGGTTCCGTCGGCATTTCTGTGCCCTTTTCCGGTTACTCCTTACAAATCCTTACGCGTTACCGACTTAAACTACGATAATGTCGCCACCGGAAATTTGAATTAAATATGACTCGTAATCTGGCGATGAGTCTCCATTGAATAAAATATATTCACCATTTTTAAAAAGTATTTTAAGCGATGCTTTTTTTACTCTTTGTACCGAATCTATATCAGCCATCAGAAAATCAACTAGAGCTGCCATTGAACGAGGATTTTCAGCCTCACACTTACCTAAACTCTCTCCGCGGAAATAAGATGCATTACCTTTAATACAGATATTAATAGTCGAAGAATTTCCAGCCGTTGTTTGTGGCTTTGCAAACCTTAAATTTGTCGTAAACGCACCTATGCCAACCTCACCCAAATAATATCCAACCAATTGATTTTCATCAAAATTTTCTGGCAACTCATACATCAATCAGATCTCCTTTAAGTTACGATAAAAATTCCCACATTTATTCTGTGGTGGTATCTGGAGGTTTCGGAGGTTCCGTTGGTTTTTGAGGCCTTGCTGGAGGAACCGAATTGGGTGGCAATGGCACGTGCGTACTACCTTTTCCACCTGGCTTGCCAGTTTTTGGGTCAAAAGGTTGTCCATTTGGCCCAGTCCAAACCCAATATCCATCTTCCAACCCAGGGACAGGACTATGCCCAGGTGGCATTACCCGAATATTTTCACCATTTGCGGGATCAGTTCCTGGTAGATAAAAAATTTCTCCACCTTTTGAACCCGGTCTACTTTCCCAATCACCCGGAATTACCGGTGATTGAGGAGGATTAGTATTGGGTTGAATATTTGTTGGGACTTTAGGACCGTTCGACTGCATAGGATCTTGATGAATCGCTTCATAAATACCGATGCCAATTAGACTCCCAAGAGTCCCAGCTCCCGCCCAGGTTGCCGCACGAAATGCCAACGTGTACATGACACGAGAAGCGAGAACAGGATTCCGTCCATCCGGATCAACAAATTTATACGGATTATT
>NZ_JAABOS010000026.1 GCF_010078235.1 Cognatundibacterium crateris | reverse complement strand
CGTGGCGCTGGCCTGTATGCTGATTTGCTGTTCCAGACGCTGACCGTGCTCCATCGTTAAGCGTGCGCCTTGCCAACGATCCAGCAGTAAGTTGCGCTCAGAGTCTAACAGCAGCTTCAATTGAGCACAGGCTAGCCGGGGTTGGTGCTCGAGTGCACTGCTTAAGCCTTCGAGCGCATGCAGCATCCATGTACAGAGCTGCTCCGGTGAGACTGCATGCACCGCGCTGGCGGTGAGTGTAAAGCCCGTCCCCTGATCGTCGACAGACATCGTGATCGGGTAATTGCTGGCTCCGGCCGAACCCAGCATTTCAATATCCGGCCAGGCGCTGTCCTGCATACCAGGCTGTTTATCGGCCACATAGCGGCAGTTGAGCAAGGTGGTGAACAGTGGCAGTGGTGCAGGCACTGCACTGCAGCTTTGCGCCAGTGACAGCGGTGTATGTTCATGTTGTAGCAGTTCAGCCAGTCTGGCATGAGTAATACGCAAGGCTTGCTCTACACTGAGCTGACCTGCACTGACACAGAGTGGCAGCGTGTTGATAAACAATCCCAATGCGCGATCCGCGCCAGCACCCGCATTCATTCGTCCTAACAAGACGGTACCAAACACTGGCTCATCACGTCCTGTGGTGTGCGCCAGTACCAGTGCCCAAGCCAGATGCATCAGACTCGCACTGCCTACACCTTGCTGACGCACGACCACGCGCAAACGCCGCGCCAGTTCTGCATCCAGCCTTATGCTGGCACTGCGCATGTCGGCGCCATTCGCACGCACATCCAGCACACCAAATGGCGCGGTCGCTTCATCGATATGTCCCAACATCTGTGTAAAGAAACGCTGCTGTGCATCGCTACTCACACTCAGACGTGCGTGAGCCACCACATCACGGAAGGCTAATGGCGCTGGTAACAACGCCTGCAAACCACGTCCTGTCAGACTGATTTCCTGCATCAGCAATTCCATCGAGGCGTGATCCAGTATCAGATGGTGCAGCAAGACTAATAGTAACCAGCGTTGCTGCGCCGGATCATACGCACATACAGCGCGCAGTAAGGGCGCTTGCTGCAGATTGAGCCGGTAGTGTCTGCTATCGTAACGCGCTTCCAGCTGCGCCTGTACGCCAAGCTTACTGTCTGTATCGCACAACTCTTCCACGATCAGGCTGGCCTGGCGCCACACAACTTGTACCGGCGTGTCCAGCCCTTCCCAGTGCATCGATGTGCGCAATACATCATGTCGGTCCACCACACTTTGCAATGCATGCAGGAAGCCATCGAGGCTGGCTTCATGATGAAAACCCAGCGTTACCGAAGTCAGGTAAGCATCGCCAGCACTCTCCAGCATATGGTGAAACAGCATGCCTTCCTGCAGCGGCGCAAGCGGATAGATATCCTGAATCTGCGCGACACCGCCCGGAATCTGATGGACGATACTGTCTATCTGCGTTTGCGTCAGCTGCACCAAGGGCAGCATAGCGGGCGTAATCTGCGTCGCATCCGGCGCTATCCGGTTAGGCGGAATCTGTAGCGCAGCAGCTTGTCGCTCACTGTGTTCGACGGCCTCAGCCAGCGCAGCCAGCGTGGGTCGGGCAAATAAACTGCTGATATTGACGTGCCAGTCATGCTGACGCATACGCTCCGCCAGTTTGACCGCCAACAGGGAGTGTCCGCCGAGTTCAAAGAAATTATCGTGACGCCCTACCCTGTCCACCTTGAGTAATTCTTGCCACATCGCCGCCAGACTATGTTCCAGCTCGCCCACTGGTGCGGCATACGGCTGTTGAGCCAGATAATGCTGTACCTGAGCTGGCGGCAAGGCCTTAACATCTAACTTCCCGTTCGCATTCAAAGG
>NZ_JAABOS010000025.1 GCF_010078235.1 Cognatundibacterium crateris | reverse complement strand
CAGCCTATGCGCTGAGTTTGCGCAACCTAGAGGAACTGATGGCTGAACGTGGTGTACAGGTTGATCATGCTACGGTGCATCGTTGGGCGCTGAAGATATAGCCGGTTTTGGCCAAAGTGTTTCGCCGTCGCAAGCATCCAGTTTCGCTTTCTGATTTTCCGCTACGTCGCTGCTTCAACTAAACTTTAGTTCCTTATCGCGACAGAACCGCCGTTCGGGATTTCACCCAACCGTCCATCAACGGACGGTCATGCTTTAATTCAAGTCCTGACCCCGCACGTCTTTACATGACGAGCTCGCTCAGCGGCTGACGAAAGTGAATTTCATACGGCCAGCCAAGTAAGCTTTTGTTCTTTTGAGATTTAGCTTTCTGAGCTCGACTTGAGCCAGTCAAGAATTGCCTTGGTTGTCTCTTCCGGCATTTCTTCCTGAATCCAGTGGCCGGTGTCGAGGCTGACAACTTCGACGTTTGGTACAAAGTCACTGAGGTTCGGAGACTTTGGTATCACGTCACGTTCGCCATAGATCATCAGTGCGGGATGCGAAATGATCGGATCAACATCCGTTAGTAGATGCCAGTTACGGTCCAGATTTCGGTACCAGTTGATGCTGCCCGTGAAGCCAGAGACCTCAAACGCCGCGTCGAGGACCGACAGTTCGGCATCGGTCATGATCGGCTCTCCGGCAGCCTTCTCGGCATTTGCCAAATTGATCATGATCATTCCCGGCTTCGGAGGCTGCAGGGGCTCGTTTTTGCGGTAGAGATTTTGCAGGAACTGACGCCTGTTCTGATCCAGAATCGCATCGGCCACGCCAGGGTTCATGTTGAAATGCACCATGTAGTTGTCAGGCCCCAAGAAGCATTCGATCAACTCAACCCAAGGGACGTCCCCCCGTGCCTGATAGGGAAGCGCCAGCGCGATGACCTTGCGCACACGCTTTGGATGCAGCAGCGCCATGCCCCAGACGACATTGGCACCCCAATCATGGCCAACGACGATCGCATCGTTGTATCCAAAGTGGTCAAGTAGAGCGACAAGGTCTCCGGTCAGATGTGCGAGGTCATACGCGCTCACGTCCGTCGGTTGCGCAGAATTCCCATAACCGCGCTGGTTTGGAACGATGACGTGGTAGCCAGCGGCCGCAAGCGCTGGCATTTGATGGCGCCAAGAATAGGCGTGACCCGGCCAACCATGACACAGCACAATCGGGTTCCCTGCGTTTTCTTTTCTGGCTTCGAATACTTCCAATTCCACATCGTTGACCGAGATCATCGTGGGTTGGGGAAAGTCATTGGGGTCTAACATCTATCTTCCTTTTGTGTTTGGATGGGTGATCTGGCAGCTGCGCTACACATAACAACCTGTTGGTCAGAGGGGACTTGCCGGACAACCAACTGGTGCCGACATTTGTATCCTACGATGTAAATGTGTCAAAATGTGACACCTTTTATTACAGAGCCCAGAGAATGAATGCTCGCCTACGACAAGACGCAATTGTGCGCAGTCTGCGCCGTACCGGATCATCAACGATTGCCGAACTTGCAGAAAAGGTAGGCGCATCCCGCAGCACGTTGCTGCGCGACATCAGCGCTCTGCGTGAGCAAGGTTTTACTATTGATTCTGAACCGGGCCGCGGCGGAGGATTGCAGCTCGACCCGCGGTCTGTTCAGATCACGCCACGTCTGTCAGTCACCGAGGTTTTTGCGCTTTTGATCAGCGTAGCGTCTATGCGTGCAGCGGGAAATTTACCCTTTTCAATCTTTGCTGATAGCGGACTCGCAAAGATCGAAAAGGGACTGCCCCCGGACAAAATTCGGGATTTGCGCCGTGTTTTGGACTGCCTCTATGTCGGAGAACTCGCACCACAGGTGGACCGAACCAATATCGGCGTGATGGACTCTGCTTTGCTTCCGGAATTCGAAGTGGCCTTTCTTCAGCGCCAGCATCTGTCGTTCAATTACCGCGATGCAAAAGGTCAAAGCAGTACACGTGTTGTGGAGCCGCAAGCGATGCTGGTCCTGCCCCCCCTTTGGTATCTGGTGGCCTGGGATCCTGCCCGTGGCGATTTTCGGCATTTCCGCATGGATCGGATCAAAGAGCCACACTGTATTGAAGGTACGACGTTTCGAAAGCGGAAGGTCGTCTGGGAGGTTCTGTCGCGAGAAGCCAAACTTAAAAATGTTT
>NZ_JAABOS010000024.1 GCF_010078235.1 Cognatundibacterium crateris | reverse complement strand
GCCGCTGAAGCCGGCCCAGCCAAAGAAGTCATCGAAAACCCATACGGCTTGGACGCACTCTGGAAAACCGGTGACTTCGTCGCCAAAGGCACACTGATCATCATGGTCATCATGTCCATGGGTTCCTGGTACATCCTGATCACCAAAATCGTCGACCAGATCAAACTGTCTGGCCAGGCAACGGATGCCCGCGCTAAATTCTGGAAATCCGCTTCTGTGCAAGCAGGTGCAGCTTCCCTCAAAGAAGGCAGCCCATTCCGCTTCATCGCTGACTCCGGCATCAAAGCCACCGAGCACCATGAAGGCGCCCTGCTGGAACAAATCGATCTGAACACCTGGGTCTCCATGTCCATCCAACGCGCAGTCGACAAAGTACAAAGCCGCCTGCAAGACGGCCTGGCCTTCCTGGCGACAGTGGGTTCTACTGCACCATTCGTTGGTCTGTTCGGTACTGTATGGGGTATTTACCACGCGCTGACAGCGATCGGTATGTCCGGTCAGGCATCGATCGACAAAGTAGCGGGCCCTGTGGGTGAAGCGCTGATCATGACCGCGATCGGTCTGGCAGTCGCGGTTCCAGCGGTTCTGGGCTACAACTTCCTGGTCCGTCGCAACAAGAGCGCCATGGAAGAAGTCCGCGCATTCGCCGCTGACCTGCACTCTGTTGTCCTGTCCGGCAACATGACTAAAGTCGNNNAGTCGCGAAAAAAGCATAAGGTCCAACCCGGTCAACGGGGGCGGACTAAGTTGTAGAGATAGTTAAAACCTTAAAGCGTTAAAACCTGAAAAGCGTTAAAACCTGAAAAGCGTTAAAACCTGAAAAGCGTTAAAACCTGAAACCCTTAAAACCTGAAAAGCGTTAAAACCTGAAACCCTTAAAACCTGAAAAGCGTTAAAACCTAAAAGCGTTAAAACCCGTTTAACACAGAGACACGGAGACTCAGAGGAAAAGCAGAGAAAAGCAGAGAAAAGCTAAGTAAAGCTAAGCCNGCAGAGAAAAGCTAAGCAAAGCGAAGTAAGCTGATCAATCAGTCCCTCTCTCAAGCCTTTCTCTGTGTCTCTGTGTTTAAAGGTTCAAAGGTTTAAAAGTTTAAAACCTTAAAGCGTTAAAACCTGAAAACCTTAAAACCTGAAAAGCGTTTAACACAGAGGCACAGAGACACAGAGGAAAAGCTAAGTAAAGCTAAGCCAAGCGAAGAGCAGTCGTCTGATCATTCAGTATCTCTCTTCCGCCTTTCTCCGTGTCTCTGTGTCTCTGTGTTTAAAGGTTCAAAGGTTTAAATGTTTAAATGTTTAAAACCTGANTTTAAAACCTGAAAGCGTTAAAACCTGAAAAGCGTTAAAACCTGTTTAACACAGAGGCACAGAGACACAGAGGAAAAGCAGAGAAAAGCTAAGCAAAGCGAAGTAAGCTGATCAATCGGTCCCTCTCTCAAGCCTTTCTCCGTGTCTCTGTGTCTCTGTGTTTAAAGGTTCAAAGGTTTAAAAGTTTAAAAGTTTAAAACTTCGAAGTTTAAAAATTTCCACAGCNGTTTAAAACTTCGAAGTTTAAAAATTTCCACAGCCCAGTCTCCCCCGACCGGACATACTGAAAGAGAACAAAATGGCAATGGCAATCGGCAACGATGGTGACGGCGAAGACGAAGTCAACAGCACCATCAACACCACCCCGCTGGTTGACGTCATGCTGGTGTTACTGATCATCTTCCTGATTACCGCCCCGGTAATCACAGACACGGTCAAACTCAAGCTCCCGGCAGAACGTAACCAGATCTACAAAACCAAACCGGAAAACATCACCGTCTCGATCAACAAAGACGGCGACGTGTACTGGAACGGCATGATGAAACCCCTGCCAGGCGGCACCGAAGACCTGTTCGACCGTCTCAAAGTCGAAGCCGTCAAAGTACCGCAACCGGAAGTACACATCCGTGGCGACCAGAACGTCCGCTACGAATTTGTCGGCAAAACCATCCTGACCGCCCAGCGCGCCGGGATCGCCAAAGTGGGCTTCGTGATCGAACCCCCACCACGTAACTAAGAAAGGATCTGACATGGGAATGCAAGTAGGTTCAGGCAGCTCATCGGCTGATCCGGAAGTCATGATCGAAATGAACATGACCCCGCTGATTGACGTCATGCTGGTACTGATCATCATGCTCATCATCACCATCCCGATTCAGAATCACTCCGTGAATCTGAACATGCCAACCAACCAGGCCGCGCCGAAGAATCCGGTGGAGCCAGTGGTGGTCAACATCGACGTCGACTTTGACGGCACCGTGTTGTGGAATGGAGTAGC
>NZ_JAABOS010000023.1 GCF_010078235.1 Cognatundibacterium crateris | reverse complement strand
GTTATGCATGGCTTGATTTTACGGGAGGGTTACAATTTGAAGGTCCAAAAATTTAAGTTTTGTTAAACAGAATGTTAAATATTTAAAATTTCATTTCTTATTGTTCGCCATAAAACAATTTAAACAATCAATCTCATTGATTATGAATATATTGAATATGCTTATTTACCTAACAAATAAATCTACTTATTCGGAGAATTCATATGTTTAAATTCAAGTATTTGCCAGCTGTTGCTGCCTCAATTGCTTTGATAGGGTGCGGGGGCGGAGTTTCTGGAGAGAAAAAAGATATTGGTGTTAGCCTAAGTGAAAAGGCTATTGGCATTTCTGCGTTGCCATATTCAAATTCTCCAACGTTAATTAATTCGGCGATACAAATATCAACAACATCTCTTCCAGCACCGTCATCTATTGGTTCCAAATATATTGATCGAACATATTGCAACTCAAAAAAAGATGCGATGGTTCTCATCGCACATGCCGATGACGATCGGTATTTTATGGGTGACGAGATTCGAAATGAATTGGCAGCAGGAAACTGTCTGAAAGTTTTACATATCAATGCTGGATTTGATGTTTCAACTTTGACAGGTGCGGTCGAATATAACCCAAATGATCCTTTTTATTATCAAGGTAGAATTGACGGGGCAGTTGCTACTTATGCAAAGTTGCTTTCTGCGAACTACACACTTAATATTTACTTGACGCATGCATGGGATACGGTCAACGGGCAGTTGATAAATCGATATATTCTTTCGAAAGGGATCAATGGTGGCAATCCAAGTGGGCAAACTATTGAGATCCAAGTCTTAGGTCTTCCAAACTCTAGTAACGCTACCCCACTTTCCAATGCTGGGAACGTAACGTCTTTACTTTACTCAGACAGTAATGCGACCTCTATAAACATTGCGAGTAAAATTTCTGGTTACAGTGTTAACAATTCTTACAGTTGGGAAAATGTTCAAGGTATAGTTAATCAATTATTTACCTGGTTGAACCCATATAAAGTTTATTCGCTTGATCCATTCGGGATTCCAAATGATGATGGGAAAGAGGGACAACATCCTGATCACATCATGGCCGCAAGACTAGTTTACTTCTCTGATTATGCGAAAAATAATCCAAGTTCTGTTCAATATTTCAAAACATATAATGTAAATACATTTGAACCTAATTTGTCGTCCAGTATTGCTTCGGCAACGGAAAATGATTTAAACGAGCATTGGAGATTTGATTGGGGTTCTTCATTTATAACAAGTACTCCTTGTGATGTATCAAATTCGTCGGCTTCAGCACCTCAATTTAAACCTGATTCTTGGGCTTGTAAAAAATATACAGCTACTTCGTCGGAGTATTTTGTTGCAAGAAACGTCGTGGATTCTAATAATCTTTGCTTAAATGCAACAGGAGTTGCTAGTTTGAATTTTGGTACTTGTGGAGCTAGCTCATTGCAAGTGACGATTGGGAAGTCAAATCTAGCTTGGGTTTCCAATAATTCAACTGTTGTAGCAGGTGCATCAAGTAAATATGTGCTTTATCCAAATAGCTTATCAAACAAATCTAAAGTTGAGCTAATTAATTTCACTTCTCCTCAAAGTAGCTCTGCATGGCATTACAACGACCTAACCAATAAGTTTGAATTTACATATTTAGATGGCTCAAACAATAAGGTTAAATCTTGTTTATCTAAAGACTCTAATGGCAATGCTATTTTAGATAGTTGCGCCAGTGCCATAACGTTGAAGCCTAGTGATACTCAGACTCAAGCTGTTGGTAGTCTCCATCTAAAAAATGCAAAAACAGGTACATGCTTGGGAATCTCTAGTTCAGGTGTGGCGCTTGTAAGTTGTACTGATCCAAAAGCTTCATTGTCTTTAAATAGTGGTAAAAATTTAACTAGCAGTGATGGATCGTATTGCTTGAATAGTCCTACGTTTGCAGCGGGTGGTGCATTGACTGCAAAAACATGTTCAACAAGCTTGCCAGGTCAAAAGTTTACAATCGAAAAAATTACTACGTCAGGCCGTGTCGTAGTTCGTCCAAATTTAGATCACATGTGTGTTGAAGATGACTTAAATATTTGGGCATGTCATGCATATGAGCAACAAAATTGGATTGTTAATTAAAATACATTAATTGGGTGATTGGTTTATGTCTGGCTGGATTTAGTAAATCTAGCCAGATAATGAATATAAATCAAATGAGTTGAGTAGGGTCGCTTCGTTTATTAGAGAGTATTAATTTTTCTTTAATCCCTCAAGAAACCATAGAGAGACGTTGAATATTATCTCTAATGGTCCTCTTTATCCCAAATGTAGTTTTATGCTCCATTCGAATTTTAATAATTGGATAAATAGTAATTTAAAAAAAGAGTGTGTAGCTTAGAGGATAGATGTGAAATTGATGAAGTACTGCAATTGTCCGACGCAAATTCCCCCAAACATATTTGATGATTTGATGCTGACAGTCACTACAAGCAGGGCGTTAATGTTAAGAATTGCTCAATTGCAACTAAATTCAACAATTGATGCTGAAGATGTTGTGCAAGATGCGATACTAGCTGCATTGAAGGGATGGCAATCATTTAATGGGAATTCCTCAATAAAAACGTGGTTACTTGCAATTTTGAGATATAAAATAATTGACAAAATAAATGCAAAAGTAACTGAGTTAGTGACGTTTTCTAGTGGTACTTTAACTAATTATGAGTCTGAAGATGACAATGTTTCAATGGGGCAATCGCCATTGTTCTCTTCTACCTATGAGTCCGAAGTTTGTCC
Organism: Cognatundibacterium crateris; assembly: GCF_010078235.1. GTDB lineage: Bacteria > Pseudomonadota > Gammaproteobacteria > Burkholderiales > Burkholderiaceae_D > Undibacterium > Undibacterium crateris. The sequence goes on along the minus strand of NZ_JAABOS010000023.1, from coordinate 545 downwards.
AATAAGGCATCTTGAAAGAAAACAATTGTTTGAAATTGTTGAATTGTGTTTGATTTCCTTGCCGGAAGAAAGTGCAAGAATATTTTTGATGCGTGAGTATCTGGGCCTAAAAATAGCAGAAATTGCGATTATGTTAGGAGTATCTGAGCCAAACGTGCGTGTCAAACTACATCGTAGTCGAGTAACCTTAAGGGAGTGCGCCAGTAAACGTTGGGGAGGTCACTTTTATTAAGATTGCAAGGTTTTAAATGACAGTATTTGACTTGAAGTTGTGCAAACTAAAGCTTGATTGTATTAGTTTCGATTTGATATGACAGTTAGTTTTTGCAAAATGAGAGATTGCCCGGTTTGATATTGATGTGAATTTTTATTAAACCAGTACAAAAAAATGAAGTAACCTCATTTGGTTGAACAGCTTGATCGTTACGTGGAAAAGGGCTGATTTCTGTATTGAACAGGACTCAGCCTTTTTAATTTTAGTTTTATACTTTCATGATTATAGTAAGCCAGTGACCTGCCCGGAAATTTCCTACCGCTGGTAACTT
>NZ_JAABOS010000022.1 GCF_010078235.1 Cognatundibacterium crateris | reverse complement strand
GGCGAGTTAAGTTATCAGCGGTAGGAAATTTCCGGCTAGGTCATTCTCACGGTCAGTTACACGTTTGACCGCCAGTTTTTTAAACTCGGTCGTATAAGCTTTTTTAGGTATCCTGCTCATTATTTGTTTTTTCAAAGTGTCGTTGATATTTTACGTCACATTTGGAAAATTATATTTCAGGGGAAACTCATTTCGCATCGAATTTTAAACTAATTAAAATATACAATTGGGCTAATCTACAATCGATAAGATCGTAGGCCAGCCCATAGAATGTATTGAAATAATATTAATAATTAGTGCAGCTTAAGCCCCAGTACCCTCTCATACAGACAGATGCAAGTTTAGCATCCTTTGGATTGCCCATAATCATAGTGCTGGCATAAATTGCAGAACCCCACCCATTTTTGTCAGAAAATTCATCCCTTGTTAAGTTTTTCAAAAAGCCAAAGCCAGTACCACTTGACAATGCGCAGCTGATACCGCTGGAATCCCGAATACACAAATCAGCTCTTCCATCACCATTAATGTCGGCCAACTTGATATTTTTAAAATTTAACGTATTCCAACTTTGAGCATCAGAGAGCTGATTGAGCTGTGTCCAAATTCTCGGAGTTTCGAAAGATACCGTATTAGCGTTAGAGGTAGAACGTGCACAGAAAAAACCATTAGAACCACGTCCACAAACATCAGCGATACCATCACCGTCAACGTCAGCAAACATAACCGTGCCACCGTAGTATTCTTGATTCCAACCCTGATTTCCTCCAAAGATATTTACTAGTTGCGCGCTAGAGAAACTAATAGTCGAAGTGCTTGTCGATTTATTTAAATAACAACTCACACCACCTTTAGTTCTATAACAAAGATCCAATTTACCATCTCCATTAATATCAGCAAAGGATAAGGTTTTATAATTACCATCCGCCTGAATATCAGCAACTGGCAAATTAGTTAAAATTGTAGTTTTAACACTAGAAAAACTGATGCTACCGTTGATACTTGTATTCAAAAAACAACCTAAATCAGATCCAATAACTGCACACAGATCAGCCTTACCATCACCGTTTATATCTGCTAAACGAATGGTCTTTTGCTTTTTAATATCGTTCCAACCGTTCACATCTGAGAATTCCGATGATACTTTAATGGCAGATTTGCTACTATAACCACCGCTTCCATCGTTGCCGACGCAATACAACCCATCTGACTTTCTATAGCAAAGATCATCTAATGTGCTACCGGTTATCTTTCCAAAAACTGCGGACTCATATTGACTTGGATCCGAAGTTGAAATTCCAGTATCGCCAAGCTGGCTGGAAACAGTGGCATATGCCGACGATAAAACATCCCAAACCTGCACACCTCCTTGACTAGATTTCTTCTGTGATACAGTTGTACATTCAGCCAAAGACAGTGAACCTGAGCTACCATCTAAGCATTTTGCGTTTCCAGATTTAATTTCACCGTTTTCAAACACGTGCCAGATTTGATTCTGACTGTTTGGCAAACAAGTCGCCATAGATAAAGCACTGTTGCCAGAAGTTAAGCATTTACCATTGGATTGAAGTTGCCCGTTACTAGCCAATGTCCAACGATCTCCATCACCTTTTACGTCTGAACAGCCTGAAAATGATAAAGAGGAATTAAGGCAAGAGCCGCTTTGTTGGTTTCGCAGCGACACCGTGCTTAAGCTCTTAAATAATCCCGTTTTATTGTTCCGGAACAGCATTGCCGAATATTGAGAATTGCAACCGCCACTTGTACTTTGACCAATTAATCGATCAAAGGGAGTATACGCATTGAAAATTGCGCATTTTTCTAAGAGCGCTGGATCATCAGCTTCAAACACGTTTGCGTCATAAACAGTATTGTATGTGCGATAACTTCTATAATCTGGCAATCCAGATACCTTCGTTCGATAATTCTCCAAAGCAGACACTGCAAACATTGCCGATAATACATGATCTTCATGATCAAAATTTGTACCCGACAGTGTGTAACTCGAATAGGGTAATCGGCTATGATCAAGAGTATTAATTCGATCTGGTGCCAATGCCACAAACAAGCTTGAAATTGTATCTATGATTTTCTGCTTAGATATATTTTGATCACAGCTTTTTGATATATTAAATTGACCACCTCCGTCAGCATATCCAGAGTCACTGGTATTCTGAGGAGATGTATTTAAGGTAAATGTATTGCCATTTGCATACCAAACATCATGAAGTGTATTTCCATGAGTCCAATTCATACCACTGGGATTCTCACCGTAATTGTCGTTGTAAAACGAATTTGGCATTGAAAAGGTGTAAAGCGTCACATTGGAACCGTTAAGCGTATGCTTCGAGTAAAAAGTTCCTGAATTACAATCGACGTCATTCCAACTGTTAGCTACACCAGCCATCTTTGAATATGCAGCTTTTTCTCCGTTTAGTCGACTTTGCCAGTATTGGGTATTATCCTGTCCGCTTGGTGGGTTATCCGAACCGGAGGTAAGATAAATAACAGACACCTTGTTGCCTTTAGCTATCGACTCTTTTACATCCGGATTCATAAATATCAAATCATCATCTTGATGAGCAGCTACGTATACATCACTCATTACCATCGTGGTTGCTAAAGATATTTTTTTCACAAAAGAATCGCCAGCAAAAGCACTTTTGTTGCTGTTTTGCACATCAGCACTACCACCACAAGCCACAAGAAAGATCGAGCAACCTAAGCTCGGTAAAGCCTTTAAATATTTCTTCATTTTGATGCTCCTAATATATAAATTTTTTCTGCGCTTCATCATTACGCAATCACATCGTACAGAATCTGGAAATAAGAACCGACCACCTTTGTTTTTTACCGAACAAAGCTAAGTAAAATTAACAAAATTTTTATTTGTTAATTTTTTGCATATAATGGCTTTATGATGGTGTAGTAGTGCAATGTACCCGGACACTGATTTAGGTGAGAATGCTCGCCATGAAGCGGCGTTTGATTAACAAGCAATGACTTATGTTTTCCCCTGAGTTTAAACAGCAGGCAGCCTGTCTGGTGCTCGATCATAGATATAGTTGTATCGAGGCGCGCGTTGAGCGTCTTGAGCAAGAGAATGCCATTTCAAAATGGCTACCGCGCTATTGATGTCAGAAAGGATAGAACGTACGTAAGCGCCTCACCTGAACCGTCATTGACTTTGCAGGCATAACGTACTGCTAAAATCAATACGCCAAGACGGCGTCGGCGGCACAGTGCCGAATTCAAGGCTCAGGTCATTCAAGCCTGCAAACAACCGGGGGTTTCCATTGCCGCCACGGCTTTGCGTTNCGACCGCAGTCGCTGCGACACCTGACATCGTGATTGAAATCAGACGAGGCGCCGCTAATGTGACTGTGCGCTGGCCGCAAGCTGCGGCCGCAGAGTGCGCCGGTTGACTGCAGAACTGGCTAAGATGATCCAGATAGATTCCATCTGGCTGGCAACCGAACCGTTTGATATGCGCGTCGGTATGGATACTGCACTGGTGTGAGCGGATGACCGATGCCGCTGTGTCCATTTAACTCGGCCTCATATTGGGCAACCCATCGACGGACTGCCGTCTCGCCAATGCCCATCGTTTGGCAAACTTGTGTAACACTTATTCCATCGTCCATCATGTACAAGTGTCCACTTATTAAGTGGACACGATCATCTACGCTTACGCACTTAACTTCAAGATGACTTCACCGGATGCTTACGCATGATGCGTGAGGAAGCGCACAGCAATTGGCCGCTTCAAAGTCAGTCGTTTAATTAAGTATAACGCTCCGATGGAAAGGCTGTTCCGAAGCTACAAAATGGAATGGTTGCCGTCAACAGGTGACATGACGGCACAAGAGCAAGCTAGACATCAGTCACCATGATGCACTAGTAAAACTGGAACGGCTATGGTAGTTCAATGAGGGATTGGCACCAGCCGTCACGGAACAAAGCTTAACGCAATGTCCGGGGTGTGTTGACCACTACCCCTCCCCCATAATTCTTATGGTTAGAATTATCGGCCGTAAGTCGCTGTAAACATCGCCTTCCCTAAAACATGAGCACCTAAACCACGATTGAGCAGGAAGCCATAAAGTGCTGACGTTCCTGTTTTAGGAACTCCGCCGGCAGCCACAATATCGGAAACATCTAATGCCCATACGGTAATTACATAGTTATGTGGCTTGTCTCCTACAGGAGGGCATGGACCGCCATAGTTTCCATTCACGCCTGTAACGCCTGTGTCTTGAAAGTCATTAGCACCACCGAATGCTGGTGCTGGTAACCGATCAGGAGCATTACCAACACCTCGAGCTAATGCGCTCGTGGAGGCTGGTATGTTATAGACAGTCCAATGGTAAAAACCTGTTCCAGTTGGTGCATCAGGATCATAGACAGTCACGACAAAAGATTTCGTACCGACGGGTGCATTACTCCAATGTATTTCGGGAGAGACATTACCCCCAGAACACCCAAAACCATTAGCTATGTATTTTGCATCAAAAGTTCCAGAATTCAAATCATTACTTGATGCAGTGAATTTCGGTACATCTGCAAAAGCATTGCTTCCCCCACAACCTGCTAAAATAGTAGACAGACCGGTAAGCGATATTGAGAGTAACGTAGCGGATAATTTAGACATGGTATTACCTTAAAAAATAGTTATTTGGATTTATTCTGTTCAGCAACGCGTAGCCATTGTGACTATATAAAAAGTTACTTATCTCACCAAAAGCAACAATCCACCAGGCTGATAGCATAGATTTAGATTCAAAAAATCGGAAAGCCGCGCATGTAAATTGTGCTTCAAAATACTTATTTTTAATATTTACATCTAACAAAGGTAGCCTTCGGAAATTTAAAACAGATAATCCTCTGCATAACTTCATCCTGATGTAACCCTCCCGTAAAATCATGCCATGCATAAC
>NZ_JAABOS010000021.1 GCF_010078235.1 Cognatundibacterium crateris | reverse complement strand
TGGTCCATCTGCTCGAACTGCAAGGCTATGATACCGGTGTCGACCTCACAAGCATCCTGCACGCTTCTGCCTTGTTGCCAGAGTTAATTGGGCATGACGTACCCAGCCAGCTTCTAAAGGCCGGTCCACGTTTGAAGTTACATCCGATGCCAGCAAACGATGGCATGCCAACCCAAGTCTTCCAAGCTTAATGTGAACACAATGCGACTAATCAATCATCTCGATCATCTGGTACTTACCTGTGTGGACGTTGAAGTGACCTTGAATTTCTATTCAAAGGTAATGGGAATGCAAGTAGAGACCTTTGCCAAAGACCGTATGGCGTTTCGCTTTGGAAACCAAAAAATCAATTTACACGAGAAAGGAAAAGAATTAGAACCTAAGGCCCACTTGCCGGTACCGGGTTCGCTTGACCTGTGTTTTATCGCCGCGGTGCCTTTAAACGATGTAATCGCACATCTTCGCGATTGCCATTGTCCCATCATCGAAGGGCCGGTAGAGCGCACTGGTGCCACCGGCAAAATCCGATCTGTATATATTCGTGATCCAGATGGTAACCTAATTGAAATATCAGAATTAATTACTTAATTGGCACTATCATCCCAATACGGTCCCACAAAAAATATTAGGAGACAGACCGAATGAAAAGCATAACGCAAGTCGGGGCAGCACCTGCAAAATCCGCCCTCATCCCAAGCAAGCCTTGGTGGCGCCAGCTATATATCCAAGTGTTCGTCGCTGTAGTGTTAGGTATATTGCTCGGGCACTATGCGCCGTCCACCGCGACTTCGATGAAACCGCTGGGAGACAATTTCCTCAAGCTGGTAAAGTTGATGGTAGCACCGCTGATTTTCTGCACCGTGGTACATGGTATTGCAAGCATGGGCGATATTAAGGCCGTTGGGAGGTTGGGGTTCAAGGCCTTGGTCTACTTTGAAGTGATGACCACATTGGCATTGATCATTGGTTTGCTAATGGTCAACTTGCTCCATCCGGGGAGCGGAATGAATATTGAACCTTCCACGCTAGATGTCAAAGCTATTACGGGTTTCACCCAAGCAGCGCATGACCAAACCGTCGTGGGCTTTCTGTCTCATATCATACCTAAGACTGTGTTTGGCGCTTTTACTGAAGGGGATATATTGCAAGTATTGTTTATCTCGATCATTTTTGCTTTTGGCTTGCAGGCTTTAGGTGAAACCGGTCAGCCGATGCTGAAAGTGATCGATATCGGCGCTCACACCTTCTTCAACATGGTACGTATCGTTATGTACGTATCGCCCGTTGGTGCATTTGGTGCGATCGCATTCACGATTGGTCAGTATGGTATAGGTTCTCTTGCATCTTATGCACGCTTACTTGGTACCTACTATGTTACAGCCATATTTTTTGTCGTAGTGGTTTTGGGCTTGACCTGTAGACTGTCTGGGTTCAGCCTGTACAAATTCCTACTTTATATTCGTGAGGAGTTGCTTATTGTGCTAGGCACATCCTCGTCCGAGTCGGCGCTCCCTCGTCTTATGTCTAAGCTTGAAAGGCTTGGCTGCGACAAATCTGCAGTCGGTCTCGTAGTGCCAGCAGGATATTCCTTTAACCTGGACGGCAGTTGCATCAATATGACAGTGCTGGCGGTGTTCATCGCTCAAGCCACAAATACCTATTTGTCGTTGGGGCAGCAAATCACGTTGTTACTGGTTTTGTTGCTGACCTCCAAGGGGGCGGCCAGTGTTAGCGGCGGTGCCTTTGTTGTACTCGCAGCGACCTTAGGTAACATACCGGGTTTTCCAGTTGCGGGTTTGGTGTTGGTGCTGGGCGTCTACCGCTTCATATCGGAAGGTGGCGCGTTGGTCAACGTGATTGGCAACGGAATCGCCACCATCGTGGTGTCGAAGTGGGAGAAAATGCTTGATGAGTCTACATTACATCGGGAGCTCGAAAAGGGTCCCACGCCGGCAAAGTTAACTCTTCCTCTAACTTCTAAATAGATCAAATCATGAAAGTAGTTTTTCTTGACGCGGGTACCTTGCCCATCCCTTTAAATTTTCCTAATAATTCAATTCTTTATCAGGCTTTTTCGGCAACGGAACCTGAGCAGGTCGTCGAACGTATCAGTGGGGCGACGGTTGTGATTACAAACAAGGTTCGGCTGAACTCAGGACAACTAGAGTCAAGCCCGCAGCTAAAGTTGGTTGCTGTCGCTGCCGCCGGAACCGATAATATTGATCTAATCGTGGCAAGTAAGCTTGGCATTCGTGTAAAAAACGCACCAGATTACGGCTCTGACTCTGTGGCCGAACATGTCATCGCAACGCTCTTCGCTCTGCGCCGTCACATCATCACCTATGCTGCAGCGGCTACTGATGGCCGTTGGTCGGGTGCGCAGCAGTTCTGCTGGAACGGCCCTCGCATCCGCGACTTGGGTGGTAGCGTATTGGGAGTAGTGGGTCGTGGTCGCATCGGCCAGGCGACCGCACGCCTGGCGATGGGACTTGGGATGAAAGTGCTTTACGCCCAAGCTCCGGGCTCAACGCAACGCGATGATGAGCTTCCGTTGGACGAGTTACTGTCTGTTGCTGACGCGATCACCCTGCACGTCCCACTAACCGATTTGACCCGTGGTCTTATCGGACAGAACGCACTTGCACTAATGAAACCAGATGCGATTCTGATCAATACTGGGCGGGGGGCATTGGTTGACTCGCATGCATTGGTATCGGCGTTGCGTAACCAAACAATTGGCGGAGCGGCGATCGATGTGCTAGACGTAGAACCACCACCACCTGACCACCCCTTGCTTGCTACCGACATTCCAAATCTATTGTGTACTCCCCACGTGGCGTGGGCCAGCCATCGAGCTCAGGCGCGATTGGCGGCCACACTTATTCAATTGGTGTTAGAACAGCATCAAATGTCCTGAACTAGCAGCGAATTTCATCTAGGGTACATGATGGTAAGCGAAACTAACCAACCTTTACGGGTGCTGATCGCACCAGACTCCTTCAAGGGTAGTCTGCAAGCACACGAAGTGGCACAACATATCTCCACTGGTGTGAAAAAGGCGATTCCGAATAGCGTCATCACGCTGGCACCGATAGCGGATGGAGGCGAGGGTACTGCGAAAACGGTAGTCCAAAAGTTAGGGGGGCATTGGGGAACGATCAAAGTAACCAATGCCAACTGTGATCGGATAGAGCTACGTTTTGGCATTTGTAGCAGTGCTACAGTGCCAATCTTTGTTATTTTCGATGTCGCTGAAATTGTCGGCTTGCCAGATGCCATACTGCCAGTTGAAGCGCGCACCACAAAGGGTGTAGGTGAAGCCGTGCGAACACTTGCTGGGCTGGGTTACAAGACAATTGTCGTCGCCCTTGGTGGTTCTTCAACTAATGATGGCGGCATCGGCATGCTGGCTGAGTTAATTGTGAGGGTAAAAGATGAACATGGAAATGTGTTCACGCCGACACTTGGTACGTTAGACGAGATAAGCTCGATGTGTATTCGTGAGGATTCTACATGGCTGTCAGATGTCAATCTGATAGCACTCACTGATGTCAACAGCCGACTTACAGGTCCCAATGGTGCAAGTCGCATTTTCGGTACTCAAAAAGGTCTTATTGACGTAGAAAAGACTGATTTTCTGGTGGAGAAACTCGCCTCGAGGATAAGCGCTATGTTCAGCGAAGACCATTCCCGTGTTGAGGGGGCTGGTGCAGCTGGTGGATTGGGTTTTGCCATTCGTGTGCTTGGTGGCAAACTACAACCTGGCGCTGAATTTATATTGAATATATTAGGTATGGATGATTCGAGAATGGACTTCGACTGGGTGATCACAGGAGAAGGTCATTCCGATAGCCAGACACTCTTGGGGAAAGGCCCCATTTCGATCGCGAGACTGGCAAAGAAAAAAAACATTCCTGTAACCCTATTGTCCGGCGCAATAACAAGCAGCGTGCAATTATTTGACGAGTTTGACGGCTGTTTTTCGATTCAGCGTTCACCCGTGACACTTGCGTTTGCGATTCAAAATGCCGGTGTGCTTTTAGAGTCAGCTGCACAAAACTTGGCAGCACTATTCCTTTGTTCTACACGCAGTATAAAAGTAAGCGCCTCACCTAAACCTTCTGGACGCTAGCGTTAAAAACCTTCAAAGTAATTCCCGTTAAATATTGGCGGGAGCTACTTTGGAACTACTAACCACACCGATGCGCAGGAAGCAACTTGCACAGCGCGCAGCCGAACCGGGCGTTTCGGTCTCCAGCTTGGCGCAGGAGAATGACATCAACGTCAATATGCTGTTCAAGTGGCTTCGGGAATTACGGGAAGGCCGATTGGATGGCGTGATGCATCGGCAGGCCATGTTGCCAGTCATGATCGTTAACGACAATCCAGATCATTTACCATCCAAGCATCCAACTGTTAGCCCTGACGCTGTTGTTACGCCTCAAAGAACCGCGACCAATGAACCAGGCGTGATCGAAATCTAGATGGCCGGTGCGGTCGTGCGTTTCGATGGCAAGGCTGATTTGACTGCGATCCGTGCCGTGTTGGGGATGTTACGACCATGATGGGGCTACCGGCAGGAACACGCATCTGGCTGGCAGCCGGTGTCACTGATATGCGTTCTGGCATGAATGGTCTGGCGGCCAAGGTGCACATGACCCTTCTTGAAGACACTTTGGCTGGCCATGTGTTTGTATTCCGTGGCAAGCGCGGCAACGTCATCAAAGTACTGTGGGCCAGGCGTTGATCTTTTATTGCGACGATGGCGTGGCCGAGATCGATAACAACATTGCCGAGAATGCGTTACGGGGTTGCTGCCTGGGCCGCAAGAACTTCCTGTTTCTGGGGGCGGACAGCAGTGGTGATCGTGCTGCTGCCATGTATAGCCTGATCGGTACAGCGAAGATGAATGGCATTGATCCGGAAGCCTACCTGCGCTACGTGTTCACGCATATTGCCGATCCTCCGATCAATCGGGTCGCTGAACTTATCCCTTGGAATATCGCCAACTTCCAGCCGAAAAGCTCCGTCTGATTTAGCAGTTCGTTAGTAAGCGCCCGGTCATCACACCTTGACCGGGCGTTTTAGCAATGATGGAAATGAGTACCCTGCAGACCAGCGATGGGGCAGCAGCTCGCCGATCCGGCTGTACGGCTGCAATGGCAGGCGCTCCAGAACATCACGCAAGTAGGCGTAAGGGGCGTGGCCATTGATACGCGTCGAATGAATCAAACTCACGATCGCAGCCGCACGTTTGCTCGCCCGCAGACTGCCAGCAAACATCCAGTTCTTGCGCCCCAGCGCGATCGGACGGATCGTGTTCTCAATCCAGTTGCTTTCGATCGGCACAGCAGGGTCATTGAGATAGTACGTCAGGGCTTGCCAGGGATTCAGGCTGTAGCCGATGGCCCTGGCCGTTGCACTACCCCTCGGTACCCGTTGATCCTGGGTCTGTAGCCAACGATACATTACCTCGAGAACCGGGCTTGCCTGCTGCTTGCGCAGGAGGTGGCGCCATTTACAGCCGAGCGAAGCCTCTTCCCTTTCAACTTCATACAACCGACCAAACAGATCGAGCACTTCACCCACGATCTGGCTGCTGTGGTCGGCCCATAGCTCATGGAATTTGCGTCGGGCGTGCG
>NZ_JAABOS010000020.1 GCF_010078235.1 Cognatundibacterium crateris | reverse complement strand
TAAAGCAAAACCCCCCGTTACAAACGTAACGAGGGGTTTTTAAAGGGAGCCTGACGATAACCTACTTTCACACTGGTTGCAGCACTATCATTGGCGCAGAGTCGTTTCACGGTCCTGTTCGGGATGGGAAGGGGTGGTACCAACTCGCTATGGTCATCAGGCATAAACTGTCAGTCCGCTGTGCACACGTTGTTTTGTGTGTCCACAACAAACTCAATTCAGAAGAAGTTTCGCAGAATGTGCGCCGTCTTTATATCAACTCGCACCAATCTCTATTTGTTTTTGCCGATTTCTCAGCTTTTCATGGTTATGATTCGTACCAAACTCTCTTTGGCAAACACTTCATAATTTCTCTCGTAGCCCACAACCTGCTAAGGTTATAGGGACAAGCCTTACGGGCAATTAGTACTGGTTAGCTTAATGCATTACTGCACTTCCACACCCAGCCTATCAACGTCCTGGTCTCGAACGACCCTTTAAAGAGATCTAGTCTCTGGGAAGTCTCATCTTAAGGCGAGTTTCCCGCTTAGATGCTTTCAGCGGTTATCTCTTCCGAACATAGCTACTCGGCAATGCCACTGGCGTGACAACCGATACACCAGAGGTTCGTCCACTCCGGTCCTCTCGTACTAGGAGCAGCCCCCTTCAAACTTCCAACGCCCACGGCAGATAGGGACCAAACTGTCTCACGACGTTTTAAACCCAGCTCACGTACCACTTTAAATGGCGAACAGCCATACCCTTGGGACCGGCTACAGCCCCAGGATGTGATGAGCCGACATCGAGGTGCCAAACTCCCCCGTCGATATGAACTCTTGGGAGGAATCAGCCTGTTATCCCCAGAGTACCTTTTATCCGTTGAGCGATGGCCCTTCCATACAGAACCACCGGATCACTATGTCCTACTTTCGTACCTGCTCGACTTGTCAGTCTCGCAGTTAAGCACGCTTATGCCATTGCACTATCGTCACGATGTCCGACCGTAACTAGCGTACCTTCGAACTCCTCCGTTACACTTTGGGAGGAGACCGCCCCAGTCAAACTGCCTACCATGCACTGTCCCCAACCCGGATTACGGGCCAAGGTTAGAACCTCAAACAAACCAGGGTGGTATTTCAAGGATGGCTCCACGCAAACTGGCGTCCACGCTTCAAAGCCTCCCACCTATCCTACACAGATCGGTTCAAAGTCCAATGCAAAGCTACAGTAAAGGTTCATGGGGTCTTTCCGTCTAGCCGCGGGTAGATTGCATCATCACAAACACTTCAACTTCGCTGAGTCTCGGGAGGAGACAGTGTGGCCATCGTTACGCCATTCGTGCAGGTCGGAACTTACCCGACAAGGAATTTCGCTACCTTAGGACCGTTATAGTTACGGCCGCCGTTTACTGGGACTTCAATCAAGAGCTTGCACCCCATCATTTAATCTTCCAGCACCGGGCAGGCGTCACACCCTATACGTCCACTTTCGTGTTTGCAGAGTGCTGTGTTTTTATTAAACAGTCGCAGCCACCAGTTTATTGCAACCCCTTCGTCCTTCCCCCGCAGGGGGGTCAAACTACAAGGGCGTACCTTATCCCGAAGTTACGGTACCAATTTGCCGAGTTCCTTCTCCCGAGTTCTCTCAAGCGCCTTAGAATACTCATCTCGCCCACCTGTGTCGGTTTGCGGTACGGTCTCGTATGACTGAAGCTTAGAGGCTTTTCTTGGAACCACTTCCGATTGCTTCGCAGGATATACCCGCTCGTCTCAACCCCTTGAATTCCGTGCCCGGATTTGCCTAGGCACCTTCTACAAGTCAAGAACAGGCTCTTCCAACCGCCTGACAACCTTCCGCGATCCGTCCCCCCATCGCATCATACGACGGTGCAGGAATATTAACCTGCTTCCCATCAGCTACGCATCTCTGCCTCGCCTTAGGGGCCGACTCACCCTGCTCCGATGAACGTTGAACAGGAAACCTTGGGCTTACGGCGTGGAGGCTTTTCACCCCCATTATCGCTACTCATGTCAGCATTCGCACTTCTGATACCTCCAGCATCCTTTACAAGACACCTTCGCAGGCTTACAGAACGCTCTCCTACCATATGCATAAATGCATATCCGCAGCTTCGGTGTACAGCTTAGCCCCGTTACATCTTCCGCGCAGGACGACTCGATCAGTGAGCTATTACGCTTTCTTTAAAGGGTGGCTGCTTCTAAGCCAACCTCCTGACTGTTTTAGCCTTCCCACTTCGTTTTCCACTTAGCTGTACTTTGGGACCTTAGCTGGCGGTCTGGGTTGTTTCCCTCTTGACACCGGACGTTAGCACCCGATGTCTGTCTCCCTTGCTCGCACTCGTCGGTATTCGGAGTTTGCAATGGTTTGGTAAGTCGCGATGACCCCCTAGCCATAACAGTGCTCTACCCCCGACGGTGATACAAGAGGCACTACCTAAATAGTTTTCGGAGAGAACCAGCTATTTCCAAGTTTGTTTAGCCTTTCACCCCTACCCACAGCTCATCCCCTAATTTTTCAACATTAGTGGGTTCGGTCCTCCAGTGCGTGTTACCGCACCTTCAACCTGGCCATGGGTAGATCACTTGGTTTCGGGTCTACACCCAGCGACTAAGACGCCCTATTCGGACTCGATTTCTCTACGCCTTCCCTATGCGGTTAAGCTTGCCACTGAATGTAAGTCGCTGACCCATTATACAAAAGGTACGCAGTCACGGAACAAGTCCGCTCCTACTGTTTGTATGCACACGGTTTCAGGTTCTATTTCACTCCCCTCCCGGGGTTCTTTTCGCCTTTCCCTCACGGTACTGGTTCACTATCGGTCGATATCGAGTATTTAGCCTTGGAGGATGGTCCCCCCATGTTCAGACAGGATTTCACGTGTCCCGCCCTACTTGTCGCAAGCTTAGTTCCACACCGATAATTTCGTATAAGGGGCTATCACCCTCTATGGCCGGAGTTTCCAATCCGTTCTACTATTAAAGATGCTAAATCTTGCAGGCTCTTCCCATTTCGCTCGCCACTACTTTGGGAATCTCGGTTGATTTCTTTTCCTGTAGCTACTTAGATGTTTCAGTTCGCCACGTTCGCTTTTAACACCTATGTATTCAGTGTTAAATGACCCTAAGGCCGGGTTTCCCCATTCGGAAATCTGCGGATCAATGTGTGTTTGCTCACTCCCCGCAGCTTATCGCAAGCTACTACGTCCTTCATCGCCTGATATCGCCAAGGCATCCACCATGTGCACTTATTCACTTGTCCCTATAACTTTAGCTTCTAGTGTCTGTCGCCTATCTCTAAGCTTCAGGTTCATCACTAAAAACCGGTTATAGTTCTTTACTACTTATGAGTATTACTTTAGCGTTGCCGTATCTCAAGAATTTATTTTTTTCTAAAACTGCCTTTCGGCTGCTTTGATCAAACTCTTTTAATACTTTGTTTGTTCGATACAATCATAACCCTTCCATAAATCTGATCAGTATTGCTACCAATCTCTTTACAGAAATAAATTTTGATTATTTCTACTTTACTTCTTCTGAATTGTTAAAGAACGAGAACTTCTTGTTTCAGAGTCTTCCGACTCTCTTTCGATTTGAAAGAACAAACCTAAACAGCGCTCGCGCCATTTGCGTTTGTTTTCTCATCCTACTTTTGGTAGGGCTGGTTGGGCTCGAACCAACGACCCCCGCGTTATCAACACGGTGCTCTAACCAGCTGAGCTACAGCCCCAGTATGGTGGAGGTTGACGGGATCGAACCGACGACCCCCTGCTTGCAAAGCAGGTGCTCTCCCAGCTGAGCTAAACCCCCATTCAGGTACTGCTTCCTACTGCAAAGCAGCTTCACTACTCTTTACTACTTTTCTCGTCTCTTCTTTTAACAGTCAATAAAAGTGAACACTTAACTACCAGCGCTACTCTAGAAAGGAGGTGATCCAGCCGCACCTTCCGATACGGCTACCTTGTTACGACTTCACCCCAGTCACGAACCCTGCCGTGGTAAGCGCCCTCCTTACGGTTAAGCTACCTACTTCTGGCAGAACCCGCTCCCATGGTGTGACGGGCGGTGTGTACAAGACCCGGGAACGTATTCACCGCGACATGCTGATCCGCGATTACTAGCGATTCCAACTTCATGTAGTCGAGTTGCAGACTACAATCCGGACTACGATACACTTTCTGGGATTAGCTCCCCCTCGCGGGTTGGCGGCCCTCTGTATGTACCATTGTATGACGTGTGAAGCCCTACCCATAAGGGCCATGAGGACTTGACGTCATCCCCACCTTCCTCCGGTTTGTCACCGGCAGTCTCATTAGAGTGCCCTTTCGTAGCAACTAATGACAAGGGTTGCGCTCGTTGCGGGACTTAACCCAACATCTCACGACACGAGCTGACGACAGCCATGCAGCACCTGTGTGCAGGTTCTCTTGCGAGCACTTCCAAATCTCTTCGGAATTCCTGCCATGTCAAGGGTAGGTAAGGTTTTTCGCGTTGCATCGAATTAATCCACATCATCCACCGCTTGTGCGGGTCCCCGTCAATTCCTTTGAGTTTTAATCTTGCGACCGTACTCCCCAGGCGGTCTACTTCACGCGTTAGCTGCGTTACCAAGACAATTAAGTCCCGACAACTAGTAGACATCGTTTAGGGCGTGGACTACCAGGGTATCTAATCCTGTTTGCTCCCCACGCTTTCGTGCATGAGCGTCAGTGTTATCCCAGGGGGCTGCCTTCGCCATCGGTATTCCTCCACATATCTACGCATTTCACTGCTACACGTGGAATTCTACCCCCCTCTGACACACTCTAGCCTTACAGTCTCCAATGCAGTTCCCAGGTTGAGCCCGGGGATTTCACATCAGACTTATAAAACCGCCTGCGCACGCTTTACGCCCAGTAATTCCGATTAACGCTTGCACCCTACGTATTACCGCGGCTGCTGGCACGTAGTTAGCCGGTGCTTATTCTTCAGGTACCGTCATCAGTACGCTATGTTAGAGCGCACCTTTTCTTCCCTGACAAAAGAGCTTTACAACCCGAAGGCCTTCTTCACTCACGCGGCATTGCTGGATCAGGCTTGCGCCCATTGTCCAAAATTCCCCACTGCTGCCTCCCGTAGGAGTCTGGACCGTGTCTCAGTTCCAGTGTGGCTGGTCGTCCTCTCAGACCAGCTACTGATCGTCGCCTTGGTGAGCTTTTACCTCACCAACTAGCTAATCAGATATCGGCCGCTCCAATAGCACAAGGTCCGAAGATCCCCTGCTTTCATCCGTAGATCGTATGCGGTATTAGCTATCCTTTCGGATAGTTATCCCCCACTACTGGGTACGTTCCGATATATTACTCACCCGTTCGCCACTCGCCACCAGGTGCAAGCACCTGTGCTGCCGTTCGACTTGCATGTGTAAGGCATGCCGCCAGCGTTCAATCTGAGCCAGGATCAAACTCTTCAGTTTAATCTCTGTTTAAAGACATTTCTGTCTGTCGCTCACTCAAAATACTGACAGTTCGATTCTCTGAATTGTTACCAACTCTGAAAACCGTCTTGTTTTATTTCTTGTGAAGCATTTGATATTTTTTAAGCTTGCCGCTCAGTTTTAAAACCAAGCGGTGCGCTTTCATCAAGTGCTCACATTTATTGACTGTTAATTGTTAAAGATCACAGAATATTGAATTCTTTTCCTGCCTGCCTTGCGGCGTTTGCTTCGAATCGTTTTGTTCGT
>NZ_JAABOS010000002.1 GCF_010078235.1 Cognatundibacterium crateris | reverse complement strand
AGACTCTACATCTTTATCGTACTAATTTGGGGGGGGTAGGTCAAAGGGGGAAAGTCCCCCTAAATTTAACGATGGAACACTTCAACCTGATTGTGAACAATTATTTTGGCGTATTGAGGCTGCTACGTGGGAGGAGGCAATGGCAATTTATCATCTACGTCAAGGTTGGGAAGCATATAAACCTGATGGAAATGCTTCACCTTGAGGTTCCCTCGATATTTCGTCTGCCATCAGTGCCAAAGCGCATATTGGGTGAATTCAGCTAGCACTTTAATCAATCTGCTAGCACCATGAGTATGGCCGATGATCAACGGTTATAAAAAGGCCGCCTAGCCTTAAAAATAATGCCAACTTGTAAAGTTGGGCGTTGAAATGGGCAAAAGGAAATAGGCTGTCAGTAATTTTCTTGGGTTAAAAATAAGGTGAAGCAGCCTGAAAATTCGCAATCAAAATGATGTGCCTAAAGTGGAGCAAACTGGTGCTACGCCGCTTTAGAGCGCAGTATCCAGAGAGCGATGGGGGAAGTTGAAAGCAACGTTAGGTATCGTGCACTTCATGGGCGCGGGCATCGATTTCGAATGGAGCATTGTGGTACCCAACCGTAACAATTTGCTGAAGGTAAGTTGGGAGAAATGCTGCAATTGAACCAGCCTGCTCATACTGAAACGCATGGCGAAACTCATGGGACAGAAGCCATTTAGTGCGATGTCCATGACATATATAGATCCCGTAACCAAAAGTCATGCCGATCATATTTGGCCCGAGGAGTCCAGTTGCGAGGGCTGCATGCTGCAACACTGGGTCTTCCGGCAGAGGAAGCTGTGGGACTTCAGCGACGCGAATAAGTTCTGGGTGCATTACTCCTACACCTCGAGCTACGGAAAGCAGAGCGTCATTTAGGGGCTGGCCAATTTTTCCAATTGAAGAGCTTTGAGCCTCAGCCCAAGCAATGGCTTTTGGAATTAGTAACGGTAGAGCTGAACGAAGATCATATGTCATGGTTATGTCTAACTCGTAAGTTCAATGGCTATCGAAGGCGTCCCGCTGGAGTGAATTGTTAGGAGTGTTTTTTTTTTGCAAAAAAAGAAAGCTATTTATTTACTCTGTTTAGGCTTAGAAGGCTTGAGAGCGTGTGTATTGCCAGGAGTTTCTTTATTGTCTCGTCGACGTTGATCAGGCTTGCCTGTCGATTTGGCAATCGGTTTTGGTCCAGGCTTAATTGCCATAACACTCTCCTTAAATTTACGGTACATGGCATGGCATGGAAACGAAGTACCATGTTAGCTAACGTTTAGAATATACAGATGCAGGTTTATCTCGATTTGCGAAAAGTATATATTAAATGATAATAATCTATAAATCAATGCATTGGTTAAGTAGCGTAGCCTGCAACAAGGCAGGCTATCGTCATAGCTATCTTAACTGAGAATAAATTGTGACCAAGCCTCCATCATTGGTCGTCGTTGTTCCAGTAAATCCGTCCGGTGATAAGCTGCTTCCACCTTGTTTTGTACCGTATGTGCCAGTGAGCGTTCCGCCAGATCGCGTGGATATCCCTGTTCACTACACCAGTCCCTAAAGCTCGAGCGAAACCCGTGAGCGGTGGCAAAGCGGTCTGCAGTATCGCTTTTTGCCTCGACCCTGCGCAAGAAACTGGTCAGTGTCATGTCTGAGAGTTCCTTTTGATCGCGCGGTGAAGGAAACACCAGTTGCTCATGTCGACCATGTTGATTTCTAAGAATCGTCATTGCACGTTCTGACAAAGGAACACGATGCGGTAGCTGGGCTTTCATACGTTCTGACGGGATGCTCCATATTGCATTTGCCCAGTCGACTTCAGCCCAGGTCATGCCGCGTACTTCACCAGAGCGTGCTGCTGTCAGAATCAGAAATTCCAACATAGGGCGCGTGACATCATAACGTCCCTCTGTATGCAATTCAGCTTTCACAAAAGCAGGTATCTCTTTCCAAGGCATCGCTGGCTGATGCTGGGTACGAACGGCTTTTGAGGGCTGCTGTGGAAGTAAATGATCCACGACATCTACAGGATTAGAACTACAAAATCCATGTGCCCAACCCCAGGCCATCGTTGCGTGGAGTCTCTGTTTTAATCGACCGGCTGTTTCAGCTTTACTCAGCCATATTGGGCGTAGTGTATCTGCGATATGTCGTGGTTGAATCTGGTCAAGTGGAAATTTTCCCAGTTTGGGAATTGCGTATTGGGTTAGCGTGTTAATCCACTGTTGACCATGTTTCTTGTTTTTCCATCCGGGCAGTAACTCTGAATGGAGAGTAATCACAGCCTCGTGGAAGGTGGGAATCACTAATTTCTGAGCCTCTATAGCTTTTTCTTCGAGCGGGTCGATACCTTGGGCAAGCTTTTCTCTTAAGGCAGCGGCCGCTTTTCCGACTTGTGCGATTCCTACATCAGGATAGCTGCCCAATCCGGCATTTCGTCGTTTTCCTGTAATTGGGCTGACATAACGTAAGACCCATTTTCCGCAGCCTTTCGTTTTTGCAGGGATTAATGACAACCCTGTTATGCCGCCATGGGGAAGGGCGGGAGAGTCAGGCTTGATGTTTCGTGCTTTAGCATCGGTGAGTATCGCCATAATGAGTCTTTGTCCTCAATTAATAGTTACCAATCAGTATGCCATCTGGTATGCCATTTTGTGTTGGAATAGGGAAGATTGGGTTGGAATGCATTGGAAAGTAAAAATGTTTAAGTGTATGATTTTTATAGGTAAAATTGGAATTTATTGGAAAGTGTTGGACAGTTTTATAGCGGCCACCGTCTCCGCCAGTGATTCGTAAAAATGCCCGCTAATGCGGGCATTTTTATTTGCATTGCTGGTTCTCTTCTTTTTTCATCATCTTAAATTCCCCCTATCTTCATCTTGCTCTGGGTATTGAGTAATTCGCACAGAGTTAAGCCCGGCATTGCCAACTGCCGTTGAATTCATTGCGATTGCAAATCCTCAGGAATGTATTGTTGCGCTCAGCATGATGCGTGATGATGGTCTGAATCTCTGCTTATTTCTGGCTCAGTGCTGATGCGGTGCTTGCATCCTGATCTGGCCTGGGCCTCAGACTGCTTGCCGGATGTAAATGTAAAGTTTATTTCTTGAAGTGTTGCGTAAATATTTCATATATTTGTTTTTTTATTCTGTACTATTGAATTTCAAACCGGAATCACCTATTGTGCAATGCACCAATAATTACAAGGTACGCAATTGGAAAATCAACACGCAAAAAGCAGCATGGCAGGATTGACGCTGGCTGCAATCGGTATTGTTTATGGTGACATTGGCACCAGCCCGCTGTACACGATGAAAGAGATGTTCTCCAAAGAGCATGGAATTCCCCTCACTGAAGCGAATCTGTATGGTGTGGTCTCCCTGATTTTGTGGGGACTCATCATCATCGTTGCACTGAAATATGTGACTCTGATCTTGCGAGCGGATAACCGCGGCGAAGGCGGTATCATGGCCTTGACGGCGATGGCACTGGAGTCAGTTGGTAAGCAATCGAAATGGCATTTCACTCTCTTTGTGTTGGGCTTGTTCGGTGCAGCTTTGTTCTATGGAGATGGGGTGATTACCCCTGCAATTTCCGTGCTCTCTGCAATAGAGGGGCTGGAGGTGGCGACGCCCGCATTTCAGCCGTTTGTGGTGCCGATCACGCTGGTTGTGCTGATTTTGCTGTATGCGGTTCAGTACAAAGGAACTGCTGGGATAGGTAAATGGTTCGGACCTGTCATGGTCATCTGGTTTGCTGCATTGGCGGCGATGGGCGTGTACAACATCCTCAAGATGCCACAGATACTGGCTGCATTGAATCCTGTCTATGCGCTGCATTTCATGGGCAATTATCATCTGGCTTTCCCGGCGCTGGCTGCTGTTGTGTTGGCATTTACCGGTGCGGAGGCCTTGTATGCAGACATGGGACATTTCGGGCGTCAGCCGATACGCTTCGCCTGGTTTATTGCGGTATTTCCAGCGCTGGCTTTAAATTATCTGGGGCAGGGTGCTTTGTTGTTGTCCAATCCTGCAGCAGCTGAAAACCCGTTTTATCAACAATTGGGTTCCTGGAGTATCTACCCTCTGGTGGCTTTGTCAGCAGTTGCTACGGTGATTGCCTCTCAGGCGACGATTTCTGGTACTTTCTCCATGACTAAGCAGGCAATTTCTCTCGGAATTTTGCCACGCATGGAAATCATGCATACATCCGCAAGAGAAATCGGTCAGATTTATATTCCAGCCGTGAATTGGATGCAGTTAATTGTCGTGGTTGCTGCGGTGGTGGGTTTTGGATCTTCCTCAAATCTCGCATCGGCCTATGGTATTGCGGTAACTGGCACGATGTTGGTGACTTCGCTACTGACATTTTTTGTGATTCGCTACGGCTGGAAATACAATTTATTACTGTGCATCCTTGCCACTGGCTTTTTCCTGTTCATCGATTTGGCCTTGTTCTCGGCGAATGCACTTAAGTTCTTCCATGGTGGCTGGTTCCCGGTGGTGTTGGGTATCGTGATGTTCACGGTGATGGTGACTTGGAAGCGTGGCCGCGAGCTCGTGTTTGATAATCTGAAAAAGCACGCAATCCCGCTCGAAGAATTTTTGCAATCCTTATTCGTCTCTCCGCCAACGCGGGTGTATGGCACGGCTGTGTTCCTCCGTGGTGAGGCAGATGGTGTGCCACATGCCTTGTTGCACAATCTCTCGCACAACAAAATTCTGCATGAGCGCGTGGTGTTCCTGACCCTGTATAACCGTGAAATCCCTTGGGTGCCGTTTTCTGAGCGTGTGAAGGTTTCCAGTCTGGGCAATGCCTGCTATCAGGTCGATGTATTCTATGGCTTCAAAAATGAACCCGATATTCCTGCTGCGCTGGAATTGTGTGCTCAGCATGGTTTAACGTTCGAGCCTATGGAAACTTCGTACTTCATCTCCCGTCAGACGATTATTTCCAGTCCTGGTAGTGGCATGGCGGCATGGCGTGAGGGCTTGTTTGTGGCGATGTCACGCAATGCGCGTGATGCAGCGGATTACTATCAAATCCCAAGTAATCGCGTTATCGAAGTGGGCGCGCAGGTCGAAATCTAAATTAGTTGGCGCAAAGACTTACTTTCTGCAGGGGTCTTTGCTATAATCTCAGCTTGCGCGGCTGTAGCTCAGCTGGATAGAGTACTTGGCTACGAACCAAGGGGTCGTGGGTTCGATTCCTGCCAGCCGCACCAGATTCAAGGGACTAGATGCAAATCTAGTCCCTTTTTTCGTTGTGCCGCTCAAAGCGATGACGGCTTTATGCCTGAGTGATGTGCCGGATTTTGCGCAAGATTAGGAATCTGGGGCTAGTAATTTTGTATGGCATCGTGCTATACTCTTTGTCTTCGCGGCTGTAGCTCAGCTGGATAGAGTACTTGGCTACGAACCAAGGGGTCGTGGGTTCGATTCCTGCCAGCCGCACCAGATTCAAGGGACTAGATGCAAATCTAGTCCCTTTTTTCGTTTTTGGAGCGAATTAAGCGCCCATCCCTCAGGTGAAGGAATAGGCTGGAAATGCTTACTGCTGATCCAGTATCAATTGCCTGAGATCCCAGTTGTCTGGCGCGTTTTGATTCAGTGAGCTACGCTTGAACGATCTGACCTGGCCGGCTTGCAGTTCGCTGGCTATAGAATTCAGCAGACGGTGCAGTTGCGTGGTGTCTGGCAGCATAGTGCCCAGAAATTCCACATTGCTGTCTAGTTGTATCAGCAGGGTGGGGAAGTTTTCAATCTCGACCTCATCCACCAAGTGCGCTTCGTCTTCGATATCTATCCATGCAAAGCATTTATCGGGGTGTTTTTTTGCCAGTTCATCAAACTGCTCGCGATAGGCATTGCAGGTATCGCACCAGGCTGCGCACAAACAGGCAACCAGCCAGCGCGATTGTTGAAGTTGGGTTTGTAAATCCTTGAGTTCTTGCATGAGTATGGTTTCGCGGGATAAATCGAGGGCAGCGCAGGCTGGAAATTTCCACCTCCACCGCCCGGACACAGTAAAATAAGCGTATGACTACGATTTTAGCAATAGAAACCTCAACAGAGTTTGCGTCAGCCGCAATTATCAGCGCGCGTGGCCGCTTTATCCGTGAATTATCGGGCGTAGAAACGCATTCGAAAGGCATCATACCCGCTTTACAGAGTTTGCTGGCGGAAGCCGGTGTGCAACTCAGTGAATGCGATGCACTGGCTTTCGGTTGCGGGCCAGGTGCTTTCACCGGAATCCGTACCGCTTGCGGCATTATTCAGGGTATGGCCTATGCGGCCGATTTGCCTGTGTTGCCAGTGGTTAGTTTGCGTGCCATGGCACAGGCAGCGGCCAGCCACGCACCAGACAGCGAGCTGGTTTGCTTGCTGGATGCGCGTATGGGCGAGAACTACTGGGCGCAATATCGCAACGTAAATGGCGCGCTGAGTGAGACCGCTCAGCCTGAACTGTTGCGCCTGGAAGAGGGTGAATTGTTGCAGCGTTGCGCGTCTTTGAGGGCGGTAACGGTGGTAACTGGTAACGGTGTTTCAGTACCCGATGATTTCCCTTATCCGGTGTTGTCTGTGATGCCGCATGCGCGTGAAGTCGCAGAACTGGCATTGCAGGATTTTATGCAGGGACTGGCTCAGCCTGCCTCGCAGGCACAACCTTTGTATCTGCGCAATAAAATTGCGCTTACTACGGCTGAGCGCGCACTGAAAGGCCATGTCTGAGATGGCGCAACAATTTGCCGTTTCCAGACTGACTCTGGCCGATGTGGATGGTCTGCTGCCGATAGAGCAGCAGTTATACAGCCATCCCTGGACGCGTGGAAATTTCACCGATTCGTTTACCAGTGGATATGACGCATTTTGCCTGCGTGATCCGGATGCCGGTGTCATTGCGTATTGTGTGGTGATGGCTGTGGTCGATGAATTACATCTGTTGAATATAACGGTCGCAAGTTCTTTCCAAGGCCAGGGCCTGGCGCGTCAGTTGCTGGATCATGTTTTCAGTCATGCAGCGCAGTCTGGAATGGAATCCGTATTGCTGGAAGTCCGGGTCAGTAATCTGCGTGCCATTCAGGTTTATCAGCAGGCTGGCTTTGTCGAGATAGGGCGCAGAAAGGCTTATTATCCGGCGCAGTCCAACACCCGCGAAGATGCGATCGTTATGCGAAGGAGTCAGGGATGAGTGCGGCCAGCTCGCTGTTGCAGGTAAAGTTTTTGAATGAAATGGGCCTAGGTCCAGTTTGGTTCCCGCTCGATGTTAACGCTGCGGTGCAGGAGGGGCAAGCGTTGGCAGATCAAGCTCACTGTCAGGAGCCGATGCCGGATGCTTTACCAGCTTTGATCGCAACTTCTGCACCCCTCAACGCCAACGTGGAAGCTGATGCAGAATTTGTAGCAGGCCTGCCGCAATCTGCAACGCTTCCTGAGCTTGTAGTTGCTCCTGCACAGACAGTGTCGCCAATGCAGATGGGCTGGGCTGAACTGCAGCAGACTGTTGCAGCTTGTCGCGCTTGTGGCTTGTGTGAAGGTCGTCAGCAAACGGTGTTTGGTGTTGGTGACCAGCGTGCGCCCTGGTTATTTGTCGGTGAAGGTCCGGGTTACAACGAAAATATTCAGGGTCAACCCTTTGTCGGCGCTGCCGGCCAATTGCTGGACAATATGCTGAAAGCGTTAGGTGTACAGCGAGGACAACGTGCCTACATCGCAAACGTTGTCAAATGCAGACCGACCGATGATGCTGGCAAGGACAGACCGCCTAGTGCAGAAGAGATTGCAGCCTGTCTGCCTTATTTACAGCGCCAGATTGCGCTGATACAGCCTCAGGTCATTGTGGCGCTGGGAAAAACTGCTGCAGTCGCTCTGTTGGGGCTGGATATGAATACGCCGGTAGCACAGTTACGTGGCAGGCAGCATGTGTTTGAAGGAATACCGCTGATCGCAACCTATCATCCCGCCTATTTACTCAGAAAGCCGCTGGATAAAAGTAAGGCCTGGCAAGACTTATGCATGGCAATGCAAGTCATGCAGCAGAATTGAATGACCGCGCTCACTTTTCAGCAGACTTTTCACGCAGAATGGGGAGATGTGAGTGATCCGGATCTGCGTGCCTTGATCTGGTTGCTGACTTCCCCGCATTTGCTGAGCGTGGATGCATGCTGGCATGGCGCAGATGTGCGTGCGGTTTTTTTGTCGGAACGGGATGTGCGGGCTGACATACGGCACATTCTGAGCGCAGCTCAGGCTTTCAAGAGTTTGCTCGCCGGGCATAAGGCGACACGACGCTTGGGCTTGTATGCGGAAAATTTGCTACACGCCTATTTTCAATTGATGTATCCGGGCACTCAGCGTGGCCTGCAGATCCATGATGCGCAAGGCAGAACACTAGGGGAGTTTGATTTTCTGATTCCTGAGCAAGCGCGCTGGACGCACTGTGAGCTGGCCACCAAATTCTATTTATTTCATCCTGCTACAGCAGATAGCAGCGGGCAGAAGCCGGATGTTTATGATTATCTGGGGCCCAATCTGGCAGATAGTCTGGGTGCCAAAATGCATAAGATTATTCACAGTCAGATGCGACTCGGGCAGCAGCCTCAGGCCTTGGAGAGGCTGGGGCGGGTGCCTGATCAGGTCAGCGCTCTGATTAAAGGCTGGTTGTTTTATCGCGAGGCAGATAATCAGCATTTGCCGCAAGTCAGGGGTGTGGCAGCAGATCATTGCAAAGGGAAAATCTGGACCTTAGAGGAATTGCGCCAGCAAGCGGATTGGGAAGGCTGTCTGCTCGATCGCCTGGAATGGCTGGCGCCTGCCGGAGTCGATGCTGCGCGATCTGTCCGTGCTGTGGATTTGATAGGGGTGCTTAGCGCGCAATTTGCAGTTTCCGATGCGCCTTTAATGCTGGCCAAACTCAGGCGCGATGCGACTGGTTATGCATGGGAATACGAGCGTGGTTTTGTGATCCCGGATAGCTGGGGGGAGCGTGCCACAGCTGCGTATGCTCATCGTTCTGACCGGGATAGTCGTCCTTGAGTCTGACGCTCACATCACTTCAAACAGGCTGATAAGTTTGTCTGAATTGATGTGAGGCCCTAGTGCTTGTGTTCGCCTATCAGCGCCAGTGAGTCAAATTCTTTTTGATTCGCTGCATGTCTTTTCATGACCAGCAACATGGTGCCAGCCACAAATAAACCGAATAGTACGATGACTGTTTTTACGTGCAGATCCAGTGACACCATCAAAGCATATAAGCCCAGCATGACCAGTACCGACAGATTTTCATTGAAATTCTGGACGGCGATCGAGTGACCTGCACTCATCAGCACATGACCGCGATGCTGCAACAAGGCATTCATCGGTACCACAAAAAAACCGGCCAGCGCACCAACCAGTATCAATAGTGGGTAAGCAATGATGATGTTGTGAACGAAGATCATGGTGGTGACGACCAGGCCCATCGCTACACCCAGTGGCATCACATTCAGGGACTTTTTCAGCGGAACGAAGCGCGCCGCTGCCACTGCGCCGATTGCAATTCCAATCGCAACTACACCTTGCAGCACAGCCGCTTTGTTCAATGGTAAGCCCAGCGATTCTCCTGCCCACTTCAGCACGATAAATTGTAGCGTTGCACCAGCGCCCCAGAACAGTGTCGTAACGGCCAGCGATATCTGACCTAACTTATCGCGCCACAAGGTGCTGAAGCAATGCCCAAAGTCTGCGATCAACTTGATCGGATTCGGTTTCTGATGCTCGTAGCGTGCACCTGTGTCAGGTATGCGCAAATTGAACAGGGCGGCAAGTACATACAGTGCGGTGATTACACAGAGTGCGGCTTCAGTGGGTGTGTTGATGGAGAAGTCGATGAGTGGGAAGTCAAAATTCAGTAGTGCTGCAGACACCCTTGGGTCGATCAGTGAGCCACCCAGTACGGTACCTAAGATGATGGAGGTGACAGTTAAGCCCTCGATCCAGCCATTGGCTGCCACCAGTTTTTCAGCCGGCAGTAATTCAGTCAGGATGCCGTATTTCGCCGGTGAATACGCCGCAGCGCCAAATCCAACCAGTGCGTAGGCAATCAGCGGATGAACATGAAAAAACATCAGTGCACAGCCACCGACCTTAATCAGATTGGTGATGAACATCACCTTACCCTTAGGCAGGGCATCTGCGAAAGCCCCGACATAAGCGGCCAGCAGCACGTAGGACAAAGCGAAAAACAATTTGAGCAAGGGGGTCATCCAGCCCGGGGCTTGCATGGAAATTAGTAACGCCATAGCGGCGATCAGCAGCGCATTGTCGGCTAGCGAAGAAAAAAACTGCGCCGCCATAATCGTATAGAAACCGCGTTTCATGCTTATTATGTGCCTGTTACAAAGTGTTATCGGTCTGCTTTATACCATGAAAATCTGCAGGATCGGCTGAAATAGCGCAGGCTAATTATTCAATACTGGTTAAAATATCAGTGTTTATTCGGGAATCCTGAAAGTTACGGCAAAAGATATGGCAAAAGCGAAGACCAATTACACCTGCACAGAATGCGGCGGAATTGTCAATAAATGGGCTGGACAGTGTCCTTCCTGCGGTCAGTGGAATACGCTGGTGGAAACCCTCGTTGAAAGCGCGGGCAACCGTTACTCGGCCAAACCACAAAGCCTGGCGCAGACTGCGCCTGTCCTCAATTTGTCGGACATTGAGGCTGCCGATGTGCCGCGTTTCAGCACCAGTATTGAAGAGTTTGACCGCGTCCTGGGCGGTGGTCTGGTGCCCGGTGGTGTGGTATTGATTGGCGGTGATCCGGGCATCGGTAAATCCACGCTGTTATTGCAAGCTCTGGCCAACCTGGCGCGCTCCAAAAAAGTCTTGTATGTGAGTGGTGAAGAATCCGGCGCTCAGATTGCCTTGCGTGCGCACAGGCTGGGCATAGAAACGACCGGGCTGGCCTTGCAGGCAGAAATTCAGCTCGAAAAAATCCTCAATACATTATCAGATCATCAGCCTCAGGTGGTGGTGATTGATTCGATACAGACGCTGTATTCAGATGCGCTGAGTTCTGCGCCGGGTTCGGTAGCTCAGGTGCGTGAATGTGCGGCACAACTCACGCGTGTCGCAAAAACCATGAATGTCACCATGATCTTAGTTGGACATGTGACCAAAGAGGGCGCCTTGGCCGGGCCGCGTGTGCTGGAACATATCGTTGATACGGTCTTGTATTTTGAAGGCGATACCCACTCCAGTTTCCGTCTGGTGCGTGCGATCAAAAACCGTTTTGGTGCGGTCAATGAGCTGGGCGTGTTTGCCATGAGTGAACGTGGTTTGCGCGGTGTATCCAACCCCTCAGCCTTGTTCCTGTCTCAGCATGACACTCAGGTCGCCGGTTCCTGTGTGATGGTGACACAGGAGGGAACACGGCCCTTACTGGTGGAAATTCAGGCGCTGGTTGACAGCTCACATGCGCCTAATGCACGCCGCCTGTCGGTTGGGCTGGAGCAGAATCGTCTGGCGATGTTGCTGGCTGTATTGCACCGGCATGCCGGGGTGGCGGCCTTTGATCAGGATGTGTTTATCAATGCAGTAGGCGGTGTCAAAATTGCTGAGCCGGCGGCCGATCTGGCCGTGCTGCTGGCGATCAACTCATCGATGCGTAATAAGCCCTTGCCGCGCCATCTGGTGGTGTTCGGTGAGGTTGGGCTGGCCGGTGAAATCCGTCCTGCGCCACGCGGTCAGGAGCGTTTGCGCGAAGCCGCGAAACTGGGCTTTACCGTGGCGATGATTCCAAAAGCAAACGCGCCTAAACAAGGCATTGAAGGCTTAAGGATTATCAGCGTTGACCGGATTGACGAAGCGATGAGTAAGATCCGTGATCTGGATGATCTGTGAACTGATTAATTCGTGATGCAGCCTTGCTCATCGGTGCGCATCGGCAATCAGCAAGCGTGCTGCTGTAATGCCGCTGCGCACAGCACCTTCTAAAGTCGCCGGATAGTCACCGGCGGTGTAATCGCCTGCCAGATAAATGCCGGGCACAGTGCTGCGGTTGTCCGGTCTGCTTAAGTCGGGGCGACACAGATAGGTTGCGCGTTTTTCTGTGATGATTTGGGACCAGGTCGGGTGGAGTAGGTCAGGGTCTTGCAGGGATTCCGCCAGTTGGTGAGCGACCTGGATTGCCAGTTCTTCATGCGTCAGTTCCAGTGTCTTGGTCGGTGCGCTGATGACGACCGCCAGCAAGCCTGCCTGCGCAGCATGTAACTGGCCGCGATCAAATACAAACTGACCCCAGTGCGCGCGTTCTGGCAGCTCGCGCAAGGCGAACATGGGACGCGCCAGGCGCATTTCCGATCCATATTGCAGATAGACGGTAGTGATGGCTGCATAGTCGTAATCGGGTATGGCCTTGGACTCTGACCCGGTGAGCGGATTCAGCAGGCGCGCTGCATTCTTGCTGTCAGTCGCAATCACCACCCGGTCTGCCATGTAAGTGCTGCCATCGCTGGTATGCAGCGACCACCTGGCGTCGGCGTTAGCCTGAATTTGCCTCACTGCGCAAGACAGCTGGATGTCTGCCCCTTTGTTTTTCAAATAGTTCATCGCAGCCTGAGGTAGTAAGCTACTCAGATCAAGCACAGGCAACAGCATGTCGGAAGCGCTGCGGCTGGCTCCCAGACTATCTCTGAGCACATTCAAAAACACCTGCGCCGATGCCTGTGGTGCCGGTGTGTTCAGAGCTGCGACACACAAGGGATTCCACATCAATTCTGTTAAACGTGGAGTCTGTTCGAAGCGAATCAGCAATTCCTCTACGCTGCAATCCTGGTGTAGCTGCCAGCCCATCCAGCGTGCTGTCGTCGAAAAGCGCGCCAGTGCCAGTTTGTCTTCAAGTCTGAGGCCACGTGCGCGCCATAAGGCCATCAGTAAATGTAAGGGTGCAGGCCAGTCAGATGCCAGAAAATGCATGCCATCAGTAGCGGGCGGGTAAATCATTTGCAGCGGCAGTCGTTTGAATAACTGCTCAGGTTTCAGCCCCAGTTCACGCATTAAAGCCAGGCTGTCACGATAAGCGCCTAACAGGATGTGCTGGCCGTTGTCCAGTGCATAGCCCTGAAGGTCAACCCGTCGCGCACGTCCGCCGGCGTGGGCGCTGGCTTCTAGCAGGCGCACTGTATGTCCGGCCTGCGCCAGTTTGACCGCTGCACTGCAACCAGCCCAGCCTGCGCCTATCACTGCGATATGGAGTGCGGAATTAGCCACGGATATAGGTTTTCCAGGCCAGCCAGAGCTTACGGATCGGTGTCAGTGAGATGCGTTGTGTGAGCACGTGAAAGCCATCACGCTGAATTTCGACCAGCAAGGCGCGGTAAATCGCCGCCATGATCAGGCCAGTACGTTGCGCCTTGCGGTCTTGGGCTGGTAACAGGGCGAACGCCTCGTCATACAGCTTTTGCGCGCGCTCATACTGAAACTGCATCAGCGCTTCGAATTGCGCACTATGTCTGGCATTCAGTATGTCTGCGGCGGTGACTTTAAATTCCTGTAATTCATTGACTGGAAGATAGATGCGGCCTTTGCGTGCATCTTCACCGACATCGCGAATGATATTGGTCATCTGGAATGCGAGCCCCAGTTTTTCAGCAAATTCTTTCGTCTGCGGATGCGTAATGCCGAAGATACTGGCTGACAGTACGCCGACAACACCTGCCACATGCCAGCAATAGGTTTGTAAGCCTGCAAAATCCAGATAACGGGTCTGATTCAGATCCATTTCCATGCCATCAATGATGGCGAACAGGTGTTTGCTATCCAGCTGAAAGGTCGTCATGTGTGGCAACAGCGCCTTGGTCACAGGATGTGTAGGCTGCTGATCCAGCATGGCTTGCAATTCTTTGCGCCACCAGCCCAGTTTGGATCTGGCGACCATGTCGTCTGTGCTTTCGTCGACCACATCATCGACCTCGCGGCAGAATGCATACAAGGCGGTGATCGCATGCCGGCGTTCTGTCGGTAAGAACAGGAAGCTGTAATAAAAACTGGAGCCACTTTGCGCCGCTTTTTGCTGGCAATATTCGTCAGGAGACATGCTGTATCGGATAAGTAGTCGGCACAATGCCGGATAAAGGCGCTATCCTAACAAACTGCAAACAGAACAACAAACAGAACAGCAGCTCGAACCACTGTCAGTGAAAGATTAGATGGTACTTTTGGTAGCACAGACGTCTAATTCGTAGAATTATTCGACCAAATTCATATAGAACGTATAATATCGGGCTATAAAAGTCATATGCCTCTCATCTTGTCAGGCGTGTTTTCACCAATTTTACTCATCCGGATGAAGATCTTGAAAAAAACAAAATTTTTTGGAATGGCGTGTGGCCTCTGTGTCGTATTAGCAGGTTGTGGTGGCTACG
Organism: Cognatundibacterium crateris; assembly: GCF_010078235.1. GTDB lineage: Bacteria > Pseudomonadota > Gammaproteobacteria > Burkholderiales > Burkholderiaceae_D > Undibacterium > Undibacterium crateris. Next base: position 614,018 of record NZ_JAABOS010000002.1, on the reverse strand, counting down.
TGTATACCTCGATTGGCGGTACTGTGACTGGTTTGGGGAAAGATGGCACGAATAGCCTGACTTTGCAGAATGAGCGCGGTTTTTTTAAGACTATGACTGCAGATGGCACGTTTGCATTTGATGTCGCCAGCAATGCCAGCTACGCGATTACAGCGGCTGCACAGCCTAAGCTGGTTAACTGCAATATCGCTGGTGGCACAGGAAAAATGACGGGTGAAGGGGTTAATAATTCAGTGGCCGTGACTTGTGTACCTAATGTGCAATTAAAAGGTACGCTCAGTGGCTTGCCGGATGCGGGCAATATTACGCTAAACACCAACACGACTGACACCGTTAAAAATACTTTGCAGGATTACGTAGAAACAGTTTCCACCAACGGTGCTTTCCAGCTGACAGGCAAATATGTCGCGCATGGTAAGCCATATGTAGTGAGTGTTTCTCTGCCGCCTGCAGGTCGTTTTTGCTCAGTGACGAACGGGTCGGGTACGGCCGATAATGCCAAGCCAGATGCTGCCGCCAATCTTGGGGTCAGCTGTGTGCCAGCCGTACCGGTCGGATTTACCGTCAATGGTTTGAATGCAGGTTCTTCGCTGACGTTGTCAAATACCTTTGGAAGCAAGGTAGATCAGCGCCTGGTGAGTGCAATCGGTATTTATTTCTTCAACTGGAGCCTGCTTGACGGTACGGCTTATTCGGTGAAGGTGGATACCCAGCCTGCGGGACAGACCTGCACGGTGCAAAATCCAAGCGGGACGGTTAGCATGAGTAATCCGGCGGCATCCACGAAAATTATTGTAAATTGCGTGTGATACATTTGGTTTTTAGCCTGTTTTTCAAAAAACAGGTAGTTTTAAACAAAAAAGCAGCTGCGTAGGTAGCTGCTTTTTTGCTTCTGATGTTGCATCAAAGTTCTTCGAGCGCCCCGGATTGATTGAAGAAAAAAATACCTTCATGTTTGAAACCCCAATGCCCGCCTTTCAGGCGCACGAAGGGTTCAAAACTAAAAAAATCAACCGATGAGAGTGATGCCTGATTATTCGCCTCAATAAACTGCCGATGTTCTCTTGAAGTTGCGATACTGTGACCGACATTATTGCGATAATCCAAATTCACAAAACCACTTTGTCTGATGCGCAAATTGGCCCAGTCAAACAACTGGCCGAAAGTATAGTCAGGTCTCGCAATGCGCAGCAAGTGAGCCTGCATGGCTTGTACAAAACGCAGTCCATTCTGAAACTCCAGCGACTGGGGTTGCGAAATGACCCGGCCGTTTTCCACGGGAAACGAGCGTGCAAAGTCGCCCCAGCATTCTTCATCAAGCGGACTCAGATCGACGGTGATCAGATTGGTTTGGCCAACCAGCTCAGCCTGCGGCTGGTAAGTTTTTCCTGAGACCGACATACAGCTGCGCGAGCCCAGTAGCACCAACGCATGGCAATCATAGTACCAAGTGTCGGTATAGCCCTGTTGCTGCAATAAGCTTTTCGCTTTTTCAGCAATCGTTTGCTCATTGTCGCTGGCGTCTATCATCAGAGGCAGTGCCGCCAGTACGGACTTGGCCGCGTTTTGCACGGCCCTTTGTCTGGCGATTTTTTGTTCACTTGGCATGGCGCTGAGGGGAACTGGCTTATTTTGCAGGCTTGTCATTGCTGTTTGTGACAGCTTTTACGCCAGCAGCGGTCACATCGACAGCAGTGCCTACGACGGCACTGCCTACTTTGACGGTTGTGGAGACAGCAGCATCAGCAATCGCAATGACGGTACATCCATTCAGCATGATGAGGCCGCAGGCAAGCAGGGCCAGGCGTTGGAAAATGGATTTCATTGGATTTCTTTCTTAGCGTTAAACTCAGTTGGGAAGATAGTGTGCACTGAATGATGATGAACGGCAAGATTTGCCTGCGATGTTAGCGTCTTGAGGTAAGGGCTAAGCGCTCGTTTGTGCTACATACGCATTGCGCGCCAGGCCAATACAGGAAAGTCTGATTTTTTGATAACAGGGCGATGCCGGTAAATATCGTAGTTAGCCTGTTCTATGCGCTCAAGTATCAACAATCCACCCTGTACAACGAAGCGTAACTCCCAGCCTATCCGGCCGCCGAGTGCTTTGCACAGCGGGCTGCCTGATAGCAGCATAGTTCTGGCACGCCCTGTCTGGAACTGCATCAATGCTTGCCAGGATTTATTGACGATCTTGCTTTGTATGTCTGTTTCTGAAACCTGAAACTCGCGCATATCGTCCAGCGGCAGATAGATACGCTCTTTGTTCCAGTCGATCCCAATATCCTGCCAAAAATTGATTAATTGCAAAGCGCTGCATATGGAATCGGATTGTTGCAGGCTGAGCGGATTCACCTGCTGATACAGGTGCAGCATGAGTCTGCCGACTGGATTGGCAGAGCGTGCGCAATAATCGCTTAACTCAGAGAAACTATGGTAACGTTTCTTGACCACATCCTGGCTGAATGCAGAGAGTAAGTCGCGCAATGCTTGTGCTGGCAACACATGTTTCAGCATGTGTGGCACTAATGCACTCACCAGTGGTTGCTTGCACGGCACGCCAGATTGCATGCGAATCACGTCCTCATCCAGTTGCTGGAGTTGTTGCAAGCGCCATTCAGAGGAATAGTCTCCTTCGTCGGCAATGTCATCTGCATATCGTGCAAATGCATAAATGGCATGAACGGCTGGCCTCAAGTGGCCCGGAAGTAGCAGTGATGCAACAGGGAAATTTTCGTAATGATCAACAGACATGGTGCGCAATAATATTAATGACCGAAAAGTCATTGGCAAAGAATGGATGGATACATATAATAACTAACCTTTGAGTCAGTAATTAAGTTACCTTGTTATTTTGATATAGCTACCTCGTTCAGCCTGCATAGTAAAGGAAAACTCCAGTGTTAACACCAGAAAAGCCAAATCTCATGAAAGGCTACGCGCCCCTGCGGTTGCCGTTTGCTCTTGCCCTGTCTGTCGTGTTGGGACTGAGTGCTTGCTCCAAAGCTCCAGAGAAGGTGGAGATAATACGTCCGGTTCGCGCCATCGTCGCCGGTGTCAGTGATAGTTCTGCTGCGTTGGAGTTATCCGGTGAGGTGCGTCCTCACATTGAATCCAGGCTGGGTTTTCGGGTGCCAGGCAAAATACTGGCAAGGAAAGTGGAGTTGGGGTCGGTTGTTAAACGCGGTCAGGTCCTGATGCAACTTGATCCTCAGGACATTGCGCTGGCACAGTTGCAGGCTAAGGCGGCACTGAGCTCTGCGGAAAGCAACCGCGATCTGGCTGCTGCTGAACTGAAACGCTATCAGGATTTACGTAGTAAGAATTTTGTAGCTGCTTCCGTGTTGGATAGTAAAGAAGTCGCCTACAAGGCAGCGCAGGCTACATTCGAACAAGCGCAGGCATCTTATAAAAACCAGTCAAATCAATCTTCTTATACCAGTCTGGTGGCGGATATCGATGGCGTGGTGACGGCCTTGGAAGCTGAGATTGGGCAGGTCGTAGCGGCGGGTACGCCTGTGGTTCGGGTTGCTCAGTCAGGTGCGATGGATGTAGTCGTCGGTATTCCGGAAAACGCGATTAATTCGATTAAGCAATTTAGTGATATCCAGATCAGATTATGGGCGGACAGTGGCAAAGTCATCAACGGAAAAATCCGTGAATTGTCGCCGCTGGCCGATCCGGCAACCCGCACCTACCTGGCAAAAATCAGTTTGCCGGCTGATGCGCAGGACGTTCGTCTGGGTATGACGGCAACTGTGAGCCTGCGTACCGGCTCGGCTCAGGAAGTGATTCGTTTGCCTATGACTGCATTGTTTCAGGAGAAAGGCGTGAGTTCGGTCTGGGTGGTGCAGGATGGCGTGGCTAAGCTGGTTCCGGTGCAACTGGGCGCCACGTCTGGTGAAACTGTCGTCATCGCAAATGGCATTGTCAAAGGTCAGATGGTGGTAACGGCTGGCGTCAATTTGTTGAAGCCAGGTCAGAAAGTCAGCATTCTGGGTGCAGCAGTAAAGCCAGCCGCCAGTGTTGATGCGGGCGCTGCATCGGTGGGAGTGGCTAAATGAGTTCTTCCGGTGGATTTAATTTATCACGTTGGGCGCTTGAGCATATTCCGCTGACCCGGTATCTGATTGTGGTGCTGCTGCTTGGCGGTATTTTTAGCTATGGCAAGCTGGGGCAGGATGAGGATCCGCCTTTCACTTTCCGTGCTATGGTGGTGCGAGCGATCTGGCCGGGCGCTACCGCGTTGCAGATGGCGGATCAGGTTACTGATAAGCTGGAAAAAAAGCTCCAGGAAACGCCTTATATAGACAAAATCCGTAGCTATTCAAAGCCAGGTGAAACCGTCATCATCCTGCAGTTGCGTGAGTCTACTCCACCTAAGGAAACGCCTCAGGCCTGGTATCAGGTACGTAAAAAAATCGGCGACATTAAGTCCACCTTGCCTGCCGGTGTAATTGGGCCGTTTTTCAATGATGAGTTTGGTGATACCTACGGCTCTATCTTTGCATTGTCTGGCGATGGCTTCACTTATGAACAAGTAAAAGAATACGCTGATTTTGTGCGTCAGCAGTTCCTGCATATTCCTTCGGTTTCTAAGGTTGAGCTGTTTGGTGTGCAGGATGAAAAGATCAACATCGTTTTCTCGCATCAGAAATTTGCTCAGCTGGGTGTGTCATTCGATGCGATCGTGTCGCAGATAAATTCTCAGAATGGTGTAGAGGGTACTGGCGTATTGACGACATCCACCGACAATCTGCAGGTCAGAGTGTCCGGTGCACTGATGACAGTCAAGGATCTGGAAAATCTGCAACTGCGTGCGAATGGCACCACCTTCCGCCTTGGCGATTTTGCTACCGTCAAACGCGAGTATAAAAATCCGCCGCAAGACAAAATGCGCTTCAATGGAAAGGAAGTGCTTGGCCTCGGTATCTCGATGGAGAAGGGCGGCAACATTATCGACCTGGGTAAGAACTTACAGGCGGAAGTGAGTAACCTGAAGGCCAAGCTGCCGGTAGGTATCGTGCTGGAGCAAGTCACGAATCAACCGGATGCGGTGAAGGCATCGGTCGGTGAGTTTGTGCACACCCTGATCGAGGCGGTGGTAATCGTGCTGGCGGTCAGTTTTCTGTCACTTGGGTTGCATACTAAGCCTTTGCGGCTGGATGTCTGGCCGGGTCTGGTGGTGGGCTTGACGATACCGCTGGTGTTGGCGATTACCTTCCTGTTCATGCATATTCTGGAAATTGATTTGCATAAAATTTCGCTGGGTGCATTGATCATTGCGTTGGGTTTGCTGGTGGACGATGCGATCATCGCGGTTGAAATGATGGTGCGTAAAATGGAGGAGGGTTTCTCCAGATTTGATGCTGCTACTTTTGCTTATACCTCGACCGCTATGCCGATGTTGACGGGGACTTTGATCACTGCGGCAGGCTTCCTGCCTATCGGTCTGGCTAAATCTGCAGCCGGTGAATATACCTTCTCTATGTTTTCAGTCAATGCGCTGGCGTTGGTAATTTCCTGGCTGGCGGCGGTGCTGTTTACTCCTTATCTCGGTTATTTGCTGCTGAAAACCAAGGCGCATGCAGTTGGTGATCACTCTCACGAAATTTTTGATAGCCCGTTTTACAGCCGATTCAGGAAAATCGTGAGCTGGTGTGTGGAGTGGCGCAAAACGACCATAGTGATTACTTTGGGCGTGTTCGGCTTAGGTGTATTTGGTTTTAAGTTTATCGAACAGCAGTTCTTCCCGGACTCCAGTCGTCCTGAGTTAATGGTGGAGATGTGGTTGCCCGAAGGGTCTTCTTTCCGCGCAACCGAAGCGCAGGTCAAAAAATTTGAAGCCTTCATTCAGAAGCAGGATGGCGTGGAGAGTGTGACCAGTTATGTGGGTACCGGTAGTCCGCGTTTCTACTTGCCGCTGGATCAGATTTTCCCGCAAACAAATGTGTCTCAAATTGTTGTGTTGCCAAAAGATTTGAGGGCGAGGGAGGCGCTGCGCCTGAAAATTGTCGATGCGTTTAAGACGGAATTTCCTGAGGTGCGTGGACGCGTTAAGTTGCTGCCTAATGGTCCGCCAGTGCCGTATCCGGTGCAATTCCGCGTGACTGGACTGGAGGTCGCGAAAGTGCGTGAAATCGCAGATCAGGTTAAGGAAGTCATGCGCGCCAATCCGAATACGGTGGGTGTCAACGATAACTGGAATGAATCGGTCAAAGTCATCCGTATCGATCTCGATCAGGATAAATTGCGGGCACTGGGAGTCACTTCGCAAGCGGTTATGCGCGTCACTAACACCGTGTTATCCGGAACCACAGTAGGGCAGTTCCGTGATGGGAATAAGCTGATCGACATGGTGGTGCGTCAGCCTGTGAATGAAGCCGCAACCATAGATGCTTTGCGGGTGGTGAATGTGCCAACCGCGGCCGGTAAGGCGGTTCCTTTATCTCAGCTGGCTAAAATTGGTTTGGTCTGGGAGCCTGGTGTCGTTTGGCGTGAAGGGCGTGAGTGGGCGGTAACGGTGCAGTCTGATGTGGCAGATGGCATTCAGGGGCCTACAGTGTCTTCGCAAATTGCGCCTAAGCTAAAAGATTTGCAGGCAGCTTTGCCGGCAGGTTATAAGGTCGAGCTGGCTGGTGCAGCTGCTGATAGTGGCAAGGCGCAGCAATCTATCGCTGCCAATGTGCCGCTGGTGATTTTTATCATCTTCACTTTGCTGATGTTGCAGCTGCATAGCTTCTCACGTTCGCTGCTGGTGTTTCTGACCGGGCCGCTGGGCTTGGCTGGTGCTGCCATGGCCTTACTGCTGCTGCACCGTCCTTTCGGTTTTGTAGCGCAACTTGGTGTGATTGCTTTGTTTGGCATGATTATCCGTAATTCGGTCATCCTGATTGATCAGATTGAGCATGATATCCGCGAGGGCGTGCCTGCCTGGGATGCAGTCGTAGAGTCTGCTGTGCGCCGTTTCCGTCCGATTATCCTGACGGCGGCAGCGGCGGTGCTGGCGATGATACCTTTGTCCAGATCGGTATTCTGGGGGCCAATGGCAGTCGCGATTATGGGTGGCCTGATCATCGCAACAGCATTAACTCTGTTGTTCTTGCCTGCCTTGTATGCAACCTGGTTCCGGGTTGAAAAAACGGCCTGAGCCAGCCTGAATCAGCCATGCGCAGACTGCGTTCTGCGCGTGATGGTGTGGCAAATCGGTGTGTTAGCGATGATTTGCCGCGTTTTTTTGAAAATGCTTTAAAAAATAAGGCACAGCAATACAAAATCCAGTAGAATATCGGGCTGGAGTTGTAATGCCACATGCATTAGTTTTGGGCGACGCTTGAAGTTCGGGTCGCCCTTTGCTTTTTTGCTGATGCAAGATTTTTGTGTCGGTATGTAACTTAACTCATCCCGCGAGGATGGCGAAATTGGTAGACGCACCAGGTTTAGGTCCTGACGCCAGCAATGGTGTGGGGGTTCGAGTCCCCCTCCTCGCACCACAGAATTTTTACTATTTGGACGATTTTCATGGCAACTGCAGTCGAAACTTTAGATAAATTGGAGCGCCGCCTCACGATTTCTTTTCCTATCGCTGATGTGAAATCAGAAGTTGAAAAGCGTTTGAAAGTGCGTGCCCGTACAGCAAAAGCGCCTGGCTTCCGCGCTGGTAAAGTCCCGATGAAAATGGTGGCTGCACAATACGGCTATCAGGTAGAAACTGAAGTCCTGAACGATAAAGTAGGTCAGGCATTTGCACTGGCTGCAAATGAAAACAATCTGCGTGTAGCAGGTTACCCTAGCATAGAGCCAAAAACTGGCGAAGGCGTGGCTGAGGGTAACGTAGCATTTGATGCGACTTTTGAAGTGTATCCGGAAATCGTTATTGGCGACTTGTCTGGTGCAGAAGTTGAGCAAGTTAAATCTGATGTGACTGATGCTGAAATCGATAAAACGATCGATATTCTGCGTAAGCAGCGCGTACATTTCCATGTAAAAGGCGAGCAAGGTGCACACGGTGACGGTGGTGCAGACCAGTCCGCACAAAACGGTGACCGCGTAACAGTAGATTTCGTTGGTAAGATCGACGACGTTGAATTCGCTGGCGGTAAAGCTGAAGGTTTTGTATTTGTATTGGGCGAAGGCCGTATGTTGCCTGAGTTCGAAGCAGCAACGCTGGGTCTGAAAGCTGGCGAGTCCAAGACTTTCCCACTGGCTTTCCCTGAAGATTACCATGGCAAGGACGTTGCCGGTAAAACTGCAGAATTCACGATCACAGTATCCAAAATTGAATGGGCTCATCTGCCGGAAGTTGATGCAGATTTCGCTAAAATGCTGGGCGTAGAAGATGGCAATATCGAAAAAATGCGCTCTGACATCAAAGAAAATCTGGAACGCGAAGTGCGTGGCCGCGTAAAAGCGAAAACCAAAGAAAGCGTCATGGACGCGCTGGTTAAGACAGTTAGCTTTGATGTGCCACAATCTCTGGTTGCTCAGGATACCGAGCGTCTGGCGGAGATGACTCGTCAGGATATGGCTCAGCGTGGCATGAACGTTAAAGACGTTCCATTCCCTAAAGAGCTGTTCGCTGCACAAGCTGAACGTCGCGTCCGCCTGGGTCTGATTCTGGCTGAACTGGTGAAAACCAACAGCCTGCAGGCAACTGCTGATCAGATCAAAGCTCAGGTTGAAGATTTTGCGCAGAGCTACGAAGATCCTCAGCAAGTAGTAAAATACTACTACAGTGATCGTAATCGTCTGGCGGAAGTGGAAGCCCTTGTTTTAGAAGAAAACGTCGTTAACTACGTTTTAGGTAAAGCTAAGGTCGCTGATAAGCAATTGCCTTTCGACGAACTGATGGGTAATAACGCTCAGGCTTAATTTAAAAGGAAATCACATGACAGGCATCATCCGTAATTCGGCGTTGGATACAAATATGCTGGGCATGGTGCCTATGGTGGTAGAGCAGAGTGGGCGTGGGGAACGGTCGTATGACATTTACTCGCGTCTGCTGAAAGAGCGAGTCATATTCATGGTGGGTCCGGTTAATGATCAGACCGCCAATCTGGTGGTGGCGCAGTTGCTGTTTTTGGAAAGTGAAAATCCTGAAAAAGATATTTCGCTCTACATTAACTCTCCTGGTGGATCGGTTTCAGCCGGCATGGCCATCTATGACACCATGCAGTTTATCAAGCCGGATGTGTCTACACTGTGTACTGGTATGGCGGCTTCGATGGGAGCTTTCCTGCTTGCCGCCGGCGCAAAAGGTAAGCGTTTTTCCTTGCCGAACTCGCGTATCATGATTCATCAGCCTCTGGGCGGCGCCCAAGGTCAGGCTTCAGATATCGAGATCCAGGCCAGAGAAATTCTTTACTTGCGTGAGCGTCTGAATGGTATTCTGGCAGAGAAAACCGGACGTAGTCTTGAGCAGATAGCCAAAGACACTGATCGTGATAATTTCATGTCGGCGGATGTAGCGGTGGAATATGGTTTGATCGATAAAGTTCTTACTCACCGCGCCTGATGTTAATGAGTTGTGTAAGCGCCCGTTCCTCTCAGGTACGGGCGTTTTTTATTTCGGAATGGAAAATGCGGAGTCTGCCCAATTCAGTGATGACGTTTCGGTGACGAAATGGCTTTTTGCGGGTAATATGCAATCCGTTCAGCTTCTTTAATTTTGACTATTTTCTATTCGTACCATGCCCGATAAAAAATCCTCCAGTGGTGAAAAACTGCTCTATTGCTCTTTCTGTGGCAAGAGCCAACATGAGGTGAAAAAGCTGATTGCTGGGCCTTCCGTTTTCATTTGTGATGAATGTATAGACCTGTGCAATGACATCATTCGTGATGAAGTGTCTGAGGTCGATAATATTGCGAATGCGAAGACCGAGCTGCCTACACCAAAAGAAATCACCAGCCTGCTGGATCAGTATGTGATTGGTCAGGAGCATGCTAAGCGGATTTTGGCTGTTGCTGTCTACAATCATTACAAGCGCCTCAAACATCTGGGTAAAAAGGATGATATCGAGCTCGCGAAAAGTAATATCCTTTTAGTTGGTCCTACCGGTTCAGGCAAGACTTTGTTGGCACAGACCCTGGCGCGCATGTTGAATGTGCCGTTCGTGATTGCAGATGCTACTACGTTGACTGAAGCAGGTTATGTCGGTGAAGACGTCGAAAACATCATTCAGAAATTGCTGCAGAATTGCAATTACGAAGTGGAGAAGGCACAGAAGGGTATCGTCTACATTGATGAAATCGATAAGATTTCACGTAAATCGGACAATCCTTCCATCACCCGCGATGTGTCGGGTGAGGGTGTGCAGCAGGCTTTGCTGAAGCTGGTTGAAGGTACGATGGCTTCAGTGCCGCCGCAGGGTGGCCGTAAGCATCCAAATCAGGACTTCATACAGATAGACACCACCAATATCATGTTCATTTGCGGCGGCGCATTTGATGGTTTGGCGAAAATTATTTCTGATCGTTCTGAGCGCAGCAGTATCGGTTTTGCGGCTAGTGTGAAGAGTCAGAGTGATCAGTCGGCTAGTGAGATATTGCAGGATGTGGAAGCGCAGGATCTGATCAAGTTCGGTTTGATTCCTGAGTTGATTGGTCGTTTGCCTGTAATTGCAACGCTCAATGAGCTGACTGAAGAAGCCTTGATCCAGATTTTGGTTGAGCCTAAGAATGCGCTGATTAAGCAGTATGCGAAATTGCTGGAGATGGAAGGGACCGAACTCGAAATTCGTCCGGCTGCCTTACAGGCAATTGCCAAGAAAGCGATAGCGCGTAAGACCGGTGCGCGTGGTCTGCGCTCTATTCTTGAGCATGCGCTATTGGATATTATGTATGACTTGCCTAGCCATCAGAATGTGGAGAAGGTCGTGATTGATGAAAACACCATCGTCAATGGCGCTAAACCTTTGTTGATTTACCATGAGCAGGCTAAAGTCGCTGGTGCCTGATCTGCGCATCACAGTTGTTGCAAAAAAAGGGGAGCTAACTCCCCTTTTTTGTTTGTTTTCAGCGGGATTTTCCGTTTCACAGTAGAATGTATTTAAACCAAGGGCTTCAATCGTAAAGCTACCCGGAGACTGCTCTGCGTGGCTTTTTTTATTATTTTTTTGATGGTGGGCTTGTGTTTTAGCCTTGTGCGCCAACATTGTTAACCAGTATTTTTGAAAGGTGCGCCATGACGACTACTCTGATTACCGGGCAAACTCAATTGCCGTTACTGCCATTGCGTGACGTGGTTGTATTCCCTCATATGGTCATACCTTTATTTGTAGGCCGCCCTAAGTCTATCAAGGCTTTGGAAGCTGCGATGGATCAAGGTAAAAGTATCATGCTGGCGGCGCAGAAAGCTGCCGCTAAGGATGAACCGTCTGCCGATGATATTTACGAGATTGGCTGCGTTGCCAATATTCTGCAGATGCTAAAGCTGCCGGACGGCACAGTCAAAGTGCTGGTCGAAGGCAGTCAGCGTGCAAGAATCAGTCAGATCCATGATTCTGAATCGCATTTCAGCGCTGATTTGCTGCCAGTGGAATCGGATGAAGAAGATGATTCTGAAGTCGAGGCCATGCGTCGCGCCATCGTTCAGCAGTTTGATCAGTATGTGAAGCTGAATAAAAAAATTCCTCCTGAAATCCTCGCTTCCTTATCCGGAATTGATGATGCAGGACGCCTGGCTGACACGATAGCTGCGCATTTGCCGCTCAAGCTTGAGCAGAAGCAGGTCATACTCGAAATTTTCAGTGTCGGTAAACGCCTTGAGCACTTGTTAGGTCAGCTCGAGGGTGAACTCGATATCCTGCAGGTGGAGAAGCGCATCCGTGGACGTGTTAAGCGCCAAATGGAAAAATCGCAGCGCGAGTACTATCTGAATGAGCAGGTAAAAGCCATACAGAAAGAGCTGGGCGAGGGCGATGAAGGTGCGGATATTGATGAGCTTGAGAAAAAGATCATCGCGGCCAAAATGCCTAAAGAAGCACGTGAGAAGGCGCAGGCTGAACTCAAAAAGCTGAAAATGATGTCACCGATGTCGGCCGAAGCAACCGTTGTGCGCAACTACATCGATACCATCGTTGGTTTGCCATGGAAAAAGAAATCCAAGGTGAATAATGATCTGAGCAATGCTGAGAAAGTGTTGGAAGATGAGCATTACGGACTCGATAAAGTCAAAGAGCGCATCCTCGAATATCTCGCGGTTCAACAGCGTGTTGATAAGCTCAAGGCGCCTATCCTGTGCCTGGTTGGGCCTCCTGGTGTTGGTAAGACTTCGCTGGGCCAGTCTATTGCGCGCGCAACCAATCGTAAATTTGTTCGCATGGCCTTGGGCGGTGTCCGGGACGAGGCTGAGATCCGAGGTCATCGTCGTACTTACATAGGTTCTATGCCAGGGAAAATCCTGCAAAGTCTGTCTAAGGTCGGCGTACGCAATCCCCTGTTCCTGTTGGATGAGGTGGATAAGATGGGTGCGGATTTCCGTGGTGATCCATCCTCAGCATTATTGGAGGTATTGGATCCTGAGCAGAATCACACTTTCTCTGATCATTACATAGAAGTAGATTTTGATTTGTCGGACGTGATGTTTGTTGCGACCTCGAATTCTTACAATATTCCGCCAGCGTTGCTGGACCGGATGGAGGTAATACGCCTGTCGGGTTATACCGAAGACGAGAAAACCAGCATAGCCCAACGTTATTTACTGCCTAAGCAAGTCAAGAACAATGGCTTGAAAGAGGAAGAAATCAGCGTGGCTGAAAGCGCGATCCGCGACATCATCCGTTACTACACGCGGGAGGCCGGTGTGCGTTCGCTTGAACGTGAGATTTCCAAAATTTGCCGCAAAGTGGTCAAAATGCTGCTCTTGAAGAAGACCGAGAAAAAGGCAACGGTCACTTCTAAAAACCTGGATAAATATCTGGGCGTGCGTCGCTATGATTTTGGCGTGGCAGTCAAAGAGAATCAGGTTGGTCAGGTAGTTGGTTTGGCCTGGACTGAGGTTGGCGGTGACTTGCTGACGATAGAAGCTGTTTCCATGCCGGGTAAAGGTGGTGTGATACGCACCGGCACCCTGGGTGATGTGATGAAAGAGTCGATAGAAGCAGCGCGTACGGTGGTGCGCAGCCGTGCTAAACGCCTGGGTATCAAGGCGGATGTGTTTGAAAAGTCTGATATTCATATCCACGTCCCTGAAGGTGCTACGCCGAAAGACGGTCCATCTGCCGGTATTGCGATGACTACCGCCTTGGTGTCTGTGTTCACTGGTATTCCAGTCCGCGCAGATGTGGCGATGACAGGAGAAATCACTTTGCGCGGCGAGGTGTTGCCGATTGGTGGTTTGAAAGAAAAGCTGTTGGCGGCACACCGCGGTGGCATTAAAACGGTGTTGATCCCGGAAGAAAATGCTAAAGATCTGACTGAGATTCCGGATAACGTCAAAAACAAACTGGAAATTATTCCTGTGCGCTGGATAGACCGTGTTCTGGAAATCGCTCTGGAGCGTCAGCCTGTTGCCTTGTCGGATGAGGAGGTTGCGCTTGCTGCATCCTCTGCGCCAGCGCCGGTTGAGTCAGGTGTTGTGAAGCATTAATAGTTTGGAAGCGCCTCAATGCAGTTGAGGGTAGGCTTAGGTGAGTTGTAATGAAAACGCCCCGGATAGTCCCGGGGCGTTTTTTTTATTGATAGCTTGGATTAAGTCCAGCTGCGCATCAGGCCAACCGCCAGGCCCTCAAGTGAAAATAATTGTTCATCGCGCTCTATGCGTATGATGGGGTAGTCTGGGTTTTCTGGCAGTAACTCGATCAGATCGCCAGTTTTTTTGTAGCGTTTCACCGTCACATCGTCGCCTATGCGGGCGACCACAATTTGTCCGTTTCTGGCGTTGTCACTGCGTCTGACTGCGAGTAAATCGCCATCCAGTATCCCTGCGTCACGCATAGACATACCCCTGACCTTCAAAAGAAAATCCGGTTTGGCAGAGAAAATAGCAGGATCAACCGTGTAATTACTTTCTATATGCTCGGAGGCAAGAATTGGCGAGCCTGCTGCGACTCTGCCTACCAGTGGCAGCGAAATATGATTACTATTGTCTTGATTTGGTTTGCTCTTCAGCATCCCGGTGATATGACTGGATAGCTCGGACTCCAGTAAGCGTATGCCACGTGAAGTGCCTGCGGCAATCTCAATCACACCCTTGCGCGCCAGGGCCTGCAAATGCTCCTCTGCTGCATTGGTGGAGCGAAAGCCTAACTCGCTTGCTATCTCGGCTCTGGTTGGTGGGAAGCCGGTGTGGTGTATGGCATCCTTGATCAGATTGAGTATCTGTTCCTGACGATTGGTAAGCTTTAGCATGAAATATCCGTAAATTGCGCTGTACGTATGAACAGTCTGTATTTTTATACAGTGTCATTGAATCTGCAAGCGCTATTTGATCTTTTCGATACAGAAAATTCCTAAGTGTGGGTAGGCGTTTGCGCAGGGTGTTGAAATAGTTTGAGTTAACCGGGGAAACCAGTTAAAATCGTCGGCTTTCCTCTTCCTGCACTCGTCTTGACGCCGAGGCAGGCTATTTTTATTGTCCATAAGGAGAATATATGCGTCATTATGAAATCGTATTTATCGTACATCCGGATCAAAGCGAGCAAGTTCCGGCAATGATCGAACGTTACAAAGCCAGTGTTGTTGCTCGTGGTGGTCAGATCCACCGCGTAGAAGACTGGGGCCGTCGTCAATTGGCTTACATGATCCAGAAACTGGCAAAAGCACACTATGTTTGCATGAACATCGAGTGCGATGCAGAGACTCTGGTTGAGCTGGAAACCGCATTCAAATTCAATGATGCTGTTCTGCGTCACCTGACAGTTAAAATGAAGAAAGCTGAAACAGCACCATCTCCAATGATGAAAGCTGTTCAGAAAGAAGACGCAGCGAAAGCACAACGCGTTGAAGCACCAGCTGCTTAATTTCTTTATTTTTAAAGGTCGTGTGACAACCTGGTGAATCAACTAACTATAGTCGCTAAATTAATCGAAAAAGCTGCGGTGCGTTATACGCCGGCGGGTATTCCGATAGCGAATGGTGTGTTGTTGCACAGCTCTCAACAAAAAGAGGCGGGCTTATCAAGACTGGTGGAAGTTGAATTGGCAGCACTGGCTGCCGGTGAACAGTCCAAAGTTGTTTCAGATTTGCCGCTCGATGTTGAGTTTTGTTTTTCCGGGTTTTTAGCACGCAAAAATCGCAACAGCAAAAGTCTCGTTTTTCATATCACTGAAGTCGGGACACATTTACTTGATTAGGAGCCAAAAATGGCATTCGGTAAAAAATTTGATAAAAGCAAATTGAAGCAAAAGCGTCAGCAACAAAATCCTTTGTTCAAGCGTAAAAAATTCTGCCGCTTCACAGCAGCACACGTAGAAAAAGTGGACTACAAAGACGTAGACACTCTGAAAGATTTCGTACAAGAAAACGGCAAGATTATGCCTGCACGTTTGACAGGTACTAAAGCACTGTACCAGCGTCAAGTTGACACAGCGATCAAGCGCGCACGCTACTTAGCGTTGTTGCCTTACACTGATCTGCACACAGCGTAATTGACGACCAAGTATTAGGAGAAAAATATGCAAGTTATTCTGATGGATAAAGTCGTTAATCTCGGCAACCTGGGTGATGTAGTTCGTGTAAAAGACGGTTATGCACGTAACTTCCTGATTCCACAACGTATGGCACGTCGTGCTACTGCAGCTGCTATCGCTGAATTTGAAGCGAAGCGTGCAGATCTGGAAAAAGCTGCTGCTGAGAAATTGGCTGCTGCACAGGCTCAAGGCGAAAAACTGGAAGGTTCTACCGTTCAAGTTGCTCAAAAAGCAGGTGTTGATGGTCGTTTGTTTGGTTCCGTAACTAACTTCGACATCGCTGAAGCCCTGGCAAAACAAGGTTTCACAGTTGAAAAATCACAAGTGCGTCTGCCACAAGGCCCACTGAAAGTAGTTGGCGAGCACGCAGTATCTGTTGCATTGCATACAGACGTTGTTGTGAACGTGACTATCTCTGTTGTTGCTGAACAAGCTTAAGCTTCGTTCGCTTCCTAAAAAGCCGGGTTTAACCCGGCTTTTTTATTTTCTGCAAATAAATAATTTATACAATTTTAGCTTTGTTGTTATGTATACAAAGCGCAAATCGGGCTGTTTTGTGTTGTTTGGGAAATTGATTTAGCAGGTATAATGCGCGCCATGAAAGCAGCTTCTGACCCACAACTTGACGCGCTACGCGTACCTCCTCATTCCATCGAAGCAGAGCAATCTGTGCTTGGTGGTTTGTTGCTCGACAACGCGGCATGGGACCGTATTGCCGACTTCATCAGTGAAGAGGATTTCTATCGCTATGACCACAGGATTATTTTCCAATGCATGGTCAAACTGATCAACAGTTCCCGTCCGGCCGATGTAATCACCGTCTATGAAGCGCTGAGCGTGCAAGGAAAGGCGGAAGAGGCCGGTGGTCTGACCTATTTGAATGCCTTGGCGCAAAATACTCCCTCGGCAGCAAATATCCGGCGTTATGCTGAGATTGTGCGTGATCGTGGTGTATTGCGGAAATTGATCACTGTTTCCGATGAAATTGCAGGCAATGCCTTTAATCCTCAGGGCAAAGAAGTTAAGCAAATGCTGGATGAGGCGGAATCAAAAATTTTCGCTATTGCAGAAGAAGGTGCGCGCGGAGCACAGGGGTTTCAGGCGATTCAGCCTTTGCTCACACAAGTGGTTGAGCGGATTGATGAGCTGTATAACCGTGACAATCAGAATGATATTACCGGTGTCCCGACTGGATTTGTCGATCTGGATAAGATGACTTCAGGTTTGCAGCCTGGTGATCTGGTGATTGTTGCTGGTCGTCCTTCGATGGGTAAGACCGCGTTTTCCCTGAATATTGGTGAGAATGTGGCCATTGACAGCGGTTTGCCGGTTGCTGTGTTTTCCATGGAGATGGGCGGCGCACAGTTAGCGATGCGTATGCTGGGCTCGGTTGGACGTCTTGATCAAAGCCGTTTGCGTATCGGTAAGCTGTCGGATGAAGATTGGCCTAAACTGACGCACGCGATTCAAAAAATGAACGAAGCGCAGTTGTATATCGATGAAACGCCGGCATTGAGCTCGATAGAATTGCGTGCCCGTTCCAGGCGTTTGGCGCGCCAGTGCGGTAAGCTGGGTTTGATTATCGTCGACTACTTACAACTGATGTCGGCCAACGTGGCGGGTGAGAACCGGGCCACAGAAATTTCTGAAATTTCCCGAAACCTGAAAGGTCTGGCCAAGGAACTGAATTGCCCTGTGATTGCCTTGTCGCAGCTGAACCGCTCGCTGGAGCAGCGTCCAAATAAGCGTCCGGTCATGTCGGATTTGCGTGAATCAGGCGCTATTGAGCAGGATGCGGACGTGATCATGTTTATTTACCGTGATCAGGTCTATAACCCTGATTCTCCTGATAAGGGTACGGCGGAAATCATTATCGGTAAACAGCGTAACGGCCCGATAGGCAGCGTGCGCTTAACCTTCCTGGGTGAGTACACCAAGTTTGATAATTACGTGGGTTCCTTGTCTATTTACGGAGACAGCGAGTCCTGATGTAGCTGTGCATCATGTAAAGATGCACGGGTTGTGTTTTTTGTGTTTTTTGTTTTCGACCAATTGAATCCATGAAATTGGTTCTTGTAATTTTCTATTTTCAGTGAGAAAAAAATGTTTGGACGTTTGATGCCTACCGAAGGCAAATTCTTTGAGCTTTTCAACCAGCACGCTGATTTGTGTGTCAAAGGTTCTAAAGAAATGCTGGCTTTGATGACCAATTTCGACGATCTCGAAAACCGTGTTCATGCGATAGAAGGTATAGAAAAACAAGCTGATGCGGTGACTTACAATACCATCGAGTTACTGCATAAGACATTTATCACGCCGATAGACCGCGATGATATTCATAAACTCATCACACGCATGGATGATATTCTGGATTTGTTGGAAGATGCAGGACAAACCATCTCCCTGTACGACATCCGCGAAATCACGCCAGAAGCCAAGCGCCTGGCTGAACTGTGCCTTGCTTGTGCTGAAAAAGTCAAAGCAGCGGTGGGCCTGTTGCATAACATGAACAATTCGCGCGAAATTCTGACGATTTGTGAAGAAATCGACAGGCTGGAATCGGATGCGGATCATGTGATGCGCGCAGCGATGTCCAAGCTGTTCCGCGACGAACCTGATGTGCGCAATCTGATCAAACTCAAAGCGATCTACGAGATTCTGGAAACTGTGACTGACCGTTGCGAAGACGTTGCGAATATCATCGAAGGCATTATTGTAGAGAACGCGTAATTTTTCCTCTTGGATTGTGTTTGACCGATCAGCCTGCGGGCTGATCAAGATTGATTGATCGGGGCCGGTAGTTTTTGCCGGCGCTATATAGAGCAGATAGAGCAGAGTAAATTTCATGCAAACTTTACAAATTAGCATTTATGTCATCGCAGGCTTGGTCGTGCTGGCATTGCTATTTGATTTTATGAACGGCTTTCACGATGCAGCGAATGCGATCGCAACTGTCGTTTCAACCGGTGTTTTGAAGCCGCAAACCGCGGTGGCGATGGCGGCCTTTTTTAATGTCTTAGCGATCGTTGCTTTTCCGTTGACGGTGGCAGCTACCGTTGGTAAGGGAACTATACAGCCTTGGGCTATTGATCACTATGTGATTTTTGGTGCTTTGGTCGGAGCCATTTTCTGGAATTTGGTGACCTGGTATTTTGGTATTCCATCTTCATCCTCGCATGCACTGATTGGTGGCATGGTCGGAGCTGCTGTTGCCAAGTCTGGTACATCCGCCCTGGTTTCTGCTGGATTGTGGAAAATCATCAGCTTCATCGTGCTATCTCCTTTGCTCGGTTTCCTGCTGGGTTCTCTGATGATGTTGCTGGTCTCCTGGCTATTCGTACGTTCCACACCGATGAAGGTCGATAAATGGTTCCGTCGTCTGCAACTGGTGTCGGCGTCCATGTATAGTCTGGGACATGGTGGTAATGATGCGCAAAAAACCATGGGTATCATCTGGATGTTGCTGATTGCTGGTGGGTATTCCAGTACGCATGACGCGATGCCACCGATGTGGGTGATCTTGTCTTGCTATGCGGCGATAGGTATGGGTACTTTGTTTGGTGGCTGGCGTATCGTGAAAACCATGGGTCAGAAAATCACCAAGCTGAAACCTGTTGGTGGCTTCTGTGCTGAAACTGGCGGTGCGATTACCTTGTTCATTGCAACCGCGATGGGTATTCCAGTGTCAACCACGCATACGATTACCGGTGCGATTGTTGGCGTAGGCTCTTCACAAAAAATGTCGGCAGTACGTTGGGGTGTTGCGGGCAATATTGTGTGGGCCTGGGTGCTGACGATACCTGCATCTGCGTTTGTCGCAGCGATCGCCTGGTGGATAGGTAAGCAAATTCTGTAATAAAAAAACCGGAGTCAAATCCGGTTTTTTTATGTCTGCTTACCTGGTGGGGGAGGGTGTCACATTTGTTTGAACAGATGTACAAAGCTCCTGCTGACTTCCAGCTTTTCAGTGGACCCCTTAATCTGCACCAGATGGCGTCCGCGCAGATCTCGCACCACGCCTGAAATGGCTTTAGCATTGACTAGCGTGGAGCGGTGAATTTGCCAGAACAGTGCTGGATCCAGTTCTTCAGCCAGGTCGCGCACGGGCTTTCTGATCAGTGCCTCATAGTTACTGGTTTGTACCCGGGTGTATTTCTCATCTGACTGGAAAAACAAAATTTCTTCTACCGGGATCAGGCGCAGCTCCTGACCTATCGATGCCTGTATCCACTGCAGATAAGCCGGTTTGCTGGCAATGCCCATTTGCTTCGCCAGTTGTCCGAGTAGCTGACTCATGTCCGCAGGCTGAGTCTGTGTCTGTAAGCGTGCTTTGAGGCGTTCTATGGTCTTGCCCAGGCGCTCCAGATCTGCAGGCTTTAAGACATAATCGACTGCACCATGCTCAAAGGCCTGAATCGCATACTGATCATAGGCTGTGATGAATACGATGTGGGTCTGGTTACCTATCTCTTTGGCTGCTTCAAGGCCAGTCTTAATCGGCATACGGATATCGAGAAACACCAGGTCAGGGCGATGTTGAGCGACTAGCTGTATCGCTTCTTCACCATTTTTTGCTTCGTCCAGTATCTGTAATTCAGGCCAGGCTTGTTCCAGGCGCGACCGTAACTGGTCGCGCATCAATCGTTCGTCATCGGCAATAATCGCGGTTGGCATAGGCTATTCAATGGGCTAATTCGTAAGGAATTTCTATCGTGACACAGACACCGCTAGGCTGGTTAGGGGTAATGATCATCTGTGCTTTTTCTTTATACAATAATTTCAAGCGTTCGCGGATATTTTGTAATCCCAGCCCAGTGCCATTGCTGGGCATAGCGCCAAAGCCCAGGCCATCATCGGTCACAGAGACACGCAATTTACTATGAGCGACCTCAACCCGGAACTGGATAGTGCCACCTTCTGCCTTGCATTCCAGGCCGTGCTTGATGGCGTTTTCTACCAGTGATTGCAGCATCATGGGTGGGAAGGAGGCGCTTCTTAAACCTTCCGGCATGACAAAGTCTATGTTCAGACGTTCCTCCATGCGCATTTTCAGCAGATCCAGATAGGATTTGATCATATCTGCTTCGCGCCCCAGATTAGTGGTGGAGGCGTTTTCCCGCATTTGTGGCAACACCGCACGCAAGTAGCTGATCAGGCAGCGCTGCATGGCTGCTGCACGCGGTGGATCTGTTTCTATCAGGTGTTCCACCGAGGCCAGGGTGTTAAATAAAAAGTGCGGTTCAACTTGCGCCTGCATCATCTGCATTTGCGCTTCACTTACCTGGCGCAGCAGCGATTCCCGTTCTGCTGCGAGTCCTGCTTCTTTAGCTTTTTCTTCCGCGCGCACCTTGCCGCCCATCAGAATCTTCATGCCAAACAGACCGAAGATGGCCAGCAGCACAAAATTGGCGAACCATTTTGATGAGGTTTTCTTATAGCTTCTGACTTCTTCATCGGCGGCATCGGCGACTGCATTATTGATTTCATTGCTGATCTCACGCGCGACTTCTGGCGGCAACTTAATATGGATATCGTCGCCAGTCCTGATTTCATGCGCTCCCGGTTGTACCGGCGCTGCAGGAGTTGCAGGTGCTGCCGGCATGCCAGATGAATTGATCGTTCCTGGTTCAGTCAAAACTCTGATCCCATTTTCGTCAATTTCTATCTGTTTACCTTTGCCATCATTGCCGGGCTTGCGGATGCGGATGCCGGTCTCGTCTATATCGATATTGGCATCGCCTTCTATGGTGTGTGAATTCTTTTTACTTTTCTTACTTGGACTTTTGCTGACAACAATGTTCTCTTCAGACGTGAATATGGTGTCTTGCAGGATGGCACCTGCAGCCATGAGCAGAATCGCAAAAATGAAGAACTTCCACCAGGATAGCTGTGTTACCCATGCGGCAGTTTTATCAAAGCTGCGGCTCAGCCAGCCACTGAAATCGCTGAGTAATGTTTTAAGCGTGTCTGCTGTGTTTGGATTCATGATTTACTCTCTTCTAAAGGCGCGCGTCTATCCTGCATCAGGATTTCCGGTGCTAAGCAACTTAGCTATTCTCTACTCTAGAGAAATGTAAGTTGCTTTGCCACGAGATTGCGATAGGGAGTAAAAATCCGGGGATAGAATGCCAATCAGAGAAACTCCGTCGCATGTAATGCACAGAGTCAGCTTTGATTTAAGCTCAGATTTTGCGGCTGGACGCGTTGCTGCAGCCAGGCGCGCAAGTCTTGCTGGGTCAGTGGTTTTGCATAGAAATAGCCTTGTGCGAGGAAGCATCCGTATTCTTGCAGGGTGTTGGCCTGCATCTGGTTTTCTACGCCCTCAGCAATGATGGTCAGGCCCAGATTCTGACCTAACTGGACGATCATTTTGGCGATACTGCCTTCACTGGCATCTTGCTGAATATCATTGACAAACGCGCGGTCTATCTTGAGTTTGTCGACATCCAGTTTTTGCAGGTGACTCAACGATGAAAATCCGGTTCCGAAATCATCAATCGAGATGTTGACCCCGAGTTGCTTAATCTGATGCAGTGTTTTGATTAGCAAGTCCGGATCTTTCATCGCCATGGATTCGGTGATTTCCAGCTCCACAAATTCAGGTGGTGCCTTGGTGTCCTGCAGTGCTTTGTGCAGGGATTGCATAAACAAAGGATGCGAAAACTGTGCTTGCGAGACATTGATCGCCATTTGAAATTCTGTGTATCCCATGCTGCGCAGATGAACCAGTTCATACAAGGCGCTGCGCAGCACCCATTCGCCGATGTCGACGATCAGGCCAGAATATTCAGCGATAGGGATGAACTGATCCGGAGGAATAAATTTCCCCTCGTCGGTACGCCAGCGCAACAGCGCTTCCGCACCCAAGGCTTTACCAGTACGCATGTCTATCTGTGGCTGGTACACCAGGAACAGACGCTCATGTTCAAACGCAGCGCGTAAAGCGTGCATCAGCAGAACCCGTTCCCGGATTTCGACCCCCATGCTGCGGGTAAAGTATTCATAACCGCCGCGTTGATTGGTCTTCGCACGTTTGAGTGCAATATTGGTGTCTTTTAAAGCTTCAGAGCCATCACCTTCATAGTCGCCGAGTTTGATCAGACCTATCGTCGCCGACAACTGCACGTCCTGATGATCGACTTGGAAAGGTGTAGTAAAGAGTTTGAGTATTGTATCTGGATTGACCAGATCCTGATCGCCCAGTAGCGCAAACGTGTCGCTGCCGACCCTTGCCAATTGACATTGTGTGCCGAAGTGGTTGAACAGTCGCTGTGCCACCGCATACAGAAGTAAATCGCCGAACTGATGTCCCAGGGCGTCATTGGTTTCCGCAAAGTGGTCGATGTCGATCAGTGACAGCGCACTTTTTTCTTTGAGCGGCGAACTCAGGGTTTCGTTTAATGTCTGCAGTAACTTAAGGCGATTCGCTAAGCCGGTCAGCAAATCATAAAAAGCATAGTTATGCAGACGTGAATTCAAAATCACATTGTCCAGGCCGACCGAAACGTTACCGCAAAAAACCTCAAGCAGGCGCCTGTCCATTTCGTTCAGTTGTAGCCCGTTTTCAAGAAACAGCGTGAAGTCTTTTTTCTCTGCATTATTGAAATACAGCGCGGTCATGTCCGCTTCATAAATACTCTGCTTGCTGCTCAGCGAGCGGCTGACCAGGCTCAGCACGCTGGGTCGGTCTAAATCGGCCAGCGATCTGTCCACCAGATGGGACATGCCAGCCGTAGATGCGATGATGCGCAGATCGTTGACCGTATTTTCATCACCAAGCGGGTTTTGCCGCGCACAGACAAATCCCTCCGTATCCAGATTAAGTAACCCGGTAATTTGTGTTAAAACGCCGGAGGCAAAATTTTGCAGACCATGTTTTGCCATCAGTTCTGTGCTGGCATTGATGATCATTTCCAGGCCGCGGCGGCTGGCACTGATGGAGCAAATCTGTTCGTAGGAGCGGATGGCGGAGGTGACGGCGGTATAGAGTTTGGTACGCGTTAACTCGGATTTTGTTTTGTAGTCGTTAATATCATAATCGCGAATGGCGTCAATTTCTGGCGCGTATCCTGGCTGGCCGGTGCGAAGAATGATGCGAACGTCAGCCAGTTGCAGGGTTTTTCTGATGTAATTGACTAACTGCAGGCCGGCATCTTCATGCTCCATCACCACATCAAGCAAAATGATGGCGATGTCTTTTTCTCTTTGCAGAATTTCCCTTGCCTCTGCAGCGGAATAGGCATGGACAAAACTCAGGGGGCGATGTTGTATTTCCAGGCTGCCCAAAGCAAAAGTCGTCGCGGAATGGACATCAGGATCATCATCGATAATCATGATTCTCCAGCTCGCCTGGGTCTGCGACGCTGCCGAAAACTCATCGTGATCTGGTTCATCAAGGAAAACCAGGTCGTCTTCGGTAGATTGAATCGGTGAATTCATCGGAAATACAGCTCCATACTGGACGTTTTTTTGTGTTGGACGGTTGAAATCATTCCTTGCGGAACTATGACATTAAAAACGATGCCAGCCAAGTCTTAAGTTTTTTTATTTGGCAATAATAAAACACTCTATATGTCTGAGTGGCCTCAATTGTTGAATTATTTTGAATTTGCTAACGACCAGTCAGTGTTTTCCAGAGTTTGCCTGCATGCTGGATTCCGGAACACTGTTAGAATGCCCCATCTATCCTACTAACCTGAACTGCAAAAGAATTATGTCTGGTAATACATTTGGAACCCTGTTTACGGTAACTACCTTTGGTGAATCGCATGGTCCGGCGATTGGTTGTGTGGTGGATGGTTGTCCACCGGGGCTGGAATTGTCCGAGGCTGACATACAGCTGGAGCTGGACCGGCGCAAGCCAGGTACTTCGCGCCATGTGACGCAGCGGCAGGAGCCGGATACGGTAGAAATTTTGTCCGGTGTGTATCAAGGTAAAACAACCGGAACCCCGATTGCGCTGCTGATACGGAATCAGGATCAACGTAGTAAGGACTATGGCAACATCACTGAGACTTTCCGCCCGGGGCATGCTGATTTTACCTACTGGAATAAGTACGGTATCCGCGATCCGCGCGGTGGCGGGCGTTCATCGGCGCGCCTGACTGCACCCGTGGTTGGTGCTGCAGCGATTGCAAAAAAATGGCTGAAACTCAAGTTCGGTACTGAGTTTAAAGGTGGTATGACGCAACTTGGTGATATCGCCATTCCGCTGGAATCCTGGGAGCATACAGCTGCCAATCCTTTTTTTGCACCGACTGCAGATCAGACCTTGATTACACGTCTGGAAGATTACATGGATGCCTTGCGTAAGGATGGTGATTCTATCGGCGCAAAAATTGATGTGGTGGCGCAGAATGTACCAGTGGGACTTGGGGAGCCGATCTACGATAAGCTGGATGCTGAAATCGCCTACGCCATGATGGGTATCAACGCGGTCAAGGGTGTGGAGATCGGTGCCGGGTTTCGCTGTGTGGCGCAAAAAGGCTCTGAGCATGGTGATGAACTCACACCTGACGGCTTTTTGTCGAATAACGCGGGTGGTATTTTGGGCGGCATCTCAACTGGCCAGGACATCACTGTATCGATCGCGATTAAGCCGACTTCATCGATACGAACCCCGCGTCGCTCGGTGGATAAGGATGGCAATCCCGTCATGGTGGAGACTTTTGGGCGACATGATCCCTGTGTTGGTATCCGTGCTACGCCAATTGCAGAGGCAATGCTGGCACTGGTGCTGATGGATCATGTGCTGCGTCATCGTGCTCAATGCGGCGATGTCGTCTGAGACTGACAGGGTTGCCTAAGGCCTGGTTGTCTGTCTGGCCGTGGACTAAGCGTCTAACGGCCCCGTTCATCCTGATGCCTGCTACCTGATACTGGTGCAGGCATTGCTGGCGCCAGCCAGATTTTTGGCCAGATTTCTCATTGCTTTCCTCATCTGATATCCCCGCAGTTTGTTCGGTAGGTTTTCATTGCGAAATATTGAACGGAATTTGCGCGCAGTCCTGGAAAAATACCATTCAATATTTGGCATATAAGCTAATAGCTGATTTTTATATTGAATTTCCTTGCACCATTTTGGCTGCTTTTTTGGTTCCGCATCGCACAATTGTGGCATAATCAAATGCGAAAAAAATGTAAGTCCACTCTTCTTTATCATCTTTACACTCTCTATTTAGAACACACTTCAGGCTTCAGATTATGCTCAAAACGCTCTATGACAAATTATGGGAATCTCACCTTGTTCATTCCGAGGATGATGGCACTGCAATCCTATACATAGATCGTCATTTGCTACATGAAGTCACTAGTCCTCAGGCTTTCGAAGGTTTGAAACTGGCTGAACGTCAGCCATGGCGTAATGCGGCTAATCTGGTCGTGGCCGATCATAATGTGCCGACCACCAATCGTGCCGGTGGCATAGAAGATCCGGTTTCACGGCTGCAGGTGGAAACGCTGGATGCGAATGCGCGCCAGTACGGCCTGACTTATTTCGGAATGAATGACAAGCGTCAGGGCATCGTGCATGTGATCGGACCTGAGCAAGGTGCAACGCTACCCGGCATGACGGTCGTATGCGGTGACTCGCATACTTCCACTCATGGTGCGTTTGGCTGTCTGGCGCATGGTATCGGTACCTCAGAAGTGGAACACGTGCTGGCAACCCAGACACTGATCGCCAAAAAATCCAAATCGATGCTGGTGCAGGTTGACGGTGTCCTGTCTAAGGGCGTTACCGCTAAAGACATCGTACTGGCAGTGATCGGTCGTATCGGTACTGCTGGCGGCACTGGCTATGCGATAGAGTTTGCCGGAACCGCAATCCGTGCTTTGTCGATGGAAGGCCGCATGACCATCTGTAATATGGCCATTGAAGCCGGTGCACGCGCCGGTATGGTCGCGGTTGATCAGACTACGATAGATTATGTACATGGTCGTCCATTCTCGCCGGTGGGTCCGCATTGGGATCGTGCGGTTGAGTACTGGAAAACGCTGCATTCCGATGCTGGCGCAAAATTTGATCTGGTCGTCACATTGAACGCAGCTGAAATCCTGCCGCAAGTGACTTGGGGCACGTCGCCGGAAATGGTGGTGGCTATCGATGCGCGCGTGCCTGATCCTGATCTGGAAAAAGATCCGGTCAAACGTGATGCGATAGAAAAAGCACTGGTTTATATGGCATTGAAGCCAAACACAGCGATTTCTGATATCCGGATTGATAAGGTCTTTATCGGTTCCTGCACCAATTCCCGTATCGAGGATTTGCGCGAAGCGGCTGCAGTGGTCAGAGGTAAATTCCGCGCCTCAAACGTCAAGCTGGCGATGGTTGTGCCTGGCTCGGGTTTAGTCAAAGAACAAGCTGAACGTGAAGGCCTGGATAAAATTTTCCGTGATGCTGGCTTTGAATGGCGCGAACCGGGATGTTCTATGTGTCTCGCGATGAATGCCGACCGGCTGGAACCGGGTGAGCGCTGCGCTTCCACTTCTAACCGCAATTTTGAAGGACGTCAGGGGCAGGGCGGTCGCACGCATCTGGTTTCTCCGGCGATGGCAGCTGCGGCTGGTATTGAGGGGCACTTTGTTGATGTGCGCCGCGTATCCTGATTCTGCAAAATAAGTAAAAGGAAATAGCATGAAAAAATTATTCGCTCTGATCCTCTGTGCTTGCACCCTGTCAGCTTGCAATACCGTGCAAGGTATTGGTAAGGATGTCAAAAAAGCCGGTGAGGCAGTTGAGAACGCAGCTAAAAAATAAGAAAAATACGACTGGTTAGCTATATGGAAAAATTCACTTTATTAAATGGCCTGGTCGCTCCTATGGACAGGGCGAATGTCGACACAGATGCGATCATTCCCAAGCAGTTCCTGAAGTCGATCAAACGTTCCGGTTTCGGTCCTAATCTGTTCGATGAATGGCGTTATCTCGATCACGGCGAACCGGGTATGGATAACAGCCAGCGTCCGCTGAATCCCGATTTTGTCCTGAATCAGCCACGCTATCAGGGCGCTTCGGTGCTGTTGGCGCGTAAAAATTTCGGCTGTGGCTCTTCACGTGAGCATGCGCCCTGGGCGCTGGAACAGTTCGGATTCAAGGTCATTATTGCGCCAAGTTTTGCAGATATTTTCTTTAATAACTGCTATAAAAATGGCTTGCTGCCAGTTGTGCTGAGTGAGGCGCAGGTGGATCAGTTATTCAATCAGGTCAAGGCTTTCCCTGGCTTCCATCTGGTGGTCGATTTGAGTCAGCAGATTGTGAGCACCACCGATGGCGCGCTCAGTTTCAATTTCGAGATAGATCCTTTCCGCAAATACTGCCTGATGAATGGTCTGGATGATATTGGGTTAACGCTGCGTCATGCAGACAAAATCCGCGCGTTTGAAGAACGTCATTTGCAAGCGCAGCCCTGGTTGCAAAACACTATTTAAACGGATTGGTATCCAGTCGCAGCATACAGTGCATGTCTGGTTCCAGTTCTGTCTATCTGCCGCACAGCCGGCAGCTTAAGGAAAAAAGAAAAAATGAAAATTGCAATTTTGCCCGGCGATGGTATTGGTCCTGAAATTGTAGAGCAGGCAGTGCATGTACTCAATGCACTCGATGAACAGTTTGAAATGGAGACTGCGCCGGTCGGTGGTGCAGGATATGAGGCATCGGGCCATCCTCTGCCTGAAGCTACCCTGAAGCTGGCGCAGGACGCGGATGCAGTGCTGTTTGGTTCAGTCGGTGACTGGAAATACGATACGCTGGAACGTGCATTGCGCCCTGAGCAGGCAATCCTGGGCTTGCGTAAAAATCTGAAATTGTTCGCTAATTTGCGTCCTGCGATTTTGTATCCTGAGCTGGCGGGTGCTTCTACACTGAAGCCAGAAGTGGTGTCCGGACTTGATATTCTGATTATCCGTGAACTGACCGGCGATATTTATTTTGGTCAGCCACGCGGTGTGCGTGAATGCCCGGATGGCCCGTTCAAAGGTGAGCGCGAAGGTTTCGACACCATGCGCTACGCTGAAACAGAGATCCGCCGTATTGCGCATGTCGCTTTCCAGACCGCGCAGAAACGTGGCAAGCGGCTGACCAGCGTCGATAAAGCGAATGTATTGGAAACTTTCCAGTTCTGGAAAGATATCGTGACCGATGTGCATCGCGAATATCCTGACGTCGCGCTGGATCATATGTATGTTGATAACGCAGCGATGCAATTGGTGCGTGCACCGAAGAAGTTTGACGTGATCGTGACTGGCAATATGTTTGGCGACATTTTGTCGGATGCGGCAGCGATGTTGACAGGTTCTATCGGCATGTTGCCGTCCGCGTCGCTGGATGCGAACAATAAGGGCTTGTATGAACCTTCGCATGGCTCGGCGCCGGATATCGCGGGCAAGGGGATTGCTAATCCGCTCGCAACTATCCTGTCGGCGGCGATGATGTTGCGTTATTCGCTGAATAAGGCAGAGCAGGCTGACCGTATTGAAGCGGCTGTCAAAACGGTGCTGGCGCAGGGTTTGCGTACGCCGGATATTTACGAAGCTGGTACCACTAAGGTGGGAACGGCAGAGATGGGGCAGGCAGTGGTGGCGGCGTTAGCGCGTTAAAGTCGCCAGAGGCAATTGAAGCAGGAGCAGGCTATCCTGCAATTTAAAGGGAAAAATGATGAAACTGGTTGGTTTAGTTGGTTGGCGTGGCATGGTGGGTTCGGTTCTGATGCAGCGTATGCAGGAAGAAGGCGATTTTGCGCATATTGAACCCGTGTTCTTTTCGACATCAAATACTGGCGGTCAGGCGCCTGCGATGGCAAAAAATGAAAAGACACTGAAAGACGCAAATAATATTGATGAGCTCAAGAAGTGCGACATCATTATTACCTGCCAGGGCGGCGACTATACCAATGCAGTTTTCCCGCAATTGCGTGCAGCTGGCTGGAATGGTCACTGGATCGATGCGGCTTCCAGTCTGCGTATGAATGATGATGCGGTGATTGTGCTGGATCCGGTTAATCTGCCGGTGATCAAGGATGCGCTGGTCAAAGGTCAGAAAAACTGGATCGGTGGTAATTGCACCGTCAGCTGTATGCTGATGGGTGTTGGCGCTTTGTATAAGGCGGGTCTGGTTGAGTGGATGAGCACCCAGACTTACCAGGCCGCGTCCGGTGGCGGCGCTCAGCATATGCGTGAACTGCTGACTCAGTACGGCAGCTTAAATGCAGAGGTAAGGGATTTGCTGGATGATCCTAAGAGCGCGATTTTGGAAATCGATCGCAAAATCATCGCTAAACAGCGCTCCTTCTCCGACGTGGAAACGGCAAATTTCGGCGTTCCGCTTGGCGGCTCTCTGATTCCTTGGATTGATAAAGACCTCGGCGATGGCATGTCCAAAGAAGAATGGAAGGGCATGGCTGAAACCAATAAGATATTGGGCCAGGGCGAGGCCTTTGGATCGCAAGCTGTTCCGGTTGACGGTTTCTGCATCCGTATAGGTGCTATGCGTTGCCATAGCCAGGCATTGACCTTCAAGCTGAAGAAAGATGTGCCGGTCGCAGATATCGAGGCCATGATCGCCGCAGATAATGAATGGGTGAAGGTTGTGCCCAATACCCGTGAAGACAGTATCCGTGATCTGACCCCGGTTGCTGTTACTGGTACGATGACCATTCCGGTCGGACGTATCCGTAAATTAGCCATGGGCCCTGAGTATGTGGGCGCATTTACGGTCGGTGATCAGTTGCTGTGGGGTGCGGCGGAACCATTGCGCAGAATGTTACGTATTTTGATAGATTGATCAGATCGTTACATCTGGTAGCAAATTAAGTGAAAAAAGGGGGGTGTTTACCTCCCTTTTTTTATGATCTGTTTCTGTCTGGCGATTTACAATAGAGAACTTCTGTTAAATGGCTGCAACGTTTCCAGGGGATAGAGTGCAGCATACTGGCGTAATGTATTTACCCTGTGTATAAATAGCGTTAAGCTTGCACGGCTATGTGGCTAATGTTATCGTGAAACAATATTTGTTTCTTTTGGCTAAACTAGCTTATCCCAGCGAACCTCTGTTCGCCAAATTCCCAATATGTCTGACAAAATGCATAAACAAAAAAGAACATCTGTGATTTCTCTGGGACGCAAGGCCTTAGGCGTTGCTGTGGCTTCGACTTTAATGGCGATGTCTAGCGCGCACGCTACCGGCATGGGGCGACTGACTGTACTGTCCGCTCTCGGACAGCCGTTGAAAGCTGAAATTGAGCTGACCTCGCCTAGCAAAGATGAAATTGGTGCCTTGGTGCCGAAACTAGCCTCTGCAGATGCGTATCGTCAGGCAAATATAGAATTCAATGCCGCTCTGTTATCACTGCGTTTCGCGATTGAACCCAAGGGTGCGGGTTATGTGATCAAGGTCAGCTCGACCCAGGCGATGAATGAGCCATTTGTTGATATGTTGTTAGAAATGACATCTTCAAACGGTAAATTGCTACGTGAATACACCTTCTTGCTGGATCCTGCTGAGCTCAGGAATGGACAGTCGCCGCAAGTGGCGCAACCCAATCTGGTTGCGGGCAAAGCTGCGCCGGACGCGGGTAGTCGTAGTTCTCAGGCGCCTGCGATCGCTATTCAGCCCTCAGCAGCAAAAAAAAATAGTACCGCGCCTGCAGCGCCAGTGCAAAAGACTGGTACCGAGCATGTCGTCAAGCCTGGTGATACTCTGAGTAAAATCGCTGGTAACTATAAGCCTGATGGTGTGTCGCTGGATCAGATGCTGGTCGGTTTGTATCGTGCGAACCCTAATGCATTTACCGGTAAAAACATGAATCGCCTGCGCGCGGGCCAGATTCTGGTGGTGCCGGATGCAGATGCAGTCAAATCCAGTGCTGCAAGTAATGCCGAAGCCCATTCAGTGGTGATGGCGCATGCGGCTGACTTTAACTCTTATCGCGGTAAGCTCGCGGAGCAGGTTGAACGCGCACCTGCTGAAAAGCGTAATGCTGGTAAGCAAACGGCGAGTGGGTCCATCACGGCGAAAGTGAAGGAGTTACCAACTCCAACCGGTGATTCACCGGATAAGCTGAAGCTCTCTAAAGCAGCTCCGGCCGATGCTAAAGGCGGTAAAGGTAAGGGTGCTGCGGAAGAAGATAAGATCGCCAAAGAAAAAGCCACGGCTGAGGCCAATAGTCGCCTCAAAGAGTTGGAGAAAAATGTAGGCGATTTGCAGCGTCTGCTGGATGTAAAGAACAAGGATCTGGCTGCGAAAGAAGCCGAGCTGGCATCTAAAGCGAAACAGCAGGATAAGGCCGCTGCGGCTGCTCCGTTGGCTGCATCTGCTGCGGATAAAGCGAAAGCGGTCGCCCCGGTGCCTGCCGTTGCGAGTGCAACTGCTCCGGCTTCTGCAGCCAAAGCGCCTGACAGTGTCTCCGCTTCGGCAAGTGCGTCAGCGATGGCTTCTGCGCCAGTGCCTGCGGTCTCAGCCAGTGCGGCCAGTGCCACCGATGCCTCAGCCAGTGATAAGCCGGTCGTGCGTCGTAAGCCTGTGCCGCCACCACCACCTCCGGCTCCAGAGCCAAGTTTCTTGGAAAGCATATCAGACTGGCTGATGCCAGCTATTATCGCTTTGGTCGCAATACTCGGTGGCGTTGGTTTATGGGCCAGCCGCCGCAAGAAAAAAATGCAGCAATTCGAAGACAGTATTCTGACTGGCTCCAGCATGAAGGCGAACTCCATGTTCGGCTCTACTGGTGGGCAGAGTGTGGATACCAATAACAGTGTCTTTAATTCGAATTTTGCTCCTTCCGCCAGTCAGCTCGATGCGAACGAAGTTGATCCGGTCGCTGAAGCAGATGTGTATATCGCCTATGGTCGCGATTCTCAGGCAGAGGAAATCCTGAAAGAAGCCTTGCGTACTCAGCCAGACCGCCATGCTGTGCGTCTCAAATTGCTGGAAATTTATTTTGCGCGCAAAGATACCAAGCAATTTGAGCGTCTTGCCAGTGAGTTGTATGGCATGACCAGCGGTGCTGGCGATGAATGGGCGCAAGCTGCGTCTATGGGCGTCTCGCTGGAACCAGGTAACCCCTTGTATGCGGGTGGTCAGCTGAAGCAGGACACGGCGATAGGCGGAGGGTTGGGTAATTCGACTCAGCCGCTGGAAGATCTGGATCCTGATGCCTTGCTGGCTAACTCTTTGTCACGCGATATGTTGGAAGCGATCAGTATTATCGATACCGCATCCCATGCGGAAAATAAAGATACCGCTGGTCCGACGGCGAATGTAGCGGCAGATTCCGCGCAACAGCTGGATGCTGGCGCGCTGGATTTTGATCTGGGTCTGGATCTGGCTGAGGTGCCGCAAATCCCTGAGCCAGTGGCGGCTGCTACTAAGCAGGAACCAGAGCCGGTGCCTGAGGTGGATTTTGGTACTATCGATTTTGATTTTGGTGGTGCGAAACCGGTCGCTGAAGTTGCTGCAGTGCCTGAGCCAGTCGCTGTGCCAGCCGAAGACAGTAATGCGCTCGATTTTGATCATGTCGATTTGGGTGAGCTTGATTTTGCCTTGTCTGACGCAGGTTCTGAAGCAGCAGTCAGCCATGTCGAAGAGCCTTTGTCTGTGCTGACACTGCCTGCTGAAGAGGAGCTGTCGTCTGATGTGCCTGAAGCTTCTGCTGCGCAGCAAGATGCGGATCATGCCTCGGCGTTTGAGTTTGATTTGTCTGGTATCAGTCTGGATCTGCCTTCCGATGCGCCTGCTGCAGAGGCTCACGCAGAGGAAGATAATGCGGAGATGTCAACCAAGCTGGATCTGGCAGTGGCTTATCAGGAAATTGGTGACAAAGAGGGCGCTAAGGAATTGCTGGACGAAGTCCTGAAGGGCGGTAGTGCTGCTCAAAAAGATAGAGCAAATGCCATGTTGTTGCAGTTGGCATAAAACAGGGTAAACTCTGGACGGGCGCCACGATAGTTGGCGCCCGTTTTTCTTTTTTGCGTAAGTCATATTTTGGGAAGAGTGTTTGTGAAGCGATTAGTATTGGGAGTGCAATATGATGGCCAGGGGTGGCGCGGATGGCAGACGCAGCCCTCTGGAGATACTGTGCAGGATGCGCTCGAACGTGCATTGCTCCGCTTTACCAATCAGGAAATACGTACTTTATGTGCTGGTCGTACCGATGCCGGCGTGCATGGGTTGGAGCAGGTCGTGCATTTTGATACCGAACTGAGTCGTACTCCGTATTCCTGGGTTAATGGTGTGAATGCCTTTTTGCCGCCTACGGTTGCGGTGCAGTGGGCTAAAGAGCTGGAGTTCGACGCTGAGGATCAGAATCAGTTTCACGCACGTTTCAGTGCACGTGCCAGAACCTATCATTATGTGTTGCATAACAGTAAAATCCGTTCGCCAATGTGGATAGGGCGGGCAGGTTGGGTATTCCGGCCGCTCGATCTGGCGCTGATGCAGCAGGGGGCTGCGCATTTGCTGGGTGAGCATGACTTTTCTGCATTCCGCGCGGCCGAATGTCAGGCCAAAACACCGGTCAAGCATATGTATGAAATACAGATACGCCAGCATGGCGAATTGTTTGTATTTACCCTCAAGGCCAGTGCCTTTTTGCATCACATGGTCAGGAATATTGTCGGCTCCCTCATTTTTGTCGGGAGCGGAAAACGCGCACCGGATTGGATGGCGGAAGTGTTGGCCAGCCGCGACCGCAGTGTTGCAGCGCCCACTTTTATGCCGGATGGTCTGTATCTGGCCAAAATTGATTATGAAGAAAAGTGGATGCTGCCCCAGCCAGAGGCAAGGCTAATTCCTGGTTTCTTGTCGCTTTTGTCCTAAATGCGTCTTGTTCTCTGGTAAATACTCGGTTTTCGGTCTTGAATTCCGGTAAAATGGCGCTTTGCAAAACCCAAACAGAAGGCGCTCGCCTGGGGAAAGTTGCCCAGACCGGAGCGCTTTTTTTTAGCCGGTACCGCTTCACATATAGAATTTTTAGCAACCTCAATGAATAACATCCGGAATTTCTCTATCATCGCCCACATTGATCATGGTAAATCAACGCTGGCGGATCGCATCATTCAATTATGTGGTGGTCTGTCTGACCGTGAAATGGAGGCGCAAGTCCTAGATTCGATGGATATCGAACGTGAGCGCGGAATTACGATTAAGGCGCAGACTGCCGCTTTGCATTACAAAGCACGTGATGGTCAGGTGTATAACCTGAATCTGATTGATACCCCTGGTCACGTCGACTTCAGCTATGAAGTGAGCCGCTCCTTATCTGCGTGTGAAGGCGCATTGCTGGTGGTGGATGCATCTCAGGGTGTGGAAGCGCAAACCGTAGCGAATTGCTATACCGCGATTGAGCTGGGCGTCGAAGTGGTGCCTGTGCTGAACAAGATAGACTTGCCGTCCGCAGATCCAGCCAATGCCTGCTCCGAAATCGAAGAAGTGATCGGTATTGATGCGACCGAAGCAGTGCACTGTTCTGCTAAGACCGGCTTGGGTGTGGCCGATGTACTGGAATCCCTGATCGCAAAAGTGCCGGCACCTAAGGGTGATCCGACTGCGCCTTTGCAGGCATTGATCATCGACTCCTGGTTTGATAACTATGTCGGTGTGGTCATGCTGGTGCGTATCGTCAACGGTACCCTGCGTCCAAAAGATAAAATCCTGTTCATGGCAACAGAAGCCCAGCATCTGGTTGAGAGCGTCGGTGTGTTCACACCTAAGTCCCTGAGCCGTGATCAACTGACAGCTGGTCAGGTGGGCTTCGTGATTGCCGGTATTAAGGAATTGAAGGCTGCGAAAGTCGGCGACACCATTACGGTCGCGAACAACAAGGCTGCTGAACCTCTGCCTGGCTTTAAAGAAGTACAACCTCAGGTGTTTGCCGGTTTGTTCCCGGTCGAAGCGAATCAATACGATGCTTTGCGTGACTCGCTGGAAAAGCTCAAACTCAATGATGCGGCGCTGATGTATGAGCCAGAAGTATCGCAGGCCTTGGGTTTTGGTTTCCGCTGCGGCTTCCTGGGCTTATTGCACATGGAGATTGTGCAGGAACGCCTGGAACGTGAATTTGATATGGACCTGATCACCACCGCACCGACCGTGGTGTATGAAGTGGTGATGGCCGATGGCAGTATCGCGATGGTGGATAATCCATCTAAGATGCCTGAACCATCGCGTATCGAGGAAATCCGCGAACCTATCGTGACGGTTAACCTGTACATGCCACAAGAGTATGTCGGTTCTGTCATTACCCTGTGTACCCAGAAACGCGGTGTGCAGATGGATATGAGCTATCACGGCCGCCAGGTCAAGCTGACCTATGAAATGCCGATGGCAGAAATCGTGCTGGACTTCTTTGATCGCCTGAAATCCACCTCACGCGGCTATGCGTCCATGGACTATGAGTTCAAGGAAAACCGCGCTGCTGACGTGGTCAAGGTCGATATGCTGATTAACAGCGAAAAAGTCGATGCGCTCGCCATTATCGTGCACCGTGCGAACAGCCAGTTCCGTGGCCGTGCAGTGGCTGCCAAAATGCGTGAGCTGATTCCGCGTCAGATGTTTGATGTGGCGATTCAGGCTGCGATTGGCTCTAACATCATTTCCCGTGAAAACGTGAAAGCCTTGCGTAAAAACGTTTTGGCTAAATGTTATGGCGGCGATATCAGCCGTAAGCGTAAACTGCTGGAAAAGCAAAAGGCTGGTAAGAAACGGATGAAACAAGTCGGTTCTGTGGAGATTCCACAAGAAGCATTCCTGGCGATTTTACAAGTGGACGAGAAATGAAATTTGCATTCATTCTGGGTAATTTCGCCCTGATATTGTTTGTGTTGACAGTCGGTACGGGTATAGTCTGGTGTCTGGATAAATTTGTATTTTCCAGGCAGCGTCGCGCTGCAGCAGATAAGGCTCTGGCAGAATTTGATGCACGGGTCGCCAAGCTGACTGCAGATGGTGTCAAGATGGAGCAGGGCAAGCGCGCTGAGCTGGAAGCGAATCTCTTGCGTCAGCCAACCTGGATCGAGTACTCAGGCAGCTTCTTCCCGGTGATAGCGATGGTGTTTTTTCTGCGCTCGTTTTTGTTCGAGCCATTTAAAATCCCTTCCGGCTCCATGATGCCTACACTGCTGATTGGTGATCTGATATTGGTGAATAAATTCACTTACGGCATACGTCTGCCAGTGATCAACAAAAAAGTCATCGATCTCAATCAACCACAGCGTGGTGATGTGATGGTATTCAAGTATCCGCTGGATCCGACCGTAGACTACATCAAACGTGTAGTTGGTATACCTGGTGATAAAGTAGAGTACAAAAACAAGCGTCTGAGCATCAATGGCAAGCCTTTGCAGTACGAGCAATTACCAGATTTTCTGGATCAGATCAGTTATTCGAAGCAGTTAAATGAAAATCTGACTGGCGTATCTCATCGCATCCTCAATGATGAAACACGTCCTGCGTTTGTGAGTGATCCAATGAATTTTCCTTATCGTCAGAACTGTAGTTATGATAGTGAGGGCTTTACCTGCGTGGTGCCAGAAGGCCATTACTTCATGATGGGCGATAATCGCGATAATAGTGCTGATGGCCGTATCTGGGGCTTTGTGCCGGATGAAAATATCGTCGGCAAGGCTTTCTTCGTCTGGATGAACTTCGGCGATGTGAAACGTATAGGCAGCTTTCATTAAGTCCTAGAATAAATGTTTGAATAAATGTTTGAATCAATGCTTGTAAAAGCGCTTGGATAATCGGGAGAAAACAATATGAAACAGACCGGACAACAAACTTTGAAATCACAACAAGGTATTTCCTTGTTTGGATTGATTTTTTCCTTGGGCGTGATCGTCCTGATCGCGATGTTGGCGATGAAAGTGGTGCCGACTGTGATTGAGTACACCTCGGTAAAGAAAGCGATTATGTCGGCTAAGAATGCAGGCACGACCGCAAATGAAATCCAGACTGCTTTTGATAAACAGGCTGAAGTGAGCTACATCACCTCCATCTCTGGTAAAGAGTTGCAGATTTCCAAAGGCGATGAAGGTGTCGAGGTCAGCTTTTCGTATCAAAAGAAAATCCCTCTGGTCGGGCCAGCCAGCTTATTGCTCGAGTACCAGGGAACAACGGCAAGTCGTGGTGTGATCGCGAAAAAGCCAGAATAAGCAGACAGACGTATGAATCTTCAACTATTGCAAAAGAGACTGGGGCACCAGTTTAATAACCCCGCTTTATTGCAGCAGGCATTAACGCATCGTAGTCATAGCGTCACGCACAATGAGCGCCTCGAATTCCTTGGGGATTCGGTGCTCAACTGTGTGGTGGCGTCGCTGTTGTTTGATAGTTTTGCCGACATCGACGAAGGCGATTTATCGCGTGTTCGCGCCAATCTGGTCAAGCAGCAATCCTTGTTTGAAATCGCTCAAAGCATAGAGTTGTCGCAATTCCTTCGTCTGGGTGAAGGCGAGCTCAAATCCGGTGGCTTCCGTCGCCCGTCTATCCTGGCCGATACGCTGGAAGCCTTATTCGGTGCGATTTTCCTCGATGCGGGATTTGACACAGCCAAGCGCGTGATCGAGGCGCTGTATCAACCGATTATGGCCACCGTCGACCCGACTACCTTGGGTAAAGATGCCAAAACTTTGCTGCAGGAATTTTTGCAAAGTAAGAAAATCGCACTGCCACAATACAATGTGGTCGCGACCCATGGCGCGGCACATAATCAGGAATTCGAGATCGAATGCCTGGTGCCTAAACTCGATATTCAGGTATTTGGTACCGGTGGCAGTCGCCGTGCCGGCGAGCAGGCCGCAGCTAAACTTGCGCTGGAAACCGCTATTGCTGCGTTGGCCAAATCCCCCGCTGCACGCAAGTCCAAGCCCAGAAGTGCACAATTAAAGTTAGCCGGTATCGCGACGCCGCAGCAGGATAATCCTGCGCCGTCAGAAAAGCCGGCATCGCAGCAAGAACCAGGCGCAACAGATAAAGCGCCTGCCGCGAAATCCCATCCTAAATCAGCCTGAGTCTTCCCATGAATGAAATCACAGACAACCCAGAATTTCGTTGTGGGTATATTGCCATTGTTGGTCGTCCTAATGTCGGTAAATCGACTTTAATGAATGCGCTGATCGGCGCCAAGGTCAGCATCACTTCGCGTAAAGCACAGACTACCCGTCATCGCATTACCGGCATACAAACCAAAGATCAGACCCAGTTTGTCTATATCGATACGCCGGGTTTTCAGACCCGCCATTCGAATGCGCTGAACCGCACGCTGAACCGTACGGTCACCACCACCTTGACTGCCGCCGACGTGATTTTGTACATCATCGAAGCGGGTACGTTTGGCCCGGCTGATCAGCAAGTGATAGAGCTGCTGCCTAAGAACGTTCCCTGTATCCTGGTGATTAACAAGTCCGACCGCATCAAAGATAAAGCCGTCATGATGCCGTTCGCTCAGAAGGTCGCTGCCGCGTTCCCGTTCACTGCGATTGTGCCGGTGTCTGCGACGCTGCGCTTCCAGCTGGAAAATCTGGAGGGTGAAATCCGCAAATATCTGCCGGAACAGCCACCGATGTTCGGCGAAGACGATATCACTGACCGTAGCGAAAAATTTCTCGCAGCTGAAATCGTACGCGAAAAATTATTCCGTTTCGTCGGTGATGAGCTGCCTTACACCAGCACCGTGCTGGTTGAAAAGTTTGAGCAGGAAGGCAGTTTGCGCCGCGTGTTTGTTGCGATTCTGGTGGATCGTGATGGCCATAAATCCATGGTCATTGGTAACAAAGGTGCGCGCCTGAAAGAGATTTCCACGCAGTCCCGTGTCGATATGGAGAAGCTGTTCGGTGGCACTGTGTACCTGGAAATCTGGGTCAAAGTGAAATCAGGCTGGGCCGATAATGAAGCCGGTTTGCGTGCTTACGGCTACGAGTAAATTGCTGTCCTTGAGGTGATGAATCCCACAACGGATGCAGTGACAGAGGATCTTGCAGATTACCTGCAAGATCCTCTGCGCATTTCAACGCCAGTAAAAAAACGCAACTCCTCTGCCGTCTCGGCCAGTGCACCGCGTGAGCGAAAAATTTTGCAGCAACCCGGCTTTGTGCTGCATGCGCGCCCCTACAAAGAAACCAGTCTGATCGTTGATGTGCTGACGCGCGATTTCGGCCGCATTGCGCTGGTTGCGAAAGGTGCAAAACGACCACACTCGCAGTTGCGCAGCGTATTGCAGACTTTCCAGCCGCTGAACTTATCCTGGATGGGCAAGACCGAGTTAAAAACCCTGACCTCGGCTGATTGGGTGGGCGGCATGCTGCCCTTAGAAAAATCGGCGCTGGTATGCGGTTTTTATCTGAATGAACTGATCATTAAGTTTCTGCTCAAAGACGAGCCGCATCCTGCTTTGTTTGATCAGTATGTCGCCACCATTAATCAGTTAGCACATGGCGAATCCGCACCCGTGGTGCTGCGCCAGTTTGAGCTGGTTTTACTACGCCAGTCCGGCCTGCTGGGTGATATTCATCTGTGTACCGAACAGCGTGCACCCGTGCAGCCCGAGCTACATTATGTACTCGATCCGCAAGCTGGCACGCGCCCGGCGCGGCCTGGCGATCATTTCCCGGTATTGAGCGGAGCTTGCTTGCTGGCGATGGCGGATGGTGATTACAGCCTGCCGGAAACTCAGTTTCAAAGTAAGATGCTGATGCGCTTTTTAC
This sequence comes from Cognatundibacterium crateris, assembly GCF_010078235.1. Lineage (GTDB taxonomy): Bacteria > Pseudomonadota > Gammaproteobacteria > Burkholderiales > Burkholderiaceae_D > Undibacterium > Undibacterium crateris. The sequence continues at coordinate 573,696 of NZ_JAABOS010000002.1, read as the reverse complement.
TCTCACATCATTTACACGGCGCGGTACTCAGTACCCGCCAGCTTTTGATCGATTTGCAGAATTTATGATGATACATCCTCCTTTGCATTTGCCGGATTTGTGTATCGACCTTGATCCGGTCTTGCTCGCCTTGCTGAATGATGCAAACCCGCAGTCTGTGTGTGAGCAACTGATGCGCGATGCGGTGTACGCGGGTGCCGATCAGTTCAGTCTGGATCTGGCTGTAGCCAGCCTGACGCTGACAGCTGAAGGGGTGCAGAGCTTGCTGCGCACATGTCCGCTGCCGGTGTTTGTGTATGCGTCTGCACAGGATGCTTTGGCACAGAGCTTATGGCAACAGGGCTTAATCGCAGGACAGATCACGCCAGAGCCGGTTGCAGACGCGCCGTGGGTGGCCGTAGCCAACCCGGATAGCGCAGCTTTGCAGGCTGCACATGTGCAGGGCGCGCGCAGTGTGTTGCTGGAATTGCCGCAAGAAGGCGAGCAGGCCGTGGCCGATGTCACTGCGCTGTGTAGCGCTGCCACGCAAGCTGGCATCAGTCTGCGTTTGCCGCTGGGTTCAGTTCAGCAAATGGCTGCAGTGCGTAGTTTCCCTTGCTGTCGCGTGCTGGAGTTAGGACAGGGTTTGCTGGCGACTGCATTGCTGTCAGGCTGGGGCAGTGCGGTGGCTGCCGCCAAAGCGGAGCTGATACGCCTGTATGGTCCGCAGCCATGATTTACGGCATAGGCAACGACATCACCCGGGTAGACCGCATGCAGCTTGCCTTGCAGCGTTCTGGCCCCAGATTCGCGGAAAAAATTCTGGGTGCGCAGGAATGGCAAATCTACCAGCAACGCGCAGCCCAATCGGAACTGCGTGCCATGCATTATTTAGCGACCCGTTTTGCAGCCAAAGAGGCTTTTGGTAAAGCGATAGGTACTGGTGTACGTCTGCCGATGACCTTGAAAAATCTGCAGACGCTGAATGATGCGCAGGGTAAGCCGGTGCTGCATTTTTCCGATACGCTGGCCAGCTGGATGCAGACGCAGCGCCTGAAGGCGCATGTGTCGCTCAGTGATGAAAAAGAATATGCGCTGGCTTTTGTCGTGGTGGAAGCAGAGCGCTGAGCCTGTCGCCTGGTAACCACCATTTCGTACGCAAACTGAGTCGTTTTACTTAGTACCCATCATGACAGAGAATGAGCAGCAAGCTGACGGCAGACAACAAGTGCTCGATACCGTCGCAAAATTACCCCACTTGCCCGGCGTGTACCGCTATTTTGATCAGCAGGATCAACTGCTGTATGTGGGTAAGGCGAAAGACTTAAAAAAGCGCGTCACCACCTATTTTCAAAAGACCTTATCCAGTCCGCGTATCGCCATGATGGTCGCGAAAATCGCGCGCATGGAAACTACGGTGACACGCAGCGAGGCCGAAGCCCTGATTCTTGAAAATAATCTGATCAAGGCACTGCGCCCGCGCTACAACATTCTGTTCCGCGACGATAAATCCTATCCCTATCTGAAAATCAGTCAGCATGCCGCGCCGCGCATGAGTTACTACCGTGGTGCGGTCGATAAAAAACATCAGTACTTCGGTCCATTTCCATCGGGCTGGGCGGTCAAGGAGTCGATGGAGATCCTGCAGAAAGTTTTTTTGCTCAGGAATTGCGAAGACAGTGTCTACGCCAATCGTACCCGTCCTTGCCTGCTGCATCAGATCCATCGCTGCAGCGCGCCTTGCGTGGGTCTGATCACGCCTGAAGACTATCTGCAAGACGTGACTAATGCTGCGGATTTTTTGCGTGGGCGGCAGCTGGAAGTGCTGCAGTCTTTGGAAAAGAAAATGCTGGCTTACGCTGAGCAGCTCAAATTTGAACAGGCGGCGCTGGTACGCAATCAGATGTCTGCTTTATCCAAAGTTTTGCAACAGCAGAGTATGGAAACCAGCGGCAGCGCCGATGTCGATATCATCGCTGTGATCGTGGAAGGTGGCCGTGCCTGCGTGAATCTGGCCATGATACGCGGTGGGCGGCATCTGGGTGACCGTGCCTATTTTCCGACTCATGTCGATGAGGTGCAGACGACTGCCGAAGACAGCATAGAAGCCGAGGTGCTGGCTGCCTTCCTGGCGCAGCATTATGTTGAGCAATTCATTCCGGCCACCTTAGTCACCAATATCGAATTGAATGCGCCTGATCTGATGCTGGCGCTGACCGAGCAATGTGGTCACAAAATCCACCTGAGTTTTCAACCACAGGAGCAGCGCCGCATCTGGCTCGAGATGGCGCTCAAAGGTGCGCGATTGGCGCTGGCACGCCTGTTATCCGAACAGGGTTCACAACAGGCCCGTACCCGTGCGCTGGCCACCGTGTTGGAACTGGATGCGCAGGATCTGGAAACGATACGGGTCGAGTGTTTTGATATCAGTCACACCCAGGGTGAGGCGACCCAGGCTTCGTGCGTGGTATTCCATCATCATGCGATGCAGAATGGCGAATACCGGCGCTTCAATATCACGGGTATCACGCCTGGCGATGATTATGCCGCCATGCGCCAGGTACTGACACGGCGTTATGCGCATTTGTCAGGGCAGAGTGAAACGGCTGAAAATCGCGTCATGCCTGATGTGGTGTTGATCGATGGTGGTAAAGGGCAGGTCGAAGTCGCGCGTCAGGTATTTACCGAGCTGGGTCTGGATTGCAGCCTGATCGTTGGCGTTGCCAAGGGTGAAGGGCGCAAGGTCGGGCTGGAAACGCTGGTATTCGTCGATGGCCGCCCTGAGCAGGAACTGGGCAAAGAATCTGCCGCACTGATGCTGATTGCACAGATCCGCGATGAGGCACATCGCTTCGCGATTACCGGCATGCGTGCCAAGCGGGATAAGGCGCGCCAGACTTCACAGCTGGAAGATATCGAAGGCGTGGGGCCAAAACGACGTCAAAAATTACTCAGCCGTTTTGGTGGTCTCAAGGGCGTGGCCGATGCGAGTGTGGATGAATTAGCCAGTGTGGAAGGAATATCGCACAAACTCGCCGAAGAAATTTACAAGCGATTGCGATAGACAAATATAATGGGCGGAATTTCTTATAAAAAAACGGTGAAATCAGCACTGTGCGCGGCACGCAAAAGCGGTAGTCGCTGCCATGCTGAACCACTGGCCCGAACCTCATAACAAAAGTCATGCCCTTAAATTTTCCGATACTGCTGACCTGGTTGCGCGTCGCACTGATTCCTTTGGTGGTCGGTGTTTTTTATTTGCCGGATGCGTGGCTGAGTCCCTTCCATAAGGGCCTGGCCTCGACCATCGTATTTATCGTGGCAGCGGTGACGGATTGGTTTGATGGCTTTCTGGCGCGGCGCTGGAATCAGACTTCCTCGTTTGGTGCTTTCCTCGATCCGGTGGCCGACAAGCTGATGGTGGCTGGCGCTTTGCTGGTGCTGGTGCAGCTGGACAGGGTGAATGCCGTGATCGCGTTTGTGATCATAGGGCGCGAGATCACCATCTCTGCATTGCGTGAATGGATGGCGCTGATCGGCGCCTCGAAATCGGTAGCGGTCAGCTCGCTGGGTAAAATTAAAACCACGGCGCAGATGATCGCCATTCCTATGCTGCTGTATTACGACATGCTGTTTGGTATCGATACTGTGCTGATCGGTTCTTGGTTATTGCTGGTGGCCGCCGTGCTGACCGTCTGGTCGATGTGCTATTACCTGAAAAAAGCCTGGCCCATGATCAAGGAAAGCACAGAGCAGCAGGACAAAGTGAGTTAGCCCGCTTGACATAATTTCGGAGTGCTATATAATTTTGGTCTTTCGTTAATGCGGGAATAGCTCAGTTGGTAGAGCGCAACCTTGCCAAGGTTGAGGTCGAGAGTTCGAGACTCTTTTCCCGCTCCACTTTCCCCACACAGCAGGCAACAGTTAATGCGGGAATAGCTCAGTTGGTAGAGCGCAACCTTGCCAAGGTTGAGGTCGAGAGTTCGAGACTCTTTTCCCGCTCCACTTTCCCCACACAGCAGGCAACAGTTAATGCGGGAATAGCTCAGTTGGTAGAGCGCAACCTTGCCAAGGTTGAGGTCGAGAGTTCGAGACTCTTTTCCCGCTCCACTTTCCCCACACAGCAGGCAACAGTTAATGCGGGAATAGCTCAGTTGGTAGAGCGCAACCTTGCCAAGGTTGAGGTCGAGAGTTCGAGACTCTTTTCCCGCTCCACTTTCCCCACACAGCAGGCAACAGTTAATGCGGGAATAGCTCAGTTGGTAGAGCGCAACCTTGCCAAGGTTGAGGTCGAGAGTTCGAGACTCTTTTCCCGCTCCACTTTCCCCACACAGCAGGCAACAGTTAATGCGGGAATAGCTCAGTTGGTAGAGCGCAACCTTGCCAAGGTTGAGGTCGAGAGTTCGAGACTCTTTTCCCGCTCCAGATTAAATCGGGGAATACGTTCCCCGTTTTTATCAGAGCAGTAGTGATGTATTTCGCAGCGTAAGCTGTGAAGTATCTCAAAGGCGGGGTAGCAAAGTGGTTATGCAGCGGCCTGCAAAGCCGTAGACGCCGGTTCGATCCCGACCCCCGCCTCCAGTAAATAAGTAGTAAAATCAAAGACTTAGCCCACTCACGAGTGGGCTATTTTTTTATCTATTCCCGCCTAATCGCCCCTAATTGGGTGTTTATCCACCCGGAAAAAGTGGCTATCCACCCGTACATAATTTTTGTTGGACGTTGACGTGAGTTGAGAAAATAATCTATGGCTACAAAGAGACAGAAGAATAAAGGATGGGAATACGTCATTAAGCGCAAGTCATTATTGGCTAAGCCGCTATATTTGACATTTGCTGATGAGGCTGAGGGTGATTCGTATGTAGCAAAGCTTGAAGCGCTGCTAGACCGTGGGATCGTTCCGCAAGAGCTCTTTGCAAAAAAGTCAGAGCACAACACAATTGCTGACCTAATTAAAGAGTACCTGGTCGCAAATTCAGTGCCAGATTCAGATGAGAGGCTGCTCAATGTTCAATATGCCCGCATTGGTGAAGCAGAGTTAAAGAGAATCGATTACGCCTGGGTTGAGAAGTGGGTGTTTGCAATGAAGGTCGAATATAACCTTTCGCCTGATACTATCCGGCATCATGTCGGGGCTCTTGGTCGCTGCTTTGATTGGGCTGGTAGGCGAAATATAGTGCCGCTTGTTATAAACCCGATTAGGCAACTACCAAAGCGGTACGCGCAGTATTCAGATAGAGATGTCGCTGCAGCGCGAGCATTTGATGGTGAGCATGCAGAGAAAAGTGACGACAAGCGTGATCGCCGGCTGGAGCCCGGCGAAGAAGAGCGAATTCGCTCAGTAATGGCTAGAGATAAGCCAAGTCAGCGCGAGCGCCCACTTGAGATGAATTATCAGGCGGCAATTGAGCTTATTTTTGATTTGGCTCTAGAGTCCGCAATGCGGATGCGAGAGATGTTTTCTCTAACACTCGATCAGATATCTCTAGAGAAGAAGACTATATTTCTCGATAAAACAAAAAATGGCAATAAGCGCCAGGTACCGCTTTCTCGTAAAGCAATTGCTTCGATCAGTTCGTACTTGGAAATTGTTAGTAGTCAAAGCCGGGGTATGGCGGGATTCAACCATCAGAATGACTTGCTTTTCCCTTGGCTAGATGGCTTTGATGGTTTGTCGCTGCGCCAGACCACATCAAAGTTGTCGCGGCAGTTTGCGCGAATATTTGATGCCGCTGGGTGTGGAGATTTACGATTCCACGATTTGCGCCATGAGGCTACATCAAGATTATTTGAGAAGACAAATCTTAGCGACTTTGAAATTATGAAAATTACTGGGCACAGCTCAACTAGGATGCTAGCTCGCTATGGAAATCTGCGCGCCAGTAATCTTGCGGATAGGCTCGGTTAATTCCTTGTCATCGGAAACTGGTAGACCTCGGCCTTGTGATTTGCCTTTTTAATTGCATACTCTTTTGCAACTTCTGCCGAAGTCAAGATTAAGCTTTTGTGAATTTCATCAGACATTCTGAAGCATTGAATTAATTCAACTTCCTGATCTGATAATGGCGAAACTAAATCCATGTTCGGCTCTACTTTTAGTTGTTGTTCGGATAGCCCGAATTTTAACCGAAGCCGAATGTGGCGTATGTTATTTGTGAGTATTGAATGCTTAATCTAATTGAATACCGAACAAAGATGTTGCAATATAGTCTATGACACCTACAATCACCAAGGAGGCCAGGGTGCAAGCGAAAATTCTAATAGATGCGCCTCTCCGGTCAAATTTATCAAACCCGAGATAATTCATCAGCAAAAGAAAAGTTGGTATAAACAAACATATTCGTATCCATTTCATTTTTCTGCCCATACCTCATATTTTTGACGTCTATTGTAATTTGATATTTCACTTACCATTAAGGTGTTGCGCAATGAACTCTGCGCGTCTTTCTGACTCTAATTCGCGCCGGATTTCTTGAATTTTCTCAACGGCCTCATTAAATTTTTTGATAGTCATGCCATTTATTTTCTTTGCTGCTATTGCAACTGCTGCATTCTTAAGGTTGTCCGTGTAGACGATTGCGCCAGTTTCAACATGCGTAACTACCCATGCATTATCATAAAGATCAAGCGACTTATGTAATGCAAAATTTTGATCCTTCATTTTTGTCTTCACTACCTCCGCGGGGATAGTCCAGAGGCGGCCATTCAAATCAATCAAATTAAGGCTAATGGATTCGCTTGCATCTTCTGTTTTGGTAATGTTCATTTTGTATATCCAAATTAAAAAAAGCGATCATCACTCGATGTAGGTGAAATCGCCGCCGATATAGCTATCGTCTTGCTCTAAGCATGTCAGTTAATTTTGATACGCGCTCAAATCAGGCAGCACGCGCTTTCTGCTGACTTTTGGAGCCCCCTTAATCATTACGAGGGAGCTTTCTGGAAACTTTTCTTTTGGTTTCTTTTCATCTGCTTCTTTTTTTCGAACCGCTGTCTGTTTTGAAATTTCATTCCTCAAATAAGAAATAACATCTTCCTTCAAAAATACCCATGCACGGCCAATCTTTGCGCCCGGGATCTCTCCAGATATCGCCATTTCACTAACAGTTGATTCATTGACGTGAAGTAAATCGGCGCATTGTCTAATATTTAATGAATCTGACATTGTGATTAAAAAAATGCAAATATGAATTTTTATTGATGCAAGTGCGGGTGCAATCGGGCTTCTAGCTCTTAAATTGGCTAGCCAGCAAAAAAGCAATAAATTCATTTTAGCATAAAAAAAGCCGTATAAGGTTACTCTTAGCCTTGTCGTTTCGTTGGGAAATTTATTTGTATAACACTTTGCAGTAAAATCAGATTTAGGAATGTGGAACTACGCTGCATTTAGGTTTGCAACTTTGGTTTTGGCCGGCCTTGGGGAGCACTGTCTGGCGATCGCATACATCCCAGTCGCAGCGCAACCAAACTAGATGCAGTCTGCTTTATCCAACGGTCTATCATCAGACGACGTTGTCCTACTGCAAGATAGTGCATCTGCAAGGAGACTGCCTGGTAGCCCGAGGAAAGTGCCTATTCAGTACGAGGAAGGTATAGCTGAAATGAAGAAAGCCGCCCGGAGGCGGCTTTCAGTGTTAATTGTCGGAACGGCGCCCGCAGTATCCAAATAGCCTAAGCTAGTGGAATCCTGAGTTGGTATCAAAACCAACACCACGTTCAAGTGAGTACTACACATGGCCCCACTTTTGCTAAATGCGCCTCACCTTGTTGCCACTACAGCGGACGCTTCGTCATCAACGACAAACATAGTGTAGCACATCTTACTCAAAAATGAGCAAGTCAAAGTAAATCGTACGTATATCCTCAGCATGGAGGATAATTGCTACTTCGACATAAACTTATGTATGGTGGCATGTGTCAGACATATTGGGCTTCTGGACAGTTAATGGTTCAACAACTTTCGGGGTGATGCCCGGTAACATCATTCCCGGGGTGGTCGCCCCTCTGCCAATCAAGTTGCAACAGGGAAATGCTTACTGGGGGGCGGAGCATATACAAAAACGGCATGGCCAATGGCTCATAAACAACAACCATACAGTAGCGAGTATGGTTTACTTTAAATTGAGCCAGTCTGGGACAGTTTATTCTGCGGAAGAGCACGATAAAAGTAAAATTCGGCTAAACCTCAACCCAGCAGCGCTGCTGGTGCTCAAATACATCTCCAACGGACAGTTTCTGAGTATTACCTCACTGTATCTAAAAAACAGTGTGCCGGATGGAACGCAGCTTGGTCGCTATATTGGAGGCGGAAATCCACGCGCCCCACGGGTCACCCCTGTATTCGCGCCTCCTTAGGCCGGTCGTCAATAATGTAGTCCAAACTGCTACGCCGCATTCAAATTGGCATGGTATTTTTGTATGTAAGCGGTTGGGGATAAATACCCAAGCCGCTCAATAGGGAATATCGTCATCCATATCCGAGAAATTCGGGGCTGGGCGTTGTGCCGGGGCTGGGCGTTGTGCCGGGGCTGCCGGGCGTCGGGCTGGGGTGGGTGCGCCGTAGCCGTCGTCCATGCCTGCGTCGCCCATACCCTGGCGGCTGCCTAACATCTGCATGGAATCTGCTTTGATGTCAGTTGCATACTTTTCCACGCCGTCTTTATCGGTGTATTTGCGGGTACGCAGGGAGCCTTCGACGTAGACCTGGGAACCTTTTTTGAGGTACTGCCCAGCGATTTCTGCCAGCTTACCGAAGAAGGTAATGCGGTGCCACTCGGTCTGCTCTTTCTTTTCGCCTGTCGCTTTATCTTTCCAAGTGTCAGTGGTCGCGACCGTGATGCTGGTCATTGCATCGCCACCCGGTGTGAAGCGAGTATCGGGGTCTTTCCCCAAATTCCCGACGATAATTACTTTATTTACGGACGCCATTTTTTTTGCCTTTCATATTGAAGCGGGAGCCTGCCCCCGCCTATTAACATCTCGATCGCGCCAAGTTATTGCTCTATGCAGCTACAAGCGATTGCTGTTGCGTATCTTGTTCATTTTCGCCATTTATCATCCAGACTAGCTGGCAGGTTGAAGGCAGTTTTGGCTTATCCTTCATTGTTCCAAAAACTATGGCAGAATCAATCGATCCCGACGCTGTTATTTCCTCAAGCCATGCGATCATATCGCTACGACCTTCTGCATTAAGACAGTCGAAACGATCCAGCATGATAAGCTTCAGACCTGAGAATTTCGCAATCACTTCGGCTAGCATCGCATCACAGCGCCACTTTTCCGACTCAGAGCAGAGTGAGTAAGGGCGGTCGCCATAAAAAACGCTCATGTTTTTGTCTACTGAAACAGGATGCCAGTACGATATTTCTGATGACTTTGCCAGCGCTTGATTAAACGGAGCAATCGCATTTTCCAGAAGTTTGCTCGGTATTCCCTCTGGGGAGAGTTGCTCGGCAATTTTTGAATATGCCAGGACATCTAAGTGATGGCGTTTTGCATCTTCAGTTTTTTTTCTGGCTTCAGCCTCTGCAGTCAATAAGGCGTCATAGTTTGCTTTTTCTAGCTTCAGCTTGCTCAGTTGCGCGTTGATAGCATCCAGCGCTTTGCGCTCGGCCGCTATGCTTTCTATAGTTGGTGCGTCAGAATTCACACCATCAGCCAGTAATTTGAGTTTAGATTTTGCATCCTCTGCATCCTCTACTGCATTTTCGCTAGCGATAACCGCAGCTTCGAGCAATTTTAATTTTCGCTCCATGCCGGGAAGCTTTTCTTGAGCAGCAGGATCAATGACTTTCTCTGGCGCACGATATTCGGAAAGAGCACCATCAGCTATTGTTAATACTACAGAGCAACAAGGGCATGAGTAAGTAGTGACTTGGATTTCACCGCTTGCAAGTTCGCGCACCGCGGCAATTTCCGCCTGGAAGTCGGCCAGTGCTTTGCGGTCGTTCTCGAGCGATTCTTTTGAAAAAGGCAGTGTCGCTGCGATAGCTGATAACTCATCCGCTTTGCGCTTGATTGTTGCAGCCTGCTGCATTTCAGCCTGCAATTTGCCGATTGCTATAGTTCTTTCTTCGATTTGTTTAGTATGATCAACGATGCTCTGATTGATTGCGTCAATATTTACAGCAGAATTGTCTAAGCCGGCAGGCAATGTATTCTCCCAAGTTTCAGCCTTGTCTGACCCGTACACCTCTTTGGTTACGCTCTTCCATAGAGTGCGCGAATCCTTAGCTTTTTCTTTAGCTTCTTCCTCTGCTGCTTTGAATCCTGACGCAAGCAAAGGGAGTATTGAAGGTAGCTTGCTCTCATCACAGCCTTCGTCGATCAGCATTTTTTGCACAATCCCGATCCCAGTCTTCACTTTCATCATTTTGTACAAAAATTTGCGACGTTCATCACTATCAGCTGAGCTAAAACTTCCTGTCAGGCAGTAGGGCATTGCTAATTGCATCAACTCGGCATCGTTCATCGAAATGCCGTCGAATGCAAAATTGTGCGTTCCTTTTGGTAGTGAGATCGATGCCTGTCCGCCCTCAAACTGCACGACAGCTATACCCTTTTTCTGATCATCAGATACCAGCTTTGAGAAGTCTTTTTTCAAGCCGACACGAGTATAGTTTTCGCTCATTGCTTGATAGATAGCTTCGCAGGTACTTGATTTTCCGCTGTAATTGTCGCCCGCAAACACGATAACCGGAGCCTTAGTGCAAACGCTCACGCTTTTAGCGCCGAGGATATTTTGTACTTCAATTTGTGTGATCTTCATTTTTCTTACCTTGATTTCGTTGACTATGTTTTATCAGGGCTTTTTATTGTCAGCCCTGGAATCTTTCTTGATTAGCTGCCCATGTCTACCGTATTTGAGCGGGTGCGGCGCGCTGGCGTTGCTAATTGCTCTGCTTTTTGCCGCTTATCGGCCACCATTGTGCGAATCTCTTCAGCGTCATCCGGGTGCATACTGCGGGCATAGTCCAGTGCTTCTTCAAGAGACCCCTTTTCTACAAGAGACATTGCATATTTATAGTCATCAGCTGCTTGTGCATCGGCGCCAGGTGATGCTGGTGAGTCGTGATTCGATGCATTGGCCGCATCAGTAGATGAGGTCGCCCCTTTGGTTTGTGCTGACGTTTCATTGATTTTTGGCTCGGAATATTCTTTTGTGGCTTCGGCTGGGCGTGAAAGTTCTTTTGCCTCAACATCAGTTACATCTTCCTGATTTGTGCGTGCTGCCGGCGCCGCGGCTGTTTTACGCAATTGCTCGATGTTCGCGGCATGAGTTCCATCGGGCTGCGGCGTGATGTCAATTACAGTATCTTGCAATTCTTCTGTAGTTTGTCCAAAGCCCATCAGAACGTCCGGTGCATTAAGGCGACCAAAGAATGTAGCTGCACGGTACTGAAGCATTTGGAACTTCATTTCAGTTTGCCACTTACTGCCGTTTTTCGCGTACCAGCCTTCCTCAACTGCCATTTTCATTGAAACGGGAATGGATTCAATTTTTTCGTCCACACGGTGCCCATTTTCTATCGGGTACGCCCACGCAATACATTCCCAATTTTCGATATCGACACTCTTGTCGACCATGTTGTATCGGCCGTCGTCTTTATTCCAAGTCGTTTTTTCTTTGTACTTGGCACTGATCATTCCAAGGCTGCGCAGCGTAAAGCGCAATGGAGTAAATCGGCGTGATGCGTTGATAGCTGCGATAACGAACTGAGCAGACCAACTCAGTTTCCCTTCAATAACGTGTGCATTCTGCATGACTGCTGAAATAGAAAATCCGGTAGATTCCGCAGTTTCAATTGCTACGATGCAATTGCCGATGGCGTTAGGGTTCTCAATGAGATTAGTTCCACTCTTGTCTTTTTTTTCCACGTAGTCACGGAATGCGGATGGAACAGCATTGCTTGATGCGTAAGTTTTTGCGAGTTTGTGTGCCAGTTGCAGTCCGGACAGTGTGAACATATCCAAGCGTGATTCTGGTGCTTGCGTTTGCGCTGCGATAGTTCGCAGTTCAGATGTGGATTTTGCTGCCGCTGCATCTTGCTGTACGTGTGTCATATTTAACTCCAGTTAGTTGGTGAAAGTTGCTCGTTATTTACCTTTGTAGGGGCAGCGCGAATAGCCCGCACAATACTTTTTGCTACATAAAATTGATCGTGGATTTGGTGGAAAAAAACCTTCTTTCAGCATTTTCCCTGCCATATCCAGCATTCCATCTACCTCATCAGTGCCCAGCAGTGCTGTTTTTACGTCCTCAACTTCAGATATCGCGATCGTTGCATTCCGGCCAGTACTTAATCCAATTATCTCTGCAGGAGCATCAAAGACCGTTTGGGCTGCTTCTTCCGCAAGTAATGTGTAAATGCCTAGTTGGATGTGATGATTTGCGGTTGAGGCCACTGCCTCCTCGTGATCCTCGAATCCGACCTTAACCGCCATTTTCCCGGACTTCAAATCTGATATGCCAAGCCTTCTATCCTCGGTTCTCCGGATCCTGTCAGTTGATCCGGTCAATTTGATAACGCCATATTTCGTCTGGACATTCAGTGGTGGGCAATGTAATTCGACTGCAACATATTCCCGCGTTGGCGCAATCTCTATGCAATATCTTGTCGTTAACTTGATAGCTTTTAATTCCATTTCACGGTGCATCTTGACGCTGTCCCACTGCACTTCCTCATTCGGGTTATTCAATGCATCTATGGTTATTTCTACAGCAGCGGAAACCTCCGGTGTTTCTCCGTTCATTCTCGCTTCATCAAAATATGCAGTTCCAGCATGTATTGCTGTACCCGTTGCAGATAAGCCATTTGATGGGCTTCGTATCCCCTTTATATTGGTGTAATACCAGGATAGCGCGCAGTCAAATAAGCCGATACAACTCGATGCCCTAATTGTTCCTATTGTTTTCATGTGTAATCCGTTAAATGAGGTCAGTTTATATAGGATATTAAATTCTGTAAAGGCTTAAAATAGTATTATATGGCTATTTGATGGTAAAAGAAAGCGCCCAGAAAAATGGGCGAACTATGAAGCCTTAGGAATCTCCGCGGTTATGCTCAGAAATTACGTGTTTAATAAATCCTTCTACGCGGATTTTTTCGTAGTCCGGAAGGCGAGCGTATTTTGACTTATCATAATTAATAAAATCAGCGCTTGATCTCGCAATCAGGTCAGAGACATCGCGGCCAAAGGTACTTGCAATACTTTCTAGTACGTCCAGGGTTGGAGATGTTTGCTTATTCAGTATTCGGCCGATTGTAGTTTGCCCAACGCCGGATGCCATTGCCAGCTTGGCCTGGGTATCCAGCGCGATGTTGTCGCGCATCCATTCATCAAGGCGTCTTGCAACTGTGCCTCTCAGGTCGGATGGTGTTCTTTTTGTTGGTGCCATAATCGAATGATCTTCGTGGGTAGTATCTATTTGTGTCATTGCTATATCCGTGGGTAATATTATGCGTTTTAGCCTAGCCTTGCAAGGCTACTTATATTCTTAATGTAGTTTTGCACAGAGCGATTAAATTTATCTACGGTAAAAACAAATAGGAATAACCAAAATGTTATCAAAATTACTCTTTTTTATTTTTGCCTAAAAAGTCGCAAGCATTGCAAAAAAATTCGTTTGTGGGTTAAAATTACCGCATAAGGGTTATTTGCAATCCGATTTATGAGGTAATTATGGCAAAGCAAGTTAAACAGGTAATAATCGGTGAAGACCAGCTTGAATACGTTCTGAAAAACGGAAATGTTCACTACTACATGGAGCGTGATCAGTTTTCGAAAGACAGCAAGGTTCCGAAGAATACGCTGAACAAAATCATGCAAGGCACAACAAAAGACCCATCTGTGCGCAATGTTCGTAAAATGTATCTCGCTTTGAAAAAACGCGAGGCGGCTATTTTGTTGCGTGACACGCGGCACCAAGAAAACTTGCAAAATGTTCCTGTCGCGATGTGAGTAAAACATGGGTGTAAATACTGATGCTGATCCGGGTAAGCTGAACGATACAGCTACTTGGCATAGTGGTGAATTGGTACCAGATGTAGTCGGAATGTATGAGAGAGATTCGACAAATACTGATGAGCGTACAGATCGAATTTTTAGCTATTTCGATGGCGAGGTCTGGAGAATTGGTGATGATTCAAAGGATACGAAAGTATCAGAGACAGCATCAAAGCATCAGTATTTACCATGGCGAGAAATTCGCTAGTCATAGTAATTGATGATGCACATCCTTAGAAAAGGGTGTGCTTTTTTTCGCGCTCGCGATAGCCATAAATGGCTTGAAATATTGATTTTTGTGTTTTTTTGCGGCAAATGTTGGTTGTTGGTAATGGGTGACATTTGCGGCCACCGCTTAATGGCTAGGAAGGCATGCCAGGTAGTTACACGCCTTCCAGAAATTTAGCAATTTTTTTGAAAGTTGAATGGGTGTCTCATGCGTGACTATGGAAAAGTTTATTCGGCATTTTGGACGAGTGAGGATACGCGTGCGCTTAGCGATGACGCTAGAACCTTGGCGCTCTATCTATTGACGTGTCCACATGGAAACATGCTTGGATGCTTCAGACTACCTTTGGCATACGCTGCTGAGGATGTTATGTGGGATATTGAAAGGGTATCGAAAGGGTTTGATGAGCTGACTTTTAAAGGGTTTATGCACCGTTGCAAAAGGACTTCATGGGTTTTTATTCAGCATTACTTGAAGTGGAACCAGTTTGAGAACCCAAATGTCGGTATCGCAGCTGGGAAAATGTTTGATGCAATAAGCCCGCCAAATGAGGTTAAAGCTATGCTGGCAAAGGCTCTTCGGGCTTTTAGCTCTGTGTTTCCGGTGGTGAAATTGGACAATTTTGAAGAAAAATATAAGGTGCCTGATAACCCTTTAGGAACCCTTTCGGACTCAGCTTTAAAACCAGAACCAGAGCCAGAACCAGAACCAGAGTCAAATAAAAACAATGTCGAGCTAAAGCCCGACGACGTGTCGACTATTTTCGATTTCTGGAAAAAAGTGATGGATTCGCCCAGGTCGGCTCTGGATTCCAAGCGAAAGGGTCTGATTCGTTCTGCGCTGAAGAGCTATTCGCCATCTGACATTTGTTTGGCTATCCGTGGATGCAGTAAAACTCCTCACAACATGGGGAAAAATACGCAGGGGGTGAAGTACAACGGCCTCGATGTGATCTTGAAGAGTGGGGACAACATTGACCGATTTATTCGCAATGACAAAGAGCTTTCGGGTCAGATGGGTGGCAGTCGGGCTGAAACGATTGAAGAAAAAAATGCTCGAATTGAACGTGAGTTCCTTGGTAGCCCGGATGTCACCGGCATCTGCGGAGTTGATGCTGTTCCGGCGTTGGAAATGGGGAGGACGTGATGCTTGATACGGAAAAGCCGGAGTTCCTACAGGCGCTGCGCCTATGCTTCGGCGCTTATGACAAGTCTATTCCGGAAACCTCGCATACTTGGTGGGATTTGCTGAGTCCGTATCCGCTGAAGGTGGTGGCTTCTGCATTGGCAATGTACGTTGTGAATCAGCCGGAATTTCCTCCGATTCCTGCAGCGATTATGAAGCGATGCAGAGAGATGGATGGGCGCCCGGGGGATGAGGAGGCTTGGGCTATCGCTTTGCGCAGTAAAGACCAGCGGGAAACTGTTGTTTGGACTGCGGAAATGGCCGAGGCGTTTGGGTTGTGTGAATCAATTTTGAATGTCGGCGATAAAGTCGGGGCTCGCATGTCCTTTAAAGAAAATTACAACCGCTTGGTTGCCAATGCTCGAATTCGCGCAGTCCCCGCCTCCTGGTCTGTGTCGATCGGCTTTGATAAAGATCGGCAAAGAGTCGCAATTGGTGATGCCCTTAGAAAGGGGCTTATTCGCAATGACAGCGAGTTCGCTCAGATTCTGCTTAATAGCCCCAGCACTCCAATTTTGCCGATGCTTTCAGCGCCGCCAGGTGCAGATGCCCAGAAAGATTATGAGCGGGAAAAAATCCAAGAAAATATACGACGAATGCGCGATCTGATATCGGGTATGGAGCCAGCAGATCAAAAGATCCACAGGATTTCTGAGGCTAGAATCGCTGCAGATAGAAAAGCACTGGAGCGCGCAAAAGCAGATGCAAAGAGAAAAACGATGCAATATAGGGAGCTACAGTGATGCGGCCATTCAATCTTAGTGAGCAATATCGCCATGAGTGCGAAGTTCGACTTCTGTGTCGGATGAGGTTGCAGTCGCGGAAATCATCTGAAGTTTCGGCATACCTTGAACTTGTTGGAAAGCGGCGCGGCGAAGAGGCCAAAGGTAAGTTAAACGGCGATTTTGTCCAGCAATTTAGCATGGGAAACGTTGGCAAGTGCGGTGTCTGGCTTGAAGCAAAAAATGTATTGGCATGACTAAAAATAGCCACAAAAGGCTTAAAAAATGCTAAAATGAATAATTAGGTCGAGAGGTATCTTGAATGGCTGGTAATGGAATTCGAATGTCTGTCAGCGAGTTCAATGCGTTGCAGTCAAAGGGGCGCCGCAGTGGGGCTAAGCAGCAAAGTGGCTCTAGCGCTGAGAAGACGATTGCTGCGAGGGATAGGTTTTTTTCTATCGGGCGAATTCCAAAAAGCCAAATGAACAAAACTGAAGCCGAGTATGCAGAAATTCTCGATAGGAAAAAGCTATCTGGTGAGGTTTTGGACTGGAAGTTTCATCCGATGAATATTCGGCTTGCTGACAACACGTTTTACGAGGTCGATTTCTTGGTCGTGATGGCGAATCTTGAGCTTCAGATTCACGAAACAAAGGGTTCATATACAACTCAGGTTGGTAACTTGAAGATCAAATTATGCGCAGAGGTGTTGCCCTGGTTTCGATTTATCAAGTGTATCAAACGTGCCAAGAAAGATGGTGGCGGGTGGGAGTTTCAGAATTATTGAAGTCGTTAGCTTTAGAAAAAGCTACATGATTTTATGGATCCGGCATAACAAATAATTTGAAGAATATCTGATGAATATGAAAAAAAATATTCCAAACCCTGGGTTGGCATTGATTGCTAGAAAGCAGCCATTGGGCAAAGCTGACGCCGATAAAATTGAGCTGATGTATTTGATTCATTTTGACACCCTCAAGCGAAATGCTTGTGGTGAAGTCGGGCGGAATCATATTGCTTTTTCAGTAGTAACTGGCATGTTTTTGGCGCGGATGACTAGGCATGCTTATCTCGACTCTGTTGCCGCAGCTGCATACGAATCGCTGCAGAAGGCATGGAAAAGAAGTGGCGACATACTGACGCTGACGACGGGCGAATACAAGAATTTATGCGCTTTCCATTCGTTCTATTTCAAGATTTTGCCCAATATTGAAACGGGTCTAGTCTCTGACTGCGCACGTTCTGCGCATCATCTCCTTGATCAGAATGTAAGGGTGGCAGCGTGAGCATTATTCAATTTCAGGCCAAATACATAAAAATGCTGAACTCCTTTGTCGCTAAGGGTGGTGCTCGTTATTACCTGGAGGGTGTTTTTATTTCCCCTCACAAGGATGGCGGTGCCGTATTGGTGGCTACAAATGGGCATGCGATGCTCTGCATCCGGGATGTTCTGGCAATCTGCGATCAAGAGATTAACTGCCGGATTGATTCGGATGCCGTTCGTAAGAGTGCTAAAAATTCACAGATTAAAGCCGGTGTTATGTGTCAAGTAGACACCGAAACGCAGCGTCTTATGTTGCTTGATGGCACATTTGAAATATACGTTCAGCCAAACAAGTGCTTGATTACCGGTGCGAAGTACCCGGTCTATCAGAGGGTGCTACCTGATTTCGCGGCGCTTACTGAGAAAGTGCCACAGGCTATTTCCATGAATGTTTTGGCGCATTTGTTTGGAATGGGGCTCAAGGACACTCGTATGCAGTCTGTTCGTTTTTGGAGTAGCGGTGATGAAAGTTCGCCTGTGATTGTTCAGTTTGGACTCGTTCCAGAAGCTGTTGCAATCATGATGCCAATGCGTGCTGTTGAGTGTTGCATGGATGGTCTTCTGAAGTTGGCTAAACATTTCCCCAAAGAATAATCAGGAGTATTTTTGATGAGTGAGTCAATTGTTACTTGTTTGTCGAATGGTCAGCTAGTTACAACATCCATCGATATTGCAAATGGGTCTGAACTCGATCATTCAAGTGTAATTAAGCTTGTTCGTACATATCTCGCAGATTTGGAAGAATTTGGCTTGGTCGGATTTGAAATCAGACCAAGATTGCCTGGCTCGCATGGCGGCGGGAATACCGAATATGCGCTATTGAACGAGCATCATGCAACATTGTTGTTTTCGTACATGCGCAACACCGAGGTTGTACGAAAGTTTAAGGTGAGGCTTGTCAGGGTGTTTTTTGAGATGCGCAACCAGCTTTCTGAAAAGGTATTTAGCGCCCCGAAGACGATGACAGAGGCCTTGCGGCTGGCACTTGCTCAGGCAGAAATTATTGAGGAGCAGGCTGCACAGATTGAGGCTACTAAGCCCCACGTTGAATTCGTAGAGAAATACGTTGACGCAACCGGCTCTAAGGGATTTCGGCAGGTTTGCAAGCTCCTTGGGGCAAATGAGTCTGATTTTAGGCGGTTTTTGAATGCGCGCCACATCATGTACAAGCTTGGCGACGGTTGGACTCCCTATCAGCCACACATTGACTGTGGACGTTTTGAAATCAAAGCTGGGACATCGAGCACTTCCAACCACGCATTCAACCAGGCTAGATTCACTCCAAAAGGTATCCATTGGATTGCCGGTGAATGGGCAAAGTTCCAGGTGAAAGATGCCTGTCCTACAGCCGTATAGTTGCGCCTACAATTATTCAAAAATGATTAAAACAAGCAAAAAAAGAATAAGTTATGAGTGAATATGCATTGCATCTTGGGGACTGCGTAGAAATAATGAAGAGATTCCCTGATAACAGCGTTGATTCAGTTGTTACCGATCCTCCTTACGAGATTGGATTTATGGGAAAGTCTTGGGACGCAAGTGGTATCGCTTATAACCCACAAATGTGGGCTGAAGTACTACGAGTGTTGAAGCCAGGCGGTCACTTACTGGCCTTCAGTGGTTCTCGTACTTATCACCGCATGACGTGCGCAATTGAGGATGCGGGCTTCCAGATACGCGATCAAATTATGTGGGTTTATGGGTCAGGATTCCCGAAGTCCAGAAACCTTGATGGGCAGTGGCAAGGCTGGGGCACCGCACTCAAGCCAGCACACGAGCCGATCTGTGTAGCGCGAAAGCCACTTGTCGGTACCGTGGCTGCGAACGTCCTGGAGTATGGCACGGGGGCGCCGAATATTGATGGGTGCAGGGTTGGTGATGACGCAGTAAAGACCCGCATCAACACGGCTATTCAAGGTGGTAGATTTTCCGCCGGTGATGGGCGTGGGCTTAGCCAGGAAGTTAGTGAACACGTCGGCCGCTGGCCGGCCAACTTAATCCACGACGGCAGTGATGAGGTGCTAGCCGCGTTCCCAGATGCGAAAGGCCAGCAGGGGAAAATTACTGGAAACGAACCAACTGCAAATGGTTTCAGTGGTGCAGTCAAATTCGGAGGAATGATTGGTCGTATTGCATCGCACGAACCTCGTATCGAGCTTGAAAAAAGTGCTGCCCGCTTTTTTTACTGCGCTAAAGCTAGCCGTAAGGATCGAAATGAAGGGCTTAAAAGTGGTGACGTTCCAGCTGTATCAACAAATGCAACTATGCGAGAGCGTGAGGATGCCGATTGGTCTGCGCGCAATGGAAACTACCATCCAACTGTCAAGCCGACTGAACTGATGAAATACTTGTGTCGCTTAGTCACCCCAGCGGGCGGAATCGTTCTTGACCCATTCATGGGGTCAGGAAGTACAGGCAAAGCAGCTGGTATCGAGGGATTTGATTTTATTGGTATCGAGTTATCTCCCCAATATTTGACTATTGCTGAGGGGCGCATTCAGAAGTCTTTTGAAAAAAGTAGATGTTTGTCGAATATAGGGAGCGCCCCTTTAGTTCAGCGGGATTTCTTCTTATAGACGTCTATGCCAAAAGTTTCACTTGTCTATTTTCTCCCCCCTGGTAGGTCGCAAGCCTGTCTAGTCCCATCAACACAGAAAGACCTAAAGGTCATTTCTAGGATCCAGCTTAGCCATGGCGATGTCGTCTCGTTCGATATAAAGAAGGAGCGCAACGGGAAGCATCATCGCCTGGTATTTCTTATGCTTCACTTCGTCTTTGAGAATCAATGTCGGTTTGACTCCGAGGATGCCTTGCGTTGGTTCTTGTCAATGCAAACGTCATTTGTCCGTGAGTATGTCGATGCTGCGACAGGTGAGGTTATTCGGGTACCTCGGTCATGGAGTTATGAAGAGATGGATGAGTTCGATTTCTCCTCGCTGCATAGTGAACTTGTAGACGTGATCATCAAATTTTTCTATCCAACAGAGAATGAAAGATGGCTTAAAAATTCTGTCAATGAGCTCGCTTTTTTGGATGGAGTGATGTCATTTATTTGACTAGCAAAACCCGTATTAAGCTATAATTATGCATAAACGAATATTAAGTTTGTTATGCTTAAAAGATCAGGATTCAAGAGCCGGGGCAGTGGATTTAAGGCTGCTGCTGGCGAGCTAAGGCGCTCGAAATTTAAGAAAAAACACACCAAGCGCAAAGAGGGCTATTCAAATCCAGATTATATGTCGAAGGTCGCCGCATTGGGCTGCGCAATATGCGCAATGCTTGGGTATGGGTGGGTAGCGTGCGAAGTTCACCATAGGCGCACGGGTACTGGTGGCGGGCGGCGAGCCAAGGACACTGATACATGCCCATTATGTCCCAATCACCATACTGGTTCAGATGGGATACATCAGGGCAGGAAAAACTGGGAACTCAGGTTCGGTGTTACGGAGCTGGGGTTGATAGAGGAAACGCAACAAAAACTAGGTTTTATAAGTGAGAGCTGAATGACACGAGTGATGCCTGAACTACACCCAATTGCCAACTTTCGCCGCGGTGCGGCTGCTCGCTTGGCATCTTCATTTCCGGAAGAGCCCATAAATGAAGTTGTGCGTAAGCGATTGATCCATGCTCGCAATTTAAATCGGCTTGACCAGATCGAAGCATCGCAACTCCTCGGGTACAAAAATTCATCCGCGCTCAGTAAGGTTGAGTCCGGATTTGCGAAGATACCTAAAGACTTCCTCATAAAAGCAGCGAAAGCATACGGCGTCAGCATGGATTACTTGATGGGGTTGCATGATGAGCCCGAGCGTGATCCAGAGACTGCGGAGCGTATGGCTATTCTCCGGGCTGTGCGAGAGCAGATCGCCGCGCAGAATGACCGAATGGTTACTGTTTTGCTTGCCAATGCTGCAGATATGACCCCGATGCAGGGGTATATGAGTAGCTTGCTCACATCAATGAATAAATGCTTCCTGGCGTTCGATACGGTTTGTCGTAGGAACTCACAGTTTGAAGAAGATGTAATTGCAGGCTCAACACTTCAAAGTGCTATTGATGAGGCGCACGCAGTTGTGCAGGCAGCAAATAAATTCATGGAGCGCCGGCAGGCACTCGTTTCCAATCGCGTCAATATGAGTCAGGCCAATAGCGATGAGGGCATGCTGGATCTATTTGGCGGCCAGTAGGGATAGGAATCAATGACTGATTGCCTGTTTTATTCGGCTGATGAAGCGGCGCAGTGTGCGCTGGAGTGGTGCTCTGTGCATCCAGGGTGGCAAAGGATATGTGATGTAAAGGATTTGGATACCCTTTACAAAGCCTTCTCAGAGATTTCGCCAACCGTTCGGGATTATTGGAACGGTAGAGGCGGGGAGCTGGAATGGCGACGTAATGCACTGCCTGTCCCGCGTTATGTCTATGGGTACGTATCTGGCGCGGGGGTGTTCTATAAATCAATTAGTTCTGTTCCAATGCACCATAGCTCAATGATGGTGTTTCAAACATCAAAATAGAAGTAAGAGGTATCTATGCCCATCAAGAAAACTACTGAGACTGATTCTAAAGACCGGGTACCTGTAAAATCGCAAAATAAGGCTACCCCTAAACGGTCATCAACTACGCCGAAAGCCAGTAAATCTGCGACTCAATCGAAATCGCAAGAAAAAAAGCCCATAAAAAAACCAGATAGTAAGCCAGCTACTAAGCGGCGCACGTCGACAGAAAAGGTGCTTGACCCATGGCGCCCGACAAAATACAAGCCAGAATACTGCCAGATGATGCTGGACTACTTCAATATTGAGGTTCACCGTGAGGTTGAGGTCGAAGTTAAGCCTGGCGTTTTCGAGAAGCGGCATATCACAAACACTTTTCCTACCATCACAAGGTTTGCGTCGAAAATCGGCGTAAGTAGAGATACTTTGTATGAGTGGGCATCGAAAAAAGATGAAAAAGGTAATTTAGTCCATCAACTCTTTTCCGACACGCTCACGCGATGCCAGGATCTACAGGAGTCATTGATGGTCGAGGGCGGACTATCTGGCGCATATGAAAGTCGCGTCCTGGTATTCATGGCGCCAAATCTGACGCGTCTAAAAAACAAAGTTGAGAGTGTTGCTGAGGTAGCGTTGACGGTCACTAGTACTGAAAAACTGAACGAAATCTACGACCAAAAAATGGCGGAGATTAAATCTAGTGCCGCAGCTGCATCGGGACGATATGAACGACTTGGATTGAATCAAAAGTAATGGCCGTAGCAAAGAAAAGTATTCTTGATGATCCGCGATACCTCCCGTTTGTTGAGAGGTATTGCGTTGATATAACGCGGTTTTGCATTGAAGTGATAGGCATGACACCAACCTTTCAGCAAGTCGAAATGTTTGAGTCTGTTGCTCCGTTTGGATCCAGAACTAGCGTCACATCGGGACATGGTACCGGTAAGACTGGCGGATATTCTGTTATCGCGCTGTGGCACTTATTTTGCTACTACACGTCAAATACATTTTTGCATGCTCCGAAGTTAAAAACCATTACCGATGGCGTTTGGAAGGAATTCGCAGCCCGTAAGACTGACATTCAAAAAGGTGCGCATGCTTGGATTGCGGATTACTTCGAGATTGAGAACCAGCGGGTCTATATCAAGGGCTTCAAGTTAAATTGGTTTATCTCGCCCAGGTCGGCGCCAAAAGGAAGTCCGGAGAACTTGGCCGGTGCCCACAATTACGCGCTGCTTTGGCTGCTTGATGAGAGCTCCGGCATTCCGGATGCAAACTGGGGTGTTATATCTGGATCGATGACAGATGCGCGAAATCGGGCGGTATGCGCATCCCAGCCAACTCGTCAGAGTGGTTTTTTCTATGACCAGCATCACTCCTTATCGAAAGAGGAGGGCGGTGTATGGAATGCCCTAAGCTTTAGCTCTATAGATTCCCCGCTTGTGTCTGATGAGTTCTTGATTGAGAAAAAAGCGCAATACTCGCTCGAGGAATGGTTAATCAAGGTGGTCGGCCAGTTCTGCGAGTTAGCAGGGAAGTACCTGACCGGTGCTGCATCTATTGAGGCTTGCGTAGGAAAGCAGGTCATTAGAGATGATGAGGAATATGGATGGTTTCTGCTAAGTGATATCGGTGGTGGCGGATATCGCGATGATACCGCTCTGATTGCTGCAAAAGTAATAGGCCATGGCGAATACGGCGCCGATGCGCGCAGAGTACAGATAGTCAGCGTGCCTCTTTGCTCAAACTCCAAAGACCCAAGCGACGTTTACGGCGACATCATTGTACAGTCGGGAAATCTGTCCAACTCTACGGCGATTATCGACGGCGGCGGCATTGGACTGAGCGTTATCAAGCAACTTGAGAAGAATGATTTTACGAACTTCGTTAAGGTGCTTTGGGGCTCGCCAAACTTCAAGACTGAATACAAGGAGCGGTATGTCAACCAGCGTGCGCAGGCATGCTGTGGCATCGCTCGTGCTGTCCAGGAGGGGCGCTTCGGGATTAATTCAGATATTCCAAAGTCAATAATCAAAAAGCTCATCAAACAAGGATCAAGAATCCCTTATCACTACGACGAGAAGGCGCGTCGCTATATTGAGAAAAAGGCGGACATGGCTGCTGACGGAATACCGTCTCCGGACTTGTGGGATGCATGTTCATTTGCATTTCTTGAAAATGCTAACTATCTGATCGCCGAGAGTGGTGCGAGCAGCGGCATTGTGGGTAGTGCGATTGAAAAGGCAGAAGCTGTTGCAGATGAGATGTTTGCGGACGCATAAAAATAAATAGCCATAAAAGAGTTTTTTTAGTTCCAAAAATAGCCTTATATGGCTATAATAAGTTTTATCAGGATTTAATTTGAACTTATTTAGGAACTCTCATGCTTGGAAATGCTGTTGGCCGCATGTCGGATGCTGACTTTTTCGATAGTGCTTTAATTTCGGTTGGCGCTGGTATTTTGGCAAATTCACCGAAACATTTAATGTTGAATCCCCAGGATATTTCTGAGACTGCAGCGACAGTCGCACTCCGAATGGTCGGTGTTAGAAATTCCAAATCTCTGGATCAGGCGCCAACCCGCGAAGCGGTTGTCAGCCAGTTGCATGACTTGGTTAAGTCGATCTTATGCAGCGATGTATCCGCAGAGCAGCTGAGAAAGTCTATTGCTTCTTCGTGCGCGCTTTTAGCCGAATTCGGGATATAAAACCCATGAAAGACATTATTCTTCTAATTTTGGCGCTGCTTATGTTTTGTACAGTTTCCTATGAAATAGGAAAACGGTCGCGTGAGCATTTGGCACCTATCGCCTCCTGCGATTTGCCAAAGCCGGATGAGTTGGCGTGTGCAAAGCATTGGTTTCGCAGCACGAACCTGGAAGAAGTTAAGCGTCGGGTTTGTGGGAGGAAATAATGGGTGCGATGAAATTCAACTCGCCTCGCGCACAGCTGCGGATTAAAAGGATCTGCGCCTTTATGTCCATCCCCAGGACTGTTCAGGAGGTGTCGGAGCATATCTGCATCTCTCGTCGCTGGGCTACCGGCTACATCTCGTTCCTGCGCGCTAACAAGCAAATTCACATAATTTCGTGGTCGCACATTGGTCAAAAGCACGATCTCTATCAGCCGGCATTCATTGTTGGCTCTGGTGCCGATGCAGCAAAGCCGAGAGCAATGACCGGCGCTGAAAAATCAAGGAAGTACCGAAACAGGCTTAAGCAAGACGCTGATCGCTTTGATGCATTTAATGCCCGGCGTAGAGCGATGCGTATTAAGCCGCGCCGGGATCAAATGGTGTCGGCATTTTTTGGCAGTCAACAGAGTGATTTTTTAAAAGGATAACTATTCAATGGAAATATCAAACACTTTGGACATGGTGTCTGCGCTCATACCAGTCCAGCTTCTTCAAATTGGCAAGTTGATTCGTGAGCAGAATAACCAGTTCACAGATCAGCCAATGTTTGTTGTCCAGGAAAAGCGCGAGTACATCGGCAATGCTGAATACCAAGATTGCAGAATCGAGTGGCGGCATGATGGGGATAGCGATCATGCAGAGGTATCTGATACGCGAGCTGCGCGTCTCGAAGCTATTTTCAGATCAACCGGTGAAGTTGCCGATGGTTATGACAGGCATGAATTAATGCACGTGTGGGAAACCGTTGTTGCTTGTTTTACCGAGAAAGGGTGCCAGGACTATCTTGCCGCAAATCGACATAACCACAGCGGTGAGTTACGTATCTACGCCGACGGCAGCTTTCGGAATTTTGAGTTTCAGTTACTTCGCAACTGGCTTATGTCGCTACCCGAGCCAATTTCTGAAAGCGAAAAAGCGAGCATCGAGCAAGAAAAGCTTAAGCGCGTTGAGCATGTGAACGCTGTGATTCTTGCCATATCGAGGCATGGCCGACGCTTCTTTTGGAGTTATGCCAATGAGGCCGCCGCAGAAATGTCCATTAATCAAGCTGGCGCGGTGGTGTTCAAGTGCGGGCATACAGACACAATTTCTCTGGTATCGAATAAAGATGGCGCCATGCATAACTTTACTCACGGAGGCACGCTGAGATCCCTGGTCATCGCGTTTGCTGAATATATTCATGCCGGCGAAAAACTCCATATCGACAATATCGGGCTGCCCCGGGGTGGCGACAGCTACATCTGGGGCTATTCAAAAGATGAGGTCGAAGCAGTGCTTGCAGAAGTCAAGGGTTCGCCGATGTTTTATGGGGAGGTATCAAAGTGAACTACGAAAAATTCAGAGAGCAGTGCGCGAAGGTTGCAGATGCTCAATCTGAAGCATATCTGCGATCAATACATAACGAAGTAAGCCATTTATCCAAGAATAATCTTAGAAGATCGTCGGAAGTTGCAAAATTAATTTCAGATGAAATCCGCGCCCTTCCCCTGCCGGAAGTGACTCAGGAACCAGCGCTGTATATCAGTCGCGCTGCAAAGGATTGGATTGAATCAATTGGAAGTAATGTAAGCGTAAAAATGGAACTTACATTTATGACTGACGGTACTCGTCCTAGTCATTCAATTCCAATGTACTTTGAGCCTACCAATGATGACGCAGCAGCCCTGCGCAAAGAGAACGAGCAGTTGCGTGATGAGCTTGCAACCTGGAAGGCTGCATTCAGCAATCTTGATCAGATCAATAAGGATGTAGCACTGAAAGGCGGTGCAGCATGAGCGGCCAGATTGCATCAATAGAGCCTGGTCACCTCGAGTTGCTAAATCACACGCTTGGCCTGACAGAGTGGAATCGAACTCCAAACAGAAATTACTTCATGACCGGTGAAAACAGTAGCGATTTTCCCAGACTGACGGCACTCGTTGACGCCGGCATGATGACAATGCGGCCGAATGCAGAATGGCTAGGTGGTGGCTTCTACTTCGCTGCTACAGATTATGGCCGCAAATATGCAATTGAAATGTTGCCTCCGCCGAAAAAGAAGACTCGCTATGACCAATACCTATCCTCAGAGTGTGTTGAATCATTCCCTGAGTGGTTGGGTATAGACATACCTGAGCGTGAATATAACTGGGATTGCTGGGGCGAGCAAAAAAATAAGGTCAGATTTAAATCGCGCCGTGGTACCGGTGAGTGGTGCAAGACAATAAAGGAAGCAAAAGTCAGCTACAAAGCGGCGATCAAGCGTAACAAAGAAGTCGAGAAGGAGAGATTAAAGGCATGGGGAATAGGGGTTACATCAGCATGAGAACTTTTCATATTTATATGCCGATCAGCGCCGCGGAACAGTCCACCGATGCCGAATTGGAGTCAATGTTCCCTGGCGATGCCAAAGAAATCCGCGGGCAGCTGGATAGCATGAAGAAGCAAGGCATGGAGGTTATACCTTCGGAAGGCTGTGACAACCAAGATGCAACAGGACGTTGCCTGGGGCACTCAAATAGTAAAGGAGGTAATCCATGAATGAGAATCCAATCGCGTTTATTGGCGAGATGGTGAGCGCAATCTTAGACGGGCGCAAAACGCAAACACGCCGTATTTTAAAAGTTCAGCCAACGGTAACTGAAAGCCGCCTTCGCGAGTTGGGCGCATGGAACCCTGATTTAACGCTCAGCCAGCATGTTAATCAGGCGTGGCAGGCTGGATTTATCTGTGTGAAATGTCCACTTGGTGAAGTTGGGGATCAGCTATGGGTTCAAGAAGACTTCGCTCTTTCTGTAATTGATCCTGACGGCGGCAGTCCTGAGGATGAACCAGAAAACTATGACGTGATTTATCGCGATGGGGACGTTCCACTCGGGGGATGGACTGATGGAGCTGGCAATGCAATCCCTGCGCCGTGGCAGGGAGCCAGCAATATGCCGCGCTGGGCAAGTCGCATACGCCTTGAAATTACCGATATTCGCATCGAGCGCCTAAACGACATCAGTGAGGCTGATGCTATCGCAGAAGGCCTTGAGCTTACTCTGCGAGGCTGGAAGTCAACCAAATATCAGCATGTTTTTTACACCCCGCCAATCATGGCATTCCAAGATCTTTGGGGGTTCACCGGTGGCGATTGGGATGCCAATCCATGGGTTTGGGTTATTTCTTTTAAGTGCGTGCAGTCATGAGCGAAATTCCATCCGCTTATCGTGAGGTGATACGAACTGCGCGCAAAGAACATAAATGCTGCGAATGTCGCGGCGTGATTCAGCGCGGCGAAAAGTATCACTTCCATTCTGGAATATGGGATGGGGAGACTCACTCGTTCAAGGTATGCGCCGACTGCACAGAATTGCGTCAAATGGTTATTGATGATTGCCAATTGTGTCCAGATGAAAGCCCTGGTTTTTCTTGTCTAGGGGATGATCTTGAGGAGTGGCATTTGGAAAGATTCAAAGAAATTCAAATAAAGCGTCTGTCATTGAAAGGTGATGCAACATGAATAAATTAAAACCTTGCCCGCACTGTGGCAAAGAGCCAATCATTAACCACATAGAGCCTCACCGCCATTCAATGCAATTGGGTGGGTTCAAAATGCCCGATCATCCTGGCTCTTTCACAATCGAGTGTTGTGGCGGCATGATCCATGACACATTGGATGCCGTTACGTCCATGTGGAATACCAGATCAGTTTTAGGGCTGCTGGCTGAAATTTCAGGTCTGCTTCAGCCTGGCGAAGTGAATGCTGGGCTTATTTTGGATGATCGGCCTTACTTTTTGGTGCTGGTACCGCAAAAGCCGAATTCAAAACTGCGCTGGGCGGACGCAATGGAATGGGCTAATTCCATTGGATTTGAGCTACCCACACGTCGAGAATTTTCGTTGTTGCTGGCAAATTGCTCTTTGCAATTTGACGCAGATTCTTACTGGAGCAGATCACCGAGCGCCCACAACGACGATTATGCCTTTATGCAGCGCTTCCACGATGGTAACCAGAGCAGCAACCAGAAGTCCAGAGAGTACTTAGCCCGTGCAGTCCGCCGCATTTATCTTGATGAGGTCGAAGCATGAAGGTCAATGTCACGACATCAACGATCAAGAAACTCAAAATCACAGAAGTGGTACGACTTGACCCTATCGATGTGATGCTGGAGGACACCGAGCCAGGCAAAGGCCGCATTGTTATCTGCTGCTATACGAAAGCGTGGACTGCCTCATGGGGGTGCATGGGGGAGCGAACGATTGCCCAGTTCTTCTGCAGTTTTGATGAGCACTATCTAGCCAAGAATCTCGATACAGAGATATCAGCAACAATCGAAGATGGCGATGCGATTGTTCCTGCTGCGAAGAAAGAAATATGCAAAATGCGCCGCGAGCGCGACATAAGAAAAAATGCCGCTCGTCAACTATGGGAGAGCTTGGACGATATCGACGGGCTCACAAACGTAGAGCTGTGGACTCACTCAAGCATTTTGGCACCTATTTTCGGTGAAGATTGGTGGCACTCAATGCCATCGCGCCCGAATCCGGATTATGAGTACCTATGCAAAATTATCGCCGCAGTTCAAAGCGGCCTTCGTATGGATGAAGTGAATTCTTAACAAATAAGTGAGTATAAAAATGGAAAAATTTAGCAAACTAATTCAGACAAAACATGGAAATAATGAGCTGCTTAACGAAGTAATTTCTTCGTTGCGCCTAAGAAATGATGCCGCGCTGGCTCGACTGTTGGGCGTGGCTCCACCGGTTATCAGTAAAATCCGTTCATTCCGACTGCCTATTGGATCCGTAATAGCTATTCGAATTCATGAAGAGAGCCGTTTCAGCATCAAGAAAATTAAAAAACTGATGACTGGGCAGCTTGGCGGGGCGGAAAAAACAGGTTGCGAGGAGTAACTTCGATGATTACTACAGAACTGTATAAAAATGCTGAATGCGCAGCTGTATGGATGGCGCGTGGCGATGACTTCAAAGAGGCTGACGCAATACGTAAGCTTATCTCTGAGCACAAGGAAATGAAATTGACTTTGGAGAAAATTGCTAATTCCGGTAATGATGGAGGTATGTTGCCTGGTCAGTGTATCTCGTATGCGAATGAGGCCATTACGAAGATTAGTAGGGGTGCCTCGTGAGTGGAATTGAATGCCCGTACTGCGGCGCTGAACTGATCCATGATGATGTGTTTGGGCGCCTGGCTGGTTTCGGCGATGGCAAGATCAATGGCACTATTTACCGTTGCCCTAATGGTCGCAACCAAGATGAAACGTGCGAATCATCGTGCTTTCACGTTGCCGGCAGCTTCTATGCGTACCATGAAGGCGATACCTCGTTAAAAGAGGGTTATCCGTGCTGATGAGCGACAAAAAATAATCCTCAAATAGCCAAATACGGATATAATAAGCATTAAATGAATTATTAACTAGCCACAAAGGAGGGTTCTGAAATGTCAGCGTTCATTGTTTTTGGTGTTTCGTATTCATCACTGAGGCCGATTGCTGATGCGTGTATAAAGCGCCAAATTGCAAAGGTGCGAAAAGAAGACAAGGACTTCACAATGTCCCAATCTGATTTCAATGCTGCTGTAGAGGTTAAGCAGGGCGAACTGTTTAACGGAAAGCGTAAAGCAAAGCCAATTAGCGCGCCGTTTGGAAGTCCTCACCCTTGCTCCGACTATATCAGCGTCGCGGAAAAGACCGGAAAATTCAAAGATATGTTAATCATGGTTCGCGGTGACTCAATAAAGGGCGAGGATAAATGGAAGCCCTACATGATCGCTAATGGCCGTTAGAGTGCTGGTATTTATTTGCTCTTAAATATGCAAATACGGGTTTAAAAATGCAAAAATACAAGAAAACTCACTCGTTTGAAGAGGTTAAGTCAACATCAAAGATGAGCGACTTGATGACTAATCCGGCTATGAGCGCCGGCGAGGCCAGGGAAGCGAATCGCCGTCGCGTTAGTGTCCGAAGATTAATCGAGGATCGAAAGATTGAGAGAGGGTCTTATGTGTGAGCAAAGTGTTGTTGTAGCTCCGATAGAAAGCGCATCTTACGAGATTGATGCGCTAAACATGGAGTTGGCGGAATTAATTGGATGGACGGACATTCAATTTAAGGGAGGTTTCTTCTTCGGCGCGCCTCCTGCCAACTGTTCTTTTGCAGAATTTATGCCGCATTGCATGATGCCATCTTGGACTAGATTTACCCATGATGCTATTTCGCTTCAAACGGAACATTTCTTGACTGTAGGTGTGGGCGCAATTAGCGTGTCTGTGAGCTCTCAATCCGAAAAGAACTTAGGTCAAGTTACGTTAAAGCACATGAATTTTTCGTCCAAAGACGAGTGCGTTCGACATGCAATTGTCAGGTTCGTCATTAATAAGTTAAAAGCGGAAAAATTTAGTTGCAAATAATCATAAATGGCTAATATAATTCTCAAATGGATTGCGCATCTTTGTTGAGCGCGTTGGAACTCTGAGAAAAGCTACTTGAATCAGCAGAAAAAACAATTGCTGTAGCCGATCCGGCAGAAAGGCCGGAGCCAAGAAGTTAGGGGGCAGCACTGAAGGAAGTGCAGAACTAGATGCAGAAATATTCGACTCGCAAATCACTTAGCAGTTTTGGTGCGAGCTGTGAACTAGGGAGAGGAAATGAAGTTGTGGGTAAATGTGACGACAACCACACGCGACTCGGTATCGCAGTAATCCGACAAGCTGGTATCAAGTCCAGACCCCCTAACTTGTTGGTGAAGGCGAAAGCATGACTCTGTTGTAGCGCCAGAATTGCAGCAGAAAAGAAAGTGGATGAACAAAATGACTCGCCCTGAGCAGGGAGCCTCACAACTGCCCCGTTCCGACTCCGGTGTCCGAAAAATCCGGCT
Source organism: Cognatundibacterium crateris (assembly GCF_010078235.1). GTDB lineage: Bacteria > Pseudomonadota > Gammaproteobacteria > Burkholderiales > Burkholderiaceae_D > Undibacterium > Undibacterium crateris. Next base: position 541,983 of record NZ_JAABOS010000002.1, on the reverse strand, counting down.
GGTAGCTCTCCGCCAGCGAAGTATTAAAGGAGAGGCCACACAAAAGCGGAGGCGTGGAAAGCAGACACGCAGAGCAAAGTTGCTGCGCTCACCTGAAAAAGCACAGTAGATCGAAGTAAAAATTGGCGGCAATCGGTATCGATCCCGACCCGCATGCAGGTAAAGGCTTTGTCGGCCTTTGAGGATAGTAGGAGTAGCGCCCTACCCGCTTCTGTGTGGTGTTGTAAGTAGTAGACCCCTAGCGCGTCGCAAGACTGGATTGCCTCTGAAAGCGAAGGGATAAGAGCCGGTGTCTGGCGACCGGCAGGAGGCTAGTAACTCATAGTCATTAAGAGTATTGCGCGCCACACCTAACCTGGCCGGGTAAGAGTCAGGAACCACACAGAAGCGGCGGCGAATAGGCGTACTGCGCAAGGGAGGTGGGTAGCACTGTGCACGGTGTCCACTGGCTCTAGTGGTTCTGGGATCGTCACGACCAGAGGCCGCTTCTGTGTGGGGGAATTGCGCAGGCTGATGCGCTACGTAATAAGCAGAAAACAAGTCGTTGCCGGGGATGGCGCAAAAGCTGGCGCACTGACCTTACTGCACGGCATGCCGGAAGAAGGCAGTGCCGGCCGCCACATAGAAGTAGAAGCCTGATTTTATAAACTTAACCCAATCAGATAAGGTGTTATATGCCTCAAAATTATCGACAAACAAACCTCAGTGGCGTTTCATATCGTCGCTGCATGCGATTCGTAGCGGAAAACAGCTTTGGTCAAACTCCAACTGTTCACTTCCTCGAGGAAGATCGCGTAGTTTTGGGTGATAAATCGATAGGCAACCAAGTGGACAGTATCATCGTCCAATTCGTTGACCCGCAAAAGAAATTCCCGTTAATTAACCAGGAAACGGGTGAGGAAACAGGAAAAACAATGACACATGCTGAGTTTCATCAGGCATGCGCCTCCCTTTATTTGTCGTCGGCAAAAGAGCGCGATGAAAAAGCACTTGCAATGGAATTGAGCGTAAAGGCAGATGCTGCCGCCGTTGAAAAGCAGCGCCAAGAAATGGCTGCGCTCAAGCTGAAGCAGGCTGAGGAGGCGAAAGCCGCCGCTGATAAACAAGCTGCAGATGCTAAGGCTGACTTGGATAAATTGAACTCTGCTTCAAAGCAGGGTCAGCAATAAAATTTGTTGGTAATCCCCTCGTACTCGGATCGAGGGCTGCGAAAGCAGGTGATATTCCACCATGAGCTTGCATGGTAAATCTGGGGTCAAGAGGAGCAGTGCGAAGGTCTTAGTAACTCGGGGCTAGCCTAATTCGTGCAAATTTTTTTTAGGATATGAATGCTTAGATTAGTGATGAGGTTTTTTTTGATTGTTGCCTTCTCCCCGGCAATAATTGAAGGTCTCTTGTTTAGCTATATGCATTATTGGAACAGGCCGGAACTCTGTATTGCTGAAACGGAGCATATTGCGAGACCGATTCAGCTGGAGTACGGCTAGTTACATAAACCAGAGATCGCCTAGGGAATGGATAAAACCTAGGAACTGAATAGAATTGGATGGCCTAGCCTGAATGAAAAGCCTGCATTGTTGCAGGCTTTTTTGTTTTCAGGGAAAACGCGGAAATTTTGGTATGAAAGCACACATGATAATTGAGGAATGAATTCATCAAAGCCGATCATTACAGCAGTAGACATACAGGGCATGGTTCGCCATTGGCTCGCCACGCCGGTTGGCTCGTATCTTGGCTCCGATTACGGGAATGACGTTAAGTCTTTTTTGCAGTACCCAGAATCTGCGGGTATGTCTCAGTCACTTATTGCAAAAATGCGGCAAGACATCCCGGTTCTGAGTGCTCTTCCGAATGGCGCAATTAATATTTATTACCAAGATATTGAGCCCGACAAGCGATTGCTCATAGTGGATATTGCTGGATCCATGATTTCATCGGATGGGGTGAGCGTTACAGTGGGAGGTAGATAGATGCATACGAAGCAGGATTTTCTGAACGTTATTGAGTCGACCGTAGCGCAGTACCCTTCTGTGGCTGCGCTGTATCAGGCGGGTGATCCGCGAATTTTGCAAGCGCAGTCAGCAATGGCTCAAATGTTGGCGATGTTATCCCAGCAAATGGAAATTGGGATGATGGAGCCATTCAGTAAAACTCGCGATGCCACTGTTTTGGCCGACGCTGCGCTAAAGGGATTGGTTCCTATGTCGCTGCCATCGCGTGTTCGTGTGAAGGTCTCAAATAGCTCAAGCTCTCCATATCAGCTGAATAGTGGACGGGCATTGATTGACTCCAGCGGAAATCTGTATGAAGTTGATTTGCCAGTGACGGTTCCGCCAGGCTCAGACGGTTTCGCAGAGCTCGTTCAGGCTCAGACGCGAACCTTTGACCATACCGTTTCTGTTTCTATGCCGTTCTACAAGGTCGAAGTCCCCGCCTCGACTGATGGAAAAACGATCTGCGGGATCAGGTTAAAGGACTCTGGAGGAACTGAATACAGATACTCTCGAGAGTTCACAAACGTAGCCAGTGGTGATGCTGTATTCAATATTGAATGCGATGAGTACCGGAAGATATTTATTGTGCTCGGATACGATCAAGTGATTGGTCATCAGCCAAAGGCCGGTGACGTTTATTCGGTACTTGTCCGTGAAACGTCAGGTGAAATCCAAGTTCCATCTGGGAGTCCATTTTCACTGCAGTATTCCTACACTCCGCAGGACGCTCAAATAAAGATATCCATGGATGCGCTTTTAGTTGCAGGCGCAAACCCTATGGACGTGCCAACACTTCGTGAGCTGTGTAAATACCCGGCCGCATACGACTCAAGCGCCGTATTCCTGGGTGAGTTTGATTTTTTAATCCGCAGAAACGTTCCAAATCTTAGATTCTTATCTGTCTGGAATGAGTCTGTTGAAGAGTCGGTTCGCGGTGCAAACGTAAGCAACATTAATACGTTGTTCATCTCATTTTTAGAGCCGATTGGCTCGTCCCGGGCGGCTATACAGGAGATGATTCGCAATGTTGTTATCGATGCCGATGACTCATTCAAAGTGGCATTCGTTGCCCCAGTTATTTCTAACGTTGTTGCAACCGTGAATGCATCGGTCGCAAGGGTCAATGATACAGAGTCGGTTCGTCAGAGCATCAGGGATGTGTTGCTTGCAGAGTATGGCGCCTCATCGCCGGCTGTAAGGATAGGAATGAGCATGCCAATGTACAAGCGAGTCTATGAGCTGCTAAGGGAAAAGGTTCCAGCACTGCAGGATAACGGTGCTGATTTCACCGTAAATATAGCTCCGATTGCCGGAGCTCAACTGCCGGAACAATTTCGCTTTATGACGGCGGATAGCCTAACTATCAACGTCACTCGGGCAAATTACAATCTCAATGGATGGGGTATGTAAGTGATCGATTCGCATGATGTGGTCAGTCTAAATCCGCTCAAAAAGAGCAATGATTTTGACTCTATTGAAGAGGAACTGAAAGCTCAATTCATTGGCATATTTGAGTCATATTTGCGCAGCAGCGAGCGCGACATCAATGTGCTTGGCGCGCCGCACTTGGGTAGGCTGGCACTTATTGAGCGAAATGTTAGTCGCGAGGGCTTGGCACTGATTAACTCAATTGACCCGGCAATGAGGTACCTGCTGAAAGCATGGAAGGCGAGAAACCCAAAGCGGGGCATGCATTTTCTGCGAACTTACTTGCAGTTGATTTGGCCGAATGGGTGGGTGGTCGATCAGATGTGGCATGACAAGTTAAAGCAGTACCCAGCGGGCATTGTTGCGCGGTCAAAAATCACATCTGAGGATCCAAACTCGACGCACTACCTGACAAGTCGTATACGCATTTCTATTGATGGTGACGCCAATCAAGCGGCTGGAATTGGTGGATCAGAGGTTTTTTCTACAGTGTTGCCGGCATTGCGATCGGTAACTCCGGCGAAGTTTGTGATCGACATTACCGTGCTTAAGCGAAGTGCTTCATCCCTGGCGTTTGCAAATGGGGTGGAGTTGCGCAACCTGGCGGTTTTTGACTGTGCAGCGGTAATTTTATAGGGTTTAAGGGTGAATATATGAGCGGCAAGCCATCTAACCAGACAGGGATTATCAAATACAACCTGAAGGATCGCGGAAGGAAATTCAGAGGTAAAGAGCGCAATTTCGATATCCCGGCAATAGTTCGAGCTATTAATAGCGGGGCTACTCAGGAGAAGGTAAAGCATCGTGATATGTTTGGGTACTACGGGCATTGGCCTCGCATCAAATTCGGATTGAATCCCGCGGAGGGTGGCATCGTAGATGGGCGTCATGTATCGATTGAGCCAGCCATGGTAACGATACACCTAAAAGCATACGACGACGGAACCATTGAGCATGAGGCTGAATTCCTGGATACAAATTCTGGCAACTTGGCTCAGCGTCTTTTCGCAAGGAAGACGGGCGGTTTTAGTTCGGCAATAGATGAGTTAAAGCCTGAATTTTATGGATTTGACTATGTCTTGGAGCCAAATTTCACTACAAATCGTGGTTATGAATTGTCGCTGGATAGTGTTGGTTCGTCCGGAATGACTCTGGACGATATTGGCAATTTTGTCGCTGATGAGTACAACCGGCAATTGATTGGAGTGCTAAAGCTCCTTGATAGTCTGAATAACGAGCATGCAAATGCCCTGGATATCGTGGCTAAGCTGACTGCTGAAAATGAACATTACCTCAGTCTAATTTCGTCATCTCGCGGAGCTGGGGTTGCTCTCGATTCACTTTCGTTTGAGTCTATTAGCCCGCTCGTGGTGGATAAAAATAGTGCGCACCGGTTAATGGGTGATATCGCTTACTTTAAGGATGCTCCGCTCTTTGGGGTTGAAGTGCCTGGTGAAAATAAGGCAAAGAAGGTTGATGAAAATGACCGTATCACCAATCGCTTCATTCGATAGGGATTGCATATGAACGAGTTGAAAGTAGGTTTTGGGCATTACATGGCCGGATTTTATTCTCGCTTATCCCCGACTACTAAGGCATTAAGTGAGTTTGTATCCCGAGGCTTATCAAAAAGCATCGTCTATGCTCCATCAAGAATGGTGGACGCTGTTGAGGATATGTTGGCATCATGGCGAAAGAATGATAATTCAGGTACCGGCGCCGTCTCCCCATTTTTGCCGGTAATTATCATTGCTACTGCAAAGGATTACATGCCTGCGACAGGCGACTACTCTATTCAGCATGCAAATCCAGTTTACGTAACTCTTCCTGATGACAAAAAGGAGCGAGTGTTTAAGATGCGCCAAATGGTGGGAGACCGCCGCGCTCAGGTTGCCATTTGTGCCGCTGATGAGCCAACTGCGCGTAGCATTGCTGCTCAATTTTCCCTTTACATATCCGATCCGGCAAATAGAACTTTTTCTGCTCCGTACCGGTTCGCGGGGTTTGATTTGCCATTTCCAGTGAAGTTGGAGACCATCGATGCCCCTGCGATGAATATTGAAACAGAGCAGAAAAACCTGACAATTTTGGCGATGGACTTATCGCTACGCGAAACAATCCCGATATTTGACTTCCCCCGGGATGGAGAGTTGCACGACGGTCGCGGAGTGGTAGGTGACTTCAATAACCCATCTGGATACCAGGTCACATCTCAATCTAAATTGCTGGACAAAGATACTGGCGTAGTAGTGGTGACGAAATGAATATTCAGGCTGTGATAAGTGGATTCCAAGGCAGGCCATGCACCGTGTATGCCTATTATGACGAAGAGTCAGATGTTCTCGTTATCAGCAAAGAGGCTGCAAGCCGGTCAGACCGCTTCAAAGATTGCTTTTTGATCTCTAATATTGATCTGCCTGAGCGAGATGCAGTTTTTGCTCCAGAGGACTTTAACGATGCAATCACACATTTTTTCGAGATGATTTGTGATTCTAAGTTGACGATTAAGGATGCCGCATCCAGGTGCAATCCAACTAATAGCATTGAAAAAGATGGGGTAAATGAAAATGGCAAGAGAGCCTACCGGATATCCCCTGAAACATCCAATGGTCAGGTAGCGGTACTTTCTATCGTGTGGCACGTAAAAAATGCAAGAACGGTATGCAAGGTACTGGACATGCAAGATCGTTTTGCAGACCTCCAGCTTGGAATGATGATGACGATCTAAACGGAAAAGTGGCGCTGCGTGCGCTCCCCGACTAATTCAAAATGCCTGTATCACTTATCCGGATAGGCGTTTCTTTTATGTCGAATTCAATCCCACTTCAACCCGCAATTACTCAAGCTGGGTTGGCCGCAACAAAAACTGCTAATGGTTTAGGGGTTTCCCTGGCGATTACCCATATCAGTTTTGGTACCGGGCAATACAATCCGAGCGGAAAAGAAGTGGCATTGCAAAATGAAATAAAGCGATCGCCAGTTTCTGGCGGTGGAAGTGTAAGTGCAACGCAAATCCAAGTCCATGCTGAGGTCGCCGCAAGTGAAAATGCTGCTTTTTGGTGTGGTGAAATTGGATTCTGGGCTGGAAATACACTGTTCGCAGTATTCAGCTCTGCAAATAAGAACATTATGTTCATTGCGGACAAAGTTACTACGATGGTTTCATACGCCATCAATTTATCCGTATTGCCAGCAAACGCCGTCACTGTCACTGTTGATTCAAGCATTTCAATTGCGCAGAGCCTTGTTGGCGCGCATGAGTCTGCGCAAAACCCACATCCTCAGTATCTCAAATATAAGGGCGAGTATGCTCGCCGCGATGCTGACTCAGTTGTTTCTCCTGGATACTATTTGGAGCGATATGATGGGGCATCATCAACATCTCTTATTATTGACAGTGGGGGTTCTACCGGCGCGGTACAACAACGCTTCGAATATGACGGAGGTATGCTATACAGAAACAAGCGCGACTCAACCAATTGGACTGAGTGGAAGGCTGTATGGCACTCAGGAAATCTGCGAAATGTTAGCCAGCTCGCAAATGATGCTGGATACGCAAAAAAGGTAAGTCCTACATTCACAGGCACAGTTGCCACTATTGGTGGTGAAACCCTGCGTTCAATCGGTGATTTGTCATTCCTTTCTTTTTGGAACAGCGCAAATGATGCGCGAGTAGGCTATTTGCAGGGGATTGCTGGATCACGCGTTCAATTGATGGCTGAATCTGGACATATTCTCGCCTTAGGAGCGAACGGAAAAACTCCACTTGTTGTGAATAATAGTGGAAACGTAACAGTAAACACTAGCGACAATGGCATAGACTCGCTGCAGGTTGGTGGGGATATTAGCTTGTCCGGAGCTGTAAAGCTATCAGCTTTAGCCAGCAGTGACTTCGTGCGAATTCCTGTACCTGAAGGGGCGGCAGACAGAAGCCAAGTAGCCAGCGCAACAGGCGCAATTCAGATCCTTATGCCGGTCGGATACCTGAATTCGATGCTTATAATGCGCGTTAAGATTTATGACTATACATCTAGCGGATACTATGAGCTGGGTATAGCTGGCTACGCTTACGCTGGTTCGAACGAAAATACCTGGTTGAACTGTGCGGCTTCATTGATCAGTGCGGGAAAGGTTAAATCCTTCAATGTGCGTTTCGGTAACGTAGCGGGTAAATTGGCCATCTGGATTGGCGAATTAGCCTCTACGTTTGGATATCCGAACGTTGAAGTATCTGAAGTATTTGTAGGTCATACCGGTCAAAGCGCAAGCTTTGTAAAAGGCTGGAGTGTATCAAGCGGGGTAACGTCATTTGGGCAGGTTCAAGTCATTACACGGACAGCCTCAAATGCGGCAAATGCATTTTCTTTAAATGGCGCGGTCGAGAGTGAAGCCCCGACAAATGGATCGATTGCGAAGCGGACTGCAGAGGGTTATCTGCAGGCTAATCGCCTGCACACTACCCAGCTGGACGAAAACCACGGTGTATCCTCGGTATATACAAACAATGGTGTAGACGGCTATTTACGGCGTAACTCGATAGCTGATTTTACGAGCAAGCTTTCTGGCACTGCACCAATTGCCATTACAGGTAATGCGGGTACAGCAACTTCAGCAAGGTACGCAACTGTCACAGACGGCGCACGTGATGCAAACGCGATTTTGCCAAACGGCCAGGCATACAGCACACGCTGGGATTTCGTCACAGCAACTTCCGCCAGCATGGGTGGATACTACGCTGGAGTAATGACTGTCTCACCATTCCAGGGGGCATCTATAGGTGGCGGTGGGGCTTCTTATCAGTTAGCCTTTGGCGGAACCGGCCATGATGGATTTGGCCTACCTCAGATGAAGATCCGCAAGGGTATCGACACGGTTTGGAACAGTTGGTACGAGCTGTGGCACTCAGGAAATCTGCGAAATGTTAGCCAGCTACTAAATGATGTCGGGTACCGAACGACAGCAGCTACTTTTATTGATATTTCCAGCATAGATAGCGCTATAGCGCCGGGCGAATATGTAGTCGATATGCACGGATATTCAACTGGCATGACAGTATTTGTCAGTGGGGGTAGCACAGGGATTGTTCAGCAGGTTTTCACTCACGGCGGAGGAATGCAATTCCGCAACAAGACGGACAGCGCAAGCTGGACACCATGGAAAACTGTCTGGACGAACGAGAACCTGAAAAATAATAGCCAGCTGGCGAATGACTCTGGCTACATTACCGCTTCAGGCAGCGCGGCTAGGGCGCGAGGCTTGCAACGTAGCGATACGGCTCCGGATGCCTTCAATGTACAGAGTTGGTGGGATGGTACAAATTGGTACTTGAAAGGGTTTAACGATACTATTTTCCACGCTGGTGTGAGAGTAGCGGTAGCTGATGCTGCGACAGCGCTTGGAGGGTTGGCGCGTACAAATGGTACAGACGGCTGGTTTAGATCCACAGGTAACGCAGGCTGGTTCAGCGAGTCGTACAACGTAGGCATTTATGCGATTGAGCCGGGGACGATTAGGACATACGGCGGAGCAAACTTTCATGCGGCAGGCTATGTGGCCGGAACAAACCTGACCAGTGCTACCCAAGCATTGAATCTCGATGTGACAAAGCCGTCAGGTCTGTATCACTATGATGGTGCCATCACTGGCACTAAACCACCCTTCGCTTCGGGTAATTACCGAACAATTGAGATTGGCTACGGAACTCGTTATACGCAAGTCGCGTTCCCTTGGAATGATGACTCCATGTACTTCCGCCGACAGCAGGATACCTGGAAACCATGGGTGAAGGTAACCACCGACATCCAAGTGCCGATTGTTTCAAAGCGGACGCGATACCACTCCGATGATGGAACCAGCATCAACAGTGCGTTTTCAGAACACGGCTTTGACTACAACACGGCGGGTTCAGGCGTAACAGGAGCGTTCTTTAACTTCGGCCAGCTGGGCGCACTTGGCAATAATGGAGCGAGCAATTACCAGTGCCAAATGGTTTCTGCGTATGGTGACCCAGCTGGGGTTTTAAAGTTCCGTACACAAAATGGTGATGTCGGTGCGTGGAACCCGTGGCGCACAATCTGGCACGATGGCAACTTAACTCTCACGACTACGGGTTTGCCATTATCTGTACTCCAGCTGGATAGCAGCGGTACTGCTAATATGCGCAGCTTATGGCTTAATCAAACAGATGGTGTAGGGGCGGGTGTTTATCTATATCCATCAGTAGCCACAACTGGATCATACTCTCAGCCGTCATACGGGATTATGTTCGCTCAAACTGGATCGTTCGGTACGTATGGGGCAGTCAACAACGACTGGGCTACCTATTTCACGATGACGAGTGATCCGGGTCGTGGTTGGATTTTCCGTAACGTTGGCAATGGCGGAAAAAACGTAGCGTCAATTAGCAATACGGGCGCGGCAAGCTTTGATGGTACCGTCTCGTCTAGCGCTACAGAAGCGCTTCGGCTTAGAAATGACAATGCGTTTGTCGCATTTGTCAATGACGACGGGACGCGTAATGGTTATATACAGTACATGAAAGGTAGTTACGCGCAGTTCATGCAAGAAAATGGCATTGGAATGCGCTGGGGAACTGCCGGACAAGCATGGATGACGCTTACGCCTTCTGGCCGTCTGCTACTGGGGGGCAATGATAACGGTGTCGACAAAATGCAAGTCGCTGGCAGTCTGTCAGCCAGTGGCGGCTATCGAGGGACGTGGTTGATTCCGGATGTGCGGGCAAATGCTGCGACACCAAACAATTATCAAAACTTCGCAGCAACTATTGAATTCAAAGAATCTAACAAAGTTGACAACCCACCTATCAGTGCAAACAACAACTATAGCTACATATTAACTGTTGTTGGCTATGAGTCATCTGGCAGCGCGGGCGGTGGAACACCGGTGCAGGTTTCGTTCGGTGATGGGCTGTCAGTTCGCCAGGCAAATAACGGTAGCAGCTGGGGCGCATGGCGCAAGCTATGGCACGATGGCAACCTGAACAAACTCAGCCAGTTGACCAACGACATGGGGATTTTCCCATCCGGGACGCGAATGCCGTTCGCGCAATCATCTGCACCTACCGGTTGGGTGCAGGATGTTTCAGATAAATCAGATAACCGACTTCTTCGCGTTGTCAACTGGGTAGGTGGCAACGTTGGGGGCGTTCATAACCCGGTAATAAATAATGTTGTTCCAGCGCATACGCACGGCTTTACAACTGGGTGGCAATCCTCCGACCATAACCATTGGCTGAATGACCCTGGACATGCCCATGCCCCCGCCAGAGGTGGTTCATTTGTGACGCAAATGCCGAACTATTCCGGCGATATCAACGGCGTTGGTGGTGGGAATGCGACTTACAACGGAGGTGGCACGACAGCTGCGACAGCGACAGGAATGACGATGAACGGCATCTCCGCTAGTCACTCCCATACCGGTGGCACTGACAACGGATCGTCACAGACGAACTGGGAACCTCGCTACATCGACATGATTATTTGCGTGAAGGTTTAAGAAAATGGAAAAAGACATTATTACTGGATTTCAGTGGGGAGATGATATGTCCTTTATCGGCACATATGATTTCGAAAATAATAAGGATCAAGTGCGCATACATCTGCCACCTAGAACGACTCTAGTACCGCCGCCAAGCAATTTGGCTGTGGATGAGGAGGCTGCCTGGGATGGTGTGAAATGGATTGTGCGCAGACTGTCCTTATCTCACCTACCGGACAGGTATTGAAAATGGAACTGAAAACAGTCTTAACATGCCCGCTTGGCAGTAAGTGCCAAGAAATTCGAGATGGCGCGATTCATCAATGCACCTGGTTGACTAAGTTGGCGGGAAAAAACCCTAGTACCGGTGAAAATGTTGATGAGCATGGTTGCGCTATCACATGGCTGCCGCTGCTTTTAATTGAAAACTCACAGCAGCAGCGCGGTACCTCAGCCGCGATTGAATCGTTTCGCAATGAAATGGTTGCGGCAAATGAAGGTAATCAGCGCATCCTTCAAATTACAGCTGGATTGCTGGCTCCCCCACAACTGAATATGGTCGAAGGGTAAAAATATGGACAGCCAAGTAGCTGAAAGTAGCTGAAAGTAGCGCTGGAGTTGCGGTCAGCGCGCATCACGTGCTCAAAGGAAGTATCGGTGTGGCACCGCAAATTCCAGCCACTTTTGTGTTTTGTCCTTCTGGACACGATTCTCCAATTTTGAAGATCGATGAAAAAGGTATGACTTACAAGGGAACTTTGATTGAAGATGCCGGCGAAGCACACAAGGCGTTCATTGAAGTAATGAAACTGATGCGTAATGGAGTTCATCGTTAAAATGGAAAAACTGCTCGCAATCATCGGCGCAATTCCAGCCGACAAGCAAGGCCATGCCCTGATAGGCGCCATTCTTTTTGCGCTATCAAATTTAATTTTTTCATTCGCGGTGCCGTCGCCATGGTGCGGCATTTACTCTTTGTTGGGGGTGTGCCTTGTTGGCTCATTAAAAGAGCTCTATGACGCATTCAATCCTGATAAGCATACGTGCGATTTTTGGGATTTTTTTGCAACTGCTACCGGTGGCGTAATCGGATTCATCGCGACTATTCCATATCAAACTACTTTGCTTTAAAAAATCTGATGTCTATTGAGAGAAATACTGCGTCAGTATCGAAGTTTTTTCGAATAGTACGGAATTTTTCAATTCAAACCCCCGTGTGGGGAACAGCAATCCGGTACTTTACAAAGCCAGATGAGCGCTTTGATCTTACCCTTGTATCGCGGCGCGTATATGGGCGGGTCGATGAATTCATCGTAATTATGGCGGCTGCCGGGCTCGATTCTGTGGAGCAGGCTTTGCCGGAGCAGTTGCTGGTATTGCCAACAGAATCCCAGTTGATGAAAATGAAAATTGATGCCGGGTATGAAAATGATGCGAGTGCTAGATAATGCCTAGAGTATCCAGAGTCACCCCCGAGCAATTACTGGCAATTTCGCGAATCCGCGGCAGCGCGGCAGAGGCCGAGCAGCTGCGCAAGATGGATGCGCAGAGACGTTCTAATGCATCAAACATTATTAATCCCCATGAGGTAAAAGGGGATTACGATGCCGGACGATTGCTGATGACCACCCTTAACGGTGAAATCAGGCCAATTACTCATGAGGATTTGGCAACGTTCAGGAAGCACGTCAAGTCAGTTGGTGGGCGCTTAAAAAAGGGACTGACAGCTCAGCAAATAATAAATCTGTCGCGTAAGGAAGATCGAGAGCGTGCAAATGAGCAGATTCACATGGCGGTTCCAGCGGGAACGAATAAAGGGACAGTTCGATTTATAACAAATGCGAGCAAAGACTCAAACGTTACCAGGCACCACGTATCGGTCGAGTTGGTAAATTACGAGGCTGCCGTCGCATCTCCAACTGATCCTAAAAAGCTGGCGCAATGGTTGGTGAAAGAAAGTCCATTAAAATACGACTGCGATTGCGGCCGTCACACGTTTTGGTACCGCTACATCACGACGATCGGTGGGTTTAATGCTGGCCGGCCTGAAAACGGGTACCCAAAGCTGAAGAATCCCAATTTGGCCGGTGTCGCGTGTAAGCATGTGCTGCGTGTAATGCATGAGCTTTCAAAAAATATGAACATCCGCAATGTTATTGCAGAGATGATCGACCGCGGTCAGCGGGGAGCAGCTAAAAATAATGGTGTAATTACCCAGAAGAAGGCCGCAGAAATTGCCAAGATGCAAAAGGCAAGGAAGCGGGAGATTTCAGCAAGTGACATTAAAAAGCCGTCAAAGGCACTTACTAAACTTGCAGCGAAAAAAAATAATAAGGGGGCATCAAAGCGGCCGGTAGATAGCGAGCAGGCTTTGTTTGATGCTCAACGCAATCTGAGAAAATTACTGCAGTCTGGATTGATATCTCAAGCCGACTTTAACGTTTTGGTGAAGGCCAATAGATAAAAGATGTTGAATTCAATTCCAAAACAAATTGCTAAGGGGGCAAGATCAGTCACCCTTAAACACCCAAATGCATTTGATTGTGATGCGTATCGAAAGGTGCTGTCCAGAGGTTCTGATGGGCAAATGGGGGGTGTTCCAACTATGGGTGGATTGGGAGTCCTAGATTCAGAGGATGAGGATGATGTTGATTGGCATTTGCTTGGCGACTGCAAAATGCTTCAAGTCGGCACATTTGAGCCTTCAAGCTTCAATGACAGGGAAACGACACTAGACGTTAAGTATACTCAGATGATTGCCTTGATTGAGTCCCTGGCAGATCCTGATACGAAAGAATATTTTATTGCCGATAAGCATGATGTTATTTTTATAAATATCAGCGAATCTGTGGCAATTGGCTTCGAAATTGTCGATATTATTGGCGATATAAATATCGCCCCCTATACAAGAAAGTATGTACTCGAAAAACGGGATGAACTTCTGTACGTGAACGGATTTAAGAACCTTCCGTGACTACGCCTTCTCTGTCGCCCCAGTGGTATTTGGGCGTGCGGCAGAAAGGTATTCTTTGAAAAGCTCCTTTATCTCGTAGTGAGGTTGAATTTCAAGATTGAAGCGGATCTCGTTGCCAGGCAGATTTTTGCGTATCGATTCAAAGTACAGTTTGTTCCCACGCTCAGGAACTGCTCCTAAAACTTGGTTGATAACTTTCAACCCGGCATCTGTATCGCCTTTTATGTGCAGAAGGCACCCAAGGGAAAACATATCGACAAACACCATGAAGTGCTCAGGGTATTGCTTCAAAATGATCTGATGGAGGCGCATTACAGAGCATTCATGCTCATCGGTAGGGCTCTTGGTAGTTGGTTGGTTGCTCATGGCTATTTGATCGCTTTGTTAGTCTTTGTCGTTTTGATGTTCAATTGCTGCATAAACGCTAGCTGACATCCTATCTGGAACATACCTTCCATGTATGCGCTGAACGAAGCCATCCTCTGCTCCTTTGCTTACCAATACAAGTTTAAGATCAATGCCATCTGCGGTGACTATTAAATAGCCATTCTTTGCGCGAACTGCCTTAAACCCGGAAAACTCGCTTTCTGATTCAACGGCTTCTACTAGGCCGGCGACATTTGCGGCATCGCATGGGTCTGCTGCATCGAGCCATTCATCGAAATTCGTGGTTGATTGCATTCTTTCCTCACTCAGTTGATTGATTGCTGATTATTCTGATTTTTATAATAAAAAGTAGCAATGATTATATTCAATCAAAAAGCATCCCTGGATGTAATTTTAGATTGGGATGCTTTTTTATTAACTGGTACTTTATCCGACATTCATAAGGCGAATGGCTGGGTTCCAACTTTTGACGTCGACGGCACCATCAAATGAGGCAGTAATAAAATCAGTCAGCGAGATGACGAACCCGTCCATGAATTCTAGCGGCTGTTCTTTTGCAAACCCAATATAGCTAGCCACCGCAGATTGACATTCGTTGAAATCCAACTGTGAGTCGGTTTTTGATTTTAATGCCGCGATAAGGGATTTTGCAGCATGCATGCCAAGAACTTTTTGATTTGCAGATAATTGATTCATTTTGAGTTTTCACTGAAAGTTGTTTAAGTGGTATTGCTATGTCTCATTGACGGTTTTCATAGGCACATTGCTTCTTTGGAAATTAAGTTGTTGCAAAATGTATCTATTCCGACAATTTAAATGAAAATCTTGACAAGGAAGTTGAAACTTACTCAAATTGATTTGAGCAAAGTTTGAAAAATTGGTGTTTAGATATTTCAATTGCTCACAAAATGCACAATTATTTCAAGCTTTAAAATAGCATTTTCATTGGTGCCGCGATTTACATTTACAGATTTAGAGTTAATTATTGCCTTATCTACCGAACGAAATTTGACGGATGTTGCTGATAAACTAAATGTTACAAATTCAGCGATTAGTCATAGGCTAAAAAATCTGGAATTTATGTTAGGGCAGCCGATATATAGGAAGTCTGGCGGCAAAAAACTTACTGACGCCGGCGAACGTTTGCTCGAGGCGGCGCTGAGCATCATGCCGATCGCGGAACTGGCCGATCAGGATATTGAAGAAATAAAAAACAAGTCAAAGTACTTGAGGGTTGGCGGCATGCCATCTTTATTGATGGATGATGTCCCTAATATTTCTGAAAGGATGAAGATTGATGCGCCAAGTTTCGGCATTGATTTCATCGACACAGAGACAAATTATGGCGCAGCCAAGGCAGTGCTTGATAACTTGTGTGATCTCGCACTCGTATCTGAAAAGATAGATATCCCCGGCATAAGCCTACAAAAATATAGAAGCGCAAGATTGCATGTGCTTGCTCAATACTCGCATCCACTCGCGCATGAAAAAACTGTCCCACTGCATAAAATAGTTGCGCACCCGATGATTGGCGTTCAGGGTGAGCATGGCGCGTCAAAATTGATTGATGCGGAACTGTTAAGGATGAAAATAAAGGCTAAATATTCAGTTGTTACCCATAAAACTGAAATCCAAGCGTCTCTCGTATCAAGAACGTCTATGGGTATTGCGGTAATGAGCGCTTCGACGGCAAAGCGATTCTCTACGATCTATCCGGTGCGCGCCGTTCCAATTGAGGGTGATTGGGCTATTGAGGACTTCTACGTGTGCGATAGGATCGATGCAAGGTTGAATAAGGATGCCAGGAAATTTGTAGAGCACCTGAAGCAGTTATTTTCGCCGGTTTGAATCCGTCGGCATCATTAGGAAAATCTGCGAAATCTCTGCTGCCGCTCGTCCATAAACTAGAGCCTCAATAATCGGGGTCGCTATGGATAAATTTTCAGAAATTGAAGCGGGTGCGCACAGTGGCGCGATGGGTAATAACAATTTGCCGGAGCCTACAGATGGACAGAAGGTGGCCGGAAACTACAAAATGGGGCGCATCTCACTGCACGGCATGAGAATCGCCATTGAGAATCCACGCGGATCCGTACGTAGCGGCGTCAATCAAGCGACCGGTGTGCAGTGGTCAAACCGAATGGCAGCCCACTACGGCTACAT
The DNA here is from genome assembly GCF_010078235.1 of Cognatundibacterium crateris. Classification (GTDB taxonomy): domain Bacteria; phylum Pseudomonadota; class Gammaproteobacteria; order Burkholderiales; family Burkholderiaceae_D; genus Undibacterium; species Undibacterium crateris. Next base: position 525,540 of record NZ_JAABOS010000002.1, on the reverse strand, counting down.
TGAGGGCACCACAGGCGCAGATGGTGACGGTATTGATGTATTTATCGGATACATGCCTGAATCTACAAGAGCGTTTGTCATCAACCAGATTAATCCGAATACAAAGGAGTTTGATGAGCATAAGGTAATGCTCGCATTTCCTGACGCGGAGGAAGCAAAAGCGGCCTATCAGGGGTCGTACGATCGCGGATGGGCTGGATTTGGAAATATGATTGAAGCCTCAGTCTCCCAGGTAAAGTGGTGGGCTAAAAATGGGGATATGACGCGCCCATTGGTTAGCAGTTCACTGCCAGTAAATGGATATGAGGATATGTCTATTCCGGAGTGGGTTGACGGCGATGAACACGGCGGTTTCCCCCTCAACGCTTCTCTTGATTCAGTTCTGTATGATATCCGTCGCCACGACCAGGCCGGCCTAATGTTTGATCCTATCGAAGTGATGGACATTATCTCCGATGCAGATGAAGTGGTCGCGCTTGATGCCCTGGTGATTCCATTCTCTCAGATGGAGCGGAAGCTATCACAAATTAAAGCGGTGATGGAACGATCTGGGAACGATGTCAAGCCGATCGCAATGCAAATTACTGACCCTTTCAAGCAGCACGGTGTAACTAACGTTGCAGCAGTTTTTGAATTGTCTGATGGGCAGACAATCAGTGCCTTTTTCCATAACCCTGACAATACTCCCAATAAGCTTGCCCCTGCGGATGAAATGATCTCTTGGAAATGGCTGCTGAATAAAAAAGACATCACGATTGTCGTTGCCCCTGAAAATGGCAATGAATTGAATCCTCGTGAAGTTGCCCGGCGAATTATGCGCCTGGCAGAGAAAAATTCTTCGTCCTTTCAGCGCGCCAATATCAAGCGTACTGAGCGCATGGGGAGAATTGCGTCGTTAAAAGAATCTGTTTCATCCAAAGAAGTTGAACTGTCTGAGCTGCAAAAAATATTAGCTAAGAAAAAGGAAGAACTTGAAAAGCTAACTGCCGGTAAGTCGCCTGCAGAGCCAGCAGATCCAATTGATTTGGTGCGCAAGGCAACTTCGCTTGGCAAGCAGGCTTTTGCTGATGGAAAGCGGCGCGCCCCAGCCCTGAACTCTGAATTGATGGATTTGCTATCTGGGCTGAAGGTTGGCGAGTCAGGGGGGATATTGCAGGCCTACATTAGGGCTTGGGATGCGGCAAATTTTGCGCATCACATTCCAGAGGCGTTGCTTGCCGAGAATGCGCAAGCCGAAGCTTTGCCTTCTGATAGCCAAAAAGAGGTAATTAAAGCTGAAAATGAACCGGTTACGGTTGCAGAGCCGCCGAGCGAAGTGTCGCCTAATCCTGAGGTTTCTACTGATTCGCTTGAAGCTGCAAAAGTGATCATGCAAACAGCTGACTTCAAGTCAGCGTTGGCCGCCATGAAAAGTAGCGCGAACTTCATTAATACCATCGACAATGGAGGTAACAAAGGCTACAACCGCAGCTTATTCGTCAGTAGCATTTCAAACAAAATGAAAGTGAAGGCGAAAAATAGTCCTTTGACTGCAGCGCTATTGCTGGCGGCGCTATTTGAAATGCAGGGCGATTTCAAGAAGCCCGCAGTCACCATGGCTAATGGAATTTGGAAGTTGGTTCCGGATTGGGAGCAGTACTGCGTACTTTTTAAAAAGCAGGATGCGAAACCTATTGCCTCTGCGGATGAAGGCCAGGTACAAACGCCAAGCCGCAGTGCCGTGATCGTGGTTGGCAGTGAACTCGGTAGCTTTCCGGATACACCAGAAGGGATAAGGGAATTACGCTCAGCTGCTAAAAGCTATCTCATGGGGCTTCGTGGCGAGTGGGTTGATTGTGCGTCGATTGGCCGCAAAGTCGAGATTCGTACCCGAGGCATTAAAGAGATGATGTCTTTCTCAGCTGATGCGCGAAAACTGAAAATACTGTCGTCTATTAAGTCGATTATCGCGACCGCATTCGATCCAAAAACAGAAGAGAATTTCAAAAAGGACAAAAAGCCCCATGTAATTTCTTACCTGAAGCTGAAAAACATAGTTGAGCTCGCTGGCGAGTCGATTTCTGTTGATGTGGTTATCGAAGAGGATGATAAGGGATTGCTGCACTATGACATGCTGCTTGATGCTGGTGTCGTAGATACAAAAACGGCACTCGATTCCTCAAGCGCCGCCTCTGTATCGGGAGTTTCCACGAATCACAATTCCGCGATTACCGACACCTTTAATATAAACCCAGGCGAAACGGAAGTCAACGCCGTTTTTGACTCGGTATCGGGTATGGTGTTGAATCTGTTTATTGTCGGTGAAAAGCCGGAAATCATTGAGGTTGATCCGGCGGCGCGCATTCAGTTGGCGATTGATGACCCAATCGATAATCAAGCTTGGCTGCTGACGCCTGACGAGATTAAGGCTCTCTCAGTAGATGACTACGAGGCCATGCAGTCAAAGCTTACAGCGGAGAATTGGCACTCTGAAGCGCTTATCGTAAAGGCTGCACGCATCGGTACGTTAGAGCAATGGACGGAAGCTAATTCCATAGAATTTGAGCGTGATTTAAAGGGAAGTTTGACGGCAGATTTGTCTGTTCGGCGTGATGCGCTTGAAGCTGCATTGCAGGCAAACGGTGGGGGCGAATTAAACGATCAGGGTTCTTCGCCATTGGATGTCTTTGAGGGTTCCGGTGGCGAGGCATGGCAAGTAACGTGCGCCAAATGGAAGGAGTTAATGCGAGGCCACTTTGCGTTTATTGGTCAAACATGCGATCGCACGGATGAGGATAGATTCGCCGAATTTCATCGTGGCGCAGTAAAGTCAGCACTTGATTCCGGAAAGGCCGTTTCGGACGACGTTTTAGCCGACTACCCTGGCATGAAAGCGGAGACGCAGCAGGAAAAGGATGCTCGCTATGCCGAAGCAGAAACTAGGCTGGAAAATTTCATAAGTCATGCCGCCGGCGAGGATGTTGACGTGAAAGCCAATGCAGCGACGGAGCCAAATTCCATAATTGATCCACAAACCAATACAGATCCTGATCCAGTTTTGTCGGCGCCAGGCGGCGAGATGTCTAATCCGCTTGAAGAAGCCGCAGTAATTTCGCACGATTCAGAGCCGGGAGCGGATTTTGATACCCCTGAATCCATCCTTAACAGTGCTGATATTGAAGAGCCTGCGCAACTTCCAATCCAAAATCAATACGCCGACGATGAAGCGTTTATGCAATCTGTTATCGACGGAAAAGCTGATATTTGGGAGGCTGACTTGGCAGGTAAGCTGGAGGCTATTCTTGGTCGCGTTTCTAGCGATGTGGCAATGCAGGCTTTGTGGATGAAAGCTATTAATGCCTACTCATCGCAAGCGCTGGCACTGGCTCAAAAAACAATGAATGGCTAAAGCAGATGGATGAAAATCTCGGTGGTAAAGACCTCTCTATTAACGTGGATGCTGCCGGGGTTTCTCCGGCATTTTCGTGTCCTGAATCAATTCCTACTGAGAAGAGTGGCGTTTCTTCGATAGTCGACGGCACCTCTTTATTGGGCAATTTAACTGATGCCGAAATAGAGTTTTTTACTATTCCAGCTCTGGATGATGCAAGCAGCCCAATTGAATACTTGAAGTTGACTTCAGAGTTGATGCAGTTGCTGCCAAAATTTGTGGCTCTAAAAGCTAGCGATGAACTGGCTGATAAGGTGGCGTTGATGAAGGTCACTGCTCGAGCCATGGAAATTCAAAAACTTCTCGGTGGAAATGCTCGCGCTGAAGCTGAGCCGGCACCAGATACCTCCATCTATTTCGAATTTAACCAGGACATCAAGCCAAGCCAGCGGCAGAAAGATAACCGCGCCGCGATCAATCTTCTGGCCGACATCAAGCAAGGAAAGGTGGATGGAGCTACGCTGACCGGTGAGCAGAAGCAAATATTAGCCAAGTACTCCGGTAACGGTGGTGGCATGACGGGTGCCGACGGTTTGAGTGGTTCCCAGTACGAATATTACACGCCAAAGCCTTTGGCACAGGGTATCTGGTCACTCATGGAAGAGATGGGTTTTGCTGGCGGTAAGGTGTTAGACCCCAGCGCCGGTACGGGCATCTTTGGTGCGACCTCGCCAAAAAGTGCCGTAATTGACGCTATCGAACTGGATGAAACTTCCGGCATGGTCAATAAATTGGTGAATGGCAGTGCCAAAAATAACGTCACGATCAGTGCGTTTGAGGCGATTGCTGCCAATACGCCGGATGAAACCTATGACGCGATTGTGACGAATGTCCCGTTTGGCGACAACTCGGCGCGGGGCAAGGAAAAGCTGAAAGATCCGCGCTATCAGAGCGAATCACTGGAGGCTTATTTCATTCTTAGAAGTTTAGAAAAGCTACGCCCAAACGGATTGGCTTGTTTTGTCACGAGTAAGGCTTTTGTGGCTAATGCTAGCGAAAATAGGCTGAGGTACCGCGCCTCGCTCAAGGCGGAATTTCTGGGTGCGTACCGCTTGCCGAACAAGATGTTTGATGCAGCCGGTGCCGATGTAACGACAGATGTGATCGTATTCCGTAAATTCAGCCGCGAAGCCAGCGAAAAGATACAGGAGCTGGTGCAACAAAACCCCGACAAGCTGCATGAGTGCAATGTGCTCTGGGATGAATTCCTGGTGGGTGGCTATTTCAAGGGCGAAGGCAAGCGCTTCATTCTCGGCAAGACTGAAATGGGCAAAGGGCGCTTTGGTGACGTAGAGAAGGTGATGAGCGATGATAGTATTGCCAATATCTCTCGGCTCTTGCGCAAGTTCCCCGATTCCCGCATTGACTGGCAGGCGTTGAACGCTGCCCCTACCGCGCCCATCGTGTATAGCGATGGCGATGCTATCGCGGTTGCCGGTCGCACAATGACCTACAAAAACGGCGTATTCGTCCCAGTTCCGCTGACTGAACAAGATGTTGAAATCGTTGACATCAACGAAAGCCTGTTCTCACCGCTGCAAGCCGTCAACAAAGGCGCAACCTGGGCGGACGCCGCGAAGTTGCACAAATACCTAACCGACAAAGCCGACTATAAAAACATTCCGACGTGGATCAAGTCAGTTGTACCTAGCATCAGTTCATCTATCGTGCTGGCGGATCAGGCTGCCGTATTCGATGCGCTGAAAACCGCTTTTGCCTTGCAAGATGTGGTGAATCAGCATGTGACCGAGGAGCCGTTCAATTATGCCGAGGCTTACCCTGAGCTGTCCAAGTCCATCCGCCTGAACGTAAAAAACGTCAAGCGTATTCCTTCCTCTGTCCCTAAGCAGGTACGCGATGTGGCTTCGCTGCTTGGTATCTGGTACATCGCCAAGACGCAAAGTTTCCGCGACCGCTGGCTGGGTACTTCGCTGGCTGAGGTAGTTATCAACGAACTCAAGCCAACGCAAAAATACGAGCTGGCTAAGTATGAAGCGGCGAATGATGCCGGTTTTGTGCCATTGGATCATTTGACTGAAGTAATGGGGGAGGGGTTTGATCCATTAGAGTCGAATGAGTGGTGTGTGTCTGGCGATGGTAAGGGCGTTATGTCTGCCGATGATTACTATGCCGGGAATTATGCGGACTTCATCGCCAAAAATAACCAGGAAATCGAGCAAACCAGCGACCCGGTATTGCGCGAAAAGCTGGTGCGCCAGCGCCAGAATGCGCAAGATCGCCTGATTCGCACCGATATTAGCGCGCTAACACTGAACCTGAACACGCCCTATGTAGACGTATATCGCAAGGTGGAATTCCTACGTAAATACGTGCATCCGGGCTTTTCGGTGTTGGCAAACGGCAATGCACCGGAAATCGCCTTCGATGGTAAGAAGGCCAAGGGCATGACGGATAGCCAGCTGCGCAACATGAAGCGCTTTGCCGACTACTTGAAGCGAGGCGTGTTGAGCACGCTGACCGATAAGGATGAAAAGGCGGCAAACGCTAATCTGGACGCGTTGCGCACTGAGCAACTGAAGCAACTCATCACTCAGACTAACCAAAAATTTGATGCCTGGTCAAAATCCAATACTGGCGTTCAATCCAGTCTGAAGGCGCAATTCGATAATCCTCAAAACCTATTCTTTCGTGAAGTAGACGATAACAGCCCACTTGCGATAGACGGTTTGAACCAAGGGTTTCAGCCGCACGACTACCAAAATGCCGCTATCCGACGTTATGCCAAGCGTATGAGCGGTATTTTGGGGTTCGATGTTGGGCTTGGCAAAACAGCGACCTCCCTGATTACGATCCAGCATATACAGTCTATCGGCGCGAAGAAAAAGACCGTTTTCGTTGTGCCAAATTCGACATTGACAAACTGGCGCAAAGAAACAATTAGCTGCTATAAGTCAGTGGATGACTGTCTTTTTGTTGGTTTGGACGTCGACACGGATGGCAATGCAGCGATGAATTCGTCCAATTACGCTCGCGACCTGAATACCATACTGGAGAATAAACATCGTAAAATCTTCATGACGTATGAAGCGTTCAACATGATTCCGCTGCGCGCCAATACGATAGAAGAGTACGAAAGCTACCTCGGCACTGTCGATTATTCCTACAATTCCGGCGACAGCAACAGCAAGGCTGCGGCGATCGCCAAGGAAGGAAAGCTGAAGGGAGTGACGAAGATTGGCGCTCAAGGTTCTGCCGCCGTGCCGTTCTTCGAGGATATGGGGATAGATTCCCTGGTGACTGATGAAGGTCATTCGTTTAAAAATTCCAAGGAAACAGTCGATTTTAAGCAGGCCAAGTTCTTGTCTGACCCGAGCACATCCGACCGTGGCATGGATATGCAGATGAAGACTTGGTATATCCGCGGCAAGTCCAAGCTAAAGGATGGTGTTCTGATCCTGACTGCGACACCGATTACCAATAGCCCGCTGGAAATTTATTCTATGCTGACACTGGCCGTCGGCGAGGAAGAGGTCAATCGCCGCATGGGTGGTGTGCGCGGCGCAGATGCCTTCATGGAGGCATTTTGCGATATCTCCGAAGAAGAAGTTACCTCGCTGGCTGGAACCGATAAGCTGCAGCGCGTTTTCCGTGGCTTGCAAAACACCAATCTGCTGCGTGATGTACTGGGTCAGATTTGCAACATTAAGACCGCCAAAGAAGTTGATTTGAAAATTCCGGATGCAGATGAAATCGCGACCTCTGTTGAGTTACCGCCCGATGTTGTGGCGCAATTGCAGATGCTCCAAAAAATTTACAGCATTGCCTCGAAAATGGCGCGTGGCAACAAAGATGTATTGCCGGAAGAGGAGGAACTGGTGGCGCGCTATCAAGCCATCAGCAAGGAGCCGATTGACCTGATCGGCCATCCGTTCAATTTCATCAACAAGGTAAGCAAACTGATTGCCGACCCTGAGTTGGCGCGGCAAACGACCGTCTACGTGTATAACGATAGCCAGGCAGACATCGCCGAGAAGGCCGTCGCCGAATTCAATGGCAAGAAATTCACCGAGGAGCGCAACCGCCCATCGCTGACGCAGGATGAGTCCTCTATTCTGAGCCGCAAGATCAAGAAGTCCGGCGCGGATAGCGGGCAGGATGATGTCGAAGTGCTCAAGGTGCTGGTAGTGGCGAAGATTGCCGGTGATAAGATCGTGATTGACACGGAAAATATCGATACGCAAAACAAGTTCCTGAAGATCGCGGACAAGCTCAAGCTGAATCTTGATGTGACGATATCGCCTAAGCTGGCAGCATTCCTAGATAACTTCCAGGCTGAAAACGGCAATCCAAGGGGTAAGGGCAAGGCTAAGCAACTGGTGTTCTGCGACATGCTGTCTCTGCACAATAAGCTGAAGATCATGCTGAAAAACCGCTGCGGCATTGATCCTGGCAAGATAGTCATTGTCAACGGCGTGACCATCTCGGACGCCGCGGACATGCAGGATACGCAGGACGGTTTCAATGCGGAAGGCGAGGAAAATAAGTATCGAGTCGTGGTCGCTAACAAAAAAGCGGAAGTTGGCGTGAACTATCAGAAAGGTACGCAGGCCATCCATCATCTGACGGTGGGCTGGACGCCGGATAGCATCCACCAGCGCAACGGGCGCGGTGTGCGCCAGGGTAATTATGTCGGTCGTGTAGCTATCTACCACTACGATGCTGACGGCACCTTTGACGAATATAAGCGCAGCATCGTCAGCAAGAAAGCTGACTGGATAGGCGAACTGATGGCGAACAACGGCAGTAACAAAGTCAAGATTGCCGGCGGCATATCAAATTCTGACGTAGAAATGCTTGCTGAGGCTGCCGGCAGTGCAGAGGGTATGCGTAAGGTGCGCGAGAAAATTGCGCGCCGCGAGGTCGTCGAGCGCAAGCGTGCGGCCAAGGATGCATTGACAGCAAATATAGAAACCATGCTGGCACAGCGAGAAATAATCGCCAAATATCCGACTGCGAATGCGTTTCTTGCCGAAATGGTGGCGGATGCAGCCGAGGCGTATCAAGCCTTACGCTCTGCTGCGGCGAGAAAGTCCGTTATCGATGACTCTGACGATTCAAAGGCGATTGGGCGCGCAACTGATGCGCTGGCGAAGGCGCAGGCATCATACGACAGACTGATCGCACCTATCAAGGCATCACTGGCTCCATCGTACGGCGCAAACACGATAGAAAAGCAGTTTGATAGCTACGGCTGGCTTGAGCATTCTCGTGGATCCCGCGTGCGTGACAAGGTTAGCCGAGACAACATCATCAATGACGTGTCCAGGAATGCGCTGGGCACTTTTAAAATCCTTGAAGCATCTATTGTCATGCAGGAATGGCAGCAAGAGGTCAGCATTGCCGAATCGCTGGCGACGGATTCTGAGGCCAAGGCGCGCACCCTTTGTGCAGACGCTGGCGTATCCTTTGGACGCATTGACCAAGCGAAAGCAGGCCAGTCGCGCATCATTCGTGGGCAAATCGTCGGCACCGGTGACTTTGTAATTGATCGCAATGATACGTTATGGGTTGTTTCAAACGGAGAAACATCCGAATTAAGATCTATTGGAAGTGATGACTTCAAAGGGCGTGTTTCGGATAATAGCGTGTTGTTCACCGGAAAAATAATCACTCAAGAGCATCCTGATCAGGAAGTTTATTTCGAGACAGTGTCGCGTGCGGTCGATATCGACAATGCGCTCATTAAGCGCTTTGATGGAGGTCTTCCAAAAGAAGGGCTGAAATATTTATATTCTGCATACAATCTCGATGTCAGGGCTAAGCTGGCAATTCGTCCAAATCTACGAGTAAGGGCTGAAGTTGTTCGTTTTGACGCTCCCAAGTATCAGTACGTTATTAAATCTGGTGCTGATAAGTCGATTGCTCTAATCAAGAGTATTGCGGACTCTCAGGCTCCGGATGTCACTTTGGTTGGGGGGGAGTACGGGAAAGATGATGTTCTTGTCGATGAGGCTGTCCGTGTCGAACAGTACGGCATGCCGCAGACCGCAGATGTCACTTCAGAGTTGGTTAAGTATGCGATCGCAAACGGGTTTCAGGTGAGCGTAGCGGCGGTGAACGCGGCTGCCTACTCTATTTCTACTGAGTACAGCATCATCCTGTATTTAAAATCTGCAATGGAAAGAAGTGGTAAGCGCGTGAATGAGGCGGACTTAGCTCAGTCAATCATGCAAACGCAATCGGTTGACGAGTTGGATTCGTTGATGTTGAGTACGTATCGAACGACATATTCTGCATTGGATTGGGAAGATCCGGCCATAAGTGCGAGCTTATCAAATTTCTATAGCTACTCTGTTAAAAATGTCTATGGAAAAAAATACAAGGAGTTGACCGAGCCGCCGAAGGTCGAGGAAGTTAAGCAGGACGAAGTTGTATCCGCAATCGAAAGTGGCGCATCAACTGAAGTTTCTCCACCAGGCGGGAACTATGTTGCAATCATCGGAAACACTTTCCCATTCAATAAAGATGAGAGTTTCCGTACTATGGCGCAATCTCTTGGAGAGGAAATTGCCTTTAAGGGAGCAAAGCGTATCGCACCAAAGGATGCTGGAATTGTTGCGAAGTTGCCAGGTGCGCCTATCAATTCTTGGGTTACAACACGAAGATTTTATAACTGGCTTCTTGAAAATCGCGCAGATAAAGTCCGTCAATTTAACGTTTCAATCGCATAAGGTACAGCATGATGAAAGCATTTGTGAACTATCTCCCTGATCAGGGGTATCTGCGCGACAAGCTGGCGGATTACCGGCATGAGTTCGAAACTCGCTATCCAGGTAAGTCGCATAGCGATTTCATGGCGGAGGTCATGGTACGGCGGATTCAATCAAGTAAAGCAGCATATTTGCGCTATGGCGCATATTGGTGGGCATTGAAGGCCGCATTGATCGAGAAGGGCTATGACTTTTCCGGTGTTGGCGAGCCCATAATTGAAATGGTGTACACCGGTTTAAATGAATCCGGGTTGTTTGATCCTGATGTGACCATGGTAGCTGCGTTTGAGTTTGCAACTTGGTATGACGCTACCCAATTCCAGGGCGTACGTGAATTTGACTTATTTGGAGATGGTGAATTCTGGTCGCTTTATGATGAGAGCATGGAATTTCTCTGATCGGCAATAAGAAATCTCGCAGCTATATGTACGCTGCGAGATTTGATTCTTCATTAGTTTCCAAGCCAAACTCGTTCAAGGTCAGCCCAATCATAAAGTTGACTAAGCATGCCGTTCAAGTCTTCCAGTGCCGAATAGTCTTCACAGTCGATAAAACTATCTGCACGGAGGCTTTCCATACCCTCGACAATTTCAAGCAATTCCGAATCACACTCGTCATTACTCAAATCGAGAAATTTTGCCGGAATTTTGGAGCGCAGAACAGCCGCTATTTCATTTGCAACACTGGCGGCATGTTCTTCTGACTCATTTTGTGGGTCGCGACGAAGAATATGCTTGATGTTTATTGTTCTATCCCATACAGGCTTCCCTGCAGCTCGCCGTTGCGATGCCAAGTTATGGGTAGAAACGATTTGACCTATGTTTCTCGCTGGTATCATTTTTGTGACTTACTCCAAATGTGTTAGTGAATAAATGTCCATATAGCCTTGTGTATTCAGATCAGTGAGGATTGATAACGTCAGTATTGCATTGAATTGCCCAGGCCATCGCACCGACTTCTTTTTGAACGCCTAAAGCTTTTTCCTCGCTAGCCTTTACGCCTTGATAAAGCAACGTGCCGTCTGCATGCACCAGATCGCATTGCGTAACGACGGTAGCGCGCCGTTTGCTGCAGAAATATTCATTTACACGCATGAACGTTAACGCGTTGTCACTCATCCACCTTGGTTTTGGTGCTTGTTTTTGCATATTCGGGCTCCTTAAAAATAAATAGGTAAATTCAATTGAGAATAATAGTAGCCATAAATGGCTTTTGCGGCAAGGTATTTTTATTCTCTTTGAGTTGTGTTGAATGGGAAAATTGGGCTTAGCTAGATGCATTTGACCACGCAAAATGACGCTATACCATTGGGGAAGCCTCATCTATGCCAAACGCAGTTGATAAATCAAAAATTGGGATATTCAGTAAATTAGGTCAGTCGGCAAAGACTTTTTTTAACCGTAATATAGTTCCCGCGCAACAAATCTCTGAGGCCGATGGCTTTACATTCAATGGCGGCACCACGATTTCTGCGCTTCTCGGCAGTGGTCGTCGGGTAGCAAAGGCAAGGCAATCTATCTATGAAAAATGGTCATTCATGGAGGGTGATCCGATAGTAAGTAGTGCCCTGATGCTGCTGGTCACATCTGCACTTGGTGGACATGAGACTACCGGTGATGTCGTTTTCATTGAAAAGACCCCAATTGCCGAAAAAGACAAGAGGCTAGGCGCAATTGCCGATGAAATTTCAGCCGATTTATCATCCTTATTTAATCGGGTTGCTTACACGTCTGCATATAACGGCGCGGCATTTGGTGACTCTTATGCTCGTATCTATTCTCATCCTGGCATTGGCGTAACCGATTTATATGTCGATGAATTGGTGCGGCCTACACTGGTTCAACCATATGAGCGTGGCAGTAGAACGGTTGGGTTCATGATTTACTCAGGGCAAAAGCTGGTAGATCGCCTGCAACTTGACCAAATGGCGCGCCTGAAGATGCCTCGCACGTTATGGGTGCCGCAATACTCGGTAGTTGAAAAAGCCTTTCGGATGACCCTTCAGGAAGATGATGAAAAAAAATTGCCTATTCTTCCTGGCATGGTCGGCGGCTCGTTCCTCTATCAGGCAGAGGAGGCATACGACAATCTGTATGCATCGTTGCTCGGTTTGCTTGGTCAGCGCTGGATGGATTCCATTGATGAGCAAATGATTAGCATCAACATGCAATCGATGACCTCAGGTCAACAAGACAAGTTCCTGAAAACCTTCACCACGATGTTGCGCGCATCAAAGCAGCGTGCAGAGGACGCAGTTAAGAATGGGCGTCCAGTGATGGAGCGCATCCGGCATTTAATACCGGTGTTTAACGAAAAGCAGGTTCAAACTATTTCGACCGCTCCAAACGGTGCGGCTGGCCGGGGTGGCACGATTAGCGTTGAGGACATCATGCTTCATGCCCGAATGCTGAGTGGCGCGCTGGGTGTTGATCTTTCCATGCTTGGATTCGCTGACCAGTTGTCCGGTGGGCTTGGCGACGGGGGCTTCTTTCGCGTTAGCGCGCAAGCGGCCGAACGGGCTCGAGGAATTCGCCATGCCTTATCTGAATTCTTTTACTCAATCATCGATATTCACACGATGAAGCGGTACGGCATTGTTTTTGAGCCAAGCAATCGTCCATACAAAATTAATTTCTATGGCTCGATTTCCGCTATGGAGTCGGAGAAGGCAAAGACGAAATCAGAGGCGCTAAACAGCGCAGCACTGTTCGTCCAGGCGCTGCAGCAAATGAAGGATCTTGGTCTGCCAAAAAGTATTTTCCAATCGATCCTTGCTAATCAATTCCTGTTGGATGAGGAACTTGCGAAGCTGTATGCAGAAATTGCAGATATTAAGCCGGAGATTGACGACGGTAAAGATGGCGAATATGCGGAGTAAATATGGGGCTGTTTGATAATGTTTCGCAAAAGTTGCAAGGTGCGAAAGGGGCGGTGCTCAGTGCTGGCTCCAGCATAGCTCAGGCGCAATTAAAGAAGCACCTTCCGGCCGGTGCGGGTGGTTTGATTGGCGCGGGCGCCAGGCTATTGAGCGGGAACGTGAACGGCGCAATAGCATCTGCGATTGGTGTTGGTATGGGGGCGCTTCGTAAAAAGTCGTCTATTGGCGCCGACATAATTGATCAGATGCTTTACATGCAAACGCCTACTCCGTGTTTTGGAGGGATATCGCCATCTGAGGCTAAGCGTATATACGACGGATATGCGAATACTGATTTCGCAAGGAAAAATCTTTTTCTTATCGAGGTCACTGATGTTAGTCCTGCCGATGACGATTCTGGAATGTATATGGAGGAGGGTGGGGTTACCGGCACCTTCAATATGTTTGCTACAGAGGTTTCATATTCCCCGTGGACTTTGACGGGCGAGAAGCGAAAAATTGGCTCTACCTCTGTTGATTCGCTCTCGGCATCTGAGCCAATGGATATGCGCATTACAACACTTGATGATGCGAACGGAACTTTGAAAAAATGGTTTGTCGGGAAATGTAAACAGGCTGTCCCCAGCGACGGAACAGTAGGGCTTCCAGCTGATTTCCTAATAAAAATTCGACTGGTTCACTCATTCATTACAGATGAGTCTGGGGGCGCAGATGGGTATGTTGATACTGTCTATGTACGACCGGGCAATATAGATATGGAGCTGTCCCGTAGAGATAGCGCGATGCAAGAACTGGTGCTGACCTTTGTTCAGTTTGATAATTATTTCCCGGTGACATAAAAATGGCATTAAAGAGCGATAACCTCGGATTCCTTATGGGTGAGCCCGTTGACTGGGCAAAGGCAATCTCTATTTGGAACGATATACGTGCTGATGTAGCGGCAATACGCTCCGCAATGGGTGCAAATCAGGCTGCCATGAATTCGGTTATTAAGTCGAAGGCTGCAAATGACTCTACGGTAGTTCCAGTTGATTTGAAAAAGAAAAGTGATGTGACTTTGCACCAGGTCGCGCAAAAAACTTCCACGATAAACGTTGAGAATCCGGACTCAAAAAAAGCTATCGATGAATATTTATCGCAAATTAAGCCCCGTGAACGAGATGCGTCTGGGAGATTTATAGCAGCATCAAAGCCTAGTGGTGAAAATTTAATAGCGCAGGAAATTTCAAAGTCGGCGGCCTCTAATAAGTCGATGCTGGAGAAAATAGACCGGGCGGCGAATGGCCGATTTTTAAAGCGCAATGAAGTAGGGGATCCGGACGGCGGCACGTCAAACGGAGGGTTGAAGCATCTTAAATCAGCTGCAGTCATGGCTGTAGATGCTGGCAAATCAATGATGAGCCAAGACTTTGATCCGACTATCGCCGCTGCGAACGAGATGAAGTCTTTACTGGCTCCAGTCGGAAAAATTGCAATTCCAATGGCACGCGGGGCAATACGACTTGGCCGGAGTGGCGCCGCAGGGGTAAGTTCCACAGCAGCGGCTAGAACTGACAATGGTTCTGATATGTCCCTGCGTATTGAGAAGCGTAAGCTTGCATGGTATCAGCAGATATGGGGCGCTCTCACCGACATTCGGCGTGGTGATGAAGATCAGGGTAAGGCAATCCAGAAAAAGCTGGACGCTCTTGGAGATCGCACAAAGCTTGGCGCTGCCGGTAATAGTTCATCTGGCGTTGGAAGTTTCCTGGGAATGCTTTTAGCGCCGCTATTAAACTTGTTGAGGAGAGTTCCTGTAATAGGCGGACTGATTCCATCGTTTGGTAGCGCGCCGAAAAAGGGATTAGTTGAACGTGCGAAAGATGCTTTAGGCGTAGGAGGGAAGGCCGCTGAAATTGGCGCAAATTCTTCAGCAGCCGGGGGCGCAGTTGCTGCGGAGGCCGGCGTAGCAGTCAAATCTGCTTCTAAGCTGGGGCGATTAGCTGGTGGTGCAGGGAAGTTGCTGAAGAAAGTCCCTATATTGGGTACGTTGCTTACTCTCGGCGGCATGGCGATGGATGCGAATGCGACTGAAGCTGACTCCACGCTAACTGATGACCAGAAAAAGGACAGGCATATAGAAAATGTGTCAGGCACGGCAGGTTCTGTCGGCGGGATGGCTGGCGGTGCCGCGCTTGGCGCGACCATCGGCACTTTTATCTTACCTGGTGTTGGCACTGTTATAGGCGGTCTGCTTGGTGGTTGGCTAGGAAGTGTCGGCGGAGAAATCGTAGGTAAGGAGATCGGCGGATGGGTCAATGACCTACGCAAGTCCGATATGCCGAAGCGAATAATGTCGACCTGGAATTCAATGACAGAACTGATTTCGTCTGGCTGGAACTCTGCTGTTATGGGGATCTCGAGTACATGGGACGCCGGCGTCAAAAAATTCAATGACTATTTCGAAGATGTTTCGAAAACCGTCAGTAAGACATTCGGGGTTGTTATTGATGCGGTCAAGGGGTTCCTCAAAGATAAATTTGGCCTCGATATTGATAAGGTTATCGAGGATGGTAAGAAAAAGGCCTCAGAAATTGTTGATGGAGCATCAAAAAAGGTAGGTATTGTCAAAGATGCCGTAATTGAAAAGGCGACTCAAGTTAAAGAGGCATCGGCTCCAATAATTGAGAAGGGCAAAGATGCAATTGACGGAGCGGTCGCCGCAGCCGCTAATACTCGCGGCGGCAGGGCTGCAATCGCAGCTAGCAGCGCAATTGTTGATGGTGCACGGAGTTCTGGAAATTGGATTTTAGGGCAAACATCAAAAATGTTTGAGTCTGGAAAGGCCGGAGCCGGGGCTGTTTCAACTGGGCGCGGAGACAATGGTGGCGTTTCATACGGCACCTATCAACTCTCTTCGAAAGCTGGTACGGTAGATAAATTTTTATCATCTACTTCATATGGGGATACCTTCAAAGGGTTGAAGCCAGGTACGAAGGAATTTAGCGATAAGTGGAAAGATGTTGCTAAAACTGACCCAAAATTTGAATCTGCACAGCATGATTTTATAAAAAGCACTCATTATGATCCAGCAATGAGCGGTCTTAAAAAATCAGGTATCGATCTGTCAGATCGTGGCTCTGCTGTTAAAGATGCAATTTGGTCAACCAGTACTCAATTTGGCGCTGGAAGCGATAAATCAAAAACTGGTGCAGTATCAATGGTCAAGTCGGCCTTGGGTGACAAGGATCTCGCAAAAATGAGTGACGCAGATATTGTTTCTGCGATTCAAGACTATAAAATAAAGAATAATGATGTATTGTTTGCAAGCTCTAGCAAAGAGCAACGAGCGGGGACTCTTGCTAGGGCTAGTAAGGAAAAAGATCGGCTACTTGAGTTGGCGTCATACCCATCTGGATCTCTTTCGAAGGCATCTACAGAAGGAGTGACTACTAGCGATAAAGGATCTACGCCTGAATCTGCAATTCCATTGGATGCCGCCATTCAACCTACTGCGGCTACATTAGCTAAACAAGGGGCGATAATTCCAGATGTGTCGGATGTAAGTGCGCCAAAAGAATCGCCAAAAGATGTCCGGAGATTTGGGATGACGTACGATAATTCTGAGTTTGCATCGTTATATAAAAAGAAAGACGGAACACAAAATACGCCGGTACTTGGAGGAGAGTCCATTGCAGACAAGATTAGTGATAAAGGCATTGACCCCATGTCGCAGGATGCAATGTTCGCTCCATCTCTTCCAGGTGCCGCGCCTAAATACAGCGAGCCGTTACCGCCCTCTGACGTATCAAAACGATCATTCGCTCCAATTCCTTACTATGAGCCAGATGAAGATGACGATGATGAGGTTGCTCCAACAAAGATTGGGAATAGCGCCGTTACGAATTATGGGGAATCTCCAATTTTGAGCGCGCAACCGGTTGCCGTCCCTTCTATGCCGGCCATGCCTAGCATTCCTGAAATGCCAAAAATGCCAGCACAGGCCAGCGCAATTCCTGAGGCTCCGTCGTCAAGTGTTATGACGCAAATATATGGATCGGAAAAACAAAGTCCACTGAGCGTCAAAGTTGATAAGGGTGATATCGGTCAAGACATCAAAGATAGAGGCATTGCGCATATCGCAACCGGTGGGATAGGTGGGAATTGGCGCGGCGGCTAGGCAATCGAATATTTTGCAACAAAAAGCGTATTACTTTTTATACGCTTTTTGTTGCTTTAATTTGCCATCGAAAGTCAAGAGGGCAGGCCGCAAGTGGCGCATTCAATCAACTTCCGATTAAAGTTAATTTCCTGAAATTAGCTTTAATTCAGATGCTCTTGCTGCCGTTAATTTTAACTTGCAAGATGATGCATTCAGTATTGATGATGTTCCGCCATCTGCGTCAATGTATGAGTCGCAATTGGTATCTCGGTACTTTATCCAGGCTCTCTGGGCATCAAGAATCCTTTTTCTTCTTTCATTCGATACGACTTTCATCACCTGCTTGTAGTTTATGTTTAGCAGCTTGTCTTGCCTTGTGAATTCATCATCATTGCATGCAAGCATTTCAGTGGTTATACCATCCGATTTACTCATGCAAATCTCATAATCCTTTGTGAAAGAGGCCTCTTCAGAATAGGCTGATGTTGAAGTGAAAATTAGGGTTGAAAGAAGAAATGCGTAGCGAATCGGTTTCATAAATATAAATGTTATTGTGATTCACTGATTATAAAATTACCTATCAATAATTGCTAATTTGATTATTTTGTGGTTAATAAAATTCATATATAGATTTTTTTTTGCTGGCAAGTAGGTATCGCTAAGAAGCGGGTGGTTTAATGTACTAATAAATAAAAAAATGAAAACATATTGTGTTGCCAAAATTATTCATATATGGCTATAATTGCGCCGAAAAAGCCTAATTTTTGATTGGTTTGACATTTGCACTTCTAAGGAATAAGATTTCTGCATCGCTGATAAAGAGGCGATCGGGAGTGGAGTCCTGAAACCAAAATGGGCGCGAAGCCTACATCATGTCGGCTTTTTTTTCGCGTGGCGCAGCTGTTACCTATGGGGGGCTGTGCGAGGGAGTCGTAAGGCTCGCTAGTTTTCCTTTTGGCTAGAACTCCAACCTCGTACAGTCTCCCACCCCAAATTGGAGTTTGGAGTGGTTGATCTCTGAAATCAATCAAAAAGGTGCCACTATGTCTAATTCCACATCATCCGCAGCTCTTGCAACTTCCATTGTTTCTATTACAAACGACCGTGCGGTTACTAGCAGCAATTTAATTGCTGAAAAGTTCGGCAAGCGCCATGCGGATGTGTTGCGTGCAATTTCAAAATTGGAATGTTCATCGGAATTCACTGAACGCAATTTTGCGCTGAGTGAATTTTATGATTCAACAGGAAGAAAATTGCCTTGTTACGTAATTGCAAGAGATGGCTTCATGTTCCTTGCTATGGGTTTCACTGGTAAAGACGCTGCTAAGTGGAAGGAGGCTTACATTGACGCGTTTAACAAGATGGAAGAGGAGTTGGCGAGAATTTCAGGCCAAAGTCGCGCCCCATATTCTGTAAATTCACATGACGTTTTGTCTGCTGACCAGGCTGAAGAAATTCGCATGACGTTGAAAGCAACATGCGACCACCTCCCTAAAGATAAGCAGGCCACTTTTATGGTCAAGGGATGGTCAAGGCTAAAGTCGCATTTTGGCGTCAACTATCGCGAAATTCCAAAGGCAGAGTACTCCGAAGCTTTATCTCTGATAACGCGATACGCTGCTGAATGGGAGTTGCTTGAGTCGCCGGCAATTTCACCGGTTGAGCAAAAAAAATACTCTTATCCAAAAGAAATGCTTATGCAGCCTCATTTTTGCGGAACTCGTGAGGATGGGTCATTGAAGCTTCCAAAGCTCGATTTACGCACATTTGCAAATGCAAGGTTTTCTTCATCAATCGCTAAATTATTGGAAGAAATGCATCAGGATGGGCACAATGTCGATGCCCCTTATATTGAGTTTATGGCGATCCAGTCTGGGGTTAAGATTCTTGATTCCCAAGTAGGCGCGCTATCTTTAATTGGGACTTCTGCTGGTAATGAAGCATTAAAAATGCTATTCCGACAAACTACTTAGTATTGAAATACGCACTAGCCCCGAAGAAATATCGGGGCTTTTTCATTTCTAAGGCATCTTATTCCATGCGTTTTTTGGAAAAGTCGCGGACTAAATCGCTCCCCCTCTCCTTAAAGTAAAGACTTTAGACATTTCCCATTTAGGAGGGGCAATGACAATTTCTGCATTAAATTTACTCAAGGGTACTTATGGCTCGATTCGAGCTATGGGTGATAAGGTAATTTCCTCAGACGGCGCACTCGAAATCGAGGGTTTTGAGGACATGTGGATGCTGACGAAGCAGTTTCCATGGCCTGTTATGTCGTCGGGTGGCGAAATTGAAATTCCAATGCCAATGGGAATGAATTCAACTCAGCCGCAGCAGACTAAAATCTACCATCAAGGGGCGATTACGCTGTTCGAAACAACCGCAAATCACGTTTCGGCCATGATGCTGTCCCAGCTTCGAAGCGGCGCCCGCTTCAATGCAAAAGTCTATGAGGGCGTTCCAGAATCGTTCATACGTGCCAAACGAATCGTCGACTGCTTCTTGGTCTTGGATAACCCTGACCGAGATTGGGAGAACCGATCCCAGGTTATGACAATTACAGGGACTATTCATTTCCACTATTTCGGAGATGATATTCCTGGTAATCGGGCGCCTGTCTAATTCGCCCAATGGAATCCATAAGCATTAATCTACTCGCGGAGTCGCTTCTTACCAAAGAGCGACCGCTTGGTATTGTTTTGGATGCCCCGGTAGTGATTCAGCAGGCAGTAAATGCAGCTCGCTTTTATGCAACTTTTGGTGCTATCGAAAGTAAGTTGCCTGCTGACGCTCTACTTGGAACCGATCTAAGCGATGCATCCTCCCCATGCTTCAATTCATTGCCTGTTCCTCCGACAGATTGGGTTGATTCGTCGACAAAACTAAGTCAGCACGAGTGGGGGATTATCAAGCCACTCTTCATGCTTTACGTTGAGCGCGAGAATGCAATTTACCTTGAGGCTTCTCGAAACCTTGGTGTTGACGTGTACGGTAGAACGACATCAGAAATACAGAATGACATTGTTCAGTATGAGCAAATCATGCCAAGCCTTGCTTTTTTTCAGCCGATTATCTCAATTTGAGTTATGAATATAACCCTTCAAAATGGGAGCGTTTTGCCTGGCGACATGGTTATTTCCGCGGTTTTGCGGACTGATCTTTCACCGGTTCCGGCCTCTTTGGAGGTGACTCTTAGGGGATCTGAGGAAATTGATAAGCAGGCCGTAGAGGGGAATTTTCTCATTGCGGGAAGCTATAACTATGAATTTCAGATAATCAAGGTTGAGAAGTCGAATGATGTAGCAGGAGCTCAGGGAAAGGATGTTTATCCACCGCTAAGCATTACTGCGCTATACCGCCCATGTCACAAAATTTCATTTCGTAGAAGCTCAGCTGTGATTAAAGAGGGTGCAACGCTTGGTGAGGTTTACGGGGCGTGCGGGGCTTCTGTGCGGATCGAATCTGACTTCTCTATCAAAAAATTCTCTTGCTTTATCGGTGGTGTGCCAAGTTATCACATAGCAGTATCTCTCCAGGAGGAGGGCGGCGCAGTGTTTTTGGATAAGGGGAGTGTGCGATTTCTTAGGTTGGAGGATCTGTTTAAGCAAAAGTCCTCGATCACTATATCTGAAGATGCCGCGCAAGAAATCGCGAGTGGATTTTTAGAGCGGCACGAAATCCCTTTCTTTTACTCTTTAGATGAGCAGGGAAAATTTGTTTTTGGCAATAAGTCAAAAGTACGGGCGGCTCAGTATCAACCCCGTACTGATTCAAGGCTATTGCGCAACCTATCAAAGGCCATCGTAACAAGAAAGATCGCCCGATTAGACTTCTCGCCATCGATTAACGCGGGAAGCATCATCACTGTTGGGAAAAATGATTATGTCGTTATCACGGCGGCGCACGCATTCATCAGTGGAACTGACGGCGAAGGTGTTGATACTTATTCAAAATTTTGGCTTGGAACTCTGGAGGGGTAACAGTGCTGGCTAATTTAATACCTGCTGTGGTTGATTCATATAACCAAGTTACACGCATGTGTCGTATTCAGATCGATGGCATTACCGATGGCGCAGAAGTATTGCCGCAGGCGGAAATCTTATATCCGATTGGCGATAAGTCGCAGCATACCGAGCTCGAGATACTGAAGGGTGATCTAGTTTGGCTCGCATTCCAATTCGGAGATCCAAGGTACCCAGTAATAGTTGGTAGCCGGGCTAAAAATACTGGAAATATGCTTGATTGGCGGAAATATCATCATGCCAATATTGAGCTAAATGCTGACGGGACAATGTATTTCAAAGTTGGGAAGCTATTTCATGTGGTTACGGACAAGGCAATAGTAGAGGCCAATGAAATTACTGTGCTTGCCAATGACATTTTAGTTGAATGTCCGAAGACGAAATTTACCGGTGCCGTGGAGGTTGACGGATTGCTGACGTACAAGGGCGGCATGGCCGGCTCCGGATCTGCGGGCGGCGGGGCATCAGCGCGGATTAACGGAAGTATCGAAGTTACCGGCGGTGACGTGTTGGTCGATGGCATTGGTACGAAATCGCATCATCACGACGAGCACGATGGTTACAGCACAAGTAAGTCAAGAGCATAAAGGGATCATATGGGGAAAGTTTTACTGAATTTTTCAGAGATGGGAAGTGCTAAAGATGCTTCGACAAAAGCAATAAGAAAAGCATTTCTAAGGGCTGGTGCAGAGGTTGCACAAGCAGATATCTTGCCTGGGTTGAAAAGAACATCAGGAATAACTTACCGGGAACTGCAGCTGATTTTTTCGGATAGTCAGACGGTTACTCTGATGGTCAAGCAGTCTGGGGACATTTTCCAGGTGAAGTTGAATGGGAAAATAATTCCAATCAAGAACCAAGATGACCATCAAGAGGCAGCAACCGAACTTGCAGCCAAAATGGAGAGTGGGCGCACTTCATTTCAGAAGAGGTTAGCTAGCATAAAGGTGGCATTGCCTGCTGCGATAAAGACTTCAGTAGTAAAAATCGAGGAGTCTTTACAGACCCGCCTCGGCGCTCTGAATGATGCAATCGCAGAAGTTAATGAACAAATTGCTGCAATCGATAGTAAATTGAATGTGGGTTAATAATGGCTGATATCGTTGATATGGTTGTTGATTTTTCTGAGATTGAAGTAAGCCATCGGCTGCGTCAAATTCGAAAGGCAAAGGCACGGGTGCCTTCAAAGGTTCAAGTCACCGAGTGCATAAATTGCTTTGAGCAGAGTAGTACCATTTTTTGCAGCGACGAATGTCGTCAGGACTTTGAGTATCGTAAGGCTCGCCAACAGGCTTGATTTTGGAAAAATACGAAGTTTCCTACTCTCGACAAGTTTGAAAATTGATTTTGCAAGTATTGCGTGGGATGTCTCGCGCAAAAGCAAAAATTTTTAAACTTTTTGAGAGGCAAATATGGGTGAGCAATCCGCACAATACAATAGCAAGGACACAGTCCAAGTTGCTGAATACGTCTCAGGACTGAAAGAAAACTCCATTGGCAGCAGTGGTACTTTTGATTCTGCTGCAGCTATGGAATATACATCGGCAAGCCAAGCTAACTCCGTTGTACCTGCAAAATTACAGGTCATTCTGGATGAAATGCCGAAAGAAAATGCTGACCGCATCGTTAAGGGTTTGCTTGATGGTGTTGCATCGTACGAGCGCCAGCATGGCGTGGCTCCGACTGCAGACGTTATCGAATCTGCGATTCACCAGGCATATGCTACGACAGAAGAAGCGCGTAAAAAATACACGCTGGACTCTGCGAGCAATGCACATTCTGACCCACTGTCTTTGCAACCAAACCGCGCAGTAATTGCGATTACAGCTGCCATTTCTGAAGCCATCCCGGTTGCAAACTATATGGCTGCAGACATTGGATCGAATCAAGCGAAGTTGATCATTGTCTCCCATACGGCCGGCAATCAATTTGGCGGATACAAGCAAAATGACATTATGGACGGCATCAACAGTGGCCGCGCATACATCAATTCTGCTCGCTGCCACTCGCTTACTCGAACAGCTGATGCGTTTGGCGACAAAATTACCGCAAACCAGATTTCTTCTGAATTGTGCGACCAGAACGGTAGCCCGGTTAAATTGATGCGCGGACGTACGCAAATCTACATCAACGGATTCTTCGCAGCTCGCGAAGCAAATGGATCTGGCTCTGCCTCTGCATCGGCCATCGTTGGTGGCGTCACGATTGGCGGCGTTCCATATTTGATTTCCGGCACAGTGAATCTGGATACTGGCGTGGTCGCAATCACTACCGATACACCATTGCCGGCAAATACGAAGGTAGTAGCTGAGGGCTTTATTGACTTTGAGCGTTCGCCTGGCACTATTCCGTTCATCAGTACCAATGCCACCTCGTTTGATTTGTACGCAAATCCGTGGAAAGTTAATACTGAGCAAACCATCGACACTCGTACCCAGTTCTCAAACGAGTTAGGTCTGGATCCAGCTGCAGAATCGATGTTGGCAATTCGCAATCAATTTGCAAATGAGCGTCATTTCAATGTTCTGCAAAAAGCGGCTCGCCTCGGTTCGACCAATAACATCACCTTTGATTTCAACTGGTCGAACTTCGGCCTGCAAAAAACTCGCGCACAAATCTGGCAAGACTTCGCAGCGATTCTGAATGCGTCATCTCAGCAAATGGCTGAAGACACTATGGATCATGGCATTACCCATTTGTATGTTGGCAAATCCATGGCTGCTAACTTGCAAACTGCTGATGCAACGATTTTTGAACCATCCGGAATCACAGCGCGACCAAGCATTTACCGCCTTGGCCGACTCTTCGGTATGTACGAAGTTTATTACAACCCTCAGGCAGTTGAAGCGAATGGTGGTGCGTCGTCTCAGGTTGTATGTATTGGTCGCTCTACACAGGTTGCGCGCAATCCATTCGTCCTGGGTGATGCTGTTCCTCCGACTATCATTCCTTTGACCGCAACCCGTGATCAAGTTTCTGGCGCTGGTTTCTATGCCCGTAACTTTACGGCAGTGAATCCGCACCAGCCATCCGCAGCCGGTTGTGCGCTGATTAACATCATCAATCTGAAGTAATAGCAAGCTTCAAGTCGACTAAGAACGCAGCCATGCTTTGGTATGGCTGCATCATAAAAGAAAGCAATGATATGAAAAAAACCATTATTTTGTGCGGCCTGAATGCGAGTTTGCTATCCCTTGCTGTTCAGAAGGCAGTCGCCGATTTCTCGGATCAAGGCTTCCCATTGGAAATTGTCGTGGTGAATAACACTCCGCTGAACTTTCAAATTCCACAGGCAGGCGCTGAAATTACTTCAAACCTCGGTGAGTTGAACGCCACTAATTTGACGATTCAAACCGAAGACCAATTGAAGCGAGTTTTATCAGATTTCGAGCAGCTGCTTGCGTTGAATCAGTATGAATCGGCGCTGGAAATCTATCTGAAAGAAGAATTTGCGCGCTATTCGATTCCTGAAAGTGAGTCGGGTCTGGATTTGAAGGTTGGCGATACGCAAATCAATGAAGTTGCTAATGGTCAAGCAATCTCAGATCCAGACGGCGCGGCTGGTGAAGGTACGTCCGGCAATGACGCGTCCGGAGAGGGTATCTCTGAAGCGAAATCGGAGGGCGCGTCCGGAGAGGGTATTTCTGAAGCGCAATCGGAAGGCGCGGAAGAAGGTAGCCCTGAGGGTTCTGTAGGTTCAGAAAATAAATCTACCAAAGCATCTTCAAAAAAGAAATAAATCAAACTTACTCAAAGGAGAGTAAATAATGGTTACTCCATTTGTTCGACAGCTCGGTTATCAATCTGGGGTTCAATTGAATCCGCTGAAAGATAATTCAGACTCACCTGACTCCGGCAATTCGGATCAGGTTTTTGCATTAGTCATGCGCGCAACTCGTGGCCGCATCGATAAAGCATTTGAAGTTTCTCGCAGTAAATTTACAAGCAAACTCGGCCGCGGCGAACCATTGCGCAACAGCGTACTCAATGAGGCGCATATCCATGTTTCTGAAGCCCTGGACAATGGCGCGTATAAAGTTATCGTATCACGCTTGGTACCCGCTGCTGCAGCGCTCAGCTACATCGTTCTGACGCTTGATAATTCAAGCAATCTGGCGGCTTCTGTTTCGCCTACAATCCCAGCGACGCCGTATTTGCTGGCTATCCAGCATTTAGAGTGCTTCAATGATGGCTTGATTGTCGATCTTCATGCTGACCAGTTTTTGTCTGCCGGCGCACCGGTTCCAAATAGCATCGTCACATTAAAGTTACGTGATGCGTCGGGATCTTTGCTGTATGAATTTACCGGATCGCTGACACCTTCGCAGGATGACTTTGGCAGAAGCCAACTCCTAACTGATGTTGTTGAGCGCAGTACGTCTGATGTTGTTGTATCCGTTGGCAGTGTTACTGCGATTCCTGTCGCAAGTAATGCGTATGGGCGGGACGCAAACGGAAACAGCAAAATTGCAACGACACCGGTGCAAATCTATTTCAACGAAGGTGGCACCGGATATTCGAATGCTGACTATCAGCGCGCAGTAAATGCACTGAAGAATACCGATTTGCAGTACGGCTATTTGGTCTCCGGCGGAAATCAGGCGGCAGCACTGCTTTCTAAGTTGGCGTTATTGGCTAAAGATACCAATACACAGCTTGCTATTGATCTTGATGGTTCTTTGAGCCCATCAGCAGCAATTGCGCAGTTAGCTCAGTTGAATATCGATTCTCACTATGTTCATGCTTACTGGTCGCCGTTGAAATCGGATGACCCTTTAGGCATCAATGGGAAAGTCTTGATTGGTACGGCAACTTATAACGTAGCGTTGCGCTGCGCTCGAAATGCGCAAAAAAACGCCAAAGGTTTTGCGCCGAAAAACTTCCCAATTGCTGGTAAGGCATATCCACTGAATCGTACAGGCATTGTCCCGGTTTACATACCATCTGAGCCGGAAGACAGTGACCTGGCGCAGGCAAAGATAAACCAAGTTAAATTCCAGACATACAACGGTGGCGGTAAATATGTGTTCGTGGATAGCTTGACATGCGCACAAGTAAGCACCAGCTTTAAAAAGCTGATTTCTGTCGCCGAAATGTCCAGCTCTATTGATAACTGGGTGAGCATGTTTGGTAAGGAAATTTTGCAGTTGCCCATGTCGATTTCAGTCAAGAAGACGCAGGATTTCTTAAAGGCCTTATTTGAAGGCGCACAGTCATCCGGCTGGATAAAAGAGTCTGAGGATCTTGGTGGGGCAGCATTTCAATTTGCAGTTGCGCCAAATCAGCAAAAGCCCGCTGATCTCATGGATATTTCGTACTCGTTACGGTATGACGGCACGACCCGTCAAATCACCATCTCTCAAACACTGTCGCGATAATCGATGCCCTCCCTGGTTATCCAGGGAGGATTCAACGTAGAAAGGAAAGAAATGGAACATCCATCTGCAAGTATGATCCGTGGGATGCTCGGATCCGGTAAGCCGAATTTGCCGGCTCAAAAGCAAGTAA
Source organism: Cognatundibacterium crateris (assembly GCF_010078235.1). Taxonomy (GTDB): domain Bacteria; phylum Pseudomonadota; class Gammaproteobacteria; order Burkholderiales; family Burkholderiaceae_D; genus Undibacterium; species Undibacterium crateris. Next base: position 498,830 of record NZ_JAABOS010000002.1, on the reverse strand, counting down.
CGAATGCTGTAAAGGCTGCACTAGATTCAGTCGATGGCAGCGAAAAGAAGGCAGTTCCTGGCACGAATGCAGATTCCCCTGAGACGGCGTCCATCTATGCAGACACAAACATCAGGCTGTTGGTAGCAGCAACGATCCAGCAATGGGTTGAAACGGACGATCTTGAAGATGATGAGTCACTTCCTGACCGGTTGTTGATGATGTTGGTAGGTATTGCTGATGCGAATCAGGATGGCGAATTGGATGATGATGAAAGTGCTGTTTTGGATATGGCGCTTGAAACAGCATGGGACTATTTGCTCGGTAAGGGCGTTACTGATGATGATTGCTCTTTGCTTCTCAATGATTGGGATGCTGATGCCGCAATTCGTATTTCTGACGTTGTGGCTGCAGCATTGCCTGACGGCGATGACCTCGCAAGTGACGATATTGACGAATTCGCTTTTGGTGATGACGAGCAAGGTGCGGTATTTGACAGTGCCGGCACAAAAGAACCAGGCACCGAAGATGACGCATCAACCGAAAATGCCGCACTCGATGCTGTGTACAAAAAAACCCTGGTTATTCGCCATGGTAAGAAAGTCCGCATTAATAAGCGGGTGAGCGGCAAAGTTCGATTATCTGCAAAACAGAAAATCGGCATCCGCAAGGCACAGTTGAAGTCGCATTCAGCAAGAGCAATCATGCGTCGCATGAAATCGAGAACCATTGGTAATCGAATGGGTATGTAATTTTGCTCATTTTTAAAAGCCACCTAAAAAACAAGGTGGCTTTTTTCTTGGAAAACGCACATTTATTCGGGGGTGTCGGTACCGCAAACTAATGCCAAGAATCCAAAACCGATCTCTACCGACATGCCAAATATTCGAGAAACAAAACCAGATAACGCATTCTCATCTGAATGGATGGGAATGAGTGAATATTTGATAGCAAAAATATTCCAGGTAAATAGTGATGGGATTAGAGAGGATACGCTTTCTCCAGAGGTTCACGCTCCATTGATCGAATCGGAATTGGAGGCAACGCTAAATTGGCAAAGCCCTTTTGAAAACTCAAGCGCAGATCAAAAAGCCCCGGCGCTGGTAGCTATGCTCCAGTCGGGCGCAATTATTCCATTTTTGAAAGATATAGGCGTAATCGACAAGGGTGGATCTGGTGGTGAAATGGGGGCAATTGAGCGGAACATCAACGAGTTTAAGGGTAGGACGGGCATTACAAAATTGAATTCGACTCAGATTTTTACTGGCATGCCTCCAATCAGAATCACCGCCTCACTATTATTTCGCGCATATCGAGACCCAATCAATGAGGTTGAAACGCCCCTCAAGCAGCTATGGGATTGGGCTTTGCCGGAGAAGTTGAGTCGAGATAGTTTGGCCGCTCGCGCAAAAAATTCTGCATCAAACACACAAATGGCACTCCTTCCATCAAAGGCTCCCACTATGGTTGGCCTTCAGTACAAGCGCCGATATTACGCGCCGCTAGTCATTGAGAATATTCGTGAGCCTTTAAATTCACCTATAGCTTCCGATGGCTATTACACGGAAATTGTAGTCCCAGTTACGCTTTGTAGCCTAACTGCGCTTGATAAAGATGATATGGCGCGAGCCATGAATGGAGTGTAAGCGTGATTAACTTTTCTCCTCTACGTACAAAGCGCCTATCTATTCGCCTGAAAGAGTTGTCGATTGGCGATGCGATCAGGCTGGTTGCAATTCCTGAGCACATGAATGAGTCAGCTATGACTGAGTTCATTGCGAAGGTAATTGATTCTGCAGAGCCCCAGGGTAATTTCCATGTAAAAAACCCATTGAAGATGACCGTTCAAGAGCGATCGTTGATCGTTGCGCATTATATTGCGCACGTAAATGAAGCCGGCGATCCCGATTTTCAGCTTGGCGGGGGGCGCTACTCCGATTTCTTAATTGGCGTAGATGTTCCGGAATTCCCTATTGAAGTTGGTGAAGTGGGCGAGGACATTTGGTCTATATCCCCTTTGTTTGGTGGTGCCGCTGAAGCTATAGAGCAACTACATGGCGAAATACCAAATATGTCCGGCCGGTACCACTGGCTCACCGGCTGCATAGCAGCTCAGCTAACGCTAAAGACGGAAACCCCGCCAGATCATGCAGATGCGTTTTCGGACTATGTCCAATGGCTGAAAAACAAAATGACAGTGCTATCGAATTATCCTGAGTCTCAATTCGTTGAGTTGCTGGGGTTATTTCTTGCTGGGAATAAAAAAATTGAGCATCTATTTCAGACGGAAGTAGATGATTTTGGCATTGTTGTCTTACCTAAGAGTCAGGAGGCCGGAGCATCAAAATTGTCTCCGGTGCGATTTCCAGTATGTTCCTGCATCAGCGACATTGCGAAACGACTTGCGGGAAAACCTTAGCGGATTGGCTGTAAATTTAAGTTTATATTCTGGCACATCGTATCCAGATGCATTGCGCTGTCCAACCTCCGAGGTTCGGGATTTTTTTGGATCAAAAGCGTTTGATGCTTGGCGAAAAAATAAAGATGCCGAGCAAAAAATGCAGGTTGCCCTTATAGAGCGAATGGATAACGTAGTGCGTGCGATAGTTGGTTTTGGCAAACAATTGTCTCGAAGATGAATTTATGAAAGTGCCGCATGGGTGAAAAGAAAATAGATACAGAAGCAGAGCGCGAAAGCCGTCTTGCGAAGGTAATTGTTGATGCCATGCACGCGAAGATGGCTGAGGGCGCAATACCGAAAGAAAAGCATGATGAAGACCATGAGTTTATTGCAAAGCTTCGAAATGATGACGAGCAGCGTAAAAAGTGGCGGCTGGCAATTATCGAGAAAGTTGTAACAACGGTCGCTGGTTCTATCGTAATAGGCATTCTTGTTTTCGTGGGTAGCGCGGTTTGGAGTGCAATTAAAGTGGGGCTGAAATAATGAGAAATTTTCTACACGAGATAGCTGATCGCTTATCGAACGACTCGGCATGGCATAAATTGCTTGCGACCCTCGTCATTATTTGCATTACCGCGACCGCATCACTGCTCGGTTTTGTTGCGTACAGGACTACATACCCTGAGGCGCTTTGGCGCGTATCGAGCCCGCTCAGCGTTGAAACTTACCGTTCCAACGGTATTGCTCACATCAAATATAAGCTTGGCTTAGTGGCTCTAAGTGATTTCACCGGACGGTTTGATAAGCAGATGAATTGCTCTAGTGGTAGTGCGGATCTATCAGACTCGTTGCGCGAAATAAAGCAAGGCAGCTATGAGATCGTGCGACATTCTCTTGTGCCTGTGACGATCCATCCTGGGGATGTCTGCACTCTGGAAATAGGCATTACAAATGACGTTCCATTTGCGATGTCCCACCCTAGGAAGGTGGTTAGTTATGCAACATTTGTTATGAATTGATTTATTTGGGTAAATGGAGGTGATTATGGTTAAAAGATTATTCTTTCGTACAATGGTTTTCTTTATGCTAACTGTTGCGGCATTTGTATCGATTGAGGGCATTGTTCAGTTAAGTGCCAGCGGCATTTACAGCGTCGGACAAATGTTCCCGGAGATAATTTATGTATTAGTCGCCCTTGGGATATTGGCTTGGGTCGAAATTTCACTGATGTGGTTTCGTATTTTCCTAACGCCAAAAATTGACTTGCAGAACATTGCTGAATTGGCCGAGGCCACATCCCCAGCGGCGCTGTATTGTGCGCATCAATTTGCATGGGCAATACGCATCGGAGCGTTCCTTTTTCTGTACTGGATGCAGGTATCAGCGCATTTCGGGGGATAGTATGAGACCGAGGCTACTAAATGTAGTTGCTTTGACTGCTTTGCTTCCTTTATTTAGTGCTGTGTCGCATGCTGGCAGTATCCTTCCGGGGGAGTCTGAAAAATTACTTCCAATTATGCGGGGGGAGATTGAGCATTTTTGGCCTGATCTGGCGCGCCTCGAGTTTATTCCGGCGGCAACAGAGCAGGAAAGTTTGAACCGGATCCGTGCAGAGCTTAAAACATCGCGTGAATATGGTTGTGGAATTGGTCAATTTACTCGAGCTTATAAGCCTGATGGGTCGGTAAGGTTTGATGCTTTAGAGGAAACGAAGCGATTAGACCCCTCTCTAAACGGATGGACTTGGGGGGATTGTTTCAACGTGTCATACCAGGTTAGAGCCGTTGTTCTTAAATTACGCTCTCATAACCGGGCATGTACGTCAATTATGCACGACAGTGACAATTCTCTTATGTGTGCTGCGGCTCAATACAACGGTGGCGCTGGTAGCGTCAATAAGCGGATTCGATCTTGTCGAATGACGCCTGGCTGCCAGCCGGGCATATGGGCAGGAAATCTTGAAAACCAATGTCCTCAATCTCGGATAAAAGTTGCTGGCTACGGTGAAGATTTTTGTACTATCAACAGCAAGTATCCAGGCAGAGTATTTGCCCGGATGCCTAAATACATGGGGCGTATATGACATATGGCAAATACATTCTTATCATCATCGCTATAAGTATTTGTTCCTATTCTGCCGGCGAATACTTTGGAGGCATCGCTGGGATGGAGAGGGAGAAAGCCTCTTGGGAAAAAAAAGACCGTGATCGCATTCTGCGCGAGAGTTTAGCGTTGGTCGAAAAAGATGCTCAAAATAAGGCTGAAGAAGCCATTAAAGCCGGGAAGATAAAGCAAGAAAGACTAAATCGTGAGGAAATGTATGGCGCACTTAAAACTAAATATGACAAAGTTATTGCTGACGGTCGCACTAGCATCATTGGCGGCCTGCGCGTCCCAAAGTCCATCTGTGAAGGCTTTGCCGCAGGAGTCGAAGGCGCCAGCACCGGCGGAGATGTCGAAAAAACGACTACCCGACTCCCTAGAGATGTTGAGGAGCGTCTTTACCGATTCGCAGAAGATCGAGACAAAATAATCATTGACTTTGAATCGTTCAAAAATGAAGTCCGAATCAGCAAATGCTTTGCTGAATAAAAAAGCCCGCACTCTTTATTGAGTTGCGGGCTTTCAACTTTGTTTATCTGCGAATTAGTGATCTTTAGAGTTAGGGCTTGGGGGCGCGACGGCGGCTCATGCTACACCGCCTTTACTGCTGTCGAGCACAGATTTGGCATAAGCGTCGATGCTTTCCAGTTCGTCCGATAAGCAGCCAAGTTCATCGCGTCTCATAGAGGCGAAAGCGTGGTATTGCTCCAGTGCGTTTCGCAACTGCTCATTCTCAGCGCGTAGCTCTTCAACTGTAGGCTCATTGCGCATTAATACAATTTCCGTCATTAAACGCATAATTTCACTGCGCGCTTGCGCCTTAAATGGCTGCTCAAGCGGAAAGCTGACCAGATTCCAGGTTTCGCCGAGAACGTTCAAAACGCGCTCATTAAACGTGTTGCCAATAGAGAGCCGAACATCAGGTAGGGGAATGGCGCGGATTGCGTTGGCGCATACATCAGCGCGGTTTCGGAGATCATCGGATATTTGCTCATCGCAAACCTTTGCACATTGCTCTCTTGGTTGTTCTAGTTGGTTCATGCTGTACCCGCTTTCAAATTTTCAATAGCTGCCGCGATTTCACGCGGCCAATTTCCGCAATTCATTTCCTTGCCGTTATCGAGCACAATACAAGTGCCGTGCCTGCCGTTGTAATCGATTAGGTGCCAGGAAAGGATGCGCTCTGCAAGGACGTAATGCGGATGCCCTGCGCCGTATGGTTTGAGTTCGATGGGCGTCATAGCATTACCTCCTCTACAGACCCCTTACGCATCGCTGCCAGATCGCGCAGCGTGTACCCCATTTGATATCCCATCCGCTGATGGCCTGCTGACTTACGCCAGCCAAGATAACGCCCTTCACGCTTGTTTCGGCTGATCAGGTTTCGTATATTGGTCATAATGGCGCCACCTCCGGACGACCGGCCAGACCGCAGTAGCCTCGTGTTGTTGGGTGACGATCACCTGCGCTGCTCTTTAGCCCTCCCGGAACCCAGCGCCATGTGGCGCACTGGTCTGCGATGCAGCGGCAGATTGCGGGAACGCGCACGCCGCCCATTGTGTCGGTGTTGCAGCCGCTTACGATGTGATGGTCTTCTGTAATTGCGACCAGACCGCTTACTTTCGCAGTTTCGCGGCGGACAACTTCATGGCGCACAACCCGTACCGTCGGACACCACAGTTCTTTGGCTTGTTCTCTTGTGTGGCTCATATACGACCTCCATTTATTTTGTTGTGTATGTTTCTAATCTTGCTCCTTATGTCGATTCGCCGCTGCTTAGCGTTGCCCGATGGCCTGAAGTCACAATATTCAAGATACGCCTTTGTATTGCAGCATGGACAGCCTATGTCGCCTCCGTGATAGAGCGCTCCGCCTGGCTCATCGCAGCTATCAAGATCCCAAAGGTAGCCGTCAATGCAAGTTGCATCCTGATAAGTAGCACCGAAGTGCCTTCCTTTGTATCCGCAGCTCATGCTGCACCGCCTATCTGATCGCGTGCAATAGTCAATAGTAATGGGTTGGCTTTAGTCATAACGTCCAGCAGCAGCCGCTTTTCATCCAGATACGTGACAGCGAATTTCGGGTCGTGCATCACAATGCTGGAGGTGTTGCTGATCATGTCTGCGCATTTGATTGTTTGCACCCATCCAGGTGCCGCAGCCAATCGAATGCGCGACGCGGCTTTCCGCTCCGCTCGGTTGCCCTGTTCCATGTCAGATAAGAATTCGACAGCCGAAGCAACACCCACGCCGAAGCGATCATTAATTTCTTCAATGCTCACGCCTTGATCTTCTACGCAATCGTGCAACCACGAAGCTGCGATTGATAAGGGCGATTTATCGACCGTCGCCACAATGCCTGCGACTTCCGCCAGATGGTCGGCGTATGGGTTGCCCGTGTACTTGCGAACTTGGCTCTTATGCTTTTCACGTGCGAAGAGCATTGCTTGGTATGCTACGTTCATGCTGCACCGCCTTTCTTGATGTTGACTATCGCGGAGTGTGCAGCCTGTACATCTTCTAAGCCTTCAAACCCGATCAGAAGTCGGTACCCGGGAAGATTCGACTCACTCATTACATAGCACCGCTTCGATAGAGTGCTCAATAAGTCGTCAGACAACTTGCGCAGTTCGGTATTCTCTTTGTGAAGTGCTTCGGTGTATGGCGGCGCGGTGTAGACTTGATGCACTTCCGTGCAACTTTTGACTAGCTTTGCTTGGTCGTTGCATTCTTTGAACGAGGCATAGATTTTGTTATCTGCTCGCATTTTTCCAATGCCCCACAAATAAACAAAACCAATCGGCTCTATAGGTTTTTGATCAGGAAGGGGCAAGGCGCGAATTACGTCTGCGATTTGTTTTGCGAACCAAGATTCGCCCATTTCACCTTTTATCGCCTCATAACACGCGACGGCGCATTGCTCGCGCAATTGTTCGTAGCTCATGCCACACCGCCTTTCAGTGCTATGCAAAGTTCCTTATCTATGGACTCTACATATTCCACATCTTCGCGCTGTTTCCCGTAATTGATACAATCATTGCAAGTCGGGGAAATATGACAGCTGCAGTTAGCTTCCGGTGGGCTGGCATAATCCAGTAGCACCTCAATTGCGCTTCGCGCAGAGTCAATGACGCTTTTCAATTGCTGATTCTCATTGCGCAGTGCAATTTCACGATCCACAGCATTGCATATGTCGCCATAGGATGCTGACCAGTAAGGGTTGTCACTGCTGATACGGTCTTTAACTGATTCCTCCGTATTCATCAGTGCCGCTGTGGCACAGCCTGCCAAGCGCATGCGCTCTTTTTCCAGCTGGGCTTTGAGTTCGGCATTCTCTTGGCGCAGGGCTTCGGCCTGATCGCACAACTGCTCGTTTTGAATTTTCAGGTCTGATTCAATCCGTCTGCAAATATCATGTCTTGATCCGTCTTTTTTAACCGCATGCTTTTCCAGATCGGTAACTGATGGGACTGGCAATACATTGAGTTTTGCTACAGCGGCAATAAAATAATTATCGATTGCTTCTTCCCGTGTATTGCCAAAAGCATAGTTTTCACTGGTTTGCAGGTCAATAAACCCTTCGCCTTTGGCGCACCACATATTTCCGTCTTTTTCAACCGTAACAACCGCTTGTTTTTCATTAGTCATTTTCAACACCTTCCAGCGCTGCATTGATGCGCTCCATAGTTTCATAGTCCGTCTCGCTGGCAACCTCCGGGAATTGATCCTGGTACCATTGCAGTCCGTTCTTTGCCAGCTCCAGCACTTCGCGCAGTTCGGCTATTTGCAGCAAAAGGCTTTCTTTTTCAGACTGCAAAGTTTCATTAGCAAGTAAAGAAACGTTTCGATTTAAACGAAGCTTCAATTTTCTGTTTTCCACTTCCAGGCTAACTAATTCTTGCGGTGCCATAAAGAAAGGTCTGGATATTTCGTCAATGCCATTGAAAAAAACATCCTCTTCGTTTACGCAATCCTGCCCCCATAATAAATTGCCATTTAAATCTGCTTTAAAATAGCCGGATGGTTTATGTGCCACTTCAGGCGGCGGCAGGGCATAACGTCGCACCAAATCGTTTCTTAAATCTGGATGGCTTTCCGCGCACGCAATTGCATATGCTGCCAGTGCCGCTTTTGCGTGTTGGTCATGTTTCACGTCCAGAACAAAATATTCGCACCCGCAATGCTTTTGCCCTGGCGCGTCTTTGCCGTCTGTGCGTGCAACAATGAATTTTTGAAACAGTCCTTGCTGTTCAGCTGGCTTGGTTTCGTCGCGTTGTGGTAATTGGCTCATGCTGCACCGCCGTCATCGTTATCAGCATCGTCAAAAAGTGGGATCCAGCCCTCCTCAGGATATTCTGCGTCACATGCGTAAAGCCCCGGCTTCATCCGTATGTTGTTATCGCCAATCGGGGCATACTCGGCTGGTAGGAAGGCTATTCGAGCGCTGCTTTCGTGGTCATCTCGTGCATCGGCATCGGCAAATACAAAGTCCAGCACTTCTTGCAGCTGAGCGGCAGTAATTTCTAAACCGTGGATTGATTTCCGGTTTAATTTGGCAATTTCCTCTTCCAGTGATTTAATATATTGGGCTGCTTCGTATGCAAGTAGTGCTGTTACTGTCTCTGGAGCATATTCGTTGACGTTCGCAAGCAACTCCGAAATCAATTCATCTGATTTTCTTGCTGTATTTAGATTTGTCACCGGTAATGCTTTGATTAACCGATCAAATTGGTAGGCGCCAGGCGTGGTTCCAGTGCCTACTGTTTTATTGCCAATGTGCTGTTGAAGGTTGCTCATTTTTTACTTTCTAAATGGATTTTTTCTCGGAATTCTGTCTGGCTGTAGCCTACGGAAATCCAGTGTTGAATAGCCTCGTTGACGTACTGGACGCCCAATTCTTCCGATACCTTGTAGCTATCGCAGTGAGTATGTCCGTAGCGCGGTTCGCGAAACACGCCATATGCTGCAAGTGCCTGCAGCCTACGATTCGCAGTTCCGCGTGTTACACCCCAGACAATTGCCATGCGAACGCCTAGGACTCCGCAATACTGGCCGGTAATCTCTTTATCTGAGATGATTCTGTACTTCTCACCAACATACCGGCTCAATGCGTAATTGCGTGCCACGGCTTTAACTTCGTCGTGGAAGTCCGCTAAGTAAGTTTGCTGTTTGCCAGTTATTCTCTCGGATATTCGTTTCATGCAACCCTCGCCAATTGCTTTTCATGTTTGAAGTTCGCAATTGCCAAGGCCTTCGCCTGATTTGGCGAAACGCTATTGCCGCACATGCGTACTTGAGCAACTGTTGAAAGTGGTATGCGAGGAACCTCCAAAGGGTTCGCTACCTGAATGCCATCTGAAAACAACAAGGAAGGATTGGGTATCTCGTCAATGATGTACGTAGACGGGAATCCTTGTGCGTTGAATAATTCCCTCGCTTTGAGCATGCGTAAGGTAATATCGACCAAAACCCACCATTGACCGGAATGATAAAAAATCACCATTTCAGCAGGCTTAGTAAAATATTCCGGCAAATGGGTATGCAGTAATTTCGCACATAGGCGAGCTCGCTCCCGGTGTTCTTCATCCAGGCAATCGGCGGCAATTTGGACAGTCTGAACAAGTCCCATGCGGGCTTTCGTCGGTAATGTATGCATCGGCTCAGTAAGACCTTGCCATTGACCTCCGCTAGAGTAGTACTTTATGCAATATGCCATTACTAGGCGCTGGTTACTGCCAGAACTGGTAATCGTAGAAACTGGCTCATCAACACCCCTACCATCACCATCGTAAAATCCCCCATTGGCCTGCTCAAGAAATGCTGCAATTAGACTTTTATGTACTCCATCACTTATCTCATCGTTCAATTTAGGCTCGATTTTTAGCGTCTCGGCGCACTGCCTTGCTCGCTCTCCATGACCAATTGTGACCAAGTGGGCAGATGTTAGGCCATGATGAGTTCCGCCAGCGGAAATTGTGGATAGCGGAGCATTGATATCATGCCCCCCAAGATGCGCTTCGCTAGTGCCTCGCATTGGCGTTAGTGTGGGAGCGACGACAGAAAAGTGACCGCCTTTCACTTGTGCGCACACAGTACGCAGTGGGGCGTCTGCTGGCATAGTGCGCTGACTGCTTGCATTTGCGTGCTCATTTAAGAAAGGAGCAAGAATAGGGCAGTTGAAATTTTCCTTAGCGATAGCTCTTAACGGATTGCCTATTGACATAGGGTTGGCAGAAATGGTTTGCTCACTTGTGCTGACTATGAATGGCTTTGCTGAGGTCAGTACGTGGCGCAAGAGTCCTTTGGCTATCCTGCGTTCTGTATTAACTACCAGTGGGCGCTTTCGACTGAAAATACTTTGCGCAGGAATGCTAAAGTCTATGCACTGAGCAGCAGTTGCCCATGGCAAAAGCTTGCGTGCGAGTACAGCGGGATTTGTTGGAGCGCCATAAGCATGGTCAGGCCAACCAATCTTGACCCCGTCACGTCGAGCAACAAGAAATAATCGCTTGCGAATTGTCGGGGCGCCGTCATTGCAGGCGCGCAGCTCTCGCCAGTCAACCTGATATCCGTGTCCGCGCAGTTGACGAACGAAAGACTCAAAGGTCTTACCCTTTTTAGATGGATCTGGCCTGGCCTCTCCACTAGCGTCAATGATGAGTGGCCCCCAATCCTGGAACTCTTCAACATTTTCCAGCATGATCATGCGAGGCTTGCACTTTGCTGCCCAGCGCATCCCGATCCAGGCAAGACCACGTATCCGCTTCTCGACTGGGGTGCCGCCTTTTGCCTTGCTGAAGTGCTTGCAGTCAGGTGATAGCCAAACTAAGCCTACCGGCTGGTTATTTGTTACCTTAATTGGATCTACATCCCAAACACTTTCACATATGTGCATCGTATGCGGATGGTTTATGGCATGCATTGCAAGAGCTTCAGGATCGTGATTAATTGCGATATCGACCGGCCGCCCAAGCGCTTGCTCTAATCCTTCGCTAGTTCCACCTCCGCCAGCAAAATTGTCAATGATCAACTCATGGGGGAATCCGAGTTGCATCGTAAAGTTATCGCGCCTCATGCGGCCACCTCGTTGCAGTTGGATGAATCGGCGCGCTTGATGACTTCTGACTTGCATGCGTAATAGCCAGGAGATGTCTCAGTTATTTTGCCGTCCTCCATCATTCGCTTGATGATTGCCTCGGCAGTTTCAACATCTGCAATTAATATGCTTTCGCTGGCTAACGTTTTTGCTGAAAATGGCATGTTCGCTGAACTCATTGACGCAATACGCAGGGCTTCAGCATAGAGCTCTGCGTAAAACTGAACCAAGTCTAAGTCGCACATCTCACTTCCCCTCAATTGATGTAGGGGACGGCTCGCTACCCAGCGCAAACACCAGATCATCGATCAGAGTTGCCAATTCACCCGTCATGAGCGCGAAATCAGCATCAAAACGCTCTTCTTCATTCATACCCTTATCCTGGTCATCATCCAGCACATCCAGTGGCTTAATGCGTTTGATGGTCAGGGCATCGGTCAGCACGAAACTGACGCGATCATTCCAGGTCAGTGCAAGCTTTGTGCATTGCTTGCCGTCTGCTATGTGCCCGCTAATGTTGTTCGGTTCCAGCGTATGACGCACATAGCGCACGGTGGCTTTATCTTCATTCGCACTCTTGAGCTCAGTGTCCTTATCGATAGTGAAGCCTTTAGGTGCCTCGTTGCCAGCCAGCCAGGCTGTCATTGCTGTTTGTGGACTAATGTTTACGCGTAGGCTCTCCAGCGGGATCTTGTCGCAGCATTTCAGCAGTAACTTGATGACTTCATCGGCGCGTGCTGAGCTCGATGCATCAATCACTAACCAATGGTTGATGGTATCGATCCAGACGTGCGTCAAGCGCTTTACGCCGAATGCTCGCGGCATCAGCTCATCAGTCACGCGCTCTTTCAAATCCTTCATGGCCNCCCCTCGTTACGTTTGTAACGGGGGGTTTTGCTTTAAGTGAAAGCCTAGGTTTTTGCAGCAGATTACGCGGTGTTAAGCGAAAAAATGCAGCGAAAGACTAGACAAGAAGTGAAAATATGATGTATAATTTTGCTTCTGTTGACGTTGGTGACAAACGTTAAATAGTTTATCTGACTAAGCAAATATGGGTGCTTAGCTCAGTTGGTAGAGCGGCGCCCTTACAAGGCGTAGGTCGGGAGTTCGAGCCTCTCAGCACCCACCACAGATAAACGAAGAAAACAGAGCCAGTTTTAAGGTTTAGGAGCGGTAGTTCAGTTGGTTAGAATACCGGCCTGTCACGCCGGGGGTCGCGGGTTCGAGCCCCGTCCGCTCCGCCAAGTTAAAAAGCCAAGCGTAAAGCTTGGCTTTTTGCTTTTCTGCTTCAGTATTTGCTGCATTAAAGTTACATTAAAGTTGCGTCAAATACGGCATAGCAATCTCACTCTTCTCGGCCGCCCTATCCGCATCGTCTTTTCCCTACGCTAAAGCACTGTTATTCAGTCTGGAACCAGGGGCTACAGCTACGGTAGCACCAGCTTAGCTACTCTGTGCATTCTGCAGCCAATGACAGCAACACAGCCATGGATGCGTATCGCATCAGCAGTCAGTTGCGCCCGACGCTGCGATGCGATCACAGCACGAACACCGCAAAGCATGGCCTATACAGGCACAAGGCACTGAAATCAGAGGGATAGATGCATACGGGAATAGCGCTGCGTTCAGCTTGCTGTCTGCAAGCTCAAATGAAGTAAGACGGAGGAGGATTGTCGTACGCCAGGGCTCGTGTAGTGTGCACGGCCTGAGTTGAGAGCGATTGTAGGATGCGGGGGACTGAGTCTTCAGTCGCGGCGCAGCCAGAGATGACTGCACCGCTGAGAGCCGTGTTTAACTGCTTTGTGCTTCGCCATCCAGCGCGAATACCAGATCATCGATTAATGTCGCCAGTTCACCCGTCATGAGCGCGAAATCAGCGTCAAAACGTTCTTCTTCATTCATGCCTTTATCCTTATCATCATCCAGTACATCTAATGGCTTGATGCGCTTGATGGTCAAGGTATCGGTCAGCACGAAACTGACGCGGTCGTTCCAGGTCAGCGCGAGCTTGGTGCAGAGTTTGCCGGCAGCGATATGCTTTTGTATATCATCCGGTTCCAGCGTATGACGTACATAGCGCACGGTGGATTTATCTTCATTTGCACTCTTGAGTTCTGTATCCTGATCGATAGTGAAGCCTTTCGGCGCCTCGTTACCGGCCAGCCAGCCTGTCATCGCGGCTTGTGGACTGGTTTTGACACGCAGGCTTTCCAGCGGGATCTTGTCGCAGCATTTCAGCAGCAGCTTGATGACTTCATCGGCACGGGCCGGGCTCGATGCATCAATCACCAGCCAGCGGTTGACGGTATCGATCCAGACGTGGGTTAAACGCTTGACGCCGAATGCGCGCGGCAACAGCTCATCAGTCACACGCTCTTTCAAATCCTTCATGGCTNNNCTTCATGGCTTTACGGCCTGGTGCAAAGCCTTGTTGCTCTTCAAGTTCCAGCGCGCGCGCCTTAGTCACCTGGTTAATCACACTGGAAGGCAGCAGCTTCTTTTCTGTCGCCAGCGAGATCAGGAACTGTTGATTGACGCTGTGTACCAGCAAGTCATTATTACGTGGCGAGGCCCAGCCCTGGCTCTGCATTTCATTGGACGCACATTGCGAAAAAGAAATTCTGGCGAGTTGCGTATTGAGCTCGTCCGCGCTGATGTTCCAGGGCGCATTCAGACGAAATACCTGTAAGTTCTTAAACCACATAGCTGATCCAAACAATGAAAAGCTGACATTCTACACGTGCGGCGGCGGCAACTGACGCCATCCGGACTGCGCTTTGCGACTCTAACCGTGACTCCGTCGCATTTTGCTCGCACTGTGCTTGCCAGCTCGCCATACTGACTCCATCGCAATCAGTCATCACCAACACCAACAAGGAGATCATCATGCTGCAGCAAATTCTGAGTCATACACCAGTCTGGGTTTGGGTCATTCTGGCAACTTTATTGTATTTTGGTAGCCTGGCAAGCCGTGACCGTGTGCAAAACCTGCGCCGTCTGACTATATTGCCGGTGATGATGGCTTGCTTGTCTATCCAGGGGCAGTTGCAGCAATTCGGCTGGAACGCACTGGCTTTGCTGAGTTGGGCCGGCGCAGTCTGGCTGGGCGCACAAATAGCCATACGTATGGCCAATGCAGACAATCTGCGGGTGGAATCTGCCAGCCATATCTGGGTGCGTGGCAGCTGGCTGCCGCTGACGCTGATGATGCTGATTTTTGTGGGTAAATACGTGCAGGGTATAGTCTTTACAATGCAGCCGGCTTTGGGTGCGGATACTGGCACGATTCTGGTTTGCAGTATCGCTTTCGGACTGCTGAATGGCATTCTGTTGAGCAAATTATTACGTGTACGCCAATTACTGAAGAAGGCACAACCAGCAGCCGCACTGCAAACCGCATCCGTCTGAATTTCCAAACGGACATGGCGCGGGGGAGACAGTATAATGTTTGCTGTTCTCATTCCATTTCATTGCCAATAAGCAAAGAATATCCTGTGCCATGTTAGCTCAACAAAAACAAGACTTACTGAATCTTTTGCAAACCGCTGTTGCTCCTGTGCTGGAAGGCAGTGATCTGCAACCAGCCATCCTGCTGGAGCGTCCACGCGATCCTTCACACGGTGATGCAGCTTGTAATATCGCCATGCAGATCGCTAAGCCTTTGCGCAAAAATCCACGTGAGCTGGCCACCCAGATCGTTGCCAACATCGAAGCACAACAACATCCTCTGATCGCTGCGGTCGAGATTGCCGGACCTGGCTTCATCAATATCCGTCTGGCGACAGCAGCCAAGCAATCGGTAGTACGTACCGTGTTGCAGCAGTCTGCCGCATTTGGTCAAAGTGCACGCGGTGCCGGTAAAAAAGTAGTGGTGGAATTTGTGTCTGCCAATCCAACCGGACCTCTGCATGTAGGCCATGGTCGCCAGGGCGCGCTGGGTGATGCGCTGGCGGCACTGCTGCATGTACAGGGTTTCGACGTCACGCGCGAATTTTATTACAACGATGCCGGCGTACAGATCGGCAATCTGGCACTGTCGGTACAAGCGCGTGCCAAAGGCTTTGCGCCTGGCGATGCGAACTGGCCAGAGTCTGCTTACAACGGTGATTACATCGCTGAAATCGCACGCGATTTCCTGGACAAGAAAACCGTCGCAGCCAGCGATGGGGTACCGGCCACCGCCAGCGGCGATGCGGATGACATCGATTCTATTCGTCAGTTTGCAGTAGCCTATTTACGCCGTGAACAGGATACTGACCTGCAGGCTTTCGGTGTGAAGTTCGATAACTATTATCTCGAATCTTCTTTGTACAGCGACGGTAAAGTCGAATCCGCAGTGCAGGCCTTGATCGCTGCCGGCAAAACCTATGAGCAGGATGGCGCGCTGTGGCTGAAAACCACGGAATACGGCGATGACAAAGACCGTGTGATGAAAAAATCAGATGGCACTTACACCTATTTTGTGCCTGACGTTGCTTATCACGTCACCAAGTGGGAGCGCGGTTATCGCCAGGCCATCAATATTCAGGGCAGCGATCACCACGGCACCATCGCACGGGTACGCGCAGGTTTGCAGGCATTGAACGTCGGTATTCCTCAGGGCTTCCCGGATTATGTGTTGCATAAAATGGTGACGGTCATGAAGGACGGCGCCGAAGTCAAAATTTCCAAGCGTGCCGGTTCCTACGTGACCGTACGTGATCTGATCGAATGGTCGGGTAATGGTGATGAAGTACGTGGCCGTGATGCGGTCCGTTTCTTCCTGATCTCACGTAAGGCAGATACTGAATTTGTATTTGACGTGGACGTGGCACTGGCCCAGTCTGACGAAAATCCGGTTTACTACGTGCAGTATGCACATGCGCGTATTTGCTCGGTACTGGCGCAATATGCGACTGATGAAGCCGCGTTCGCGCCGCTGGCACAAGTCGATCTGTCGCCGCTGACCGCACCGCGCGAAGCCAGCTTACTGGCCAAGCTGGCAGAATATCCGGAAATGCTGGAAAAAGCCTTAGACGAACTTGGCCCACATCAGGTCGCCTTCTACCTGCGTGATCTGGCCGGTGAGCTGCATAGCTATTACAACGCTGAGCGCGTGTTGGTTGACGACGAGGCGACTAAGCTGGCACGTCTGGCGCTGATGCTGGCCACCCGCCAGGTCATCCGCAATGGCCTGAGCCTGATCGGTGTATCCGCACCCAACAAGATGTAAATAATACGCAGAACTGGCTGCCAGCCCAGGCAGGATGCGGGATGGCAGCCAGTGACAGCATATGAATATTTCTGGCAACATCAATTTCCGGAGACGCATGAAAGCACATTTCACAACTTTGGCCCGCCAGCGTGGTAACACGCTCACAGGCATCATCATAGGTCTGGTGATCGGTCTGGGTATTGCCGTGGCCGTCGCGCTACTGATTACCAAGTCCTCCACGCCATTTACCAATAAAGGTGGTAAGGACAAACCGGATCAGCCGCTGACCCAGCTACAAGATCCGAATAAGCCGTTGTATGGCAATAAGGACGCGGTCAAAGAAGCGAATAAAGATGTGCTGAAAGACGCACCGAAAGCGGCAGATCAGAATGCCGTGGCCGTTAAACCAGCCGACAGCAAGATAGAAGTCAAACCGGCTGCGGAAAAACCAGCGACTGCAGACAAGCCTGCAGAGAAGCCGGCGGAAGTGGTCAAGATCGATCCGGCGGTGGAAGATAAATACACCTATTACTTGCAAACCGGTGCCTTCCGCGAAGTGAATGATGCAGAAAGCGCGCGTGCCAAGCTGGCCCTGATCGGCTTTGAAGCAAAAATCAGCGAGAAAAATTCTGATACCGGCACCATGTACCGGGTCAGGGTGGGGCCGTATCCAAATGCAGAAACAATGAACCGTAACCGCGCTAAGTTGTCAGAGAATGGCGTCGATGTCGCGATCGTAAAAACCCTCAAATAAGATCGTTCGCTTTGCCGGGTCTGCGTCAGAACACCTGTCATGGCGGATGATGGATTTCAATGATTTAGTAAAGGAAGCATATGCGAGTTTTGCAACAACTGTTTCGTGGTGTCGTGATCGCTGGTTTGAGTATGGCAGCAGGTCTGGCACTGGCTACACCGGCAGCGCCCGAAGCGGGCAAGGAATACCGTGTACTGACCAAAGCTCAGCCAGTCGAAGCGGGTAAGAAAATCGAAATCACCGAATTCTTTGGTTATTTTTGCCCGCACTGTAATGCACTCGAACCACTGATCGCTGAATGGGTTAAAAAGCATAGTGATCAAATCGTGTTCAAACGTGTGCATGTGAATTTCCACAGCCTGGTCACGCAACAAAAATTGTTCCTGACGCTGGATACCATGGGCAAGCTGGAGTCGCATCATATCAAGGCCTTCAATGCCTATCATGTGGACCGTAACCGTTTGCAGACTGATGCTGACGTGATGAATTTTGTGGCCAAGTCCGGCCTGGATAAACAAAAATTCAGTGAAATTTATAACTCTGCTTTCAGTATGCAAAGCAAGGTCGCACGCCTGAATCAGACTCAGGAAGCGTATCAGGTAGACAGTGTGCCTATGATCGCAGTTGACGGACGTTATGTGACTTCTCCATCGCAGGCAGTGTCCGGTGTGGGCCGTGTGACTGAAGACATGCAAAACCGCGCTGCGTTGCAAGTGTTGGATTTCTTGCTGGCGAAAGCACAGAAAGAAAAAGGCATTAGCCCGGCCGGTAGCAGCGCTCCTGCAGCTTCTGCAACACCGGCCGCCCCTGCACAGACACCCGCTAAGAAGAAGTAAGCTCATTTTCAGACGCCAGCCTGTCTTCGCATGCGACAAGAAAACCCGCACCAGCCTGGCTGCTGCGGGTTTTTTCTTGTGCCAAACGGATAGGCTTGCGATGTCGGCCGCTATCCGTTTGACCTCAGCCTGTCAGACCGGATTCAATGCGACCGCCGGGAAATCCAGAGGCACATCGAGCGCAATATTGATGTAGTTGGTGAAGATGTTCAGCGCGACATGGGCCAGAATCTCGACGATATGTTCATCGTCAAACCCTGCACTGCGTAATTGCACAAAATCCTGTTCATTCACCTGGGCGCGCTGTTTCACCACTTTTAAGGCAAATGTCAGTGCTGCTGCGGTTTTTGGATCCGCTGACTGCCCTGCCTGTGCTGCAGCCATCTGGTCTGCGCTGAGACCCGCATTTTTACCTAGCAAAGTATGCGCCGCCAGGCAGTATTCACAGGCATTGCTCTGTGCAATGGCAACCGCAATTTGCTCTCCCAGCTGAGGTCCGAGCACTCCTTTACCCAGTGCACCAAATGCAGCCCACATGCTGCTCAGCGCCGCTGGTGAATTGGCCACCGCGCTGAACATATTGGGTGTGCTGCCAAAGGCTTGTTGTATCGGAGCCAGCAGTGCCTGGCGTTGTGCAGTGGTAGTGGCGGATTGAATCAAAGCGACGTGGGACATGATATTTTCCTTTGCAAAAACAGAAGATGAATTGATCGTCGGTCAAATAAGACAGTGCGGAGTGCACAGAGAGCAGTGTGCGCGTTTGATGTGTATGATTGGTATCTTTACGTCTTAGATATGTATCTAATCATCCAGATATGGCTAAACAAACTTTACCCGCACTAGACCGGCTGTCGTCCTTGCTGGAACATTTTCCGGTCACGGCGAACCTGTATTTTTCAGGTGCGCTGTGTGGTGTGACACAGTTTGATGCGCAAGCGGGACGCGGATTTTTTCATGTGTTGCGCAAGGGAGAAATGCGGCTCACGCATCATGCCGGCGCCGGGGTATCGCGCAGCATAGACATCACTGAGCCCAGCTTAATTTTTTATCCGCAGGCTTTGGCGCATCAGTTTCATAATGCACCGGTGGATGGGGCCGATTTCACCTGTGCCTCGGTGTACTTTGCAGGTGGTGCCTCACATCCGCTGGTCAGGGCATTGCCGCCGCTGATCGTGTTGCCGCTGGCAGCTGTGCCTGGCCTCAAAGCCGTGCTCGATGTGTTGTTTCAGGAAGTCGATCAGGTGCGCTGTGGGCAGCGTCTGATTGCTGACCGTTTGTTTGTCGTGGTATTGCTGCAGCTATTGCGCAGCTTGCTGGATCAGGCCTCTGAACAAGGCATTTCTGCCGGATTGATTTCCGGCCTGGCTGATCCGCAACTGTCACAGGCAATCACAGCGATACATGACAGTCCGCAATTAGCCTGGACGCTGGAGCAGTTAGCCCGGAAAGCAGCGATGTCACGCAGTGCGTTTGCGAGTCGCTTTAAAAAAGTAATGGGGGTGGCACCAGCCGCCTATTTGACTGAATGGCGTATCGCAGTCGCCAAAAAGCAGTTAATGCAAGGACAGGCAGTGAAAGTGATCGCTCCCGCACTCGGCTATACCAACGCATCGGCACTCAGCCGGGTGTTTACACTGCAGACAGGCTTGTCGCCACGGGCCTGGCTGGCAGCGAATACATCTGTGCGTGATTGAGTTAGCCAGGTAGGCGACACAATATAGATTTTTTGTAGCAAGATTGTTCAGCGAAGTAAAAGCTGACGTATATTCCAGCCTCGGCCTTGTTAGCAGATTGGATTTCAGATGATGAATGTGTTTATTACCGGTGCCTCTTCCGGTCTGGGTGCGGCGCTGGCGCGTAGCTATGCGCAGCAAGGCGCGCGGGTGGCGCTGGTCGCGCGTCGCCAGGCTCAGCTGGAACAGATAAGGCTGTCGCTGCCACATCCTGAGCGTCATTGTGTTTATGCGCTGGATGTGACCGATCATGCCGCCTTACGGCAGGCCGCACAGTCCTTTATCGCCGAAGCCGGGGCGGTGCAGGTGGTGATTGCGAATGCAGGGGTCTCGATGGGCACACTGAGTGCACATCAGGAAGACTATGCGGTGTTTGAGCGTATCGTACAGACCAACCTGATGGCGACCGTAGCGACCTTCAGTGCCTTTATCCCCCATATGCAGCGTATCGCGGGACAGCAGGCTTGCCGTCTGGTCGGCATAGGCAGCGTGGCCGGTATCCGTGGCCTACCCGGTGCCGAAGCCTACAGCGCTTCGAAAGCAGCAGTCATCAGTTATTGTGAGTCGCTGCGGGTAGAACTGGCACGCGATGGCATACGTGTGGTGACGATAGCGCCGGGTTACATCGATACACCCATGACCCAGGTGAACACCTTCCCCATGCCCTTTCTGATGCCGGCTGAGCGCTTTGCCACGCAGGCTGTTAAGACCATCGCCGCTGGCAGTTCCTATCGCGTGATTCCATGGCAGATGGGGATAGTTGCGAAGCTGTTACGGCTGTTGCCAAATCCGCTGTATGACTTTATTTTTTCACGTACACCGCAAAAGCCCAGACAGTCAGACAATCAGGAGCCACGCGCATGAGCCAGTTGTTTACCGACGCCATAGGACAACAGCATCCTGTGTGCAATGCAGAACAGGCACGCATTGTGAGTCTGGTTCCCTCACTGACGGAATTGCTGATCGATCTGGGCTTACAACAGGCACTGGTGGGGCGTACCGGATTTTGTATACATCCGGCTGATCAGGTCGCTGCGATTCCTAAAATTGGTGGTACCAAGGATGTGAATATCGCCAAAATCCGTGCACTCGCGCCTACCCATCTGTTCGTCAATATCGATGAAAACACGAAACCGGTGGTGGATGAACTCGCGACCTTCGTGCCGCATGTGGTGGTCACGCATCCATTAGCGGTAAATGATAATCCGGCTTTGTTCCGGCTGGCTGGTGGCTTGTTTGGGCATAACGCACAAGCCGAAGCCCTGTGCGCACAGTTCGAGGCAGCGCGGCAGGCCTTGGCTGACTGCGCCGCACATAGCAGACCGCAGCGCGTGTTGTATTGCATCTGGCAAGATCCGTGGATGACGGTGTCGGCCCAGACTTATATCGCGGATATGTGTCGCCAAATCGGCTGGCAGCAAGTGGCGATACCGGACAACGATCAGCGTTATCCAAGTTTCAAGTGGACGTCAGCTCTCTGCGCCGAGCTTGATCTGATCCTGTTGTCGAGTGAGCCCTATCGCTTTACTCAGCAGCATGTGGATTTACTGGAGCGCCAGACTGGCCTCCCGGTAGAGCTGGTAGATGGCGAAATGTTTTCCTGGTACGGCAGTCGCAGTATTGCTGGTTTGAAATATTTAACGTCTTTTTGTCGTTAAAAATGAAAAAAAATACGTCAAAATACGGGAAACATACGTGTTTTCCGCATAAAAGACGTAAATTTACAACGCATCGATTGACACTGCTTTAGCTGCAACCGGATACTGAAAAATCTTGGAAACTGCCGCAAATAGAGGTCAGTGACAACGAATTCTGCGCAAAAAATGTGAAGAAAAGCAGACTGCAGTTGGTGGTTTCCTGTCCCGATTCACGCTTTTTTTCAAGGAATTCCGGTTATGAAACCCATGTGTAAAGCAATTCTGCTGGCGCTGTATGGTGTTGGCGGTATGGCTGCAGCAATCCCATTCGCGGCGTTGGCGCAAACTGCTACCCCCGACAAATCGGCCGAAGCGCCGATACAGACTTTAACCATAGTCGGTTCACGCAAAATCAATTCTTCCGCTACTGAGACACCGGTACCAGTTGATTTTATCTCCGTCACAAAATCCGCCGAGCAGGGCGGCCAATTCGATCTGGCCCAGACGCTGGCCAATATTTCACCTTCGTTTAACTCTACCCGTCAGACCGGTGCCGATGGCGCGGATCTGGTCGATTCTGCTGCCTTGCGCGGACTGGGTTCAGATCAGACGCTGGTACTGGTCAATGGCAAACGTCGTCATACTGTGTCGCTGGTGAATCTGTTTGGTGCGCGTAATCGTGGAAACACCGGTACCGATTTGAATGCGATTCCGGTGATGGCAATCAGTAATATCCAGGTTTTGCGCGATGGTGCGGCAGCTCAGTATGGCTCAGACGCGATTGCCGGCGTGCTTGATATCAGCCTGAAAAAAACGCTGGGTTGCGAAGCCAGTTTTGGCTATAGCCAGTATTCGGCCGGTGATGGCAAAAACTATTTGCCTTCCGCCTATTGCGGCGTACGCATAGGTGAAAAAGGTGTGTTGGGGATTACCGCGGAATACACCGACCGTGGCCGTTCCAACCGTGCTGATCCTGGCAATCCACGCACTATCGGCGACACCAAAGTCACCGGACCTACCGTCTATCTGAACGGTGAAGTGCCGAATGGCGGCGCCGATAAATTCTATTTCACCCTGGGTGCCCAGCAACGTAAGGCATCGTCTGCCGCCTGGGCGCGCGGCGGTATCGGCAGTGATGATATTCCGTCCCGTAATTCCGCCGCCATGTATCCGAATGGTTTTGTACCGTATATCAATGGCGATATTGATGATATCTATGGCATAGCCGGTTATCGCTGGCGCATCGGTGAATGGAATGCCGATGTGTCGCAGACCTATGGTAAGAACCAACTGCGCTATAACATCAGCAATACCCTCAATGCCTCGATCGCGAATAAAGATTTGCTCAATGGCGGCAAAGGTATCAGCCCCAGCCAGTTTGATGCCGGTGGTTTTTCATTCTCCCAGGCCACGACCAATCTGGATTTCAGCCGTTTCTTTGACGGCTTTATGGAAGGTGTGAACGTCGCTTTCGGTGCCGAATACCGTCGTGAAAACTACAAGATATTTGCCGGTGAACCTGGTTCGTATAACGACGTGGACGGCGTGGGTATCGGTGGTAATGGCGGCAGTCAGGGCTTCCCCGGATTCCAGCCTGGCGACCGTACTGACCGCAACCGTAACAGCGTGGCCGCCTATGTTGATATCGAAACCGATGTCACTAACCGCTTCAAAGTGCAAACCGCCTTGCGCGGTGAACGCTACAGCGACTTTGGCTCCACCCTGACCGGCAAGCTGGCGCTGAGCTATAAGGCGATGGACGCGATGTATCTGCGCGGCTCGTTGAGCACAGGCTTCCGTGCACCGTCTTTGCAGCAAGTCTTCTTTTCTTCCACTTTTACCGACTTCATCAGCGGTGTGCCTATGGATGTGGTGCTGGCACCGAATGGTGGTCCGGTCGCCAATGCAGCGGGTATTCCTAAGCTCAAAGAAGAAAAGTCTAAGAATTACACGTTGGGCCTGACATTTAAACCCAGCCAGCAACTGAGCATGACGGCAGATTTCTACCGTATCGATATTTCTGACCGCATCGTCTTGTCCGGCCGTTTTGATGCCAATAATTACCCGGCACTGGGTGCGACCTTATCCGCACTGGGTGTGGGTCAGGCGCAGTTCTTTGTAAATTCTATTAATACCAGAACCCAGGGTCTGGATTTGACCGCATCCCATAAATCTGATCTGGGTGCGGGCAAACTGACGACATATTTCGGCGCGAATTTCAGTAAAACCGAAGTGACCAAGGTCTCGGCACCGCCTTCACTCAAGGGCTTTGAAAACGTCTTGTTGTCTGAGCGTGAACGTCTGTTTATCGAACAGGGCGGGCCACGTGTGAAAGCCACACTCAGCTTCAATTATGAGCAGGGCCCATGGTCCAGTGAATTCAAAGTCATCCATTATGGTTCGCAGACTTTGGGTACTTTCTCAGGTACAGAAAATGGCGTACCGAATGCCTATTACGAACCTAAGACTTCGGCGGATGTGGCACTGACTTATGCATTCAATGACACAACCAAGCTCACTGTGGGTGGCACTAATATTTTCAATGTCAAACCGACCCGTCAGAATCCGAATGAAACCGATAATGGGTTTTACTACGACAGCGTACAGTTTGGTTTAGGTGGTGCAGCTTACTTCGTCAAACTCTGGAAAAAATTCTGATCTACACAATCTGAGCCTGGTGTAAGCCGGGCAAGTGTAGCGGATCAGGCTAAGGAAAAAGGGGCGTTTCGCCCCTTTTTTTTATGCAAATTTCTTCTGCCGTTGCGGGCAGTGAAGTGCAAAGCCTTAAGCACTCAGGTCACGGGACTAAGCTTATCCATCGCGCCTAATAAAGCTTCTTTTTGCAGCGGTTTCTCTATCGTTCCCAAAAACCGCAGTCTGGCCAGCTGAGCCACCAGCGACGCTGAGTACAGCACTTTGGCACCCTGGCCTGACATCAGGATGACGCCACCGTGAAAATGGCGGTCACCCAGTAATTTCATCATTTCAAAGCCGTCGATATCTGGCATCTGGATGTCACATAAAATCAGATCCGGTAAAAATTTGCCATGTTCCAGCGTCAGTATGGCGTTTTCGCCACCCAGCGCAGTCTGGACTTTGTTGATTCCTAAATCGTTGAGTAAGTCAGAAATAAATTCGAGCTGAAAGTCATCATCATCGATCACCATTACACCCAGATGTGCGTAACTTTGTTCCCCGTGTTGCGTCATTGTGAACTCCTGTATTTCCAATTGATGTACCAAGCCTGAAGGGTTAGCCAGCTGCCGCTGTGACCCGCTTACGAAGTGGAATTGATCGATTTATTTGTCTGCAGTTTTTCATCCCAATTGATTTTCCACGCTATAAAATCTTTACTCGCCATCGGTTTGGCGATGAAATATCCCTGCACTTCATCGCAGCCCGAATTGGCGATTAAATCCCAGTCCTGCTGTTTTTCCACACCTTCCGCCACCAGATTGAGGCGGAAGATTTTTCCTAACTGAATACTCGAACCCAGGATGGCACGTGCGCCCTCATCTTTGGTCGCACCATTCACAAAAGCGCGGTCCACCTTGAGTTCAGTGACGGGTAACTGCTTGAGATTTTCCATGGTCGAGAATCCGGTGCCGAAATCATCAATCGACAGACCAAATCCTTTTAAACGCAGACGTGTCAGTATCTCCAGACTCAGGGTCAGATTTTCCATCAGCCTGCTCTCAGTCAATTCCAGCGTGATGTGATCAGGCGTGACACCGGCGGCCAGCACGATACGTTCAAATTCCTCGGGCAGATCCAGCTGATCCAGGTCATCCATAGAGACATTGACCGACACCTTGAAATCATGTCCCTGCTGCAGCCATAGCCCTAACTGCTGCGCTGCTTTTTTCAAGACTTCATGTGTGAGCACATCAATCATGCCATGCGCTTCCAGTACCGGCACAAAGCTGGCCGGGCCGATGATGCCGCGTTCGTGATGACGCCAGCGTGCCAGGCATTCTGCACCCACCACCCGTTTGTCATGTACCGAGACCTTGGGTTGGAAAAATACTTCTACGCAGTCTTCGGCAAGACCTTGTTGCAGCTCGGCCAGCGTCAAAACCGCTTCTGTCTTGTACGGCACCTGACGTGGCAGGCTTTGTTTTTGTTGTACCAGTGCCAGCTCCAGCAAGTCTGGTAGCAAGGGTTTTTTCAACGCAGCGAGTAAACGCAAGCCATAAGCACGTACCAGGCTCTCAGCCGCTTTCAGTAAGTTATGATCCACGCTACTGATCAGCACGATGGAACCGGTATAGGATTGCTCAGCTACCAGGCGCAGGAAGCTAATGCCATCCATGCCATTCAGATGCAGGTCACACAGAATAATCTCGGGTTGATAGGTGCGTATCATGGTTAAAGCCTGATGCCCGTCCAGACAAGACATGATGCGGGTCACGCCCAGCTTACGCAGACAGGCGCAGGCAATATCGAGATGACTGGGATCGTCTTCCAGAACCAGCACATGCAGATCGGAAAAGTTATTAGCGTGGTTGGGCTGCGCGCTGGTATTTTGCTTCACTTTGCCTGCCGTCGCTTCTTCCAGATACTGATGTACCGCCTTTTCTATGTCGATGAACTCATGATGCAGCCACTGTATCAGGGATTGCGCCTCGTCCAGGTTAGGCTGAGCGCGCAGCATTTCCAGCTTGTGGCAGGCATCAGCAAACTGATGTGCACCGACAGTACGGGCACTGGATTTAAGCTTATGTCCTAGCGCCGCAATCAGTTGTATATCCTTGCTCTTGAAGGCTTGCTCCAGATCTTGCAGACCATGATCGGCCGATTCGATAAATTTCCGCGCGAACTTGCCGATTTTTTCAGGATGATTACCCAGTTGTTTTTCCAGTACCCCCAGATCAATACGTGAAGTCTGGCTGGAGTGGAAGCTGGCCGCCTGTTCTTCCAGATGGGCTAAGGGCTGGTCCTGCGGCAAATGACTGAGCCAGCGCAGTATGGTAGTGAACAACACTTCCGGAATAAATGGCTTGGCGATGAAATCATTCATCCCGGCACCCAGACATTGCAGCCGGTCTTCGTTCATCGCATTGGCGGTCATCGCGATCACCGGCAGATGGGCAAATTTATCCTGCGCGCGTATTTTGCGGGTCGCCTCCAGGCCATCCATGACTGGCATCTGTATGTCCATCAGTATGCAATCGACCGCCTTGTCAGCCAGGATATCCAGCGCTTGCTGACCATCACCTGCCAGTAATACCGTCAGATCTGCGCTTTCCAGTAATTCCGATGCGATTTGCTGATTGAACTGATTATCGTCGACCACCAGTACCGTAATACGTTCGCGCTCATTGACCAGCAAACGCAGCTTGGTATTACTCATATTTTCTTCCAGCGGCTCAGGTGGTGCGACTTCCTGTTTCGCTGCGGATAAATGGACGGTGCACCAGAAGGTACTGCCCTTACCGACCTCACTGTTGACGCCAACATCACCGCCCATCAGACGGGCCAGTTGCTTGCTGATCGCCAGACCCAGGCCGGTGCCGCCATATTTGCGCGTGGTGGAGCTGTCGGCCTGTTCAAAAGAACGGAACAATTTGCTTTGCTGCTCCTCACTCATCCCTATACCGGAATCCTGCACTTCGAAACGCACCAGCCAGCCATCGGCTGCATCATTCACTTTACGCGCCCGGACCACAATTTCTCCACTCTCGGTGAATTTCAGTGCATTGTTGGTGTAGTTAATGAGGATTTGGCTAAGACGTAAAGGATCGCCGTGCATGTGATTGGCGAGCACAGGATCGACATCAAAATTCAGGACGATATTACGGCCTATCAGCTTATTGCTCATCATGCTGGCGAGATTATTGAGTATCTCATCGAGCCAGAAATCGACTGATTCCAGCGTCAGCTTGCCAGCTTCAATTTTAGAAAAATCGAGGATATCGTTGACGATATGTAGCAGGTGCTGACCGGACAGCTGGATTTTTTTCAGGTAATCGCGCTGTTTCGGATCGGATGTCGCAGCCATCGCCAGATAAGTCATGCCCAGCACGCCATTCATCGGGGTGCGGATTTCATGACTCATATTCGCAATGAAATTGCTCTTAGCCTCATTGGCCGCCTCTGCCTGCAGCCTTGCCTGTGCCAGCTCTGCGGTACGGCTGACCACCAACTCTTCCAGGTGATGTCGGTGTTTATCGAGCTCTTCGCCCAGCCTTTTTTTGTCGGTAATATCTTCCTGCACCGAGACATAATGCGTAATGCTGCCATCTTCCTGACGCAGCGGGGTGATGATCGCATACTGGATAATCTGGCTACCGTCTTTACGCTGATTAACAAATTCGCCTTTCCAGATTTGTCCCCGCTGCAGCGTAGCAAACAGATGTTCACGCTGCTCCTGTCGCAAGCTGCGGGTCCCTATCATCGCCGGTGTTTTTCCTATCAGTTCTGCTCTGCTATAGCCGAAAGTTTTGACAAAGGCTTCGTTCACATATTCAATCTGATATTGCACATTGGTGATAATGATGGTTTCCGGACTTTGCTCCACTGCCAGCGATAATTTGTGCAGTTGGGCTTCGGCTACTTTGCGTTCAGTGATGTCCTGAATCTGGAAAACAAAATGGGCGGCTTTGCCATCTTTACCCCGCACCACACTCACATTCAATTGCGTCCAGATATCATGCTGGTCGCGATGCAGATAACGTTTTTCCAGCTGTAAAGTGGGACGTATACCTTTAATCACTTCCTGTAACAGCGCACGGTCAGTCACATTGTCGGATATCGGTGCAATCAGATCAAAGCCTTCGCGCATGAAATCGGCTTCGCTCCAGCCCAGCATGTCGCAGAAGGCGCGGTTCACTTTCAGGAAGCGCATGTTGAGATCAATCAGCGCCATTCCTATCGGTGACGCCACAAAGGTTTGCTCCAGTTGCGCATCGCTTTCATGCTGGCTGGCTTCTGCCAATTTGCGCTCAGTGATGTCCTGCACGATGCCGGTCAGGCGTTCCACCCGGCCGCTTGCATTGATCAAGCGGTTACCAGGCATCGCCCAGATATAGCGGACTTCGCCATCCGGCAGAATGATGCGATACTCAAAAGGCTGCGCCAGGCTATGCTGTTTAAAGGTATCTGTTTGTCGCGCCGATATTTTTTCCTGATCATCCGGATGCACGGTTTCCCTGATCATGCGCTGGATATCACCTTTGTAGCTGGACAGATCGCGCTTCCAGATACGCATCATTTCATCTGACCAAGTCACTTTATTATTGTCCGGCTCCCATACCCAGTGTCCGACATGTGCGGTCTGTTCCGCTTCACGCAAATCCAGTTCACTCTGGCGCAATGCTTCTTCGGTGCGGCGGCGTTCTGAAATATCCCGGGTAACGGCCAGCACCATGGTGTCTTCATGCACATTGTCGCGGATAGGAACGGCATGGGTTTCCAGCCAACGCCGGCTACCGCGTAAGCCGGTAATTTCAAATTGCAGCAGTCCATTGCCACCTGCAATCGCAGTTTGCATCAGCGCACGAAAATCATCGCGATATTTAGGCGCGACAAAACTGATCAGGGTGTGTTGACGTACACTTTCCAGACTATCTGCTTCCAGCATCGCCAAACCGGCGGAATTCATTTCCAGCAAATCACCGTTCGCATTGACGACTTTTACGCATTCCGGTTCGGCTTCAAAAATCGCACGCAGCCTTTGCTCGCTGCGTTTTAGCCTGGCTTCGGCCTGATGTTTGTAGACAGCCAGTTCGAGCGAAGTACGTAGCTCGCGATCAGTAAAGGGTTTGATGATGTAGCCGAATGCTTCTGATTGTTTGACTCTGGTGAGGGTTGTATCTTCGGCGTCACCGGATAAAAAGACGACCGGGATTTGCTGTTGCGAGTGGATAATCTGGGCGGCTTCGATGCCATCCATTTGCCCTGCCAGCATGATATCCATCAGCACGATATCAGGTTGTAATTCCGTGACCAGTGTGATCGCTTCTTCACCTGTGGTAGTGGCTCCCACCGCGTCAAAGCCCAGTAACTCCAGTTTGAGCTGAATTTGCAATGAGACCAGTTCGTCGTCTTCGACGACCATGACCTTTGATCTTTGTTGGGGTGCAAGCATACATACTCCACTGCAAAAATCGTTTCAGGCACTGCGAACTGGCCTGGGCTTCAATCGGAAATCGCGCGTTTAAAAGAAAGTGATTTCGGTCTCATTCTCTGTACTGGCATCGTCCTTGCCATGATTCCGGTATTCATCCTGCATCGTGTAAGTCGTCTGCAACTCTTCCAGCCAGACCGATGTCGCAGGCAATTCACCAGGCCCGGCGTGAGCCACCTGTTGCTGCAGTTTCTGTATGTCTGTGCGTACCACATCCAGCATTTGTCCTATCCGGTCCTGGAATTGCAGACTGACCAGAGATTCTTCGATATTGCCACGTATCGCACCACCATGTATCAGCAGCTGTTTGGCGGTATCGCCCATACTTTCAACGTGCGACAACACATCCTTGACGACGTGCCCGGAAATTTCCAGTATCTGGCTGTCCTGGCTGGCGGTACGATCGGCCGTGTTCAAGGCGGTTTGCATCACGGCGGATACATTTTTCACCCGCTCTCCCATGCGCCGCCCGGTTTCAGCGGACAGATGGGACAGCTTGCGTACTTCACCCGCCACCACTGCAAAACCACGTCCGTGTTCGCCTACCCTTGCTGCTTCAATGGCGGCATTAATTGCGAGCAGATTCGTCTGGGCGGCAATCTGGCCGACCTCATGTGCCATCGTATCGAGCTCTTTAGTCGATTTCGCCAGTTCACGTATGCAATTGAGCAGCTCATCTTTGCTGGCGATCATTTTTCCTAAAGAGTCAATCACAGGTGTCAGTTCTTTGCGGCAGAGCTGCAGCAGGGTGATAGTCGCATCATTATTCTTGTTCAGTGACATATTGCTGACGTTGCCGAAGCCTGCTGCATCAAGTTCGCTGACCATATGCATGAAACTGTTGATCAGGTTGCCAATTGCAGATTCAGTTTGTTCACGTACTGATTGCACATGCTTTTCCCATAGCGGCAGCACATGGTGCAATAAATTGGCGAGTTCTTCATCTTCCTGAACTGACGGTGTCACACGGTGTAGTGTTGGCTCATCTGCCTGGTCGGTCTGCGTAGTCTGTACCGCACGGAAAAACAGATAGCTGGCGCTAAGTAAGATGCAAGCTAGCGCCAGACTGCTGAACAGAGAGAAATGTTGCCAAAGTAAAATCAGGCTGGACAAAGTCAGCAGTGCAAAAGCGATGCTGACTTGACTATGCTGGCGAAGCGAAAAATTCCACATATTACATTTCCCAAATGAAATACGACGTGAACTTCTACTTACTTAACGGAGCGATGTGAGAGTCTGAACTTAGTCTGTGTGGGAAAGGAATTCCCAGGAAATTCTATGCATCCCAGAAATATATTTCTTTAGGGATTTTTTCCTATCGTTCTATTTTGGACATATTCCAACGAATTGCAATCATTTTGTTATCAAAATTAGCAATAAAATGGAATGCACTAAATCAACAAGTTGTAAAAAAGAGATTATGATTGCACTTATTGCCATTACTTTTTAATTCAAATAGTTTCAGTATTCTTCGATTATTCCGAATAATGCAATAAGGAAACACTCTGCCAGCAAGCGATAAGGCTGTGGTGTATCTCGCGCAGCTTCCGAACGTATTTCCTTCAGGTGTGCTTGTTTTCCGGTAGTCTTAGCACTTGGCGTGGTTTCTACTGTTTTGGACAAAAACAGTGCGCGTCGCGTATTGTGGATAACCGGGACCTGCTAACAGGCCCTGGCCATTTATTTAATTCTTTCCTGCTTTCTTATGCTTCCAGAAAATTCTTCTTTCGCCCAGTCGCCTGCTGACAGCCAGGTGCCAGATTCCGTCATTCCTGAAAAGCAGTTTTTTGTTGTTTCCACCAAGAAATTTGCGATCATGACACTCGCCACCATGGGTTTGTATGCGACCTATTGGTTCTACCGTAACTGGCGCGCTTACCGTGAGTCCAGCGGTGACGATGTCTGGCCAGTGGCTCGCGCGATATTCAACATCTTCTTCACTCATGCTTTGTTCCGTGAAATAGCAGGCAGCCGCCCTCAGCTGGAACAGCTGGCGAGTTGGAATCACCGCTTTCAGGCGCATATGATCGTGTTACTGACGATCTTGATGCGTATTTTTGACCGCATGGCGGGCAAGGGAATTGGTGTGCCTGTGACTGATTTGCTGTCGCTGGCTTTGCTGATACCGTTCACCCTGTTTTTGGTGCAGGTGCAAAGCAAGATAAATCTCGCGATGCGTGATCCTGAAGGCCAGCGCAATGCCCGTTTTGGTGTGGCCAATGTGATCTGGATAGCGCTCGGTATTTTGCTGTGGCTGTCGGTGTTGGACGATATGACCGGCGGCTTCAGTTCTGGTTCCGGTAGCCCGGGCAGTGTGATTATTTAATGCAGACCGGAGTCAGCGATGCAGGAATTCCAGCAGCATGATTTTGCCCAAGTGCGTTTAAGTACAGCGCGGCTGGAATTACGTCCTATGCAGATGGATGATGCCGATGCCTTGTTTGCGATGTGTGCTGATGCCGAGTTTGTGCGCTACTGGAGCGAACCGGCCTGGCAGCACCGGGAGCAGGCTGAGCGTCGTATCCAGCGTGATCTGGATGCCTTACCGCGTGGCGATTATCTCTGTCTGGCTATCGTACGCAAACAGGATGGCGTCTGGCTGGGTAACTGTAGCTTGTTCAGTTTCCTGTGGGAATGCCGCCGCGCTGAGATCGGCTATGGCCTGGCGCGTCCTTACTGGGGGCAGGGCTATATGCAAGAGGCCTTGCAGGCTTTGCTGGCCTATGGCTTTGAGCATTTGCAGTTACACCGTGTCGAAGCGGATATAGATCCGGCTAACCGCGCGTCCGGACAGTCCTTGAAGCGACTCGGTTTTGTGCAGGAAGGTTTGCTGCGCGAACGCTGGATTGTAGATGGCCAGGTGTCTGATTCCGCGCTCTTTGGTTTGTTGCAGCCTGACTGGCTGGCGCTGCAAACGTCAGCAGCCAAGCATGCATCCGTCTAAGGTCAGACGCGAGGCGTTGCATGCGCTGACCGATTTACCGAATATCGCTGCCGCCGGCGCGGCCGATTTACGT
Organism: Cognatundibacterium crateris; assembly: GCF_010078235.1. GTDB lineage: Bacteria > Pseudomonadota > Gammaproteobacteria > Burkholderiales > Burkholderiaceae_D > Undibacterium > Undibacterium crateris. The sequence goes on along the minus strand of NZ_JAABOS010000002.1, from coordinate 465,953 downwards.
CTGCTGGGCATCACCCATCCTCAACAGCTGATTGGTGCATCTGCACTGGACCTGTATCAGCGGCTATGCCTGATGAGCGGACAACAGCATGATCCCTGTGTGCTGGATGTGCTGTTGTCGGTCGTTGATTTCATGAATGGGGCAGAGGCGCAGTCCTGGTGGGCCTATACCAGCCAGCGCAAGCAGATGCTGGCTGCACTGAAATCCGTTTAGGGTTTGCTTAGCTCGAATACCAGCACACCACGCGCCGGTACGTTCAGTGCCTGCGATAAATCGACTTGCTGGCCGCTGAACAGCTCGCGGCCACGCGCACCGGCTGGCAGGATTTCAGCATATCTGTTAAGTGCGATCTGGCTGGCGCTGTTGTTCTTATTCATGAACACCATCACCTGTTGCTGGCCCAGTGTACGTGCATAGCTGTAGACGCCGTTTTCCGGTGCGAAATGCATCAGTTTTCCGCGATGAATTACGGGCTGATGTTTGCGCCAGTTGAGCAGAGTCCTGAGCCAGCTTTGCGCATTTTTCTGTGCCTCCGTCAGACCTGCACCTGTGAAGGCATTGACGGCATCCCCGCTCCAGCCGCCGGGAAAATCACGCCGCGCCGCGCCGTCATTTCTCTCTTTGGCACTGGTCATCAGTATCTCGGTACCGTAATACAGTTGTGGTGTGCGTGGCATAGTCGCGAGATACACCAGCGCCATCCGTGTCAGATCCCAGTCTTCATTGAGCACCGTGTACAGGCGGCTCAGATCGTGATTGCCTTCAAACAGTACCAGTCGGGCCGGGTCAGGATAAAACTGGTCATTGACCAGAGCTTCATACAGGCTGTTGAAACCGGCATTCCAGGATTCACTGGCACTCAGGGCCTTCATCAGTGCATCCTGCAAAGGGAAGTCCATCATACTGGGCATAGAAGAGACATAGCCATCCGGATTCACTTTGCCGCGTAACCAGCGCGCTACGACATTGGGATTGGTGCTCCATTCTTCACCGACCATAGTGAAATGCGGGTACTCCTGCAAAATGCGGCGCGACCATTGCGCCAGAAAGCCGGGATCGGAATAGCTATAAGTGTCGGTGCGTATGCCGGACAGCCCGGCGTACTCTATCCACCAGATACTGTTCTGAATCTGATATTGCGCCAGCACAGGATGGGCATTGTTCAGATCCGGCATATGCGCACTGAACCAGCCCTGAGTAAAATTCTGTTTATCCACACTGGCGGCATAGGGGTCGCTGACTGTGGTACGCGCATGTGCGGTCGGCACGAATTTGCCCTGGTAAGTGATCCAGTCCGGTGCTGGCAGATCGCGCATCCACCAATGCTGATCACCAATGTGATTCAGCACGACATCCTGGATTACGCCTATGCCGTGGCGGCGCGCCTGCTGTACCAGTTCCCGGTACTCTGCATTGCTGCCTAGCCGCGCATCGATGCGGTAAAAATCGGTCGCTGCATAGCCATGATAGGAATACTGAGGCTGATTATTTTCCACCACCGGCGTCGGCCAGATCATGGTGTAGCCCATGTCGGCGATATACGGCAGATGTTGCTGTATGCCAGCCAGATCACCGCCATGGCGGCCTGCGCTGTCGTCGCTGCGATCCAGTTTGTCAGTAAAACCGGTCAGCACGTCATTGGCCGGATTGCCGTTCGCGTAGCGGTCAGGCATCAGATTCAGGATCACATCCTGAGGGCCAAAACCACGGCGCCGGGCGGAGCCCGGTTCTCTTGCCTTGAACTCATAGTCGGTCTCCGCCTTGATTCGGCCGCTGCCATCAACAAAGCGAATATGCCGTTTGCCTGCCCGCATGGCGGCACTGAGTTCCAGATCGATGATCAGGTAATTCGGATTCGGCATAGCCTGTACTTTTCGCACGCTCAGGCCTGTGCCACTGATTTGTGGTCGCGTCAGCCCGATCTGATCCCCATGCACCATCAACTGCAGCTGGCGACTCTGCATGCCGGACCACCAAAATGGTGGTTCTATCCTGTCCAGTGCCGCCAGTCCGCCCGCCAGCGTTGGCAGGGTACTGAACAGCGCGGTGCAGCAAAATAGTGTTTGTGCACTTCGGTACAGACGGCTAAGTGTAAACATGATGTCTCCTGAATGTAGTTTTGTTACATAATTGCCGTGTATTGTAAGAAGAATTCTCTGCTCCGCAACCAAATTGACGATCATATTTGCGATTTCCTGTCGCAATTTAAGTCTATGCGTGGATTGATGTAATAAAACTAGTTATTGAGAACTGAGTTTCGGGAAGAGGATGTTTTTGCCTGAAGAAAAAGAAACTTCAGAATCTGTCTTTGCGGCGCATCAAATGATGGTGCAAAAATTGCTAGTGAATTTGAAACTGTGTAGTATCTGTAAGACTTAGCGACAATGTCTACGCACGCTCGCCGCAGTGACAGTTGCTACGCATTGATCATTGACCAGAAATCCGCCCAGCCATCAGTTTCTTCCCTTAGTGTGTTATTTCTGAATTCAGGCTGGCAGAACCCGAAATTCTATGCAGCATGCATGTTGATATGCCCGGAAACAAGAAAGGATAGCTATGGCGTCGCCACCTCTTGCAACTGAACAAATTCCGCCGGATGAAGCACATTACATCAATGATTTACGCAAACGTCTGAAGGCAAAAATTCAGCGCGAATATCCGCAAGGTGTGATGCGCAGGGATGCGCATCCTAAGATGCATGGATTGGTCAGGGCGTATTTCATCGTCGAGCCGGATCTGCCAGCAGATTTGCGCGTCGGCGTCTTTCAGGAGCCTCGCAGGTATAAATCCTGGATACGCTTTTCCAATCAGAATGGCACGATACAGCCGGATATCAAGAGCGACATCCGCGGCATGGCCATCAAACTGATGGGGGTGCCAGGCAAGAAATTGCTGGAAGCGGAACAGGATGCGGAAACCCATGATTTCATCCTCATCAGCACCGATGTGTTTGTGACGGCCAATGTCAAAGAATTCGCGGGTCTGATCAAGTCTATGACTAGCGGTGTCTTGTCCACCATCTGGTATTTCCTGACCCATTGGCGGGTCTCGTATAACCTGTGGCATTCCATGCTGAAGTTTGCCAATCCTCTGCATATTTCTTATTTCAGCACCACCCCTTACCTGTATGGTGACAAAGCGGTTAAGTATGCCGTCGTACCCAGCACCAAGTCGATCGACCACTTACCGGATCAACCTAAAGATGATTTCCTGCGCCGTGCCATGATCAAGCAATTGTCGAAAGAAGATGCGGTATTCGACTTCATGATACAGGTACAGACCGATGCGGAAAAAATGCCGATCGAAGATCCGGGCAAATTATGGCCAGAGACGCTGTCGCCATTTATTAAGATCGCCACCATCCGTATCCCGCGCCAGAATTTCGATTCTGAACCGCAGCGTGATTTCGGCGAAGAGCTGTCATTTACGCCCTGGCATGCACTGCCTGAGCATCGCCCGCTGGGAGGCATTAACCGTGCGCGTAAAATCGTGTATGACGCGATTTCGGCATTCCGGCACGAGCATAATCACACCCCGCGTAAAGAGCCGGACAGCTGGAATATTCCCGGCGTGGACCCGCTCGATCAGCAGACCCAGGCCAGTCGTTTTTTATGGGGTAATACCACCAGCTTTACGTCGGATCAATAACGCCGCGTGCGATCATCCTCAGTGCGGTCATGCTGGGGATGAAAAAATATTCGCCGCCACGGGTTTCCACGAAGCGCGGAATACGCGCCAGGATGTAAGGTGCATCCTCGCTGGCCGGATCAACCTGCAGCACCGCCTTACTCGCAAAACGCGGATCGCTGCTGTGATTGCCGAGTATGATTTCCTTATCGTTGGCTGCCTTGAAATCATTGCCGTAATTAATCCACTGCTGCTGCACGAATTCAAACTGCCGGTTAATGTCGGCATTCAGCATCATGATGATGATGCCGTGATTGCCGTCATCGCGCTGGCGGTCACGTACGGCACCGTAAGGCAGGCCACGGCGCAGGATACGGCGCCGGTTGACCAGTGCGCCTGGCGTGTCAAACGCACCTGTGATACGTTTCAATGAGCCGGGTGGATCGCCGGGATCACGTCCCATTTCCAGCGAGGCACGCGGATTAATGCGGCGCAGATGTGAACTGAACGGGCATTTACCACCGCTCATATCGGCATCATAGGTAAAGTCACTCAACATCCTGTCCTGCTGTTCCGGCGTGGCCGTCGCAAAGCGCGCATCGAAGGCCTGTTTAGCTGCTGCATCTGGCGCTGATACCAGCGGCGCACCGTTATCGCGCCAGCGTCCGACAAATTTCGCTGCCAGTAATTCCGGACCACCAGGATATTTTTTTCCTTCCTGTTGCAGATATTTTTCGAAGCTTGCTACGTTTTCATGCAGCTTGCGATACACCATATAGGTGCCGTTACGTACCAGCAGGATAGGCAAGGGTGCGGGCGGATACTCATGTGCCTCATCCACATGACCGAGCAGGAATTCACCGGTCGCCAGCGGTGCCCAGCTGCCGTCTGCCATCTGTTTGCCACGGCCACGTACGCGGTCCGCATCGTAAGGCACGCCTTCAAACACCGGATCACCGATGCCATCGGTATAGCCGAAATGTTCTTTGGCGGTCGGCATGCCGTTTTCCATCACCAGGTTCACTTCCTGATAATCGAGCAGTTCGCCATTGTCACCGCGATTCCCGCCGAGTATTACCACCCCGCCTTCACTGTGCCGGACTTCGTCCAGCAGCCATTGATAGCCTTGTTCCAGAAATTCAGTACAGCTTTGCATGGCTTGTGCCACACCCGCCACATCGGCTGTGGCTGGCGCTGGTGCGCGCGCATTCAGCAAGACCGTGATGTGTACATCTTTCTCGCGCGTGACCCGGTTGTCACGCCAGATCGGGTCCCAGCGTTCCGGTGAACTCGGGCCATCATCACCGAGAATATCGCGCCTGTGCTTCATACCTTCAATAAATTCCGGCGAAAAATCGACTAGCGAGGCGCGTGGCAATTCCAGCTCTTTCAGACCCTGATAAGTGAAGGCGATATTCACGGCACAATCCGGTGGCTGTATCGCATTTGGTCCGCTGCCCCAGTTGACGGCGGTAGTCACGCGCTGAGTGATGCGTCCTACGAATTGACGTGCGCGGGCGCTGTGGCGGATATTCAGAAACACATAGCGGCCTTTGGGATAACCAAAGCGTGCGTAAGCGCGCAGGATATGGCCTTGGATATCGGATAAATCCAGTTCTTGAGTCATGGTCTTGTTCCCCGTATGGCGTTACAGACGATATTGTCCCGGAGCCCAGGTCGGGCTTTGCACATGTTCCGCCTGCACTTTGTGCATGAACTCGCGGTAGCGGGCGCGCAGTTCGGCGGCGGGTAAGCCCTGATGGGCGGTGGCAAAACGGGCGAACTCCTGTTTCAGATACAGCGCTTTGAGCTGTTCCGCCAGCGGCAAGTCATTCGAGCCCACAAAGAACAGCGAAGTCTTGAGCTGGCATTGCCGTATATAGGCTGTGAAACTGCGCGCATCCTGCACCCGTTCAAAGCCATAGCAGTGTTGCCAGACTTCGCGTATGCGCTGGTTGATGGCTTCCCACATGCCGCGTAAATAGGCATCCGGCTCACCCGAGGGACCGCAATGAAAATTGGTGGTGAATACCAGATAGGCCGATTGCAGATGCTCTTCGACCGGCATTACACTGCGGCGCAGACCATCCGGTACCACCGGCAGATAATCCGACCAGGTATCCGGCGCGCAGCCGCCAGGCAGGGATTCAGTGACCACATCGTCCAGCACGAAAAAGCGACACAGATAAGTCTCAGGCACCAGTGCCATCGGGCTGTTGAATTCCTGATTCCAGCTTTGCAGCAGATCGCGGACCAGATCCGCATGCGAGATTTCACGTCCCGCCACCAGACCATTACGGATAGGGGAGAGTACGGTCAGACCGTAAGCATTACCAAATACATTAGCCATGAGGACGCTCCTGATCGAGTTGACCCGCGTGCCAGCGCACCCGCTTCTCCACCTGCGCGGCAGACATACTGATGATGGGGGTCGGGTGCATTTCACCCAGATCATGCTGCAGACCGCGCAGCAAGGCCTTATACCGTCTTTCAAACTCTTGGTCGCTGCCCTGATCGACTGTGCGGTTAAACGCGAGCAGACTTTCCCTGACGGTCTGAGCTGACTTGATATCGTTGGCTGCGGCCAGCGGATAGGCGCTGTAATAGTGGATGGTTTCGAGCTGGTTGTACTGAATATAGCGATGGAAAGGGGTTAAAGCGACCGACTTGGAATAGCGTATATTCCATTTCCAGAACAGATCGAGCCCGCCCGGTATCGCGAAGGTGAACGAGTCCACATACTGATCCCAGCTGCCATTGAAATTACTGAAAAACAGCATGTAGCTGTACTTCAGTTTTTCTTTAGGCTGCTCAGGCGAGACATGCGGAAATTGCTTACGTCCGACAATCACCCAGCGCGCGTAATGGATTAAAGACAGTGTGATCAGACCTTGCAAAGTGCTCGGGCGTTTCAGTGCAACCCAGAAAAACAACTTATTCACCCATGCCGTGTACCAGCGTACTGGTGTGATGACATTCATCGCATAGGCTTTACCGGCAATGTTCGACATATTCGTCTCCCAAATAGCGAGTCCGTTGGAAATTCGTAGTAAGGGGATACTGTGAATGTAGCGGTGCAGCGGTGCAGCATTAAAGCGCGGATCAGCATAGCATATTGCCAAAACGGAAGCTTGTCATTTTTATCTTGATGTTGTCATGATGTTGCGATGATGTTGTTAAATTCACGCAGACTTACTGCATAAAAAAACCCGCCAGCTGGCGGGTTGAGTGTGTTTGAAAACGCTGACTGTTACTTGACTTCAGGACGCGCATCGATTGCTGGCAGCACTTTCACGCGTAAGGCGCTGGCCTGGCCCGCAGAGCGGTAGACCCTGTGATTCGCTTTGATAAAGTCGCTGGCCTTGGCTTCGTAGATATTCGGCACAAAGGTTTGCGGATTGCGGTCTATGAAGGGGAACCAGGAAGACTGCACCTGCACCATGATTTTGTGACCGCGTTTAAAGGTATGCAGCACATCATTGATGCTGAAGCGCACCGGCGTGATCTGTCCCGGCACCATAGCCAGAGGCTGACTGAAACTTTGGCGATAACGCGCACGGAAAGGCTCGCCACGCACCAGAGTTTGCTGATGACCGCGTTGTACGCCTTGTTCTTTCAGATCGGGAGGCGATACGTCGATCAGCTTGACCACGAAGTCGGCATCGCTGCCAGTCACGCTCACAAACAAATCGGCTTCCAGCGGTCCAGCCAGCGTGACATCCTGCTCCAGCACATCCGTTTCCCAGCTCAGTACATCGGGACGGCTGCTGGCAAAGCGCTGGTCAGCAGCGACATAATTTTTACTCCAGCCATTCATGATCTCAGTGGTGTAGGGCACAGGTTTGGCCGGGTCGCTCAGGTATTCATCAAAGGCCGGTTGCTGTTCGGCCGGTGCACTGAAACGCAGCTTGCCATCGGCATGGAAATACAGAGTCTGATCTTTGACTTGCTGCGGCGGCCAGCTGTCAAAACCACGCCAGCGGTTGGCACCGGTTTCAAACATCCAGGCTTCCGGCAAACGCGGCTGCTCAGCGCCTTTCAGATGGTGACGGAAAAACGCCAGCTCGACGGGCTGATAATTGTTCACCGTCTTGTAGCCAAAGTGCGCATCGCCAACCTGATCGCCATTGCTGCGGGTCCAGCCACCATGTATCCAGGGCCCGATCACCAGGGTGTTCTGGATGCCGGGATTGAGTTTTTCTATCGCCTTATAGGTCTGCAAAGGCCCATATAAATCTTCGGTGTCATACCAGCCGCCCACGGTCAGCACCGCTGCCTTGATATTTTTCAGATGCGGCAGCAGATTACGGCTTTGCCAGAACTGGTCATAATCGGGATGCGCGATGATGTCGTTCCAGAACGGGATACCACCCTTAAAGTGGTTTGCATTCACATTCGTCAGCGGTCCCAGTTTCAGGAAAAATTCATAGGCATCCGGTGTGCCGTAATTGAATTCGCGCCAGCCGCGTTTTTCTGTCGGTTCCGGACGCGGTACCCCGAAGCTGTGAAAGAAGGTAAATGCCATAGACAGATTCAGCGCACCGTTTCTATGCATATCATCGCCGCGGAACCAGTCAGCTATCGGTGCCTGCGGTGAAATCGCCTTCAGCGCCGGATGGCTGTCGATTGCACCGGCCGAGGTATAAAAACCGGGATAGGAAATACCCCATTGCCCGAACTTGCCATTTTGCTGAGGCAGGTGCCTGATCAGCCAGTCTATGGTGTCGTAAGTGTCTGAGCTTTCATCGACATCATTGCTGCCACGTTTGACATCGATATGCGGCCGCATATTGAGGAACTCGCCTTCCGACATATAGGTGCCACGCACGTCCTGGAATGCAAAAATATAGCCTTCTTTTTCATACTCAGCGGTCGGTCCCAGCATGCCCTTATACTGATCCGCGCCATACGGTGCGATCGAATACGGTGTACGCACCATCAGCACCGGATAAGTCTTTTTGCGATCCGCATCATTCGGCACATACACCGAAGTAAACAAGCGTTTGCCATCGCGCATGGGGATACGGTATTCGAATTTGGTGTAATGCTCGCGGATGTAATCGGCGCGCTGCTTGAGCGGATCGACACGCGCATCCTGACTGGCAGCGGCTTGTGGCGCAGCAGATACCGGCAGCGTAGCGCCGGCGACAACAAAAGCGGCCAGCACACTGGCCAGCAATGGAGTAGATTTCATGAAGTTCCTGTCAGAGCTGAGGCATGAGAAACCGGGAACTGCCCTCACATCAGACAGGCAGCGGCTTGCAGGCTTAGTATGCCAGAGCGCCTGGAAGTTCCATGCGCAGTGTGGAAATATATAAATACGACTAATAAAAAGTCACTGCCATTCCTGTCAGATCAAAAGTAGTCGGGCACATTGCAAAATAACGCGCCTGTCCTAAGCCTGTTCAATGGCAGAAAGATAGTATGAAAAAAATCAAAAGACTTCTGTGATTTCACATGCAATGCATGCCGAACTAATTAGGGAGAGAAGCCCATAAATAGAATGACGCTAACACGACACCTACCACGTATCCGCTAAACATGATAGCAACATAGAAAAGATCATTTTTTGATTCGTTCATTTTCATAAGCTCTCAACATTATTTTGAAAGATATCGTTCGAAGATTTTCACTTTGCCTATCTGAGCAGATGCGCAAACGGAAATTAGTCAGGTGCTGACAGTTTCCATTTTGTCAGAACGTTGGGAACGTTTCATGCACATTGTGGAAATAAACTCACAGTTTTCATGCAGACTTTTGTCTGATACGTCTTATTCCAGTCGTGCTGCGATAAAGCCGCCTAACGCCGCACATAAAATAAGTACGAAATACAGCACGAGTACTAACTTCGATTTTTTGATACCGGTTGCGTTATTTTTTTCTTCACTGACTTCAATGCTCATCGGTGCAGCCTTTCATTGCAGAGGTCCGTAAAACTCACCTTGAACATACCAGTCGGCTGGAATTTTCCGATACAGGCTGAACAAAATAAGGATATCCCCGGCAGCACCAATTAAATTAAAAATGGATACCCAGGAAAGCAGACCTACGTAAGATGGAATATAGAACGCAAGTATAAACGGCAATACCGTCAACACAAAAATGGGGAAAACTAAAGCAAAAAAATATCGGTTGCGACTGAGTAAACCCTGATACGAAACATAGGGGAAAACAGATTTCGGATCAAATCCTATATATGTGTGCTGACTGATGCCCATACGCGGAAATGCCAGCAAATGACATATTTCATGCACGACCAGTACCGATAACAATATCAAAAATCCCTGCAACGGATTCAGGCGGAAAATCGCGTTAATCTGTTTGAATGACCAGAATTGTGTCCAGATCACATAAGCTAATGGCATGAATAAAAGCGTACCTAAGGCTGAGGCTTTCACATGCAAATTCACATAGTCAAAGCCAAACCGGTGCGGCGTGATTTTTACTTCATCAATTGGTGGCGGTAAGCCTAAGCGAAATTTCATAAATACTAAGCTAAATTCTCGGGAAGTCCATGGGCCTGTTCGCATTTAAATTGCGTGTCTTGTCAGACCGGATGTAAAGCAGCCGAAGGCAGCTCACTCATCCTCTTCCGGCCGGTATTCCGGTAGCGGGGCTTCGATGTCGGTGATGCTGTCTTTGCCTTTGGCCTTGGCTAGCTGCAGGGCTTGCGTCGCTCTTTGCAGCATGATGTCGGGCGTATCCTTGATGGCGTTGGTGGTGAGGCCGGTACAGAAGCTGATTTGTAATCCGGGTGCGACGGCATTCCAGTCGCACTGGCTGACACGTTGTTTGAGGCGGGCGATGGCTTTCAGGCTTTGGTCCAGCCAGGTGGTTGGCATGATGATGGCAAATTCATTGGCGGCGACCCGGCCGAAAGAATCCAGCGTACGTAACATGGTCAGCGCTTCTTTGGCCACCATTTGCAGCACTTGTTTGGCGACGGCCTGTCCATGTTGTTCCAGTATCAGTTCCAGCCCGTCGATGCTGATCACAGCCAGCGTAAAGGTGTGGCCGGTACGGTAAGAGCGCGCCAGCTCTGAATCCAGATATGACAGCAGGGTGCGCCGGTTATAAGCACCGGTCAGGTGGTCGTGTTCGGTGAGGCTGTCTAACTGCTTCAGCAATTGCTCCAGATTCGGCACCAGATTGTCCTGTTTGCCGTGGACTTTAATGTCCTCGATCAGCCGGGTCAGCTGTGACCGCGCATGCTGCAAGGGTTGTTGCGAATCTGTTGGCATGTCCTCTCCGACGGGATTGCTGGTGGCCTGTCAGGCCGGGTATGGTTTGGTCCTGCGTATCCTGGATGCGCCTGCAGAGTTAGCGGATGTCACTTACAATAGCGCGGCCTTACTTTAGCATTTTGTCAGCCATAACACTATCGTGATTCCAGCCGTCTCTCCTTGTCAAGCTGTGCAGAGTGATCTGTTTCCCGGTATCCGTTTATGGATGAAGCGGGATGATTTGCTGCATCCTGAGGTGTCTGGCAATAAATTCCGTAAGCTCAAATATTCTCTGCTGGCCTTGTCGGGTCAGCCGTTGGTACTCAGCATGGGGGGCTTATGGTCTAACCATTTGCACGCACTCGCGCATGCTTTACAACTGCGCGGCATGCAGGGACGTTTCCTGGTGCGTGCACATGCGGGGATGGACAGTGCGATGCTGGCCGATTGCCGCGCGTTGGGTATGCAGCTGGTGTGCGTGAGCCGCGAGGATTACCGTCGTTTGCGTCAGGAACCGGATTTCTGGCGCCAGTACGCGCAGCCTGATGAGGGATATAGCGAGGCGGTCTGGCTGCCGGAAGGCGGCAGTGCCGCGAGCGCTTTGCATGGCGTGGCTGAGCTGGTGCCTGAACTGGAGCAGGAATTAGGTTTTTTACCTGATCATGTCTGGCTGGCAGCTGGAACCGGTGCCACTGCCGCCGGGGTGCTGGCAGGCATGCGCGGACGTGGTCAGGTTACAGCAGTGGCGAGTTTTCCAAATGCGGCTTATCTGCAACAGGAGGTGGCGGATTTGTTACGTCAGGCTGGCTATCCGCAATGGCAGAATTTCCAGCTGCTGACCGATTTTCATCACGGTGGGTATGCGCGGATGTCGCCTGAATTAACTGAATTTTGTAAAAATTTTTATGCCAGCACTGGTATCCCGACGGAACCCGTCTACACTGGCAAGATGTTGTATGCATTGCATCAGCTTTGCCTGAACGGCTTGGTTCCGCCGAGGCAGACGGTGGTGGCAGTGCATACCGGTGGCATGCAGGGTGTGCGTGGTTTTCCGGGTTGGGCCTCATTCTGAGTGGATTTTTCGTGTCACAAAAATGCTTAATAACTTTGTCGTTGATACTCCTTGGCCTGTCAGTGAGCGGCCGGGCCGGCGCGCGCGCCGAAGAAAAATTGCGCATTGCCGTCATTGAAACCCTGGATTATCCGCTCAATGTATTTGATAAGCCGCATCAGTTGACGGGCGGTTTGCTGAAAGACTATACCGATGCGATTGCGCGGGGCTTGCAGGCACAAGTTGTGTATCAGACTTACTCGCGGCGCCGGGTAGAACCGGCGCTGCAGCGTGGTGACGCTGATCTGGTTTGTTATTTCAGTCCGCAATGGATGGATCAGCCCTCAGATTTGCAGTGGAGTCTGCCGAATCTGCCGCAGTTCGAGCGCGTGCTGGTGCGTAAGGGGAATGCAGTGCCGACCAGCTATCCTGCTCAGCTAATCGGAAAAAAAATTGCTACCCAGCTGGCCTATCATTACCCACAGATACAGCAAGAAGTGGCAGCCGGTAAAATTCAGCGTCTGGATCAGGTAGAAGTCGCCAGTATGTTCCGGCTGGTGGCGATGGGCGCGGCCGATGCGCTGATCACCTCTGAGCCTGAGATAGAAGGCTATTTCAAACTGCATCCCGAACAAAAGCCGCACTTCAGTGTCGCCCCTACGCTTTTTTCCAAGGTCTATACCCAATGTGCGCTTTCTGCAAAATCCGCCTGGAAAATAGAGCAGATTAACCGCCAGATTCAACGTTTGCTGGACAGTGGCGAACAAAGCAGGCTGTTACATCAATACGGCTTGACTGAAAAATAAAGCTGCAACGCCGTTATCCAATCAAAAAAATTTTTCATTCCAAAAGTCCCCGTATTTATTGAGTACTGGCCGCATTTCGTCTTGTGAGCCGCGTCCTTGCTCAGTCTTTCTCTTCAAACTGAATACAAATCAGCCTTGGCAGCGGATTTAATTTATTTCATTTTTCTTCAGTGTTGTAAATTGCCGACGAGAAATTAGAGGCGCCGCTCAGTTGCAGGCAAAAATGGACTGAAATCGCACGAAATTTGTGCATTTTTTGTCGAAACCACGATTCCATATCGCGCACATTTGGTGCATTTTAGAAAATGCTGGTGCGCAGCATTCATTTTTGACAAAATTTATCGTCAAAATGATTTATAAATTCGTCAAAATGTAATTTTTAACGGATTTTTGACGTCATTTTGCTCACTATTCTTGGACAAAATTTCCCCCTACACTGAGCCAACGTTGTTGAAGTAACTAGCCCGGCGGGGCTGCCACATGGGCGCAGCGATGCGCAAATAATGAATGATTTCCGGCAGTGAACTGACTGGAAATCCATATAACCAGGGAGAAGTACACATGCGGTTTCAATCACGATCCATCCTCGCAACACTCATTTTGTCTGCTGTTTCCAGCGGTGCTTTTGCAGCCAGCCACACGGTCGAAAATCTGACCATATTCGCTGGTGAAAAAGCGGCTTCTGCAAAAGATGTGCTGGCCAAAAACGCTGCAAAATATGGACTGCCAGCCAGTCTCGATAATCTGGTGCTGACCAAGGTGCAGGATTCCCTGCTCGGTAAGCATTACTACTATCAGCAAATGCTGCGCGGTATCCCGGTGGATCGCGCTGAAATCGTCATTTCTATCAGCCATAAAGGCGACTTGCTCAAAGTCTTCAATGAGACTAAGCCAGTGTCTGCACAGGCCGATGCCAATGCCGTCAATCAGTTGTATGTGCAAAAGCAAATCACTACAGAGCAGGCTTTGGATAAAGCCTGGACCAATATGAAAGTGCAGCACAAACTGGTGGATGCACCGAAGACCGATCTGGTCTGGATTGCAGGCCCTGCCGGTTTCCAGCTCGCACATAAAGTCAACATCTCGGCACAGATGCCTACCGGTGGTTTCGTACAATACATCAGCACCGCCGATGGCAAATTGCTGGACTCGTATTCAACCACGCTGCCACGTATGTCCAAAGGTGGTGAACGCAGTCTGGCTGAACGCGCCAAGCTGAACGTCTCCACACTCGACCGTCAGTCTGAAACAGCGGCATTTTCTGCCAAGCTGGGCAAAGTGGCAGCGGCACCTGCTGCCAGCAGTCTGGCCGTGGCAGCGGCGGCTTCCGGCGTGAATGGCAGCGGCCTGGTGTTTGATCCTGATCCACGTACTGCACTCAATACTGAAAATCTGACCGACACCTCAGCGGCCAGCGCGTTTGATGCCGCGTATTCGACCAAAACCCTGCGTGATCTGACCGTTACCAATGGCGTCTATAAGTTGTCCGGTCCTTTCGTGAATATCACGGATATCGAAGCCCCAAATACTGCACCTAGCACCACCACCAACGGCGTGTGGGCAGCTAAACGCGGCAACAATGCGTTTGACGATACCAACATCTACTTCCATCTGGATCAGAGCCAGCGCTACATTCAGTCGCTGGGTTTCACTGGTTCTAAATCCATCATTAACCGTCCGCTGAATGTGGATACCGATGGCGTGAATGGCGATGACAATTCCCATTACCAGCCAGCTGCTGCCGGTAAGGATTATCTGGCCTTTGGTCATGGCTGTGTGAATGACTCCGAAGACGTGGGCGTGATCCTGCATGAATACGGTCACGGTATGCAGTACAACATCAACAATAGCTGGTCTGGTGGCGACACCGGCGGTATGGGTGAGGGCTTCGGCGATTACTGGGCCGCTTCCTATTCCTACAGCACTGCAAACGGTAAAACCTTCCATCCGGAATGGGCGTTTAAATGGGATGGGCATAATGCATGCTGGGGTGGCCGTATGCTGAACCGCACCGATGCCAAATACAATGCATCGAAATCCTATCCTGCACATACCTCAGTGACAGAAAATGGCGTGACCTTCCAGTCTGATGAATTATGGTCTGCTCCCCTGTTCCAGTCGCTGGTCGCGCTGATCGCTGCCGGTAAGCCACGTGAGAACGTCGATAAGATTATCCTGGAAGCGCATTTCGGTCTGGGTTCTAACGTCAAGATGCCAGCGATGGCGACAGCGATCGTGAATGCGGCAACTGCCTTGTTCCCGAACGATGCGACCTATGCCAATACTTTCCGTGCCAAGTTTGAAGCGCAGAATATTCTGGCTGGCGCTGTACCTCCGGGCACCGTCATCAGCGAAACAGAAAGCAACAACACCACAGCGACAGCAAACGTAATCAGCACTTCGAACACGACTGTGAATGGCACGATGAGCGCCAGCACCGACGTGGATTATTTCAAGGTCACGGTTCCAGCCGGTAAAACCCTGAAAGTGGTGATGACACCAAACTCCAGCTCTGACTACGATCTGGAACTGTATAGCAGCACTGGCACCAAGCTGACTTCCAGCACCAACGGTAACGGTGCAGCTGATACAGTAAGCAATGCGAATACGGGTACAGCGGCGAAAGTCGTGTACGCCAAAGTACTGTATTACAGCGGTGGTACCGGTGCCACGAATGGTAAATACAGCGCGGTATTCACCTGGTAAGTATGCAGGGCAGGACACATAATAAAAATAAATAATAAGAAAAAATAATAATAACTCTCCTTTAGATTGAGCCCATCCCTGACCGGATGGGCTTTTTTTTATTCGGTCGCGATACGCGAGAGGTGACAAAAGGCTTGGCTGTATGCTAAGGAAGTAGCGCAATATCGGCCGCCTAGCTTGCTTTTGACCGTTAATTTGCTGAAAAAACAGGCGAACTTTCCTTATCCTGCACCTATACTGGGAACAACAGAGTAAACTAGCGTCCCAAATATCTTGTCGCATCCTGCGATACGAGCGAACGAGCGAGCATCGCCATGTCAGAAAACACCACCCCCTTATCTTTTGCCGACCTAGAACTGAGTGCGCCGCTGCTGCGCGCGCTGCAAGATGTCGGTTACGAAACCCCGTCGCCTATCCAGGCGGCCACGATTCCTTATTTGCTGGATAACCGCGATGTACTGGGCCAGGCTCAGACCGGTACCGGTAAAACCGCATCGTTTGCATTGCCTATCTTGTCGCGCATCGACATACGTCAAACCACGCCGCAAGCCTTGGTTCTGGCACCGACCCGTGAACTCGCGATTCAGGTCGCTGAAGCGTTTCAAACCTACGCGCGTCATATTCCCGGCTTTCATGTACTGCCGATTTATGGCGGCCAAAGCTATGGTCCGCAATTATCAGCACTGCGCCGTGGCGTGCATGTGATCGTTGGCACACCGGGCCGCGTGATCGACCATCTGGATAAAGGTTCGCTGGATTTATCCGCACTTAAAACTCTGGTGCTGGATGAAGCCGATGAAATGCTGCGTATGGGCTTTATCGACGATGTCGAGCGCATCCTGCAAGAAACGCCGGAAGGCCGCCAGACTGCGCTGTTCTCCGCCACCATGCCATCGGTCATCAAGCGTATCGCCCAGACTTACCTGAACAAACCGGCAGAAGTCACCATCGCAGCCAAAACCGGCACTGCCGACAATATCCGCCAGCGTTACTGGCTGGTTTCAGGCATGCATAAACTGGATGCGCTGACCCGTATTCTGGAAGCAGAAACTTTCGACGGCATGATCATCTTCGCTCGTACCAAACTGGGTACCGAAGAGCTGGCCGCCAAACTCGATGCACGCGGTTTTTCCGTGGCCGCGATTAATGGCGACATCAATCAGCAGCAGCGCGAGCGCACCATTCAGCAACTGAAAGACGGCAAGATCGACATTCTGGTCGCGACCGATGTGGCTGCCCGTGGTCTGGACGTAGAGCGTATCAGCCACGTCATCAACTACGACGTGCCGTATGATCCGGAAAGCTATACCCACCGTATCGGCCGTACCGGTCGTGCCGGTCGCAGCGGTGAAGCGATTCTGTTCATCACGCCACGTGAAAAAAATCTGCTCAAAGCGATAGAACGTGCCACCCGTCAGCCGGTATCGCCGTTGGAATTGCCAACCATACAAACCGTGAACAATGTGCGTATCGCACGTTTCAAAGATCAGATCGCCACCACGCTGGCGCAAGGCGGACTGGAAGAATTCGCCGCCGTGATCGAAGACTTTGAACAGGAACACAATGTGCCTGCGATTGAAATCGCAGCGGCACTGGCGAAAATGGCGCGTGGCGATGAGCCGCTGCTGTTGGACAAAAACTATCGCGAAACTAAAGCGGATGACAGCTGGCGCGAAGAGCGTGCGGGCCGCAATGATCGCAATGACCGCAACGACCGTGCCCCACGTGAGCGTGGCGATCGTTTTGAGCGTACGGATCGCGCTGAACGTGGTCCGCGTCGCGAACATAGTCCACGCGTTGCTGAGCCTGGCATGCAGACTTACCGCATCGCAGTCGGTCATGAGCATGGTGTAAAGCCAGGCAATATCGTCGGTGCGATTGCGAATGAAGCCAATATCGAATCGAAATTCATCGGTCGTATCGATATTTATGACGACTACACCATCCTCGATCTGCCTGACGATTTGCCGGGCGAGATGCTCGATCATTTGAAATCGGTACGCGTGGCCGGTCAGTCTTTGCGCATCAGTGCTGAGAACGGTACTGCAGCTGCATCCGATTTTTCTGCACCACGTGCAGCACGTTCGGACCGTCATGAGCGTACTGAACGCACAGAGCGCACAGAGCGCGCGCCACGTATCGCTGACAGCGCACCGGGCAGCCGTTTGAATCAGGTGGTAGACCGTGCCTTCAGCACACGTGAAGAACCGGAAGAGCGCGCCGCTAAGCCAAAAAAGGACAAGACCAAGGTCGCGATTCCTATGCAAAGCTACCGCATTGAAGTTGGCAAACAGGATGCCGTCACACCATCCAATATCGTGGGTGCGATTGCAAACGAAGCCGGACTGGAAGCCAAATACATAGGCCGCATCGAAATCTTTGACGACTACAGCACACTGGATTTACCAGACGGTATGCCTAAGGAATTGCTGCAGCAACTCAAAGGTGTCTGGGTCGCCGGTAAGCAAATCAAAATCAGCTCGATCGGCCCATCCAGCGGCGGTATCGCGCAGGATTTCCCGGCCGGTGCTAAACGCAGCGGCGGTGACCGTCGCGTCGCAGAAAAAGCAGGCGGTAAACCAGGCGTGAAATCCTTTGCCGGTGCGCCACGCAGCGGCGAGCGTCGTCCGTCCAAGTTCGATAAAAACAGCGGTACTTCGCGTCATAAGTCGGGCAAATAAGCGTACAAATAAGCGCACAAATTAGCAGACGTAGTGTCCACAACTTGAATCACTCAGTTTGTTGTTGTGATCCGGTTCAGAAAACCCCATGCAAAAGGATTTGCATGGGGTTTTTTGTTTTTGTGCATCAGCTCAAGCCTTAGAATAGAAGCTCACGCTGCGCGGATTTGCGTCGCGCTGTCACCTGAATATGAAAGGACCGTCCAGCATGGCCAGCTCTGTGCCTGTAATGCCGTTTTCGGTACGTGCGCAAATGTTCACGCATCTGGCAATGATGGAAAAATCCGGTCTGTCTGCGCATCATGCGTTTTCTTTGTTGCGTTTGCCTGCGAGGCTGCAACCCAGGGTGCAGCGTGCTTTGCGTGAATTAAGGCGCGGTAAGGATATTGCGACGGCGGGACAAATTGCAGGCTTGTTGAGCGACCTTGAAAGTCAGTTATTACGTGCGGCCTGTCAGGCGGGCAGCCCGGCTGTGCTGTATCAGCGCCTGGCTGATAACTATACCCAACGCAGTGCTCAGATCGCAGCCGTCCGCAGCCGCTTGCGTTTTCCTTTACTGATTTTACTGATCGCGCTGTGCGTACGACCTTTGCCGCAACTGGTTAGCGGCCAGATTAGCGGCACGGCTTATCTGGGCGGATTGTTGCTGCCGTTTTTGCTGCTGGGTGTGCTGGCCTGGCTGATTGCGCGTTTGTGGCAAACCTTGGAGCGCGGCGATTCTGCATTCGCTGACAGCGTGCTGCAGGGCGTGCAGCACGTGCCTGTGCTGGGACGTTTTCAGTTGCGCCACGATGCCAGAAATTTTTATGAAAGTCTGGGACTGTTACTGGAAGCCGGGGTGCCGGTATTTGATGCGGTGCCCAGGGCCAGCCAGACCGTGCGCAATCCAGCCCTGCGCGCGCACTTTCGTGCTGCGGTGAAGGAATTACATGCGGGTCGCAGCCTCTATCAGGCGCTGATGCAAGTGCCGGATGGTGGCAATGGTGCGATTATGCCTTTGTTGAATGTGGCGGAACAAAGCGGGACTCTGAGCGAGACCTTATTGCGTTATGCGGCGCAGGAAAATGCGCAGCTGGCGGATAGCTGGCGTCAATTGGCGGATTGGTTACCACGTCTGTTTTATGCCGTGATCGCCATCTGGATCGCGATGCAATTATTATCCGGGCCAGGCATCATGCCGCGCATGCCAGCCGATGTCGGACTGGCTCATCAGGACTGGCTGTCTGTTGTTGTGAACAGTTGATCTGTCCCTGTTACGACCTGCTGTGCAGCTTTGCACCAAAGTACAATTCGCCTGCTGAGATGTTTGCCTTATCGTGTACGTCATAGTACGCAACCGTCTACAGGTGAAATCATGAAACAGCCAAACTCCTCAGCCAGATTTTCTGCTTTTCCTCTTTCCGCATGTGCCTGCGCCGCAGCCTTGCTGATCTTGTCCGCTTGTGGCGGTGGTGGCGGTACGGGTAGTGGCGGTAGCAATGGCAATGATGGGAGTGGCAGTTCCTCAGGTGGCAGCACAGGTGGCGGCAGTCCGCCGGTCGCAGTGAAAACAGCGCTGATCATCAGCAAGGCAGAAGTTGCCCAGACCCATCTGATACCGCCCGAGGGGCTGAACTGGAGTCTCAAAAACAGCGCGCCTCTGACGCTGGCAGCGCAGCGTGATGCGCTGGTTTTGCTCAGACTGGGCAGTGCAGATGCACAAAATCCGGTTGTGGAAGTGCTCAAGGATGGCGCAGTATTAGGCAAGCTGGCTTTGACGCCACCCCCTCAATTGCCACCTTCTGAGGGACTCGACACGCCTTACGGCAGTGACTTATGGAGCCTGATTCTGCCAGCGAATCTGGTACAGCCCGGCATCAGCCTGCGCGTTTCTGCCAGCAATTACGATTACAGCAAGCCGGTCGCTGTGACGGTTGGCGCCAATACCGAATTGCAGATGCAGATACTGCCCTTCGTGTTGTTTGGCGCCACCAATGCCAATACCGGTCTGAATCTCGATAACGAACGTGTGTTGAATATGGATGCGGCAGCTCAGCTGCGGGCTGCTGCGACCTGGCCTGCCTCACAGGTCAAGATCAGTAATCATCCGCTGGGCCAGTTTGTGGCAGATGCGATCGTGATTCCACCCAAGGCTGGCGCTGCTGCCTATGTGGTCAGTTCTCATCATGAAGTCAAAGGCGGTCACCTGATCGAGACCAGCAGTGATATGGCGCTGCTGATGCATCGTGCCAATGGCGATGGCGCGATGAACCGCGTTACCTACGCCTCTATCATTGCGATCGATAAAACCATCAAGAACAGTAATCAGCTGGCCTGGATAGGCGGCGGCGTCAGCTGGGTAGGTTCCGGCGTCGGTGCCGGTGCTAACACCTATGGTTTGTTATTGCATGAAACCGGACATGCGATGGGATTGGGGCATTCTGCCGGCGAGTATAACGATGCCAATGACCGTACATTCCCATATATCGCGGGGTCGATCAAGGGCTCTGTCTGGGGCTTTAATATGGTGACCCGTGAATTCCGCAATCCGCTGATGCCACCGACCGCACCAGCCTTTATCTGGTGCCGTACCAATAACGGCTATCAGCTGGATGAAAAAGGACGTTGCTATCGCAAAGATCCTATGGATGATGCGGATAATGGCAGCGATCCTAAATACACCCTGTCTATGTTTTCCGATTTCAATACCGCGCGCATACAGCGTTGGATACTGGAAAAATTCAAAGCAAATACTGCGTCGGTGACCGGTTTGTCGAGCTGGGACAGCAGCCGTGCAGCCTGGGTCGATTACACGCCAAAAACTCATTCTTACGGTGTAGATGGAATCAAACAAAATTTACCGCTGAGCCAGAATATACCTGTGCATACTATCGTGGCAACGTATAGCAATGTGGCGACTGCCGGAGCATCGCGCTTTTATCATCCGGTCACACATCAGGGGAATCTGATCGAGACCATTGATCCTATGGACAGTGCGCAGCTCAGTAAAATTTTCCCTTACAGCCAGAACGGCAGCAGTCCTGAGTATATGTGGTACTGCCATTCATCCGGTTGTGATTACACGCTGCGCGTCACCTTCTCCGATGGCAGTCAGATCTATCGTGTATTGAAAGAAGGTTTCAGAAAATACTCTTATCCGGAAACCTTTGATACCGGTGTCAATGACCCGCTCAATGGCAGAAGTCAGCAAAGCTGGGCCATCAATATTCCAGCCAAAAATGCTGCGCAAATCCGCAAGCTGGAATTGCTCGATACCCCACTGGTATGGCGTCTGACGCCAGCCCAGATCAGCAGTGCGCGGGTCGTAATGAGCAGTTCTTACTGAGCTCTTAGCGTTCGCGCTGTGTACGTTGATAGTGCTGATCAGTTCTTGCAGCAAGGTCTCGCGCGACGGGTGTGATGGTTCGGCGGCGTTGCTGAGTGCATCTGGCGCAATCAGACTCAGTTGCTTGCGCTGTCTGGCTGTCAATCCATCTTCCAGGCTGGCGAAATCCTGAGCTTTTGTGCAGCTTTGCACCAAAGTACAATTCACCTGCTGAGATGTTTGCCTTATCGTGTACGTCATAGTACGCAACCGTCTACAGGTGAAATCATGAAACAGCCAAACTCCTCAGCCAGATTTTCTGCTTTTCCTCTTTCCGCATGTGCCTGCGCCGCGGCCTTGCTGATCTTGTCAGCCTGTGGAGGTGGTGGCGGTACGGGTAATACTGGTAGCAATGGCAATGATGGGAGTGGCAGTTCCTCAGGTGGCAGCACAGGTGGCGGCAGTCCGCCGGTCGCAGTGAAAACAGCGCTGACTATCAGCAAGGCAGAAGTCGCACAGACCCATCTGATACCGCCCGAGGGGCTGAACTGGAGTCTCAAAAACAGCGCGCCTCTGACGCTGGCAGCGCAGCGTGATGCGCTGGTTTTGCTCAGACTGGGCAGTGCGGATGCACAAAATCCGGTTGTGGAAGTGCTCAAGGATGGCGCAGTATTAGGCAAGCTGGCTTTGACGCCACCCGCTCAATTGCCACCTTCTGAGGGACTCGACACGCCTTACGGCAGTGATTTCTGGAGCCTGACCTTGCCAGCGAATCTGGTACAGCCCGGCATCAGCCTGCGCGTTTCTGCCAGCAATTACGATTACAGCAAGCCGGTCGCTGTGACGGTTGGCGCCAATACCGAATTGCAGATGCAGATACTGCCCTTCGTGTTGTTTGGTGCCACCAATGCCAATACCGGTCTGAATCTGGACAACGAGCGTGTGATGCATATGGATGCCGCGGCTCAACAGCAGGCAGCAGCGACCTGGCCCGCTTCGCAGGTCAAAGTCAGTAATCATCCAATGGGCCAGTTTGTGGCAGATACGATGGTGATTCCTCCCAAAGCTGGCGCTGCTGCTTATGTGGTCAGTTCTCATCATGAACTCCGCGACGGCGCACACGTGATCGACACGACGAATGATCTGGCCTACCAGATTCATCTCGCCAATGGGGACATGGCGATGAATCGTGTGACCTATGCCTCCATCATCGCAATCGATAAATCGATTAAGTCCGCGAAACAATTGGCCTGGATAGGTGGTGGTGTCAGCGTGGTCGGTTCCGGCGTCGGTGCCGGTGGCAATACCTATGGCTTGTTATTGCATGAAACAGGCCATGCGATGAGCTTAGGACATTCTGCCGGTGAGTATAACGATCTCAGTGGCAGTAAGTTTCCCTATATCGCAGGGTCTATCAAGGGATCGGTCTGGGGCTTCAATATGGCGACCCGCGAATTCCGCAATCCGCTGATGGCACCGACTGCGCCACGTTTTACCTGGTGCCGCACGAATAATGCCTATCAGCTGGATGAAAAGGGACGTTGCTATCGCAAAGATCCTATGGATGATGCGGATAGTGGCAGCGATCCTAAGTACACGTTCTCCTTGTTTTCTGATTTCAATATGGCGCGCATACAACGCTGGATACAGGAACAAATCAAAGTTGATGCAGCTTCAGCGACCGGCTTGTCGGGCTGGGACAGCAGTCGCGCGGCCTGGACCGATTACACGCCAAAAACCAGTAATTTTGGTGCCTATGGGATTAAACAGAATTTACCCTTGAGTGTGAATGTGCCTGTGCATACTATCGTGGCGACGTATAGCAATGCGGCGACCGCCGGGGCTTCGCGCTTTTACGATCCGGTCACGCATCAGGGCAATCTGATCGAGACCATAGATCCGACAGTGACGGCGCAGCTCAGTAAAATTTTCCCCTACACCCAGAATGGCAGCAATCCTGAATATATGTGGTACTGCCACACGTCTGGTTGTGATTACACGCTGCGCGTCACTTTCTCGGATGGCAGTCAGATCTACCGCGTATTGAAAGAAGGTTTCAGAAAATACTCTTATCCTGAGACCTTCGATACCGGTGTCAATGACCCGCTCAATGGCAGAAGTCAGCGTAACTGGGCTATCAATATTCCAGCCAAAAATGGTGCGCAGATTCGCAAACTGGAATTGCTCGATACGCCGCTGGTATGGAGCCTGACGCCAGCTCAGATCAGCAGCGCACGGGTCGTGATGAGCAGTTCTTACTGAGGTCTTAGCGTGCACCCTTGGCGCCCTTGGCGCGCCTGATCGTACTGATCAGCTCTTCCAACAAGGCGCTGCGGGCCGGATGTGATGGTCCGGCAGCGCTGCTGAGTGCCTCGGGCGCAATCAGACTCAGTTGCTTGCGCTGTCTGACCGTCAGCCCGTTTCCGTGGCTCGCGAAATCCTGAGGCGGCGTCCCTTGCCAAAATAAGCTATGCCAACGTTGCAGATCTTTGTGGCAGGCCGGATGCCAGTGCGCTTGCTGTGCTGCTGAGGTATCGAGTGTGCTGGCCAGACCCAGTAGCGGCGTCTGATAACGGTCTTCCAGTGCATTCGCGATCAAATGTAGCAAGCCACCCTGATACACATCAGCAAAGTGAGTCTGCTGCAGCGCCTGTTCGGCGATGCTGTAAATCTTCAACTGCTGTGGCTGCAGTGTGTGTTTGCGTAAGGCTGGGCCGAAATGGCTGAGTGCAAATTCCAGGCTGCAGGCGGGCGCGAGCAATTGCAGGCTGGCGAAATCTAAATCGCTGCCACTCGCGATCATTTGTCCCGCCAGTAAGGCACCGGCACGGTCGCCTGTCAGATGTAATTCCAATCCCGTACCACACTCGGCACAGTCACGTTTCAGTGCGTGCAGTACGCGCAGCAGCACATGCAG
Organism: Cognatundibacterium crateris; assembly: GCF_010078235.1. GTDB lineage: Bacteria > Pseudomonadota > Gammaproteobacteria > Burkholderiales > Burkholderiaceae_D > Undibacterium > Undibacterium crateris. The sequence goes on along the minus strand of NZ_JAABOS010000002.1, from coordinate 441,638 downwards.
CGCGCGTGGCGGCTGATCAGCTTGTGCCGCCAGCCAGGCATTGTGTTTCATCTGCGTCCAGCGCGCTTTCCAGCCCAGTGCATCGGCCTGCGCCTCGATGCTGCGATTCAGCGCGGCGGACCGGCTTTGCTGAGCAAATTCCGCACGCAATTGCTGCTCCAGCCCGGTGAGGCCGTTATTCCAGCTCATAAAGACGGGATAAATCCCTTGCGCCAGCCAGGCCGGGGCACTTAGGGCGTTTTCCTGTATCTGCTGCGCTTCATCGCAGAGGCCACTTTGCGCGATCACTGCCAGCCTGAGCGGCCCGCGCTGCTTGGTGTGGGTATGCCAGGCCAGCGGAGCCTGCCGCGCGATATAGTCCACCGTGGCGGCCGCATTGGCAAATGGCAGCAGCCTTTGTATCACGCGCGCGCTGCTGTCGAGTACCAGACTCATGCTGTAAGCCTGATCCAGACTCAGCCCGGCCGGATTCTGGTGTGAGGCATGCTGGCGACAGGAATGCAGGCTATTGCGCCGGTAGGCGGCCGGTACGCTGCTGCTTCGCGTACCGGCGTCATTGCGCGGCACCCCGAGTGCAAAGGTCCAGGCATCGCTGCCATGCTGCAGCCAGTCTTCATAAGGCAGAATAGCCAGCCCCTGCCTGCCCCAGTCTGCGCCCCAGGAGTTTTGCACCACAAAGCCCAGCGTGGTATAGCCGATCAGCGCAAACGCATGCATGCCCTGATGATGCGCATGTGGCTGTATCACCGGTAAATCCTGCAGGCTGAGCACGGCAGGGCTGCGGCCTGCGCCCGGCTTTTTCGGATGATCCCAGCCTGCGTGTACTGCAGAAGATACATACAGCGCACCGCTTTGCGCGATGGCGGCCTGCATGGCACTGATATTGTCTTGTTCGACGCGGTAATACATACCCAAAGTACAGCTCAGCGCATCGATATCCCAGCCAGGCTGTGGGGCTTCAAACGCGGCCACAGTATCATCCGCTTTGACTGTGTACGGCCACAGACTGGCCGCGCACACGCCATGCTTATGCCAGCCCTTTAAGGCGCCGCGACAGCTGGAGCCGGTGTAATCTTCACCCGGCCATTCATCATAAAACTGTGCCAGGTGATACAGCATGCGCGCACTGCGCGGGGTAACCGGCTGACCGCGTAACCAGTTCAGATAATGGATGACGGCGGCCAGCCCGAAACCGGTACAGGCACCATCACTGCCCTGATTCATGACATAACCAGCCGCCAGATAATCCGGCCAGCGCTGACTGACACAGGCCGCATCCGGGAATTGCTGCGGCAGATGACGCACCTCCGGCACAAAGCTGCGGTCGCGCAGATCGAGCCGGTCGGCATGCGCACCGGTTTGCAGTGCGACGCTGTAAGGGAGTTGGCTGAGCTGGTTTGAACGGGAAGACATGAGCGGGCTCCAAAACAAAGCCCCGCCTTGTTTCCAAGCCGGGGCTGTGTAATCTGACGTGCTAACCGATTATTTTATTTTTTCGCTTCAGCGGATGCAGATGCGGAAGCTGGTGCCGATGCCGCAGGTGCTGCTGTAGCGGAGGCAGAAGCCGATGCGGATGCCGACGCGCCGACTATTTCAATCTTTGCTTTCTTTTTCAGGTCTTCCAGCATTTTTTTCAGGTTTTCCTGTTGCAGCTGTTGGGTCAGACCCGCTTTGATGTCATCCAGCGCAGGCACTGTCACCGGACGGGAATCGTCCAGGATGATCACGTGATAGCCGAACTGGGATTTGACTGGCTCTTCAGTGAATTTACCTTTTTCCAGTTTAGCGACTGCGTCACCGAATTCAGGCACCATGTTACGTGCATTGAACCAGCCCAGATCGCCGCCTTTGTCTTTAGAACCAGGATCTTTGGAATTGGATTTTGCCAGCGCGTCGAAAGACTTAGGATCTTTCTTGATTTTAGCGATGAGTTCTTTTGCCAGTTCTTCTTTTTCAACCAGGATGTGGCGTGCTTTGAATTCATTGCCGCCTGCCGAAGTTTTGAATTTCTCGTATTCTGCTTTCAGTGCTTCGTCAGTCACTGCAGCATTTTTCATATAGTCTTTGACATAGGAATTGGCCAGGATAGACATACGTGTCATTTCCAGCTGTTCTTTGACTTCCGGTGTCTTATCGATGCCTTTGTTGACCGCTTCCTGCGCTACGATGATTTGCATCGCGAGGTTGTCGATCACCATTTTGCGGGTTTCAGCATTGTCAGGCAGACCTTGTGCAGCCTGTTGCAACATGATCTGATCCAGTTGTTTTTTGCCGATAGGTGCGCCGTTGACGGTCGCAGCCACAGCATCCTTCTCTGCGGAAGCAGAGGCAGCTTTATCTTTGTCATTGCAAGCGCTCAGCGCGAACAGCGCAATGGCACTACCCAGAACGACGCGGGATTTGATCGACATGAATATTTCCTTAAAGTTGAACTGCTGTGCAGCGGATAAGCATTTTTGCATGAGCAACGGGCTCATGCATTCAAATTAATTTGACGCTGAATTCTACCTGTGAATTTGCCAAGTATTCACGCTTCCTTACTATTTGTAGCGAAAAAATCAGCGAAATCTGCGTAGATCAGGGTTTTCAGCGTCTTTAGATGCGTACTCAGCAAGGTAATTCCTTGCCTCAGACACAAAAAAACATCTATTTCACACTGCATGGAACCAAGTGCAGCTTTGCGGTTCATAGTCAGGATCATAATAATTTACCTGAGGAGACCAAGATGCGCCTGCCATCCCGCCTGCTGGGCTGTCTGTTGCTGTTGACTTTACCGTGTGGCCAGCTGTTGGCTGCGGAAGAAAAGACCGATCTGGAGCTGATTAACCGCCTGCGTGATGAGGCGCTCAATCATTCCAAAGCCCATGAGCACCTTGGGGTGCTGACCGATGAGATAGGCGCGCGTCTGACCGGCTCTGCCGGATTAAAAAAAGCGGCGGACTGGAGTCAGTCGCAATTGCGCACCTGGGGTTTGCACAATGTGCATACCGAAAGCTTTGCGCCTTTCGGACTGGGTTGGTCGTATCAGCATGCCAGCCTGCGTATGCTGAGCCCGATGCCGCTCGATTTGCTGGCGATTCCCAAAGCCTGGACCCCAGCTAGCCGCGGTGCACAGCGTGGCCGTGCCGTGATCGCCAGACTCAGTAGCGAAGAAGATTTGCAAAAGTGGAAGGGCAAGCTCAGCGAGGCACTGGTGTTGCTGGATGAACCAATCAGTTTCAAACCGCATCTGACCGGTGATGCCAAACGCTACAGCAGTCAGGAGCTGGAAGAACTGCAGAAAATGGAGCTGGAACCAGGTGCAACGCGTCGTGCCGATCCGCAGACGGTTCAGAAACAGCAGCAATTCCAGAAAAAACTGCAAAGCTTTCTGAGTGCGGAAAAAGTGATCGCAACCCTGCATGTATCGCGCGGCGAAGACGGCACCGTATTTGTGCATAGTGGGGGCTCGTATAAGACGGGCGAATCGGCGCAGGTTCCGGCGCTGGTGCTGGCGAGTGAAGCCTATAACCGGCTGTACCGTTTGCTGGAAAAAAAGAAGCCGGTCGAGTTGGAAGTGCAGGTCGATGCGCGCTTTGAAGACGAGGATGCGCAGGCAGCGGTCAATGTGATTGCCGATATTCCGGGCAGCGATAAAAAAGATGAAATCGTGATGTTGGGTGCGCATCTGGATTCCTGGCATGGCGCGACCGGCGCGACCGATAATGCGGCTGGTGTCGCGGTGATGATGGAAGCCGTGCGCTTGCTCAAAGAGTCAGGCTTGAAGCCACGCCGCACTATACGTCTTGCGCTGTGGGGTGGTGAAGAGCAGGGTTTGCTCGGTTCCCGTGCCTATGTACAGCAATGGGTGGCTGCGCGCCCGGAAAGCACAGACCCGGCTGAGAAAAGCCTGCCCGCATTTTTGCGCAAACCGGCTGGACCACTGCAGGTAAAGCCGCAGCATGGAAAAATTTCCGCTTATTTCAATCTCGATAATGGCGCTGGCAAAATCCGTGGCATCTATGCCGAAAACAATGTGGTGGTAAAGCCGGTATTTGACGCCTGGCTGGCACCGTTTGCCGATCTGGGCGCGACCACCACCACCTTGCGCAAGACTGGCAGCACCGACCATGTGAGCTTCGACAGTGTAGGCGTACCGGGTTTTCAGTTTATTCAGGATCAGATGGATTACATGACACGTACCCATCATTCGAATATCGACGTGTACGACAAAGTGCAAAAAGCCGACCTGAGTCAGGCCGCGCTGATTGTGGCCAGCTTCGTAGCGCACGCTGCCAACCGCAATGAACTGTTACCGCGCAAACCGATGCCGAAAGATCCACCTAAAGATGCAAGTAAGGAAGCAAATAAGGAAGCCGCCAAAGACGCGATTGAAAACAAAACTGAAAGCCTGAAATAAAGCGGCTGGCGCTGGCATACAATGCAGGCTGGCGTTGTTTAGCATTTTTCAGAATAGGATTTGGTCATGACAGATACAGCAAATACCCCTGTGCCGGATACGCTGGAAGACATGCTGCCGGTCGGTATGATCAGCAGCGGCGGCAGCGTGGCAGCCGCGATGGCCAGTGTGGCGCAGACTAAGCGCGGCTTGCCCGGCTGGGAAGCATTTCACTATGAGAGAGTGGCGCCGCTGGCGTATGAAATCACCGGCGGCATCGCGGTCAATATCGCCGGGGTCAAAAAATTTCAGGGCGAACACGATACGGTGCAGATCACGGAAACCGAAATCCTGAATGCGCTGCGCGCAGCCCAGCATCCGGCACAGCCAGATGTGATGAGCTTGCTGGAGCAGGATTTGCTGGCAGCCGATATTGGCCACAGCCGGACTGCACCGGCAGGCCATCAGCCTAAGTTTTTGAAAGTCGTATTTGCACTGCCTGAAGATGAAGCCGGACGCCAGCGCCTGCTGCAAGCCTTTCAATTGCAGGCCAGCTTCTTCGGCGCCAGGGTACAGGCCTGTTCCCTGCATGATCATCATCCGGTGTGATGATGAAGCATCACATATCTGCGCGAATTGCCGCGCCTGTGCTGACTGCTTTGCTGCCTGCGCTGCTCTATTGCAGCACTGCGCAGGCCGCGCCGCCAGACGGCTATCAACTGGTCTGGCAAGATCTGTTTCAGGGTGAGCAGCTCGATCTGAAGCGCTGGACGCCAGCCACCTATCTGCGCGATGCGGCACAGCTGACGGCAGACGCGGTCAGCGTGGATGCGCAGGGCCTGCATATCCGCACTTACAGCGAGCAGGGTCAGCATTACAGCGGTTTTTTGAGCACAGCCGGCAAGTATAGTTTTCGTTATGGCTATACCGAGTCGCGCATCCGCTTTCAGGACGCACCGGGTGGACATTGCGCATTCTGGCTGCAGTCACCCACGCTGGGAAAATGGACAGGCGACCCGCAACGCTCCGGGGTGGAGATAGACATCATCGAGCACAGACTGACCGATATGAAGGGTAAGGACGTGAGCCAGCTGGCTTCGTTTAACCTGCATTGGGATGGCTACCGTGAACAGCATCAGCATCTGGGTGGCAAATGGCAGTCGCCTGTGTCACTCGATGGCAGCTGGCATACCTATGGCTTATTGTGGACACCGCAGGAATACGTGTTTTACGTCGATGGCACAGAACGCTGGCGTACCACACAGGCGATTTCACAGGTGGCACAGGAAATCCGCCTGACCTGTGAACTGAAAGACCGCGGCTGGGCCGGGCCCTTGCTGCCACAAGGCTATGGCACGCGCGAACAAAGCCCGTATCGTATGGATGTGGAGTGGGTCAAGGTCTGGCAGCAGCCTTAAACCTGGTGCCGCAGCGAACACAAGTCGGAGAACAGCCATGCAGAATACATTGATGTGCAAGCCTGCTTCGCTAGCTGGAATGGTTGTGATGCTGTTATGCTGCAGCGACCGGGCACAGGCTGACCAGGCGGCCGACACCTATGCGTTGGCTGAGCGTATCCTGGCTCAGCTCAGTGATACCCGCTACACCCATCGCGGCCAGACTGGCGCAGCCGCGCAGCCCGACATCGTGCAGCAGCAGGATGGCAGTTACCGGGTAGTTACTGATTGTTCAGGCTGGGTCAGCTATGTACTCAGCCGCACCGCGCCGCAATCTATGACAGCAATCCGTGAGTACGCACAACAATTGAAGGACAGGCAGAAATGGCCCCAGGCTTATGTGTATCAGCAGTTTTTTGCTACGCTGGGCAACGGCACGGCACAGGGCTGGCAAGGTGTGCGCGATCTGCGGAAGTTGCGTGCCGGTGATGTGGTCAGCTGGTGTCTGAATCAGTATTGCATGAATGCGCCGCCAGATAGTGCACCGGCAGCAGATACCGGGCATGTGATGATCGCTGCCGGTCCGCTACAGCCGCTGGATGCCGATGCGCTGACACAGTTACAGACACTGCTGCAGCGTAAGCAATCCAGTCTGCCACCGGCTACGGCAGTGGTCATGCAAATGCCGGTGATCGATGCATCGACGCTGCCCCATTATGCAGACAGCAGCCGCTCCAAAACGACAGGGACTTCGGGGCTGGGACGTGGCAATATTTACGTGGCACTGGATGCGACAGGGCGGGCACTGGGCATACAGTTTCCGGGTGCTGCATTCCGCTATACCTATCGCGGGCCAGATGGCAGACAGCACACTCTGCATGTGAATGCGGCGCGGCCTTTTGCAAATACACCGGGGCAGTAAGCTGGCGCTGGCCGTGTTCAGGTGGCCAACGCTACATCAGATTCAGGGTAAAACGACTGAAAAACCGCCTGCCACTTCACGGAACATGCCGGCATGCCCTTTGGCATAAGAAAAGGGTGTGACCACGATCAGATTGACAATTTTGCGCTGACTCACAAAGCCCAGAAAGCCAAAGAAATTTTTGCCGGGCAGACTGCCTTCATACACCACTTCATAGCCATTGCCGCCCGCATTCGGACCTATGTGTTCCTCGACAAATTGCAGATCCGGTACTTCATTACTTTGCATCATGTCCTGAATGCCACGTACATGCGCAAATTTACGCGCTTCCATCAGAGACTTGGCGACACTTTCGATTTTATTCTTAGGAATATCCATCGCTTCCATACTGAGCGCCAGCGAGGTGCCGGTTTCCGGACAAAACAATTGCAGCCTGCCGTCATCACTTTGATTCGGGATTTTTTCCCAGTGCCGGTCAGAGATAAAAGTAAATTCTTTATGCGCCCAACGATTTGCCATCTGTGTTTCTCCGTGTCGGCATCAGTCTGTGCTGATGCGCTGCTGTTCTCAAGGTAGCCGCCACTGCATCACGCACCTGATTCAGGCCAGCGGATTGCAAGGCGGGACAGGCATTCTGCCGTATTTCTGCGACTTAGGGAACGGTGACGGAATTTGCGCAGAAAAATCGTAGTCAGTGTTGGCAAAAAAAAGCAAGGCGCATCGCGATGCGCCGCATGGCGGCGTCAGTCGCACGGGAGATGCTTAGCCCCCGTCAGCCCCCATGGGAAAATTCCCCGACGCACCGCAACATACTCCCCTGAAGCAGCAACAGCCCGCATATGCAGCGTTTTTGCTGCAGCACGGCATTGCTTCAGCACAAAGTCGGGCCGGAAAACGCTGTTTTTTTCATGGAAAAAAGCAAAGGTATTTGTCGCCTTTCGCAGTTTAGAGGATACTGGCGGCTGGCAATGAATTCGCAGTGATTTTCCCGTATCTTCCCACCCGAAGGAGAACGTATGACCACAACGCACTTCGCAGAGCTGATCGCTTATGCGCAAGCCCATCCTGGCCCTGCTGCCGACCGACAAGGTCCTTTTCTGGCAGCTTATTTCGAGAACACCGATCCCGACGAAATCACGACCCGTGGGCCAGCCACCCTGTTTGCACAGGCAAACGCGCACTGGCGTTTGCTGGATGCACCACGTGCTGCTGCCACGCCTGCCGTCAGGGTGTTTAATCCTACGCTGGCCGAAGATGGCTTCGTGAGTGAACACACAGTCGTGCAGATCGTCAATGACAATATGCCCTTCCTGGTGGATTCGGTCACGATGGCGATTAACCGCAGTGGCCGTACCGCGCACTGGATCGTGCATCCGCTGATGAGCGTGCAACGCAATGCGCAGGGACAGATCAGTGCCGTCAGTTCGGTCGCGGCTGCCAAGGCTGCTGGCCGCGATGATCCGGTTGAATCGCTGATCATGGTCGAATGCGACCGCATCGTGAGTGCAGCGGATCAGCAGGTGTTGGCGAAAGAATTACTGGCGGTGCTGGCCGATGTACGTGCCGCTGTGACCGACTGGTCTGCCATGCTGGAACGTGTGCAGCAAGTCAGCAGCGCTTGCGAGAAGCATGCGCCGGCGCAGACCGCCAATGAAGGCGTGGCCTTCCTGCGCTGGCTGGAAGACCGTCACTTTACTTTCCTCGGTGCGCGCGATTATGAGTTGCGCAAGGATGGCGATAAAGTCACGCTGGTGGCGATTCCTGAATCCGGTCTGGGTATTTTGCGTGGCAAAGTACAGACCAGTCTGGCCTATCTGCCACCGGAAGTGCAGGCCATCATGGAATCCGATGAGACCCTGCTGGTGACCAAGGCGATGACACGCGCCACCATACACCGTCCGGCCTGGCTTGATTATGTCGCGATTAAACGCTATGACGAACAAGGCAAAGTGATCGGCGAATCGCGCTTCCTCGGTCTGTACACCTCCACCGCGTATTCCGTACCGGTCAGTGAGATTCCACGCGTGCGTCAACGTGTGGCAGAAGTCATGCAAAGTTCCGGCGTGGTGCCGCAAAGCCATGCAGCCAAAGCCTTACAAGCGATTTTGGATGATTATCCGCGCGATGAATTATTCCAGATCGACACCGCAACCCTGGCGGAGCATGCGATTGGCATCCTGCGTCTGCAAGAGCGTCAGCGTACCCGTCTGTTCCTGCGCCGCGATCCGTTTGGCCGCTTCACTTCAGCGCAGGTGTTTGTGCCGCGCGACCGTTACAACACGGAATTGCGCGTCAAAGTCGGCAACGAATTGATGTATGCACTCAATGGTCAGTCGATAGAATTCACGCCTATGCTGACCGATAGCCCGCTGGCCCGTATTCATTACCAGGTCAGAGCCAAGGAACGCGCACCACAAAATGTGAATCTGGGCGCACTCGAAGCCCGTATTGCCAAGCTCGCGCAGCGTTGGGAAGATGACTGCACCGCAGAATTGCTGCGCACCCACGGCGAAGGTGGCGGGCTGGCGCTGGCCAACCGTTTCTCCGACGCTTTCCCAACTGCCTATCGTGAAGACTTCTCGGCGCTGGTTGGCGCTGAAGATGCAGAAATGCTGGCCAGCCTGACACCGGCTGCACCGATGGTCGTCAAGCTGTATCGCCCGCTTGATGCTGAAGCCGGCGTACTGCGCTTTAAGATCTATAACACCAGCAAAGTCGCCTTGTCAGATTCCTTGCCGGTGCTGGAGCACATGGGCGCGCGTGTGCTGGACGAGCATCCTTACCAGATCCTGAATGGCAATGACAATTTGTGGATACATGATCTGGGCCTGCAACTGCCTGCGACGACGGATTTATCCGCGATCAAGGGCAGGTTTGAAACCCTGTTCTCGCAAGTCTGGAAAGGCGATGTGGAGAGCGATGATCTGAACCGTCTGGTGCTCAATACCGCACTCGATGCACGCTCTATCGCTGTGTTACGCGCCTGTGCCCGCTACTTCAAACAACTGGGCTTTGCTTACAGCCAGACTTATATCGAAGCCGCGCTGAATAAGAATGCCGCGATCACCCAGCTGATCGCTGAATTATTCGGTGCCCGCTTTAAGCCTGATTTTGGCGGTGACCGCGAAACAGCGCAGCAGCAGATCAAAGAGAAGCTGGAAGCCGAGCTGGCCAATGTCGCCAGCCTGGACGAAGACCGTATCCTGCGCCAGTTCTACGCCACCATCATGGCAACCTTGCGTACCAATCTGTGGCAAACCACGGCGGATGGGCAGTTCAAGCCTTACATGAGTTTTAAACTCAACCCGCGTGAAGTGCCGGGCGTGCCTGAACCTAAGCCTTTGTTTGAAATTTGGGTCTATTCGCCACGGGTGGAAGGTGTGCATTTACGCGGCGGCAAAGTCGCGCGCGGCGGCTTGCGCTGGTCTGACCGGCGCGAGGATTTCCGTACCGAGATTCTGGGGCTGGTCAAAGCGCAGCAAGTCAAAAATACCGTGATCGTACCGGTCGGTTCCAAGGGCGGCTTTGTACTGAAAAATGCACCGCCGGCATCCGAGCGCGAAGCCTATCAGGCCGAAGGCGTGGCTTGCTATAAGATCTTCCTGTCCGGCCTGCTGGACATTACTGACAATATCGTCAAAGGGGCGGTGGTGCCACCTGCGAAAGTGGTGCGCCATGATCCGGATGATCCTTATCTGGTGGTGGCGGCTGATAAAGGCACAGCGACTTTCTCTGATATCGCCAACGGCGTATCAGCGGATTACGGTTTCTGGTTAGGAGATGCTTTCGCTTCCGGTGGTTCGGTTGGTTACGATCACAAAAAAATGGGCATTACCGCACGCGGTGCCTGGGAATCGGTCAAACGCCATTTCCGCTCCATGGGCATCAATACCCAGACGACACCGTTCACGGTGGCCGGTATCGGCGATATGTCGGGTGACGTGTTTGGTAACGGCATGCTGTTATCGGAACAGATTAAGCTGGTTGCAGCCTTCGATCACCGTCATATTTTCATCGATCCGGCACCGGATGTGGCTGCCTCATTTAAAGAGCGTCAGCGCCTGTTCAACCTGCCGCGCTCGAGCTGGGATGACTACGATAAGAAGCTGATTTCCGAAGGCGGCGGCGTGTATCCGCGCAGCGCCAAGGCGATACGTCTGAGTCCTCAGGCGCGCGCCGTGCTGGGTGTGGAGACCGAAGAACTGACACCGGTGGAATTACTGCGCGTGATTCTGCAGGCACCGGTCGACCTGCTGTATAACGGCGGTATCGGTACTTATGTCAAAGCCACGTTTGAAACCCATGCCCAGGTCGGTGACAAGGCCGGTGATGCCTTCCGCGTCAACGGCAATGAGCTGCGCTGCAAAGTGCTGGCAGAAGGCGGCAACCTTGGCTGTACCCAGAATGGCCGTATTGAGTTCGCACAAAAAGGCGGTCGCATTTATACCGACGCGATTGATAACTCGGCCGGTGTGGATTGCTCCGACCATGAAGTGAATATCAAAATTCTGGTTGGCGCCATCGTTGAAGCCGGTGATCTCACGCTCAAGCAGCGTAATGATTTGCTGGCCTCGATGACGGATGAAGTCGGCCATCTGGTGCTGACTGATAACTACTATCAAAGCCAGGCGCTGGACATTGCTGCGCACCGGCCGCTGTATGTGCTCGATGGTCAGCAAAGACTGATGCAGACCCTGGAAAAACAAGGCCGTCTGAACCGCGCGATTGAATACCTGCCTAGCGATGAAGAAATCTTCCATCGCAAAGCGCGTAAGCAAGGCCTGACTGCACCGGAAGGCGCGGTGGTGCTGGCCTATGCCAAGATGTCGGTGTTCGATGAGCTGGTGGCATCCAATTTGCCGGATGATCCTTTCTTCAGCCGTGCGCTCAAGGCTTACTTCCCGCAAGTCTTGTCTGAGCGTTTTGCCGATGCGATTGCGGTGCATCCGCTCAAGCGTGAAATCATAGCGACCTATATCACCAACACCGTGGTCAACCGCGCTGGAGCGACTTTCGTCAATTTCATCGCCTCTGAAGCCGGTGCCAGCGCTGCGGATGTGATCCGTGCATTCACGCTGGCGCGTGAGATTTTTGATCTGGAAGTCTTGTGGGATCAGATCGATGCGCTGGATTACAAAGTCGATGGCAAATTGCAGCTGGACCTGTTGTCGAAACTGATCGCGATCACCCAGCGTGCCTCGCGCTGGATGCTGCGTATCCGTGCCCAGAGCAGTGATATGCCTACCCTGATCCAGCGCTTCCAGCCTGCCGCCCGTGAATTGCGTGGCCAGCTGGAAAACTGGCTGCCAGCGAATGCGCGTGCGGCCTGGCAGCATGAGGCCGATGCACTGACGCAGGCTGGCGTGGAAGCAAAACTGGCGCAAGATCTGACCGCGCTGGAATTCATCTTCCCGGCACTCGATCTGGTCGATCTGGCTGGCAGCACTGGCAATGACATCGAAACCACTGCACGTGCGTATTTCGGGGTGGATGATGAGCTGGGCCTGAGTGGCTGGCGCAATCAGATCAACCGCCTGCCGACGGATACGCTGTGGCAGACGCAGGCGCGTGGCAGTGCGCGTGATGATGTGTATTCGATTGCGAGTCAGATCACACGTGGCCTGTTGTCGCGTCAGGAAGCACTGGCCGACTGGCATCAGCGCCATCTGAGCGCCATCGAACGCCTGAATACGCTGCTGTCCACCATCAGCGCCCAGGCCGCCGATCTGGCACCGGTCTCAGTCGCGATGCGTGAATTGCGTCATCTGGCATAAGTAGTAAGCCTGGGATGTCTGGCTTGCCTGTCCGGTTGCCTGATACCGGTACATGGGGCAGGCTGGGCATCACAAACAACGCAACAAAATGATGGCAGACAGCCTGCTCAGCTAACACTGAGCGGGCTGTTGTTTTTTATGCCTGAACGATGCAGCTCAGCACAGCCGCTGCAACTGCATCTTTATAATGGGCCTCACTATTTACCGGGGAGCGATCATGCAACGTGTGACAGGAATAGGCGGTATCTTCTTTCAGGCCAAAGACGCAGCCGCTTTGCGCGCCTGGTATCAGCGCCATCTGGGTATCGATGTGCAGCCCTGGGGTGGCGCGGCATTCAGCTGGGCGGATGAGACCGGTCAGCCTGTAGGCGGCACCACGGTGTGGTCGATTGGTGCTGAACAAAACGCGCAATTTGCGCCGGGTCGCGCCAGCTTCATGATCAATTACCGCGTCGCAGATTTGGCTGCATTGCTGGCAGCCTTGCGTGAAGAAGGTTGTCAGGTGCTGGAAAAAACCGAGTCCTCGGAGTATGGCGAATTTGGCTGGGTGATCGATCCGGAAGGGAATAAGGTGGAACTGTGGCAGCCACCTGCCGGGCAATGAAGCCGGATAACAGCATGCGTCAACTGGTCGCTACTTGTCATTGCGGTGCAGTGCGGATTAGCGTGCCTGCGATGCCGGCATCCATCGTTGAATGTAATTGTTCGATTTGCCGTCGCAATGGTGCACTCTGGGCATTTTATAGCGCTGATACGGTGCAGATTTTGGGCCATCCTGAACACACTACGCAATATATCTGGGGTGCCCGCTCTATCCGCACCATGCACTGTAAAACCTGCGGCTGTGCAACCCATTGGGAAACGCTAGATGGTGGGCCGACAGATCGGGTGGGAGTGAATAGCCGACTTTTTGACCCTGAACTGCTCAAAGGAATACGTATCCGGTATTTTGATGGCGCAGACAGCTGGACCTATACCGATTAAGGATGTGCCAGATCCGGGGCTGGTATTGCTACTGTATAGACAACGTGAAGGAGGCTTCACCGCTTGGGCCATCAGACAACATGCTGTCTCTGATTTTTTCAAACCTGGTCAGCTAATGATGGAAGTATCACGATGACGACAGTACAGTTCCTGGTTGCCGATTTACAGCGCCATCAGCAGCCGCTGTTGGCCTTGCATGAGGAATATCTGGGCTGGGTCTTCAGTCAGCTGGAGCTGGTCAAGGATTTGCCCATCAGTTCGCCCGCGTCGCCGCTGCGGGATTATCTGCCGACTGCGCTGGCAGCGGTCTGTACGCAGTCGCCACCGCAAGGGATTTTTTATTTACTGCAGGTGGATGGACAAATTGCAGGAATGGGCGGGCTGCGTGGTCTGAGCACGGAGCTGGCTGAATTCAAACGTATTTATTTGCGTCCTGCTTACCGCGAGCTGGGTCTGGCAGATAGTCTGATGCAGACTTTACTAGCTGATGCCCACGCATTTGGCTACACGCGTCTGTGTCTGGACAGTGCCGTATTTATGCAGTCCGCCCAGCGGCTTTATCGACGTTATGGATTTCAGTCTTGCCCACCCTATGCAGGTACTGAAGTGCCGCAGGAATGGCAGGCGCACTGGTGTTTTATGCAGCGTAGCCTGTAGCGGCGGGACTACGGATTAAAGCAGGAGCAAGTCGACTGCTTGAACAGAGTTGGCAAGATGGCAGAAGGAGAATATCGATGGCAGACAACAAAACCAAGGCAACCACAGCCGCGGTCGCTGATTATATGGCCGCGATCAGTGATGAGGCCAGGCGCAAGGATTGTCAGCAATTGCTGAGCATGATGGCTGAAATCAGTGGGCAGAATGCGGTGATGTGGGGCACGGCCATCGTTGGCTTTGGCGTCCACAGGTATGCCTTGTCAGGCGGTAAAACCGGTGAAATCTGTGCCTTGGGTTTCTCATCCCGTCAAGGCGATATCTCAGTGTACGGTGTGGCTGGACCTGAAGCCGATCAGGATTTATTAGCCCGGCTGGGACGATGCAAACTCGGTAAGGGCTGTTTGTATATCAAGCGCTTGTCTGACCTGGATATACCTGTGTTCCGAGAATTGTTAGCAGATGCAGTAAAACGTAAGCTCACGTGAGCTCGTGTGAGTAAATGAGGGCTGAGGCATTGCCGTGCCAGCGGTTTTGGGATGCCCGGCGATACAACATCATCAACCGTGCACCAGCACAAAGCAAAAAAGAAGCGTATGAATATCAGCGTTAGTGTCACCATCAAGTCCACACCAGAACAAGTCTGGCAGGCTTACACCACACCGCAAGACATCATGCAATGGAATGCAGCGTCGCCGGATTGGCATACCACCGCAGCGCAAGTCGATCTGCGCGTAGACGGCGTATTTTCCTCACGCATGGAAGCGAAGGATGGCAGCCATGGTTTTGATTTTGCGGGCGTCTACACGGAGGTCGTGCCTTGCCAGCGTCTCGCCTATCGTTTCGGCGAGCGTCATGCGCAAGTCGATTTTGTCACGCAGGCAGACAACAGTGTGCTGGTCACCGTCACGTTTGAACCTGAGAACGTATTCCCGCGCGAACAGCAACAGCAAGGCTGGCAGGCGATACTCGATAATTTTGCGCGTTATGTCGAAGCGGTAGCCTGAGCTAAACGCTAAACGCTAAACGCTGAACGCTGAACGCTGAACGCTGGACCGGGCAGCGCTCGTCCGGAGGCTGCCTGGTTGACGTCAGGGATTTCAGATCCGCATATTCTCCGGACCGATGGCGCGTAATACGCAGGTCAGACGGCCTTCGCGTTTGGATAGCTGGTTTTCCCATTGCAGCGGGCGCAGATTTTTTTCTTCATGGACGCCACCTTCGGCCAGTGGCAGGATGTAGTCGATTTCCCATCCGTAGTCTGAAAAGCGATTGCCAAATTCCGTGTATTTGATCCAGGCCCCACACTGATCGCGGCGCCACATACTGGCATCGACATGATCAACCGTGCTGGCTTTATTCCAGATATGCAGCTTCATCGCTTCGTCAAACAGCATAGACGGTCTCCCTGTGTCCATGGTTGAAATAGAGTCAGCAGTTGTGTATGTGCAGGCTGTTGTGTGACGCTGCTGTCGCCCACAAGTTGTATAGAAATGTAACTCGAATTTTTCCTATATGCAATTATTTTTGGAAACAGAGTTATTCTTGCTGAGTAGCCGCGTGGTCTGCAGGTCTGCAATTTGAGTAAATAAAAAAGCAAAGGCCTAGCAATGGCGCGGCTTTTGAGGTGAAAAAGGCTTGCAAGCCAATAGTGGTGCGGACATTGCTTTCAGTAACAAGCTGGAAATCGTTTGCCCCAGCACTTAGGCTGAAGCAAACTGGCTGTAAAACAATATGATTTTTTTGCAACACAAACGGCGCGCTATGCGTTTTCAGGCCACAGCCCAGCGCACTACAGCCATCTGCCACGCAATTCCTGCAGCGTAGTCCAGAGCAGGCGGGTGCCGAACAGGCCGACCATCAGGCTGGAAAAGCGGCTCAGGCTTTGCCGCTGCTTGTCATAGCGGCGTTGTATGGCCGGATGTGAGAAAGCCAGCGCCAGAAACACATGCCAGATCACTGCGTTTGCATACACCAGTAACACAGCACTGAGCGTCATGCTCCAGTCCGGTTGCGCCGGCAGCACGGTAGCGAACACGCTGCCGAAGAACAGTGCAGTTTTCGGGTTCAGGATATTGGTCAGGAAGCCCATACGGAAAGCGGCCGCCAGGCTGATTTGCTGCAGTGTTGCGCTTTGACTCTGGCCCTTGCTTTGCCACAGTTTGCTGGCCAGATAGAGCAGATACAGGCCGCCAGCGATTTGCACCAGTTGACGTAATGCGGGATGGGCGTGAAACACGATGCCTATGCCCAGCACTGCGAGTGTGGCCCAGGTCAGCGTGACGCAAGTGATGCCCGCAGCAGCGGCCAGTGCCTGTGAGCGCTGACCGCTGGCGGCTAACTGGCCGACCAGTAAAAAGTTAGCACCGGGCGTCACTAAGACGATCCAGTGCAGGGTGGCGAGGGTGAGCAATATGGCTAACATCAGAACTCCGGCACAAAGATGCTGAGTATGCCAGTATTGCTCAGACAAAAGCATAACAATTGCGCGCTACCCTGGCCAATACAGCGGGCAGCAGATACTGTATTTACTCGGTTTCTGCCAGCGGACGCTTGAACACCAATACCGGTGATTTGGCAAAGTGATTGTGTAAGCCGGCGATATGAATCAGCTCCCAGCCCTGTCGTCCGTAGTCGTTCAGTTGGTGCTCAAGTGAACTCGCCAGTTCCAACAAATTTCCACTGCCGTTCAGATAGCTGGAGGTGACCGATTTATACTCCCACTTTCGCATGCTGTTCTCCCGCAGATACGGATGTTCCCGGCGGGTGGAAAGGCAGTTCCGCCTGCAGCGCATCCTCCGCTTTGGAGTGCAGATAGCTGTCTATCTGCTTGCTCTCCGTTGCCAGCTCAGATTTCAATAGTGCAGTATGCAGCGAGCCATCTTTGACGTTGCCTGGCGTAGTTTGCGGTGCCGCTGAATTGCCGATTTCTTCCGTCAGTTCGCATTGTTTTTTGAGTAGCAATTGCGTGGTTTGCGCTTCACATTTTTCCACGGCGGGAGAGTACTCTTTGTTTTCAGTATAAAAATGCAGTATGTATTGCATGATGCCGACCAGTTCTTCAGTTAAGTCTTTCGCCAGCAAGGACACAACGGCTGCTTTACGAATCTGATAATCCTCATCCTTATCCTCAGTTTTATTCGAAACTTGCTGAACCGGTTGCGCGCCGGCGCTGCTGTTTGCTTGATACTCTGCAGTATGCATAGTGTTTCTCCTTTGTCCTTACCAGACCTGATGAAGTGCTGAGCCGCATGCTGTGCGGCACCTCAATTGAGCGCAACATTGCGCAGACTGAATGTAGTGGAGCGCTACTTACCTTACTGTTCGTCAGCCAACATTTACCGCTTTTATTGCGAACCGGATTTTAAAAAAAAACCCTTAGTCAGCGGCGTGATGTTCGTTAGCGAACGGTATGACGGAGGCCAGGCGGGCACCATAGTCTGACCAATTCTGGCGAAGGAGAGCAAAATGCGTAGCGACGTACAGATACAGTCCGATTTAATGGCGGAACTGAAATGGGAGCCATCACTGGATGAGGATGCGATACAGGTATTTGTCAAAGATGGGGTGGTAACGCTGAATGGTCAGGTGCCCAGCTATATACAAAAATGGATAGCAGAAAGAACCGCACTCGGTGTATTTGGTGTGAAGGCTTTGACGGTGCAGCTGACGGTGAATTTACCGCAATCCAGTGTGCGTAGTGATGCCGACATCGCGCGCCTCGCACAGAGCGTGCTGTCGTGGAACAGCCTGGTGCCGGACGAACGCCTGAAGATCATGGTGGAAAATGGCTGGATTACCATTTCCGGCGAAGTGCAATGGGACTTTGAAAAACGTGCAGCGGTCAAGACGCTTTCTTCTCTGTTTGGCGTAACCGGACTGACGGATCTGATTCATCTTACCCGGAAACCGCGTTCGCCACTGGCATTAAAAACAGATATCGAAGCAGCACTGCGACGCAGCGGTGGCGACGCGCACCCGCATATCGATGTCATACAGGAAGGCGATTGCATCACCTTGTCCGGCACTGTGCACAATGATTTTGAACGATCTATGGCCAAGCGGATTGCATGGCGGGCACCTGGAGTTCAGACCGTGGTCGATCATTTACAGATTGGATAAATACAAGCATAGCGGCTGACTGCAGCGTAGTGTCAGCACAGACGCTGACAGGCTTAACTTTTGGAGCGCGGATGATGCATATACAGGAAGCGGCGATTTATGTCTTTGGCACCCGTGCAGATGCCGAAGTGGCGATAGGTAAATTGAGTGTGGCCGGAATCGATGTCACCAAATTATCGTTGATCGGTAAGGGTTATCACAGCGAAGAGCATCCCATTGGTTTCTATACCATGGGGGATAAAATCAAATCCTGGGGAGCGAAAGGCGCATTCTGGGGCGGTATCTGGGGCTTGCTGATCGCACCTGCGGTATTTGTGTTTCCAGGTGTTGGTCTGGTGGCGATGGCAGGACCGATAGTGGCGATGATCGCATCCGCACTGGAAGGTGCGGTGATCGTCGGTGGTTTGTCAGCCCTGGGTGCAGCCATGACGGTGATCGGTGTGCCTAAAGAAAAGCAGATCATGTATGAAACTGCTTTGAAAGCGGATCAGTACATTTTGATCGCGCACGGCACCGAGCAGGATGTGGCCAGGGTGAAGGCAGAACTGGCGAATATCAGGATAGTGTCCGATTATCTGCAAATCTGAAGCTGATCTGCAGGAGCGTGTACCGGCTAACTTACATCTTGCTACAAATTTTCAGACTGTCGCAATCACACCCAGCGCGCGCAATGGCATGATGCGGTTTCTGACGATACCGGAGCCGGACATGAAGCCTTTGCTAGCGCGATTCTCTGTACTCATGTTGTGCGGCCTGACTCTGCCTCAGGCCATTGCGGCCAACCGCATCCGGCTGGAGCGCGCCGATAGCCAATTGCTGAATGCGATGGTGTATCCGGCCAGTGGCTCTTGTCAGGGCGTGGCAGTGATTTCGCATGGTGCCGGTGGCTCAGAACAAGGCTATGCCTATCTGGCGCAAGGATTGGCAGAGCAGGGTTGGCTGGCGGTGGTGCCCGATCATCACGACAGTGGCACCGACGTGTTGCGCAAGCGTCTGCGCGCCAGCAATCTGCAGTCAGCACTGAGCAGTATGGTGACCGACAGTGCCGCCTACCGCGCGCGGCAACTGGACATCAACGCGGCTCGCTTATGGGCACAGCCACATTGCACTGGCAAGGCGACGGTGCTGATTGGCCATTCTATGGGTGCAGCAATCACCATGATGGAAGCTGGTGCCGACAATCTGATGCAAATACACGCACAGAAAAGTTTTGACCGCTATATCGCGCTGTCGCCGCAAGGGCCGGGTAATATCTTTCCCGAGCAGGCCTGGGCTGATATCCGTCAACCTGTCTTACTGCTGACCGGTACCCGTGACTTTGAACTCGGTGGCTTGTCCTGGGAAACCCGCACCACGCCATTCAGTCAGATGCCAGGCGGCTGTAAATGGCTGGGAGTGATCGATGGCGCGACCCATCAACATTTTGCCGGGCACGGTGCTTCACGTTCTTCTGAGAAGCTGATCATGCAAACAGTACGCGCCTTCCTGCAGGCCGATGCCACATGCAGTTTGCCGCCGTCCAGTCCGGGTTTGCGTTTGCAAGCCAAATGAATTGCAGGCATTCGTCAGTGCGTTGTCTGCTCAGCCTGGCTGCACGCTAAAGCGATAGACTCCATCCTCACCCAGGCTGCGTTGTAACTGCCCGGCGAACCACAGCTGGTGCAGATGCGCGAGAGCCTCACCAATGGCAAAGGTCAGCTGATGCGCATCAAGCGGACGGCGGAACATCAGCGGCACAATATCGCAAGCCGATTGCGGCGTGGCGCAGGCTGTCAGCACTTCGTCCAGCCGTGCTGCATGATGTTCCTGCAATTGCCGTACGCGCGTCTGTACGCCACGGAAAGGCTTGCCATGCGAAGGCAGGATCAGCACATCCGGTGGCAGGTCGCTGTATTTTTGCAGGGAATCCAGATACTGCTGTACCGGATTGGCTTCCGGCTCTATCGCAAACACCGAGACATTGGTGGAAATACGCGGCAGCAGCATATCGCCTGAAATCAGCAGATTCAGCTCAGCACTGTACAGCGACGCATGCTCAGGCGAGTGGCCGTAACCGGCGATGATTTGCCAGGCGCGCCCGTTGATCATCAGCGGCACCCCTTCCTGCAGGCGGTGGTAGCTGGCTGGAACGGTAGGCACCAGCCGCGTGTAATGGCCTTTTCTTTCCTGTATCTGTTCTTCCATCGCCGGGTCCAGCAAGCCATGGCGGCGGAAGTGAGGGAACATGGCGGTGCCATCTGCTCCGGGCAGCGCGGCCGACATCATACGTGCAAACGCATATTCACCCGCCGTCATCCACAGCGGCGCTTTCCAGCGGCTGCACAGCCAGTCGGCCAGGCCCACATGGTCAGGGTGGCAGTGGGTGACGATGACGCGTATTACCGGCAGCCCGCGCAAATGATTATGCAGATCGCCAAACAATACTTCCCAGGCATCGCGCGTTGCGTCGCTGGCGATGCCGCAATCGACTACGGTCCAGCCATGTACCGGGCCCTGATCCGTCATCAGGGTATCTTCCAGCAGCCACAGGTTGATATGGTTGAGCGCAAATGGCAGGCCCATTCTGACCCACAGCACACCGGGCAGAATTTCCATGGTTTTGCCGGATTCCGGCAAAGTGTCAGCATAAGGGTAGGACAGTTCTTGTTCCAGCGGATTCATAGTGGCGATCTCAGGGTAGTTGCGGGCGTGCTGTCAGGACGCATCACGGCGTATATGCAGGCTTGGCTCTGAGCGAAACTTTGGCTCAAAACAGTTGATGCAAAAGAAAAAATGCAGATCAACAAGTCGCTCAGAATAGCCTACAATGCTTTTTTATTGAATTGACGTTTACGTTAACTGCAGATTGTAATCAGAGTACAGGACTTACGCAAAATTGTTGCGGCACCGCGCCAGCGCGCCACCGTAGTGATTTAGCTTCTTTTCTGCGAAAACTGATTTCTTGTTCTGGAAAACTATGGCTACTTATACGATTACTGAACTGGCACGTGAATTCGACATCACGCCGCGCGCCATCCGTTTTTACGAAGACCAGGGCTTGTTAAGCCCGACCCGCGAAGGTCCCAGTGGCCGAAATCGTGTCTATACGGCAAGAGAACGGACCCATCTCAAGCTTACCCTGCGCGGTAAACGCCTGGGGCTGAGCCTGTCAGACATCAAGAGTCTGGTCGATATGTATCGCTCGCCCAAGGATACCGAGGCCCAGCTACACAGCTTCCTGGAAGTGCTGGCACGACACCGTGCGGCGCTGGAACAACAGCGTGAAGACATCGAAGTGATGCTGGCCGAGATCAGCGCCCACGAGGAAAAAAGCCGTGGTTTGCTGGGGCTGGCCAGGTTGCAGGAAGAAGCAGAAACCCCCTGAGCAGCAACTTCTCGCTAATTGACGTTTACGTAAACGTCAATTAGTCGTATGATTTTCACTTTTGCAGCGTCTGATATGGAGTTGGCATGAGTATTGACAGCATCCCAGCAGCAGAACAGCCAGCTTCCGGCGAACTGGAACCGCAGCTTGCCTTGCAGCTGCTGGAAGCCTTTAACCGTCAGGGCGCATTGATGGCCTGGCAGGCGAAAGTCACAGCGATGGCGCCCGGCAGTTGCGAAATCAGCCTGCCGTACAGCGACAGGGTGACGCAGCAGCATGGCTATTTCCACGGCGGCGTGATTGGTACGCTGGCCGATGTGGCAGGCGGCTTTGCCGCGAATACCTTGTTGATGCCACACAGTGAATGCCTGACTGCCGAATACAAGATCAACATCCTGGCGCCCGGCACCGGTGACACCCTGATCGCGCGCGGCAGGGTGATCAAAAACGGAAAATCGCTGGTAGTCGCAAGTGCAGACGTGTTTGCAGTACAGGATGGCAAAGAAAAGTTATGCGCAGTGATGCAGCAGACCTTATTTGTCATCAGCAGGAAATAAGCTGTCCACAAGATAGCTTGCAGGATAGCGGCTCAGCGGTCGCAACAGCGTTGCCGTGACAGTTTGTGTAAATTCTAAAAATGAATGAATAAAGTGAGGATGACATGCTCCATTTACCTGGTTTGACTTTTGATCATGGCGAAGACATCGCCGCCCTGCGTGAAGCCGTACAACAGTTTGCCGCCGCAGAAATCGCGCCGCGCGCAGCGGAAATCGACCGCTCCGATCAGTTCCCTATGGACCTGTGGCAAAAGATGGGTGAGCTCGGCATCCTCGGTGTGACCGTCAGTGAAGAATACGGCGGCGCCAATATGGGCTATCTGGCGCATATCATCGCGATGGAAGAAATTTCACGCGCTTCGGCATCCGTCGGTTTGTCTTACGGCGCGCATTCCAATCTGTGCGTGAACCAGATCAAGCGCAACGGTAATGAAGCGCAAAAGCAAAAATACCTGCCAAAACTGATTTCCGGTGAACACATAGGCGCACTCGCCATGTCAGAACCGAATGCCGGTTCCGACGTGGTCAGCATGAAGCTGCGCGCTGATCTGAAGGGGGATCACTATGTGCTGAATGGCACCAAAATGTGGATTACCAATGGTCCGGATGCCGATGTGCTGGTGGTCTACGCAAAAACTGATCTGGAAGCTGGCCCACGCGGCATGACCGCTTTCCTGATCGAAAAAGGCTATAAAGGTTTCTCGATTGCGCAGAAACTCGACAAGCTCGGCATGCGTGGTTCGCATACCGGCGAACTGGTATTCGACAACTGCGAAGTACCGCTGGAAAATGTACTTGGCGGCGTCGGCAAAGGCGTTAATGTGCTGATGTCTGGCCTGGATTTTGAACGCACCGTATTGTCCGGCGGCCCGCTCGGCATCATGCAGGCCTGTATGGATGTGGTCGTGCCTTACATTCATGACCGCAAACAGTTTGGTCAGGCCATCGGTGAATTTCAATTAATGCAGGGCAAGATTGCCGATATGTATTCCACCATGATGGCATGTAAGGCCTATGTCTACGCCGTTGGTCAGGCTTGTGACCGCGCCACCACACCGGAAGCCGTGCGCGCACTGCGTAAAGATGCGGCGGGTGCTATTCTGTATAGCGCCGAAAAAGCGACCTGGATGGCTGGTGAGGCAATTCAGATTCTGGGTGGCAATGGCTATATCAACGAATACCCGGTTGGCCGTTTGTGGCGTGATGCGAAGTTGTATGAAATCGGTGCCGGTACCAGCGAAATCCGCCGTATGCTGATCGGTCGCGAACTGTTCGCAGAAACCCGTTAAACGCAAGGCTGACCAGGGTGTACTCATAAGGATACCTATGCAGAATTTGCACACCTCTACCCCTGTCGTCGTCCATCGTGGCTTATCTCAGGCCCTTAATAAGCGTGTCTGGCTGAAGCTGGAAAATACCCAGCCTTCAGGCTCCTTCAAGATGCGCGGCATAGGCTTATTATGTCAGCGCGCCCATGCCAAGGGTGCGCGGCATTTCGTTTGTCCATCGGGTGGCAATGCTGGCTACGCGGCTGCGCTGGCCGGTCAGGCGCTCGGTGTGGCAACGACCATTCTGGTGATGCAAGCGACGGCGGAATCCGTCAAACAGCGCATTGCCGCCTTAGGTGCCGAGGTGCGTGTCGCCGGAGCCAGCTGGGATGAGATTCGTGCCGCCGCACTCGAATTGAGTGCACAGCCTGGTCATGTGTATATTCCTCCTTTTGATCATCCCGATATCTGGGAAGGGAATGCCAGTCTGATCGCCGAGGCGGTCACTCAGGCAGAATTCGATGCCGTCATCTGTTCCGTCGGTGGTGGTGGTTTGTTAGCAGGTATCGTACAGGGTTTGCATGCGCAAAATCTGACACAGTTGCCAGTGCTCGCGGTTGAAACCGAGGGGGCAGCTTCTTTGCGTGCTGCATTGGAAGCGCAACAGCTAGTCAGCCTCCCTGCAATCCGTACTATCGCGACTTCGCTGGCAGCTAATCAAGTCGCGCAAGGCACACTGGATTGGTGTTTGCGACATCCTGTGAGCAGTCATGTGGTCAGCGACCGCGAAGCCGTCGATGCCTGTTTGCGCTTTGCGAATGACAGTCGCATGTTGGTTGAACCCGCGTGCGGCGCAGCTCTGGCGATAGCTTACAGTTATGCCGAAAAACTCGCTGCTTACCAAAATCCCCTGATTGTTGTGTGTGGTGGCCTGGGGGTGGATTTGGAAAAACTGACGAGCTGGAAAACCCAATTCGCACTGTGAACGCCATGCCCCATACCCATTTCCCCAAATTGCTGTCGTCGCAAATTGCGTTTGATATCGCGCGCACTATACTCGATGGTTTTGATAAGCATTACCGCTTATTCCGCGCCAGCAGTCAGGCAGCAAAAACGCATTTTGAAAAAGGCGATTGGAAAACGGCACAGACTGCGGCTACGGAACGCATACAATTTTATGATCAGCGCGTGCGTGAATGTGTGCAGGTGCTGGAAGATGAATATTCGCAGGAAGATCTGAGTGATGAAGTCTGGCGCGAAGTCAAACTGCATTACATGGGTTTACTGATCGATCATTTGCGCCCCGAACTGGCGGAAACCTTCTTCAATACGGTGTGTACCAAGCTGCTGCATCGCACCTATTTTCATAATGATTTTATTTTCGTTCGGCCTGCCACTTCGACCGAATACATAGAGCGCGAAGACACACCACCGACTTACCGCGTGTACTATCCGGCTACCGATGGCCTGCGCTTCACCATCAAACGCATCGTGACCAACTTCCGGCTCAATGCGAGTTTTGAAGATCTGGATCGCGATGTGGCGCTGGTGGAAGCGCGCCTCAAAGAAAATTTTGGCAAGGAAAAGCTGGAGCCGAATCACCAGATTCAGGTGCTCGCCAATCTGTTTTACCGCAATAAATCTGCCTACATCATCGGCAA
This sequence comes from Cognatundibacterium crateris, assembly GCF_010078235.1. Lineage (GTDB taxonomy): Bacteria > Pseudomonadota > Gammaproteobacteria > Burkholderiales > Burkholderiaceae_D > Undibacterium > Undibacterium crateris. The sequence goes on along the minus strand of NZ_JAABOS010000002.1, from coordinate 416,557 downwards.
AGGTATCAACGGTAACCGCGAATATCCTTTCGTGATTCCCGTTATGCATAAAGCCAAGGGACAGCTGGTATTGGATACCGTGTTGTTCGACAATATGCAGATCACGGTCTTGTTTTCGTTCACCCGCGCTTACTTCATGGTCGATATGGAAGTGCCGTCGGCTTATGTGCAATTCATACGCAGCATCTTGCCACGCAAGCCGCGCAGTGAGATTTACACCATGCTGGGTTTGCAAAAGCATGGCAAGAACCTGTTCTACCGCGACTTTCTGCATCACCTCAAATATTCATCCGACCAGATCGCGGCAGCGCCCGGTATCCGTGGACTGGTGATGCTGGTGTTTGCGCTGCCATCCTTCCCGTATGTGTTCAAGCTGATCAAAGACAGCTTTCCACCGCCTAAGGAAACCAGCAAGGAACTGATCAAAGAAAAATATCTGCTGGTGAAAAACCATGACCGCGTAGGACGCATGGCCGACACGCTGGAATATTCCGATGTGGCTTTTCCACGCTCGCGTTTTTCCGAGGAATTGTTGGCTGAGATCGCCCAGTATGCGCCGTCTTTACTCGAAGTCAGCGATGAAGAAGTGGTGATACGCCACCTGTACATAGAGAGGCGCATGACACCGCTGAATATCTGGCTGACCGAAGCGGAACAACGCGGTGATCTGGAAGCCATGGAGCATGGTGTGCGCGAATATGGCAATGCGATCAAGGAACTGGTGGCCGCCAATATTTTTCCGGGCGATATGCTGTACAAAAACTTCGGTGTCACACGCCATGGGCGCGTGGTGTTCTACGACTATGACGAGATTGAATACATCACCGATTGTAATTTCCGTCAGATCCCGGCTCCACGCAATGAAGAAGATGAAATGGCGGCTGAGCCCTGGTACCCGATCGCTAAGAATGATGTCTTCCCCGAACAGTTCGGCACCTTTTTGCTGGGTAACCGCAGAGTCAGGGAATTTTTTATGAAACACCATGCGGACTTGCTGACCGCGGAATACTGGCAAGGCCGTAAATTACGCATCGTGGCCGGCAAGGTCGACGATGTGTTCCCGTATCCGCAGGAAATACGTTTTTGTCACCAGACGACGGCAACTCAGCCCGTGGTCTGAATTCAGTTTTTAACAGGAGATAATCATGAACGACCCTATCGTTATCGTTGGCGCAGCGCGTACCCCTATGGGCGCTTTCCAGAGTGATTTCGCTGCGCTGACTGCCAGCCAGCTCGGTGCAGTTGCGATCAAGGCAGCGGTTGAGCGCGCCGGTGTGGCACCTGAACTGGTAGAAGAAGTTTTGTTCGGTAACTGCCTGATGGCCGGCCAGGGTCAGGCTCCTGCGCGCCAGGCTTTGCTGGCAGCCGGTTTGCCTATGTCCACAGGTGCGGTCACATTGTCCAAGATGTGCGGCTCCGCAATGAAAGCGACCATGATGGCCTTCGATTCCATCAACGCTGGCAGCAATGAAGTGCTGATCGCTGGTGGTATGGAATCCATGACCAATGCGCCATACCTGATCCCGAAAGCACGTGGTGGCTATCGCATCGGTCACGGCATGATGTATGACCACATGATGCTCGACGGTCTGGAAGATGCCTACGACAAAGGCCGCTCCATGGGTACCTTCGCCGAAGACTGCTCTGCCAAGTATGCGTTCAGCCGCGAAGATCAGGATGCATTTGCCATCGCCTCCGTGAAACGTGCCCAGGCAGCTACCGCTGATGGCTCCTTTGCCTGGGAAATCGCACCGGTCACCGTCTCCAGCCGCGCTGGTGATGTGGTGATCGATAAGGATGAAGGCCCGCTCAAAGCACGACTGGATAAAATTCCAGGCTTGAAAGCCGCATTCAAAAAAGACGGCACCATCACGGCTGCCTCTTCGTCTTCCATCAACGACGGTGCTGCTGCGCTGGTACTGATGCGCGCTTCCAAAGCCAAAGAACTGGGCCTGACACCGATCGCTAAAATTCTGGCACATGCTTCCCATGCACAGGAACCAGGCTGGTTCACCACAGCACCGGTAGGCGCGATAGAAAAGCTGTACAAAAAAACCGGCTGGACCACAGAAACTGTCGATCTGTTTGAAATCAATGAAGCCTTTGCCACCGTGCCTATGGCAGCGATGAAAGAGCTGAATATTCCTCACGATAAAGTGAATGTACACGGCGGCGCCTGCGCACTGGGTCATCCTATCGGCGCATCCGGTGCCCGTATCATCATCACATTGATCGGTGCATTGAAGAAGCAGGGTAAAGCACGTGGTGTGGCTTCGCTGTGTATTGGTGGTGGTGAGGGTACAGCCATCGCCATCGAGCTGGTTTAAGCTGCCCTAAGCTACTGCGCGGCACACTCTTGAGCCTGCGATGCTCGTCGTACTTCAGTACGACTGCGCTTCTTAACTCAATATTGTGCCGCTCGCTACGCTTATGCCAGCTTAACGAGCGTTGTAAAAATTCATTTGATTCCTTGAAAATTGAATGAACTCGCGCACTAAAGAAACTTGATTCCGTTATGTCGTGAAAGACACTGCAAGAAGTACAAAAAGCGTAAAAACGAAGATGCGCGGTGCGCATCGTTTGAATTAAAGGAAGCAACATGCCTGTCGCATTAATCATCGGCGCTTCGCGTGGTATCGGTCACGAATTGGCCTTGCAATATAAGGCTGCCGGATGGCGCGTGATCGCGACTGCGCGTCAGCCTGAGCAACTGGCACAACTGCAGGCAGCTGGCTGCGAAGCCTTGCCGCTGGATGTGAATAAGCTCAATGATTGTGCTGGTCTGGGCTGGCGCCTGGATGATGAAAAAATCGACATCGCGATTTTGAATGCCGGGGTCTATGGTCCGCGTACCAGTGCCCTGAATGCGCCTTTACAGAACCAGTTTGATGAAGTGATGCACACCAATGTATTAGCTGCGATGCGCATTTTGCCTATGGTTTTGCCGCTGGTGGAAAATGCACATGGCAAGCTGGCGGTGATTTCCTCACACATGGGTTCTATCGCCAGCCGTTCAGCTTCACAGGGTTGGTTATATCGTGCCAGCAAAGCCGCCTTGAATTCAGTATTGAAAGATGTGTCGCTCCATACCAGCAAAGCAATTTGCGTCGCATTGCATCCTGGTTGGGTGAAAACCGACATGGGTGGTGCAGGCGCTGATCTGGACATCAGCGATAGCGCACAACGCATACGCAAGCTGCTGGAAGGTTTGCAAGCAGAACATAATGGCGGATTTTTTAATGCAGAAGATGGCGCCAGTCTGCGCTGGTAAGCGCTGAAATAATAACGAGAAATTGAAGAGAGACTCACATGTTACTGACACCAGAACACGAAATGATACGCGACGCGATTCGCAGCTTTGCCCAGGAACGTTTAGTACCAAATGCAGCACGTTGGGATAAAGAGCACCATTTTCCGGCAGAAGAATTGAAGGAGCTGGCACAAATGGGTGCGTATGGCGTCGCAGTACCTGAAGAGTTCGGTGGTGCCGGTATGGATTACCTGTCACTGGCGCTGGTGCTGGAAGAAATCGCTGCCGGTGATGGTGGTACCTCGACCGTGGTTTCAGTGAATAACTGCCCGGTCTGCAGTATCGCCATGATGTATGCGAATGAAGCGCAAAAACAGCAATGGCTGGTGCCGCTGGCACGTGGTGAAATGTTAGGCGCATTTTGCCTGACTGAACCGCATGCCGGTAGCGATGCATCGGATTTGCGTACCACCGCAAGACGCGAAAGCAGTGCAGACGGCGACGTGTATGTACTCAACGGCGTCAAGCAATTCATCACCAGCGGCAAGCATGCGGATGTGGCCATCGTGATGGCCGTCACTGACAAAGCCGCCGGTAAAAAAGGCATCAGCGCATTCTGGGTTCCGACCGCTACCCCTGGCTACATCGTGGCAGGGCTGGAACACAAGATGGGACAACACTCTTCTGATACTGCGCAGATCATGTTCGACAATTGCCGCATTCCGGCCGCGAATCTGATTGGCGAAGAGGGCATGGGCTATAAGATCGCCCTGTCCGGACTGGAAGGCGGACGTATCGGTATTGCCTCGCAATCGGTCGGTATGGCGCGTGCCGCATTTGAAGCGGCGCTGGCCTATGCCAAAGACCGCAGCAGCTTTGGTAAATCGATTTACGAACATCAGGCCGTCCAGTTTAAACTGGCTGATATGGCGACCCAGATCGAAGCGGCGCGACAACTGATCTGGCATGCCGCCAGCATGAAAGATGCAGGCAAGCCTTGTCTGAAAGAAGCGGCCATGGCCAAGTTATTTGCCTCGGAAATGGCAGAAAAAGTCTGTTCGGATGCGATACAGATACATGGCGGTTACGGCTATGTGAGTGACTTCCCGGTAGAGCGGATTTACCGCGATGTGCGCGTATGCCAGATTTACGAAGGCACCTCAGAAATCCAGAAAATTCTGATCAGCCGCGCGCTGGCCTGAGCGGAGTTTTGAAGAGCCAGGTCAGGCTCCTGATTGCAGCATGAAATGTCACTGTAGCGCACTAATTGACGGATGAGGAAACATCATGAAAGCACCTGTTGAATACTGGTTTGATTTTGTATCCCCCTATGCCTATATCGCAAGTCAGTCTATAGAGGCATTGGCAGCACGCTATGAACGTGAGGTAGTCTGGCAGCCAGTCTTGCTGGGCGCGGTATTCAAGGTGACGGGCTCCAGTCCGCTGACCATGCGCCCGCCGGTGATGTCTGACTACTTCCGGCATGATTTTGTGCGCTCGGCACGTTATGCCGGGCTGCCGTTTGTATTGCCTGAACCTTTCCCTATCAATACTCAAAATACGGCCCGCGTTTGTCTGTGGTTACGACAAACCGCGCCGCAGCGTTGTGGTGATTTTGTGCGTGGTGTCAGCCGCGCTTATTTCACCGGACCGGCAGCCATCAATGACATCGCCTGGCTCAGCGGCTTTGTCGATCAGATGGGGCTGGATGGCAGTGCGGTAGCGGCTGTATGTGCAGCGGATGAATGGAAAGATGCGCTCAAGCAGCAATGCGAGCAGGCGGTGGCACAGGGCATCTTCGGTGCGCCCTGGATCAGGGTGGATGGCGAATCCTTCTGGGGTAATGATCGCTTACCGCAAGTGGAAAAATGGCTGGCCGAAGGTAGTTTTTAAGTTTGGCCTTAGGCAGATAGTGGTGGACTTGTGAATCAAGGAGATTGCCGTGTTAAAAAAAGGATACAAGCAACTGGTCGATGAGGCATTTGCGCAGATCAAAACCTATAGCGTGGCAGAAGCACTGACCAAGCTTGATCAGGCTGGTGTGCAATTCATCGATGTGCGTGATGTACGTGAGCTGGAACGTGAAGGCGTGATTCCGGGTGCGTTTCATGCACCACGTGGCATGATTGAATTTTGGGTGGATCCGGACTCTCCTTACTTTCGTCCGGTATTTGAAGATAACAAAGAATTTATCCTGTTCTGTGCAGCCGGCTGGCGCAGTGCACTGACCACCAAAACCTTACAGGATATGGGCTTGGAACGTGTGGCCCATATCGAAGGTGGTTTCGGTGCCTGGAAAGCTGCAGGCGCACCGGTGCAGGAAAAGGAAGTGAAAAAAATCGTATGAGTCGTAACAGTAAGAAAACCGTGGCGGGCTGTCCTTGCGGACAGGCCGCAGCGTATGAACAATGCTGTGCTGTGTATCACCAGGGGCAGCCTGCACCAACTGCCGAAGCACTGATGCGCTCGCGTTATAGCGCTTACACCCGCAATGATGAAGCTTATCTGCGCGCTACCTGGGACGAGCGTACCTGTCCCGCGGAACGCATCACGCATGATGATCCTACTCAATGGCTGGGACTGGAAGTCAGGCGCCATCATACCGATGGCGAGCAGGCGACAGTGGAATTTGTCGCACGCTATAAGATAGGCGGCAAAGCCCATCGTCTGCATGAAATCAGCCGTTTTGTGAAATATGACGGCAAATGGTTGTATGTGGATGGCATCGTAGAATAAGCAGGGCAGCGCGATGGTTGCCGGACGAGACAGGCAGCGCTGCGTTCTGCAAAAAAATGAGAAAAAACGGAAAGAAATTATGACGACATTAGAGTCCAAACTGAATCCACGTTCTGAAGAATTCAAAGCCAACGCCGCTGCGATGCAGCTGGTGGTGGATGACCTGAAGCAAAAGATAGCGCGTATTGCGCTGGGTGGCGGAGACGAAGCGCGTGCCAAACATTTAGCTCGTGGCAAATTATTGCCGCGTGACCGGGTGCAGATGCTGCTTGATCCAGGTACGCCGTTCATGGAATTTTCGCAGCTCGCTGCGTATGACATGTATAAGGAAAAAAACGGCAATGACGCAGCACCATCGGCCGGTGTGATCACCGGTATAGGCCGGGTCGCGGGACAGGAATGTGTGATCGTGTGTAATGACGCGACCGTCAAGGGCGGTACTTATTATCCGATGACGGTCAAAAAGCATTTACGCGCACAGGAAATCGCTGAGCAAAATAATCTGCCCTGCATTTATCTGGTCGACAGCGGCGGAGCCAACTTGCCGAATCAGGATGATGTATTCCCGGACCGCGATCATTTCGGACGTATCTTCTACAACCAGGCCAATATGTCGGCCAAAGGCATACCGCAAATTGCAGTGGTGATGGGTTCCTGTACCGCAGGTGGTGCCTATGTACCGGCGATGAGCGATGAATCCATCATCGTCAAAAACCAGGGTACGATTTTCCTCGGCGGCCCGCCACTGGTCAAAGCGGCCACCGGTGAAGTAGTGAGTGCCGAAGACCTCGGCGGCGGCGATGTGCATACCCGCTTGTCGGGTGTGGTCGATCATCTGGCACAGAACGACACCCATGCCTTATCGATGGCACGCACTATCGTCTCTCATCTGAATCGCCAGAAACCGGCTGAAGTCGTGCTGAAAGCGCCGCAGGAACCGAAGTATCCGGCCAGCGAATTATATGGCGTAATACCGGTCGATACGCGCAAGCCTTTCGATGTGCGTGAAGTGATCGCGCGTATCGTCGATGGCAGTGCATTTGATGAATTCAAAGCGCGTTACGGCACCACGCTGGTGTGTGGCTTCGCGCATATCCACGGCATGCCTGTCGGGATTATCGCTAACAATGGTATTTTGTTTTCTGAATCTGCACTCAAAGGTAGCCACTTTATCGAGTTGTGCTGCCAGCGCAAGATTCCCCTGGTCTTCCTGCAAAATATCACCGGCTTCATGGTTGGCCGTAAATATGAAAACGAAGGTATCGCCAGAAACGGTGCCAAGATGGTGACCGCTGTGGCGACTGCCAATGTACCAAAATTCACCGTGATTATCGGCGGCAGTTTCGGTGCCGGTAACTATGGTATGTGTGGCCGTGCTTACTCGCCACGCTTCATGTGGATGTGGCCGAATGCGCGTATTTCGGTGATGGGTGGTGAGCAGGCAGCCAGCGTGCTGGCAACAGTCAGACGCGATGGCATAGAAGCCAAAGGCGGCAGCTGGAGCGCCGAAGAAGAAGCGGCCTTCAAACAACCGATCAAAGAACAATATGAGCATCAGGGCCATCCATATTATGCCTCAGCCCGCTTGTGGGACGATGGCGTAATCGATCCGGCCGATACCCGCATGGTACTGGGCCTGGGTCTGAGTGCTGCGCTGAATGCGCCGATACCGGACGTGAAATTTGGTGTGTTCAGGATGTAAAGCAATGATGCGCTCTGTGCTCAGGCTGGCATTGCTGCTGTTGACGACAGCAGCAATGACTACGCCCTCGTATGCAGCAAAAAAGGCATTATCTGCAGCCGCCGCTACAGCCGATGCTGATACAGCAGATATCCACGAATCGGTGACCGATATAGCGGTGAGCGTTAATGAACGCTCGGGCCAGTCCGTCACCGGTAAGGTCGTTATCACGCAATTTAAGCCGGATGGCGATGGGCCGTTTCCATTTGTGCTGCTGAATCATGGGCGTGCGCCCAACCGCGCGCAGCCGCCGCGTTTCCAACTGACGCAGCAAGCCAGATATTTTGTGCAGCGTGGCTTTGCCGTATTCGTCCCTACCCGGATCGGATACGGCGCCTTCGGCACCGAACCAGACCCGGAAAATGCCGGTCCTTGTAAAGCTAAAAATTATGCATCAATCGCACAAGCCGCCAGCGATGAAATTCTGGCCGTGATTGCGTATGCAGCGCGCCTGCCCTACGTGGACGCGCAGCGTTTGCTGCTGGTCGGGCAATCGGTAGGTGGCTACAGCACGGTCGCTACCGTCTCCAGAAATCCCCCCGGACTGATCGCTGCAATTAATTTTGCAGGCGGTTCCGGTGGTGATCCTAAGACACGTCCGGGTGAGCCTTGTGAAGCTGATAAACTGGACCAGATGTTTGCGGCTTTCGGTCGTACCAGTAAAGCGCCTATGTTGTGGCTGTACACCGAAAATGATCAGCACTTCTCACCGAAATACGGCCGCGCGTGGCACGCCGCATTCATCAATGCAGGTGGCCAGGCAGAGCTGAACGTATTGCCGCCTTTTGGTCGTGACGGACATAGTTTGTTCAGCGCCGGTTTCGATATCTGGCAACCGCTAGTCAGTCAGTTCCTTGATGAGCATGGTTTTCCCGCTCAGAAGATGTGATGTAACAAAAGTGACCTTCCTGCAAAAATTGATAACGCCAAAATAAGGTGTCTTATGCACAGTTTTAGAAATTATATTCTCCGTCAAAGCCTGCTGCTGATGATGATTGCACTGCTCGGTATTACCCGTGCCTATGCATTTGATCTGGCGCTCGCAAACCAAGGTGATCGCGTCGAAGATGGCATCGTACAAATAGGTGCACGTGAGTTCGCGCTGCCGCCGGGTGTTTGGATATTGACGGCCAAACATAAGCGTCGGGTCTCCTTCAGGACCACAATTGATGAAGGTGCAGATGTGTGGACTGGGTATTTCGTGAATCTTAAAGACAAGCAGTTTCGCGCTGCAATCGAGCTGGGCGCATCGGTGTCATCGACCTCAACCAGGCGTTGGTTGCCTGAGCCATGCAAGCGCGACGATGTTTATTTTAAAGACAGTTTCAATAGCCACATCGATTTTCCCGAATGTTTGTTGATCATGCATAGCATAAAAATGTTTGAACGCAGTGCACAGCCTTGGTGGCAGCCGACTTCGTTATGGTTTGCTGAGCAGGGTATCAAATTGCCGACAACGACGCTGGCAGCCATGTATGACAAATATCAGTTTGGCGATTGTTTGCTGGTAAAGGTTTGGTGGAATCCTGAGTTTGCTGGCTTGCCGCCGTCAAAAAATGTGACACAGTGGTCGAAAAATGACTGGCATAAAGACAGGGTGGAAAGCGATCCGGCTCGCTCTGCATATATGCAGCAGTTCATTGCATGGTCACAGTTAATGTCTGATACTTACCGCGCCAGTCTGAACAAGAAGCCCATGATCGCTTTGCCTGACTTTCCCTTAGCAAAAATCGAAAGGTGACTGAATCATAGAATGGCTATGCAGTTGCGTAAAAAGGCGATCAATCGCAATATGGAAAAATTCAGGTTGCTTGTAGCAAGATAAGTCTTAAAGGACAGTTCAGAATAACTGAAATCTGGAAACGTAGAGCCTGCATTTCCATGCAGTTCAGTGATATTTCTATCGACGGAAACTGAGTATGCAAAAGAAAAAGTTAGGTCAATTATTTGCAGGTTTGGCGCTGTTATCTGCATTGGTTGCCTGTGTCACGACGTATGTGCCACCGGTGGGAGGCAATACAGTACAACTCACTATACAGCCAAGCGTGTTGGCGGGGCGTAGCTTCCGGCTTAATCTGTTTCAGAGTCCGCTGTCCTGCGCTGGTCCTATGACAATTATGCATGGAGATGGCCCGACCAATAAGCATACCACCCGCTTACAGGCTAACGTGCTCAATACGATGAGTCTTGAGGGTTTTCGATCCGGATCTACATGCAATGTGAATTTTTCTTTTGTGCCTAAAGCTGGACGTAGCTATTTGCTCGATGCCAGTCTGGATGAAAGCGGCTGCCTGGCGATAGTTTATGATGTGACTGAAGCTGGCAAGCCCAGGTTTGAAGAGAGTTTGTTGTTTCGTAATATCAACGGCAAACAATGCGTGCCTTTGAGCGAATCCAAGCGTATGCAAGCCTCGAAAGCAAATAGCCCGAAAAGCAGCCTGGATGACTTTAAAGATTTGCTACCGGCCAGATAAGCAAAGGATGACACGATGAGATTAACTGTGCACCGTGCGGTTTGCCTTGGTTTGCTATGTACCCATGCGGTATTCGGTAACCCGACTCGTGCGGAGAGTCCGGACAAGCTGTATGCAAGGCTGGCACCCAGTGTGTGGCGGGTGTTCAGTTTTGATAAAGCTGGTAAAGCAATGAGCCAGGGTAGTGCCGTCGTGACTGGTAAGGGTGTGCTTTTGACCAATTGCCATGTGATCAGCAAGGCTGCCAAGATTATGCTGAATCAGCAAAATAAAAATTTCCCGGCGCAGTTAGAGCATATCGATATAGAGCGCGATTTGTGCCAGTTACGTGCCGCAGATCTGCCCGCTGTGCCAGTACCGATGGGAGATGCCAGTCAGTTGGTGGTGGGGCAAAGAGTTTATACCATAGGCAATCCGGTCAATATGGAACAGACCTTGAGTGACGGGCTGGTCTCGGCTTTGCGCCGTGATAAAGAAAATCAGCTGAATCTGATACAGATATCGGCACCGATTTCTCACGGTTCCAGCGGCGGTGGCTTGTTCGATGAGAACGGTAATTTGGTCGGTATCACTTCTGCTGGCATTGATGCGGCACAGAACTTGAATTTCGCGATACCGATTAACTGGGTTCGTGAATTGCCGGCACGTAGTCAGGCTGCACTTGAGCGTTACCGTACGGGTACTACTGCGCAAAATAATGTGCCTAAGCCCGCTGATACCATTGCGGTGGTCAGTCCACCCGCCAACCCTAGCCCAAGTCCAAACCCCAGCCCCCGGCCTGTTGTTACCGGACCGGAATTGAATGAGATATTCAAACGTCCGACACCGGTTGTTGAGTCCGGTTTTGCTGACATCAATGATATTGCAAAGCTCGATCAGTTCGGTGCGAGAAAAGGGTATGAAAATTTCCTCAAAGCTGAAATGCCACGTGCATTTGCGATAGCGGAGGGTGGAACGGGCTGGTGGATAGCGTTTGGCAGATCACCAAAAAATCCGGCCTCCTCCCCTGAACCACGGTTACGTGCTGCAAAGGATTGCGAAGAAAGATACCAAAAACCTTGTTATTTGTATGCGGTTGATGATCGTGTAGTGTTCAAGCCGACACGAGATATCACTGTTTACACTGGAGCTACACCCTTACCGCCTGCATCCGGTTTCGCTAGTATCAGCGATATTAGTAAGCTCGAAAAATTTGGAGTCAGGGTGGGCTACGAGGTATTCCTGAGCAAGGCATTTCCACGCGCATTTGCGATCACTGCTGATGGGAGATCTTATTTGTCAAACGGTACTACTTCAAAGAGTCCGGAATCCTCGCCTGAACCGCATGTGCGCATACTGGGTGAATGTGAACGCTATTACCAGCGTTCCTGTTATCTGTATGCGGTGAATGGCATCGTGGTGTTCCGTCTACCAAAAGAGTTGCAGTCTACAAACTAAATTGATGGTGCTTGCGCACATACTTTAACGGTGCAAATTGTGCCAGGGTGAATGTAGTAGGTGCTCAAGCAGCAGAACAGAACTTATCAGGAGAATTTGTTGGAAACACTAATCGTCAGCACAGAACATAAGATCGCCACCGTGACCCTGAACCGTCCCGATGTGCGTAATGCATTTAACGAAACCACCATCGCCGAACTCACTCAGGTGTTTCAGCAATTGGATAATGACGACACGGTACGTGCAGTGGTGTTGGCTGCCAACGGTCCGGCATTTTGCGCTGGTGCCGATCTGAACTGGATGAAAAAAATGGCGGACTATACCCATGCTGAAAACCTCGCCGATGCGGGGCAGCTGGCCGCCATGCTGGCAGCGATTTACCGTTGCAGCAAGCCGGTGCTGGCTAAGGTGCAGGGCGATTGCTATGCCGGTGGCATGGGGCTGGTGGCGGCTTGTGATATCGTGGTCTGCGTGGATAGCGCGAATTTCTGTCTGAGCGAAGTCAGGCTGGGATTGATACCAGCCACAATTTCTCCGTATGTGATCAAGGCGATGGGCGAAAGCGCGGCACGCCGTTACTTCATCACGGCTGAACGCTTTAGCGCCGCCGAGGCGCAGCGTTGCGGGCTGGTGCATGAGCTGGTGAGCGCAGAGACGCTGGACAGCAAGGTCGCTGAACTGACAAAAGCGCTGGTATCGAACAGCCCGCATGCGGTGCGTCAGGCTAAGCGTCTGGTGCAGGATGTGGCCGGGCGCGAAATCACGCCGACGCTGATCGCGGCTACGGTGGAAGGCATCGCCCAGATCCGCGCCTCTGAGGAGGGACGCGAAGGAGTGCGTTCTTTCCTGGAAAAACGCAAACCGTCCTGGCTGAACTGAAGTGCAATTTTAAGTAGTAAAAAATTAAGAATAACCCGCTATCCCGCCCGGATTGCGGGGTCTAACACCGGAAGCTGGTGAAAAGTCGCATAAAATACGCGCTTTGTTAACCGGATTGAGCTAAGCCGGATGCCGCCGCAGCGATGGCGGCTTAGCTCAGTCTGATCCGTAGTCTGGAGTGATTTTGGAAACACAAACGAACTGGGTCAGCAGGAGCCTGCAACATGTCTGGCATCCCTGCACTCAGATGCAACATCATGAATCGGTGCCGCTGATACCGGTCAGTCACGGTCGTGGTATCTGGCTGTATGACATGGAAGGCCGGCGCTATCTGGATGCGATCAGCTCCTGGTGGGTCAATCTGTTCGGCCATGCCAATCCACGTATCAATGCTGCACTCAAAGACCAGCTGGATCAGCTCGAACATGCGATGCTGGCTGGTTTCACCCATGCGCCGGTGATTGAATTATCTGAGCAACTGGCGGCGCTGACTGCGCATCAGCTTGGACATTGCTTCTATGCCTCAGATGGCGCTTCGGCAGTGGAAATTGCCTTAAAAATGAGTTTTCATGCCTGGCGTAATCAGGGCCAGACTGAGAAGCAGGAATTCATTTGCGTGCAGGGCAGTTATCACGGCGAAACCGTCGGTGCACTCGCCGTCACCGATGTGAGTCTGTTTCGCGATGCCTATGGTCCCATGCTGCAAAGAGCACATGTGGTCAGCTCACCCGATGCGCGTCTGGCGCAAGCCGGTGAAAGCGCAGCCGATGTGGCCTTGCGTGCTGCCGCCGATCTGGAGCGCGTGTTACAGCAGCGCAGCGGCAAAGTGGCGGCGGTCATCATAGAACCGCTGGTGCAATGTGCAACCGGTATGGCGATGCATGATCCGGTGTATCTGCAGCGTCTGCGTGCCTTATGCGACCAGTATCAGGTGCATTTGATCGCGGATGAAATTGCAGTCGGCTGTGGCCGCACCGGCACTTTCTTTGCCTGTGAATCGGCTGGCATCTGGCCTGATCTGCTGTGCCTGTCCAAGGGCATCAGCGGTGGTTATCTGCCACTGAGTCTGGTCATGAGTACCGATGCGGTGTATCAGGCGTTTTATGATACCGATGTGCGCCGTGGTTTCCTGCATTCGCATTCGTATACCGGCAATCCGCTGGCTTGCCGTGCGGCGCTGGCGACTTTGCAGATTTTTGCAGATGATCAGGTATTGAGCGCCAACCGTGCGCGTGCGCAGGCTATCGCGACTGCCTTCGCGCCGCTGCAGAATGACAGCCGGGTCGCACATGTGAGGCAGCAAGGCATGATCTTCGCGTTCGATGCGATAGAGCCTGACGCGGCACGTGCTGCGACCTTCTCGCGCCGCTTTTTCAGCGCCGCGCTGCAGGAAGAATTATTAATGCGTCCGATAGGGCGCAGTGTGTATCTGATGCCGCCGTATATTTTGAGCGATGAAGAAATCGCCTTGCTGGCACAGAAAACCATGAACGTATTTGAAAAGGTTATGCATGAGTAGTCGTCCCCAACATCCTGCCGACAGCAGCACGTCCGGCCAGCATTTGCAGCTGGCAGCGGCAGGCCATCCTTTACTGCAAGGCTTACAACAAGAACTGGCAGAGCTGGATAAGCAGCATTTGATACGTCGCCGTCGCACGGTAGAGCATGTGCACGGTGCCAACCTGCGCGCCGAAGACCGCGATCTGGTCGCATTTTGCAGCAATGATTACCTGGGTTTAGCGACCCATCCGCTGGTGGTACAAGCCTTGCAAAAAGGCGCATCGCTGTATGGCGCCGGCAGTGGTGCCTCGCATCTGATCAGTGGCCACAGCCGCGCCCATATGGCGCTGGAAGAGCGGCTGGCAGAATTCATGTCGCCCTGTATTGCGCAGGCACGTGCACTGTATTTCTGCACTGGCTATATGGCGAATCAGGCCGTAGTCACTGCCTTGTCGGGCAAAGATGCGGCTGTGTTTTCTGAAGAACTGAACCATGCCTCGCTGATCGACGGTGTGCGGCTGTCACGCGCGCATACTCAGGTGTTTCCGCACAAAGACTATGCCGCATTAGAAAGCATGCTGCAAAACTGCCGCCATCAAAAACGGGTGGTGGTGACGGACAGCGTATTCAGCATGGATGGCAATATCGCCGAACTGCCGCGTCTGTTGGCCTTATGCGAACAATACGATGCCTGGCTGATCGTCGATGATGCGCATGGTTTTGGCGTGCTGGGTGAGCACGGACGCGGTGTGCTGGAACACTTTGCGCTGCAGTCACCGAATCTGGTGTACATGGGCACACTGGGCAAAGCGGCCGGTGTTGGCGGTGCATTCGTGGCCGCCCATGAAACCGTGATTGAATGGCTGATCCAGAAAGCGCGTGCCTATATCTACACCACCGCTGCCGCACCGGCGCTGGCGCATGCCTTGCTGACCAGCATAGACATCATCAGCGGTGAAGAAGGCCAGCAAAGACGCGCCCATCTGAATAAGCTGATTCATCAGTTCAGTGAAGGCCTGAATCTGCAGATGTGGCAACTGATGCCATCCATTACCGCCATTCAGCCGGTTGTGATTGGTGCCAATGCAGCGATGCTCAGCATTGCCGGTAATTTGCTGGATCAGGGTTACTGGGTCGGTGCGATACGCCCGCCTACTGTGCCGCAAGGCAGCGCGCGTCTGCGCGTCACCCTGTCTGCTGCGCACAGCGAAGTGCAGGTACAGCAATTGATCCAGGCCATTAATCGTCTGGATCAGATGAGTTATGTGGCACAGTGCTTTGCCGAGGTGGCCTGATGATGACACTGCGCGAGCGCGACTTTTTTATCACCGGGACCGATACTGAAATCGGCAAGACCTTTTGCAGCAGCGCCTTATTGCAGGCCTTCAGCCAGCAGGGTGCCAGCACGCTGGGTCTGAAGCCGATTGCATCGGGTGCGGAATGGCGCGATGAACAATGGCATAACGAAGATGTCGACGCCCTGATGGCGGCATCCAGCGTGCAGGCGCCGCAAACGCTGGTTTGTCCTTACCTGATGCAGACGCCCGCGGCACCGCATATCGTGGCCAAGCTGGAACACGTGTCGATAGAACTGCCGCGCATACAGGCCGCCTGTGAACAGGCGCGCAGTTTAGCCGATGTGGTGATCGTGGAAGGCGTGGGCGGTTTTTGCGTGCCGCTCAATGAGCACACCGATACTGCGCAACTGGCGCAAGTACTGAATTTGCCGGTGATCTTAGTGGTTGGCCTGCGCCTGGGTTGCATCAACCATGCCTTGCTGACGGCACAGGCGATCCGTGCGCAAGGCCTGACGCTGGCTGGCTGGATTGCCAATACCGTCGATCCCGACATGCTCTACCTGCAAGACAATATCGCCGCGATTGCCCAGCGCATCGCCGCTCCCTTACTAGGCCACATCCCGCGTCTGCGCGGAACGGCCACGGAACAGCGCAGCGCTGCTGCTGCCTGTCTCGACCTCAACACACTTCAGTCAAGGAAGACTTATGCAAGCCAATGAACCCCTGCAACAGCCGCTGAGCTTTCAGCCCCCTGTGAAAAAAATTGAAGCTGAAACCTGGCCGGTAGACGATGTGCTGGCCTTGTTCGATCTGCCTTTTAATGAACTGATGTTCAAAGCGCAGTCCGCGCATCGCGCTAATTTCCCGGATGGCGATGTGGAACTCGCGACACTGTTATCGATTAAGACCGGCGGTTGCGAAGAGGATTGCGGTTACTGCCCGCAGGCTGCACGTTACGATACCGGCGTGGAAGCGAAAAAAATGCTGGATGTGCGCGAAGTGCTGGATGCCGCCAAGGCCGCACGTGAAAACGGCGCGACCCGCTTCTGCATGGGCGCAGCATGGCGCTCACCGAAAGACCGCGACATGGAAAAAGTCGAAACCATGGTGCGCGAAGTCAAAGCCATGGGTTTGGAAACCTGCGCCACGCTCGGTATGCTGAAAGAAGAGCAGGCGCAGCGTCTGGCTGACGCGGGTCTGGATTACTACAACCATAATCTCGATACCGCACCTGAGTTTTACAACAATGTGATTTCTACCCGTGACTATCAGGACCGTCTGGATACCCTGGGTCATGTGCGCAATGCCGGTCTCAAAGTCTGCTGCGGCGGCATCGTCGGCATGGGTGAATCTCGCCGTCAGCGCGCCGGTCTGATCGCCCAATTGGCGAATCTGAATCCTTATCCGGAATCGGTGCCGGTCAATCATCTGGTACAGGTAGAAGGCACACCTTTACACGGCCTCGATCCGCTCGATCCGCTGGAATTTGTACGTACCATCGCAGTTGCCCGCATCACCATGCCGAAAGCCCGCGTGCGCTTATCCGCCGGTCGTCGTCAAATGGGTGAAGCGGTACAGGCGATGTGCTTCCTGGCTGGCGCCAACTCGATTTTCTATGGCGATAAATTACTCACGACCGAAAATCCGGAAGCTGAAGACGACCGCGTATTGCTGGCCAAACTGGGCCTGAAAACCCGTGGCAAAGTGGAAGCGAAAGCAGGTAGCTGCAGCTGATCAAGCCTGGCATCGTTCAGCGCGATCCGGAGACACTGCAGCAGTCGGGCGCAAAGCGTTTCAGCCTGACTGTTGCTGAGATCGGTGTTGAACGATTTTAAATGACTTAATAAGAAAGATAGAGACCATGTTCACCAAAATCCTGATCGCCAACCGTGGCGAAATTGCCTGCCGTGTCGCTGCGACTGCACGCCGCATGGGTATTAAAACCGTCGCTGTGTATTCGGAAGCGGACGCCAATGCCAGGCATGTGGCGGTTTGTGATGAAGCGGTGCTGATTGGTCCGGCGGCAGCCAAGGAAAGCTATCTGCGCGCTGACAAAATCATCGCGGTGGCATTGGCGACAGGTGCCCAGGCGATTCATCCTGGATATGGTTTTCTGTCTGAGAACAGTGAGTTCGCCGAAGCCTGCGCCCGTAACGGCATCGCATTCATTGGCCCGCCAGCCTCTGCGATTGAAGCTATGGGCAGTAAATCTGCAGCTAAATCGCTGATGGAAAAAGCCCATGTACCGCTGGTACCCGGCTATCACGGTGACAATCAGGACCCAGACTTTTTGCAGACTGAAGCCGACCGCATCGGTTATCCGGTCTTGCTGAAAGCCAGCGCCGGTGGCGGCGGCAAGGGCATGCGCGTGATTGAAAGCAGCAAGGATTTCAAAGACGGTCTGGCATCCTGCAAACGCGAGGCGATCAATTCCTTTGGCGATGACAAGGTACTCGCAGAAAAATATCTGCAGCGTCCGCGTCATATCGAAATTCAGGTCTTCGCTGATACCCATGGCAATTGCGTGTATCTGTTTGAGCGCGATTGCTCGGTACAGCGCCGTCATCAGAAAGTGCTGGAAGAAGCACCGGCACCCGGCATGACCGCGGAGCGCCGTGCAGCCATGGGCGAGGCCGCAGTAGCCGCCGCCAAAGCAGTCGGCTATGTCGGTGCGGGTACGGTTGAGTTCATTGCAGAAGAAGCTCGTAACGGCGAGGATGGCTCTTTCTACTTCATGGAAATGAATACCCGTCTGCAGGTCGAACATCCGGTCACAGAAATGATTACCGGTACCGATCTGGTGGAATGGCAGCTGCGTGTCGCCGCCGGTGAAAAACTGCCGCTGCAACAATCCGAATTGCGGATACATGGCCATGCCATCGAAGCGCGTGTATATGCAGAAAATCCGGAGAAAGGCTTCCTGCCTTCTATCGGTACTTTGCGTCATTTGCGCACGCCAGAGGCAGTCAGTTTCACGCTGGGCGGCGCTGCTGAACCCGCGGCTTTCCGTATCGACAGCGGTGTGCGCGAAGGCGATACCATTTCGCCTTTCTATGATCCTATGATCGCGAAAATGATCGTCTGGGGTAAAGACCGTCAGGAAGCACTGGCGCGGATGGCGCAGGCGTTGGCGCAATATCAGATCGTGGGCCTGCATTCGAATATCGGCTTTTTATCGCGCCTGGTGACGGGGCAGGCTTTCTCGGGCGCGGATCTGGATACCGGTCTGATCGAACGCAATCAGGCCAGCTTATTCCCGGCTTTACAGCCCGCTACACTGAGCACGCTGGCCTGCGCCGCTGTGGCTTTGCTGCGTTCCGAACAAAGCACTGGCAGCGATCCGTGGCAGAGCAGCCACGGCTGGCGCATGAACAGTCAGTTACAGCGCAATCTGGAATGGACGGAAGAACAGCAGGCGCACAGTGTCAGTGTCACCTATCTGGCGCAGGGCTGGCGCATACGCAGCGCGCAGCAGGAAGCGGAAGTGCGTCTGGTGCAAGCCAGTGGCAATGACATCGTGCTGGCGCTGGGCGAGCAAACTGTGCGTGCCACCGTGGTGCGTGATGGTGAATTCTTCCATGTATTCAGCCAGGGTCAGCACAGCGTACTGCAGTATCAGGATGCGCTGGCCCATGCGGGTGAGACAGAAGCCGAAGGCGGCCGCCTGACCGCACCGATGCCGGGCAAGATCGTGGCAGTGCTGGTCAAGTCGCAACAGGAAGTGAAAAAAGGCGATGCTTTGCTGATCATGGAAGCCATGAAAATGGAACACACGATTTCAGCACCGCATGACGGCGTGATCGATGAAGTTTTGTATGCAGTTGGTGATCAGGTCAGCGAAGGCGCGCAATTGCTGGCGTTTGCGCAGTAAGGTTTGGAACCCTTCTCCCGTGAACGGGAGAAGGGCAGGGATGAGGGCGCTTGATAATTGGCAATGAATGAAATGTCTGTTCAGCCTTTGCCACCACCCTCACCCCCGGCCCCTCCCCCGCTCGCGGGAGAGGGGAGCAGCGGACAGCATTGATATACTGGATAAGCTCAACATGTCTGATCTGACTCCACATCCTCCAAGGGCGTTGCCGGAAGAGTTGAAACGCTATGCGAGAGCAATGCGTAAAAATATGCCGGATGCAGAAGCACTATGTTGGAGTCTGCTGCGAAACAGAAGGATCGCGAACGTTAAGTTCCGGCGTCAGCATGTGATTGGCAGTTACATCATTGATTTTTATTGCGCAGAGTATCAGCTGGCGATAGAGCTGGATGGCGGTCAGCACAGTGAACAACAGGATTATGACCGCCAGCGTGATGCTTTTCTGCGGTCGCTAAAAATTACTACTCTTCGTTTTTGGAACCATCAAATGTTGAATGAGACTGAGGCCGTGTTGGAAGCGATTTATCACGCGTTACAAAACAAAGGCCTACAATGATGACCTATGCTGATTGCTTGCCACAGTTCGCCATATGCATGGCGCCATGAGGAATTGAAATGACACTACTCTCTATCAATATCAATAAAATCGCTTTGCTGCGCAATTCGCGCGGCCGGAATTATCCGGATGTGGATGCGTTTTCTGCACGCTTTCTCGAACTCGGTGTGGCCGGGATTACCCTGCATCCGCGTCAGGATCAGCGGCATGCGCGTTACTCGGATGTGGACAGTTTAGGTCGCCTGTGTCAGCAACGCGGTGCAGAACTGAATGTGGAAGGTTATCCTGCACAAGAATTCATGGACGTAGTGTTACGCCATCGTCCGGCGCAATGCACATTGGTACCGGATGCGCCGGATCAGCTGACCTCCGATCACGGCTGGGATATGCAGCGCGATGCGGCGCTGCTGGCACCGGTACTGGCGCAATTGCAGGCGGCGGGCATACGCAGCAGTCTGTTTGTTGATGCAGGTATTTCTGACGCTGATCTGGCACTGGCGCGTCAGCTCGGTGCTGACCGTGTTGAGTTATATACCGAGCCCTATGCAGAAACTTATGGCAGTGCTGAGAACGATGCAATCTGGGCGCAGTTCGCCGATACCGCGAAACGCGCGCAGCAGGCGGGTCTGGGTGTGAATGCGGGTCACGATCTGAACCTGCAGAATCTGGGCCGTTTTTTACAGATTCCCGGCATACTCGAAGTCTCTATCGGTCATGCCGTGATTGTGGAAAGCCTGGAGCAAGGCATGGACAGCGTCACACGTCAGTATCTGGCTATCGTGCAGGCAGCCCAGGCTGCCGCTTAAAGAGGAACACAGGGGGAACACAAATGTCGCAGTTACCGCAACAAGTCAAAATCGTTGAAGTCGGACCACGCGATGGTTTGCAAAACGAAAAAGAAAGCATCCCGGCTGAAGTCAAAATCGAACTGGTGAACCGCCTGACTGCCGCCGGTTTTGCCAATATCGAAGCCGCGTCTTTTGTGTCACCCAAATGGGTACCACAAATGGCGACTTCGACTGAAGTGATGGCAGCGATCACGCGCAAACCCGGTGTGATTTATTCGGTACTCACGCCGAATATGAAGGGCTTTGAAGCGGCACTCGCGGCTGGTGCGGATGAAGTGGTGATTTTCAGCTCAGCTTCGGAAGCGTTCGCACAAAAAAATATCAACTGCTCCATCGCTGAATCGATAGAACGTTTCCGCGAAGTGGCGGCTGCCGCCAAGCAGCATCAGATCCGTCTGCGTGGCAGTATCAGTTGTTCGTTTGGATGTCCGTATCAGGGCGAGGTGCCGGTCAGCAGCGTGGCGGATGTGGTGCGTGGTTTGCGCGATCTGGGTTGCGACGAAATCGACATCGCCGACACCATAGGCGTGGGCACCGCCAGACAGGTACAGCACGTGATGCAAAGCGTGGCACAGGAATTCCCGCTGGCTGGCTTGTCCGGTCACTTCCACGACACTTATGGTCAGGCACTGGCCAATATCTATGCGAGCCTGGAAGTCGGCGTTTCGATTTTCCATTCCAGTGTCGCTGGCCTCGGTGGCTGCCCTTACGCCAAAGGCGCAACCGGTAATGTCGCTACTGAAGATGTGTTATTCATGCTGCAGGGCCTGGGCATACACACCGGCATCGATCTGGATGCGGTGGTCGATGCAGGTCAGTTCATCTCTGCCCACCTGGGCCGCAAAGCAGTCAGCCGCGCAGGCAATGCGCTGGCGGCTAAGCGTCTGGGCTAAGTGTTTGGACTAAGTCGCTGGACTATCACGTTGGACTTAGCGGCTTAGCTATCGCGTCCAGCGTTTGCCGTATCACCCAGTCGGCATCATCCAGCGGCAGATCATGTCCGGCCTCTGGATGCAGCCGTAATTCGGCATTCCAGCGTTGGGCCAGCGTGATGGAGCATTGCGGATTCACCAGCGCATCTTTGGCACCGGCCAGGATGCGTAAAGCGACAGCTGGCGCCTGATCCGGCGCGCGGTAATGCATGGCCGCATACAGCTGGCGCAGCACATTGCGACGGCGTACCGGATGGGCCTGCGCCAGGCTGACCCAGTGCGCGACGATTTCCGCAGCTTCCTCTTTTGCGGCGGTGCCGTTAAAGCGCTGACTGGTCAGACGCAGTATCAGTTGCTCACGTTGCTGTAAGCTGCCACACAACATTGTGTATACCAGCACCGCATAATTGCGTGGACGCAGACGTTGATAAAACGGACTATGCGGCGCCAGGCTGGTATTGATCAGCGTCAGATCCTGAATTTCATGTGGATAGCGCTCAGCCCAGGCAACTGCCACCATTGCCCCCAAAGAAATCGCCATCAGCCGGATTTTGCCTGACTGCTGTTGTCCAAATTGTGTACCTAACTGCGCACGCAATTGCTCCACCATCTGAGCCACACTGGTGGCGCTGTTTTGCGCTGATAAAACGCCGTTGCCAGCAAAGTCCAGCGTCAGGATGCGCTGATCCGGATAGGCTTGCTGCAGGGCGGTGACAAAGCTGCCCCAGTGGCGCTGTTCGCGCATCAGACCGCGTAATAAAACCCAGCTCATACCGCCCGCCATCCTGTCATGGCCGGTACCAGCGTTGTACCGCCCGTTCCTGCAGACGCAGACGGGTAGGGCCGCTGGCCAGCCATTGCTGATAGCCGCAGGTGGCGCGCATCAGGAAATCCAGCCAGGAGTTATGTCGCCGCAGTACCCGGTGCAGCCGGTGTTCCGCCACAGGATTAAACATGCCATGGCGCGAAAACAGCTGGCGCGGATTTTTTTTGACCCACAACCAGGAGCCCATTTCCAGCGTCAGTGGCAAAAAGCTGCGCTCCGGCTGTTGTTGCGCCTCCAGATACAGATAATCCCAGATATCGCCATGGGTCTGATATTGCAGGCTTTGTGGTTCAAACAGATAGCGGTGATTCGGATGGGTTTGCTGGAATAACTCTTCCAGCGCCAGGATGTCGGCCAGATGCGGTATCGGATGCACGCTGTGCGCATGGGGGAACCAGACCCGGTCGCGCAGACCGAAGCCGGAATGGCAGTCTATCGCCACACTGAAGGGGCGGCCCAGTAATTCTTCCCGTACCGCGCGCACCAGCGCCTGATTCTCGATTTCCATCGGTGCGTCGAGTGGCCCGCGATACCAGGGCAGGTGGCGGCTGTAACGATGACCACCGAGCAGAAACGGGACTTTATCGAGTGCCTCGACCGGCGCATTGCGCATCAGATCGACACCGTTAGGATTGGCACGGGTAGCCAGCCACATACCACCCGGATTCATCAGTGGCATAAACACCAGCCGCACGTCGTCCAGCATGTGCTGCAGACTTTTATCCCATTGCAGACGCGTCAGTAAGCCACGCAGAAAAGACAGCAAGACCTGAGTGCCTATGCGTTCCAGTCCATGAATGCCGCCGAAAAAACCGATCGCGGGTTTGGCCGGATCAGGATTGCCCAAGGCCAGCCGGTACACTGGAAAACGCTTATGCTGTACGTCCACATCACATAGCACCGCCACGTCCAGCTGAGACTGGCCCAGCTGGATAATACGTTCCAATTCTTTTAACTCAGGCAATGCAGGCATGGCGGTGGCTGGAAAAAAAGACCCTGCCATCCTAGAGGACGAGGCCTTATAAAGCAAGAAAGACTCTGTGCAGGATGGAAATATTTTTCAGCACCTGAACACCTGTGGTTTTTTGTCGTTGCTGCCGTCTCACATCCAGTGCGTTGTGTGTTCGGGTGCAGACCAGGGGAGAGCAAGGCAGACCGTGCCAAAATGAAGCAAGATGTCGCAAATGTACAAGTTTCGTTTGTTTAAACCGTATACGATGCGCTGGCGACTGGGGGCTGGGTCTGGCACCGGTTTGCTTTTTTGGAGAAAAATCTATGTTTCCTGTACGTTTGAAAGAGGTCGCTAAGATTTATCACATGGATGCGGTGGATGTGCCTGCGCTGAGTGATATTACGCTCGATATAGCACCTGATCGCTTTACCGTGTTGTCCGGTCCCTCGGGCAGCGGAAAAACCACCTTGCTGAATCTGATTGGTTGTCTGGACCGTCCGGACAGCGGGCAGATTCTGGTTGCGGGTCTGGAAGTGCAGAAAATGAAGGACGATGATTTGTCGGATTTTCGTGCGCGTCATATCGGCTTCATTTTTCAGAATTTCAACTTGCTGCCTGTGCTCAGCGCCTATGAAAATATTGAATACCCACTGATACTCGCGAATGTGCCTGCAGCAGAGCGTAAGAAGCGCGTGCTGGCTTTGCTGGATGACGTCGGTCTCAGTAACCGGCGCGATAATTTACCGGGCCAGTTATCGGGCGGACAGCGGCAGCGTGTGGCGATAGCGCGCGCACTGGCGATACAGCCTGAGCTGGTGCTGGCCGATGAGCCGACCGCCAATCTGGACAGCCAGACCGGTGCGGAAGTGATTGCGCTGATGCGCCGTATGCAGCGCGAACGTCAGGTGTCATTTGTGTTCTCATCCCATGATCCGCAGATTCAGGCCGAGGCCGATGATGTGGTGTTTATCCGCGATGGCAAAATCGTCGGTAGCGCACAGAAGGAGGTGCAGGCATGAATACCCTGATGCTGGCTATCCGCAATTTATTACGTAACCGCCGCCGCTCGCTGACCACAGTGCTGACTATGGTGGTGGGCCTGACCGCGATCTTGCTGTTTGGCGGTTATCGCTCGAATATTATGTATGGTTCGCTGACCGGCTTTGTGCAATACACCGGCCATTTGCAGATTCAGCGCAGCGGCTATTTTTTAGATGGCAGCGATAATCCTAGCGCTTATGGCATACGCGATTATCGACAGGTGATCCAGGCTTTGCGCGATGATGCTGAGTTGCGTCCTATGCTCAGGGTGGTCACGCCTACGCTGCAACTGGGCGGTATTGCCGGGAATTTCGCAGCCGGTATTTCACGCTCGGTGATGGCAGTCGGTATCGTGCCGGAAGAGCGCAATGCCATGCTGCGCTGGAATCAGTATGGCGTGAAAAGTTACGCCTTGCCGATGCCGCTGGAAGGACAGAGCATTGATGCGGTAGTGGTCGGGCAGGGCGTGGCGCGCAAGCTCAAGCTCTGCAGTCTGCTGCAGGACAGCCATTGCCGTGACCAGCGTAAAGAGGAAGCAAAAGCTGTACCGAAACAAAGCGCGGATGCGAGCACTAATGAAAGTGCAGGCAGCAGCTTACCCGACGATATTTCAGCCCTCTCGGCGCTGGAGAAAGACAGTCAGCCGGTCGTCACAGAAAACCGTATTGAAATGCTGGCCGCCACCTCAGGCGGTGCGCCGAATGTCGCGAGTCTGCAGGCGATCAAGGCCAATAATATGGGCATCAAGGCGCTCGATGATATTTACATGGCGATGCATTTGCAGCAGGCGCAGCGCCTGATCTATGGCAAGCGCGAACCCGAAGTCACCGCGCTGATGGTGCAGCTGGAACTGACTCAGCAAATTCCGCAGGCCAGAGCGCGTATTGCCGCGCTGCTCAAAGAAAAATTTCCTGATCAGACGCTGGATGTACTCGATTTTGAAGCTCTGAATCCTACCTATGGACAGACCAATCAGTTCATGGATTCCATGTTCAGTTTTATCGCGATGCTGATCGGTGTGATCGTCTTATTCACGATAGGGAATACCATGAGTACCGCAGTGGTGGAACGCACGGCTGAAATCGGCACCCTGCGCGCTATCGGCCTGCGTCGCTCCGGTATCCGGCGCCTGTTCTTATGCGAGGCATTGGTGCTCGGTGTGATCGGTGCCATCCTGGGCGCAATGTGCGCGCTGGCGGTGGCTTACCTGATCAACCACAGCGGCTGGACCTGGACGCCGCCCGGCTATTCTTATGCCTATCTGATCCTGGTGCGGGTAGGGCAGGATTTGCCACTGCTGATCGGCAGTATGCTGAGCATGATAATCGTGACCACGCTGTCTGCCTGGTGGCCGGCTAACCGTGCAGCAAAATTTGAAATTGTCGACGCTTTGCGTCATGTATGAGGAAAATTCTATGGCTACATTCTCTGTTTTGTCAGCAGCCCAAGCCCGCCGTTTCATGGCGTTGGCCTTGCTGGCTGGTCTGAGTGTCTGCAGTCAGCTGGCAATGGCGGCGACGCCGCAGGAAATTCTGGCGGCCAGCGATGCGATACGCAATCCTGATTTTCCTTTCGGTCTGACCAATACCCTGGTCGAATACCGCAAAGGCAAAGAGACCGATGCGAGCACACTGGCGATCTATTCCAAAGCCGATCCTAAGGGTGGCCAGTTCCGCAGCCTGGTGCGCTATCTGGCACCGGCACGCGATGCGAATAAGCTGATCCTGTTTAATGGTAAGGACATGTGGTTCTTTGACCCGTCCAGCAAAGCCAGTATCCGGCTGTCACCGCAACAGCGCTTGCTGGGGCAGGCATCGAATGGGGATGTGGTGACGGTGAACTTTGCCAAAGATTATCAGGCGGTCAGTGCCAGTGAAGAAGACACGCAGGATGGCGAGCGCCAGAACCGCCGCAGCATCAAACTGGAACTGAATGCAGCCAATGACAGTGCGAGCTACCACCGCATTGTGATGTGGGTAGACCAGTCCAGTATGCGTCCGATTAAGTCGCGCTTTTATTCCGAAAGCGGCAAGCTGCTGAAGACCGCGTATTACCGCCGTTATCAGCCGGTGTTCGGTGCCGAGCGGCCGACTGAAACCGTGATCATCGATGGTCTGGAACCGGACTGGGTCACCATCATGCGTTACAGCGACTGGGTAAAACGCGAAGTGCCTGAGACCTGGCTGCAACGCGATTATCTGCCACGCTTTAAGCCGGAATAAAATGCCAGCCTTACAGTTGCGTTCAGCCCGCCACACCAGGCTGACACATCCAAACAGCGTGCTGCGTCTGGCTCTGCTGGCTGCTTTGCTGTGTAGCTCAGGTCTGACGCTGGCACAAACTGCGCCAGTGGAAGATCCTGATCTGGATGCGCTCAAGCTGGCCGATACCATGGTCAAAGCGCCGGAAGCACCCCGTGCCTGGCGTTTCTATGCTGAGGCGGGAGCAGGTGCGCAGCAACTGCGCCAAAGCAGTGGTCAAACCCGTGAGCAGCAGGAGCAGCGGCTTTCGTTTGACCTGCAATGGGATCTGAGCCTGCATCAACAATGGCGCTTGTTGCTGGCTGACCGGCTTGATCTGAGCTGGCCAGCCAACAGCAAAGGCGAACATGCGGTCAATACGCTCAAAGAAGCCTATCTGAGCTGGAAGCCGCAAGACAGCCAGCTGTTTGATGTGGGACGCATCAATGTGCGCAATGGCGTGGCCTATGGCTATAACCCGGTTGATTTTTTCAAGGATGGCGCAGTGCGCTCACTGGTCTCGATTGATCCGGCCAGTCTGAAAGAAAACCGCCAGGGCAGCATCATGCTGCGCGCCCAGCAATTGTGGGATGGCGGCTCCGCCACGCTGATTGCAGCACCGCGTCTGGCCGATGCCGGCGTGCAGGCGGGCTGGAATCCGGATGTGGGGGCGACCAATCACAGCGACCGTTATTTGCTGGTGCTGAGTCAGAAAGTCGCCGACTTCTCGCCGCAATTCCTGATCATGCAGCAGCGTCATCAGCCTGCGCAGTTTGGCGCCACGATTTCCGGTCTGGTCAATGATGCGACCGTGACCTATCTGGAATGGGCCGGTGGTCACAGCAGTTCGCTGCTGGATCAGGTCGTGCAAAACACAGCGTTGCGGCCGTTCGCTGCACAGCAAAGCGGGCAAACAGCCTGGCACAATCAATGGGCAGCCGGTGTCAGCTATACCACGCAGAATAAACTGACCCTGACTGCCGAGTTGCATATCAATGGACGTGCCGCCGATCAGGATGGCTGGGACAGGCTGCAGCGCGGACCTTTGCCGCTGTACGCCGCGTACCGCAATGCCGCGCAACTGGCACAGCAAAGCCCGACCCGGCAGCAATTGTTTTTGTATGCGAGCTGGCAGGATGCACTTATTTCACACCTCGACCTCAGCGCCATGCTGAACCGCGACCAGCAAGACGCCAGCAAACGCCTGTGGCTGGAAGCCCGTTATCACCAGGGCAAACTGGACGTCGCCCTGCAATGGCAAAAAAACAGCGGCAGCGCCTTGAGTCAATATGGCGCGATCAATACCGAATCCGGCTGGCGCGTGCTGCTGAGGCAGTATTTTTGAGTTTATGCGTGTCAGACTAAGGCGGGAGGACGCTCAGCTTGGGCGCTCTCCTTCTTTATTACCTAAGTTGCCGGGAATTTGGCGATATACAGCTGATGGCTTCCCATAGAAAACAGTACCCGGTGGTGCATTAAAAAATCTCTATCCGACAAGGCTGATCTGGGGCCGTTTTCGTCATAAGAAAATACTCCACATTATTGATAATTATTCAATTAAAATCATTTTTTTGTATACAGCATGGAGCCGGAATGGAGATGCGTTGCTTAGTTTGGTTGATGTGGTTCGTTACCGTGATTGCAGCTACTCCGGCATGGGGTGCAACTGCGAATCAGGATGATGTCAGGTATGTCGGCGAGTATCACGGCGTGCATGAATATCGCCTCAACAATCAATTGCAGATTTTGCTCAAACCGGATACAGCTGGCACGGAACTGGCTGTAAATATGATTTATCACCATGGGAGGAAAAATGAGCGCTTGGGATTAAGAGAAACTACCCATGTGTTAGAGCATTACCTGGTGTATCGAAGCATGGATAAGCATAAGACTGACTATCCGGATTTGAAATTCAAAGGAATAGGCATAACTGCCAGTGACTTTACCTACTATCGCTCGCGCCTGGAAAATGCGGTAGAACTGATTTCCATCATCGAGATGGAAAAGCAGCGTATGAGCCAATTTAAAGATCATTTGCCATACTTGCAGCAAGCGATAGACGAAGTCGACAAAGAACTCACTGCTACGCATCAGGACAAAATCGCTCAGGAATACGAGCTGATGTTGAAAGATATCTTCAGAAATGAAGCCTATGCGGTTAATCCGGCTGGTGAAAGAGCAGATTTACAGCGCATCACCCTGCAAGATATCAAACAATACTGGGCAGAACACTATCGTCCGGACCGCGCCACACTCGTGATCGCGGGGAATTTCGATTTACCGGGCACCTTAGCGCTGATTACGGAACAATTCTCCAGTCTGGCTGTGTCGCAACCAGATTCAAAGAAGTTTGAATATCAGAAATTGCCGCAGTATGGAGAGCGGGAGTTTATCAGCCGTGCGCACAATGCCAAGCCAGTGGTTTGGGTCGCCTATAAAGTGCCGCCACTGAATTCACCGGAGTTTGCCGTCGCACGAATGACAAGTGCACTGATTTTCCCTGATACGGATACCGGTATTTGGCAAAAGACCTTGCTGGACGCGAAAAAAGCAGAGTCTGTCGGCTCCTACATCTTCCCATTTGTACACGGCAGCGCTTTCATGTTGCGGATACGCTTGAGTACAGAGAAGCAGCTCACGGAACTGAAAAAATTTCTGGCACAGGAAGAAAAGAATTTTGCTTTGCGGGTGACGGATAAGATGATCAATGCACAAAAAGCAGAGTTATTGGATGATTTGAATAAAAATGAAAAATCGCCAAAACTCTTTGTGGAGCGTATCGCATCTCATGTGGCGAGTGGCGACTGGCAAAGTTATTACCGCCTACGCGAACAAGTTGAGCAATTGGATGCGGCGACTTACCGGCAAAGTGTGCAGCATTGGTTCAGACCAGAAAACAGGACACTAGGGATATTTATTGATCCACGTGATAGTCAGGCAGATCAGGCCACACCAGAAAAAAAAACACCAGCACGTGCAAAGTAGCCAGCCTGATTGGTTTAGGCATGATGTTGCTATTGTCAGTGGCAGATGAGCGATACGAAGGAGGACAGCGATGAACTACAGAATTTGCAGTTGGGATGCGCAGCAGGCGCAGGCGTATAGCGCGGAATTGAGTGAGGTCTTATGTGATTGCGTAGCGGGTGGGGCTTCGGTCAGCTTTATGGCGGGCCTGAGTTTGCCGCGTGCGCAGGCATTCTGGCAAGGTGTGGTGCAAGGGCTGGCGGCGGGTGAGCGGCATTTGCTGGTCGCATTGGAAAGACCCGAACCTCGTGATGGTCTGCGCACGCGTGAGCGTGTGTTGGGCACGGTGCAGCTGGTCACCGCGATGCCTGACAATCAGCCGCATCGGGCCGATTTGTCCAAGATGCTGGTACACCGCCGCGCGCGTCGTCAGGGCATCGCGGCAGCCTTGCTTGGCGCAGCGGAGCAGCGGGCGCGTGAACTGGGCAAGACTTGTATCGTGCTCGATACCGAAACCGGTGGTGATGCAGAACGCTTGTATGCGCGCGCTGGCTGGACGCAGGCCGGACAGATTCCGGATTTCGCGCTGAAGCCGGATGGACGGCTGTGCAGCACGACTTTGTTTTATAAATTGCTCGCGGTCTGAAACGATGCAGCGACCGTACCGTGTTTGCTTCCGGTAAATTTCA
Organism: Cognatundibacterium crateris; assembly: GCF_010078235.1. Lineage (GTDB taxonomy): Bacteria > Pseudomonadota > Gammaproteobacteria > Burkholderiales > Burkholderiaceae_D > Undibacterium > Undibacterium crateris. The sequence goes on along the minus strand of NZ_JAABOS010000002.1, from coordinate 386,323 downwards.
GCGTCGATTACCGTGTCTGATGTGCGTGGCTTTTGCCTACAATGCGCAGCGATGTAGCCGCCTTGCTGATCTGCGCATACAGCGTAGACAACAGGGTGTGGCCAGGTGGCAGAGGAGATAGGCTTGCTCTGCACCATAACTGCTCAGAAAGGACGATTAGCATGACGATGGATGTAGTGGATTACCAGATTTATGGCGACGATATGCAGTTCGTGGAAATCGAACTCGATCCGCACGAGGCCGCAGTCGGTGAAGCCGGTGCCATGTTTTACATGGAAGATGGCATACAGATGGAAACCATTTTCGGTGATGGCTCAGCATCGCAAAGTGGCTTATTCGGCAAGCTGATGGGCGCCGGTAAGCGTCTGGTCACGGGTGAATCCATGTTCACCACCGTGTTCACAAATCAGGATGGTATGTCCAAGCGCCGCGTTGCCTTTGGCGCCTCCTTCCCGGGCAAAATCCTGCCTATGCATTTGGGTCAGTTAGGTGGCACGCTCTTGTGTCAGAAAGATGCTTTCCTGTGCGCGGCTAAGGGTGTCTCGCTGGGCATAGGTTTCCAGAAGCGTCTGGGTGCAGGCTTCTTTGGTGGCGAAGGATTTGTGCTGCAAAAACTGGAAGGCGATGGTCTGGCTTTTGTACATGCCGGTGGTGCAATCATAGAAAAGACTTTGCAGCCGGGTCAGACCCTGCGTGTCGATACCGGTTGTGTAGTGGCATTTACTCCAGATGTGGATTTCGATATCCAGTTTGTCGGTGGTGTCAAAACCGCGCTGTTTGGTGGTGAGGGTCTGTTCTTTGCCACGCTGCGCGGCCCCGGTAAAGTCTGGCTGCAATCGCTGCCTTTATCGCGCCTGGCGAACCGTATTGTAGCTGCCTCGCAGATGGGCGGTGGCAAAGGCGGTGAACAGGGTTCGGTATTAGGTGGCTTCGGTAACCTGTTTGAAAACGATCGCTGATTTTTGCGTATCGCTTACTGCAATTCTCCCTTCTGTCCCGGCACTCCCTGTGCCGGGATTTTTTTTTGGCATACCGGGTACTAATGCACGACAGACTTGTGTACGGACGTGTCAGGCTGTATTGCTCTTGCCAGATTATTGTTTCTTTTAACATCCCCGTATCCTATGATGTGCCAGTTTAGGCGCAGAATTTCTCACTCAGAAACGGTACTCAAAAACGGTACTCAAAAACGGTACTCACCTATGGAGCAGGGCAACGATGTTCAAACACATTTCTTGTTTGTTTTTTTCAGGACTGGCCAGCTTCTCTGTTGGCATGGCACAGGCGGCGGACACGGTCACATCCAGTGCAGCCGATCAGCAATTGAGGCAAGAGGCCGGCGCTTTACTGCAAAAGAAATGTGAGCGCGATGAATTTTCCGGCGCAGTGCTGATTGCAAAACATGGCCAGGTTTTATTTGAATCGGTGTGCGGTGAAGCCAGCCAGCGCTACCATGTGCCGAATAAGCTGGATACAAAATTCAATATCGCCTCAGTCGGTAAGATGTTCACAGCGGTGGCGATCGCGCAGTTGGTGGAAGCAGGACGCCTTTCCTACGATAATAAGCTGGATAAATTCCTCGATGTGAGCTGGTTGCCTGTGGCCGTCAGCAAACGTATCACGGTAGGCCAGTTGCTCAACCATACCAGCGGCTTGCCTGAATTTCTGATCCGTGCCAAAGCGCGTCACAGCTCGCGCGCCATGTATAGAGAATTGGTGGACATGAAGCCGCTGCTGGAAGGATTGACGCCGTCCTTTCAGCCCGGAACGCGCTATTCGTATAGCAATACCGGCTATCTGCTGCTCGGTGCCATCATAGAAAAACTGAGTGGCGACAATTATTTTTCCTATGTGCGTCAGCATATTTACCAGCCAGCGGGCATGCAAAATTCCGACAGCTATGCGCTGGATGACCCGGTCGACAATCTTGCGATGGGTTATATGGACATCCAAAAAAACGCAGGACGCAGGCAGGAAAGCAGTTTTGAAGGTCTGCTCAGAGGCAGTGCATTTGGTTGCGGCTATTCCACGTTACATGATTTACTGCGCTTTTCTGAAGCGCTGAACAACGGCAGCCTGATTAAGGCAGAGAGTCTGCAGGTCTTATGGCAAAACCATACACCAGGGAATATGACCATGTCGAAGTATGACTATGGTTATGGTTTCCAATTGCATAGCGGTGATGCCGGACGGGTAGTCGGGCATAGCGGACACTTTACGGGCGCGCGGGCGAATTTTGATATGTATCAGGACGCGGGCTATGTCGTCATCCTGCTATCGAATTATGAGCTGAAATTTCCGCTGGCTGAGGACATTGAGGAGTTGATTGTGCGGGCAAAAGCACAGACAAAAGCGCAGGCAAATACCGTCAGTCAGGCGCAGCCTTTGCAGGCATCAGAAAAGTAAAAAAGTCAGCAACACATCAGCGCCCCAAAAGTGAAAGTCTGACTTTTGGGGCTTGTCTTCGGCTTAGTCTACGCTGTCGTTTTACACTCAATTCCCGCAGCAGAGCTGCGACGAAGTACGTGAGCGGTAATCCTCGATGAATTCATCAAAGCTGCCGGTTTGTTGTTGCTCCATCTGCGCCTGCTCAGCAATCGAAGCCTGTGCCAGTTCGCTGAAGTAAGCACGTTCTGCTGCGCTCGGTGGGCGCGCACGGAAATCCGCTGCGAGTTGCTGGCTTTGTTTCAATGCAAAGCGCGGGAAAGAATTGCCTTCCGCTGCGATCGCGCGCAATACCTGAGCCGATGGCGTCAGATCCGGATTGTCTAAGCGTGCCTGTTGTTGCTGCAGGCTGGCCTGATGGGCGTTACCACCGCTTTGCTGATCCAGCAAGGCCGCAACCGGCGTGATTTGCGCCAGTAATTCCTTGCCCCAGTTTTGCAAGCTGATGGACTGACCCTGACGCTGCAATTGCAGACCCGGACGACGGCCTTCTTTCACGGTGGCGGCAAAGTTAGCGGTGTTTTCTTCGCCTTCCGCTTCATTGGTGAGCGGGCTGTCATTCAATGCGCAGAACAACAGGAAGGCATCCAGGAAGCGTGCTGTTTCCAGGTTGATGCCTAAGGGGTCAAACGGATTGACGTCCATGCAGCGTACTTCCACATACTGCACACCGCGCGCGCACAGTGCTTCGATTGGGCGTTCACCGGTACGTATCACGCGTTTAGGCCGTATGGTGGCGTAAAACTCGTTTTCTATCTGTAGCACATTGGTGTTGATCTGTACCCATTCCCCATCCTGACGCGTTCCCAGTGCCGCATACGGCGGATACGGTTTGCGCACGGCCATAGACAGGCTGCGCATGTAATCGAGCAGATTGTTATATGGCGGTACCAGACCGTCCTGGGCATTATTCTGATAGCCCAGATCGCTCATGCGCAGGCTGGTCGCATACGGCAGATACAGCGTGTCTTCTGACAAGCTTTCCAACTGATGAGCGCGGCCACGCAGGAAGCCGGTTGCCAGTGCCGGTGAGGCACCGAACAGATACATCAGCAGCCAGCTGTAGCGGTGGAAGTTACGTATCAGCGCAACATAGTGTTCCGACTGAATATGCATCGCATCGCCACGGGTTTGCTCCGCCTGAGCCAGTATCTGCCAGAGTTGTTCTGACAAAGAATAGTTGTAATGGATACCGGCGATGCATTGCATGGATTTGCCATAACGCAGTGCCAGACCGCGTCGGTACACATGTTTGATCATACCTATGTGAGACTGGCCATACCAGGCGATATCGATGTCTTTTTCATCTGGCAGCACGCCAGGCATGGATTGGCTCCACAAGATTTCATCACCCAGTTCGGCATGCACAAAGCGGTGTATCTGATCCAGTTTTTCCAGTGCCGTTGCGATATCGGTTTCAGCCGGAGTGATGAATTCCATCAGTGCTTCGGCATAATCGGTGGTGATTTGCGGATGGGTCAGAGTGGAGCCCAGTTGCTGCGGATGCCTGCGGCGTGATAATTGTCCGTCCTGACCCACGCGCAGTGTTTCGCGCTCTATGCCGCGCAGGCCCTGGCTCAGCAAGGGACGATGCGCGGATTGTCCGAGTAATTCCAGGCGATGTTGTAACAGTTGGCTCACAGGCTCCCCTTTTTTTGATTGGCTGCTGAGCTGCCTGAGTGGTGGCAGCGCGCAAGCTTGTCATTCTGCACCTCAGCAGACTGAGCGCTACTACGGCATCAGGCCATCATGCTGCGGTATCGTGTCTGCCAGGTATTTATCTCATGTGGCGATGTCAGGACGATGACGCCAGGTCTTGCCCTTGTCCATCTGCCATTTTTGAGCAAGCATAGCCGAAATTTGCATTTCGCATCGGCAGCCTGCGCAAAGCCTGTTGTCAGCGTCTACATTTTTGCAGCAAACCAGTGCTGCTGCACAGGTTGGAACTTACTTTTTTGGTAATATGCTCCATCCTGCCAGCTGCCAGGTAGTGCGGCTGTCGTTTGTTGCGTTCAGAATCTAAAGGTATGCCATGCAATTTGCTTACACCATCATTTATGTGCCGGATGTAGCGGCTTCACTGCGCTTCTTTGAACAGGCCTTTGGCTTGCAGACCCGCTTTTTGCATGAGTCCGGCATGTATGGTGAACTGGAGACGGGAGCGACGGCACTCGCTTTTGCGGCGCACGCGATGGGGGACATGAATATCAAAGGCGGTCATGTCGCAGCCCACAGCTCACCACAACCGCTGGGATTTGAAATCGCCTTAGTCACGCAGGATGTGGCCGCAGCCCATGCGCATGCCTTGCTGGCGGGTGCCGCTGAACTCGCGCCACCGCAAGACAAACCCTGGGGCCAGACCGTGTCTTATCTGCGTTGTCCGGACGGTGTGATGGTGGAACTCTGTACCGCAATTCAGCCTTGAGCAGGTTTTGCCTAAGTCCGGCTAAGAAAAATATAAAAAGGAGTGAAGCATGTCAGACATCGCGCTGGAATTAAAAGATCTGGTGAAGAACTTTGGCCGCCCGGCGGTGGATCATATTAATTTGCAGGTCAGACGCGGTGAGTTATACGCCTTGCTGGGGCCGAATGGTGCAGGTAAGAGCACTACCCTGCGCATGGTGGCTGGCTTGCTGGCACCCGACAGCGGCAGCATTCATATCCTGGGTCAGGAGCTGGCAGCTGATCCTGCTGCGGCCAAGCAGAAGCTGGCTTATCTGCCGGATGAAGCGATGTTGTACAACAAGCTCAAACCCTTTGAATACCTGGAGTTTGTAGCGGGTTTGTGGGGCATGTCGGCGGCGCAGGCGCAAAGCCGCGCGCAGCAGTTGCTGAGCTGGCTGGATCTGACTCAGCACGCCGATGAGCTGATCGAAGGTTTTTCTAAAGGCATGAAGCAAAAGCTGGCACTGGCCGGTGCGCTGATTCATGAACCCGAACTGATCATCCTGGATGAACCTTTAACCGGGCTGGATGCGGCGGCAGCACGTCAGGTCAAGGATGTATTGCTGCGCCATGTGGCACAGGGTGGTACGGTGATCCTGACCACCCATATTCTGGATGTGGCAGAAAGGCTGGCGGAACGTATCGGTATTATTCAGCATGGCAGACTGATTGCTGAAGGCACACTGGATGAGCTGCGTGCGCGTACCGACAATGGCAGCGGTACGCTGGAGGATGTATTCCTGCAATTGACAGCTCCCGTCAGTCCGGAGCTGCAGGCATGAGTGCGCGCTGGCAAAGTAAGCCGGGCAGCAGCCTGTGGCTGTTCCGGCATGAATGGCGCATGTTTTTCTTTGATATGGGCGACGATAAGTCCGGGACTAAGCCTAAGCGTGGCATGCCACTGAGCGGTAAATTACTGAGTCTGCTGGTGCTGGCGGTGGTGCATGCGATGGCCTGGATGGTATTACGTGGTCTGCCTGCACTGCATGATCAGCCTGATCCCATGCTGGTGATGGCAGCCGGTGTGGCGCTGGCTGTGCTGTTCAGCATGATGTTGTCTATGGCGTTGAACCGCAGTGTGAAAGCGCTGTTTGAACGCGGGGATCTGGATTTGCTGCTGAGCTCTCCTATGCCTGCGCAAAGCATATTTACCGTCAGGCTGGCCAGTATCGTGCTGGGCGTGGCTTTTCTGTTTCTGCTGTTTTTATCGCCGTTTGCGCATGTCGGACTGCTCATTGGTCAGTGGCGCTGGTTAGGGATTTATCCGGCCATACTGGCACTGGCGGTACTGGCGTCTTGTCTGGCTATGGTGTTGACACTGTCGCTGGTGAAATGGCTGGGCGCGCGCCGCACCAAGACGGTGGCGCATATGCTGGGCGCCTTGTCAGGTGCAGTGATTTTTCTCGGTTTTCAGCTATTTAATCAGTTTCCGGAAGAGAGCAAACAACGCGTGATCGCGTATTGCAAACCCTGGATACAGGAAGGTGGTCTGTTCGATCAGCATAGCCTGGTCTGGTTACCGGCACGCGCCTTGTTTGGCGCCTGGCAGCCAGCGCTGATTATCAGTGCAGTGGCGCTGGCGCTATTCTGGCTGACCAGCCGTTATACCTGTCGTTTTTTCATCCACGGTGTACAGCAATCGGTGAGCGCGCCAACCCGCGCGCGTCCGGTGTCTGAGCTCAGCGCCAGGCTGCATTTCCGTCAGGGTTTATACCGCAATGTGATGTATAAAGAATGGCGGCTGCTATTGCGTGATCCGCAGTTGCTGTCCCAGATCGCGCTGCAATTATTGTATCTGTTGCCAGCGGTATTTTTGCTCCTGAAAAATGGCATCCTGTTACCCGGTATGGCGGCAACCATGACTTTTCTGACCTGCTCGCTGACAGGCTCACTGATCTGGGTCATTGTCGCAGCTGAAGATGCACCGGATTTGCTGCGTTCAGCACCGGTCACCGCGCGTCATGTGCAAACTGCCAAGCTGCTTGCAGCCTGCCTGCCGGTCGCCTCGCTGGTGTTGCCGCTGATCGTGTGGCTCAGCATACGCCAGTGGCAGGCCGGTTTGATTACTTTGCTTGGCTGCAGCGCCGGTATGTTGTCGGTAGCCTGTATCCATCTGTGGTTATCCAAACCCGGTAACCGCAATCAGTTGAACCGCCGTGGTCAGACCCAGTTAAGTGTCGGCATCATAGAAACGCTCAGTTGTTTTTCCTGGGGTGGTATGGTGTTAGGATTTCTGGCCGCCGGCAGCTGGGGCTGGATCGGTGTGCTGACAGGAATAGTGACACTGGGTGTGGCCTGGTTGTTAAAGATTGAACGAAGCTGAATTGCTGTTGTCACAGGCTGGTATTGCGTGCCAGTCTGGTTCCTGTAGTGCTGTCCTTATTGAGAAATGTAGGTCAAAGTATGCGAATGTTTACCAAGAAGCGGGTGTTGATCGTAGCCGTGCTGGCTGCTGTTGCCGGAACTGCGGCGTTTGTACTGCATAAGCAGGATAGCAAACCCAAGGAGGATGCGCCCAGGTTTAAAACTGCGGCCGTCGAAAAAGGCAATCTGAGCCAGACGGTGACCGCCAGCGGCACGCTCAATCCGGTCGCACTGATTAATGTGGGTTCCCAGGTGTCGGGCACCGTGATTGAGCTCAAAGCTGATTTCAATGACAGGGTGAAGCAGGGCCAGATTTTGCTGAAGCTGGACCCGACTATTTTCAATGCCCAGATCAAACAGGCCGAGGCCAGCCTGGCTTCGGCGGAGGCGTCGCGGCGGCTGGCGCAGGCCACGCTGGAGCGCAATCAGAAACTGGTGGCGCAAAATTATATTTCCGGGATCGCGATGGATCAGTCGCGTCGTGAACTGGAAGTGGCAGAAGCCAACATCAAAGTGGCACGTGCCCAGCTCGATAATGCGCAAGCCAATCTCAACAATAGCGTGATCCGCTCACCTATCGATGGTGTGATCATCAAACGTACTATCGAAATAGGGCAAACGGTGGCAGCTTCTTTCCAGACTCCGAATCTGTTCCAGATTGCGCGTGATCTGACTAAGATGCAAATCGATACCAGTGTGTCCGAAGCCGATGTCGGCGCGCTGCGCGATGGTCTGCCAGCGCGCTTTGTGGTGGACGCCTATCCTGACCGGGAATTCGAAGCTAAGCTGCGCCAGTTCCGGCTGGCAGCCAATGTACAGCAAAACGTCGTGACCTATAACGTGGTGCTGGATGTGGACAATAAAGACGAATTACTCAAACCCGGCATGACCGCTCAGGTCAGGCTGGTGGTGGGTGCCAAGCAAAATGTGCTGCGCATACCGACGGCTGCTCTGCGCTATAAACCGAGTGAGGAAGAGCAGGCCCGCGAAGCGAAAAACCTGGCGGCGCAAGCTTCAGCCAGCGCCAATGCCAGCGCCGGCGCGGCATTGCCGCCACCTGAACCGGAAGACGATATTGCTTTCCGCTCCAAAAAAGAACAGACGCGCAGCTTTAAGGTGTATAAGCTCAACGACAAAAAACAGCCGCAGGCAGTGGATATCAAAATCGGATTGTCGAATTTCCGTTACACCGAAGTGCTGTCCGGTGAGCTCAAAGCGGGTGATCAGGTGATTACGCGCGCGCTGGATAAGGCCGGAGCCAACTGATGAGTGCCGCTCTGATTGCGCTGCAGGGCGTCACCAAAAGTTACTTTTCCGGCGGTGTCGAAACCCGGGTTTTACATGGCATCGATGTACAGGTACCGCGCGGCGATTTTGTGGCGGTGATGGGGCAATCCGGTTCCGGCAAATCGACGCTGATGAATATACTCGGGTGTCTGGATCAGGCCAGTGCCGGTTCCTATTTGCTCAATGGGGTCGATACTCTGAGCCTGTCGCGCGCCGAACTGGCGACGATACGCAACCGCACCATAGGCTTTGTATTCCAGAGTTTTAATCTGATTAAGCGTATGAGCGTGGCAGAAAACGTGGCTCTGCCTTTGATTTACGCCGGTGTCAGCCGCGCTAAAGCCCATCAGAAAGCACTCAGTGAACTCGAACGCGTCGGGCTGAAAGATTTTGCACGGCGCTTGCCGAATCAGTTATCGGGTGGGCAGCAGCAAAGGGTGGCAATCGCGCGTGCGCTGGTGGCTGATCCGCCGCTGATATTGGCCGATGAGCCGACCGGCAATCTGGATACCCAGACCAGCGTCGATATCATGCGCTCCTTGCAGCAATTGAATAGCGAGCGTGGTATCACGATCTTACTGGTAACCCATGAACCGGATATCGCTGCCTATGCCAAACGTCTGGTGCGTCTGAAAGATGGTCGTGTGTTATACGATGGACCGGCCGCAGAAGGTTTGCGCCAGCTGGCTGCATCGCATACAGAAACGGTGGGTCAGCCATGAATGTGTTACAGGTATTTATCGAGGCATTCCGTTCCATGAATGCCAACCGTCTGCGCACTGCGCTGACCATGCTGGGGATTATCATCGGTATCACCTCGGTGGTGATGATGCTGGCGGTCGGTGAAAGTGCGAAGAAATTCATTTCCAAGGAACTGGAAATCCTGGGCAGTAATTTGCTGATTATTTCGCCGGGTGCCAACCGCACCCAGGGTGTGCGTGCGCGTACCGGAACGGCACCTTCGCTGAGCTTTGAAGATGCGGCAGCACTCAATGAGCTGCCCAGCCTGAATGGCGCGGCAGCGGCGCTGCAAGGCTTTTTCCAGATTACTTCCGGCAGCGATAACTCCAACAATTCTGTGCTGGGCGTGACGCCGGAAATGTTCAAGGTGCGTAACTGGAAGATAGAAACCGGCAGTTATTTCAGCGATTCCGATATACGTGCCGCTGCCAAGACGGTGATCATCGGTAAAAAAGTCGCCGATCAGTTTTTTTATAAAGCCGATCCGCTCGGCCAGTTTCTGCGTATCGATAATGTGCCTTTCCAGGTCACTGGCGTGTTGCAGGGCGAAGGCCGTTCATTTGACGGTGGCGATATCGGTGATCTGGTGCTGGTGCCTATCACGGCGGCACGCGCTAACCTGATACGCAGCCCTTTCCCACGCAATGTGCATTATGTGATTGCCCAGGGTAAGTCGGATAAAGCCATGAAGGATGCGGAAACCGATATCAAGGAAATGCTGCGTGACCGCCACCGCATCAAGGCGGAACAGGAAGACGATTTCCGCATAGAGAATCTGGCTTCGATTGCAGAAGCCGGCGCGAAAATTTCAACCGGGCTGGCGGCTTTATTGGGCGCGATTGGTGCGATATCGCTGGTGGTGGGCGGCATAGGCATCATGAATATCATGCTGGTTTCTGTGACTGAACGCACGCGGGAAATCGGTATTCGTATGGCGATTGGTGCCAAACCGCGCGATGTCTTGCTGCAGTTTCTGACTGAGGCCGTAGTGATTTGTCTGGTCGGTGGTCTGATCGGTGTTTTACTTGCGAGTGCAGGTGCGGCAGCGATCACGTCTACCGGTAAAATAGAGGTGGAAATCGGCATGCAGGCTATTATCATCGCCTGTGCCTTTTCCAGCTTTGTTGGTATCTTCTTTGGTTTTTATCCGGCCCGGCGCGCTTCCCGCTTATTGCCGGTGGATTGCCTGCGTTACGAATAAAGCGGCTTGCTTGCAGCCTGTGCAGAACGTGCAGGCTGAGCAGGTCGCTGACAACTAAGAATTAATATTTATTCAGGAATTTGAATATGCCTTATTTTGGTGTTGGTCTGCACCTGCTGATCGTTATTTTTTTTGCTGTGCATGTGATACGCACCGGTCGTGAATTGTACTGGCTGGTCATCATGTTTATGTTTCCCTTACTTGGCAGCGCGGTCTATTTCTTTGCCGTGTATCTCCCGGAAAGCCGTATCCAGCATCATGTGCATAAAACCGTCAAGGCGGTAGCACGCAGTCTCGATCCTGAACGTGAATTACGCGAAGCACGCAGTGCATTTGAGCTGACACCGACCGCACAAAATCAGATGCGGCTGGCCAATGCACTGCTCGACAGTGGTGCGGTAGCGGATGCAGCAGTGCAGTTTGACGCCTGTCTGCAAGGCCCGTTTGCGCGTGATCCTGAAATTCGGCTGGCAGCAGCCAAAGCCCATTTACTGAGCCGTCATGCGGAACGCGCACTGGAACTGGCCAGTGCCGTGCGCGCCGACAACCCGTCTTACTCGGCGGAGCGTCAGGCGATATTACTGGCACAGATTTATGATGCGCTGGACAGGCAGGCTGATGCAGAGCGCGAATTCCAGCTTGCGGCACAACAATTCGGCAGCCTGGATGCCAAAGTGGAACTGGCTGAATGGACATTGCGTCAGTCGCGTCCAGATCAGGCCAGACAAATCTGCGCCGATATTGATCTGAGCGCACGTCATATGCCAGCGCATGCACGCCAGATGAACCGTGATTTGCTGAGCCGTGTTGAGCGTGTGAAGCAAGCTATATCTTGATTTAGAGCGTGTGACGGAGCCCGTATGCTTAAAGATTTTCCCTATCGAATTAGCCATGAAGTACCGGATGTCGCCGTATATCAGCATTTGCGCCAGAGCGCAGGACTGAGCCCTAAATCCACAGCCGCCGCCAGTCTGGGTTTGCCTGGCAGCCTGTTTGCGGTGCAGATCAAGGATGCTGAGCAAACCATCGCGATGGGGCGCGTGGTCGGTGATGGCGGCTGCTTTTTTCAGGTGGTGGATATAGCGGTATTACCCGCATTTCAGGGGCAGGGCTTAGGCAAGCGCGTCATGCAGGAAATCACAGCCTGGCTGGAACAACACGTACCGGACAGTGGCTATGTGAGCCTGATTGCAGATGGCAAGGCACACCAGCTGTATGCACAGTTTGGTTTCGCAGCAACCGCGCCCGCATCGATAGGCATGGCCAGAAAAATCACGAGGTAATATGAACACCGCAGAACACATCGTCCAGGCACAACTGGATGCCTATAATGCCCGCGACTTACAGGCGTTTGTCGCCTGTTATGACGAACAGGTCGAGGTATTCCGTCCACCCGCCGCCGAGCCTGTGATCACAGGCATCACGGCACTGGCGCAACACTATGCGGAAAAGCGTTTTAACTTACCGGATTTGCATGCTGAGCTGGTCAATCGCATGGTGATAGGACAAAAAGTGATCGATCATGAGCGTGTGCATGGTGTGGCGGAACACATCATTGAAGCAGCGGCTGTGTATGAAGTGACCGGACAAAAAATAGTCCGGGTCTGGTTTTACTAGGAGGATTATGCAGCTGTTATCCGGCATCCATCACGTCGCTGTGATCTGTTCTGACTATGCGCGCTCCAGACATTTTTACCATCAGATACTGGGATTGCGCATACTGTCTGAGCACTACCGGGCAGAGCGCGACTCTTACAAGCTGGATCTGGCTTTGCCGGATGGCGCGCAGTTAGAGTTATTTTCTTTTCCGGATGCGCCGCCACGTCCGTCCTGGCCGGAGGCACAGGGCTTGCGTCATCTGGCGTTCCGGGTGCAGAATCTGGAGCTGGTGCTGGCCCATTTGCAGCAGCATCAGGTAGATTGCCAGGCAATACGTGTCGATGAATATACCGGGCGGCGTTTTTGTTTTTTTGCCGACCCCGATGGCTTGCCGCTGGAACTCTATGAAGACAGCCTTGCACCTGTTGAATAGGCGGCGCTGTTGAGACGCTGTGTTAGGCAATTCAGGCTGAGCAGGTGGTTGTTTCCGTTGTTCAAAAAAATTTCCGGAGGCCAGCATGTCGACAGTTCCCATCGTAATGGATATCGAAGCATCTGGCTTTGGCAAAGGCAGCTATCCGATTGAAGTCGGTTTTTCTCTGCGCCACGGTGAGGGCTGGTGTACCCTGATCCGGCCCGAGCAGGACTGGGTGCACTGGGATAGTCAGGCAGCGCAGGTACACAAAATTCCCAGAGAATTATTGCTGGAACGCGGAAGGAGCGCGGCACTGGTGGCCGCTCAGCTGAATCAGCAATTGGATAGCTGCACGGTCTATACCGATTGCTGGGGGCAGGATTATGTGTGGCTGGCGCGTTTATTCGATGCGGCTGGCTGTTCACCGCGCTTCCGCCTGGCCGATCTGCGCGAAATCATTTCACCGCAACAGGCCGAACTCTGGCATACCACCCGGCTGCAGGTCGAGCATGAATTGGCGATCACCCGTCACCGCGCCAGTAATGATGCGCGTGTCTTACAGCTGACCTGGCTGCGCACCTTGGATGCGAGCCGGGTTTTACATTAAAACTAAGCGCTGCAGCCTGGACTGCCGCTTTCCGGAGACTCAATGAAACTTTCCCGCATCGTCTGGACTTTATTGCTGTTGTTGGCATTGGCTGCTGCTTATCTGACGCTGGCACCGGTGCCGGTCAATCCAGTCGCCTGGCAGGCCACACCCTTTGTCGGTTATGCGCCACCGCATGCCAGAAATGAGCAGCTCGCGCATTTACAGCAGCTCGATATCGGGTCTGAAAGTGGCCCGGAACATTTGCTGCTGGGGCCAGATGGCAGGCTGTATGCGGCAGTGGCGTCCGGTGCCATCCTGCGTATGCAGGAAGATGGCGGTCAGCGTGAAGTCTGGGTCAATACCGGCGGACGGGTGCTGGGTTTTGCGTTTGATGCGCAGGGCAATATGATCGCGGCTGATGCTTACCGTGGCTTGCTCAGGATTACACCGGACAAGCAGATCACTGTGCTGTGTGATCAGGTGGATGGCACGCCGGTTTTGTATGCCAATTCTGTGGTGGTGGCAAAAAACGGCAAAATCTATTTTTCTGATGCGAGTCAGCGTTTTGGTGCCAGGCAGTCGGGCGGAACTTTCCATGCCAGCGTACTCGACATCCTGGAGCACTCAGCCACCGGCCGTGTGATTGAATATGATGCGCAGTTAAACCAGGCGCGTGTCGTGGCCGATCAGCTTAGTTTTGCCAATGGAGTGGCGCTGAGTCAGGATGAACGTTCTTTGTTTGTGGTTGAAACCGGTGAATATGCAGTCTGGCAAATCGCGCTGAGCGCGCAACAGCTGCATCTGAAGTCGAATAAGGACAAGTGCCTGGCCCATCGTATCCTGCGCGATTTGCCTGGTTATCCCGACAATCTGATGCGCGGTGAGCATGGCCGTATCTGGCTGGGTCTGGCCAAGCCGCGTGGCGCTGCGATTGACCAGATGGCGGACAGGCCCTGGTTACGCAGTCTGACTTTACGCCTGCCACGCTTTTTGTGGCCGGTACCACCTGCTTATGGACATGTGCTGGCCTTCGATGAGCAGGGCAAGATTGTGGCAGACTTACAAGACCCGCGTGGAAGCTACCCCGAAACGACGGGCGTACTCGAAACCCGCGACCGCCTGTATGTGCAAAGCCTGCATGCGACCTCGATAGGCTGGATGAGCAAACCGCAAAACCTGCGCTGATTCCAATGCCTGCATTTTTGCAGTTCATGACTGCAAATTGACGCACTGTCGCATGCTGCTGGCGGGTCTGCCAGCCTGTCCTTATCATGACTCCTATACCACTTACCACACGGAGTCATGATGAATAAAGCGAGCTACATGCATGCACTGCAACAGGCATTGACTGGCCTGCCCGGCCCTGTGATTGAAGAATGCCTGTGGACTTATGAGCGGAAATTCCTTGATGCGATGCTGGCCGGTGAGAGTGAAGAAAGCATAGCAGCGCGTCTGCCCAAACCGGAACTGGTGGCGGCACAAAAGAAAACCAGTGTGCGTTACCAGGCTTTGCAAGTGCGCTTCAACCTGAGCAATCTGGCGCGCCTGTTTGTCGCGCTGACTGGCCTGGCCTTCCTGAACCTGCTGCTGATTGCGCCTGTGATGGCCACTGTCAGTGTGCTGTTCGCCGGATTTGTGGCCTCAGTCTGCCTGTACTTCGGCGGCATATTGCTCGCCGCTGCCGGTGTGGCTGGCATCTCCGAGTTTCATGTAGGGATACCGCAGACAAAGAATGTGACTGTGCATCAGAGTTTTGATGCACGCATCGCTCATGAGCCGGTACAAATAGAAATCAATGGCAGCGGTGTGCATACCCAGACCTCAACCGGTGCGGAAAAACCTGTTGCTTTACCAGCGACGGCGGCTTCGGATGCTTCTGTAGCCACTCAGACAGAGGCAATCAGTAGCGCACAGACCGTCAAGGGCGAACCGCTCGATATCCAATTCAGCTTTAGTCAGCCTATGGGAATGCGGCAGACTGTCAAGGGCATGGGCATGATTATTGGTTCCATCCTGTTGATGATGCTGACTTTATGGCTTACCCGTTTCAGCTGGCGTGGTGCCTTGCGCTATCTGCGCTGGTCCGCACAGCAATTGCGTCAACCCCAAATGCACGCTGCCTGAAGCAATTTGAGAAAGGACATATCATGAAAAAACTTATCCGTACCGGTGCCAGCATGCTGGCTGTATCACTGGTGTTAACCTCTGCCACTGCCTGGTTTATGCAGGCCCATGCGACAGGTAATCAGACTGCAGCGGTCGCCAGCGAAGTCCGCCCTATGGAACAACAGGTTTTAAATGTTGTGATGAACGGCCCGGTCGACCTGGTGTTAAGGCAGGCGACGCAAGCTGAATTGCTGGTGCGTGGTGACGCCAAGCTGGTACCGCGTGTGACTACTAAAGTTGAAGGGAATACTTTGTACGTGAGTACCCGTGGCTTGTTCATTGCAATTGGTCAGTCCGATCAGACCCGGGTGGAACTGGCTTTACCGGCGATAGAAAAAGTCCAGCTTAGTGGCAGCGGCAATGGCAATATCCGCGGCTTCAAAGCGAAGCAGATTGAGTTGATTCTTAAAGGCTCTGGTGATTTGAATATCGATGGTGATTTTCAGCGGGTACAGGCTTTACTGGGTGGTAGCGGCAATCTGAATCTGGGGCTGCCCAACGGTGACACCATCGATCTGACTATGCAGGGCTCAGGCGATGCGATACTGAAAGGGCAAAGCCGTGTGCTGATCCTGAAATCCATGGGTTCCGGTGATCTGAATGCGACGGGACTCAAGGCGGTTCAGGCGCAACTGCAACAGCAGGGTTCCGGCGATGTGAAAGCCTGGGTGAGCGAAGACATCAAAATTAAATCGGCAGGCAGCGGTGACGCCGTTATCAGCGGCAATCCGGGCAAACGCAGCGTAGAACGCACGGGTAGCGGCGACATCATCTGGAAATGACACTGCTTACGCGCGATGCAATTCGTGCCAAAACCTACCCTGCACCGGATGTGAACCTGAGTCACATCCGGTTTTTTTCTGAGCTGCTCCTGTTCCCGGCACCATCTGCATGGTGTACCTCTGCCTCCCCCTGCGGCTGAACGCCGTCCAAATCAGTGCACGCAGCTGGCGCATAATTTGCTTCATCGAAACATGATGCATCCAAGCTTGTTGTTAAACGCAGGAAACTACAAATAAACACAGTTTCTTCACTTCACGGGAATTAATCTAAATTGTTGTTATTTATCCGCAGTTAGCGGCATTTTTTTCTGGCTATCGAAATTAATAAGTAAAAAATAGCTTCAATTTGGTTTTTTAGATGGAAAATATTTATTCTTTCTGAATTAAATTTAGTTTCGTGCGGAGTGGTAAGCAAACTCTATTTACAGCGAGAAGATTTCTGCAATAATCCGAACGGACGTAAGCGGATGTAAGTGGATGTAAGCAAATCACAGTAGTTTTGTTTAGTGCAATCGATGAAGTGCAGACCCTGCGGCGTGAAACCGGCGCAGGCGTGTTTTCAACCTGACCAACCCAGAATCATGACTGCTATGCAAAGTAAGTGCCTGACCGTGTTGTTTGTTGCGTTTAGTTTCATCGCCAGCGCGACTGCCCAAGAAAATCCCATGCAATTCTTAAGCCGTGCCAATGCCAAAGTGGCGCGCGCAGCATCCTTAAAAAATAAATGGGATGGTCCGGTCGAAGGTCCGAAATTACAGAAAAAAAAGAAGATTATTTTTATTGCAGCCGACATGAGTGATGCCGGTACTTCAGGTTTGTTTAACGGAGTGCGGGAAGCGGGAATGGCCGCCAGTTGGGAAACTCTGCCTATCGATTGCCGTGGCAGATGCAATCAGGGCGCTGCGATTATCAAGCAAGCCATCGATATGAAAGCCGACGGCATCATTTTGGCGGGCGTCGATGTCGGCACCCAGGCCAAGGGCATGGCAGCCGCCGCCAGCGCAAAAATTCCTGTGGTTGGCTGGCACGCATCGGTCAAACAAGGACCGGTTGATGGCCTGTTCACCAATCTCGCGACCAATCCCAAAGAAGTCGCGCAGCTGGCCGCCTTGCTGACTGTGGTTGAGTCGAATAATAAAGCGGGCATCGTGGTATTCACCGATTCCACTAATCCGTTTTTACAAGCCAAATCTGCGGCGATTATTGAAACCATCAAGCAATGTGAAGGCTGCAAATTACTCAGTGTGGAAGACGTGCCACTGGCAGAAACCCATCTGAAAATGAAGCCAGCAGTGGATAGCGCAGTCAAACGCCACGGTGCCAAATGGACGCATGTGATCGCCGTCAACGACTACTATTTTGATATGCTGGAATCAGCACCGATTGCGGCCTTACTCAGCAATAATAAACTGTCAGGCGTGGCGGCTGGTGACGGTTCAGCCACTGCGTATAAACGCATACGCAGTAATGGCATACAGACCGGTACCGTGCCTGAACCGCTGACTCAGCATGCGTGGCAACTGGTGGACGAGCTGAACCGTGCTTTTAATGCTCAGCCAGCCAGCAACTATGTCACCGCATTGCATCTGGTCACGGCGCAAAATATCGCGTATGACGGCGGTGCTAAAAACAGTTTTGAACCGGCTAATGATTTCCGCCATCATTATCAGGAAATCTGGAATAAGTGATTTCAGTGAGTCTGAGGGCTCAAACAAAAAAAGGCAGCCAGGCTGCCTTTTTTTTCGTACGCGTATCAGCGCTTTCAGTTTTGAGTCTTGAGTCTTCAGTCTATCGACCACAAATGATGCGCATCGAGTTCGAAACGCGCCTGTGCCATTAAGGCATCAAGCTGTGCGGTTTCGGCATTCAGTCTGGCTTCCATCGCATTGCGCCGTATCTGCAGACTGTCTGTCAGGGAGACTTCCCCAAGCTGATAGGCTTTCAGCATGGTTTGTGCCTGTGCCTGACTTTGCTGGCTCACGTTTTGCAGGGTTTGCCAGATGCGATAGGATTGCTCGCGTTCTGCCACCACCCGCTGTGCATCACGAAATACCTTGCTGCGCACCTGATCCAGTTTGGCCTGGGCGATACCCGCTTTGCTGACTGCGGCCTGCGCATCGGCCTGACGTGCGGTGCCTGACAGCGGTATCGAGATGCTGAAGCCGATCAGGCTATCCTGACCATTGCGTTCACGTGCAGCACGTATGCCAAGCACCGGGTCTGGCATGGTGTCGGCGCGCACGCGGCTGGCCTGCATTTTGGCCATTTCTGCTTCCAGTTCCAGCAATTCCACCTCATGATTATCTTCGGTGATTTCCTCTATCGCCTTGCTGTTGGCGACGGCCGGTAAAGGTTGTGGCAGCACGGTCAGCGTCGGTGCTGGCAATTCGGGATAACGGGTTTGCAAATTACGCAGGAACTGCTCTTCGCGCAGCTGCGCCTGCTGCAATAAAGCAGACTGGCGTTGCAATTCGGTTTCAGCCAGTTGCTGCTCCAGCCGCGCTGCTTCGCCTGCTTTGACGCGTTTGGTGGCGATGCTCACCACTTCCTGCAGCACGACTAATTGCTCTTCCACCTGCTGGCGGTAGCGCATCGCACGCAAGGTATCAAACCAGTCAGTCAGCAAGCCACGCGCAGCTTCGTGCCAGATATCGGCATGCGCGATACGTGCGATTTCCTTGCCTTTTTCACCGAGCGCCTGATCCTGACCGGCTTTGCCAAACCAGCGTACCGCACGCTCTACGCTGATCTCCTGATCGCGTGTGACTTCGGCAGCGGCATCTTTACGCTTAGTCTGCGCCAGCCGTAATTGCCATTCATGCGAGCCACTGTTGAGTTTCTGTTGTTGCGCGGCCGCCAGTTCCTGTTGCAGCTTGCCGGTACGCAGCTCCGGCAGCTGATGTAAGGCTAGTCTGACCTGTGCCTCGGCGGGCAGGATGGCGGCGAACGGCGGTGCCAGCGGATGACCGGAATTCGCGAAACTCAGCGGACTCAACAACGCCAGACCGATAAGGCTGAGGCGGGCATACTTGGTGTTCATTGCAGACTCCCTGATTCGATGACAGGCGTGATCCAGTAATGGATATCAGCACCCGGAAAATGTTGATTGAGTAATTGCAGCAAGGCGCGCAGCTGGGCCAGTGCACCACAAATCACAAATAGCTGACGCTGGCTGCGGCCTTGCACCTGCTCCATAGCGCTTAACAGGCGCGTATGTTGTCCCATGCCTTGCGCTGGCAACAGCGTGAATCCGGATGCGAGTTCGGGATGCGCCAGCAGCAGGTCGGCGATGTCTTCATCCAGCGCACGCGGAATGGCCAGTTGCAGCACGGCATTTTGTTCAAAGTTTTGGATCATGATCAGACTTTCTCAGCAGTGCCGCCCGGCTGGCTGGCCAGCCCGAAGCGTGCAAATAAAACCGGTAACAAAATCAGGGTCAGGGCGGTCGCACTGACCAGGCCACCGATCACCACGATGGCCAGCGGGCGCTGGATTTCTGAGCCGGGGCCTGTCGCCAGTAACAGCGGTACCAGGCCGAAGGCAGTGATACTGGCGGTCATCATGACGGGACGGAAGCGTCGCAGCGCGCCGCTGCTGACCACTTCTGCCATCGCCACACCACGTGCCAGCAATTGATTGAAGTAGCTGATCATGACCAGGCCATTCAACACCGCAATGCCCATCAGCGCGATAAATCCGACTGAGGCGGGTACCGACAGATATTCACCGCTGATTGCCAGTGCCACCACGCCGCCGCATAAGGCAAACGGGATATTTGCCAGTACCAGCAAGGCTTGACGCAGGCTTTGCAAACTGGAAAACAGCAGCAGGAAGATCAGAGCCAATGCCACCGGTACCACCAGCATCAGACGTTGCGCAGCACGCTGCTGATTTTCAAACTGACCGCCCCAGCCTATCTGATAGCCGGCCGGTAATTTCACTTTGGCCGCCACCTGTTGCCGCGCTTCTTCCACAAAGGACACCAGATCGCGGCCATGCACATTGGCACGCACCACGGTCAGGCGCGATGCATTTTCACGCTCGACTTTGACCGGGCCTTCCACTGTGCGTAATTGCGCGACTTGCGACAAGGGCACCGACACACCTTCACGTGGTGTCAGACGCAACTGGCTGAATAACTCCGGCGACAAGCGGGTCTGCTCACTGCCACGCACCAGTAAAGGCAGACGCTGGCCTTCCTGTACCACGACCCCAGCCACATTGCCTTCCACCATCGTGCGTACATCGTTTTGTATCTGTTCCACGCTCATGCCCAGACGACCGGCTGCTTCGCGCTGGATATCGAGCTGCAGATACTGCACACCCTCGTTTTGCACCTTCAGTACGTCCTGGCTACCCTGGATGCCATTCAGTACCTGTACGATTTGTTCTGCCAGCTGATTCAGCACGTCGGCATTCGGGCCATACACCTTGACCGCCAGATCACCACGTACACCGGACAGCATTTCCGAAGTCCGCATTTCTATTGGCTGGGTAAAACTGAAATTGACACCGGCAAATTCTGCGGTCACTGCGCGCAGTTGTGCCAGCAATTCATCTTTGTTTGCGGCTTTCCATTGCTCACGTGGTTTCAGCACCAGGAAGCTGTCGGTTTCATTCAGTCCCATAGGATCGAGCCCCAGTTCGTCGGAGCCAGCGCGTGCTACCACGCTGGCCACATCCGGCACTTTTTCCAGGATGCGTTGTTGTACCGCCTGATCAATACGGGCCGATTCCTGCAAATTCACAGATGGCAGTTTTTCTATCTGCAAAATGATGTCGCCTTCATCCAATACCGGCATAAAGGATTTACCGATGAAAGGGAACAGTGCTGCACAGGCTACTAAGATCACGCCAGCGATGCCGGCCAACAGTTTGCCGTTTTGCAGCGCACGGCTCAGCAGCGCCTGATAACGCTGCTCCATCCACTGCACCAGACGCGGGTTATCGCTATGGCTGGCTGGCAGCAGCCAGGAACACAATACCGGGATCACAGTGAACGACAGAATCAGCGAGCTGGCCAGCGCAAAAATAATAGTCAGTGCGACTGGTGCGAACAGCTTGCCTTCCAGTCCCTGCAGCGACAGCAGCGGCAGGAATACGATCATGATGACCGAGATACCGGCGCTGACCGGTAAGGCGACTTCTTTCACCGCACGGTAGATCACATGCAGGCGCGGCAGCAAGGCGCTTTGTTTGTGGCCGCTGTGGGCTTCTATGTTTTCCACCACCACCACTGCGGCATCGACCAGCATACCGATGGCGATTGCCAGCCCACCCAGCGACATCAGATTCGCACTCAGACCAAAGTATTGCATCAGGATGAAAGTACCGAGTGCCGACAGCGGCAGGATACAGGCCACCACCAGCGCCGAGCGCAGATTGCCGAGGAACAGATACAGCAGGATCACGACCAGGATGCTGGCTTCTGCCAAGGCCTTGCTGACGGTTTGCACGGCGCGTTCGACCAGATTGCCACGGTCATAAAAGGTATTGATGGTGGTACCGGCTGGCAGACTGGCCTGCAGGCTGTTCAGACGTTCACGCACCTGCTGTACCAGCTGACGTGCATTGGCGCCACGCATGGCCAGTACCAGCGCTTCCACTGCTTCACCTTGGCCATCCTTGGTCACACTGCCATACCGGCTGAGTGCGCCTATCTTGACCTGGGCCACATCGCGGATACGGGTGGCAACGCCATTCTGCTCCGCAATCGCAATCGCACCGACATCATCCAGCGTACGGATATTGCCATCGCTTCTGACCAGCAACGATTCTTCGCCTGATGATAAGCGGCCGGCTCCGTCGTTGCGGTTATTGCTTTCCAGCGCAGCGCGCAATTGCGCCAGCGTCAGGCCGCGTGCGCTGAGCGCATCCGGATTGGGCACCACTTCAAAACTTTTGACCAGACCACCGAGTGAATTCACATCGGCCACGCCGGGGATATTACGCAACTGCGGACGTATGGTCCATTCCAGCAGGCTGCGTTTTTCCATCAGCGAAAGCGGGCCTTCTATGGTGAACATGAACACTTCACCGAGTGGCGTCGTGATCGGTGCCAGACCGCCGCTGATGGTAGGCGGCAGATCTTTCATCACATTGCTCAGGCGTTCGCTGACTTGCTGGCGCGCCCAGAACACATCCGTGCCTTCCTGAAAATCCAGCGTGATATCGGCAATCGCATATTTGGATTGCGAGCGCAAGATGGCCTGACGCGGTATGCCCAGTAATTCCTGCTCAACCGGCGCCACAATACGTGCCTCGACCTCTTCCGGCGTCATCCCCGGCGCTTTCAGAATAATTTTGACCTGGGTGCTGGACACATCGGGGAAGGCATCGATAGGCAGACTTTGAAATGCGCGGTAGCCGGCAGCGGCCAGCAAGACGGTCAGTACCAGCATCAGCAAACGCTGCGCCAGTGAAAATGCAATCAGTTTGGCCAGCATTATTTTTCTCCGCCTTCTTCTGCGCCCAATCCCAGCCACGCACCTTTGAGTATGCCTATGCCACGGTTCGCCACCTGATTACCGGCGCGCAGCGCAGGGTGACTGGCCTGCAGCCAGGCCAGCTCGCCTTGCTTACTCAGCACTTGCACCGGTATCACCTGAAAGCCTTTGTCATTGCGGATAAACACATGGCTGCGCTGCTGGTTTTGTACGATTGCACTTAAAGGCACAGCGACTGAGGCAGCAGGTATCTGGCTGTTTTGTATGCGCGCCTCCACATACTGATTCAGTTGCAGACAATCTTCGCGGCTGCTTTGTGCAGCGCGGATCAGGCTGGTCTGATTCTGGCTCTGGACCTGATTCGCAATCGCGATCACTTTCAATGGTGCACACTGGTTGATGCTTACGCTGTCACCGATGCGTACCTGGGCCGCCTGCTGGGCCGAGGCCTGTAACTCTACCCAGTAAGGGCCGGATTTACTGATGGCCGCAATCGGGGTTCCGGCTTCAATACGCTGACCCGGTTTGACGCTGAGTTCGCTTAAGGTACCGCTGGCATTGGCGCTGATGCTGAGTACCGGGGATAACTGCTGTTTGTTCAGTAACTGGCTGATGCGCGCATCGCTGAGACCGGCGCTGCGCAAGCTCTGGTAACGCTCACGCGCCGCCACTTCAGCCTGAATCGCAGCACCGCTGCTTTCCTGCCAGCGGCTGCGCGCGATGATGCCTTCCTGTAGCAGCTTTTCATCGCGTTCGCGTTTTTCAGCAGCCAGACGGGCGGCGGTCGCCAGTTGCAGATACTCACGCTGCATTTCCATTAACTGCGGACTGTGCAAGACCACGATAGCCTGTCCCTGCCGCACCGCTTGCAGCGCATTGTGCTGAACTTCCTGCACCATGCCACTGACCATGCTGCTGACAATCACCTGACCATTGGGCGGGCTGATCACAGTGCCGGATAAATGCAGGCCCTGTGGTGTGCTTGCCGTGGTTTTAGCTGTATTTTCGCTACTGATCAGGGCAGTGGTCGCAATATTGGCACGTTGTATCTGTGCGCTGTTCAGCGTGATCTGGGCCGGTTCGCTGGCAAGGCTGGCCAGCGGTATGCTGAGCAAAGGCAGCAGGCAGGTCAGGGTGAGCTTGGTCATGATAGATGCTCGCTTTAATTGATAGGTGGATTGATTGAATACGGGTTTTATTGAACTGGCCGGTGACAGAACACAGCAGAAATCCATGCCGCACTCTGACCCATGAGCGACATGATGCAGGGTAGAACTTAAGGAGTTCTTAACAAAGCGGCGTTACAATCCAAAATCAGACCAGGAAAACTCAGGGAAAACAGTATGCGTATCTTGTTAGTCGAGGATGATCCGCAGTTAGGACGTGCGACCCAGCTCGGGCTGGATCAGCTCGGCTATACGGTGGACTGGCTGCAGCATGGCGACAGCGTGGTCACAACGGTGCTGCAGCATGATTACGAAGCGATACTGCTCGATCTGAGTTTGCCGGGCATGGATGGCATGCAGATCCTGCGCCAGTTACGTCAGCGCGATTACCATCATCCGGTATTGGTGATCACGGCACGCGACCAGATTCCGGACCGTATTGCAGGCCTGGATGCGGGTGCCGATGACTTTGTGATCAAGCCCTTCGATCTGGATGAGTTATCGGCGCGCTTACGGGCTGCCAGCCGCCGCGTACATGGCCGTACTCAGGAGCTGATACGCTATGCCGGCGTGCTGATCGACGTGTCGGCGCGCAGCGTACAATTGGATGGTCAGCCGGTGGCGCTGACCGCGAAGGAATTCAGCGTACTGCTAATGCTGATCGAGCATCAGGGTCAGATCGTGAGCCGTGAACAGCTGGAAAGCACGGTCTACGGCTGGGGCGAAGAGGTGGAGAGCAATGCGATTCAGGTTCACATCCATCACTTGCGCAAAAAACTCGGCAAATCCCTGATACGTACCGTTCATGCGGTTGGCTATATGATGGATAAACTGCCCGGAGCCCAGCCATGAGTGCCACCGCTGAAGCGCCGCGACAATGGTCTTTGCGCCGTACCCTGCTTGGCATCTTGCTGAGCCTGACCATAGGCATCTGGAGCGTCAGCGCGGTATTGGTGTATCTGGATGCCGACCGTGAGAGTCGCGAATTATTCGATCAGTCGCTGGCAGAAACCGCGCACATCCTGTTGTCACTGGCAGAGCATGAATTTGGCGAAGGTAGCTGGCATCCGGCGCACCGGCTCGGTGAATCCACTGCGGTGCATCATCAGGAATACCTGCTATTCCAGATCTGGAGTGCCGATGGCCGTTTACTGTATAAGAATTCCGGTGCGCCGGAAACCCCGTTCCGGCAACAGGCAGCCGATGGTTTCAGCTGGCTGAACCTGCAATCCAGTCAATGGCGCTATTACTCGGTCTGGAATCAGCGCCACACGGTACAGATCCAGGTGGTGGAACCGATCAGCCACCGTAAGGAAATCAGCAGCCGCTTTGCCTACCGGCTGGCGGCGCTGGCGCTGCTGATCATCCCCTTGCTGGTGCTGGCAATCTGGTGGGCGGTGAACCGGGTATTCCGCAGCCTGCAACATTATGCGAGTCAGGTATCACAACGCCATCCCGGTGATTTGCAGCCGCTCAGTGCAGCCGATGCGCCGATGGAGATCAATCCTTTATTGCATGCACTGAACCGCTTATTTGAACGGGTCGCCCAAACCCTGCAGCGTGAACAACGCTTCACCGCCGATGCCGCGCACGAGTTGCGCACGCCGCTGGCCGGTCTGAAAACCAATCTGCAAGTCTTGCAGCGTGCGCGTAATCCTGAAGAAAGTGCGGAAGCCATTGCCGGACTGCGCGCCGGTGTGGAAAGGGCGAGTCGTCTGGTTGCGCAATTGATGAGCCTGGCCCGCAGTGAGCCGGAAAGCCATCTGAACGCCCAACATCCGGCCTGTGATCTGGCGGCCAGCCTGCAGTCTGTCTCTGTCCACTGGCAGGCCGAAGCCGAAGCTGCCGGACTGGTCTGGCAACAGGACTTACAACAAGCCTGGGCCCGGGTCGATGCGGCAGAATTGCATATCCTGGTCAGGAATTTGCTGGAGAATGCTTTACGCTATACGCCAGTACCCGGACAATTACGGCTGTCCTGCGGCAGTCACGCAGGCCGGGCCTGGCTGGAAGTCGAGGACAGTGGTCCCGGCATTCCCGAGCAATACCATGAGCAGGTTTTACAGCGCTTCTTCCGGCTGGCGGGTGCCGATCAGCCCGGTAGCGGACTGGGGCTGTCCATCGTTAAAAATATCGCCGATGCGCATGCGGCCAGCCTGCACTTATCAGCAGGCAGCCACGGACAGGGTTTGCGGGTCAGACTGGAATTTCCGGCCTGGGGCTGAATTCCTGGCAGACTACATGGGCTGAACGGACTGAAGCAGCGTATCATTACGCCCCTGATTGCCATAGCCTGACTGTGGCAGTAACCTGTCTTCAGCTATATTTTTCCGAAAACACCATGACTCAGCCATCCTCATTTTCTGTTCCTGCATCCCGCCGTGCCGTGGTGGTCGGTGGTGGCCCGGCTGGACTGATGGCGGCTGAAACCCTGTCGCAGCAAGGCATACAAGTCGATCTGTATGACGCCATGCCTTCGGTAGGCCGCAAGTTTCTGCTGGCTGGTAAAGGTGGTATGAACCTGACCCATTCCGAACCCATGGACCGTTTTATGACGCGCTATGGCAAGGCGGCCGACAACTTGCACGCGGCACTGGCGGCCTTTGATAATCAGGCCTTGCGCGACTGGGCACAGGGATTGGGTGTCGCTACTTTTATCGGCAGTTCTGGCCGTGTGTTTCCGACCGATATGAAGGCGGCACCTTTGCTGCGTGCCTGGCTGCACCGCTTGCGTGAACAGGGTGTGCGCTTTCATATGCGTCATCGCTGGCTGGGCTGGGACGCGCAGGGACACTGTCGCTTTGTGCATGGCGATGCTGAAATTCAGGTCGCGGCCGATGTGCTGATTCTGGCCTTGGGCGGCGGCAGCTGGGCGCGCTTAGGTTCGGATGGCAGCTGGATGCCGCTGCTCGCACAGCAGGGCGTGGCGCTGAGCCCTTTACTACCGTCTAACTGTGGCTTTGAGCGACCGTGGACGCCATTTTTCCAAGAAAAATTTGCCGGTCAGCCGCTGCTGACGGTCGCTGCGCGCGTGCAGCGCAGTGAGCCTGAGGGTGAGCAAAACAGTGAGCAGCCCATGCGTCAGGGTCAGTTTGTAATCACCGCCAGCGGCGTGGAAGGCAGCCTGATCTATGCCTTATCGGCCGCTTTGCGTGATCAGATTTTGACGCAGGGCAGTGCCGTGCTGGAGCTGGACCTGTTGCCCGACAAGTCGGCTGAACGCGTCTTACATGAGCTGCAGTCGGGACGTGGTGCGCGCTCGCTGAGCAGCTTTTTACAAACCCGGCTGGGTCTGGATAAATTAAAAATCGCCTTGTTGTATGAATTGCTGAGTAAAGCGCAGCTGGCTGATACCAATGCGCTGGCACAGGCGATCAAGCAATTGCCGCTGCCCTTGCTGGCCACCCGGCCGCTGGATGAGGCGATCAGCAGCGCCGGTGGCGTGCGTTTCAGTGCAATCGATGAATGTGGCATGCTGACTGCGCGTGCCGCTGTGTTTTGTGCCGGTGAGATGCTGGACTGGGAGGCACCGACCGGCGGTTATTTGCTGACGGCTTGTTTTGCGACTGGAAAACAGGCCGCTTTGGCTGCACTGGACTGCTTAAACAGCGCAAAATGAGTGCAAACTGAGCGTAAATGCGCAGAATTCACAGAATTTGTGTGAATATCCGTATCATTTCTTACGCCAGCGCAAGATCTTGTTACAATTCTGGGTTTGCATCGTTTGTAATTCGTTTCTTGTCGTTTCCTGTTGTTTTCTGAGCTTGTTTTATGAGTGAATCCCGTAATTCTGCGCGTCTTCCTGTTGCATGGCGGGCTGCCATCCAGGTAGCTCCGGGGCGCATTGTGCCGGCTAAAGTGGTTAATTTTTCTGCGACTGGCATACAGTTGCAGTCCGGTGTCATGCTCAAGGAAAAGCAGGAATATCAGATGATGATGGAAGTGCCCAGCCATAAAGATGCCTCCGCCCGTACTCAAGTGGTTTGTAAGGCTGTCTGTGTCTACACCATCCTGAGCGGCAGCGAATACCGTGCCGGCCTGAGAATCGCCAATTATCCGCCTGAGCATAAAGAATTACTGCAAAGCTGGGGTGGCTAAACCCTGCGCCAGGATGGAGCCAAGGCCTGCTGACAGTTTTTTTGTCTGCGTTTTCTGAAAGTGAACTATGCATCAGGAACAGGTATTACCCGAATCCGCCGCTGCCGTGGCGCGCTTACTGCAGGCGGCCGGACATGATCGTCAGATTGTGCTCTTGCCTGAGACTGGCAAAACCTCGGCTGAAGCCGCTGCCGGTTTAGGCTGCAGCGTGGCAGAAATTGCCAAATCCATCGTATTTCGCCGTCAGTCTGACGATGCCGCCGTGATGGTGATTGCCAGTGGCAGTAATCGCGTCGATGAGCGCAAAGTCGCTGCCATCACCGGCCCGCTGGGTAAAGCTGATGCGCGTTTTGTGCGCGAGAAAACCGGCTATGCGATAGGTGGAGTGTGTCCTATCGGGCACGTGGAAAAAGTGATACTGTTGATCGACCGCGACTTAATGCAATACCAGACGGTCTGGGCCGCCGCCGGCCATCCACACGCGGTGTTTGCGATGACGCCGCAACAGTTGCAGGCGATGACCGGTGCGCCGCTGGCTGATATTGCGCTTAACCCTGACTAAGTTTTATGAGCATACTTTACGATTTTGATCCGGCTACGGCTGATCCTGCACATGCCGTGCCTTCACCATGCGTCGGTATCTGTCGCATGGATGAAAAAAACGCCTGGTGTGCCGGCTGCTTCCGCACCATCCCCGAGCTGACCGGCTGGAGCAATGCCAGCAATGAACGCAAAATCCAGATCTGGCATCAGGTCAAAGAACGCATGTTCTGAGCGCATTCACTATGGCCGCCACGCTGCGCTTACCCCCGGGCATACAAGTGTTGGAACGTGGCTGGCTGTCGTCCAATAATATCGTGTTACAGGACGCTGATTCTTGCGCCCTGGTCGATTCCGGCTATCTGACGCATGCGCCGCAAACGCTGGCGCTGCTCAGTCATGCCTTGCAGGGCCGCCAACTCGATGTGCTGCTCAATACCCATCTGCATTCCGATCATTGCGGTGGTAACGCCTTGCTACAGCAAGCGTATGCCTGTCAGACCTGGGTGCCAGTGCAGGAAATGGATGCCGTACAGCAGTGGGATGAGCAGCGTCTGAGTTTTCAGGCAACCGGCCAGCAATGCTCGCGCTTTCAGTGTGATGGCGGCTTGCAGCATGGGCAGCGCTGGCAACTGGCAGGGCTGACATGGGAAGTGATACAGGCACCCGGCCATGATCCTCACTCCATCATGCTGTACTGCGTCGGTGAGGGCATATTGATTTCTGCCGACGCTTTATGGGAAAACGGTTTCGGCGTGATATTTCCTGAGCTCGAAGGCGGTTCCGGTTTTGCCGAACAGGCCCAGGTGTTAGCACTGATCGCCGATCTTAATCCGCGTATCGTGATACCGGGTCACGGTCAGCCTTTTACCGATGTCAGCGCCGCCTTGAAACGCGCCCGCGGCCGGCTTGATTATCTGTCGGCCCAGCCGCAGCGCAATGCGCGTAATGCACTCAAGGTGCTGATCGCTTTCATGTTGCTCGATCAACGACAGATCACGCTGGCGCAGCTGAATCTGCAGCTGTTCAGTAGTCGCCTGATGCAGGCTGCCGCCCGCCAGTTACTGCCTGCTGACCAGTCGCTCGATTCCGCCTGGGTAGAAGATTTGCTGGCTCAGCTTGCTGCTGAATTAGTCAGCGCCGGTGTCGCGAAACTGGAGGCAGACAGCCTCATCAGTTGCTGAAATTTTCTTGGGCCCGGTAAGTCGCACAATCAATTTGTTTCCGTTGAAAAATTAAAATTGGGGAAACAAAATTTCCTAAAAAAAATTCTTTGTCGCTTAGATGCATCAGAGCTCAATAATTTTTAACACTTTCATTTCCAGAAAACCAAATAGTGCTAATGTACGTCAAGTGCAAAAATGCACATAAAGCGATGCAACATAGCATGCAATTTGGGGAGACAAATATGCGCAAATTTCTTCTTAGCATCACGATAGTGGCATTCGTGCTGCAGCTCTCAGCCTGTCAAAGTATTCGCAGTGGCGGTGCGCCTGAACCATCTTTTAATATCGATCAGGATCTGGAGCAACTTTCTAAGGAATTCGCCAGTGCCACCAGCATCAGCGAGTACTACAAGCTCGATGCTGACAAAAGGCAGGACGCGCGTAATCGCTTTGTGTCCGGGCGCCTGGTGCAGATGGATCTGCAATACCTGAAATTTATCCGTACCCTGACTGCCGACAAACAGCAACTGGATGCGGCCACGGATGTGGTCAACATGAGCCTGAATCTGGCCGGTACGCTGGTTGGCGGTTTGCAGGCGAAATCTAATCTGGCGGCCGCTGCAGCCGGTATCAGCGGCGCCAAAACCACCATAGACAAAGATTTTTACTACGAGAAAAGCATACAGGCGCTGGTGGCGACCATGAATGCCAAGCGTAAGGAAGTGCTCTACAAAGTTCTGCTGGGCCTGTCGGCCTCGACAGAGCGCTATCCTTTCGAACGCGCAGTTACTGATCTGAATGAATACTATCTGGCCGGCACTCTGAATGGCGCACTGCAATTCATCAACACCCAGGCTGCGGAGAGCAGTGCGCAAAGCGATAAAGCACTGGCCGTGCTATATAAAGTGCCGGTTCCTAGTCAGCCGCAAATCATCAGCATAGGCAGTCTGACCGATGCACTGGGTGCGCCAGCGATGGCGCTGGAGAAAGCCAAAGCCATCCTGACTGCTTTGGGCGTCAAGCCCGATGCTTTGCCCGCCACGCTGGATGGCAGCGATGGTAAACCCGGTGCCTTGCAGTTGCTGAAAACGCAGATTCGCGCAGCGAAGAATCTGGCTGATGATACCGATCGTGAAGTCGCCATACGTGCGCTGAACGCAGCCTTTAAAGCCCAGGGTTTTTAAACTCAGCCTGTTTGATTGATTTTTTGCTTGTTACGCATAGCGAACTGAGAAGGAAAAAATAATGTCCACTTACATCGTCGAAGTCGATCCGCAATTGACGCTGGACGACATCAGCCTCGCCATCGCCGGCGAAGAGGCGACCTGTGCAGAATTTCAGCGTGTCGCACTGTCGTTTCACGAAAACCGTATCACCAATCTGGCGACCTTTAATGATCTGCCGCCCGGTAAGCGCCCGACGCCGCAGATTGTTTTCCTGGCCGACAAGGCCGCTGTACCTGCCGGTAAAAAACTGCTGTGGGCAGGTGTCATGCTGGTCAGCGGGACGAATACCGCAGTCAAGGCTTACCGCTGAACTATATCGCGCCTGTGGCCGGGAGTAAGCGCTGTGCCACAGGCGCTGGCCTCTGATGTTTATTTCAGCGTATAAGCCGCATCCGTAAAGGGTTTCAGCGGCGCCAGATCGGCAAACTGGGTGGCGCGGCCCTGTTGCTTTGCCATGAAGGCTTCGAGCAGATTACTGCTTTGCCAGATGCCGGATTGCAGCCAGCTCATTTGCTGTAAAGCGTCATGCGTGCTGTGGTCGCGTGCATAGTGGATAGCCTGCTTGCTGCCCCAGATTGCCACTGGCGGTTTGGCTGCGATTTCTGTCGCCATTTGCAGGGCTGCTGCCAGCATCGCTTCCTGCGTATCAAACACTTCATTCACCAGTCCGACTGCCATGGCGCGCGCAGCCGGTAAGCGGCGGCCGGTATAGGCCATCTCATGCACGATACCTTCGGGAATCAGCTTAGGCAGACGCTGTAAAGTGCCAAGGTCAGCCGTCATACCAATATTGATTTCCTGAATACAGAAAAACGCATCCTGGCTGGCCAGCCGGATATCAGTGGCGCAGACCAGGTCCACACCGCCCCCGATGCAACCACCGTGGATCGCTGCAATGACGGGCATGCGCAAGGCTTCCAGCTGGTTAAAGCACTGATGCATCTCTTGCAGCACCAGACCGATATTGGCACGTCCGGTCGCTTGCTGATCATCCAGGCTGAAGCTGCCGCTGGTGAACACATCCAGCGCCATACCTGCCGTGAAATGCTTACCAGTCGAAGACAGGATCAGCACCCTTGCTGCGGCTTCCTGCTGTAACTGGCGCAGTATTGCGCTCAGTTCACGGAAAAACACCGGCTGCATGGTGTTCATGCTATCGGGGCGATTAAAGCGCAGATGCGCAATTTTGTCGCTGATATGGAAGTCAAAGCATAGATAAGTCATCGCATCTCCTGGTTATTGTAGGGAAAATCAGCACTGTGGCCCGCATTGTTGAGGCCGTCAATTCAGCCTCAAGCTTACTCCAGCTCAGGTCCGTTGTTTTGCACAATATCATCTAATTACCTGCTTACCCATACGCTCTTTGGAGGCAGAAAAGC
This sequence comes from Cognatundibacterium crateris, assembly GCF_010078235.1. GTDB lineage: Bacteria > Pseudomonadota > Gammaproteobacteria > Burkholderiales > Burkholderiaceae_D > Undibacterium > Undibacterium crateris. The sequence continues at coordinate 354,268 of NZ_JAABOS010000002.1, read as the reverse complement.
GGATAGGACACGTCAGTATCTGCGGAGTTAAGCGGAATTCGCTGAACTTCGTGTGCAACCTCAAGTTTGGCGTAGTAGTTGCCGTAACCGGATTATTCCCTACCAGAAATGCTCCGATTATGCGCCGCTATCCCGCCCTCCTGTTGACCCTGCTGCTGGCGAGCTTTGCTCACGCAAATGACGGCCCAGCCTCGTCGCCCTCGAAACCGATCAAACAGGCATCGGCCAAGGAAGACAGCGCGTCTGAGAAGAAAGAGTCTAAAAAATCCTCTAAAGACAAAGAAAAAGACAGCAAAGAGATGGCTGCCAAAGAAGCGCTGCAGGCGGATGAACTGGCTGCCAAGATCGCTGAGCGCTTAGCCGTCTTACGTAAAGAAAAAGAACGCGAGGAGGCGCCCAAAGCCCGTCCTGTGGTGCGCAGCTATGCGCCACCGGTGGTAAAGAAAGCGGAACCTAAAAAAGAAGCCGAGCACGGTACGGCGGCAATTGTCGCTGCCATGGGCGGACATGGCGCGCTGCATTGGGGATATCAGGGCGAGGGCAGTCCGCTCAACTGGGGCAAAATGAATCCGGCCAATGCCAAATGTGATAACGGCGACCGCCAGTCGCCGATAGATATTCGCGACGGCATTAAAGTCGATCTCGATCCCATCAATTTTGATTACAAATTATCCGGCTTTAATGTGATCGATAACGGTCATACGATACAGGTCAATGTCGCCGCCGGTAACTTCATCACCGTGATGGGCCGCAGTTATGAACTGATGCAATTCCACTTCCACAAACCGTCGGAAGAGCGCATCAATGGCAAGAGTTTTGAGATGGTGGTGCATCTGGTGCACAAAGACGCCGATGGCAAGCTGGCCGTCGTGGCGGTGCTGATAGAACGCGGCAAAGCGCATGCATTGGTACAGCTGGTCTGGAATAATCTGCCACTCGAAAAAAATGAAGCGGTGTCCGCTCTGAGTGCGATGGACCTCAGCAATATCCTGCCACTCAAACGCGGCTACTACACCTTTATGGGTTCACTCACCACACCACCTTGCAGCGAAGGCGTGTTATGGATGGTGATGAAAGAGCCGATAGAATTGTCGGCCGAACAGATAGGCATTTTCCATCGCCTGTATCCGATGAATGCCAGACCGGTACAGAAAGGTTTTGGCCGCATGATCAAAGAATCGAGTTAAGCGGAAAACGCATCTCCTGAGCAGTCTGTCTATCCAATTCACCCGGCGTATCAGCCGGGTATTTTTTTGCTGTGTGTGACAGTGCGATACAAAACAGCTGCTGCACAAGGTCAACCAGACTGATGCATGTAACGCTAAAAGCAGATTGTTGCGCCATCTTTATCTGCGCGCAATGTCACCGCTCAGCCAAGGAGAGCACCATGTCTGCCAGCAGCCGTAACATCCATACCATCCGCATCATCAAGCTGATTCAGCGCGCATCCGCACTGGGATGCATCGCGCTCTCCATCAGCACACTAAGCGCCTGCGCCGTGGTAGTCCCCGCCCCACGCGCCTATGTCAGCGTCCCGGTTCCTGTGGTCAGACCCGTCGTGTGGTGGGAACCTTATGAGCACCATCATCATTACTGGCGCAGATAGAGGCGTCTCAGAAAGGACGCTAAAGCCTATTAATGCTATTTAAGCTAAGACCGCTACGTGAAGTTCTTTCCAGTCGGTCGAACAGGTTTTAATCTGATCCTTATTGATTTTCAGTTGTAGGTAGATGAGAGCACATTACCTCTTAACGGGTATTCCATAGAGCGATAGTACTTTCGGTATCAAGGAAAGAGATGTCTCATATCGACAATGAAAATTATGCAAGTGCTTTATATTATTCCACGTAATAAAAATGCAGTTAACTCAGGTGTGGAATATTGGCTGATATTTATGCGAGACGGTGCCTGGCTTTCAAGTCAGACGATGTAGAAGAATTGGATTTAATTTTCCCAATGCCTGAATAGTAGATGTTGGTCAGCCTTGGCCGCTGACGAAAAACGTTCGCAATTTGAGATAGGTATATTTGAGTAATCACATGAAAATTCTTTGCCAACTATTGATCGTCACATTCATGCAATGCTTCCCTGGACATCTTCTTGCCGATAATGGTGGCTGGGATCTGAGCTTTTTAAAAGAGCATCCTTATCGCAAGGGCAAGCAAAGAGTCGATCTCAGTGAGTTAAACAATAAAGATGAAGTTGCCATCGTTCGCGATGCAATCAACCCCATCATGCAATTTCTTTATAGCCTCACTCAAAAAGAACTTCGCAAAGAAACTTTAGAATTGCGCACCACAGAAAATGGAAGGCGAGTACTGCGCTACCCACCTATGCAAAATGATGTAAACAGATATGGTTTTAGCAAAATTTGGAAATGGTCTGTGATAGATGAAAATACGATTCAACTCAGCGCTGAATTGAATACTCTGTTGCGAGATAAGCGCTCAATTGATGAGAACTTTATTTTTATTAGGGTGGATGGACAGTGGAAGTTTGATCGTCATGAGTAACAAACCAATTCAGCCGCGAGGTACAAGTTCGCGATTGAAAAAATAAGCCTACACATCACTTTTCTGCACATACGCGTGCGTTTGAATCACCGAGAATTCCAGCGATCACGGCCTCTCAGTATGGGTTAGTCTGAACTGTCTAGCCACCACCCGCTGTCCGAGCCCGGTGGAGTTGGTGCGCTGGCTTTATCGGCGAAAATCTTGCGGGAATTTGCGACGCAATTTTATGACAGCGCTGCCATTCACCATCAGGCAGACTAAAACGACAAAGCCGACTAGCCAGGGTTCGAAAGCATGTCTAAACGCTGTGACAATTGCCAAAGGCAATAGGCTGGCAATGACCGTCAACGTTTCTGGTGTGTTTTTATGTCGTCCAAACTGCCAGTTGTACAAGGTGACAGGCATTAAGAAAAAGATTGCGACAAGAAACAGCAAGCCGAGGTTTGATTCATTTGTACTGGTCGTCCATAAACCTATAAGGAAAAAAAACAGGGACAAGATCCAGCTTGTTATTCCAATGATTTTCATCAATATCTTCAGCTTGATATGGCCTGGTGTGAGTGGCCTGAACCGGAACTTCCACCCGCTGTCTGAGCCGGGTGGGGATGATATGCTGGCGTCAGTATCTGTCTGCAAGTACTGCGTTCAGGCCAGTTTGAATGGCAGGGCGCGCAGGCGTTTGGGTTGCAGGCGTGCTAAGGCATTGGCGAAGGCGGGTGCCAGTGGTGGCAGACCGGGTTCGCCCATGCCTTTCGGCGCATCGGCGCTGGGCACGATGTGTACCGCGACTTTGGGCATATCGGTGATGCGCGGAACCACATAGTCAGAGAAATTACTTTGCTCGACCACGCCCTGACGCAGGCTGATGGCGGCGCCTGGCAGGCACATGCCCAGACCCATCAATGCTGCGCCTTCGACTTGCGCGCGTACGCTTTCCGGATTGACGGCCAGATTGCAATGCACGCCCGCGGTCACTTCCAGCAGTTTGGGCTGCGTTTTTTGCAGCGATGCCACCACTACATAGGCCACTACCGATTCAAAGGATTCATGCACTGCCACACCCCAGGCCTGGCCTTTTGCCAGCTTGCGTTTGCCATAGCCGGATTGCTCGACCGCCAGCATCAGCGCAGCGCGGTGACGTGGATGCTGATCGCCGATTAAGCTCAGGCGGTAGGCAACCGGGTCCTGTTTAGTTTTCTGCGCGATTTCATCGATCAGGGTTTCCATCACAAATGCGGTATGGGTAGAACCTACGCTGCGCCACCACAGTACCGGCACATTCACTTTGGGATGATGCACGGTGAGCCGCATCGGCAGCGCATACGGTTCTTTCATGCCTTCTACCGCAGTCGCATCAATCCCATCCTTAATCATCATGCCTTCAAACAGGGTACCGGCCACGATAGACTGACCGACAATCACATGATCCCAGCCCAGGATTTTGCCCTGCGCATCAAAGCCGATATGGGCAGTGTGCAGGTGCATAGGGCGGTAATAGCCGCCACGGATGTCGTCTTCACGGCTCCAGACGGTGCGTACCGGAGCCTGCAAGCCCGCATCCAGCGCGGCTTTGGCGACCTGGCAGGCTTCCACTACGTAATCATTGCTAGGCACTGCACGGCGGCCGAAACCACCGCCTGCAGCCTGGGTATGCACCAGAATATTTTCTGGCTTCAAACCCAGCGTGCGTGCGGCTGCCAGCCCATCCATACCCGCCATCTGGGTGCCGCACCAGAGTTCAGCACTGTCACCTTTAAGCGCAACGGTGCAATTCAGCGGTTCCATCGGCGCATGCGCCAGATATGGAAAGACGAATTCGGCCTTGATCTGATGCGTGGCTTTGGCGATGCCAGCGACATCGTCTTTGTAAAATTGTTGACCTGGCTGGCGTGCCAGCTGGCGATAAGCGGCTAACTGCGCCTGGCTGTCGGTTTTTTCTACTGACGCCACATCCCATTCGACTTTCAGCGCATCGCGCGCCTGCTTGGCTTGCCAGTAGCCGGTGGCGATAATCGCCACACCTTCGGCACCGCGATCAAGCGCGATGCGGCGTACTGCTTTGACGCCAGGCATGGCTTTCGCTGCCGCATCATCCAGGCTGCGCAGGCGGGCACCAAATACCGGTGGTCTTGCCACCACGGCTGTCAGCATGCCAGGCAAGCGCACGTCGATGCCATATTTTTGCTGACCGCGCGATTTCGCTGCCGCATCCAGCCGTTTGGTGGCATGGCCGATCAGGCGGAAGTTAGCCGGATCTTTCAGCGTCACTTGTTCAGGCACTGGCAATTGCATGGCGGCTTTGGCCAACTGACCATAGCTCAGTTTTTGGCCATCGGCACGGATCACAAAACCGGCCTTGGTGCTCAGGCTGGCCGGATCGGCTTTCCATTGTTGCGCCGCGGCCTGGATCAGCATGGCACGGGTGCGCGCACCGAGTTCGCGGTACTGCATATACGAGTTCTTGATGGAATTCGAGCCGCCAGTCAGATGGATGCCAAATAAAGGATCGGCATAAGCGGGCGAATTGGTGCCATGTACGCTGCGTACCAGACTCCAGTCTGCATCCAGTTCTTCCGCCAGTATCAGCGGCAAACCAGTCTGCACACCCTGACCGAAATCCAGACGATTAATGGTCACCGTCACGATGCCATCTTCTGCAATCTGCACAAAGGCCGAAGGTTGCTGAGTCGGTTTCAGACCGGCCTTCTGATTCGCCTCAGCACCCTGCGCCTGTGCGTTGTCTGGCAACAGCGGATAACAAGCCAGCGCAAAGCCGGAACTGGCGGTGACTTTCAAAAAACGGCGGCGGCTCAGGCCCGTTGGGGCGGCTTGCAGCCGGTTTTGCAGCGCGGGTGGCAAATTCAGCACTTGATGATTGAATAGCATACTGTTCCCCTCAGGCTAACTGACGTGCGGCATCATGTATCGCAGCACGGATACGCTGATAAGTACCGCAGCGGCAGATATTGCCTGCCATGGCGGCGTCGATGTCAGCATCGCTGGGTTTTTTATTGGTTTTCAGCAGAGCGGTTGCGCTCATGATCTGACCGCTCTGGCAATAGCCGCATTGCGCCACATCATGCTGTATCCAGGCCGCCTGTACCACGCGTCCGACCGCATCGTTTTCCATGCCTTCTATGGTCGTGATCTGCTGTCCGGCGACTGCCGAAACCGGCGTCACGCAAGAACGGGTGGCCTGGCCATTGATGTGCACGGTGCAGGCACCGCACAAAGCCGCACCGCAGCCAAACTTGGTACCGGTCAGCCCCAGCGCATCGCGCAAGGCCCACAGTACCGGGGTGGATGGGTCCACATCAAGCTGATGGGTTTGTTGATTGATGCTTAACTGGCTGATTTGTGTCATCGCTGATGTCTCCTGCCGGATCGGTTGGATGGGAATGAAGCTAGAACTATAGGCCAAAATTGCGATTACTGCTGTGCGCAGCAGGCGGCTGTCGGAAATCGGCGACACAGCGGACGGTGTAGCGTATGGTGCACAAAAAAATGGACGCCGGGCAGCGTCCACAAACACGAGGAGAAACAAGGCAGGCCGCGCTCCATGCTGAGCGCTGACCCAGGCAAAATTACTGGTAGCTGCGCATATCGGCGATCACTTTGCCATCATTCGGTAAGCTGGCCGGGCTCACAAATTCAACTTCGCCACGTAATTTGGTGATGTCGCGCAGGCTGGCGATAATCGCCTGCTGCAGGTGTTCGGATGGGGCCAGGGTTTCGCAGTGCAGGCTCATGGCGTCATTCCCCATCTCACCGCTGACCACCAGCCTGGCCTTGATGATTTCGGGATGGCGTTTTTGTACCTCAGCGATTTGCGAAGGATGCACGAACATGCCTTTCACCTTGGTGGTCTGATCGGCGCGGCCCAGCCAGCCACGGATACGCTGGTTAGTACGGCCACAGGGCGAGATGCCGGGCAGGATGGCGGATAAGTCGCCAGTCGCAAAGCGTATCAGCGGATAGTCGGGATTGAAGGAAGTCAGCACCACTTCCCCGACTTCACCCTCAGGCAGGACATCGCCGGTTCCGGGGCGTACGATTTCCAGTATCAGCTCTTCATCCAACACCATGCCGGGATGGACTTCACCCTCGCTCATGGTTTCGTAGGCGATATTGCCGACATCGGCACTCGCATACAATTGCAGCACATGCGGCACCCCGTGTTGTTGCAGCCATGCCCGCAAAGAAGGTGGTAATGCCTCGGCACCAACCACCGCTTTTTGCAGGCTGGAGATATCGGCACCGCTGTCCTGTGCTTTTTCTATGATGATTTTGAGGAAGCTCGGTGTGCCTATGTAGGCATCCGGCCTGAGTTCAGCCATCGCCTGCACCTGCATTTCTGTCTGCCCGGTACCGGCCGGTATCACGGTGCAGCCTAGTCTGGCGGCGGCGCTTTCGACCATGAAGGCCGCGGGTGTGAAATGATAGGAAAAGCAGTTTTGTATCAGCTGGCCTTTACGCAGTCCGACTGCATGCAGCGGACGTGCAAAGCGCCACCAGTCGGCGCCACGGCCTTCCGGATCGAAGATAGGGCCGGGCGACATGAAGATGCGCGCCAGTTCATGCGGTGCAGCGGTAGTCAGTCCACCGAAAGGGCGCAGCACGCTTTGCAGCGTTTTCAGATCGGATTTGCGCGTGACTGGCAGGCTGGCCAGTGCGGCCCTGCTGCATATTTCAGGCGCGTGCACGCCTTGCAGTATGCGGCTCCAGCCGGGGGCCTGCTGCGCATGGGCGATCAGTTGTGGCAGCCGGTTCATCAGCGTCTGTTCGCGGTTCAGCGGATTACGGGTTTCCAGCGCATCCAGATAATCTTGCATGGTGCAGACTTCCTTTAGAAAAATCACTACTGGTCAGACGTGGGGGGCTTAAGGGGGCAAAGGTCAGCGCTGATTTGAAAAAAATGAAGCTGCGCCTCAGGCCAGCCAGCGTTTGCGACGCCGGTAAAATTTCAATTCACGGAAGCTCTTGCGGCCAGCGCCGGAAACGCCCAGATAAAACTCTTTCACGTCTTCATTACTGGCCAGGTCCTGAGCTTCACCTTCCATCACGACGCGGCCGTTTTCCAGGATGTAGCCGAAGTCGGCATAGCGCAAAGCGATATTGGTATTCTGTTCAGCGAGTAAAAATGAGACCTGCTCCTGCTGATTCAGATTTTTGACGATTTCAAAAATCTCTTCCACCAGTTGAGGCGCGATACCCATCGATGGCTCGTCCAGCAAAATCATGCTGGGTCTGGCCATCAGCGCACGGCCGATGGCGCACATCTGTTGCTCACCGCCCGAGGTATAGCCTGCCAGCGACTGCCGCCGTTCGCGCAGCCTTGGAAAATAGTGATACACCTTGTCCAGCTCGGCTTTCAGCTCACTGCGGCTCAGGTGACGGGTATAGGCGCCGGTCAGCAGATTTTCTTCCACACTCAGATGGGCGAAACAATGGCGGCCTTCCATCACTTGCGACAGGCCGCGTTTGACCAGCTCATTCGGCGTGAGCTGATCGACGCGCTCGCCGCGAAAATGAATATCGCCCTTGGTGATATCGCCGCGTTCATTTTTCAGCAGGGTGGAAATCGCTTTCAGCGTGGTGGATTTCCCGGCACCGTTGGCACCCAGCAGCGCCACGATTTTTCCTTGCGGGACTTGCAGCGATATCCCTTTTAAGACCAGGATCACATGGTCGTAAATCACTTCGATATTGTTCACACTCAGATAAGCTGGGTTATCTGTAGTGGCTTCTGGTCGCAATGCGGAGATACTCATAATCTGCTCATCGGTAATGCCACGCTGCTCACACTTATTGATGCAGCGGGCAAATTGGCTCAGGTTGTGGCTACTGCTACGCAGCTTGTCAGACTGCGTAGCCGGCGTACTGCCAGTCTTACTTCAGACAGGCTGGTGTGATTTTCTTCTCAGCCGCGTATTTATTCGATGATTCTTCCAACATCGCGCGGGTGAGTGCTTTGTCACCGGTGATCCAGTTCGGGGTAATCGCCTTCCACTGATCGCCAGTCCATTGCTGCACCTTGACTGCGCCTGAGCCTTCATGGTCTTCACACGAGGTTTTCACCGGTGGGAACATGTTCAGGGCACCCAGCGCTTTTTGACGTGCTTCATCGACATTCAGGTTTTCAAAGCCCCAGCGTATCTGTTCCGAGCTCATGGTTTTGCCTTTGCCGAATTTTTCCTGGGCTTTCAGGATGGCTTCAGTCCACAGGATGGCGGCAGTCACACCACGCATGTGATACACCGAGCCTATGCGTGCTTTATCGCTCAGATTGCCCTTGCCTGCGGCATAGACTTTGCTGCGGATTTCATCGAGCACGGGATAATTGCCCGGTGTATTAAAGGTCATTGCGGTGTAGCCTTTGGCGGCGTCACCGGCTGGTACTGCATCTTCTTCCGAACCGGCCCACCATACGCCCAGCATTTTTTCACGTGAATAGCCATTGCGTTGCGCGGTTTTGATTGCCACTGCATTCATCACACCCCAGCCCCACAGGATCACGAAATCCGGATTGGCCTGACGAATTTGCAGCCATTGCGATTGTTGTTCATTGCCCGGATGCGCGACCGGGATTTTGATGAGTTCAAAGCCGTACTGCTTGGCCTGGGCTTCCAGTACCGGGATAGGTTCTTTACCGAATGCCGAGTCGTGGTACAGGTGGACGATTTTTTTTCCTTTGAGTTTGTCCAGGCCACCGGCTTTATCACCCAGGTATTTGGTCATGGCCGCAGCCTGATTCCAGTAGCTGGTGATGAGTGGGAAAATATATGGGAACACTTTGCCGTTAGCCGCATCGGAACGGCCATAACCGAGCGTGGTCATGGGGATTTTGTCGTCTGCCACGCGATCCAGGATGCCATACGCGATACCGGTGGACAGCGGTTCTATCAGTGAGGCACCACCCTGGGCTTTTTTCAGACGCTCATAACATTCCACCCCGCGTGAAGCGTTGTATTCAGTTTCGCATTCTTCCCAGCTGATTTTGACGCCGTTCAGTCCGCCTTTGGCATTGACCAGATTGAAGTAATCAATCGCGCCGCCAAAGAAGCCCGAGCCGCCCGCTGCATACGGTCCGACGCGGTAGGACAGGACAGGAATAAACTGCTCATCAGCCTGCGCTGTGACAGTCAGACCACATAGTGCAGAAGCCAGTAATACAGATTTCATCAGTTTCATGGTGTCTCCTTCGTGTTGTCAGTTACTGCGTTGCGGCCCTGACCCGGATGGGTGGCGGGCTCTTTTGTGGGTTAAACCAGGTAAAGCTCACATCCTTAATGCGGGAAAGGCCATAGCCTTAATTTTTCTTTGGCGATTTGCCATAGACGCGCCAGTCCGTGCGGCTCCACGATCAGGAAGAAAATGATCAGTGCGCCAAACACCATCAGCTCCAGATTCGATGCCACATGGGTAGGCAGCGCCAGTGTATGTGCCAGCAGATTGAGCACTACCGGCAGCAGCACGATAAAGGCCGCACCCAGAAAGGAACCCAGGATAGAGCCGACGCCACCGATAATAATCATGAACAAAATACGGAAAGACAGATCAAGGTTATAGGCCTCAGGCTCGACCGTGCCCAGATAGGCATACGCATACAAGGCACCGGCGATGCCGCAGTAAAACGAGGACACTGCAAATGCCAGCAGTTTGGTGCGCATCAGCCGGAAGCCGATCACTTCCGCTGCCACGTCCATGTCACGCACTGCCATCCATGAGCGTCCTACATTCGAGCGCACCATATTCTTTGCCAGCAGGGCCAGCACCGCGACGATCAGCAGGGTCAGCAGATATTTTTTGAGCGGTGTGTTGAAGGCATAACCCGCAATGACGATTTCCTGCGCGGTGATCACGCCCGATGTGCTGTAGTTGGTGAACCACTGAATTTTAGTCAGACACCAGACCACAAAAAACTGCGTCGCCAGCGTCGCTGCGGCCAGATAAAAGCCACGGATACGCAGCGAAGGCAGGCCGAAAGCGATACCGACCAGTGCAGCACAGATACCGCCCAATACAAAGGCCAGTAACACCGGTATGCCGGGCAGACGCAGCATGAAGTTATACGAAGCAAAGGCGCCGACCGCCATGAAGGCCGCAGTGCCGAGCGAGAGCTGACCCGCATAGCCGGTCAGGATATTGAGACCGAGTGCCGCCAGCGAAAAAATCAGGAAGGGGATGAAGATCGCAGAAAATGCATAATCCGATGCCAGCCAGGGTACGGCGATCAAGGCGAGCAAGAGCAGGATCGCGATCCCTATGCGGTCCTGGCGCAGCGGGAAGATCTGACTATCCGACTGGTAGCTGGTTTTGAATTGTCCGGCTTCACGATAAAACATAGTCTGTCCTTATAGTCTCAATACGGATGCGGCTTTCAGGGCGATTTGGGCTGGAAAGGCAATCCCGCTGCGGGTGTGCTGTTTTAAAAGTCCAGTTCAAACGCAGTAAAAAGCGCATTTCAACTCTCATTTCAATTCTCATTTCATCAGCCAGATCAACTGTGTGCGGCTTTAAATACGCCGGATAATTTTTTCACCGAACAGCCCCTCAGGTCTGACCAGCAGGAATAGCAGCGCCAGTACATACGGGAACCAGCCCTCAATCCCACCGCCCACCAGCGGGCCGATATATACCTCGGCCAGCTTTTCAGACGCACCGATGATGAGTCCGCCGACAATCGCGCCCGGCACCGAGGTGAAGCCACCCAGGATCAGCACCGGCAAGGCTTTGAGGGCGACAAAGGTCAGCGCAAACTGCACGCCATTACGCGCACCCCATAACAAGCCGGCCACCAGTGCCACAAAGCCGGCTACGGTCCAGACGATGGCCCAGATCTGCTGCAACGGAATACCAACTGCCAGTGCGGCCTGATGGTCGTCAGCCACGGCGCGTAAAGCACGTCCGATTTTTGTTTTGGAAAACAGCAGCGCCAGTGCCGTGACCAGTAAGGCGCAGATCAGCGCCGCGATCACATCAAACTGCGAAACCAGGATGTTGTAGTGTTCCATCACATATTCGATAGGCACATCTTCTATCGGCAGAGTGAGTTTATGCGGTTGCGAACCCCAGATCAGCTGCGCTAATCCTTCGATGAAAAACGTCAGTCCTATGGTCGCCATGAACAGGGTAATTTCCGGCTGATTCACCAGCGGCCGCAATACCACGCGTTCTATCGCCAGACCCAGCAGCACCATCACCAGCATGGTCAGCGGAATCGCGAGCCACATCGATAACTGGAATTTCTCGCTGAGCCCGACGCAGGTCAGCGCCGCAAAAAATACCATCGCACCCTGAGCGAAATTGAACACGCCGGAGGCCTTGTAAATCAGTACAAAGCCGAGCGCCACCAGTGCATACATCACACCGGATAACAAACCGCCGATCAGCACTTCAAAGAAAAAATTCAGATTCATGATTTGCCCTTAATGACAGTCTCAGTGCGCCACGCCCAGATAGGCGTTAATCACTTCCTGGTTGGCCAGCACTTCTGCCGGTGTGCCATCGCCGATTTTTTTGCCATAGTCGAGCACCACCACGCGGTCGGAAATATCCATCACGACGCCCATATCATGTTCGATCAGGACGATAGTGGTGCCGAACTGATCATTGACATCCAGTATGAAGCGGCTCATGTCCTGTTTTTCTTCCACATTCATGCCCGCCATCGGCTCGTCCAGCAACAGGATTTCCGGCTCTGCTGCCAGTGCCCGGCCCAGCTCCACGCGCTTTTGTAAACCATAGGACAGGCGGCCTACCGGCGTTTTCCGGATATGCTGAATTTCCAGAAAGTCGATGATTTGTTCGACCTTGTGTCGATGTGCGATTTCTTCTTTTTGTGCAGGTCCCCAGTACAGCGCCTGCAGTAAAAAATTACTGCGCATCTTCAGATTGCGTCCGGTCATGATGTTATCGAGCACACTCATGCCTTTGAACAGCGCGATGTTCTGGAAGGTGCGTGCAATACCGCTTCGTGCAGCAGCATAGGTATTCATGTCCTTGCGCACTTGTCCACGATAAGTGATCTGACCCTGCTGTGGCCGATACACGCCATTGATCACATTCAGCATAGAACTTTTGCCTGCGCCGTTAGGCCCGATGATGGCGCGGATTTCATGTTCCCTGACATTGAACGAGATATTGGTGAGTGCCTTCACCCCGCCGAACGCAAGGGAGATACCTTGCAGGTCGAGGATGACGTCGCCGGTTTGTCTGCTGTGATTCATGCGCTCTCCTCAGGCAGCGTGCTGACGGGCAGCGAAAGTGGTGGCATCGCTGATGTGCAGATCAGCACAGACTTTGCCCTGACGGCCATCTTCAAATTTGACCTGGGTTTCTATGTATTGCGAACGCAGCCCGGCATACATCGCATCGATCAGGACCGCATATTTATCGGCCACAAAGCGGCGTCGTACTTTGCGGGTGCGGGTCAGTTCATCATCATCCGGGTCCAGTTCTTTATGCAGTACCAGGAAGCGTTGTATCTGGGTGTCGGCCATACCGGCCTCACTGGCCAGACCGGCATTCACTTTTTCTATGCAGGACAGGATCAGTTGATAGGTCTCGGCCTTGGCGGCCAGATCGGTATAGCCGGAATACGCAATGCCGCGCCGTTCGGCCCAGTTGCCGACCGCTTCCATATCGATATTGATGAAGGCACAGACATGCGCACGTTCATGACCGAAGGCGACCGCCTCTTTGATGTAGGGGAAAAATTTCAGTTTGTTTTCGATATAGTTGGGTGCAAACATGGCACCCGATTGCAGCTTACCGACATCGGCCGCACGGTCTATGATTTTCAGATTGCCATCCTGATCCAGGATGCCGGCGTCGCCGGTATGGAAGTAGCCCGCACTGTCTATCACTTCTGCTGTTGCGTCTGGCCGTTTGTAATAGCCAGTCAGCATCGCTGCGGATTTCACCAGCACTTCCCCATTGTCTGCCAGCCGCAGATCAACGCCGGGCGCGGCGCGGCCTACACTGTCAAACTGGATTTTTCCATCCGGTTGCAGGCAGACATAGGCACAGGTTTCGGTCGCGCCATACAGTTGTTTCAGGTTGATACCTATCGAGCGGTAGAAGCGGAATAAGTCTGGCCCGATGGCAGCACCGGCGGTGTAAGCGACGCGCACGCGCGACAGCCCCAGTACGTTTTTGAGCGGTCCGTAAATCAGGAATTCACCAAGCTGATACTGCAGCCTGTCAGTCAGTGCGACCGGTTTGCCATCCAGGATGTCAGCGCCACAGCGGCGCGCGACTTCCATGAAATGCTGAAACAGTTTTTGCTTGAACTGACCGGCATCTTCCATCCGTATCATGACGGTAGTCAGCATGTTTTCAAACACCCGTGGCGGGGCGAAATAATAGGTGGGGCCGACTTCGCGTAAGTCGCTCAATACGGTTTCTCCCGATTCCGGGCAATTCACGGTAAAGCCGCTCACCAGCGCCTGCGCAAATGAAAACAGGTGGTCACCGACCCAGGCCATGGGCAGATAAGACAGGATGTCTTCGTGTTCATTTAAGCGATCGAAGGCCACGCCACCTTCGGCCGCAGTCATGAACGCGCGGTGGCTTTGGCACACGCCTTTGGGCTTGCCGGTGGTGCCTGAGGTGTACAGCATGACGGCGGTGTCTTCGGCGGCACCGGCTGCAATCTGCTGCAGATAGAAATCGGGATGGGCTGCATCATAGTCACGCCCAGCCTGCTGCAGACTGGCATAAGACACCAGCTCAGGCTGCTGATAATGGCGCATGCCGCGTTCATCTTCAAAGCAAATGTGGGCGATGCCTGCATAGTGGCTGCGGATTTCCAGCAGCTTGTCGACCTGTTCCTGATCTTCCACCACCGCATAGGTGATTTCGGCATTTTCGAGTACATAGGCCATGTCGGCAGCGGGCGCATCCTGATACAGTGGCACGGCGATTCCGCCCAGACTTTGGGCGGCCAGCATGGCCCAGTACAGGCGCGGACGGTTATCGCCGATGATGGCCAGATGCATACCGCGCTGAAAGCCACGTGCGGCCAGGCCACAGGCGAGGGCACGCACTTCCGCATTGACCTGCTGCCAGCTCCAGGTTTGCCAGATGCCCAGATCTTTCTCACGAAAAGCCGGATGATGCGGACGCAGCTTGCCATGCGCCAGCAACAAGGCCGGAAAGGTCTTGTTCGTTGTACTTGTCATGTCTCCACCATCTGCCTTCCGGCATAGCGCGCAGACTCCGGTTTCTGTGTACCGATAATCCATGCGTTCAGGTTTGTAATACTTATTCAAGTTAGTTCGGGAAGTGTCCTGAGCTTTACTTACGACAGTCTTACTTGTGTACACAGAGCGGGTTCGGCATCAAACAACAGCGCATGCCCGCAGAGGAGGGCTTACAATGCTGCTCTGTGACAGATTACGGGCTGAGTCTAGCGGTGTTCTCCAACTCCCTGCTGTCGTTTGACTGACAATCTGAGTAATTGAGACAACTTTCGGTGGTGCGTTGCACAAACATGAATACATCCAACAGCGATCCAGAACTGCGTTTTCAGCACACCATGTGGGCCAGCATGCTGGCGCCGGAACATATGCAAAAAGTCAGGGACGAAGTGACAGAGCGCTTTGTACCGGCCGGTGCGTTTGTGTGTCGTAAAGGCGATACGGTGGATCACTGGATGGGTGTGATCGACGGTTTTTTAAAGATGAGCAGCATCTCGCCGGAAGGAAAAACCGTGACCTTCAGCTGTATGCTGGCAGGCGGCTGGTTCGGTGAAGGTTCGCTGCTCAAGACTGAGCCCCGGCGCTATGATGTGGTGGCTTTGCGCGATACCCGGGTTGCCTTCATGCCGCGCACGACCTTTAACTATCTGCTCGATCACAGCATCCCGTTTAACCGCTTCCTGCTACATCAGCTCAACGCACGGCTGGGTTTGTTTATCTCGCTGGTGGAATACGACCGTATGCTGGACCCCGATACCCGGGTGGCGCGTTGTCTGGCCGCGATGTTTCATCCTTATCTGAATCCTGCCAGCAGTATGCAATTGCAGATTTCTCAGGAGGAGATAGGCTATATCAGCAGCGTGTCGCGTCAGCGCGCCAATCAGGCGCTGCAGTTGCTGGAGAAAAAGCAGTTATTACGGGTCGATTATGGCGGCATCACGATACTCAATCTGGATGGCTTACGCAGTTTTCCGCAGGAGGCTGAACTGTGAAAACACTGTCCATCATTGGTGCGGGCCGGGTCGGCCAGACGCTGGCGCGGGTCTGGCATCAGCAGGCGGTATTTCGTATCGGCCAGGTCATTAACCGTAGTCCGGCCAGCACTACCCATGCGTTGACTGTGATCGGTGCCGGGATCGCTGCAAGCTGGCCAGATTTGCAGCCAGCCGATATCTGGATGTTGAGCGTGGCAGATGATCAGATCAGTCAGGTGGTCGCGCAACTGGTGACCAGCGCTGTCTTGCGGCCTGGTGATGTGGTGTTTCATTGCAGCGGTGCCAAAGCCTCGCTGTTGCTGGCACCGGCGGCACAAGCAGGCGCATGCACTGCAAGCGTACATCCGGTGCGCAGCTTTGCTGATCCTGTGCAGGTGGCGGCGGATTTCGCGGGCACCATATGCAGTCTGGAAGGCGATGTACAGGCCTTGATACTGATAGAGGCCGCCTTGCAAGCCGTCGCAGCGCAAACTGTGCGGATAGAAGCAGAACACAAGCTGGTGTATCACGCGGCAGCCGTGATGGCGAGTAATTATCTGGTGACGCTGATGGATACGGTATTAGCGACGTATCAGGCGGCGGGCATTCCACTTGAGATGGCACAGGCGATGGCGGCGCCGCTGGCAAGGCTGTCGCTGGAGAATGTGTTTAGCTTAGGCGCAGAGCGCGCGCTGACCGGGCCGATTGCGCGCGGCGATATGGCCTTAGTGCAGCAGCAGGCGACGGCCTTGACGCAGGCCTTGCCTGCAGCCGGTGCGCTGTATCAGGCGCTGATTGCACCGACTCAGGCACTGGCCGCCCGCCGTACTCACTCTGAGAAATAAACGCTGTTGCGTCCGTTCTCTTTCGCCTGATACAGCGCCAGATCGGCTCGTTCAAATACGCTGTCTTCACTCTCGTTTTCACGGCACTGTGCGACCCCCATACTGACGGTGACAGACAGGCGGCCGCGGGTTAAGTCGGTAGTGCGTGAAAAATCATTATTGGCGATGGTGTTGCGCAGATTTTCTGCAATCGAGGTGGATTTTTCCAGCGTACAGTTTTTCAGCAGCACCAAAAATTCTTCACCGCCCCAGCGGCAGATCACATCGCTTTCCCGCAATGAACGTTTGGCGATGGCAGCGACTTCCTTCAATACGTGATCACCCACCATGTGACCTTGCTTGTCATTGATTTTTTTAAAGAAATCCACGTCGAACAGAATCACGCACATAGGCTGGCGCGTACGTTCGCTATCGAGCAGTGCTTGCTGAAATACGAAATCAAACGCATGGCGGTTCAGCAGATTCGTCAGCGCATCAGTGGAAGCAGATTTTTCCAGACGTGTCTGGTAGCGCCGCACAGAAATCAGCACTATTCCCGCGACCAGCAGAGTAATGCCTGCACTGATGGCGATATTGAGCAGGAAAACGTTCTGCAAAGGCTTGATATCGGCATTGGTTTCCTGCTCCACCAGTAAATACCAGCCCAACTCAGGGATGTAGCGTGAATTCAGCAATACCGTACCATTATTGCCCATGTACTCCAGATGGGAGGAGCTACTGCTGTGGTTACTAAGTATCTTATCGCTGATACTTTGTATGCCGCTCATCGCTTGCAGGCTGCCGCCGGTTTTACCGAAATTACTGCCGTTCAGCGTCACTTTGCCTTTCTGATCGACGAAAAATATTTTCCGGTCAAAGCGCTTCTGATAGCTATCGATCAGATGCTTTAGGGTATCGAGGGTCAGTCCTACGCCGGTCGCACCGAGAAATTCACCCTGATAATCGAATATGCGGTAATTGACGAAAATCGTGACCGTATCATGATTTGCCTGATCCTGATCGACATTGGTTTCATACTGGGTCTTGAGATTTTTGACACGGAAAAACCAGGAATCACGCGGGTCGCCTTCTTTAATTTTTTTGAGCAGACCTTCGGAATGATAGTAATTGCGGCTTTTTTCTGAAATCAGAAAGCTGGATACCGCATTGTTTTTTTGTTTGATTTCTTTCAGATATTTGGTAATCAGTTCCTGATCTTCTTCGCCATTCAATATCCAGTCTCGTAGAAAAGTGTCATGCGCCATTTGTGAAGAGACGAAAACCGGACGCAGGATGTCTCGCTGGATCTCAGAATAGACATTGTCACCAGTCAGCGGCAAGGTTTGTTCGGAGATGCTTTGCTGTATCGTGTCACGCGAGACGATATAAGCAGCAAAAGTGGTGAACACAAAACCGGCAATCAGGATCAGGGATAACCATACCAGCAGACCGTATTTTTTTAACATGTTTTTCATGGACTGGAGACGGAGCGTAAGCGATGGATTTGCCGCATGATCATACTATAAAGCGCTGCGCTTTCTGTGGCTTATGCAACTTGTTTTTGGGAAATATTGACGAAAAAAATGCCGCAAATCGCGGCATTTTTTTCATTTCGGACTATTTTTAACTGTTTTGCCAGTTTTTTCAGGCAAAGGACTGATGCAAAATTACCACGGTCGCTGAGCAATATCGCGAAAAGTCATCAAACTACAGGCAGCTTATACGCTCTGCCTCTCAAGGACGCGGTGTCAGCGCAACATGCAGGCGCAGACGTGAACCCGGGTCATACGGCATGACCGTGGTATAGGTGCGGTTATGGTATTCATAAGTAACCGCATAGCCATTGGTACGTGTTTCCCAGCTGTCTACATTCCGGCATTGACGCACAGGACGGGTTTCATAGCTGGATTGGTTATTGTAATTGTTGCTATTGGTATTGTTGTTATCCATGCGGTCACCGACCAGCGCGCCGGCAATTGCACCCGCTGCGGCAGCTGCAATACGGCCATTGCCACCGCCAACCTGGCTACCCAATAAACCACCGGCCACGCCACCCAGAATAGCACCGCCATTGCTGCGCTCTGCCTGACGTTCCGGCTGGCGATAACGTTGGGTGGTTTCGTATTCGGTACGGCAATCCTGACGCGGTACGTTGATTTGCTCCATTTGTGGCGTGACGCTGATTACACGTGCAAAATCTTCAAAGTCGGCTGCATGTGCAGTTTGCACCGCGCCGCCCACCGCGATCAGTGCGCTCAGTATCATCCAGTGTTTACTTGTCGTTTTACGTGTCGTTTTCATATTAGCCTCATTGCGAATTGTCACGAATTAGTCAGCATTAAACGCCACAAGTTCCGAAAAGGAATACAAACTTAGTGTAACTTAGTTTAACGGCGCATATCCTGCTACCTTTGGTATTGCCAGTATCGGCATCTTGCTTGTGAGTAGTGTTACTCATTCCCGTATTATTGCAATCGGAGTAATTCTGCCAGGTTTTTACCGTCGCTGACCGGACTGGCTTTATGCTTAAATGAGCGCCTTATCAATGTACACCTTACTTTGCCGCTACGAACATGTTGCCTGGTGCAATCATTGACCACGCGCTGCAATCTGTAACTCTTGAAAGGATAAATATGGCCGCTAAGCCTTTGACACCCGCACTGCAAAGCTTGAATTCCTGCGATTATGCTTCTTATGTACTGGCTGGCGTGGGTCTGCTGCTGGTGTTAAAAGCGGGTCTGGTGCTGGCTTTGTTTGCGGGTTTGCTGGTGTATTCCCTGATTCATGTGATGACGCCGGGCATCGCGCGCCGTTTCAGTCACCGGCAACCACGTATGATTGCTGTGGTTTTTCTTTCTTTTATATTGATCAGCGCCATTCTGGCGTCGTCCTGGGGCTTGCATGTGTTTTTCCGTAGCGATGCCGGCAATCTGCATAGTCTGCTGCAAAAACTGGCGGATATTATCGAGGCTTCGCGCCATCAGGTGCCTGAGTGGGTGGGTGCTAACTTGCCGGAAGATGTAGCCGCTTTGCAGGAAATACTGATACATTGGCTCCGAGAGCATGCTGGCGAAGCCAAACTACTGGTACCCGAAGCAGGTCATATGTTGGTGCATCTGCTGCTGGGCCTGATCATAGGCAGTATGGTGGCTTTGCGCGATGTGAGTAGCGATGTGCAACACAAACCATTCGCCGCAGCCCTGATACGCCGCATCAGTAATTTGGGAAATGTGTTTCATAAAATCGTGTTTGCCCAGGTGCAGATTTCCCTGATCAATACCGTCATGACGGCGATTTACCTGGCTGTCATACTGCCCTTGTGCGGCATACATCTGCCACTGGTCAAAACCATGATCGCAATTACTTTTGTGGCCGGGCTGATTCCTGTGGCGGGCAATATTATTTCGAATACGGTCATTGTCATTGTTGCCCTGTCTCATTCCCTGCATGTGGCGCTGGGTTCTTTGTTATTTATGGTGGTGATCCATAAAGCAGAATATTTCCTGAATGCCAGAATTATCGGCGCGCAAATCAATGCACGTGCCTGGGAATTACTCACTGCGATCTTAGTGATGGAGACCTTGTTTGGTGTGCCAGGATTGGTGGTGGCACCGGTGTTTTATGCATATCTCAAGCTGGAATTGAGTCAGCGTGAACTGGTCTGAGCCTGAAAATTTTTCATCGCAAGGGGATTTTGGCCTGTAGCGGATTATCTTGCGGCGCAATAAAGTATGGAGTGATGCCATAATGGAGAGCAAAGATTTCTTCTACTTTCCTCCATTTGCCAGAGAGCCCCTCATGATTCTTGAACTCGCAGATATCCGCATCCATCCTGGACAACAAGCTGAATTTGACCAGGCTATACAACGTGGCCTGACCGAAGTGATTTCTCAAGCCAAAGGTTTTGCCGGGTATAAAGTCAATAAAGGCATAGAATCCCCAGAGCGCTATATCTTGACGATATTCTGGGAAACCCTGGAAAATCACACGGTTGATTTCCGGGAATCTGCGGCATTTTTGCAGTGGCGTGCTATCGTGGGCCCTTACTTTGCCGCACCGCCCGTGGTGGAGCATTTCACTCTGCTGACCAAATCATCCTGAAACTTGTAGGGATATAGCTAGAATTGACTTGATTCCTGCGGTTTCGTCCCAAGTTAGTTCTATCTTTATTGATTCGGCGCATTTCATAGTATTTTTACTATGGCCGCCGGGTCACCGGCAGCTCAAACGCAAAGGTCACTATGGTTCCGCATCTGGTCACGGCTCTCAACGGGCCCCTGCACGATCTCGAAAAGAAAATTCTGGAAGCAACGCCCGCCATCGAGCGTTGGTTCCGTCTCGAATGGCAGGAACATACCCCACCATTTTATTGCTCGGTAGACTTACGTAACGCCGGTTTCAAGCTGGCGCCAGTCGATACCAATCTGTTCCCGGGCGGATTCAATAATCTGGCCACGGAGATGTTGCCTTTGTCGGTGCAGGCAGCGATGGCCGCCATCGAGAAATATTGCCCTGATGCAAAAAATCTCTTGCTGATTCCGGAAAATCACACCCGTAACATGTTCTATTTGCAGAATGTGGCAAGGATGATCAAGATTTTCCGCCAGACTGGCCTGAATGTACGCCTGGGCTCTTTGTCCGCCGAAGTGACTGAGCCTGTGACCATAGACTTGCCAGATGGCGAGCAACTGATACTGGAGCCGTTGGAACGTTCTGCCAATGGACGCAGGCTGGGCTTGAAGAACTTCGACCCGTGTACCATCGTGTTGAATAATGATTTATCGGCTGGTATTCCCGCTATTTTAGAAGAGCTCAATGAGCAGACTCTGCTGCCGCCGCTGCACGCCGGATGGGCCATGCGGCGTAAGAGCAATCACTTTGCCGCTTACGATGAAGTCGTGAAGAAATTCGCCAAGATGGTGGATATTGATCCGTGGATGCTGAATCCGTTTTTCCTGAAAGTGAAAGACGTGAATTTCCATGAACGTACTGGCGAAGATGCGCTGGCCGCAGCGGTCGATACCATCCTGGCCAAGATACGCAAAAAATACAAAGAATACGGCATCAAAGAGAAACCCTTTGTCATCGTCAAAGCCGATGCCGGAACCTATGGCATGGGCGTAATGACGGTGCACAATTCGGATGAGGTCCGCGACCTGAACCGTAAGCAACGCAATAAAATGTCCGTCATTAAAGATGGCGTGGAAGTGCGTGATGTGATTGTGCAGGAAGGCGTGTACACCTTTGAACAGGTGCATGAATCGGTCGCGGAACCCGTGGTGTATATGATAGATCGCTATGTAGTCGGTGGTTTCTACCGCTTCCATGAAGACCGCGGCGTCGATGAAAATCTGAATGCACCGGGCATGCATTTCGTGCCGCTCGCGTTTGCACAGCAACACGCGGTACCGGATATGCGGGCCAAACCCGGCACTGCTGCGCCGAACCGCTTTTATATGTACGGTGTGGTGGCGCGTCTGGCTTTGTTAGCGGCGTCGCTGGAGCTGGAAAGAACGGATCCGAATCCTGAAATTTATTAATCTCAGGACTACAGCACGAAGGCACTTGTGCTGTGGCAGACTACCAATGATGTCTAAACTGGAATACAGGCTATGAAAATTGCATTTCTGACCGACCCTTTAGCGCAGTTTAAAACCTATAAAGATTCCACTTTCGCCATGATGCGCGAAGCTGCAAAGCGCGGATACACGATTTACGCCTTCGGCCCTGAGCAGTTGGCGTTGGAATCCGGCCAGGTGGTGGCGAATGTGGCACGTATCACGCTGACGGGTGACGCAGACGATTGGTATCGTGCTGAAGCGCCGCAAGCCATGCCGCTGCACGCATTCGACGCTGTGTTACAGCGCAAAGATCCGCCGTTTGATATGGAATACATTTACGCCACCTATCTGTTAGAGCTGGCTGAATCCCAGGGCGCACGCGTTTTTAACAAACCGGCTGCGATCCGTAATCACAATGAAAAACTCAGTATCGCCCAGTTCAGTCAGTTCACCACACCGACCCTGGTCACGCGTGATGAGCAGCGTATCCGTGCATTTCACCGTGAACATCAGGATGTAATACTGAAGCCCCTCGATGGTATGGGTGGTGCTGGCATTTTCCGTATCGGTGCCGATGGCATGAATCTGGGTTCAGTGATTGAAACCCTGACTTTGCAAGGCGCGCGCACTATCATGGTGCAGCGTTATATTCCGGAAATCGTGCATGGCGACAAACGCATTTTGTTGATTGGCGGCAAGGTCGTGCCGTTTGCACTGGCCCGTATTCCTCAGAATGGTGAAGTACGTGGCAATCTGGCTGCCGGTGGCGTCGGTGTGGCGCAGGAATTGTCGGCGCGCGATCTTGAGATTGCGCAGACACTGGCACCTGAATTGTATAGACGTGGATTGTTGCTGGTAGGATTAGATGTGATCGGTTCCTGTCTGACCGAAGTCAATGTGACCAGTCCAACCTGCTTCCAGGAAATTACGCAGCAAAAAGGCTTTGACGTGGCGGCGATGTTTATCGATGCGCTGGAACAGGCGCTGGCATAGGGCTGGCTTCGTATTGACGCGGCGTTGGACTTGACAAGTAGTCTGGCTCAGCGAAAACTCAGGCTTTTGCAGAGTCGTTGGAGACTCAGCGTTTACAACAGGTAATCAGGTAACTATGGTCGGTATCCTTTTAATGACACATGCTCCGTTGGGCTCGGCATTTTTACAGGCTGCCTCCCATGTATTCCGCGCGATACCTGAACGTCTGGAAGCCATTGATGTGATCGCCGATCAGAACACAGATCAGGTGCATCAGCTGGCGTTGGAAGCGGTACAGCGACTCAATAGTGGGTCAGGTGTGTTGGTGTTGACCGATATCATGGGGGGGACGCCATCGAATTGTTGTCGTCAGCTGGGTGAGCCTGATCAGGTCGCCGTCATTGCGGGTATCAGTCTGCCTATGCTGCTGCGGGCCTTAACCTACCGTCATGATGCGCTGGACGTGGTGGTGGAAATGGCATTGGCAGGTGGACAAAACGGGGCAACGCGGGTCGATAGCCGGGTACGCATCTGACACAAACCAGAACGATAAAAAAACAGAAAGAATAAGCATGATTCAACAAGAAATTGAAATCGTTAATAAGCTGGGTTTGCATGCACGTGCATCGGCAAAATTTACCCAACTCGCGAGTAAGTTCAAAAGTGAAGTCTGGGTAACCCGCAACGGACGCCGTGTGAATGGCAAGTCCATCATGGGCGTGATGATGCTGGCAGCTGGAAAAGGCAGCAAAATCCTGCTGGAAACCGATGGCCCCGAAGAGCAGGCTTGTTTTGACGGACTGCTGGCTCTGATTAACGATAAGTTTGGTGAAGGCGAATAACAGCGCGAGATACACAGGGCACAGGCAGCCCGGCTGTCTGTCTCCTTAACCTGAGCTTACATCAGGGCACAATAACGAAAATTTGGGGGATACAGCATGGCATCATTTACATTGCAAGGCATCCCGGTTTCGCGTGGTATCGCGATAGGCAGGGCGCATCTGTTACGACCTGCTGCACTGGATGTGCAGCATTATCTGGTGGCTCAGGAGCAGGTTGAGGCCGAAGTGTTACGGCTGCAGGATGCGATTGCTCAGGTACATAAAGAATTACAGGCCATCTGGGCCGATCTTCCTCAGGACGCACCGACCGAGCTGGGTGCGTTTCTTGATGTCCACGCGCTGATCCTGTCTGATCCCATGGTGTCAGAAGCACCGCTCGATATTATTCGTACCCGCCATTACAACGCAGAGTGGGCCTTAGTCAGTCAGGTCGATGAATTGTCAGCCCAGTTCGATGAAATCGAAGACGACTATCTGCGTGAACGTAAAGCCGATATCCAGCAAGTGGCAGAACGTGTGCTCAAGGTCCTGACTGGCTCTGCCAACGCCGTTCCGCGCTCAGATGGTATTGATGAGCGCAGTGCCAATATGATCGTGGTCGCCAGAGATATCTCTCCGGCTGACATGATGCAATTCCGTGATGATGCTTTCAGTGGCTTTGTGACTGATGAGGGTGGACAAAATTCACATACCGCCATCGTCTCGCGCAGTCTGGGCATCCCAGCCGTGGTCGGCATGGGCAATGCGTCGCGCCTGATTGAACAGGATGACTGGCTGATTATCGACAGCGATGCAGGCGTGGTGATCGTTGCTCCGACGACTCAGGTGCTGGAGCAATACCGTGAACGTCAGAGTCAGTTATTACGGCAAAAGAAGAAGCTGTCGAAACTGAAGAAAACGCCTGCCATCACGCAGGATGGCGTGGAAATCACGCTGCTCGCTAATATCGAATTGCCCGAAGATACCGCGCATGCGATGGATGCCGGCGCCAGTGGCGTTGGCCTGTTCCGCTCCGAATTCCTGTTCATGGAACGCAGTGGGCACGAACATAAATTGCCCACTGAAGATGAACAGTTTGCCGCTTACAAGGCGGCCGTGACTGGCATGAAGGGTCGACCAGTCACCATACGCACGCTCGACGTCGGTGCTGATAAACCTTTGGACGCAAGTGAACACCAGATACTGAATCCGGCCTTGGGCTTGCGGGCGATACGCTACTGCTTGTCTGAACCGCAGTTATTCATGACGCAGCTGCGTGCCATTCTGCGGGCTTCTGCATTTGGGCCAGTGAAAATGTTGATTCCTATGCTGGCACATAGCATGGAAATCGAACAGTCGCTGGCTTTGATTGCGCAGGCTAAAGCTGAGCTCACCGCGGAGGGCATAGCATTTGACGCAGCGATACCGGTTGGTGCCATGATAGAGATTCCCGCTGCAGCGCTGGCCTTGCCTATGTTTGTCAAAAAACTGGATTTTCTGTCGATAGGAACCAATGACCTGATTCAGTACACGCTGGCGATAGACCGGGCTGATCATGAGGTTGCGCATCTGTATGACGATTTGCATCCGGCTATTCTGCAATTGATGCAGATGATCGTCAGTACTGCTGATAAAGCAGAGATACCAGTCTCGATTTGTGGTGGAATGGCGGGCGATATCCGTTTAACCCGTCTGCTGATCGCCATGGGTTACCGCGAGTTATCGATGCCTGCTGCCTTATTGCCTGAAATTAAACAGGCTGTCTTGAATACCACCCTGGAAAATCTACAGGCACCACTGAAGAAAATTTTACGCAGTTTTGATCCCCTGCAAATACGGGAACACCTGGCGGCAATGGAGCAGTCCGGCTAGCCGCTGTCCGGATGTAAGCCCGATTCCGACGCTGTTGTTTGACGGCAGAGCCGGACTTGTTTATCCTTACTCAGTAGCGCCGATTTGAGAATCAGCTTGCGGGCGCTTTCCGGATATCTTCCGGATAATAAATACGGCTAAAGCGAGCTTGAATGCAGCTTATCCTTCCCCATTCAGCCCACCTTTTAGCCTTCCTTCACAGTTATTTTGACGGGATATTCCCGATGGAAGAGTGTATGTCTGACTCCCCCGGATCTGTAGGCATCGTGACGCCACAAGCGTTTCGTTTCGAACAGCCACTGGCATTGCAAAGCGGTGCCAGTATCGCCGGTTACACCTTGATGGTGGAAACTTATGGTGAACTGAATGCGGATAAATCCAATGCCGTTTTAATTTGTCACGCCCTGAATGCCTCGCATCATGTGGCTGGTGTGTATGCCGATCAACCGAAAAATCTGGGTTGGTGGGATAACATGGTCGGCCCCGGAAAACCGGTCGATACCACGCGCTTCTTCGTGATCGGTATCAATAATCTGGGTTCCTGTTTTGGCTCGACTGGCCCTATGCATGAGAACCCGGCGACTGGCAAACCGTATGGCGCAGATTTTCCTGTGATTACCGTGGAAGACTGGGTCAATGCCCAGGCGCGGGTGGCTGATCAGTTTGGGATACAACAGTTTGCTGCCGTGATGGGTGGTTCGCTGGGCGGTATGCAGGCGCTGGCCTGGAGTATTTTGTATCCGGATCGCTTGCAACATTGCGTGGTCATCGCTTCCACGCCCAAACTGTCCGCCCAGAATATTGCCTTTAATGATGTGGCACGTCAGGCGATACTGACTGACCCGGATTTTCATGGTGGTGATTTTTATGCCCATCAGGTGGTGCCGCGCCGTGGATTGCGGGTAGCCAGGATGATAGGTCATATCACTTATTTATCCGATGACGATATGGCGGAAAAGTTTGGCCGTGATCTGAAGAGCGGAGATTATCAGTTCGGTTACGGTGTCGATTTTGAAATTGAATCCTACCTACGCTATCAGGGCGATAAATTCTCAGACTATTTTGACGCGAACACTTATTTGCTGATTACCAAAGCGCTGGATTATTTCGATCCGGCGCGCCATACCGGTGGCGATCTGGCGCAGGCTTTGGCACAGACCAAGGCGAAGTTCCTGATTGCCTCATTCACCACAGACTGGCGCTTTTCACCTGAACGCAGCCGTGAAATCGTGCGGGCCTTGGTCAGCAACCGCCGCACCGTGACGTATGCAGAAATCGATGCACCGCATGGACATGATGCCTTCCTGCTGGATGATGTGCGTTATCTGAAACTGGTGGGCGCTTATTTTGACCGTATTGATGCAGGATTGAAAGGACAGGCAGCATGAATTTCGCAGAATTGAACCAGCTACGTCCTGACCTGGCTTTTATCGCTGATTGGGTGCAAGCAGGATCGCAAGTGCTGGATGTGGGTTGTGGCGACGGTGTGATGCTTGATTATCTGCAGACAGATAAGCAATGCAGCGGCTACGGCATAGAAATCGCAGATGACAAAGTGCTGGCCAGCGCGAAGCGCCATGTGAGTGTGATTCAGCAGGACATGGAGCATGGTCTGGGCATGTTTAATGATAATGCCTTCGATACCGTGCTGTGCTTATCCTCGCTGCAGATGATGAAGCATGTGGAGCCCTTGTTGCGCGATATCGCCAGAGTAGGGCGCGAAGCGATCGTTTCGTTTCCCAATTTTGGTTACTGGCCACACCGTAGCGCATTATTACTCGGCAAAATGCCCGTGTCGAAATCCTTACCTTATCAGTGGTACGACACGCCTAACGTGCGTTGCGCAACGATTTATGATTTTGCCGACCTGGCCAATGAAGTCGGCCTGGAAGTCATGCAATGCGTGGCTTTGCATGAAGGGCAGCCTATCCATGTATTACCAAACTGGCGCGGCAGTCTGGCGGTATTTCGCTTGAGAAAGAAAAACAGCTGAAGCCTGCAGTGCAGCGACGCTGAGTCCATTCATGGGGTTTGGGATTGTGGAATGTGAAACTTTGCCATACTTTGCTTGAAAACCGGCAAGGCTGTTACCATCTTGTTTCCATTTCCCATGAATGTATGTTTATGAAACCGCCCTATTTGAAATCATTGCTGGCAACATGCCTGAGTCTCACGCTGGGTATGGCGATTCCGGTGCTTGCGCAGGACAATGCGCAGCATGAGGGTGTCAGTGTCGGCAATATGTCTATCATGCGCAAGTTTGCACCTACCGGTACCTTGGAAAAACAGGCCGCTGCGCAATATAGCCAAACCTTGCAACAAGCTCAGCAGCAACGTGTCCTGGGTCCGGATGATCATCCTCAAGTTGTTCGTTTGCGCAGCATTGCCAAAAAGCTGATTCCGTTTGCGTTGCCTTGGAATGAGCGTGCTAAAGACTGGAAGTGGGAAGTCAATTTGCTGGGCTCCAAGCAAATCAATGCGTATTGCATGCCTGGAGGAAAAATTGCTTTTTACACTGGTATCCTCGACATCCTGAAGCTTACCGATGATGAAGTTGCGATCGTAATGGGACATGAAATCGCGCATGCCTTGCGTGAACACGGCGCTGAGCGTGCGGGCAAAGCTGCAGTTGCTAATTTTGGTGTGAAACTGGCAGAAATTGTTGCTGCAGCCAAGGGCTATGATCCTTCTATTGCAGGTACCGTGGCGGGTGGATTTGCGAATGTCAGTATGCTCAAGTTTTCACGCGATGACGAAACTGAGGCTGATGTAGTTGGTTTGGAAATTGCTGCCCGCGCTGGCTATGATCCGCGTGCTGGTGTGAGCTTGTGGCAAAAGATGGGCATGGTCAATAAAAACTCGCCACCACAATGGTTATCCACCCATCCTGCAGGAAAAACGCGCATCGATGAAATTCGTCGTCACTTTCCTGAAGTAATGCCTTTATATGCACGTGCAAAATCGCTGCCTTTGGACAGGATTCCTGCTTACCAAACCAATGTAAAAGGCATTGCCCCAATCAGCTATCCATAATCAAGCTACAGGTGGCAGAGTGTCGTCTGCGGCCTGGTTTTTGCCAGACTTTAGCCCCATGTCATGAAAATTAATTTTCATGACATGGGGCTTTTCTCATGAAAAGTCGGTAAAATCCGGGTAATACGTCAAAATAATGACAAAAATATTAACTTTGTGGTGTGTATGTGACATATTTTTTGCAGAAAAACCACTTTGTCATCAACCTTTCACAATTGGGTGTAACACTTTGTAAGGTGTAAAAATTTCTGTGCTAGACTTATTTCACATATCAATATATCTGTTTCAGTAAGTTTGCAAAGCAGCAAATTTTTTGTTGAAGATGCCCCAAAATTAGACGATGTCAGAAATCGTCTGTTTTTTTGTTCCAAATAGCAATCGTTTGCGCAATATGAAAAAGTAGCTGTTTTCCGCAGTTGCACAAAGTATAGCAATCGTTTGCGCCTGATCGGATCAGGCCCTTGGGATAGGGGCTATCACCGAAATGAAATAGTTATAGCAGACTCAATAGTTTTCAAAAAACCGATATTCGGGAATACAAAGTGTGGTGATGGAGATGTCATCAAGCTGTGTTGAAGGCTTGAGATGATAGACAAGGTTTAACGCAATCTTTATTTATCTGTAATCTGATCAGGAGCAGTCAATGAAACAAACTAAGCAATCGTCTGCATTTCCATCGCGTTTGTCGATGGTCGCAGTAGCATGTCAGATCGCATGCCTGGGCATGTCTTCCGCTTATGCGCAACAGGCCACTACCAGCAATGATCCGGTAGATTCCAAACAAGTGACCATCACTGGCAAAAAAGTCGGTATGGGTCTGATGGTGCAGGAAAACGCGCCTAAAGCACGCAGCACGATCACCGCAGAAGAACTGGCTAAACAGCGTCCAACCGGCAATGCGTATGAAGCACTGGAACTGATGCCAGCGGTTAACAGCTACAACTACGACGCAACTGGTTTGTTCGGTGGTGGTCTGACTCTGCGTGGTTTCAACAGCGACCAGATCGGTGCAACCATCAATGGCGTGCCGGTTAACGATTCCGGTAACTTTGCAGTTTACCCACAAGAATTTGTTGATCAGGAAAATACCTGCACACAATTCGTGACTCAGGGTTCTACCGACGTTGACTCCCCACAAATTGGTGCGACCGGTGGTAACTTCGGTATCACAACTTGCGATCCATCCAAAGAAAAACGTTTCCGCTTCATGCAGACAGTTGGTGGCTTGCACCTGACTAAAACTTATCTGCGTTACGACACCGGTATGGTGTTGGATAACAAAGCGCGCTTCTTCATTTCTTATTCCAATGCACAAGCAGACAAATGGAAGGGTGATGGCGGTGCACGTCGCGACCACGTCGATATGGGCTTCCGTACTGACTTCGATCGTTTCAACTCTGTTTCCGGTACCATCCTGTACAACCGTGCAGTGAATCAGAACATCAGTTCTTTCAGCCTGGCTGATCTGAACAAAAATGGCTACTACTACGACTACTCAACCAAATTCATTGGCCATGTCACACCGACCAAGGGTAAGGCAGATAGCGACCCAAGTCAGGCAAATGCAGATTCTTACTACATGCTGACACAAAATCCGTTTGAAAACGTGATTGCATCTACTACCATCAAGGCACGCTTTGGTGAGAACACTGACGTAAAAGTTATTCCTTACTACTGGTATGGTTATGGTAACGGTGGTGTGCAACAAAAACTGGTTTCTGAAAATGGTTTCCTGAATCCGGCAACTGGTAAAAATACTGTTGGTGTGGACTTGAATGGTGACGGTGATACTTTGGATAAAGTAATCGTTGCTAACGCAAGTGTGACGCGGACTAACCGTCCTGGAGTTACTGCGTCGTTGACGCACCAATTCGATAACCATCAAGTATTGGTTGGCTTCTGGTACGAACGTGCAACGCACGAGCAATTTGGTCCTATGGTTGCTGTTGGCGCAAACGGTGAGCCGGCAGATATCTGGTTGAAGGAAGGTCGTATCCAGCGTCCGGATGGCAGTTTATATCAATCACGCGATTGGAAAACAATTAGTACTGGCTATCAGATTTTTGCTCAGGACACCATCAGCCTGATGAATGATGCGTTGACACTGAACTTTGGTGTACGCGCTCCGACAATGAAGCGCGATTTCACCAACTTCGCTAACGAAGGTGCAGGTACCAGCTACAACATCAGCAAGTCTTATTCTGAAATTTTGCCGCAATTGGGCGCACGCTACCAGATCGATAATAACAATCAGGTATTCGCAAGTCTCGCAAAAAATATGAAAGCACCGCCAAACTTCATCTATGCAACGACTGGTAACGTCGTGCTGGTGAATGGTGTAGCAACAATGCCAGTTGATGTCAAAGCTGAGACTTCCTTCAATCTGGACTTAGGCTATCGTCATCAAAGCGACAAGTTGACTGGTCAGGTCACTGTGTACGCAGTCGATTTCCGCGACCGCCAGGCGACAGCTTATGACGTAGTAACAAACACCAGCAGCCTGACCAGTGTCGGTAAAGTCAAGACTAAAGGTTTCGAAGTTGAACTTGGTAATACGCCAGTCAATGGCTGGTCTTTCTATAGCTCTTTAGGCTATGCAAAATCTGAAATTCAAGCAGATTTGCCAGTCAGCAAAACAGCATTTTTACCAACTGCTGGTAAAGAAATGACGTTGACACCGAAGTACAAAGCAGGTCTGAGTGCTCAGTATGAAACCGGTGTATGGTATGCGCGTCTGAAAGCTAAATACACAGGCAAACAATGGGCGACCATGACCAATGATGAATTGGTTCCTGCGTATACCCTGGTAGGTTTCGATGCTGGTTATCAGTTCCCAAATACTGGTTGGATGAAAAAACCAACTTTGCGTCTGAACGTAGCTAATCTGCTGGACAAGCAATACCGCAATCCATCCAGCTTCAACGTAACGAATGCTAAGGCATACGGTAGTGCTGGTGCGAAAACAGTGTTCTACTACCTCGGTGCACCACGCTTCACATCGATCACTTTCTCCGCAGATTTCTAATCTGTTCTGAGTCAGTATCCTGCTGCTGTCTTTAGCAGCAGACAATTCAGAAGGTCTGCAAATCTCAGGGTTTGCAGACCTTTTTTCTTGCTATTCCGGAGTCATGATGTATTCATCCAAAATTCTTTCAGTCAGCTTGTTAGCCTTATTGTTACCCGCTTGCGCGCTGAAACCAGCAGCACCTGAGCAGGTAACCATATTTAGTATTAATGATTTTCATGGAAACTTGCAGTCAGAGCAGCCGGTACCTTATCAGTTCCCTCAGAGCCTCAATGGGAAAGTGGTCAATGGTGCCGCTGGCGGGTATGCGTTTCTGGCTGCAAAACTGAAGGAGCGGCGTGCCGCGGTGGGGGCCAGTATCTTGGTCGGTGCAGGCGATTTGATGGGCGCATCGCCGATGGGTTCCGCTTTGCTCAAGGATGAGCCTGTGGTGGAGGCACTTAATCGTATTGATTTAAGTGTGACGGCCGTTGGTAATCATGAGTTTGATTCCGGTACCGCAGATCTCATGCGTCGTATTCAGGGTGGCTGCCCGCAGGCAGGTTGTGCTTTTAGCGATTTCAGCGGCGCACGCTACGCTTATCTGGGCGCGAATGTGATCGATAAAACGACCAGACAAGCATGGTTGCCGCCTTATGTAGTACGCCAGGTGGGTAATCTGAAAATCGGTTTTATCGGTGCCGTGACTGCGGATGTGCCTAACCTGGTTGCAGGCGACGCAGTGAAGCAGCTCGAATTTGAAGATGAAGCACAGGCGATTAATCGCTATGTGCCTGAACTGCAAAAGCAAGGTGTAGACGCAATCGTTGTGTTAATCCACGAAGGCGCCAATTTCAAAGGTTCAGAGAATGATCCGACTTATCGCTGCGAAGGTTTGCAGGGACCTGTCATAGGCATTGCCAATCGCATCGACCCAGCAGTGAGTCTGATCGTGTCCGGACATTCACATCAGGGCTACACCTGTAAAATCGGTAACAAACTGGTGGTGCAGGGACGTAGTTATGGGGCATTTTTAACAGAGTCAACCCTGAGTATCGATAAGGCCAGCCGGCGTGTGGTCAAAGTGGAAGCGGTCAACCATCTGATCGATCAGCAGCAAATCGTGCCAGACGCTGCTGCGCAAAAGCTGGTGGCAGAAGTCTCGCGCCTGACAGCATCGATGCGCTCTCGGCCGGTGATTAGCCTGAATAAACCATTGCTGCGTTTTAGTCAGGACAAGGTGTTCGATAGTACGCTGGGTAACCTGATCGCTGACGCGCAATTGCATCATGCTCAGCATATCGGTCAGGCGGATATCGCGTTCATGAATTCTGGTGGAATACGTAACGACTTACCTTCGGG
Organism: Cognatundibacterium crateris; assembly: GCF_010078235.1. Lineage (GTDB taxonomy): Bacteria > Pseudomonadota > Gammaproteobacteria > Burkholderiales > Burkholderiaceae_D > Undibacterium > Undibacterium crateris. The sequence goes on along the minus strand of NZ_JAABOS010000002.1, from coordinate 321,129 downwards.
GGCGAATGCCGGTCCGGTACAAATCAATTTTGGCGATCTGTACGCTGTGCAGCCTTTTGGTAACGGCGTTATCCGTTTAAAAATGACAGGCGAACAAATCCGTAATGTGTTGCAGCAGCAATGGCAAAACCGGCCAGCTGGCGATGTGAAAAAATTGTTTGTTTCGGATGGTTTCAGCTATGAATGGCATCAAAATGCCAGTGCTGCTGAGCAGCTCCAGAATCTGCGTTTACATGGTGAGCCGCTTGCAAAGGATAAAATGTACACCGTGATTGTGAACAGCTTTCTTGCCGACGGTGGTGACGGATTTACCGTATTCCGGCAGGCCAGTGAGCGTTCTCTCATAGGGCGGGACCTCGATGCGATGGAGTCGTACATCCGCGAAGCTGGTCGAAAAATTGAGCAAATACCGGTCGACCGGGTAATCCTGAAATAAAAAAAAGGCTGGAATTTTCCAGCCTTTTTTTCAACAGTTAGTTGCTTGAGGTGCTAATTGTTCAGTCCTGATAATGGATTATCAGTGGCGAGTGATCTGAAAAGCGTTCGTCCTTGTAAATACTGGCTGCGTGCGCTTTTTCTGCAATACCAGGGGTTGCCACCTGATAGTCAATACGCCAGCCTACGTTATTTGCCCAAGCCTGACCACGGTTGCTCCACCATGTATAGCATTCGCTGGTGGTATCCGGATGCAGCCGGCGGTAGGCGTCGACCCAGCCCAATTCATCAAACACCTGCGTCATCCAGGCGCGTTCTTCAGGCAGAAAGCCGGAATTTTTCTGATTGCTCTTCCAGTTTTTCAAATCAATTTCTTTGTGCGCGATATTCCAGTCGCCACATATCACCAGCTCGCGTCCTTCCGCTTTCAGTGCGGCCAGATGCGGCAGGAATTCCGCCATGAAGCGAAACTTCGCTTCCTGTCTTTCAGGAGACGAGGAGCCGGATGGGCAATAGACAGAAATGACGGACAGATTGCCAAAGTCGCAGCGCACATAGCGCCCCTCAGCATCGAACTCCGCGCTGCCAAAACCTATGTGGACTTTATCCGGCTGCTGCTTACTGTACACACCGGCACCGGAATAGCCTTTTTTCTCGGCATAGTGAAAATGGCCATGAAACCCATGCGGATTCAAAAAATCCACCGTCATATCCGTAGCCTGTGCCTTGAGTTCCTGCACACAAACAAAGTCAGGATCTTGTTTTTTCATCCAGTCAAAAAAACCTTTTTTAGCAGCAGAGCGGATGCCGTTCAGATTGGCGGAGATGATTTTTTTCATTGTGTAATTTGATAGTGCGTAGATAAATGGTCTGCAAAATTGAATATGGGTGACGTCATTGAGGAGCAATTTACTAAGTAAAACTTAGCATTCGCCCATACGTCCTATCGACAAATATAGGGAAGCGAATGTATGGACTGATATAATGCAAAATAATTTTACATTTTGCAAAGTTGAAACACTTTGAAAAAAATGTGTCAGTTTTAATTGATTTAAGCTATGTTCTTCTTGCTGTTGAGCTGCACTATAATTTTCGATGTGCATGCTTCGTCAGGCAGCTTAAATGCGATTTTTTACAACTAAAGTCGCACTTTAGTTTAAGTTTAAATTTTTGGAAAGTCTTCCATTGAATCCGCACGCAGTACATTCAATCTCACCTCTCACGCTGTTCCGGTCATGTAAGCAAAATAGAGGCTTAATCCTAAGCCTCGTTATACGTGAAGTTTTGGGGCGATACAAAGGTTCTGTCATGGGATTGTTCTGGTCCTTCTTCAATCCAATTTTGATGTTGGCCGTATACACCTTTGTTTTTAGTGTTGTCTTCAACGCGCGCTGGACCGTGAACAGCACATCTAAGACAGAATTTGCGTTGGTTTTGTTTGCCGGGCTATTGATATTCAATGTTTTTTCTGAGTGTGTTATGAGAGCTCCGGGATTGATTCTTGGAAACGTGAATTACGTGAAGAAAGTCATTTTTCCATTGGAAATTTTACCTATCATTGCCCTAGGTGCTTCATTTTTTCATTTTCTGATCAGTCTTTCTGTATGGCTGCTTTTTTATCTTATTTTTTTTGGATTGCCTTCAGTTTACTTTCTATGTTTGCCCTTAGTTCTGATACCACTGCTATTGTTGGCATTGGGACTGTCATGGTTTTTGTCGTCGCTAGGCGTGTACATCCGGGATATCGGTCAAATCATTGGCGTAACGATTTCCGTTTTGATGTTTATGACGCCGATTTTTTATCCGCTCAGCGGCTTGCCACTAGAATATCAAGACTTTATGCAGTTGAACCCGATGACTTTTATCGTTGAACAGGCGCGTAATCTGATGATTTGGGAAAAACCAATGAATTGGCAGCTGTGGTCAATTTGGACGGCGTTTTCTTCAGTTATCTCCATGCTGGGTTTTGCATGGTTTCAAAAAACACGCAAGGGGTTTGCTGATGTCCTCTGAAATAGCAATCTCCGTTGAAAATTTAAGTAAGTGTTACCAGATTTATGAAGCACCTGGCGATAGACTTAAGCAAATGTTTTTTGGTAGCAGGAAACAGTATTTCCGGGAATTTTGGGCACTCAAAGAAGTATCTTTCACAATTGGACGTGGTGAGACGGTTGGTATAGTTGGTCGCAATGGAAGTGGAAAATCTACTTTGTTGCAAATGATTTGTGGAACACTTTCCCCAACTACAGGAACAGTAACGACCAACGGTCGGGTTGCCGCTTTATTGGAGTTAGGTGCAGGATTTAATTCAGAATTTACTGGCCGGGAAAACGTCCTTTTAAATGCCGCGATTTTGGGATACCCAAAAGAGCTGATGGTAGAAAAAATGGATGATGTACTTGCGTTTTCTGAACTTGGAGACTTCCTCGATCAGCCCGTGAAGACGTATTCTAGTGGGATGTATTCGCGCCTGGCGTTTTCTATTGCGATACATGTTGATCCTGAAATTCTCATCATCGATGAAGCATTGGCTGTAGGTGACGCTCGTTTTGTGGCTAAATGTATGCGTCGCATTAAAGATATCCAAAAAAAAGGCGCAACCATACTTTTTGTTAGTCATGACGTAAGTTCAATTCGTACTCTATGTGACAGAGCAATTTGGATTGATAAAGGCTGCATGGTTGAAGAAGGTGACGTTTTCCCTGTTAGTGGTCGCTTCATGGAATTTATGTTCCGTGATGAAATAACAAAAGATGATTGCGTTAGAGACGAGATAGTTCATCAAATTCCAGATGACGTCATAGAAACTTCAAATAATGAAGTGGCAGATGCTGTGACGATTGGCATCGGGCAAACTCCTGGCAATGCGCTTGATACACGGCCAGTAACCCACTGGGGATCACATAAAGGATTAATTTTATCTGCAGCAATCTGTGACCAGTCGGGGAATCGTAAGGACGTGCATCGATGGGGAGAGCAACTTAACATTGTGGTTGAAGTTCATATCCCACAAGAAATTTCCAGGGAGTTTTTAAGCGTTGCAGTGTCGATCAAAGATTTGAAAGGCAATGATTTAATAGTTTCTACAACTCATGATTTTGGTAACCGTCAGCTAACAACATTTGAAAAAATGCGTGTTGAGTTTAGTTTTATCAATCCACTGGTAACGGGTAAATATTTACTGGTTGCAGCTGTAGAGAATCGACAACACCGTGATATCCATTATTACGAGTATGTAGAAGGCGCACATTATTTTTCATCTTTGTCAAATGAACGCTTTTTTGGATTATTTCAACCGACAATAGAACAGCAAGTATTAGTTAAACAATGATAAACAACAGTGCAATTAATTCAGACCGTTATTGGGATACACGGTTTTCTGAAGATTGGGAATCCTGCCAAGGGCCCAATCAATCAAGATTTTTTGCGCGGATCGCAATTTCGCTACTTCCGCCTTGGTTTCTTGATCAGATGCGAAAGCATAAGCTCACATTGGCAGATTGGGGATGTGCTCAAGGCGATGGAACCGATGTTTGGGCGAGTTATGTTGATTCAAGTCAGCTGATTGGTGTCGATTTTTCCGGTGTAGCCGTGGCGCAAGCAAGCGAAAGATATCCAGCTATACGTTTTCTCAATGAAAATTGGTTGGAGAAAAATGGCGATGAATGCGAGCAGTTCGATTTTGTTTTTTCTTCAAATACCTTAGAACACTTTCATCGTCCGTATGAAACCCTGGATCTTGTTTCAATACATGCGAAAAAGGGAATTCTTCTCGCTTTGCCATATAAAGAATTCAACAGGATAGATGAACATTTCTATTCGTTCTTGCCCGAAAATTTGCCAGTCATACTTGCCAATGGGTTTAAGTTGGTTTGGTCTAAAGTGATAGATTGCCGTCCTTTACCAAATACACTTTGGGGCGGTGATCAAATTATTTTGCTTTATGCTGACCCAGCATGGTTCGATGGGCTCCAGCTTAAGCTGGACGACTACGCTATTGAACGGAGTGATACATCAACCGAAATTAAAGGTTTACTAAGCGATCTGGAAAATGCGCGTAAAACGCATGCGAGTGACCTTGCTCAGCTTCATAAAATGCAAGAGTTAAACTCTCAATATGAACATCAAATCGCAAATCTAAGCCAGGCTGTAATTGAACGGGATACATGGCTTTCTCAATGTACAGAGCAAATATATCGTCTTGAGAATAGTACTTCATGGAAATTGACAGCCCCCTTGCGTAAAGTGGTAAACGCTTTAGGTTTTTTGGGTCAGACTGAAAGTCAGCGCTCTGAAAATTCTTCCTCTTTGTGGCAAAAGCGAGCTGCATATTTGCTCGCTCGCTTGAAGCAGGGAGTGCAAAGGCATGGTGTAATAAGTTCAATTCCACTAGGTACTCGCGCAGCTTATACTTTGGGATCAGCTTGGGTCGGAAAGTTATTCAAGCATAGAAGTTATCATCAAAGATTGCGTAACTTGAGCAAAATCATATCAACGCAAACGCAATTTGTAGATTTGTTTCATGTGCCCATGGGATGGAATACCCCTCTGTTTCAACGTTTTCAGCATATGTCATTGCAAGCTGTACAGTGTGGTGGCTTAGCACTATACGGTGGTCATTTGCAAGTTGATAAAGATCTTTTCGTCTATAAAAAAGCGGAAGGAAATGTCATCGTATTTGATGCATTGGATTCAAGGGTTGTTCAATGTGTTTTCGATGCGCTTAAAAAAATAAAGCAACCGAAGATATTACGATTACAGTCCATCGATCTTGCCACGACAATTATGGATGTCGAACGATTTCTGCAGGATGGGTTCAAGGTTGTATACGAATACATTGATGAAATAAGTGAAGAAATCACCGGGACAATTCCGGGATTTGTAATCGAACGTCACAAATGGTTATTGCAAAATAACGAGATATTGGTGGTTGCAACCGCGGATAAATTGTATGACGAAGTATTGAAATACAGAAATTCAGGAGCAATACTTTCGACGAATGGTGTTGATTTAGCTCACTGGCGTCAACCCGTTGCTAAAGCGCCAGCTGATCTTGAAGCTGCCATGCAAAATGGCAAGACAATTGTTGGTTATCACGGCGCATTAGCAAATTGGATTGATTATGAATTGCTAACCAAGATAGCTGATGATGGTAGATATTCCCTGGTATTGATAGGGTATGAACATGATTCATCATTTGCTGAAAGTGGTTTAACAGAACATCCTAACGTGTTTTTCTTGGGAAGTAAGTCTTACTTCATGTTGGATCAATATGTGGCATTTTACGATGTAGGGATATTGCCGTTTAAGCGCTATAAACTCACCGAATCTGTCTCACCAGTAAAATTGTTTGAATACATGGCTGCAGGTAAGCCGGTCGTGACGACGGATTTGCGTGAATGTACAAAATACGAATCCTGTTTATTCGCTGATTCACACGAGACTTTCCTTGAAAATTTGTTTATTGCAGTTGCAGCTAAAGATGATGAAATGTACAAAGCTGCTCTTGCATATGATGCAGAACAAAATTCATGGCTAAGGAAAGCGCGTTCTGTTTTCCAATTGGCTGGCGTTGAATTTAAGGCCGATGTCATTGAGAATGGCGATGGGGATTTCAATAATCAAGTAGAGCAAGACGAAAAAATGAAACGAAAACTATATCAATTTTTACGCCAAACTTATTGGCAATTGCCATTGTCGGAAAACACGAAGGAAAATATCGTTGTACAAGCTCGTGCGGTTTCAAGAAATTTGAAAAATAAACTGAATCCGGACCCGGCAAAGTTTGCTGGTAAGAACGATCAACTTGCTGAATATGTTAGCCAGGTACTTGCAATACCTGGAAAGGTTGGCGATGAAAATGTCACTATTTCTACAGATAGTTATGTTCGTAAGAGTAATGATCCAAAAGTACTCGCGTATTACCTGACTCAATTCCACCCAACGCCAGAAAACGATGCTTGGTGGGGAAAAGGAGTTACTGAATGGAATAACGTGTCACGTGCGGTGCCTCAATATGTAGGACACTATCAACCGCGCTTGCCAGGAGAGTTAGGTTATTATGATTTGAGAATCGAAGATAATATTCGCAGACAAGTCGAACTTGCTCAGATGTACGGCGTATATGGTTTTGTTTTTTACTATTATTGGTTCGACGGCACCCGTCTATTAGATAAGCCGCTCGATATGTTCCTCAATTGCAAAGACATTGATTTTCCTTTCAGTCTTTGCTGGGCAAATGAATCTTGGACGCGCCGTTTCGATGGTTCCTCTGGAGAAATTCTCATTAAACAGAGTGAAACAGTTGAAAGCTATACTGCATTCATTGATAGTGTTATACCTTACATGAAGGATTCCAGATATATCCGCGTAGACGGTCGTCCTGTATTGACCGTATATCGCCCATCGTTTGTCCCTGAGTGTGCAAGTACTTTGGCGAGCTGGCGTGCACATTGCATCGAAGCTGGCGTTGGTGATCCATATATTATTGGTGTGAAGGAGCACACGTGGGATGCTGATTTACTGGCGCTTGGCTACGATGCTCAAAGTGAATTCCATCCCGGTACTTTATTCAGACATTGTGAAGATATCAGTGCCAAATTTTCATATATGCGTAAAGATTTTGGTGGCATGGTGCTCGATTACAAAGATATCGTAGAGAAGAAAAAATACTTCCGTTATGATCATCCTAAATTGCATCGAGCAGTAATGCCTATGTGGGATAACACTGCACGCCGTGATAATAAAGGCATGATATTTGATGGGGCTACACCTGCGTTGTACAAGCAATGGTTAAAAGACGTTTTTGTAGAAGCTAAACAGAGAAAAGATCTGGCAGAGCCATTTATCTTTATTAATGCTTGGAATGAATGGGGTGAAGGCGCATATTTAGAGCCGGATAAGCGTTACGGCTATGCCTACCTGGATGCTACGCGGCGAGCAATAGAAGAGACCAGGGAGTGAAAGTAACCAGATCGTAGCAGGTATTCGTCCGGAAGCAAGTCAACATGGCGCCAGTAATACTGGCGTTGCAGACCGTAAAGCAAGTTGACATGTGTGTTCTGGTAAGCGTGGAATACTGCCAAATAGGTATGTCCTGATTCCGAAAAAATTGATCTGATTCTGACGCGCTGAGCTGAAGAGTCAGATTTTTTTTAATTTGATTTACGTATTTTCTTGAAATTTACGCCGTGAACTTATTATTTTTTGCACCTGTCCCCTATCAGAGTTACTGGCAGCGCCCACACTTTATGGCGCAGGCCTTGCTTGGTGGTGTATATGAAAAGCTAATCTGGATCGATCCGACGATTACCCGATTACCTCAAATCTCCGATTTCATCTACTTCAGCAAAAAAAGTAGCGACTTAATTGAGGGTAAAGTTCCTCCCCAAATTGAAGTAAAAAAAATACGCAGTTTGCCAATTGAGCCATTGCCTTTAATCAATCGTCTCAATGACATTTTGTTCTGGGAAAATATCAAGACAGAACTGCGTACTCTACTTGCAGATGGAGAATGGGACATTGGTGTCGGACGTCCGAGCAGGATTGCGGTTTGGGCCGTGAATGCTTTGCCAGCAAGAAGTGTATTTATGGACGTCATGGATGACTTCCCCGCGTTTTATCGCGGGTTATCCAAGGTTTCCATGAAGAACAGCACACGACGCGTAGCAGCGAAATGCGACTATATTTTTTGCAGTGATTCCACACTATCAAGCAAGATTAGCCAATATGAAAATACAGCAGATATTTCGCTGGTGCCAAACGGCTATGACATGAAACGTTTGCCTGCAATTTCTCAAGCTGCCAGCAACAATATTATCGGCTTCGTCGGTACGATCGCATCGTGGTTTGACTGGGAATTGGTCATCGAATTGGCGTTGGCCTTACCAGCGCAGCAGGTGCGCCTAATCGGTCCGCGTATGGAGAATCTACCATCAAATTTACCGCCGAATATAGAGTTGCTACCAGCATGTTCGGTTGAGCAAGCGATAGAACATTGCCGGAATTTTACTGTAGGTCTAATACCTTTCAAAATGAATGAATTGACCGATTCGGTCGACCCAATTAAATATTATGAATTAAGAGCCTTAGGTATTCCTGTCTGGAGTACTGCATTTGGAAGTATGAAACATCGCTTTTTCGAACCGAATGTGAAGCAGATTAGAAAAGGCATGGATTGGGGCGCACTCTGGGAAGAAGCAACTCGCAGTAAAATTGAATTTGAAGATATCAAATCATTCAGATCTGAAAATGACTGGTCTAAAAGATTTCAATCTATGGCTGATCGCTTGAGCGCAAAATAAGTTCTTACTCAATTTAGTACAAGTCATTCGCAACTGTTGGATAGCGCAGTACCTGCATTTAGCGGTGCAGGTACTGCCAAGCGAATAAGTTAAACTGCGCCGTACTTTTCCCTATACGTCGCCACCGCATCTTTATGCCGGGTCAATTCTGCACCAGCGCCTGCTGCGGACAGGTAGTCAAACAAATCGTTCAGATTGCCGATGGAAACAACAGGCATGTTGTAGGTCTGACTGACTTCCTGCACTGCTGAGTGTGCTGACAGCGCATCGTCCTTACCCGAACGTTCCATGCGGTCGAGTGCAATCAGTACGGCAGCTGGCGTAGCGCCCGCTGCACGTATCATGTCTACCGATTCACGCACTGAAGTACCGGCGGAAATTACGTCGTCGATGATGACGACGCGGCCCTGCAACTGGGCGCCGACGATAGTGCCGCCTTCGCCGTGGTCTTTGGCTTCTTTGCGGTTGTACGCGAAAGGAACATTGCGGCCACGCGCAGCCAGTGCGACTGCGGTTGCGCTGGCCAGCGTGATGCCTTTATACGCCGGGCCAAACAGCATGTCGAATTCCACACCGGAATTAATCAGCGTATCAGCATAAAAAGCTGCGAGCTTGCCCAGATTTGCGCCATCGTTAAACAGCCCGGCATTAAAAAAATACGGCGACAGGCGACCTGCCTTAGTGACGAATTCGCCGAAGCGGATCACACCTGCATCGACAGAAAAACGAATAAATTCCTGACGTAAGTTACTCATCAATATCTCCTCTTAGCCTGCGAGTTTCTTGCGCAGTAATTCATTGACCTGGGCAGGATTACCTTTGCCCTTAGTCGCTTTCATGGCCTGACCGACCAGTGCATTAAATGCCTTCTCTTTACCGGCGCGGAATTCATCGACCGATTGCTGATTAGCAGCCATGACTTCATCAATAATTTTTTCCAGTGCACCGACATCAGAAATCTGTTTGAGACCTTTTGCGTCGATAATCTGATCGGCCAGATTCAGGTCGGTACTGCCAGCCTGCCACATACCGGCAAACACTTCTTTGGCGATCTTATTGGAGATCGTGCCATCGGCAATACGTTGCAACAGTAAGCCACTTTGGGCCGCGCTGACAGGAATAGCGGCGATGTCCACGCCTTCACGATTGAGGGTAGAGGCCACATCGCCCATCATGAAGTTAGCTGCTGTTTTCGCGAGGCTCACACCCGCGGTCTCTACCAGCGCAACATAGTAATCAGCCATGCCTTTAGACTGGGTCAGCACGGTCGCATCGTATTCTGGCAGCGCGTATTGTTCAACAAAACGCTGACGCATCGCAGCTGGCAGTTCCGGCATGGTTTTGCGGACTTCATTGATCCATGCTTCGCTGATGCGCAGCGGTGGCAGATCCGGGTCAGGGAAGTAGCGGTAATCCTGAGAATCTTCTTTGCTGCGCATGGAACGGGTGACTTTTTTGTCCGGATCGTACAGACGGGTTTCCTGTACCACGCGGCCGCCATCTTCTATCAATTCGATCTGACGTCTTACTTCGTAATTGATCGCTTCTTCGAGGAAGCGGAAAGAGTTGAGGTTTTTGATTTCGCAGCGTGTGCCAAACTCCTGTTGGCCGACCGGGCGTACCGAGACGTTTGCATCACAACGGAAGGAGCCTTCCTGCATATTGCCATCGCAAATGTCCAGCCACATCACCAGTGAGTGCAGTGCCTTGGCATAGGCTACTGCTTCAGTCGCGCTGCGCATCACTGGCTCAGTCACGATTTCCAGCAACGGAGTGCCGGCACGGTTCAGATCGATGCCTGTCATACCCTGGTAATCTTCGTGCAAAGATTTACCGGCATCTTCTTCAAGGTGAGCGCGGGTCAGCTGTATCTGATGTACTTCCGCCTTGCCGTCTTTTTCCACGATACAGGGGACATAGCCGCCTTGTACTACCGGGATTTCAAACTGGCTGATCTGATAGCCTTTTGGCAGATCCGGATAAAAGTAGTTTTTACGTGCGAAAATGGATTCCGGCGCGATGGTGGCACCGACTGCCAGACCAAACTGTATCGCCTTTTCCACCGCACCTTTGTTCATGACTGGCAGTACGCCAGGCAGAGCCAGATCTACCGGGCTGGCCTGGGTGTTAGGTTCGGCACCGAATTGAGTGGATGAACCACTGAAAATTTTAGAGTGGGTTTTGAGCTGCACATGTGTCTCAAAACCGATAACGACTTCCCATTGCATATGTATTCCTTCGTATCTGGTTGGCGCTGACAGATGCTGTTGTCTGTCAGCTGCACCTGACTGAGTCGTTGCTGCAAGCTGCAGTTGTGGCTTACGCTTTCAGTCAAGCTGTATGTTTGAGCACTTATTCCGGGCTGCGCTGATGCCAGTCTGTGACTTGCTGATATTGATGCGCGATATTGAGTAACTTCGCTTCCGCAAAATAATTTCCTATCAGTTGCAGTCCAACTGGACGACGGGCATTTTTGTCGCCCTGACCGAAACCGCAAGGGATAGACATACCAGGCAAGCCAGCCAGGCTGGTCGACAGGGTGAAAATATCAGCCAGGTAATTCGCCAACGGATCGTCGGATTGTGCGCCTATGTCCCAGGCTACCGTCGGTGCTACCGGTCCCATAATCACATCGCACTGTTCAAAGGCTGTAGCGAAATCCTGCGCGATCAGACGGCGGATTTTTTGCGCCTGCAAATAGTAGGCATCATAGTAGCCATGCGACAGCACATACGCGCCGACCAGAATACGGCGTTTCACTTCAGCGCCAAAACCTTCAGTACGCGACTGGCGATACATATCGTCCAGGTCGGTATAGCTGGCGGCGCGGTGGCCATAGCGTACACCGTCGAAGCGCGACAGATTAGACGAGGCTTCCGCCGGTGCAATCACATAATAAACCGGGATAGACAACTCTGTTTTTGGCAGCGAGATATCGACCAGGGTTGCGCCCAGCTTCACATACTGGTCCAGTGCCGCGCGTACAGCCTGTTCCACATCCGGTGCCAGTCCGGCGCCAAAGAATTCTTTTGGTACGCCGATGCGCAAGCCTTGCAGTGACTGATGCAGATCGCGGTTAAAGTCTTCCGGCTGACGTTCCAGCGAGGTCGAGTCTTTGTCATCGAAACCGACCATGGCGTTCAGCAGCAAGCCGCAATCTTCCGCTGTCTGCGCCATCGGGCCGCCCTGATCCAGCGAAGAAGCAAAGGCGATCATGCCATAGCGCGACACGCTGCCGTAGGTAGGCTTGATGCCGGTAATGCCGCAGAACGAAGCTGGCTGGCGGATAGAGCCGCCGGTATCGGTGCCGGTGACAGCCGGTGCCAGTCGCGCCGCAATCGCTGCTGCGGAACCACCCGAAGAGCCGCCCGGCACAGCGGATTTGTCCCAGGGATTACGTACCGGGCCAAAATAAGAGTTTTCATTCGACGAGCCCATTGCGAATTCATCGCAGTTGAGCTTGCCCAGCGTAACCATGCCGGCCTGTGCCAGCTTATCGACTACCGTTGCATCGAAAGGGCTGACATAGTTTTCCAGCATGTGCGAGCCGGCGGTAGAGCGCAGATTGCGGGTCACGAAAATGTCTTTGTGGGCAATCGGAATGCCGGTCAGTGCCGTGGCTGTGCCCGCTGCGATACGTGCATCCGCAGCGGCTGCTTGCTCCAGCGTCAGTGCTGTATCTACATGCAAAAACGCATTCAGATCACTGGCGGCGATACGGTCGAGAAAATGTTGGGCCAGTTCAGTGGCGCTCACCTGCTTGCTTTGCAGCATGGCAGATAGTTGTGCGAGAGTTTTAGTATGCATAATCAATTCCGGAATACTTATTCGATTACCTGAGGAACCAGGTAGAGGCCATCCTGGGTCGCAGGTGCAGGTTGCTGGTAAGCTGCGCGCTGATTGCTTTCGGTGACTACGTCTTCACGCAGACGCAAAGCCAGCTCGGGCAGCAAAGCTGCAATCGGGTGACTCAGGGGTGCGACGCCCGTGGTGTCTATGGCTTTAAGTTGTTCAGCCAGCGAGAAAATGCCATTGAGCTTTTCCAGAGTGGAATCGGCTTCAGGGCCAGATACATTTAGCTTTGCCAGTTTGGCAATGCGCGTTACATCATCAAGTGTCAGTGACATAGTTAATCGGCGTTCGCACGCATCAAAGTGTCAAAAAGGGGATCAGTGGCCCGGTACAAATTATCGGAAAATGCGCGAAATTCCGTGGCAGAGAGCGAAGTTTTTTGAAATCGGTCTGCGCTTAAATTTGCATCAAAGCCAATTAATTATTTATAAACATCGATATGAGCACTTTTAGGCATTGGTATCGAGTAAATTTAAGAAGATTATAAGGTAGAATGGTGGGTCAATGCCCTAAATGGCACGCTAAATCCTGTAAGTCGATGCAGAATGGATTTGTCAGCGCAACGCCGTGTGCCGTAGGGAGAAAAAATTTTGTGGCTAGCCCATCAGCGTGGCTGGACACCTCAATAGTTAAATACAGGACAATACATGTTTGGTTTTTTACGTAGTTATTTCTCGAATGATCTCGCAATCGATCTGGGTACCGCAAATACTCTGATTTATGTCCGTAGCCAGGGCATTGTCCTTGATGAGCCCTCTGTCGTGGCGATACGCCAGGAAGGTGGCCCTAACGGTAAAAAGACTATCCAGGCAGTTGGTAAAGAAGCGAAGCAAATGCTGGGCAAGGTACCTGGCAATATCGAAGCCATCCGCCCGATGAAAGACGGCGTGATCGCTGACTTTACCGTCACTGAGCAGATGCTCAAGCAGTTCATCCGCATGGTGCATGACACCAAGTTCTTCAAACCATCCCCACGTATCATCATCTGTGTTCCTTGCGGTTCTACCCAGGTTGAGCGCCGTGCTATCCGTGAATCGGCACTGGGTGCAGGTGCTTCCCAGGTGTATCTGATCGAAGAACCGATGGCGGCTGCGATCGGTGCCGGTCTGCCGGTATCGGAAGCGACCGGTTCTATGGTGGTCGATATTGGTGGCGGTACGACCGAAGTCGGTATCATTTCGCTCGGTGGTATGGTCTATAAAGGCTCGGTGCGCGTCGGTGGCGATAAGTTTGATGAAGCGATCGTCAACTATATCCGTCGCAACTACGGCATGCTGATCGGCGAACAAACTGCAGAAGCAATCAAAAAAGCGATAGGTTCTGCCTTCCCGGGTTCCGAAGTCAAGGAAATGGAAGTCAAAGGCCGCAATCTGTCCGAAGGTATCCCGCGTTCGTTCACGATTTCCAGCAATGAAATTCTGGAAGCGCTCACAGATCCGCTGAATAACATCGTTTCTGCTGTTAAAAATGCGCTGGAACAGACCCCGCCGGAACTGGGTGCGGACATCGCAGAAAAAGGCATGATGCTGACCGGTGGCGGTGCTTTGCTGCGCGATCTGGACCGCCTGCTGATGGAAGAAACCGGCTTGCCGGTGATCGTTGCAGAAGATCCGCTGACCTGCGTGGTACGTGGTTCCGGCATGGCGCTGGAACGCATGGATAAGCTGGGTTCGATTTTCTCTTACGAGTAATCTGAACAGCAGACTGTCCGTGACAAATAAGACATGGACAGTCACTGAACATATTGCAGAGCCGGCTGCTGATCTGTCGGCTTTTTGCTTTCAGGAGCGCAGACTGCACTGGCTGTACTGCGGTCGGGACGGGCAAACCGGTTTTAGTTGATGGATACAGTATGGATTACAGTCCGCCACCACTTTTCAAACAAGGCGCATCAGCGCGTGCCCGCGCCATCTTTTTTGCTGTTCTGGCGATCTTCCTGTTAGTTGTTGATTCCCGTCTCAAGTCACTGAACCTGGTGCGTCAGGTAGTCGGTACCGTGTTGTATCCAGTTCAGATGCTGGCTGTGCTGCCGAGCCAGGCCGTCCGTGATGTTTCGCATTATTTTGTGAGCAGCAGCGAACTGCAGACAGAAAATGCACGCATACGACGCCAACAGACCCAACATGCCGATGCTCTGCAGCAGAGTGCCCAGTTACAGGCAGAAAATGCCCATTTACGCCGCTTGCTGGATGCGCGTGAACGCCAGCCGGTTAAGTCGGTGCTGACAGAAATTATCTACGATGCACGTGATCCTGCTACCCGCAAGGTCATCGTCGATCGTGGTATCAAGGATGGGATTGCAACTGGCCAGCCGGTGATCGATGATCAGGGTGTGGTCGGTCAGGTGACGCGGGTGTTTCCGCTGACAGCAGAGGTCACTTTACTGACCGACAAAAATCAGGCGATACCGGTACAGATATTGCGCAATGGCTTGCGCAGTGTGGCCTATGGCCGTGGTCAGTCGCCGTATCTGGACATGCGCATGACCGCCAATGCCGACGTACAAAAGGGCGATCTGCTGGTGACTTCCGGTCTGGACGGCATTTATCCGCCAGGTCTGGCGGTTGGTAAGGTCGAGCAGGTGGAAAACAAAGCGAGTTCGACCTTTGAAAACATCATCTGCCTGCCCGCCGCTGGTGTCGATCGCAATAAGCAGTTACTGGTATTGCAGGTCACGATGGATAATCTGCCCAAGCCGGATACCGAAGACGTGCGCGCCAAAAAAGAAAAAATTAACCGTCGTGTTACACGCGACAGTCTGCCAGTCGCGAACGATATCAAACCCGTTGATCAGAATCCGGCCGCACAGCCAGCCTCGCGTGAGGCGCAGTCGCCGCCAGTTGATAGCGTGAAACCTGCTGCTCCTGCCACAGCGCCGACCCCAAATACTCCTGCATTGCCGGTAAAAGAAGCGGCAGCTAAAGTGAGCGGCAAAGATGAAAGAAAGGATGCGCCGAAATGACCCACCCGCATTACATCCTGTTGCCGGTGAATCCGCTGTTTATCGCCTTCAGTTTTGCATTTGCCTTCCTGCTCAATTTCCTGCCCTGGGGTTCCGCCATGGGGGTGCCGGATTTTGTGGCGCTGGTGTTGGTATTCTGGACTATTCATCAACCGCGTAAAGTCGGCATAGGCGTGGCGTTTGCGATGGGTTTGCTGATGGATGTGCATGATGCGATTCATCTGGGTGAAAATGCACTGGCCTATACCTTGTTATCTTTTTTCGCGATTACTATTCATCGCCGCGTATTGTGGTTCGCTCCATTGACGCAAGCGCTGCATGTGTTCCCGCTGTTTTTATTTGTACAGAGTCTGCAGATTGCAGTACGTCTGATCGTTGCACCAGATGCGCATTTTCCGGGCTGGCTGTATTTTGCACAGAGCCTGGTCACTACCGCGCTGTGGCCAATAGCCGGTTATCTGTTACTCGCGCCGCAGCGTCGCGCCATCGACAAAGATGACACACGTCCAATCTGAGTCTGCCTGGAAACGACCTGAATCATGATGAATGAACTTAAGAATACGGAACGCGAGATTTACTTCTTCCGTATGCGCCTGATTTTTATCGGCGTCTTTGTTTTTTTCTGTTTCGCCCTGCTGATTTCGCGCTTTGTCTGGCTTCAGGTCATCAAGCATGATGACTACATGTTGCTGGCAGATGAAAACCGTATCGATGTGGTGCCAGTCGTGCCTAACCGCGGTCTGATCATGGACCGCAATGGCGTGATCCTGGCGCGTAACTACTCGGCCTATACGCTGGAAATTACACCGTCCAAGATTAAGCAGGACATGGACACGCTGATCGATAACCTGGCTGAGCTGGTCGATATTCAGCCCAAGCATCGCAAGCGTTTCCGTAAGCTGCTGGAAGATTCCAAGAACTTCGAAAGTGTGCCTATCCGTACCCGGCTCACCGATGATGAGGTGGCACGCTTTATCGCGCAGCGTTTTCGCTTTCCGGGTGTTGATATTCAGGCCCGCCTGTTCCGCCAATATCCGCAAGGCGATTCGGCTTCGCATGTCATCGGTTATATAGGCCGCATCAGTCAGAAAGATGCAGAACTGATCGACGAACGTGAAGACGCAGCCAACTACAATGGTACCGATTACATTGGTAAAGAAGGGCTGGAGAAGAGTTACGAAAACCTGCTGCATGGGACTACAGGGTTTGAACAGGTGGAGGTCTCAGCCGGTGGCCGTGCGGTACGCACGCTGTCACGCACACCGCCGATGTCGGGTAAAAACCTGATCCTCTCGGTCGATATCGAATTGCAGAAAGTGGTGGAAGAGGCCTTCGGTGATCGTCGCGGCGCACTGGTCGCGATCGAACCGGAAACCGGCGATGTGTTAGCCTTCGTCTCTAAACCGACCTACGATCCGAATCTGTTCGTGGAGGGTATCGACCAGCAAAGCTGGAATGAGCTCAACACCTCCGAAGACAAGCCCCTGCTGAACCGCCCGCTGACTGGTGCCTATCCGCCGGGTTCGACCTATAAGCCTTTCATGGCATTGGCCGCGCTGGAACTCGGTAAGCGCACACCGAATCAGGCTATCGCTGATCCCGGCTATTTCACTTTCGGTAATCATACCTTCAAAGACGATAAGCCTGGTGGTCACGGTATGGTCGATATGTATAAATCCATCGTGCATTCCTGCGATACCTATTACTATATGCTGGCCAATGACATGGGGGTCGACGCCATGCATGACTTCATGAAGCCTTTCGGCTTCGGTCAGAAGACTGGCATCGATCTGGAGCATGAGCGTTCTGGCTTACTGCCTTCCACCAGCTGGAAGCGCAAGGCCTTCAAGAAGCCGGCTCAGCAACGCTGGGTGTCGGGTGATACGATTTCGCTCGGGATCGGGCAAGGGCAAAACACCTTCACCCCTTTGCAGATGGCGCATGCAATGGCAACCCTGGCCAATAACGGCATCGTGATGAAGCCGCATCTGGTCAAGATTATCGAAGACCCTAAAACTAAGGAACGCGAGCTGACGGTGCCCAAAGAAAGCTTCCGCATTCCCTTGAAGCAGGAAAATATCGATATCGTCAAAAATGCGATGGTCGGTGTGGTGAAAGAGGGAACCTCGGCACGGGTATTTGCCAATACTGAATATCAGTCTGGCGGTAAGACCGGTACCGCGCAGGTGGTGGGACTGAAGAGAAACGAAAAATATGATGCCAAGCGCATGGCCGCTCGTCATCTCGATCACTCTTTATACATCGCTTTTGCGCCGTCGGATAAACCGAAGATCGCGATCGCGATCATTGTAGAAAATGGTGGTTTCGGTTCGGAAGCGGCAGCGCCTATCGTGCGCAAGGCTCTCGATTATTATTTGCTGGGCAAACGCCCGCAGGATAAAGAGCGTAAAGATCCTCAGCCTCTGCCTAAGCCACAAAGCGACATGGCCTTATATCGCTCCGATACCGAAGTCAAAGCGCCTGCAGAGCCTGAGCCGGGACCGAAACCCGGTGGTGAAACTCTGGGAAACAAGGATTAAGCATGAATAATCATGGTGTTCACTGGCGCGCATTGCGCTCCCGCCTGATGGTGTTTGACGCACCGTTGGCGATATTGATTTTTCTGATCCTTTCCTGCGGCGTGATTACTTTGTATTCCGCTGGTATGGATTTCCCGGGACGGGTGGAAGATCAGATGCGCAATATCGTGGTATCGTTTTTTATCATGTGGGTGGTGGCGAATGTACCGCCGCAAACCCTGATGCGCTTTGCTATCCCTATCTATACCTTTGGTGTCGCGATGTTACTGGCCGTTGCCATGTTCGGCATGGTGAAGAAAGGTTCCCGCCGCTGGATTAATGTCGGTATGGTGATACAGCCTTCAGAAATGATGAAAATTGCGACGCCGCTGATGTTGGCCTGGTATTTTCAAAAACGCGAAGGCGCTTTGCGGGTCAAGGATTTCGTGATCGCCAGCGTGATACTCGGTATTCCGGTTGCGCTGATTGCTAAACAGCCCGATATGGGAACCGCTTTGCTGGTGGTCGCGGTTGGTTTTACCGTCATTTTTCTGGCCGGCTTATCCTGGAAAGTCTTATTGTCCGTATTAGGTTTTACTGCGGTGGTGATGCCTACTCTGGTCTGGCCTTATCTGATGCATGATTACCAGCGCGACCGCGTGCTGACCATGCTGGACCCAACCCGTGATCCGCTGGGTAAGGGCTTTCATATTATTCAGTCCACCATTGCGCTGGGCTCAGGCGGGATGACAGGCAAAGGCTGGCTCAAGGGCACGCAAGCCCATCTGGAATTTATTCCTGAACATACCACCGACTTTATTTTCGCCGTGTTCTCGGAAGAGTTTGGCTTTGTCGGCAATGCCATTCTGGTGACTTTGTACTTTCTGCTCATCATACGTTGCCTGATGATAGCCGCGAATGCGCCTACGCTGTTCAGCCGCTTACTATCTGGATCAATCACCATGATTTTCTTTACCTATGCCTTTGTGAATATGGGCATGGTCAGTGGCATTTTGCCGGTGGTGGGTGTGCCTTTGCCTTTCATGAGTTACGGTGGCACCGCACTGGTGACACTGGGAATGGCGGCAGGCATGATGATGAGCGTACAACGTAACCGTAAACTGGTGCAGACATGATGGGGCATACATGATACAGCGATCACCCTTGCAAACCAGCGCCGGTCCAGTGACTGTGCCTTGCCAGACTTTGCCCTACGCGCTTATGCAGCAGCATATTGCCCCGGCTCTGATGGTGCTGAGTGCGGCTTTGCTGACTGCTTGCGGCAGCACGCCACACGCCCCGGCACCGGTGCAGGAAACACGTCCGGTCACGGCTAAGCCTTCCGGCACACCGGTACTGCCAAAAGCGAATTCGGGTAAGGGTGGTTATTACAAGGATGATGGTCCGGGCGATAATCCACCGGAAGGCCTGGAATTCACGGTCGATCCGATTCCGATGGTCGAGAGTTTTTCGCGCAGCGCCAATAAACCCTATGTGGTGTTTGGCAAAACCTATACCCCGATTGCCGATAGCACCACGCCCTTTATCCAGCGCGGCGTAGGCAGCTGGTATGGCAAAAAATTCCATGGTCAGCGTACCTCATCGGGCGAGCCGTATGACATGTACAAAATCACTGCCGCCCATCCTACGCTGCCTATCCCGTCTTACGCGCGCGTGACCAATCTGGGCAATGGCAAGCAAATTATTGTACGCATTAATGACCGTGGTCCGTTTCATGCCAGCCGCATCATCGATCTCTCTTATACTGCTGCACTGAAGCTGCAAATTCTGGGTAAGGGCAGTAGTCAGATCGAAGTCGAACGCCTGCTGCCAGCCGACATAGAACGCATGGCAGAAAACCGCAAAAATCAAGCCGTTCCAGTCAGTCAGCCCGCATCCGTGCTGGCGAATAACACAGTTCCTGTGCGTGTGCCGGAAGCGGCAGCCGTGGTCAGTACCTCACCGGTACCAGCACCGGCCAGCGTGAATATGGAAGCCTTAAATACAGCACAGGATGGCAGGCCAGTAGAAAAACTCAGTACGGTTGCTGCTACGCCAGCTACCAGCGGCTTTTATCTGCAATTCGGCGCCTATGCGATACGGGCGAATGCAGAAAACATCATGGGACATCTGAAAGGCAAGGCAGACAATCGCTTGCCGGGCTTTGATATTGTGCAGCAGGGTAGTCTCTACCGCCTGCTCAGCGGGCCGTTCAATAGCCGTGCCGAGGCCCAGCAAGTGTTAGCGCAAGTCGGCGATCTCGGGGTAGGGCGGCCTATTGTGATACAGCGCTGATCAGGCCGCCAAGTGGCGTGGCGCTTATGGTCACGATCAGGAATTACTCTTCTTCGCCAGCCTCTGATTTCATGCTCAGCGCGAGCTGGTACAAGGCATTTTTTTTCTGACCAGTCAGTTGCGCCGCCAGGCTGGCAGCTTGTTTGAGCGGACATTCCTGCAGCAGAATTTGCAGCACGCGCCGTGCTTCCAGCTGATCGGCCTGTTCCGCCTGTGCCTTGCCTTCGATAATCAGCACATATTCGCCCTTGAGCCTATGCGGGTCAGCCGCCAGCCAGCCAGGCGCCTGCGCTAAAGGGCAACGATGGATTTCTTCAAACAGCTTGCTCAATTCACGCGCAAATACGATGCGGCGCTCGCCGCCGAACGCTTCCAACATGGCTTGTACTGATTCTTCGATGCGGTGCGGCGCTTCGTAAAAAATCAGGCTGGCCTGCATGCTCTCCAGCTGTTGCAGGATGCTGGTGCGCTGTCCCGCTTTACTGGGTAAAAAACCGGCGAAGTAAAAATGCTCATCCAGCAGACCGCTGGCGGATAAGGCCGATATCGCGGCCGAGGCGCCGGGCAGTGGCGTGACCGGAATACCAGCTGCTTTAAGTTCATTGACGATTTTGGCACCCGGGTCTGAAACACCGGGCGTGCCTGCATCCGACACCAGTGCGATGCGTTCTCCAGCTTGCAGGCGTTGCAGGATTTTGCCTGCGACTTCACGCTCATTATGCTGATGCGCCGCGATCAGCGGTTTTTGTATGCCGTAACGGCTCAGTAATTGCGCGGTATTGCGCGTATCCTCACAGGCAATCGCGTCAGCCAGCGACAGCAGATGCAGCGCGCGCAGCGAAATATCGGCAATATTCCCTATCGGTGTCGCAACCACGTAAAAAGTACCGGCAGGATATTGCTGTCGGGTGACTGCTTCGATTAAGGTAGGGTGTGTGAATGGGGTGGATTCAGTGAGGCTCATAACTGTCCATTTCTGTGAAATCAAACGCTCAATCAGGCATTGTACGACATGAAGCGAGAAAC
This sequence comes from Cognatundibacterium crateris, assembly GCF_010078235.1. Lineage (GTDB taxonomy): Bacteria > Pseudomonadota > Gammaproteobacteria > Burkholderiales > Burkholderiaceae_D > Undibacterium > Undibacterium crateris. The sequence goes on along the minus strand of NZ_JAABOS010000002.1, from coordinate 299,737 downwards.
CCGACCGCAAACTGCTGCACCGGACCGCAGAACGCCGCAGCGCCGGCGTGGTGATGCCGGTGAGGCGCTGGCCTTAGCCCATCTGGAGCAGGCCGGGCTGCGGCTGGTGCAAAAGAATTTTCTATGTCAGGGCGGAGAAATCGACCTGATCATGCAAGACCGTGAGACACTGGTCTTTGTGGAGGTACGCAGCCGTGCCTCAGCCAGCTTTGGCGGGGCTTTGGCCAGCATTACTCCGGCCAAGCAAAGGAAGTGGCAACATGCTGCCCAGGTGTACCTGATGGGGCTTCGTTCACAACCTGCCTGCCGTTTTGACGTAATTGCCATAGAAGCGGGTAAAATCACGTGGTTACAGAACGTCGTCCTTTAATAATCCCGGGATGGTCGCCAGATGGAACTGCTTTGGACTGCATGTTGTCCAAGCCCGTAACAACCGGTGTCATGCCTGAATCCGACTCATTATGACGAATCAAAGAATTGTGGCGCACTTCAAAGAAAGTGCCGAATTAAAAATGCGTGCAGCCGAAGAGCTGGCGCAGCCTATAGAGCAGGCCGTGGAACTCATGTTCCTGGCGCTATCTAATGGCAATAAGATTATGGCTTGCGGTAATGGCGGCTCCGCCGCTGATTGCCAGCATTTTGCAGCTGAGCTGGTCGGGCGTTTCGAACGTGAGCGCCTGCCGCTGCCAGCGATGGCGCTGACTACCGATAGTTCTATTTTGACGGCGGTGGCCAATGATTATAGTTTTCAGGAAGTGTTTTCCAAGCAGGTGCAGGCTTTCGGCCAGTCCGGTGACATCCTGCTCGCCATCACCACTTCCGGTAATTCAGTCAGCGTGATCAATGCGATCAATGCTGCACTGGAGCGCGATATGCGGGTTGTGGCGCTGACCGGTAAAGGCGGCGGCGCGGTGAATCAGCTGCTCAGCGATGCCGATGTACATATCTGTGTGCCGCATGACAGAACCGCGCGCATCCAAGAAGTACATTTGCTGACGATACATTGTTTATGCGACGGGATAGATTCCGCGCTGTTTGGAGGAGATGTGGATGACTAAAACTAAATGGCAAACTCTGGCGCGCCCGGTCGCCACCATTAGCCTGTGCCTGGCTGCTGCAGCCAGTCTGCAGGGCTGTGTGGAACTGGTGATAGGCAGTGCCGTGATGGGCACCTTTGCCGCCACTGACCGCCGTACTTTCGGTGCCCAGACGGAAGACAAGAGTATCGTCTTTAAAGGTGAAGTGCGTATTTCCAAAGCACTCGGCGATAGCGCGCATGTCAATGTGAATGCCTTCAACCGCCGTGCCCTGCTGACAGGTGAGGTCGCCGATGAGGCAGCGCGCCTGCGTGCTGAAAACGAAATGCGTGCAGTCGAAGGCGTGGTCTCTGTCATGAATGAGTTGCAGGTATCCGGTATTTCCAGCCTGTCTTCGCGTTCGAATGATGCGCTGATCACCACCAAGGTGAAAGCCACTTTCGTCGATACCAAAGACATGTTTGCCAGTGCCTTCAAAGTCGTTACCGAAGGCGGTGTCGTGTTTCTGATGGGACGTGTGACCCAGCGTGAAGGCGATCGTGCCGCTCAGGTAGCAGCCAGCATCAGCGGCGTCAGGAAAGTGGTGAAGGTATTCGAATACATTTCTGAAGCCGAGCTGCAGGAAATGACGGTGAAACCGAATACCAACCCGAGCACAACGACTAACAACTGATAGATTTCTGAACCGATGCCAGCGCATCGGTTTTTACTTTTTGCATGGAGCGTATGATGACTACATTGATCGTGATTCTCGTTATCCTGGCTGTACTGGCATTTTGGGTCATCGGTGTGTACAACCGCCTGGTCGGTTTGCGTAACCGTTTTAAAAACAGCTTTGCCCAGATCGACGTGCAACTCAAGCGTCGCTATGACCTGATCCCGAATCTGGTTGAAGTCGCAAAAGGCTATATGAAGCATGAGCGCGAAACGCTGGAAGCGGTGATCCACGCGCGTAATCAGGCAGTCAGTGCCAGCAGCAAAGCGGTGCTGGACCCGGCCGATGGCGCCTCAGTGCAGCAACTGGCCGCAGCAGAAGGCACACTCACGGCTTCGCTGGGTAAGATGTTCGCGCTGTCGGAGTCCTATCCTGACCTGAAGGCAAATCAGAACATGATACAGCTGACCGAAGAGCTGACCAGTACCGAAAACAAAATCGCGTTCACCCGTCAGGCCTATAACGACAGCGTCATGCAGTACAACACCAGTGCCGAACAATTCCCGGGTTCTGTGATTGCCGGTATGTTTGGCTTTCATACCGCTGAACTGTTACAGGCGACTGAGGCACCGGAAGAGCGTAAAGCAGTCAAAGTGTCGTTCTGATCCCATCCTGACACTGGCGCGATAGCCTATGAATTTCTTCGAACAGCAGGATCACGCTCACCGTGAGAGTAAGAAGCTGATTTTTCTTTTTATTCTCGCGGTGATTGCCATCGTGATCACCATTAATCTGAGCCTGGCCTTGCTGTGGCAATGGTATAGCGCCGGAACCCCGGGCGGCGGCCGCTTGCCAGCCGGTTTTTATCTGATGACCTCGGCCGCGGTATTGTTGTGCATAGGTGCCGGTACCGCGTTTGAAATGTTCCGTCTGCGCGATGGTGGTGATGCGGTGGCACAGATGGCTGGTGGTCGGCTGGTTGCGCCTGATTCACGTGATATTCACGAGCGTCGTTTGCTTAACGTGGTTGAGGAAATGTCGCTCGCAGCCGGTATCGCTTGTCCGAACGTGTATCTGCTCGATGAAGAAGATGCGATTAATGCCTTCGCTGCCGGTTATCACCAGAACGAGGCAGTGGTGGCGGTCACGCGCGGCACTTTGCACAGACTGACGCGGGATGAATTGCAAGGCGTGGTGGCGCATGAATTCAGTCATATCCTGAATGGCGATATGCGCATGAATATCCAGTTAATCGGAGTTTTATTCGGCATCCAGATGCTGGCCTTGTTTGGCCGTGGGCTGATCGAATGGGGTGCACGTTTCGGTGGCTCGCGCAGTCGTGATGACAAAGGGCCGCCTATTGGTCTGGTGATGCTGGCTGCTGGCGTGGTGTTATTTGTACTTGGTTATCTGGGCATTTTCTTTGGTCGCCTGATCCAGTCCGCCGTTTCACGCCAGCGTGAATTTCTGGCCGATGCCAGCGCAGTCCAGTTCACGCGTAATCCTCAGGGCATAGGTGGTGCTCTGCAAAAGATAGGTGGCCTGACAGAAGAAACTGGCTGTGGCTCACGTATCGAGAGTCAGCGCGCTGAACAGTTATCGCATTTATTCCTGGGTGCAGCCAGACCTAATTTTCTGTCAGGCCTGTTTGCCACCCATCCACCGCTGGAAGAGCGGCTGCAACGCGTGTACGGCCGTCAGGTACGTTTTGTACAGGCCGAAGAACTGAACGACAACGAGTTTGGTGATACACCGGCGGCCGCATCCGGTTTCGCCGCCGCAGCTTCAGCTCCAGTCTCAGCCTCAGCCTCAGCCTTCCCATCAGGTGGCAACCAGAATGTGCAATGGGGACATCACGGCAGCGCTACAGCCGCATCGGGTGCCGCCTATCCACAAACTGCAGTGTCAGGCACAGACGATATGAGTTTGCTGCAATCCGCCTGCCGTGAACCGCAATCTGCACGTGCGCTGATGTGTGCTTTGCTGCTGGATGTGACGCAATTACAGGCGTATCAGCTGCAATGGCAATACATACAGCAAGCGGCACCTGAACTCGCTGTGCAGGTCAAGGCTTTGCAGATCGCGCTTGCCAATAGCGGTAACAGTGCACGTCTGCATTGGATAGATCTGGCCATGCCTGCACTCAAATCCTGCTCTGAACAGCAAAAAGCCAGTTTGCTACAACTGGTCGCACAATTGACCGGCGCCGATGGCAAGCTCAGTGAAAATGAGTTCGTGCTACAAACTGTGCTGGAACGTCGCTTAAGTCCGAATGCTGCGCGTGCGGTGAAAGTGCGTTACGCCGATCTGACGATGCTTAAAGGCGAAACCGCATTGCTGATTTCGCTGCTGCTCAGCGGCAGTGGAAGCCAGCGCACGCAGGGTTTTGCTGCTGCCAGTGCGGTGTTACCGGCATTGCGTTTGCAAACCACCGATTTGCGCGAATTCGCTCAGCCGGGTCAGCTCGATTATCAGGAAGTCAGGCGGGCGCTGGCGCAGCTTAATCAGCTGGCACCGCTCGCCAAACCCTTGCTAATCCGCGCCATGCTGGCTGCCATTCAGGCACAGCAGGGACTGGATGATCAGCGCAAGCAGGAATTATTGCGCGGCGTATGCGCCGCCATCGATGTGCCTATCCCCGATCTGCAAAGCATGCGCGACGCGCTGGCGCGTTGAAGCAGTAATTGCGCAAAGCAGGGGAGTGCTGCTTATCCCTGCTTTACTGCGCTTGAAAGTGACTATCACAAGCCGCGCTTCAGCATTTGCAGTGCCTGCAGATAGCTGGATTTGAGCCGGTACAGTTGCGCTGGCCGGTGCGCACCGGACGCGGTAAATTGTCCATCGATGGCTTCCAGCATATCCATTTCAGTCATCTTTCTGCGGAAGCTCACCTTGTTAATCGCTTCACCAAGCAGCGCTTCGTACACCCGTTGTAGCTGTGGCAGGGTGAAGCTCTGTCCCAGCAAATAGCAGGGCAAAGAGGAATACTGGCTTTTACTGCGCAAGCGTGCGACTGCGGCTGCCAGAATGGTGTCATGGTCGAAAGGCAGTGACATGGTGGCGTCAACACTCACCAGATTCAGGCCGGATGAGCAGGCCGGTTCAATCACGTCAAACGGTACCAGCGCATAATAGGCGATCGACACCGACCAGCCACGCGGATCACGTTTCGGCCCGGAAAACGTCGCCAATTGTTCAAGATAAGGGGCGTCTATGCCAGTTTTTTGCTTGAGCACCCTGAATGCCGCCGCATGCGTATCTGCATCTTCTTCGGCGTGAATATATCCACCGGGCAGGGTGGCGCTATCTTGAAATGGTGGCTTATCCCGCTGCAATAATGCGACTTTCAAGCCTGTCTCATCCAGGGTCAATAAGACGACATCTACCGTACAAATCACTTCACTCACCGAATTCTCCGTTTTCTCCGTTGTCATGACTCTGCATGTATAACCTGTATTGTTATCCGACAATTACCTCTGACACAAATCACTTCGCATTTCCCGGGAAAAATAGTAAGTCACCCGCACTGTGTTTAGAATAAAACAGTTAGTTGCAATATTAAACTAAGTTGCCTATAATGGCTTCACTGTTTGCTGTTTATGGCAAAAAGTAAATCTTCTTGAATTACAGTTGTATAACGAGGATGCTGTTTCCGCTTTCTGTCAATAAGGATTTCCGATGCTCAGTTCAAATTCATATCGCTATTTTTTGCCCAACCTTGATCAGGTAGGGGTGCTCTATAAGCAGTTTGAATTCCGTAGCGGTGAGCACCACTTCCAGCTGCCACAGCTGGAGCACAAGCCGGTACAGATATTATTCAAATACAGCGGCGATCAATCGATGATGCAATTGCTGTTGTTCACCGATGCCTTACGACGTCAGGGATTGAATGACATCCATTTGTTCATGCCGTATTTTCCTGGCGCACGCCAAGACCGTGTTTGTAATCCGGGTGAACCCTTGTCCGCCAAGGTGTATGCCGACCTGGTCAATCACCAGCATTACAGCAGTGTGCATATATTTGACCCGCATAGTGACGTGATCAGTGCCTTGCTTAATCAGGTACACATCACCAAGAATCACCGTTTGATCAAGGCGGTTGTCGATGACTTGAATACTGATATCACACTGGTTTCACCGGATGCGGGTTCGAATAAAAAGATCTTCGAATTGTCCGCTTACTTAGGTGGACTGCCTGTGGTCAGGGCTGACAAAATTCGTGATGTTAAAAATGGCGCAATCGTCGGAACCGAAGTGTTTTGCGACGATCTGTCTGGGAAGACCGCATTGATCGTAGACGATATCTGTGCCGGTGGCCGTACCTTCATCGAGCTGGCGAAAAAGCTCAAAGCCAAACACTGTGCCAAAGTTGTGCTGGCAGTCTCGCATTACGAGGGCAGTGCACAAATCAGTCAATTGCAGGAAAGTGGCATCGATGCTGTCTACACCACCAACAGTATGCAGACACAGAGCAGTTCTGACTTTTTAATCGTCAAAGATATTTGGGCATTCATGCCCGTACAAGGAGAATAACAATGAATTTGAATCCGGTTACCGCTATAGATGGCTATAAAGTCGATCACCGCCGTCAATACCCTGACAATACACAGATTATCTTCAGCAATCTGACTGCCCGTGCGACACGCAGGGAATACACCAAGGAAATGGTGTTCTTCGGTTTGCAGTATTTTGTCAAAAACTTCCTGATCAAGACCTGGCAAGAAAACTTTTTTGCGCAGCCCAAAGAAGCGGTGGTTCGCCAGTTTTCAAGACGAATCAATAATTATCTGGGCCCGAATAATGTAGGAACGAAGCACATAGAAGAACTGCATGATTTAGGGTATCTGCCCATCAAAATCCTGGCTTTGCCTGAGGGTACTGTGTATCCGGTCAAGGTGCCATGCCTGGTGATTTATAACACCGACCAACGCTTTTTCTGGCTCACTAATTACCTGGAAACCATCTTGTCGACCAATGTCTGGGGCATGTGCACCAGTGCGACCACTGCGCATGAATACAGAAAAATTCTGACTGCCTACGCGAAGGAAACTGATGGCAATCTCGATTTCGTGACCTGGCAGGGACATGATTTCAGTTTCCGTGGCATGTATGGTGCAGAAGCCGCGACCATGAGCGGTGCCGCACACTTACTGAGCTTCAGCGGCACCGACACCATACCGGCTATCGACTTTTTGGAAGACTATTACGGTGCCAACAGCGATCTGGAACTGGTGGGTGGCAGTGTTGCCGCCACCGAGCACTCCGTGATGTGTGCCGGTGGTATGGACAATGAACTGGAAACTTTCCGTCGTCTGATTCAGGATATCTATCCGGCCGGCATCGTCAGCATCGTGTCCGACTCCTGGGATTTCTGGCAAGTGATGACCGACTTCACCGTCAAGCTCAAAGCCCAGATTCTGGCACGTGAAGGCAAAGTCGTTTTCAGACCAGATACCGGTTGCCCGGTCAAAATGATCTGCGGTGACCCCGATGCCCCCGCTGGTACACCCGAATTCAAAGGTGCAATCGAATGTCTGTGGGAAGTATTTGGTGGAACCGAAACAGCGCAGGGATATAAGCTGCTCGATCCGCATGTGGGCCTGATCTATGGCGACTCGATTACGATTGAGCGCGCCACGGCGATTTGCCAGGGCCTCAAGGACAAGGGCTTTGCCTCGACCAATGTGGTGTTCGGGATAGGCAGTTATACCTACCAGCATGTGACCCGTGATACCGATGGCTTTGCCGTCAAAGCGACCTTCGCCAGAATTGCAGATGAAGACCGCGAGATTTTCAAAGCACCGAAAACCGGTGACGGTACCAAAAATTCCGCAAAAGGTCTGGTCGCCGTTTTCCAGGACAAAGACGGTGATTTTTATCTCAAAGATCAGGCCAGCTGGGACGAGGTCAATCATTGTGCCTTTGTGCCAGTCTTTGAAAACGGCAAACTGCTCAACGAAGTCACGCTGGCAGAAGTCAGAGCCAGGTTAGCGGCGAGCCTGTGAGCAGCAGCCATCTGCGTCTGAGTCTGCGTGGGGAGTTCCGTTTGTAATTCGCTCAAAAAAAGAGGCTGCCCGCAGGCAGCCTGTTTTTTGTTTGTGCGGCCCGGATGCGTAATGTACTCAGGTACGCCCGACGATGGATGCCGTCGCCATCAATTCGTCGATCAGCGATAACAGCATTTTGCCGGACATGGTGTAGGGGTCCAGCACCGGCAGCGGTGAGTATTTGAGCACGGTAGATGGATTGATGCGCGCCATATTGGCCTGACCCATGGTCCAGCTTGGGTAGCGCCGTTCCTGGATTTCTTCATAATCGAGCAGCATCACATCTTTGTGGCGAGTGTCTTTCAAAATGTGGCCGTACAGGGCATTGACCGCTTCGCGACCGCCTTCCAATACCTGAATAAATACCTGATCGGTATGGCATAGCACGCCGGTGATGCCATGCGCCGGATTATGGGTGCGTGAAGCTTGTAATATCGATTGCACCAGGTCGCAGGGACTGGTTTCGGTCGGACGGCTGGCATATAACAAACGGACTAGCATGATAATTCCCTGTCTGGATGAGCGTGGAATAGAGTGGATCAGCGCATAAATACGGTATCAGGCCAACAGATTCAGCGTTTGATCAGCGATAAGAATTCACGGCGCAGATTCGGGTCTTTCAGGAAAGAACCGTGCATCACGCTGTTAATCATTTTGGATTCGGAATCCTTCACACCGCGCCAGTGCATGCAGAAGTGATCGGCTTCCATCACGACCGCCAGACCATCCGGCTGCATTTTTTCCTGCAGCGTATCGGCCAGCTGCACGACGGCTTCTTCCTGAATCTGCGGACGGCTCATGATCCATTCGGCGATGCGCGCATACTTGGACAGGCCGATCAGATTGGAATGCTCATTCGGCATCACACCTATCCAGACCTTGCCGATGATGGGGCACAGGTGATGTGAGCAGGCGCTGCGCACGGTGATCGGGCCGATGATCATCAGCTCATTCAGATGCGAGGCATTCGGAAATTCGGTGACGGATGGCATAGGCACATAGCGGCCACCGAACACTTCATTGATAAACATTTTGGCGACACGGCGGCCGGTATCCTGGGTGTTGTGATCGCTTTCGGTATCGATCACCAGGCTTTGCAGCACGGCGCGCATTTTTTCTTCTACCTCTGCCTGTAGTTCAGCCAGTTCGCCGGCTTCGATGAAGCGCGCGATATTGTCATTGGCGTGAAAGCGCGTATTGCTGGCGACGATGCGCTCGCGTATGCGCTGTGACACAGGGATATTGACCGCTTTATAAGCGATCGTTGCGTTGGGAGCGATGGGGGTCTCGTTAGACATACTGAATTCCTATCAGGAAGGCCGATTTGCCAGAGCGCGTATGGTAACTGAATTAATCTGTTTGTGTTTTTTCCGCTTGCGCTTTCTGTCCTTGCTGCATTTCCTGCTGTTCTTTCAACTCCTGCAGTACCTGTGGCAGACAGCGTGGACATAGGCAACTGCTGAGACCGCGTGCCGCCAGTATTTGCAGGCTGTCGGTATCGATGGCGGGCAGGCTCACACACCAGCAATCCTGCCCGGTCCGGTCAGCCATGGCGCAGGTAAACGGCTCAGCACAACGTGCACACTGGCTCATGGCGGATCCTGACGCTGATCTGCGCCCAGGTACCTGGGCAATTCGCGCATGGCATGTCTTAAGCTTTGCATCTGCTGATTGAAATTGGTACATGCCTTGCACATAGACAGATGGAGCTGCAGGCGGGTACGTGCGGAGAACGGCAGACGCCGGTCCATGCCTTCAGACACCAATTGATGCGCTTGTTTGCAACTGAGTAGGATACGCATGGCTTGCTTGTATTTTGTTAGTAGTTAGGGGTGAGTGAATAATCAACGCAATGCTGAGAGCTGCGCTTTAGCGGGCATACCAGTTCAAATCCAGGCATTCACGCAGCCGCAGCCGGGCGCGATACAGCACTACCCACAGATTAGACGCAGTTAAGCCCAATTCCTTACAAATTTCTTCGGTATCGAGTTCCAGCCATTCGCGCATCATGAAAACCCGGGCTGTTTTTTCCGGCAGTTTTTCCAGGCAGGCTTCCAGTACGCGGAAAAAATCCTTCTGTTCCAGCTCGCTGTCGGGGCGTGCCCAGGCTTGCGGCTGCGATACCGTATGTCCGTTGGCCAGAAACAGCTGATCGATCAGATCGCTGTCATCCCCGTCTTCATTGGTCTCCAGCCGGTTTTCCTTCTGTGAGGCGCGTAAATGGTCGATGATCTTAAATTTCAGGATGCCGGTCACATAGGTGCGCAGACTGGATTGCCCGGCATAGCTGTCCGGCTTTTCCAGTACCGCGAGCAGCGCTTCCTGCACCGCATCTTCGGCGGCGGCCTCCTGTCGCAATTGTAAAAAAGCAAAGCGCAACAAGGCCGGACGTAATTCTTCTAATTGTTGATGCAGACGGGTCAAAGGCATGATGGCGGCGATTTCAGAATTTGCGTCAGGTTGAGCAGAAGTTTCCTGTAAAATTCGGGGCGAACAAGAACTCGTATCAGGCTACTCGGTCAACAGAGTTCCTACCCTTCATGATATTCAGGATACCGTCATTATGAGCGATTTGAACCCAAACGCGGCTGCACCCAACGCACCTATCGATAAATTAGCTGGCGTTGAGCCTGCTATTAAAGCAGAAATTCTGGCAGAGGCGCTGCCCTATATCCGTAAATTTCACGGTAAAACTATCGTCGTGAAATACGGTGGAAATGCGATGACAGAAGAACGTCTGAAGCACGGCTTTGCACGTGATGTGATTTTGCTCAAGCTGGTTGGTATGAATCCGGTCGTGGTGCATGGCGGTGGCCCACAGATCGACAATGCGCTCAAAAAGATGGGTAAGCAAGGGACTTTTATTCAGGGCATGCGTATCACCGACGAAGAAACCATGGAAGTGGTGGAATGGGTACTGGGCGGTGAAGTGCAGCAGGATATCGTGATGCTGATTAATCATTACGGTGGCCAGGCGGTAGGTCTGACCGGTAAAGATGGTGGATTGATCCGTGCACGTAAGATGATGATGCCTGACCGTGAAAATCCGGGTGAAATGCTGGATATCGGCTATGTCGGTGAAATCGACGCGATCAATCCGGCCGTCGTCAAAGCGCTGCAGGATGATGCCTTCATTCCTATTATTTCCCCTATCGGTTTCGGTGAAGACGGTCAGGCATACAACATCAATGCCGATCTGGTGGCCGGTAAGATCGCTGAAATCCTGAAGGCAGAGAAGCTGATCATGATGACCAATATCCCCGGCGTGCTGGATAAACAGGGTAATCTGGTGACGGACTTGTCAGCACGTGAAATCGATGAGATGTTCGCTGATGGCACCATTTCCGGCGGTATGCTGCCTAAGATTTCCTCGGCGCTGGATGCCGCCAAATCGGGCGTGAACACTGTCCATATTATCGATGGCCGTATCGAGCACTCTCTGCTGCTGGAAGTGTTGACCGAACAGGCGTTCGGTACCATGATCCGCAGCCACTAAGTCATGCTGGTAGTCCGGCAAGCGGCCTTGCGCAGCACTGCTTCTGCGCGGCGCCGCATCTGGTTATTCGATCTGGACAATACGCTGCACAATGCCTCGCATGCGATTTTCCCGCAGATTAACCGTAATATGAATGCCTGCATCGCCCGTGTACTGGGCGCTGCCGGCCAGCCGGACGACGAAGCCAGTGTCAACGCCTTACGCCAGTTGTATTACCAGCGCTATGGCGTGACCATGCTGGGCATGGTCAACCATTATGGCGTCAGGGCTGAAGAGTTTTTACAGCAAGCTCATCAGTTCGATGATCTGCCTGCCATGATCCGTGCCGAACGTGGCCTGGCGCGCCGCCTGCGTGCACTGCCTGGCCATAAAATCCTGCTGACCAATGGCCCGCAACAGTATGCGCGTCAGGTGCTGCAGCATCTGAAGCTGCATAAGCATTTTTCCCACCATATCGCGGTCGAGTCCATGCGTGTGCATGGCAAGCTGCAACCTAAACCATCCCGCCCTTTTTTACGCCGTTTGCTGGCCAGACATCGCTGGTCTGCGCGTGACTGCATCCTGGTCGAAGACAGCGTCGACAATCTGCGTGCCGCCAAGCGTGAAGGGCTGAAGACGGTACTGTTGCATGGCTATGTGCCGCGTCAGCAGCAACAGCGCCCGCCTGCTCAGCATCGTGCCGCTTGTATCGATTACCGCTATGCCTCAGTCCGGCATTTATTACGTGCTGTGGGAAGAATTTAGCGCCATCCTGCGGCCTTTGAATTAATATTGATAACATTTGTTACAGTCATACACCAGGCTTATAACAGACATGTGACAATAAAATGCTTAAATTTTGAGCAGAAGCTTGATTTATCCCTTAAAATTCGCTCTGTAAATTTCCATGTGGAAATATTAAATTCAGATTGGACAGACGCAAACTCGTTCCGGCAAGGCAAAACCAAGCACGGACGACCCTGGCCTCAACATCGCTGTCGTGTTACTGCGGCTGTCCTCAGAATCACCTATCTGCAAGCTGCAGACCCGCTGTACGCCTACGCGCAAAACGCTGATTCTCCTGATTATCCGACCCCGCCCGGCATTTCTGACCGGGTGTGGCCCATTTTTTTTAAAATTTATTGAGACGATGAAATTAAACTTAATTAAATCCCTGTCCGCCAGCTTGTTAGCCCTGTGTGCCTCCGTACCTTTACTGGTCAATGCGGCACCTGCACTGCGCATGGTGGTGCAGGAAGGTACTTCAAGCAGTGGCGAGTCCGAGTACAGCACACGTAAATACCAGCAACTGGCCAGCGTACTGAGCACCTATCTGAAACGTGAAGTTCAGGTAACCGGCTTATCGCCTTCGCGTCAGTTTGATGCTGATCCTCTGCGTCAGGCCGATATCCTGATTGCACGTCCGAATGCGGTAGCTGGTATGGCGATACAGACTCTGGGCTATACCACCGTGGTTGGTCTGGATTCCGGCGTGAAAAGTCAGACGGTATTGATGGGACCACCTGGCCTGAAAAAGTTTATTAAATCGCCTGAAGAATTGAAAAAACTGCGTTTTGCCATGCCACCGGCTGACAGCGAAATCACGCGTGAAGCGCTGCGTATGCTGGCTGGCATGGGTGTGAATCCCGATGCACTGACTGTGTATAACGTCAATTTGCAAGCCACCATTCCATTCGCATTGGAAAACAAAATGGCGGATGTCGGCGTGGTGAAATCCGATGCAACTGTGTTCGCTAAAATGACTGCTGCCGGTCACGTTGTTTTGGCCGATGGTGAAAAAACTGCACCGTGGGTGATGCTAGCCAATAAGAAAATGGGTGACGAACAGGTGGATCAGTTACGCATGGCCGTGATGAGCATGATGAATAATGCAGAACACAAAGCCGTGTTGCAGAATATCCGTGTGCAGAATGTGGTGGATGTGGATCCTAAGCTCTACGTCAATGCTTATCGCCGTTATAGCCTGCGCTAAGCGGCCAGCCAGGAAAACTGGCTGAAATTTGGCTTGGTTTTACCTTATTTGGCTGTAATCTGCGCTGTCAAGTACTGCAGGAAAATTAAAGTTTGCAAGATTGCTTCACACAGACCGTGGGTTTCACATAGAATCTGGAACCCCGCTTGATTCATGCTGCCAGCTACAGATGGCAGTACCGGTTGCCGAAGCAAGTAGCGGAACAGCTGAAAATGCGTGCACCTGAACGGTGTGTGGATGTTCTTCGTACACTTAGTACCCAGTTAAACAGATCAGAGAAAAATGGCTAGTACCAAACCCGGCGAGCGTAAACTACAGATTTTGCAGACGCTGGCAGCAATGTTGGAAAATCCGAAAGGCGAGAAAATCACCACGGCAGCCTTAGCTGCCCGGGTGGCGGTGTCAGAAGCGGCACTGTATCGCCATTTCGCGAGTAAGGCACAGATGTTTGAAGGCCTGATTGAATTCATCGAAGCTTCGGTGTTCGGGCTGATCAATCAGATCACTGAACAACAGGAAGAGGGCATTCTGCAGGCACAGGCAATTGCCCAGATGTTGCTGAACTTTGCAGAAAAAAATCCCGGCATGACCCGGGTTTTGACCGGTGATGCGCTGGTCAATGAAGATGAGCGTTTGCAGGCCAGGATGAATCAGTTTGCTGACCGCATAGAAATGGCATTCCGCCAGGCGCTGCGGCTGGCAGTAAGCCAGGGTAAGATCGCTGATGCAGAAGCCGCTGCCCGTGCCAACATGTTGACCAGCCTGGTATTTGGACGTTGCTTACGCTACGCCAAAACCGGCTTTAAACAGTCCCCGACCGAGGGTGCTGCATTACAAATCGCCATCTTATTGCACTGAATTGCAGCCGCAGACACAAAGCAGAGTTCTGCTTTGTGTCATGCTGCGTCGCATGAAATGTTTTCTCCCTATAGTTTCCGATTCCCCAGTATGATCGGGAGCATTGTCTGAAAAACAGGCAATGTTCGTATTTCAAGATCAAACCTGCACAGACGGGCTTATCAGGAGACAACATGGAAACCACAGGACTACCCGCCAAACGGCGTCAAATCGATGTACTGCTCAGCAAATACGCAGAGAGTCATCTGCATCCCACCAATGAATTAATACACTGTGTCTGCGTACCAGCTATCGTATTTTCCTTGCTGGGTCTGATCTGGGCGCTGCATCCGCTCGCAGCCTACGCGATGGTGATGACCAGCCTGATTTACTACTTTTCTTTATCTACCCGTTTTGCGCTGGGGATGTTGCTGATGTCCGCCGCGATGCTGGCTGTTTTGCAGCAATTGCCGCAACAGGGCGTCTGGCAAATTTCACTCGCCGTCTTTGTGCTGGCCTGGATAGGACAGTTTATCGGTCATCGCATAGAAGGAAAAAAACCTTCGTTTTTCGATGACCTGCGGTTTTTGCTGGTGGGTCCCTTGTTTGTGCTGGGATTGTTGTACCGTCGTCTCGGTATCAGCTATTGAGCTGTTTTGGCGTCTGGCAGCGCGCTGTTCGGGTCATACAGGCGCCAGGTATTGCGGCCAGCAGCTTTTGCTGCCTGCAATGCCAGATCGGTATTGCGCAGGAACAGGCGCTGTTCATGTGCATGTAAAGGGCAGCATGAAATACCGATACTGCCTGTGATCAGTAGTGAACTGCCATTCAGTATCAGTGGCCGGCGCAAGGCCTGCAGCAGGCGTTCCGCCAGCTGACGCACGGTATCCAGCGGGCCAGCTGCTGGCAGGATTACCGCAAATTCGTCAGCACCGACCCGGCACAGGGTATCGGTATTACGCAAAACTTCCATCAGACGCTCAGACATCGCGATCAATACCTGATCGCAGAGGTCATATCCCAGCTTATCCGAAATCGTTTTGAACTGATCAAGGTCGATAAACATCAGCGCCATCATCTCATTATTGCTAATCGCCTCTTCCACGCAATTGGTAATCAGTTTGTGGAAATAATGGCGGTTGGGCAGCTTGGTCAGGCTATCGTGATTCTCAAGGATGCTGATACGGTTTTCCATATCGCGTCTTTCTCTGGCCTCTGCGTGCTGATCAGATTCCCAGCTTTCCATCCTTGCCAGCATCAGGTTGCAATGCGTATGCAGGCTGCCAAAGTCGCGTATCCGGTCGGCCGGTGCGCGCAGGCTGTAGTCATTCAGCGTGGCAGATTTTTCTAAGACTGAAGCCAGGTCGGCGACGGGTTGCAAGGTCTGCAGATGTTTTTTGGTCAGCAGGTAAGCAGCACCCACAGCGCTGGCCAATGCGAACGGCAGGCCTGCTAACAGGATCAGCAGCAGATGCAGGTAGAGTGCAGTCTGACTGATTTCGACATACAGGTGACCACGTACATCGACCGAATCCTGGACCGGGGTACGTATCGTCATGGTCGTCAGCTGAGCTGATAACTCGCTCTCTGTGGTCAGCTCCACGGTCTTCATGCCATCCGGGTTCAGCAGATTGCCCTTGTCCCAGGCGACGATGGCGGCACCGTCTTTATTGAAGACGGCGATCGAAAGCATGCGCTTATCATGGGCTGCATTCAGCGTCAGATTCTGTACCCCGCGCAAATCACCGGTAATGATGCTGTCGGACAGATTATTGGCCAGCGTTTTCGCAGTTAACAGAAATTCTTCCCGCATATGTTGCTGCATCAAAGCGACACTGACCAGGCTGATACTGAACAATGCTGCCATCGCTGCAGCGATGGTATAGATCAGATTGTAGCGGAGTAGCTTCAGTCCGACTGGTAATCCGAAGGGAAGTATATTCATGTGAAACTCTGGCAGGGCGGTAACGGTATTATGGCTGTTAAGCAAAGCGCTGATTTAGCAATTGCGTGCGCAATATACCTTGCTGTGGTTTCTCTGTCACATGATCATTTGTAAAAATGACCTCAATCCGTAGTTTCCCTTATCGGGTTGGCGTCAAATTCTCTCTGGCCGATGCCGCCAGCAGCGCTGCACAATCGCGCAACTGCAGGTAAACTGCGTACCACTTTTCTGATTTTTTTATGCCGTGACCACCACTACGCTCCCCACGAATGCGATGTCAGCTGAAATGAATGCCGCCAGCTGTTTCGCCTTGCTCGATGATGCGCAATCTGCACAGGCGGATTCCCGTCTGTATCACACACTGCACAGCGTGCTCGAATGCCGCGACGCGGCCAGCTGGCCGCTGTTTCTGCAGCAGCTGGAGCAGGCTTTGCAGCAGGGCTTGTATGCGATCAGCCTGCTGTCGTACGAAACCGGCGCAGAATTACACGGCATCGCAGCACGTGAAACAGCGCCGCTGTCGCGCATCCTGCTGTTTTCCTATTGCCAGCATCTGACCTCGCAACAGGTACAGGATTGGCTGCAGCAACAGCCGGAAAGCCGCGATGTGGCGGGGATCGCGGCTATTCGCGCTAATGTGGACGAGGCCAGCTTTAGCGCAGCCATTGCGCGGGTGCAGGATTACATTCGTGCCGGTGACACCTATCAGGTGAATTACACCTACCGCCTGCATTTTGACAGTTTTGGTGAGCCGCTTGCGCTGTATCAGCGGCTGCGCGCACGCCAGCCGGTACCCTATGGCGCGCTAATACGCTTGCCCGATGGTGGCGCGATCTTATCGATGTCGCCGGAACTGTTTATCCGCCATCAGGACGGGCAATTGCTGGCACGTCCTATGAAGGGTACTGCTGCTGCGACGGGGGACGCGACGCGCGATGCGCAGATTGCCGCTGAGCTCGCAGCGGACAGCAAAAACCGTGCTGAAAATCTGATGATCGTAGATTTGCTGCGTAATGATTTGGGCCGTATCGCAGAAACCGGCAGCGTGACTGTGCCGCGTTTGTTTGAAGTGAACCGCTTTTCCAGCGTGTTGCAGATGACGTCCACCATACAGGCGCAGTTGCGCAGCGGGCTTGCGCTGACTGAAGTGCTGACAGCTTTATTCCCTTGCGGCTCCATCACCGGCGCACCAAAGCGCCGCACCATGCAGATCATCCGCGAACTGGAAACGGAGGCACGCGGCATCTACACCGGTGCGATAGGCTGGTTTGATCCACCTTCAGCCGGCCAGGCAATTGGTGACTTCTGCCTGTCGGTGCCGATTCGCACGCTGCAGCTCGCAGCACCTGAACTGCAGCAGGGCCGGCAAGTCAGACGCAGTGTGATGGGCGTGGGCGCAGGCATCGTGTATGACAGCGTGGCGGCGGAAGAATTTGCTGAATGTCAGCTCAAGGCACGTTTCCTGACGGGCTTGCAGGCACCGCTGGCGCTGTTCGAAACCATGTATGCCACGCGCGAACAGGGTGTACGCCATCTGCAACGGCATCTGCAGCGCTTACAGCATTCTGCCACGTACTTTGGCATCGCACAGGATCTGTCAGGCTGGCAGCAGGCGCTGGAACAGACCTGCGCCGGGTTGGTGCCAGAGTGCGCTCACAGGGTCAAATTCCAGCTGCAGCCGGATGGCAGCTGGACTATCAACACTGCAGTGCTGAGCGCCTTACCGGACGTACCTAAGGTGATGCTGTCGCCGCATGTGATGCGCTCTGACCAGCTACTGCTCAGGCATAAAACCAGCTGCCGCGAGATTTATGATCAGGCCTGGCAGGCGGCTGAAGCGCAGGGTGCGTTTGATATGCTGTTTTTTAACCAGCATGGTCATCTTACCGAAGGCGGACGCAGTAATGTGTTCTTGTGTGTGGATGGCCAGTGGCTGACGCCACCGTTACAGGATGGTGTGTTACCCGGCGTGATGCGCAGTGTGTTGTTAGAGGACGCGCAGCTGGCGGCGCGTGAACAAACGCTGACAGGCGCTGATCTGCAGTGCGCCACGCATATCCTGTTGTGTAATGCCTTGCGCGGCGCGTTTAGTGTGCAGTTGATATCGGCAGAAGTTAGCCGCTGAAATTAAGCACTGAAGTTAAGCACTAACTTCCGCCATCCAGGCTTGCAAACCTTGGACCCATTTGGCGGCTGGCAGCTTAGTCTGCATACGGATGTTGAGTGCACGGTCATACAAAGCCTCAAAATCCACCACTGGCGCCTGTTTGAATGCAAGCGCAATGGTATTGGCATCATGCACGATAGGCAGCCAGACCACCGCATCGAAAGCCTGCTCCAAGGCCGCGATATTGGTATCGCAGTTTTGCCGGTAATTACGCGGATTACCAAACAGGTTCACGGTCAGCATACCGTCTGCACTCAGGGTATCGGCACAGGCCTGATAAAAGGCCGGGCTGGACAGTGCAGGTGCTTCCGCTGCCGCATCGTATAAATCCACTTGCAGGATATCGACACTGCCGGCATGAGCCGGATTGCTCACGTAATCCAGCGCATTCATGTTCAGTACCTGCAGCCGTTCATCATCTGGCGGCAAACGAAAATGCTGGCGGCAGGCTGTGATGACGGCCGGATTCAGTTCCACCGCTGTGACCCGGCTCTGCGGAAACTGGTGATAACAGAATTTAGTCAGCGCCGCCGCTCCCAATCCCAACTGTACGATATGCGCAGCCTGTTCGCGAAACAGCAGCCACATCATCATTTGCTGTACATATTCCAGCTCTATCTGATTCGGCATGGCGAGCCGCATCGCACCTTGTATCGCATCCGATGACAGATGCAGGGTGCGTACGCCTAAGTGTTCCTGGATGGTGACGGCAGGAGCGGATTCCAGCTGCTCCTGGCGGTAGGCTTGCTCCGCGCCGCTCACGACTGGACTTCCCTGGGCCAGGGATCAACCGCTTCAATTTCCATCATGCGCTGCCAGGCTGGTCGCTGTACCACACGCGCAGTCAGCGCGCGTAAAGCTGGCCATTCGGTTGCAGGATGCGGCATATTGCGCGACCAGCGCATCAGCATGGTCAGATACAGATCGGCACTAGTAAATTGCTCGCCGAGTAAATACGGACCCTGCTGGCTCAAATGGCGATCGAGCTGATCCCAGATGCGCGCGATTTTTTGTTGTATCGCCTGACTCAGCGCTTCCGGATGGCTGGCATTGCCCAGCTCTTGCGGATAAAACCAAAGCCGGAAACTGGCTTGCAGATTATGGCTGAGCGACAGCATCCACTGACGCCATAAATCATAGGCGACCGTGCCGCGCGCCGGTGCCAAAGCACTTTCAGGGTGACGCTCTGCCAGCAGCATGGCAATCGCCGCAGCTTCGGTATATGGCTGATCATCCAGCACCAGAGTCGGTACCACACCGTTGGGATTCAGACGCAGATAGGCCGGATCTTTTTGCTGCTGTTTGTCGATATCGACCAGCTGCAAACGATGTGCCGCACTGGTTTCCAGCAGCATCAGGTGGACCAGCATGCTGGCAGTGCCGGGGCTGTAGTACAAGGTGTACATGATGTTCCTTTCGTGTGAGCGAATTTGTGGTGGCGGATCTGCAGTCTTACTCTCTGCGGTGTCTGGCACCGCATACGCAGCATTCAGGATCGCGCTGCATACCGATGCTATTCCATTGCATACTCATGGCATCGAGTAATAGCATTCGTCCCTGCAAAGTCTGCCCTATCTGTAACAGCAGTTTCAATGCCTCAGCGGCTTGCATGGTGCCTATGATACCGACCAGGGGTGCAAACACGCCCATCTGAGAGCACAGTACTTCTTCAAATTGCTGGTCAGGCGGAAAAACGCAGGCATAGCAGGGCGATGATGGGTGCTCAGGCTGGTACACGCTGATCTGGCCATCAAAGCCTATCGCAGCGCCCGACACCAGCGCCACGCCATGCTGTACGCAAGCCTGATTCACCGCATGACGGGTCGCGAAATTATCACTGCAATCGAGTACCACGTCAGTGGCAGCAATCAGTTCAGACAGGCGTGCTGCATCTGCTTTTTCCTGTATTGCGGAAACCTGAATATCGGGATTGATTTGCTGCAGGCTGAGACGGGCCGATTCCACCTTAGGCATGCCGACGCGCGCTGTGCTGTGCAATATCTGTCTTTGCAGATTGGTCAGATCGACTTCGTCATGATCAACGATGCTGATGTGACCTACGCCCGCGCTGGCCAGATACAGTGCGGCCGGTGAACCCAGACCACCGGCACCGATGATCAGTGCATGCGCATTTAATAGTCGTTGTTGCCCTTCTATGCCTATCTGCTCAAGCAGAATATGGCGCGAATAGCGCAGCAGTTGTTGGTCATTCATAGGATAAAAAAAGGCCGCACCGGGCGGCCTGATTGAAGCGGATTATTTTTTCTTCGTTTCGGTTTTTGCGTCTTTACCAGACTTATCCGACTTTTCTGCTGCCTTGTCACCGTCTCTGTTGTCCTTCGGTTCCGTGACTTTGACTGGCAAACCTTTCAGATGATTCAGTGCCTGCGCTAACTGGAAATCTTCCTTGCTGCCATATTCCAGTGGTTTAACTTTTTTCGCTAGCGCGATCAGACGTTGCTCTTCTTCCAGCTCATCGACTTTAGGACGGGTGTTTTCTTTTTCCTTGTCATTGCTCAGGTGCTTTTGCAGATCGGCTTCGCGTGAGCGGAAGCTATTTAAACCATCGCCCTCTGCGGTTTCTTCCACGTTCAGATCGGGCACGATGCCTTTGGCCTGAATCGAGCGGCCATTCGGTGTGTAATAACGTGCGGTGGTCAGCTTGACTGCAGTGTCAGCAGAAATCTGGCGTATGGTTTGTACCGAGCCCTTACCGAAGCTTTGTGTACCGATGACGGTAGCGCGCTTGTAATCCTGCAGAGCGCCAGCCACGATTTCAGACGCCGATGCGGAACCGGTATTGATCAGCACCACCATAGGTACTTGTTTGATCGCGTCCGGCAGCTTGGCTAAAGGATCAGAAGCTGTGCGGCCAGCGTAGAATTCGCGTTTCGCAAAATAAGTGGCTTTCTGATCCGCCAGCTGACCATTGGTGGACACCACCGCCACGTCTTTAGGCAAAAAGGCGGCTGAAACACCAATCGCACCTGGCAGCACGCCGCCCGGGTCATTGCGCAAATCGAGGATCAGACCTTTGATGTGCGGATTTTGCGCATACAAGGCCTGGATTTTTTTAGACATGTCTTCGACCGTCGGCTCCTGGAACTGTGCGATACGCACCCAGGCGTAATCCGGTTCTACCAGTTTGGCTTTGACACTCTGTTGTTTGATGAGCTCGCGGGTAATGGTGACGACGATAGGTTTGTCTTCGCCTTTGCGTGCGATGGTCAGCGTGATCTTGGTATTGGGTTCACCGCGCATTTTTTTAACGGCTTCATCCAGTGACAATCCTTTGACCGTTTGAGAATCGAGGCGGGTGATCAGATCGCCTGGTTTCAGGCCAGCGCGGTAAGCCGGTGAGTCTTCAATCGGTGACACGATTTTGACATAGCCATCTTCCATGCCAACTTCGATACCCAGTCCGACGAATTTACCCTGGGTACCTTCTTTTAATTCTTTGAACGCTTTCTTGTCCAGATAAGCTGAGTGCGGGTCGAGCGAGGCGACCATGCCGGAAATGGCCTCAGTCAGCAGTTTATTGTCGCTGACTGGCTCCACATAGTCGGTTTTGATGAGGCCGAACACATCGGCCAGCTGGCGCATTTCTTCCACTGGAAGCGGGCTTCCCGCATTTTTTTGTGCCAATGCGGAGAATTGCATGGAGACGGCTACGCCAGCTACCATGCCCAGGCCGATCAGACCGAAATTCTTAAATTTGCTGCCCATGTTTCACCTAAAGCCTATTTAACGACGATCCAGTTCAGCGGATCAAATGCCCGTCCCTGATGACGGATCTCAAAGTATAAACCTGATTCTTCATTACCGCCGCTGTTACCTGCGCTGGCAATCACATCGCCAGCTCTTACGGTATCACCAACGTGTTTTAATACGGATTGATTGCTGCCATAGATACTCATGTAGGAGTCACCATGGTCGACGATCACCATATTGCCATAGCCTTTATACCAATCGGCAAAAATCACTTTGCCCGGTGCTACGGCGCGCACTTCTGCGCCTTCGCCAGCCTTGATGAATAAGCCTTTCCAGCTAGGTCCATCACCGCGGCGGCTGCCAAATTTCGCCAGAATATCGCCTTTGACCGGAAGGCGCATCTGTCCTTTGAGCCTGTCAAATTCACCAGCTGGCGGCAGATTAGATTTGGCTTGCTTAGGCGGTTCTTCCGGTTCAGCCGGTTTCACCACGACTGGTTTGCCCGATTTTTTGCTCTCCAGCGCGGCGAGTCTGGCTTTTTCTTTTTGTGCCGCGATTCTTTCCTGGCGTTGTTTTTCTTCCTGCTCGGCGCGCGCTTTTTCAGCTTTGGCCTGTTCTTCAATTAACTGATTCAGACGTGAGACCAGATTGCTGAGCCTTTGTTCATCTTTTTGCAGACTGTCCGCCTGTTTTTTTTGTGCGTGTAACTTATCCGACAACTGAACGACCAGGCCGGCATGTTTTTTCTTTTGTTTTTCCAGTGCTGCCTTGTGTTCTTTTTCTTCTTCGGCGATTTCGTCCAGTTCTTGTTTCGCCTGTTGCGCTTCCTTCGTGTTCTGCTCAACTGCCTTCATACTGCTGCGCAGGCTTTCTATCATTTTGGCCTGAGTTTGCGATACATAACCCATGTATTGCAGATCGCGGTTGATGCGGTTGGGGTTGTCACCGGACAGCAGCAGTTTCAGGCGATCACTGTCGCCATGCATATACTGACGCTTGAGGAAGCTGGACAACTGTTCTTTTTGCCTTGTGACTTGCGTCTGTAAAGCCTGCTGCTGTTCTGTCAGTTGTTTTAATCTTGCTTCGGTGTCGGCTTGCTCCAGCTGCAGATCGCGCAAAGAACGATTCGCTTCGGAGATCGCCTTTTCGGATTCAGCCAACACATCTTCTGCGTGGTCTTTGGCATTTTCCGTTTTGCTGATATCGGTTTTCAGTGCCTTGAGCTGCTGCTGTAATTCGGCACGATCCGCTTCAGCTTTCGATTTTTGCTGCGCGCGCGTCGGAGTTGCCGCCGACACGGACGCGCTGCCGCCTGCCAATGACAGGCACAGCAGCGCGCAAGCCGATATAAGTGTGGTCTGACGCATCCGCTCTTACTTGGCTTTACCCTGGCTGGCCACGGCATTCAGCGCTGCTTCAATTGCAGACTGGTCGCCCAGATAGTAGTGGCGTATCGGTTTCAGATCTGCGTCGAGTTCGTAGACCAGTGGCTGTCCGTTCGGAATATTCAGATTGACGATGTCATCATCGCTGATACCGTCCAGCATTTTGATCAGTGCACGCAGGCTGTTGCCATGGGCAGAAATCAGGATTTTTTTACCGGCGCGGATGGCGGGGGCAATGCTGTCGTCCCAGGCTGGCATCACGCGCGCGACGGTGTCTTTCAGGCACTCAGTCAGCGGGATTTGAGCACGGTCCAGGCCTGCATAACGTGGGTCATGGAAAGATGTGCGCGCATCATCAGCGGCCAGCGGGTTAGGCGGTGTGTCATAGCTGCGACGCCATACCAGCACCTGCTCGTCGCCATACTGGGCAGCTGTTTCAGCTTTGTTCAGACCTTGCAGGGCGCCGTAGTGACGCTCGTTCAGACGCCAGTCATTGACGACAGGCAGCCACATCATGTCCATCGCATCGAGTGTGCCCCAAAGGGTGCGGATCGCACGCTTCAGCACCGAGGTGTAAGCCAGATCGAAAGTGTAACCCGCTTCCTTGAGCAGTTTGCCAGCCTGAGCCGCTTCTGCCACGCCTTTCGGTGTCAGATCAACGTCGGTCCAGCCGGTGAAACGGTTTTCCAGATTCCAGGTGGATTCGCCATGGCGCATGAGAACAATTTTGTACATGATGTCAGCTATAGAAAGTTCGTAAAATAATTAAAAAGAAAAGCATCACGAAAAAAGCCTGTGCTCAGCACGGTGGCAGGGGCGGTTCAGCTTGATGAGCCGAACTGGAATCAGGCGCTGTTTTCGTGATGCATATCTGGAATAATATGCAGCGTCGCCATCTATTTTATAATGACGCGCTTCTGATAACCATTTTTACTACTGGAAACCTGTGAAATTCATTATTGATAATATTTTTCTGATTGGCATCGCCCTGATTTCCGGTGGCGCTTTGTTTTTTCCTATGTTGCAACGACGTGGTGCAAAAGTAACACAGCTGCAGGCAACGCAGTACATCAATCAGGGTAAGACACTGATCCTGGATGTCAGAAATGCCGAAGAATTTGCGGCAGGTCATTTACCGAACGCAAAACACATTCCTTTGCCTGAGTTGAATAATCGCCTGAAAGAGATAGAAAAATCTAAGAATCAGGTGGTTATCACTGTCTGCGCTTCCGGCGTACGCTCAGCCAGCGCTGCCTCCGTATTGGCAAAAGCAGGTTTTACCCAGGTGTTCAGCCTGGAAGGTGGCACGAATGCCTGGCGTGAGCAGGGCTTGCCTATCACTAAATGATCTGGAGAATACTGTGAAACCTCAAGTTACTATGTACAGCACCGCAGTTTGCCCTTACTGCACCATGGCGGAACGTCTGCTCAAATCCAAAGGGGTCGATGACATCGAAAAAATCCGGGTTGATCTCGATCCGGCAGTACGTGAAGCGATGATGCAAAAGACCGGACGTCGCACTGTGCCGCAGATTTATATCGGCGACACCCATGTGGGCGGCTTTGACGACCTGTCGGCACTCGACCGCGCGGGTAAATTGGATGGTTTGCTAAATCCTGCGACTTAAAAAGCGATTTCTGCAAGATTTTCTTCATGTTTGTGCTGCAAATTGCTGAATTTGCAGTCTACTTGCTACAATAGCTGCGCGCGATCTTGAAATGGTCGGAAACGGCCTTATCTGTGGCTCGTTGGGAAGAGATGGAGATCAAGCTTTTCAACAGACCTAGGCGTCTCGCTGTTCATTATTAATCTTTTAGAAATTAAGAAAGTCTCACATGTCTGACGAAAATCTGCAGCCCGTATTCCAAATTCAACGCGTTTATCTGAAAGATTTGTCGCTTGAGCAGCCTAACTCTCCAGCTATTTTCCTGGAACAGCAAAACCCAGGTATCGAAGTCTCCCTCGATGTAGGCTCTGAAAAACTGGCTGATGGCATCTACGAAGCCACAGTTACAGTCACAGTCACTGCAAAAATTGGCGAAAAAGTTGCATTCCTGGTTGAAGGCAAACAGGCTGGTATTTTCGAAGCACGCAATATCCCTGAAGATCAGCTCGATCCTTTGCTGGGTATCGGTTGCCCGAACATCATCTACCCTTACCTGCGTTCCAACGTAGCGGATGCGATCACACGTGCCGGTTTCCCACCGATCCACCTGTCTGAAATCAATTTCGAATCGTTCTACGCGCAACGTCTGCAGATCGCTGCAGAACAAGCCAACGCTGCTGAAGCACCGGCAACTATCCAGTAATCGCTGTTTTGAGCCTGGTCTGACCAGGCTCAATTGTTTGAAGCCTACTATGTCTGCACACCTTCCCCGTTACCTGATCGCTTTGAGCGCGCTGCTGTCTGTTGGACTGGCGCATGCGCTGGAATTCCGTTCCGTGGGGGCGGCTCCGGTCGTGATGTATGATGCACCCTCGGTCAAAGGCGGGAAACTGGCAGTCGCGCCGCGCGGTATGCCGGTTGAAGTGGTGTTTACGTCGGGTGCCTGGAGTAAGGTGCGCGATGCATCTGGCGAATTGAGCTGGATAGAGAGTAAAGATTTAATCGCACGTCGTCATCTGGTGATACGGGTTGCGAATGCGAAAGTGCGTGCTGCAGCCGATGAGAGCGCAGCGCTGGTATTCAGCGCAGACAAGCATGTATTGTTGGAAATGGCTGAACCCGCCACTGCTGGCTGGGTGAAAGTCAAACATCGCGATGGTCAGCTGGGATTTGTTAAAGCCAGCGAGGTCTGGGGTTTATAATTCAGGGATTGTTCGCAAACCCGTCCAGGCGGCGTGTAGCAGATAAAAAAAGGACAGCGTGCTGTCCTTTTTTTATCTGTTTCATGTCACCGGACATCATTATTTTTCATTTGGATAGCACATGAATATCAGCGTTTTAGGTGCCGGTGCCTGGGGAACTGCGGTCGCGATTGCGCTGACTGCAAAAAATCAGGTTCTGATGTGGGGCAGAAGTCCGCAAGCCATGCAAACCATGCTGGAGCAGCGCGAGAATACCCATTATCTGCCCGGCTATCCTTTGCCGGAGTCTTTGCAGCTGACTGCTGATTTTGATGCGGCGATCGCACATGCCAGTGGGCCGGATGGCTTGTTGATCATCGCAACTTCTGTTTCTGGTTTGCGTCCTACGCTGGAGGCGTGCAAGTTGCACCGGCCGCAGCGAGTGGTCTGGTTATGTAAAGGCTTTGAAGAAGGTACGCAGTTATTACCGCATCAGGTGGCGGAACAAATACTGGGTCAGCAATGTCAGCTGGGCGCGCTGTCTGGCCCTTCGTTTGCGCAGGAAGTGGCACAGGGCTTGCCATGTGCGCTCACGATTGCGTCCAAATCGCAGGATCTGTGTCAGCGCGTGGTGCAGGCTTTGCATGTGAATGCGATGCGGGTGTATTCCAGTGATGATTTGGTCGGCGTTGAAGTTGGTGGTGCCGTCAAAAATATTCTGGCGATTGCTACCGGTGTGGCCGATGGCCTGGGACTTGGGTTGAATGCGCGTGCGGCACTGATTACCCGCGGTTTGGCAGAAATTACCCGGCTCGGTGTGGCACTCGGCGCGCGCTCGGAAACCCTGGTTGGTCTGACCGGCCTGGGCGACTTGATACTGACTTGCACGGGTGATTTGTCACGCAATCGCAAAGTCGGGCTCGCTCTGGCACAGGGAAAAAGCCTGGCTGTGATCGTTGAAGAGCTGGGACACGTCGCGGAAGGCGTGCGTTGCGCGCAGGCAGTGCGTACATTGGCAGCCAGTCTGGCGATAGAGATGCCGATTACCAATGCAGTTGCCAGTGTCTTGTTTGATCAGGTTCCGGCGCAGCAAATGATACGCCAGTTAATGGCGCGCGACGCCAAACACGAGATCAGTTCAAAACCGGTGTGAGCCCCTGGCGGTGGGTAGTAGCAATACCCGGCTGATGACCGCTTCCGGTATCGCTTGCCGGCGCAGAAACACGGCCGCCAGTTCGGTGCCGAGTATGGTTGCATAATGAATCCCGATATCGACCAGCATACGTGTGGTGATATCGCGCCGTCTCAGTGGCTGCAGATGTTTTCTGCGGGTTTTGCGGTGTCGGCATCCGGACATGGCTTCCTCCTGCAAGCAGTGTAGAAGTCAGCCCGGGAAAATTCCAGTTCTGTTTTTCGTAATCTGACTCAGACGGATGGCAGTGAACCAAAGTCGGTTGCTGCTATGAACGCGGCGAGCATGCTTTCCAGACCTGCCTGATCTTCTGCATTAAAGCGTGCCAGACGCGGGCTGTCGATATCGAGTACACCATACAGCTTGCCATCTTTGATGATGGGGATCACGATCTCTGAGTTCGATGCGGAATCACAGGCAATATGGCCAGGAAATGCGTGTACATCCGGCACCAGGAAGGTTTTGCGCTCTTGCGCTGCAGAGCCGCACACACCACGTCCGAAAGGAATGCGGACACAGGCAACCTTGCCCTGGAAAGCACCAAGTAATAAATCACAAGGACGCCCCTGATCGGCTGTTCTGGCTTCGCTGCAGAAGTAAAAACCTGCCCAGTTCAGATCGCTGATGCTGTTAAAAATCAGCGCAGAAAATTGCGCGGCATTGGTCATCAGTGCGCGTTCGCCTTCCAGTATGCTGGCAAGTTGTTTGTTCAGCAGGTCGTAGTCAGGTTTGTCACTGGCTGCGGAGGTTTCAAACATAGGTGTCCCGGTAGTGGAAGATGTTGAATGAAATCCCGTCAGCAAGGCAGTTAACTTGCCGACGGTTGTTGGTACTAAGCGTGTTGCGGCGGGATGGTTTTTCTGTGCCGGCCGCGCCACATGATGACGCGTTGCCAGCTGAGAAGGCTCAACCCGGTGCCGCATTCTTTGGCGCGTTGCCAGCGCCTTATTGGCCATCCTGTTTTGCCTGAAGCTTATAACACATAACGGGACAAGTCCTCATCAACCGACAAGGCACCCAGCCGCGCTTCGACATAAGCCGCGTCGATGCTGATGGTCGTGCCGGAATTCTGATGCGCATCGAAAGAAATCTCTTCCAGCAGCTTTTCCATCACAGTGTATAAACGGCGCGCACCAATGTTTTCCGTGGTTTCATTGACGGAAAAAGCGATACCTGCGAGACGTTCCACACCTTCGGGCGTGAATTCTATTTGTACATCCTCGGTGGCCAGTAAGGCTTGATACTGACGTGTCAGGCAGGCATCGGTACTGGTCAGTATGCGTTCAAAATCTGCGATGGATAAGGATTCCAGCTCGACCCGGATAGGGAAGCGCCCCTGCAATTCTGGTATCAGATCCGAGGGTTTGGCCAGATGGAAGGCGCCGGAGGCGATGAACAGAATATGGTCGGTTTTGATCATGCCGTACTTGGTATTGACCGTGGTACCTTCCACCAGAGGCAGCAAATCACGTTGTACGCCGGCGCGCGATACTTCACCGCCGCCAGTTTCCGAGCGTGAAGCGATCTTATCGATTTCATCCAGGAATACGATGCCGTTCTGTTCCACATTACGGATGGCTTCCTGTTTCAGCTCTTCTTCATTGACCAGTTTGGCGGCTTCTTCCTCGATCAGCAGTTTGAAGGCTTCTTTGATCTTGAGTTTGCGCGCTTTTTTACGACCACTGCCCATGCCGGAAAACATGGTTTTAATTTGCTCGGTCATTTCTTCCATACCAGGTGGCGCCATGATTTCCATTTGCGCTGCCGGTTCTGCCACTTCCAGCTCGATTTCTTTGTCGTCCAGCGCACCTTCACGCAGACGTTTACGGAAAGTCTGACGGGTGCTGTTATCGCCAGCACTCTGTTCACCTTCCGGATGGATGCCGAAATCACGTGCCGGTGGCAGCAGGATGTCGAGGATGCGGTCCTCTGCCGCGTCTTCAGCACGCTGGCGCACTTTGCGGGTGGCGGATTCGCGGGTTTGCTTGATGCCGATATCGACCAGATCACGGATGATGGTATCCACATCGCGCCCTACGTAGCCGACTTCGGTAAATTTAGTCGCTTCGATTTTGATGAACGGTGCATCTGCCAGCTTGGCCAGACGACGTGCGATCTCGGTTTTTCCGACGCCGGTCGGGCCTATCATCAGAATATTTTTTGGTGTGATTTCATGGCGCAGCGGCTCTTGCACCTGCTGACGACGCCAGCGATTGCGCAAGGCGATGGCGACTGCACGTTTGGCTTTACCTTGTCCGACGACATGTTTATCCAGTTCGGACACGATTTCCTGTGGTGTCATATTCATATTTTTTCCTGTCTGCTTCTCTGTCAGCCTGCGTTACGGTGCAGGCGAGGATTATTCCAAGGTTTCTATGGTGTGCGACAAATTTGTATAAATGCACAGTTCACCGGCAATCGTCAGAGATTTCTTGACGATGTCTACCGGTGATAAATCGGTGTTTTCGAACAAGGCAATCGCGGCCGATTGGGCGAAACTGCCACCGGAACCGATCGCGCCTATGCCTTGATTCGGTTCAAGTACGTCGCCATTGCCAGTAATGACCAGTGTGGTGTCTTTATCTGCTACCAGCAACATCGCTTCCAGACGGCGCAGCATGCGGTCGGTTCGCCAGTCCTTCGCCAGCTCAACAGAGGCACGCATCAGGTGACCCTGATGTTTTTCCAATTTGGACTCAAAGCGTTCTATCAGCGTGAATGCATCAGCGGTGCCGCCGGCAAAACCTGCCAGCACTTTGTTGTGATACAGCTTACGTACTTTACGCGCCGTGCCTTTCATGACGATATTGCCTAGCGTGACTTGTCCGTCGCCACCGAGGGCAACAACATTACCGCGCCGCACGGTCAGTATGGTGGTGCCGTGAAATTGTTCCATATGAACCTCTCAAAATTGGAAAGGCATTCGTCGCACGACGAATGCCACAGGAAGCGAACTTCCGAATTGCTAGAAAATGGGGGGTAACTGCGGAATTACAAGAAGTGTTGAGCCGGTATCTGCTGTTTGCAGAGCGAATTCAGGTCAACTTTGCGCTGACGTACAGGATAAGGCAGCTGGAATTGCGTCGGAGTTAATGCTTACGCAAGCTGATGCTGGCGATATTTTTGAGACCCATGGCGTTGAATAACATCATGACCAGATAATTCACCTCGGTAAACTGGATGGACATACCAGGTTTGCCCGCTATTGGTGCCAAACCATTGAGCAATTCGGCTGTTGCACTGAACTCTACCCGTTCCAGCCGTGAGCAATCGAGTATCAGCGGATTGGTGTGATTGGCCTGATCTGCAATTTTTTTGAGCAAATCATCCATCTTGCCCTGGATGAGGGCAGGCATCGTAAAACGATCTGAGAAGGCGGCCTCTTCCTCGCGGTCTTCCTTCAGCGTGATTTCCGGGAAGGCACTGGTGATATTATTTTTTGGCGCATCAAACGACGGGGGGGAAACTTCAAAGGTCACGCAGTAATCCATGCTGACTTCTTCAAACGCGCGTTCAAAGTGCAGCAGTTGCAGTATTTCCAGCAACAACAACCAGGGTGCTTCCGTTTCATCACGGCGGCCAACTTGCAAAATGGCGCGTATGCGGTCCGCCAGGTCCTGTGCCCCTGCCAGCATCAGATCGTGATCTGATTTTTTTAAATTCTTCAGACAGCGCAATAACAGACCGCAGCCAACCGGATCGACTTCTTTGATGCGGCCAAAATCCAGCTTCAGGCTTTGGCTTCTGGCACCCTGAGTGTTGATCTTTTCGATGACTTTGATAATACCTGCATCGAGCTTGACCGGAAACAAAATAGTCGGTGTTGCAACGTTGCTGTCCTGGCTGATTTCCTGGTCAGCAGCATTGCCATGTTCTGGCCAAAGCGGTGGCGATGTTTCGAATTTGTTCGCATAGTCCAGCGACAGGCTTTCAAACATATGCTGGTTATTGGTCAGACGATACAGGTCGAACAGCATTTGCCAGCCGATTTCAGTCGCACTGCCCAAATTCTGATGATGAACCGCTGCTTGCAGCATATGCTCAGCGACTTCATTCTGCCCATTGGCGAATAGTATCGCGGCTTCTTCCAACACGGGAACCGACTCACTGTAGGCAATTGCATTGCCATGAATTTCGGTGTGCCCGCCGAGCAGATAGTCGGAAGGCATAGTCATCGGCAACGTCGTCTGGAAGTCCATGACGGAGGCGCGTTTTTCGATAGGCAGGGTATCTGCGGTCAGCGTTACTTCGCCAGTCACAGTGCCGGTGCCGGACTTGCTCAAATCAATTTTGGTCGCAACAGGGGGGCGAGTTTTCACGATGTCGCGAGACATCTCGAACTCTATCGCATCAATTTTTCTTTCAGTGGCACGTGCGATATGGCGTTGTGCAATGATGGAGTTGGTAAACAGATCACTATCCTGGAAGCCTGTGATCACAGTATTTCCAGATTTAGTACGGGTTTTTTTAGATGTGCTGCGCTCTGAGGCGCGCTCATCTTTTTTTCCACCCTTTTTACCGAACAGAGAAAAAATCCCCACTTTGATCCCGAAAAATTGTAGCTGAACTGTAGCTGTTAAACGACAAAATATTTACCGAGGTTCAAGTATATTCTGATTTAGAAGTGAAATGTAATCAGACTCCAAGCCTGTCAGAGGTTTTTAACTAAAGTTAAAAGTTGTTTTGTGGAAATAAACGGTAGTTAGGAGACAATCCTGTTGATTTCCAGCAAATTGGGGCGCTTTTTCACGCCCCAATTCGATTTCAGGGTTGACGGCAATGTACTGGAATTACAATTCGTAACAAAAAGCTGGGTAATCCTCACTTAAAAGCTGGTCCTGACACCTGCAATGAAGTGTCGCCCTGGCTGAGGCACACTGTCACGCAATACCGAGGTTGAGATGCGTATATCCTGATTCAGCAGATTTTTCGCCATCACAAACCAGGTCAGTTGTGCGCCTGCATACACCTGGGTATAGCTGAGGTCCAGATCGACTTTAGTATAGGAGGGCGTCACATAATTTTCAAAGCTGGCCAGTCTGTCCTGCTTTTGTGCGTGCAACACCTTTACCGATCCACGCCATGCCCCTTCGCGGTAGCCCAGATCGAGGCCAGTGCGGATGGCAGGTTGCAGTGGCAGATTACCGGCATTTTCCAGACGTCCGCGTGACATGTCTGCAAATGCACGGGCAGAAAAACCTTCACCTGTCTGATTAAAACTCAGTTCAGCTTCTGCGCCATGGATATTAGCGCGCGCTTGTGACCAGTAGCGGCGGCTGAATTCAGCGTCATCTGCCGGATTTCCCTCTTCATCCACTTTCACTCCATCGGTGTGGCCGTAGACATAATTTTGTACCTGGTTGTAGAAAGCATTGATTTTCCAGCGTACCAGGCCGTTTGTTTTCTGCAGGCTTAATTCCAGATTGCGTGATTTTTCTTTTTGCATATTGGGATTGCCAATATCAAAAGTCGCCGTGGATTCATGCGGGCCATTGGAATACAGCTCTTCGGTAGCCGGTGCGCGTTGGGCCAGTGAGTAGCTGAGGCCAGCAGCGTAGCCCGGCATGAATTGCCAGAGTCCGCCTAATGATGCCGAGTACAGGTCAAACTGACGCGCCGGCAAGCTGGCGATGGCCTCTGGTGTGCGTTTGACGTTTTCCAGGCGCAGCCCGGCACTGGTTAATACTTCGCCGATTTGCTTTTGTTCGACCACGAAGGCAGCCAAAGAATCCGATTTTGTCACGGGTACCGTATCCGCACGCCCGGTGGCAGCGGATAAGGCAGAGAATTTGACCGTTTCAAATTGCATTCCCCAGCTGCCCTGCCAGCCTTGCCAGGCATGATGATTCAGGACCAGGCGTCCTTCTGTGGATTGGTTTTTGAAGTTGGTGTTGGCGACGCCTTCCTCTGTTTTTTCCGTGTGCTGATAGTCCGTCGTACTCAGTTTCATACTGAGTGACTCAAAACCTGCCCAAGGGGCCAGCACTTTGCTGTCCAGATCAAACCGGTTTTGACGCATATCGATAAAGGATTTTTCTGCAGTCGGAATGCCGTAATGGTCATTCATCGTCTGCACTGCCGCGCCGACATATCCCCATTTCTGAATATACGAGCCGCCGAGCGTCAAACTGTGTTCACGGGTAAAACTGGATGGCAGTCTGCCGCTTGCAGAGTCCGCGTTGCCTGGGTTTGCCTTGCCGGGAATTGCGTAGTTATCAGTCTGACGGGCATTACCATCAATATGCCAGGCCAGCGCACCACTGGAGCCGTCAAGGCCGAACGAGCCGCTTTTTTCCTGATTGCCGCTGCCGGCGCGTAATTCCGCTTCGCCGCTTACTTGTTTGCTCAGGGTGGCAGGAATACGTCCGTCGATTACATTCACCAGGCCGCCTATCGCGCCGCTGCCATACAGCAGTGCTGCCGGGCCGCGCAGAATTTCGATTTGCTGGGCGGTTGCACTTTCACTGGCCACCGCATGGTCATTCGACAGACTGGAGACATCTGCGACGCCCATGCCGTTTTGCAGGATTTTGATGCGTGGGCCTTCCAGGCCGCGAATAATAGGACGCGAGGCACCTGCACCAAAGCCGGATGCCGACACACCGAGTTCGCCACCCAGCGTATCGCCCAAAGAGGTGCTGATTTTATTGCGTAATTCCGGGCCAGCCAGCACCTTGGCAGGTGTCAGCACTTGCATATCCTCGCCCTTACCCAAAGGATTTGAGGTGACGGTAACGGTGGAGATGGTTTCTGCAAAAGTTGGGCAGGCGAAGGCACTGAGGACTGCCGCGGCAGCCAGACGAAGTTGGTAAGACATAGATTTTCCTGAAACACGAATACGAAATGATGGTGCGCGGTGCTGTACGCAGACAGGCGCGCTCCTGAGGTGGCAACAGCCACCCGTTAGCTCAGAGGAGGGTATTTCGTGTGACAGGTGGTGCGCGGGAAGCGAATGCCAGCAGCAACTGTGCCAGCCAATCGGGTTTGGCAACCTGAGCAAGCGCAGGCGGCTGCACATTTAACAGCGGCACAACCGGTGGTATGAAAGTCAGATAGTCGGCGCAGGTACTGGCATCGGTTAATGCACAGGAGTGCAGCAGACTGTCATCGGACTGGCTTTCCGTGATATTCCAGACCGAATACGCCTGGCTGATCAGCTGTAATTGCGGTTTACCGCCTATCCAGTTCGCATGTGCGAGCCGGTGCGACAAGCCCGTCCACTGAGCCAGCAATAATGCGGGCAGCAGACACCAAAGCAGCCACAGGCGGCGTTGGTGGGGGGGACGTGCATGCGGTAAAGACATGTTCAGTGTGATTCAGTCAGAGTAGGGTTCCGTTGTTAGCGCTGACAACAAACGCTTATAGCAATACAATGCAGTCGTCTTGGCTGAGACGTCTGCATTGGGTCAAAGTTCCGCTACCTGCAAAAGATATGCAACAAAGTTGCGGTATCTGCCCAGAAAAAAGCGTGTATTGAATACACGCTTTTTATTATCCCGGTCAAAAATGACGCTAAGATTAATCGCCGTACAGTTTTTGTTTCATTTCACGTCTTTGCTGTGCTTCCAGCGACAAGGTCGCTGTTGGGCGTGCCAGCAGACGTGGTATGCCGATAGGTTCACCGGTTTCTTCGCACCAGCCGTAATCACCTTCATCGATGCTGGCGATGGCTTGCTGAACTTTTTTCAGCAGCTTGCGTTCACGGTCGCGGGTACGCAACTCTAACGCGTGTTCCTCTTCTATCGTGGCACGATCTGCCGGATCGGGAACAAGTACGGTTTCGCGAAGATGCTCGGTCGTTTCGTCGGCATTCTTCAATAAATCCTTTTCAAGCTGCTGCAAACGGGCCTTGAAAAATGCCAGTTGAGCAGCGTTCATATAATCCTGCTCTCCCATCGCGAGGATTTGTTCCTCGGTGAGCAGAGCTTCTGGGGCGCTGACTGTAGCAGTCGATTTAGTTGATTTGGTTGCCACTTCGCTTACTTTCGATACAACGGGTTAGTACATAGGACACGCTGAACACGGTGTTGCTTCAGCAGGAATATCCTCCCCTTACCAAACAGGCAGACGCATTTTGCAGCATCTGTCACTTGCAGTCCAGACAAGAATAGCTATTGGTAGCCCGTTAGTTTATACCAAACACTGCTCCAATCCTTGAATAAATATCTCTTTTGGTAGATTTTTGCCAATAAACACCATTTTGCTTTGCTTAATTTCACCTTCCGCCCACTTCATGCCGACATCTGTGCCCATGATTTGATGTACTCCCTGGAAAATGACTTTGCGGTCGGCGTTTTGCATATACAACACCCCCTTATAACGTAACATGCGTGGCCCAAAAACCTGCACCAGGCCGCCCAGAAATTCATCCAGCTGACCAGTGTTGAATGGCCGCTCGCTAGTAAATACGAAGGCTGCAATATCGTCTGAGTGATGGGCATGATGGTGGTTATGCGCACTATGCGCATGCCCGGTCTCATGCGTATGATGGTGATGTTCATGGCTGCAGTGCTCATCGCAATCTGCGTGTTCGTGCGTATGTTCGTGCGCTTCTTCGGCTTTCAGAAAGTCGGGGTCCAGTTCCAGTTTGGCATTCAAATGAAAGCCTTTGAGATCCAATACTTCTTTGATCGCGACCTGACCGAAATGGACTTCGCTGACAGTAGCGCGCGGATTCATGCGCAACAGCCGTGCGCGCAAAGCTGACACCGTGTCAGCATCGACCAGATCCGTTTTCGAGAGCAGGATTTTATCGGCGAAACCGACCTGGCGCTGGGCTTCTTCATGCTCATCAAGTTGCTGCATGGCATGTCGCGCATCTACCACAGTGACGACTGCATCAAGCATGTAATGCATGCCGACTTCTTCATCAACAAAAAAAGTCTGAGCGACTGGGCCCGGATTGGCCAGACCCGTGGTTTCTATCACCACATGATCAAAATCGATCTTGCCTGTCTGTTTTTGCTCTATCAGTTTGGCCAGCGCGACGATCAGATCGCCACGCACAGTGCAGCAGATGCAGCCGTTGTTCATTTCTATGATCTGCTCATTACTGTCTTGTAGCAGAATTTCATTGTCGATATTTTCCTGACCAAATTCATTTTCGATCACAGCGATGCGCAAGCCATGCTCTTCCTGCAGGATGCGGTTGAGCAGAGTCGTTTTACCAGCGCCGAGGAAACCAGTCAGTATCGTGGTGGGAATAAGTGCCATACAGTCTTTCTGCTTAATTTTTGCTTAATGATTCAGGAATGGTTTCATCAGGTCTGTGCACAGGCAGCGCACCAGCCCTTGATCGTCAGTTCAATTTCATGGCTCTGAAAGCCGCTGCCCAGCGTGGCTTGCAGGCTATGTTGCAATTGCTTTTGTACCGCAAGTGGCGCCTCGGTTCCGGTCAGGCAGAACACACGGGTGCAACGGGTACATTTGAAATGTCCATGCTGATGCTGTTGCTGCACACCTTGCACCTGTGCCTCATGGCTGGCGCTGTAACGGAACACGCGGTCATCGCCGGAAATTTTATGGATCAGACCCGCCTCGGTCAGGCAGTCCAGCGTGCGGTACAAAGTCACCCTGTCCATATCCGGAAAATCTTCCTGTACTTCTAAATGCGTCAAGGCGCGGCTGGCGCCCAGCAGCATGCTCAGCACATTGCGGCGCGCATCGGTATTGCGGATGCCGCTTGTTTCAAGCAGGTGCTGCGCCAGTTGGAGAGGTGAACGATTCATAGTGCAGGTCGAATTCTGAGAGGATGCTTATTATGCCTCAAAATGCAATTGAGTTGCAAAAATGAACGTGGTCCGCTTATTGCCCGCAAGCTTCAAATGACAAAACTAGCCTGGCCAATTCATGAACTTGTCACATTGGCTTCTTATACTCTGCCGCGACTTCTCCTGTTCCGGATATCCGTATTTCCATACATCTGGACAATTTCTTTATTAACCGCGTTCTGACGCTTGAGTGCTTTTTTTGGGTTGAATCATGTCTGATCAAATGAAAGCTGGCCGTCGCCAGGCATTAAAATTTCTCGCTGGTGCCCCATTGTTCCCTTTGGGTGCCATATCTGCATCTTCTTTGTTGACTGCCTGTGGCGGCGGTACCGATTTGCCTGCTGGCTCCGTGGTGCCGGTGCCGACTTTCGCATCCGCTGAGTTTGCCCCTATGGCTGCGCCAAGTCTGGCGAATGCCGCGGCGATGGCAACGACGACCGTAACGTCTGCATTGAACGTTAAGTTCAGCGATAACTCGGTACAGACTTACAAACTGGCTTACCAGCCTTTCTTCCTGACTGGTGACATGGTACCTGGCACTTCCGGCAGTAATGTACTGGCAGGCGGCTACTACGATATCAATAACAAGCCAATTATCGACAAAACTGTCGCAGGTAAAGAGCGTCAGTTCTTTTCAGATTCGCCAGACGGTACTTCTTTGCTGAGCGTTGCCAATCCTACAGTCACTGGTATCAAAGGTAAGGCTGTGTTTGCAGTGGTGCAGTTTGAGTACACCACCTGGGCACAGGATGGAAAAACCGATATGTACGGTGCATTGCCATCCCCAATCGCAGTACTGACACTGGATCAGGATCAGACGACCGGTAAGCTGAGCCTGGTTAAGTATCACAATGTAGATACATCGAAAGTGAATGGTTTGTGGATTACTTGCGGTTCCAGCCTGTCTCCATGGGGCACCCATCTGTCGAGTGAAGAATATGAGCCGGACGCATTCACCATCGCTAACAACACTATGTTCAGCGCCTACAGTACCAATCTGTACGGTGACGCGACTAAGGCCAATCCATACAATTACGGACATTTGCCAGAAGTGACGGTTAATCCGGATGGTACCGGTACCATCAAAAAGCACTACTGCCTGGGCCGTATATCGCATGAGTTGATACAGGTGATGCCGGATAACCGCACCGCACTGATGGGTGATGATGCGACTAACGGTGCATTGTTTATGTTCGTGGCAGACAAGGAAAAAGATCTGTCTTCCGGCAGCCTGTACGTAGCAAAAGTCGGTGCCGGATTCTCATTGGATGTGACGGCTGCCGGTGCGCCACTGAGCTGGATTAAATTAGGTTCCGCCACCAGTGCAGAAATCGAAGCATTGGCGCAGACCGTCAAGGCAACGGATATCATGGATGTGCGCACCTCGGATCCGGCTGATGCGACATTCACTAAGATCAATTTCAGTGGCAAAGTACAATGGGTACGTCTGAAAGCTGGCATGGAAAAAGCGGCTGCGTTCCTGGAAACGCATCGCTACGCAGCGTTGATGGGCGGCAGTATGGCTTTCACTAAGATGGAAGGCACTACCGTTAATGCGAAAGACAAGATTGCTTACTCCGCACTGCAAAACATGCAAAGTTCTATGGTGCGTGGCAATGCAGCATGGAA
Organism: Cognatundibacterium crateris; assembly: GCF_010078235.1. Taxonomy (GTDB): domain Bacteria; phylum Pseudomonadota; class Gammaproteobacteria; order Burkholderiales; family Burkholderiaceae_D; genus Undibacterium; species Undibacterium crateris. The sequence goes on along the minus strand of NZ_JAABOS010000002.1, from coordinate 261,106 downwards.
TGAGGCGCATGGCGTGACCATAGACAAAGCCTTGAATGCGGGTGGTATTCTGGCGCACACCCTGGCTGGTTCGCAGAAGGACACGAAAGGTGCTGCAATCAACAGCGAATGGGTAGCGACAGTCACCAAGACCCTCCTGATCGGTGAAGACATCACCGCGGATGCACTGGGAAATACAGCTAATCCGGATAAAATCGGTGCGCCGGACAATCTGAAATTCTCGGAAAAACTGCGTACCCTGTTTATTGGTGAAGACAGCAGCTACCACGTCAATAACTTCCTGTGGGCCTATAACGTCGATACCAAGCAGTTGTCACGCGTTGCGTCGATGCCAGCTGGTGCCGAAGCAACCGGTTTGTCTGTGGTCGATGATCTGAATGGCTGGACTTACATCACCAGTAATTTCCAACATCCGGGTGACTGGGGTAGCATCCACAAAGTGGTACAGCCTACGCTGGATCCATTGGTACGTGCCAACTACAAAGACCGCTTTGCCGCAGCGGTTGGTTATTTGACTGCAGATATTGGCAGTGTGAAGTTAAATAAATAATTAAATCTTGGTATTGCTTTGAATCCGGAGCCTGAAAGCTTGGCTCCGGATTCAATTTGATAATTAAGTTTAAAAATGGGGAACTTAGTTTCCCATTTTTTTTGCATTCAGGTTCCGGAAGATTTTTTTGCTCTGGGGTGTGCCTGATCGTAGACTTTAGCCAAATGCTGAAAGTCCAGTGCGGTATACACCTGTGTCGCAGCCAGTGAACTATGCCCAAGCATTTCCTGTACTGCGCGGATATCGCCTGATGATTGCAGTACGTGTGCCGCAAATGAATGTCTGAGCATATGCGGATGCACATTGGCAGGAATGTCCAGTGACTGCGCATGCGCCTTGATTCTGAGCTGTACCAGGCGGGGTGACATACGGGTGCCGCGCTCGGTCAGAAATAAGGGATGCGGATCGGCTTTTAATAAAGCACCGCGCACAGCAATCCAGGCACGCAGCGCTGTCAGCGCATGGCTGCCTACCGGTACGATGCGCTGCTTATTTCCCTTGCCGGTCACATGCACTTCTGCCTGCTCCAGATCGACATAGGCTGCAGACTGGTAATTCCCTTCGTGCACAGCTTCAATATCCAGACTGACCAGCTCTGATACACGCAAACCGCTGGAGTACAGCAATTCAAACATGGCACGGTTGGCATATGCGGTGGGACTATCGCTGCTTTGTTGTGACACCAGGCGCGATGCATCATCCGGCCCCAGTGCTTCGGGCAGCGGCGCGTTTTTTTTGGGAGCACGCAGGCCTTGTAGTGGATTGACCGTAATTTTCTGTTGTTCACACAGCCATTGAAAATAACCACGCCAACTCGACAGTTTGCGTGAAATGCTGCGTGGATTCAGGCCGCTGCCATGCAATTTCGCCGAAATGCGGCGTAATTGCGTGGTGGTCAGCGTGGCGACAGAATGTGGCTGAGCAAGTGCAACTAATTCCCTCAGGTCGAGCGCGTAACTGTTCAAAGTGTGCGCGGACAAGCGGCGCTGACTATGCAGTATATCCAGATAAGCGGAGATATCTGCTGCAGACTCAGCCTCGCTCATGGCAGCTTACTGCTGTATCAGGCAGGCCAGTGCCGCGCTGGTGGTGTCTGCAATCTGCACCAGGAAATCCGTTGCCATTTCTTTGGTGTAGCGTGCCGGATCGGGAGAACCCAATACCAGCAAACCAAACACCGCAGCACCGGCCTGCGTGCGCAGCGGCAGCATGGCGATGGATTTAACAGCGGCGTCGCTTTCTATCCAGTTGGCTGCTTCAAATTCCTGATTCGCGCCGCAAAATGGAGCTTGCAGGCCTCTGGCGAACAGGCGTGCATCGTCATTGACGGATTCTGCAAACCAGGTATGGGCAAATTCCGGTGCCACATTCCACAAACGTAAAGTCGCATGCGGCAAATCGAAGATATCCTGCAGACCTCGGGTCAGAATATGTGGCAGATCAACGTCATTGCGCGCCATCAGCAATTCCCGCGTCCAGCGCTGGAATTTCCTGGTGATATCGTGATTCTCTTCAGCGTTGCGCATCAGATCAGACAATTTCAATTCCAGCGTACGGTATTTTTCACGCACCACTTCCATCTGTCTTTCCTGCAGCGAGATGGCACGACCCATCACCGGGCTGGTCAGTTTGATGGCACTCAGTAATTCAGCATGTTCTTCGAAAAATTGCGGATGCTGGATAAGATAGGTTGCGATATCAGTTGAATTCATGGGCTATAGCTATACACAGAGTTGCGACAGGCAAAAGTCTGCCGTCTTATAGATTAATTTCGCCTTCAAATACCGTCACGGCAGGGCCACTGAGCATGACCGCTTGTTCAGGTCCGGCCCAGGCAATCGACAGTTCGCCGCCGCGCGCCGAGACCTGCACCGGGCTATCCAGCAGGCCGCGCCGGATACCGGCGACGACTGCAGCACAGGCACCGGTGCCACAAGCCAGCGTCTCACCTGCACCACGTTCAAATACGCGCAGCCGGATATGATGGCGGTTAACGATTTGCATGAAACCGGCATTGATACGGTTCGGGAAGCGTTCATGGTTTTCAATTAGCGGGCCATCCTGACTGACCGGCGCACTGTCGATATCGTCCACCACCTGCACTGCATGCGGATTTCCCATCGATACCAGCGAGAACAGCGTGGTCTTGCCGTTTATTTGCAACGGCCATAACTGATCATCACCCTGCGGCGTGGCGACTAAGCCATTGACGTCAGCCGGGACCCTGGCTGGTTCAAGTACAGGTGCGCCCATATCCACGGTGATGCTGCCATCGGCTTCCAGGCGTGGTTCTATCACACCGGACATGGTTTCTACACGTATGCTGGATTTGTCAGTCAGTTTCTTGTCTGTGACAAAGCGTACAAAAGCGCGCGAGCCGTTACCGCACTGCTCAACTTCTCCGCCATCGGCATTAAAAATACGATAGCGAAAATCGACGTCAGGCGCGATGCTGGCCTCGACCACCAGGATCTGATCAGCACCGATGCCAAAACGTCGGTCGCCTATGCGGCGGTACTGATCGGGGCTCAGTTGTATGGATTGACTGATGGCATCGATGACGACAAAGTCATTTCCTGCGCCATGCATTTTGGTGAATTTGAGTTTCATGCGTTCATTATATCGCGTGAAACTGTACTGAACGGTAAGCAGCTTTGCAATTCCTGCCTACATATGGCGGCAGCAAAACCGGATATGCTCACCGCTGCTGATAAAACAACAGAAATGTTAAAAACTATGACTTAAGTCAATCTTTAGTTGTAAAATGCGCACCGGTCATTTTAAATGATTATGTTATTTACAATAAAAGGATACATGATGTTGAAAAAATTGAGTATTGCAGCTGCTATCGCAGTGCTGTCTATCTCCGCTCAAGCTCAGACAGCAAATGCTGTTTACGTTGGCGCTGATGTTGGTTCTACAACTATTGACGGCTTGTCCGGTAACAAAACTAGCTACGGTGCTTTGGCTGGTTACAAATTCAGCGAAAACGTTGCTGCTGAAGTGGCTTATCGTCATTTATTCAAGGCAGAGTCTGGTTCCAAATCAACTGACTTAAACCAAGCTATGATCTCTGTTCTGGGTATCGTTCCAGTCAGCAAAGAATTCCAAGTATTTGGTCGCTTGGGTTATAACACCGTTAAAGGTGATTCATCCGTTTCCAGCGCTTTATATGGTGTTGGCGTTCAGTACCAGTTCACAGCGAACATCGGTGCACGTCTGGAATTCCAAAAACCAGGCAGCGACACTAAAAACTTCAGCGCTGGCGTAACTTACGCATTCTAAGCGTCAGTTCTTCAGTCTGAGTTTTGTCAGAAACGGCTACTGTATTCAGTAGCCGTTTTTTATTTTAAGTCGAGTTCAGTGTTTATAAACACCACAGCCTATCACCAGTTCTTCGCTGACTCTTTCGATGTAAGAGCTTTTGTGCTCGACTTTCTGAGTCAGTGGATTGAGGATGCTGTAGTCTACCCAGCCGCCTTTGGCGGGCAAGGCAAACGCATCCTGTACTAATTGGCGTCCGTTTAATCCGGGGACATTGAATAAATTGACCTTCAGTTTTTCAGCGTTACCTCCAAATGCGCGGTACTGACCCTGGCGGTCAAACGCAAACACATACATATCGCGATCGGCAAACTGTTGTTGCTGGTTGGCGGTAATCAGTGACAAGGCCGCCTGGGATTTGTCACGATATAAGGCGACCGCAATTTTCACCATTTTCAGTGCTTCATCGGCAGTGCCCTGACGTAGTTTAAAAGTGGATACTGACCTGGCCAGCAAGCCGGCCCGCTCTTCCAGTTCCATCGCATTAAACTTGGCATGATCAGCCATCTGACCATTGCTTTGCGTGATTTCATCGAGATGATGCAAGGCTTCTGAAATCTGGGCCAGCCCATTACTTTGCTCGACGGAGGCGACAGAAATCACGTTGATATTGCTGGCCAGCTCGCGGATGCCGGTCACGATATCTGTCAGGGTTTGATTGACCTGATTGATTTGTGCTACGCCATGTTTGACCTGATGGACCGATTCTTCTATCAGTTGCCGGATCTGGCGTGAAGAATCGGCACTGCGTTGGGCCAGGCCGCGTACTTCTGATGCGACCACCGCAAAACCGCGTCCCTGTTCGCCTGCTCTGGCCGCTTCGACTGCCGCATTGAGTGCGAGGATATTGGTCTGGAATGCGATGCCATCGATGATGCTGATGATGTCCTGCACTTTTAATGCGCTGCTCTGTATGCCTTGCATGGAAACGACCGCTTCCTGCATAGTGCCGCCGCTGGATTCGGCGATGGCCTGAACTTTTGAGGCGAGCTGATCGACCGCGGTTGCACTGTCGGCATTTTTTCTGACGGTATCAGCCAGATCTTCTACGCTGGCAGAGGTTTGTTCGAGGCTGGAAGCCTGCTGTTCAGTGCGTGCAGATAGCTCGCTAATGCCTGAGGCCAGATCTTCACCTAACTGGCTGACCATACAGGAATTGCTGCGCACATTTGCTACCAGTGCGGATAACTGATCATTCATGCTTTCCAGCTTACCGCCGGTAAGCGCCAATTCATCTGCGCCATCGATATGTATGCGCCGGGTCAAATCGCCGGATGCAACTGCCTGCGCTGAGATATCGAGTGCCCGTAATGCCGCCATAAAGCCACTATAGAATGCCATCAGCACGTAGATCGCAGCGATAAAACTCAATATGGTCGTGATCACGATGATATTGCGACTGAATTGCAAATCGCTGACACGCTCGCTCAGTAAGCCAGTCAGCCGGTCTTCCAGCTTTTCCTGTAGTGCCAATGCCAGTTCTATGGTCTTAGTACCTTGTGCAAAGTAGGTTTTGGCATCGCCACTCACTTCGTCTGCCAGCAGCAATTTGGTCGCCAGTGCAATAAAGGACTCACTCGCTTCAAATGCGTCTTTGCGCGAGCTCAGTATGGTTTCTCCCGAACGTTGCAACGGCCCTTCCAAACTGGAGAGTGCCTTCATCGCTGCGCGCAGTGCATCGATACGTGAGTAGATTCCCGCTTTATCAATGAATTCCATTTTGCCAGTACGGATATAGCCCGCACCTAAACCACGCAACAAGGCCAGATGCTCGGTCCAGACCGGGATTTTTAAGATCGTCGCATCCATCAGAAAATAGGTATTGGCGGCGGGATCGAGCAGCAAACCGCTTTGCTCAGCGAGCAGCGTGGAAAATTCCAGAATACGGCTGACTAAGGCATTGTGCTGACGGATGCTGTCAGCCGCAGTTGCGGCGATCTGGCCGTTGGCGAGCCGGGTCAGTTCAGCTTGCAATACGGCCCAGTCTTTATCCAGACTCCAATCCGGATGCTGGCTGACGTCCTGACTAATGATTTTCAGGCTGTCAGAGAGTTGCGAGCGGGTGGCACTCAGCGCATCGTCGACGGGTTCAGCGGCGAATTTCAAATTCACCTGGCCACGGTGCTTTTGGGTTTGTATCACCAGCGTCATGATATGACGGCTTACTGCGACGCCCATGTGTTCGTTTTCTGCCACACTGAGTTCGGCATTGATTTTACCCAATATGAACAGGCTGAGGCCGAATATAGGGATGATCAGAATGGCGAACATGCCCAGTAATTTCACACGCAGGCTGAGATGGCTCATCAGTAATGCGGCGGGTGCGAGTAGACGACGTAACAGCGTGGACATCAAATCCTCCTGTTGTGTACAGAGTAGCGCGGGTTGCTAATTGTTACATATTTCAATGGGGAAATGCGCATAGTGATAAAAAACAACATGCCTGAAATTTAAGCAATTTCCTCAGGGTAGCAAGCCAGTACACTTTATGAAAGTGTCAGTCATACTGTACTGGTCATTTTCTGGGTACCTGTACATGGGGATGGTGCAAACAGCATGTTAATGTGCGCCCGGACTGAACAGGATATGATGCACCCACAAGGTGATTCTGCAGCAGGGCGAAGACCATTCGCCACTAAATATATAAAAGCACGGAGACCCCATGAACGCACCCCACCAAGCCGAGCAGCAGGCGCTGATCGACAATTCTATTTCCCTGGACGACAAATACACACTGGAGCGCGGACACGCGTTCATGACGGGCACGCAGGCCCTGATACGCCTGATGATGCTGCAACGTCAGGCGGATGAAAAAGCGGGTTTGAATACCGCCGGCTTTATCAGTGGTTATCGCGGTTCACCGCTAGGAAATGTCGATCTGACCGCAGCCAAAGCGAAAAAACATTTAGGCAAATATCACGTCAAATTTCACCCTGGTGTGAATGAAGATCTGGCCGCTACTTCGGTCTGGGGTACGCAGCAGGTCAATATGTTCCCCGATGCGAAATACGATGGCGTATTTGCGATGTGGTACGGTAAGGGCCCGGGGGTTGATCGTTGTGGTGACGTGTTCAAACATGCGAATCTGGCAGGCACCTCTAAGCATGGTGGTGTATTGGTGGTGGCGGGTGATGATCATGCCGCTAAATCCTCGACTGCAGCGCATCAGTCTGAGCACATACTGAAAGCTTGCGGCATACCGGTGTTATATCCGTCTACCGTACAGGAATATCTGGACTACGGTCTGCACGGTATCGCCTTGTCGCGCTATACCGGTTTGTGGGTCTCGATGAAATGCGTGACCGATATCGTGGAATCCGGCTCTGTGGTGGAAATCAATCCTGACCGCGTACAACCGGTGATTCCTGAAGATTTTGTATTGCCTGCTGACGGCGTCAATATCCGTACCCCGGACCCTGTGCTGGCGCAGGAAGTCCGCATGAATAACTATAAATGGTATGCCGCGCTGGCCTATGCGCGCGCTAATAAACTAAACCAGATTATCTGGGACAGCCCGCATGCCAAGATCGGTATTATCACTGCCGGTAAATCTTATCTCGACACCCGCGAAGCGCTGGCGGATCTGGGCATCGATGAGCAAATCGCCAAAGACATCGGCATCCGCCTGTACAAGATAGGCATGACCTGGCCACTCGAGTCGGAGGGTGTGCGTGAGTTTGCTCAGGGTCTGGAAGAAATTCTGGTGGTCGAAGAAAAGCGCCAGATTTTGGAGTATGCACTCAAAGAAGAATTGTATAACTGGGCCGATGAAGTTCGCCCACGCGTAGTCGGCAAATTTGATGACAGCGGCGAATGGAGCAATCTGCATGGTTCTGGCCATGGCGAATGGCTGCTGCCAGCAACCTATGAACTGAGCCCGGCGCAGATTGCACGTGCGATTGCTTCGCGCGTCACCCGCTACTTCGCCGGTCATCCGGTTGAACAAAGCGTCAAGAAGCGCGTTGCCTTCCTGGAAGCCAAAGAAGCGGCGCTGGCGAATGTCGGCAAGCCTGATCCTATGAAGGACCGCGTACCGCATTTCTGTTCCGGTTGTCCGCACAATACCTCGACCCGTGTACCGGAAGGCAGCCGCGCGCTGGCTGGTATCGGTTGCCATTACATGGTGACCTGGATGGACAGAGAAACCTCTACTTTCACCCACATGGGTGGCGAAGGCGTGACCTGGGTAGGCGCAGCGCCGTTCACCAATGAAAAGCACGTGTTCTGTAATCTGGGTGACGGAACTTACTATCACTCCGGTTTGCTGGCGATCCGCGCTGCGGTATCCGGCGATGTGAACATCACTTATAAAATCCTGTTCAATGATGCAGTCGCCATGACTGGTGGCCAGGAATTCGATGGCCCGCTGGACCCGGGCATGATCTCGCGTCAGATCGCGGCGGAAGGTGTGAACCCGATTATCGTGGTCACCGATGAACCGGAAAAATATCCGGCGGGTTATCCGTGGGCGGCCGGTGTGACGGTGCGTCACCGTTCAGAACTCGATGCGGTACAGCGCGAACTGCGTGAATGCAAGGGCGTTTCAGCCATGATTTACGATCAGACCTGCGCTTCCGAAAAACGCCGTCGCCGCAAAAAAATCGACAAAGATGGCAAGCCTGGTTTCCCTGACCCGGCCAAACGTGCCGTCATCAATGAAGCGGTATGCGAAGGTTGCGGCGATTGCTCAGTACAGTCTAACTGCTTGTCAGTCGAGCCTTTGGAAACCGAATTCGGCCGTAAGCGTCAGATCAACCAGTCATCCTGCAACAAGGATTTCTCTTGCGTGAATGGCTTTTGCCCTAGTTTTGTGACGGTGGAAGGTGGCAAGCTCAAGAAGCCGGCCAAGCTGAAAATTGAAGCGGGCAACGCGCTGGATGTGAAGACCCTGCCGTATCCGGCACTGCCATCGACCGCCACACCGTTTGGCGTGCTGGTGACAGGTGTGGGTGGTACCGGTGTTATCACGATCGGTCAGATCATGGCGATGGCCGCGCATTTGCAAGGCAAAGCCTGTTCCGTGCTGGACATGACAGGGCTGGCGCAAAAAGGTGGCGCGGTGATGTCCCATGTGCGTCTGGCAGATAAAGCCAGTGATATTCAGTCGACCCGGGTTGGCACCGGTATGGCGGATCTGGTCATCGGTTGCGACCTGATCGTGACAGCCGGTAAGGATGCCTTGTCACGCATGGGTGAGGGCCGTACTTTTGCCGCCATCAATGCGAATGGTACACCGACTTCGACCTTCATTAAAAATCCTAACTGGCAGTTCCCGGGCGAATCGGCAGAAAACGATATCCGCAAAGCCTGCGGTGCTGATCGTGTGGATCTGATCGATGCAGCTTCGATTGCGACGGCCTTGATGGGCGATAACATTGCGACCAATATGTTCATCCTCGGTTATGCCTGGCAAAAAGGCTGGGTGCCGCTGGAAGAAGTCGCGCTGATGCGTGCCATCGAACTCAATGGCGTTTCTATCGATTTCAATAAACAGGCATTCAACTGGGGACGTCTGGCCGCGCACGATCTGGCGGCCGTTAAACGTCTGGCGACACCAGCGCAAGTGGTGGAAATCAAACGTCAGCCTACGCTGAATGAAGTCATAGAAAAACGCCTGGCCTTCCTGACCGATTATCAGAATGCCGACTACGCAGCAATGTACAAAAACTTTGTTGAGCAGGTCAAAGCGGCGGAAGAAAAAGTCGTGGCAGGTGCGCCATTGCGTTTGACTGAAGCGGTAGCGAAATATCTGTTCAAGCTGATGGCGTACAAAGACGAATACGAAGTCGCCCGTCTGTACACCGATGGCAAATTCCAGAAAAAAGTCGCTGACATGTTTGAAGGTGATTATCAGATTCACTTCCATCTGGCGCCACCGATGCTTGCCAAGCGTGATGCCAAAGGTAATCTGCTCAAGAAACAATATGGTCCATGGATGATGAAAATGTTTGGTGTACTGGCCAGTATGAAGTCTTTACGTGGCACCAAGCTGGATGTGTTCGGCTATACCGAAGAGCGTCGCACAGAACGTGAATTGCCAGTCGCGTACCGTCAAACCATTATGCAGTTGCTGCCATTGCTGAATGCCGATAATCTGGCCAAAGCGGTGGCGATCGCTGCGATACCGGAAGATATCCGTGGATACGGTCATGTGAAGGAACGTCATCTGGTGGCAGCGAAAAACAAAGAAGCGGGCTTGCTGGCTGAGTTTCACAGCGCCGGGCAGCAACAGCGCGCAGCCTGATTCTTAGGGTGTCCGGGATGAACACCTCCCGGACGCGCGTATCAGACTCTGTGTTCAGCATCAAAATATGAAAAGGTCAGCTATGCTGACCTTTTTTTATCCATGTCAGCTGACCAGCCACCAAATAAGAAATATAAAAAGCCTGTACGCGTACCACGCATGGCCGCCGCCGTGCTTTACAATGCTGCGCAGCTATAGCGCGGGCTGACACGCGTACGCAAAGACATTTTCAGGAGACCAACTTGTCTATCGCCAAATTTAAACAAGCATCCATACCGGAAGGTTCGGCAGCCTTATTTTTTATCCAGATTTTCGCAACGCTGGGTTTTGCCGTTCTGTATTCGACGCTGGTCTTATATGCGACCAAAAAACTCAGTTTCAGCGTCAAGGATGCGACTGCCATCATGGGCGTGTTTGGCGCCTTCAATTATGGCTTGCACTTGTTTGGCGGTTATCTGGGCGGCCGCTTCATCAGTAACCGCAACCTGTTTGTCGGCGGCATGCTGCTGCAGGTGCTGGGTTGTGGCTGCATTTCTCTGGGTAGTGCAGAGCAGTTGTACTGGGGGCTGGGCTTATTCCTGACCGGCAGCGGCTTGAATGTGACCTGTATCAATATGATGCTCACACAACGCTTCAAGCCTGAGGACGACAGACGTGAAAGCGCGTTTTTGTGGAATTATGCGGGCATGAATCTGGGTTTTTTTGTCGGCTTTACCGCAGCCGGACATTTCCAGTTGCAGGAAAATTATTCTGGCCTGTTTATTTTTGCGACCGTAGGCAATTTCATGGCGATCGTGCTGGCGCTGGCGAACTGGCGGCGTCTGAAAGATCTGAACACGCCTTTGCTGGAAGCCGGTAAAGAGGAATTCAATAAACGTCTGCTGGTCGGTCTGGCAGTGCTGGTCGGTCTGGTGCCGGTGATTTATTTCATGCTGCATAAAGCCGAGCTGACCGGTAATCTGGTGCTGATTATCAGCATTATGATAGGTCTCATCATGCTGTATCTGACGCTCAAGCATGAGGATAAGCGCGAGCAGCGCAATATGATTGCCTACCTGTTGCTGACGCTGGGTTCGCTGGTATTCTGGACCTTGTATCAGATGGCACCGATGGGTTTACAACTGTTCGCTGTCAATAATGTGGACCGCATGGTATGGGGCGTCGAAGTCGCGCCGCAGTGGATACAGAATATCAACAGCTTTGTGATTATGGTCGGTGGCCCTTTGATGGCGATGTTTTTCCAGTCACTGCGTAAAAAAGGCTGGAATGTGGATGTGCCCGCACAGTTCTCGACTTCGCTGATCCTGATCGGCATAGGCTTTCTGGTGTTACCGCTGGGGATTACATTTGCTGCCCAAAACGGCATGGTCGCTTTCAAATGGATCTTCATCAGCTACCTGTTACAGAGTATCGCCGAGTTACTGATTTCCCCTGTTGGTTATGCCATGATAGGTAAGCTCGCACCAGCCCGTTATCAGGGCGTGATGATGGGAACCTGGATGCTGACCACCGGTACCGCGTCGATACTGGCCAGTTATTTCTCCGGTCTGATTCCTGAGGCTGGCGAAGGCATGGCGGTGGCGACTAATCCGACTTACCATCATATCTTCTCTATGCTGGGCTGGGGCAGTGTAGGCGTAGGCGTGTTGATGGTGGTAGTGATTCCTTTCCTGCGTAAGCTGATCAGTAACGCCAGCGAACCGAGGTCAGTATGAAGCCGCGCATCGTCATTACAGCTGCAGCGTTCAGTATGCTGATCGCGGTGGCGGCCGGTGCATTTGGTGCGCACGGTCTGAAGGCAGTGTTAAGCACAGAGATGCTGGCTATCTGGCAGACGGCAGTGCATTATCAGATGGTGCATGGACTGGGGTTGCTGGCAGTCGGCATACTGATGCCGCAATGGCCGCAGGCAAAACGGCTGGCGCTGGTGGCGACCGCCTTCGTCATCGGCATATTCCTGTTCAGCGGTAGTTTATATGTACTGGCCCTGACGGGAATACGCTGGCTCGGTGCGGTCACGCCTTTGGGTGGGGTGGCATTTCTGGCTGGCTGGTTGCTGCTGGCAATCAGCGCCTGGCAGCAGACTTCTGATGAATAAAAAAACCGGCCAGGCCGGTTTTTTTATATGTATTTCACAAGTATTGCAGATATAGCGCTTTACTCGCCGTTTTTTGCCACCGCACGCTGATAGGCAGGTCGCGCCTCGATCAGCTCGGTGAAGCGGGTCAGATTCGGGAATTTGTCCTTGCCCACGGTACGCACCACTGACTGGATCGCAAACGACAATTGGATGTCGGCACCGGTCAGATGATCGCCGACAAAGAAATCACGTCCTTGCAGTTCCGCATTCAAATAACCAAAGTGATTCGCGATTTCGCTGTGTATGCGCGGATGCAAAGGGGTGCCGGCTTCGCCCAGACGGCCTACATACAGGTTGAGCAGCAGTGGCAGCATGGCGGAGCCTTCTGCATAGTGCATGAATTGCAGATAGCGATAGTAGTCCGGGGTACCGGCTGGTGGTGCAAACTGGGCGCGGCCATAGGTATTGATCAGATATTCCAGTATCGCACCGGATTCAATCAGCACCAGGCCCTGATCCGCCAGCACGGGCGCTTTGCCGAGTGGATGTATTTGCTTCAGTTCAGGAGGTGCCAGCCGGGTTGTTGGGTCACGGTCATAGCTGATGACGAGGTAATCCAGGCCCAGTTCTTCCAGCATCCAGGTAATGCGGCGTGAGCGGGATTGTTTCAGGTGATGGACTTCTATCATGGGTGGTCTCCGGTTCGGTCAGACAGGATTTGTATTATGCACATAAAGCGCAATGCTTGCTGAGCGGCAAACATTTTTTCTTTTATTGTCGCGCCAGACGCAAACTGCACAGCCGCGCTTGCGATACAACAAAGCCAGTGCAGAAATGTCGTTGAACTGACTGCGCCATATCCCGATGCGGCATAGCATATCTAATCATATCCAATACCCATAAAATCAGGAGGAGCTATGTTGTCAGTACAGCAGCAGTACACAGAAAAGCATTGCATGCCGGAAGAGGCTTTACAGGTCATACACAATGGTGACTGGATCGTGGTACCGACCGGTGTGGGTGAGCCGCCAGCCTTACTGACTGCCCTGTCAGAACAGCGACGCCATTTTCAGAATATCCGTGTGGCGCAGATATTAGCGGTACGCAAATACGGCTATTTCGATCCCGCCACCGAGCAGCATGTAAGGCATGTGGCTTACTTTTTTGGTGCTGCTTCGCGTCCGGGCGGACAGGCCGGGCAGATCGATTTTATTCCCAGTTATTTTTCTGAAATGCCGATGTTGATAGAGCGCGGGCTGATGCCGGTCGATGTGGTATTCGCAATGGCTTCACCCATGAATGAAGAAGGCTATTTCTCGCTGAGTCTGGCGGCCGATTACACCATGGCTGGGATCGCGAAAGCGCGCGCAGTCGTGCTGGAAGTCAATCCTAATGTGCCTTTCGCTTACGGCAACTGCCATGTCCATATTTCCCAGGTGACGCGCCTGATTGAAAGCACAGAGCCTGTCACGGAAGTCGGCTTGCCGGTGATCGGTACGGTGCAGCAAGCCATAGGTCAGTATGTGGCGGAGATGATAGAAGATGGCTCGACTTTACAAATCGGTTATGGCGGAATTCCCGATGCCGTGGTCATGCAGCTGGTACAGAAAAAAGACCTGGGCATCCATACCGAAATGATAGGCGATGGCATTTTGAAGCTGATAGAAAGCGGTGCGGTCACTAATCGCCGTAAGAATTATTTGCCCGGAAAAACGGTGGCAACCTTCGCGCTGGGTTCGCGCAAACTGTACGACTACATGCATCAGAATCCTGCGCTGGAAATGCATCCGGTCGACTTTACCAATGACCCGTATCTGGCCGCAAAAAATGATCAATTGGTGGCGATTAATGCGACGCTGCAAATCGATTTGCTGGGGCAATGTGGCTCGGAAAGTCTGGGACATCTGCCTTATTCCGGTACCGGAGGTCAGGTCGATTTTGTGCGCGCAGCGAACCGCTCACGCGGTGGAAAAGCTTTTATCGTGCTGCCATCTACTGCTAAAAATGACAGCATCAGCCGTATCGTGCCAACCTTGACACCGGGTACGCATGTCACGACCGGCAAAAACGATATCAATTACGTGGTCAGTGAATACGGTGTGGCCCAGCTCAGAGGTAAATCAGCGCGTCAGCGTGTATTGGAAATGATCGCCATTGCTCATCCTGACTTCCGTCCAGAGTTGCGCGATCAGGCGCGCCATCTGCAATTGCTGTAAAAAAAGCTACAAAATAAAGCAAATTCAGGCACAATCGCACCGGTGCTGCCTGTACGTACAGGCGCGATTGATCAGCGTGAATCTAAAGGCAGAAAATGAAAAATATAGTCGTATGCAGCGTGTTGATGCTGGCTGCTGTGGCTCAGGCACAGACGCCAGTGTTCAAATGTGAATCAGGTGGCAAAGTCACCTGGTCAGACAAGCCTTGTGGCAGCAATAGTAAAGTGGTCAAGGTCAAGCCGCTGGGATCGGGCGAGCACAAGAACCCGGCCGCTGGTAAATACACGCCTCAGCCAGTCTCAACGCCATCGCCGCAGAAGCCTTAAGCCGGGTTCGCGCTATGCATCTGACGTGCCAGCAGCGCCGCCAGTATCAGTAAACGCAAGGGCGACTCTGGTGCCAGCCCGGGATTTAATTCCAGCAGATAGGCATGGTGGTGATTGCGTAATTCCTTAGGCAGTGACCAAGGATGATCCGACACACAGGCCAGTTCCTGGCCATTCTGCATAAAGCGATACAAAAAATTCTCCTGGTCGCTGTGCAGTTCCCCGATAAAACGCTCATCCGGATCCAGGATGCGAAAACTGCCAGTTCGCTGGCGCATGCGCTGGCAATACCCAACCAGTCCGCCATTGCCATCGTAAATCGCAATTTTGACTGCCAGTAAGGAAAAGCATTTCTGCAAACGCAGTACACGCTTGCCTTCCGGTGTACGCAGTTCCGCATGCAGAGGACGCAATACTTCCCAGTTCAGGATGCGTAGCAGCCGCGTGAAATGCCTGTGTTCTAATTCTCTGCATTCAATAATCGGTTGCTGAGTCAGCGGATCAAAGATGTCAAAATGCTTGCCCATCTCCAGCAAACCCAGCTGTTGCTGAACAAAAAATTGGTTTTTGCGTAAAACGGCATGCATGGAGACGGAGACTTTGCGCTGAAAGGCGCAAAGATAGCTGCGTTCAGCAGCAGGCATCAAGTAAGAAAATGTAAGTTAACCGCATCAAACATGACAAGGTGTGAGTGCCATGTCTGAGTGCCTGGGAACTTAGCCGCAAGCCTCAGAGCGCAGGTATCAGGCTCAGCGTAAAGGCAGGTAGATGTCGGTCAGTAAATCGGCTGGTGCCGTGCAGCGTGGATTGTTCAGGTAATCTTCAAATGGCGGCGCATCAGCCGCTTCCAATCCCGAGGCGGGCAGCCACTGGCCACAGAACCATTGGTAGACCGCTTGCATGGCGGAGTACGGCCCCTGATAACGCAATACCGCATATTTACCGGCCGCCAGACGCTGCTGCGTAAAAGGGGCTTCCACCGCATCTTGCCAACCAGATGGCAGGGAAATGCAGGCGAAAGAGCGCAGCTCTGCTTCCGGCGTCACCACCGGATCGTCCAGGAAAATCCCCAGCCAGCGCGTTTCCGCATTCATCCAGCCGCGAGCACCCGCATGGCTGTTGAGCAGATCAAAGGACTGGCTGATGCCCATATAGCTGCCACGATGCGCCAGCTGTAAAACCGGGATGGCGTCGATTTCACGGATACTGACCGGATAAGCGGCGAGCTCGGGCGCGGTAGTCGGTAAAGTCATGGTCACTCCTTGTTGACGAAAGCGGGCGGGTGGCAAACCGTAACTCTGTGAAAAAGTCCGGGTAAAGGATTGCAGATTCGGATAACCAACCTGTGCCGCGATCTGGCTGATGCGCAGGTCGCTGCGCAATAGCAAGGCAGCTGCCTTTTGCAGACGCAGACGTTTGACCGTGGCAATCACACTTTCACCATGCACACCCTGATAAATCCTGTGCCAGTGATAGACCGACATGCAGGCCAGATCAGCCAGTTGTTGCAGATCTAAAGGCTGATCCAGATGTTCATGCAGATAGGTAGTCACGCGCGCTAATCGGCGTTCGTAACTTTGCTGCAGCGGACTGATCGATGTCATGGAATGCGGCTCTTCTTTGTTTGCAGGGGCATTGGATATTGGATCATGGCGCTGTCAGTTGTCACAGGCTGCGCGGTTTGATACCTATGTAAATCATGCCAGATTCAGGCCCCAGATATTCTTCAAAATCAGTGCCATAGGCGCGCTCATACTCGTGCTGGTGCGCAAAGTGTTCCCATATTGTTTGCCATGTCTGGATAATCGCGTCCGGCATGGCACCTTGGGCTGGAAACGCCAGATAGCTGCCGCTTTGTATCTGAACCCCAGGCTGCGTATCTGCACCAGCTTTGACGCCTGCTGTGACATTGAATTCGCCATGCAGGTCCGATTCATAATGCGAATATACGCCGTACATTCGTTGGCTGAGGTCGGGCTGGCTGGCAAAGAAGCTGCCCCATAAGCCCGGGATGCGGCCACCAGGGCCAGTCTCGGCCGCGTTGCTGGTGCGGACACAGGCGCCACTGACATAAAATCCTGCTATCTGTTGTTGTTTCATTGTTCTGCACTCCGTTTTTTGATGTTATCCGGCGTAGTCTGCGACTAAGCCTGGATGCTTGTGGTTGCAGCGTACTGCTAAGGACTTACCAGTTCTTCTGGCTGAATCAACACTGCGTAAAAAAAGCATAGCACGCCATCATTTCACAAATCTTGCGGAGTTTTTTGCTATGGGCACTGTTTCCTGTGTGAATAGCATGGGAAAATAGCAGCCGCTGCCAGTTCTGGCCTGTTTCCCTGAAAGTAAGTTGCATGAGTGTTCGTTTTCGTTTGCCCGTTGTGATGGCAGGTATTGCTGCTGTATTTGCGCTGTGTGTGATGGCTGGTATTGCCTGGAACTGGGCGCCTGACCGTCCGTTGCAGGACCTGACACAGCAATGGGCACCTCCACCTTCACGCTTTATCGACGTGAATGGCTTATCGGTACATATCCGTGATGAAGGCGTGGCCGATGACCCTGTGCCGGTCTTGTTGATACACGGCACCTCATCCAGTCTGCATACCTGGGAAGGCTGGGTCAGTATCTTGAAAAAAGACCGGCGCGTGATCAGCATGGATTTACCCGGCTTTGGTTTGACCGGGCCGAATGCGGAGCAGGATTACAGCAACGCCGTCTATACCCGTTTTATACTGGACCTGATGGATCAGTTACATATCCGTAAAGCGGTCCTGGCTGGCAATTCACTGGGTGGCGAAATCGCCTGGAACGTGGCGGTGGCGGCACCTCAGCGCGTCGATAAACTGATACTGGTGGATGCTGCGGGCTATGCGTTTAAGCCACTTTCAATTCCTGCTGGTTTCCAAATTGCGCGGATACCGATTTTATCCTGGTTCATGGATCACACCTTACCCGCTTCCATGCTGGAAGAGAGTGTCAAGGATGTGTACGGGAATCCGGAAAAAGTCAGCCCGGCACTGCTGGCGCGTTACCGTGCGATGACCGTACGTGCCGGTAACCGTGCCGCTTTACGCAAGCGTATTCGCACCCTGAATCTGGGTGAAAATGCAGCCGATATTCAGCGTATCCATGTGCCCACGCTGATACTCTGGGGCGGCAAAGATAAACTGATACCGCCTGAAAATGCAGCCTGGTTCGCACGTGATATCGCGCAGTCCAGACTTATCATGTTTGATGAACTGGGCCATGTGCCGCAAGAAGAAGCGCCATTCGTGACCGCTGCCGCAGCCCGAATTTTTCTGGCACGTGACACGCGCTGAACACCTGGTGTATGCGCAGCAGCTTATATCTTTTAACTATGTCGACATAAAAATAAGGTCGTTTGCACACCGCATCTGTGCCCGTATGATCTGTTATCCCTCATGCCTTGAAGCGCATGGCAACACAGATTCCATACTTATATTTCAGCAGAAAGCACAGATGAAGCCCAATACAACGATCCGCGTCACAAGCGACGCCATCCCATTTTCCCGCTTGCAGTTATCGAGCCTGATTGCGACGCTGTTTATCACAGGCCTGAGCCCGGCAGCCTTCGCTCAGGTCAGCGCAGACAGCGATGCAGCACAGGTGATTGTGACCGGTACCCGCAGCGTCAAACGCACCGTGTCCGACTCCGAAGCGCCGATTGATGTACTGAGCAATAAAGATTTGCAGAATACCGGTAGCCTGGAACTGGGAACCGCACTCACTAAACTCTTGCCTTCACTGAATTTTCCGCGTCCAGCGGTGGCTGACGGTACCTCTTCTAACCGTCCGGCTCAGCTGCGCGGTTTGTCACCGGATCAGACCTTGGTGCTGGTCAATGGCAAACGCTGGCATACCACAGCGGTAGTGAATGTGAATGGCACAGCCGGACGTGGTTCGGCACCGGCTGATCTGAATACTATCCCGGTATCGGCGATTGAGCGGGTAGAAGTATTGCGTGATGGCGCTGCTGCGCAATACGGCTCGGATGCGATTGCGGGCGTGATTAATATCATTCTCAAAAAAGGCGCGGAAGGCGGTGAAATCCAGCTCGGTGGCGGACGTACCAGTCAGGGCGATGGCAATCAGCGCAGTATCAGCGCTAACTTTGGCACTCAGCTGGGTGATAAGGGCTGGGCACGCTGGACTGTGGAACAAAAGCATCAGGGTGATACCAACCGCGCCGGGCCCGATTTGCGTAATCCGCTTGAGCCCTTGTATGGCCGCGTGAATCAGAAACAGGGTGACCCTGATCTCGGGCAAATCCAGTTCGGCGTGAATGCCGGTCTGGCATTAAGTGACGATCTGGAGTTATATGGCTTCCTGCAATACAGCCAGCGCAAGACCGATGCCGCCGCTACCTGGCGCACTGCGTACAGCAGCGGTACCACACTGCGCTCACCTTTATATCCGCAAGGATTTTTGCCGAATCTGGCGGCTAATAATGAAGACTTGTCGGCCGTATTAGGTTTGAAAGGCAAGACCGCAGGCTGGCGCTGGGATACCAGCCTCAATAGCGGCAGCAACAGCTTCAGCCTGGATGTAAACAATAGCGCCAACCTGAGTTTAGGTGCCGCCAGCCCGACCAGTTTTTATGCCGGCAAGTTGAAAAATACCCAGACTCTGCTGAATCTGGACGCAGCCACTGAGCTGGATATTCCCGGCTTGTCGAATCCGGCCACGCTGGCGCTGGGCGCTGAATACCGGCGTGATCAGTATGCGATTTCCGCCGGTGAAGTGAATTCCTACAGCGGTAGCGGCGCTCAGGGCTTTTCTGGTTTCCAGCCTTCGAATGCAGGTAGTTTCCAGCGCCATAACCTGTCTTTTTATGCGAATCTGGAAGCAGAAATTTCGCGTCAGCTCAGCGCCTCGGTGGCAGTCCGTCATGAAAACTACAGTGATTTTGGCAATGTGACTTCGGGCAAATTATCGGCGCGCTATGTCGTGGTGCCGGAACTGGCTTTCCGTGCCGCCATCTCTAACGGCTTCCGCGCACCTTCACTGGCGCAGCAGAATTACACGATTTCCACCACCAATCTGATCACCATTAACGGCAGCTCGCAACTGGTGGATACCGGTACGTTTGGTGTCGCTACTGCGGCAGCCAAGGCGCTGGGTGCGAAGCCACTGCAAGCCGAAACTTCACGTAATCTGAGCCTGGGTACGGTGTGGCAACCAGTGCGCCAGGCTTCGCTGAGTGTGGATGCCTATCAGATCGATATCGATAAACGCATCCTGTACTCGGGCAATCTGGTGTTACCCGCCAGCCTGCAATCCTTGCTGGCGAAGCAGGGCGTACTGGTCGGCGCCGCACGGTATTTTGCGAATGCCTTTGATACCCGCACCCGTGGTGTGGATGTAGTTGGCACCTACCAATGGCAGCTGGCGGATAAAGACACACTCGGCCTGACTCTGGGCTATAACCGCAACACGACCAGCGTCAGCGGAGTCGCTGCCAACCCCGATATTCTGACGCAAAACAATCTGACTTTGATCGATAAGCAAACCATAGAACGTGCCACCCTGAGCAGCCCGAAAGACAAGCTCAGCCTGAGTGCTGACTATGCAAGCGGTGCCTGGAACCTGCACACTCAGGTCACACGTTATGGCAGCTTTGTTTCACCGCAAAATAATCCTGCGCTGGATCAGACTTATAGCGCCAATATCGTCGCCGATATCGCCATCAGTTATCGTAGCGGCCGCTGGAAACTCAGCGCTGGTATCGATAATCTGAACGATAAATATCCGGACAAAGTGACTTCTAACGGCAACCTGAACACCGGTGGCACACTAGCTTACAGCACCTTCTCTCCGTATGGTTTCAATGGCCGTTATCTGTACGCCAAAGCCAGCTACGCCTGGTAAGCTTTCACCGCCACACCCTAAAAAAAGCCGCTGATGCGGCTTTTTTTACGTTACTGCTCCGAGACATAAAATAATTAATTAAATTAAAAAAATTTTCGACAAACAGTAAATTTATATTGAATTACATATGCATTTGCAAATGTGACTCCGTTTATCGCACATCAATGGAGTCCGGCTCATGTCTCTTACTTCTCGCCCTAAAGCGACACATATCCGTTAGTTCAGCTCTTACTTTCTGTGGCTTAATACATTTGTGATCTGTTTCTTACCGTCGGGCGCCCTAGGCTCGTCGTGCAAATCTGGATGGCACCGTCAGGACAGCAAGGCATACTCAGTTTCTTCTCTCATACAGCGATGTACAGGGAATGATATACCTCGCCCGGCAAGGCATAGCGCAGGAAAAACGATGGATGGCGACCACGATTGTCTTGCTAAGCATTGCCTGCCTGGTCTGAATTTTCATACAAATTTACAACATGCTGAGTTTTTTCTATCAGGGTGAGATTTTTAACCGACAGGCAGTTCGTTGCGCACAGTATGGATTCTGGCTTTATCTCGCCTTGACTTAATGTGTTTATAGCTGGCAATTGATTGCCATTATTTCGACCAGAGGGGCCGTGCAACTTTGGACAAACTTTGCAGATTCTTTGTTTGTTGAGCTTGTAAATTTGGGTATCGCGAAGTTGCTTGTTTGGGCCTTAGAAATTGGAACAGAGCTGAATGAAGATGCAGCACTGGTCATTTGAGGAGCAGTGATGGCGATAATTGTTAATCTGGACGTCGTACTTGCTCAACGAAAAATGCGACTCAATACACTGGCTGAAGCTGTGCAAATTACGCCACAGAATCTCTCAGTCTTAAAAACCGGTAAGGCCAAAGCGATACGCTTTGATACCCTGGAAAAAATTTGTGAAGTTCTGCAATGCCAGCCGGGTGATATCCTGGCTTACAGTCCGTCAGCATCAGGCAACGAAAATTCACACAATAAGGAAAACTGATCGGTATTCAGTAGCGATATTTATGCGATCATCAATGCTCACAGCTTTTTATCGTCACGGAGGATGGTATGGCGCACGCATTGCTGGAGCAGTTGTGGACACAGGCTGGGGCGGATGTCGATTTTTGTCAGCGCCTGCAATTCACTGGAAGCGATATCCAGTTACCATCGACTTTCGCAGTCGGTACGCTGGCTTCGGCCAGTATTGCGGCACAGGCGCTGGCAGCGCAGCAACTGTGGGAAACGCGTGGCGGTGTAGAGCAGCAAATCCGTGTCGACCAGCGTCATGCACTGGCGATGTTTCGCAGCGAACGCTATCTGCGTATCGATAGCCAGGTACCTGAAGATACCTGGAGTCCGCTGACCGGCTACTATCCAACCGGTGATGGGCGCTGGATACAATTGCACACTCATTTTCCACATCACAGCGCCGGTGTTTTGCAGGTATTGGACAGTGCGGCGACACGGGAGGCTGTGGCCGCCGCCATCCTGCGCTGGAAGGCAGAGGAATTGGAAGCGGTGTTAGCGCAGGCTGGTATGTGCGCTGCCATGATACGCACTGAGCAGGAATGGGCGCAGCATCCGCAGGCGCAGGCCATCGCGGCTTTGCCTGTAGTTGAAATTCGCCGTATCGGCGATGCGCCAGTACAGCGTTTGCCATCGGCCACCCGCCCTTTGTTGGGGATTCGGGTGCTGGATTTGTCGCGTGTGATCGCAGCGCCGGTGGCTGCGCGCACGCTGGCGCAGCATGGTGCCGATGTGCTTGCGGTCGGTGCTGCCCATTTGCCGGAAATTCCTTTGTTGGTGATGGATACCGGGCGCGGAAAACGTAATACCCGCATCGATTTACGTAGTGCACCAGGACTGCAGCAAGTGGCACAGCTGATGCAACATGCCGACGTATTCCTGCAAGCTTACCGGCCAGGTGCACTGGCACAGTTTGGGCTGGATGCAGAAACCCTGGCTGCACGTTATCCCGGCATCGTGGTGGTCGGTTTGTCCGCATATGGGCAGCAGGGGCCATGGTCGCAAAGACGTGGTTTTGACAGTCTGGTGCAGTCGGCCAGCGGAATCGCGGATACTGAGGGTCAGGCGGCACATCTGAGCGGACCTGGCAAGCTGCCCTGTCAGGCATTGGATCATGCAACGGGTTATCTGGCGGCATTCGCTACGATGATTGCCTTACACCGCAGAGCGACCGAGGGCGGCAGCTGGCAGGTTCGCGTATCACTGGCCCAGACCGGGCGATTGCTGCAATCGCTGCCCAGATACGCCTTGAACGCACATGACGCTGAGTTAACGGCCGCAGAAATTGCAGCGTATTCTGAAATCACTGCCTCTGGCTTCGGTCAGATGCAGGCGATTCGTCCGGTGGAACACATGCCGGCTTGTCAGCCTTACTTTTTCCTGCCGGCGATGCCACGCGGTACCCATGTACCGCAATGGGGGCAGGGTACATAAAGTGGCAGGCCTGGCTTAAAGAACGTTAGCCACAATCTGTTTGAATTCGCGGTCTAGCTGTTCAGGGTGGGCGCTGCGCGTGATCACGGGTTCAGAAAAGGCAGCGCGGATCGCAGCTTCATCGGGCAAAAGTTTGACGTGCCAGTGTATCAGGCGCAGACCCGCATCTTTACAGGCCTTGGTTTTTTGATAGTCGGTTTCGTGACGATGTGCATTCTCGTTTCCATCATTCAGTTCTATCACTGCCAGCACAGAAAAGTCTTTATTGCAGATCACGTAGTCAAAACTCAGCTGATTAATACGCTGATGCCATTCCAGCAGATTAGCCCCCTTTTTAACGCCCAGTATGCGCGACATCTGTACCTGGCTCAGCACGATATGCTCGGGTAAAGCAGCCGTCAGCCGGTGGAACAAAATCTGTTCTGCTGCACCAAGCGGACGGCGCAGGCAATAAGGCCAGTTAGTATCGGCAAATTCAGGCTGATCTTGTTTGCGTATCAGACGGCTGGCTATCCACATCAGCAGCAACAGCGTCAGGGTAAAAGCAAGATATTTCACAATAGACTCCAATCCCGATTTAGTTAAATAAAAGACATTAATCACATATTGACGTATTGCTAACTACTTGGCAATATCATTTTAGTAATTATTCTGATATTTACAAATAAATATTTCGATTTTTTCTTTTGAATGCAGGCATTAGATTGGATGTATTAAGGAAAAATGCATGGTTTTTCCATATTTAATTCGTATTCTTGCGTATTCCAGACGGAATGTTTGATTGTTGCAAAAATTATAAAAATATGATTTTTATCTGAATGAGTTAGGGGATGGCTTGCTGAATAAGGGAGATGGCGGATCAGGCTAAATCTGGAACCAAGGGCAAACTTTGCTGTGTGCCTCAGTGTAACGGCACAGCATGCGAGCCTATGCAATGTAGAGAGAAACAATAGCTGTGTTAGGTAAAGATAAGACCAGTTAACACTCTGTGCGGGCCAGTATGCTGGCTCCTGGGTTTAAAAAATCCAGCAACAACTGACTGACGCGCTCAGCTTGTTCGAGTACCGACATATGGCCGCAATCATCCAGAATATGGCAGACCGCATGTGGTGCTGCGGCTTGCATATTGCGTGTTTCCTGTAGCGTGCGCATTTGATCGTCGCGGCTGGCGAGTAGCAGCAAAGGGCAGCGCAGTGCCGCCAGCGCAGCATGGCCGTCGGCACGGATGACGCCGAGTTGTTGACGGAATCGCTCAACGCCTAAATCGAGTGACATAGACTGCAGTAAATCCAGTAAAGCTTCGCGTTCAGGATGGGCCGGATGGACTGCGCGCTGCAATGCCGTGCGGGTTTGTCCGCGATACGGAAAAGTTTGCAGCATACGGATTTGCTGCTGATTCCTTTGCACCTCTTCCACACTCGAAGCGCGCGCCGAGGTATTGAGCAGACTCAGGCTACGCACCCGCTCGGGCGCGATGGCGGCTAAATGACGCGCTACATAGCCGCCCATGGAAAATCCGATCAGATGACATTGCTCAGGTAATTGCGGCAGCACGTGCAGCGCCATCGCTTCTATGCTGTCGCCTTGCAGCGGGCTGCATAGTATCAACGGGCCCCGTGTGGCGAGCGCTGGCTGTACCGCATGCCACAGGCGTGCGTCACACATGAAACCGGGTATCAGGACCAGAGGCAGGGAGGTAGCAGTCATCAGTAAAACCAGGGCCGGGCGTAGAAAAACGGCTATTGTAACCGCAGCCTGTACACGTCAGGCTGACAGCAGCGCGGCTGACTCTGCTTAGCCTGCAGCGAATGGAAATTGTTGCAGCAAGATGAAAGGTGCGCCAGCTTCGCTTTCATAGCATAGCGAAATGCCTTCTATGCACAGTGGTTCAGTCAGCGCGAAATGCCGTAGTGCTGCCTGATAAATCGCGTTGGCAGAATCCGTGTTATCGAGCGCATCGGTCAGGGTCAGATGAAAGCGAAATTCTTCTTCGGTATAGGGATAACCCCAGTGCGATAACAGGCGTAACTGGCGCGCACTCAATTGCTGTTGCTGCCGCTTTGCCAGTTCTTCTGGACGCAGTGGTGCACGCAAATGATCAAACTCACGCACACTGTGCATGGCCAGGGCATTGATCTGACTTTCATCCCCTTGCGGCCGTAAAGCCAGAAACTGACCCATACGGCTGACCTGAGGCGAGGGGATGGTGATGGCGCTGCGGCTGGCGCAGAAGGCTTGCAGCGCCTGTTCCAGGTCGGCACGCTGATATCCTTCCGCCAGACGGAAAGGCGCTTTCAGCGTGGCATGAAAACCATAGCGTCTGGCGTCGCGCGTCAGGGTATGTAAGACCTTGGGCGCGACGTCAGTTACGCGCAGTTGCTGTCCCTCCCGCAGGTCACGGATATCGCGGCCCAGCCACAGATTACCGGCTTGCAGCCAGACCGGGTTGGATACGGGGGAAAAGTAAAGCGCGTAACGGGCCATTAGTCACCTACCTGATCACTCGGAAAACGCAATGAATCGCGCAATAAAAAACTCATAGGCATGGACAGATTCGCACCCTTGGGCGGAATCGCGCGCATAAACCAGCGTTCGTAAATTTTATAAATTTCACCGTCGTGGATGATGCGCAGCATTTCCGTATCCACGATTTTTTTAAAGGCCAGATCATCTTTTCGCATCATGATGGAATACGGCTCTATTGATAAAGGATCGCCGATCACCATGAAATCCGCAGGCTTTTTCGCTTCTGCTTTCAGACTATAGAGTAAGACATCATCCATAGGAAAGGCATCGGCTTTACGTTCTTCCACCAGCCGGAAAGATTCCTGATCACTATTGCCCTCGATCAGGCGGATATTGAGGGAATTAATGTCGTTATGCTGGGCCAGCAATTGCACGGTGGTGGTGCTTTTGGTGGTCACGATAGTCCGGTTACGGAATTGATTCCAGTTTTTGATGCCGCTGTCGGAGCGTACCAGCGCTTTGACTGAAGAAAAGAAATGCGGAATCGTGAACCCGTATTTTTTGCGGCGCTCGGCATTATTGGTGGTGCTGCCGCATTCCAGATCGATTTTATCTTCCGTCAGCGCACTGAAGCGGGTAGTCGAATCGACGGGTACATAAAGTACTTTCAGATTGGGCAGCTTTAATTCTTTTTTCACCGCATCAGCGACCTTATTGCACAGTTCTATCGCGTAGCCATTCGCTTGCTGATTGCTGTCAGTGAACGCAAACGGCGGCGTCTCGCGCACACCGATGCTCAGTGTCTGGGTTTTGCGAATTTTACTGACCGTGTCAGCGGCGCTGGCAAAGCCAGATGCGAGCAGGGTACTGAGTAAGACTGCGATGTGTAGAGAGCGTTGCATACTAGGGCCTGTTAACAGTTAAATTACGTGTGCGAAAGGGGTAAAACAGTTGCAGGGCTAGGCGCAACCCGCGCAGCAGTGTGATCACTGTCAGCGGGATGCAACAACGCCATGCGGCTGTTTTCCCCCTTTCCCTCCGGGTTCAAGCCAAAACGTGTGCTGGACTGCGTTGCGTGCCTTGTCAGGGGCACCAGCCCTGACTGCGACACACGCCTTGCCAGCTCACGTTTTGGCTTGAACGCATCTCGCAATTTAAATGTTAACAGGCCCTCGATCCTTGTGAACAGCTTAAGCGTTGTACAAACAGGTATGCGCAGTGTCATAGAATTTTCGTGTTGGACCTTTGATACAGCTCAGCGAAGTTCCGGCCAATAACAGCTATAACCAGCAGTAACTGGCAACGCACACCGCTTGGTACAGACTGCGCGTATTCTTGCTGCAAGCATCGCCCGCACTGCATCTTCCCTAAGTTATCAGTCCTTTCAGGAAATAATTCACGAAAAAAACGCACAAAGCACAGTAAAAATTCTGTAAGTAAAGATACCAGTAGACAAGAATTATTAGACTGATATTTACAAATATTACAATATTTGCAAATATAAACAATATTCATTCATAGACACATTTCCTTCAGGAAAACGTGTTAGTGTTTTTCGAGATTTTTTTGTAGATAGGCGTGTTATGGAGACTTTTTCGCTTCCCGATATTGCGATACGAAATGCCCGTATTGTGACTGCGACCCAGGCCATGACGGGCAGTCTTTCAGTCAGTCAGGGTAAGTTTGCCGACATCCATGCTGGCAATGCGGGCCTGATTGGGGAAGACTGGCAGGGTGACTATGTATTGCCGGGCTTGATAGAGCTACATACCGACAATATGGAAAAGCATCTGATGCCGCGCCCCAAGGTCAACTGGCCGGTCTTGCCTGCCATTATTGCGCATGATGCGCAGATCGTCGCAGCCGGTATCACCACCGTACTGGACGCGATTTCGGTTGGGGATATCGAGCCGGACAGCCTGCGTACCCAGACCTTACACAGTTGCGTTCAGGGTCTGAGCAAGGCGGCGCAGGCCGGAGTGTTGCGTGCAGACCACTTGCTGCACCTGAGGCTGGAACTGGCAGAACCGGATCTGCTGCAATTGTTCACACCTTTCCTGGATGATGCACGCTTGCGGCTGGTGTCGCTGATGGATCATACGCCGGGTCAGCGTCAGTGGACGGACCTCGATCATTACCGCACTCATGTGACTGGCAAACGTGGCTGGAGCCATGAAAAAGTCGATCAGATGCTGACGCTGTCACTGCAGCGGCAACAGCGTCATGTGGCGGCAAACCGGCAACAGATCGTGCAGTTATGCCGCCAGTCGGCATCCCGCATTCCGCTCGCTTCACACGATGATACGACGCTCGCGCACGTGCTGGAAGGTGTAGCCGATGGCGTCACGATATCCGAATTTCCGACTTCGCTGGAAGCCGCGCAGGCAGCACACGCACATGGTTTGGCGATCGTGATGGGCGGCCCAAATTGCGTGCGTGGCGGCTCGCACTCCGGCAATGTGTCGGCCATGGAGCTGGCCAGACTGGGCTTACTCGATATTTTTTCTTCCGATTATGTACCCGCCAGCTTACTGCAGGCGGCGTTCTGTTTACAAAATGCCGATTACAGCCTGCCTGCGGCGATCGCCACAGTGAGCCGCAATCCGGCCCAGAAACTGGGGCTCACAGATCGCGGAGAAATTGCACCTGGCTTGCGTGCCGACTTCCTGCGGGTACGCCTGATTGATGGCATGCCAGTCGTGCTCGGCGTCTGGAAACAGGGACGGCAGTTGTTTTGAGTTTCAGCAGTTTTAGCCGTTTTAGCGGTCCAGCCTACATCAAACCCAAGGAAATATGCGGCTGTCGGGGCAAAAATGCCCTGAACGCCTTATTTATCGCTGTTCTTCACTACCGTGACCGTGCAATTCGCTTCTGCCACTACCTGGGCCGATACGCTGCCCAGATAGCGGCGCAAAGCTGAACTGCCGCGTGAGCCTATGATGATGTGGTCGACATCATTGTTATGCGCATAGTCGATGATGGCAGTCGCCGGATCGGGCGCTTCCAGCACATGGAAAGTGATTTTGTCGGCTGCCATTTGCAAAGGCCGCGCCCAGTGTTTTAGATCAACCAGTTGTTTGACATGGATATTCTGACCTTGCTGGATCAGGCTTTCATCCATGCCTATGCGGCTGGTCTTGCGTATGGTCAGACAGGCTAGCCGTGCACCGGGTTCGGTTTGCAGCATGCGGCGTGTGATCTGGCGCAGCTGTTCAGCCAGCGCCTCTGAGCCATGGGTCAGATCGAGTGCGGCCACGATGATGGGGGCCTTGGCTAATTGTTCCGACACCGTGTGCTGCAACAGCGGTTCCGAACCGGCCACCTTTAAGCGCCGTTTAAACATCGCCAGATAGCCATCCTGTTGTTGCTTGCCAGCGCGCGCGGTCAGGGTCAGCTGATCGGGATTCTGTAGCAGAAAACCGAGCTGCGCGGCAGTATCAAAGCGGTCCTGAGGATTGACTTCCAGACAGCGCAAGATGATTTCCTGCAGCCAGGCCGGCAGGTCGGGGCGATGCTGACGCGGCGGAATAGGATCGCGGTATAGCCGTTTCTTCAGTCCAGCCACCGAGGTCGGATGACCATAAGGACGTTCGCCGGTCGCCAGGTGATACAGCAGTACGCCTAGCGAAAACAGGTCACTGCGTGGTTCATTGCGTACCCCCAGTACTTGCTCGGGCGAGATATACGGGCCGGTTCCCATCGGCAGGCGGAATTCTTCATCGAGCAGGTCAGGCAGGCGGTCGTGACGCGATAAACCAAAATCGATCAGCACCGCCAGGCCGTTGCGGAACATGATGTTGCTGGGCTTGATATCGAGATGGATCACATGCTGGCGATGCAAATCATGCAGCGCATAGGCAATCCGTATGCCAGTGCTGACCACCTCTTCTATCGGTAACGGCGCCTGTTCAAAGCGACTGCGCAGCGATTCGCCGGCGATCTGCTCCATCACGATATAGGGCTGGGCATCAAAGTCACCTGAGCCGAAATAGCGCGGCACATGCGGCCCTTTGAGTTTGGGCATAATCATCTGCTCAACTTCAAAGGCCACAATTGCGGTTGGATCATCGCTGGAATACAGCAGCGGCACCTTCATGATCAGCGGTGGCACAGCCTGTTCCAGCCCGGGTTTGCCAAGATGGCGTGCGCGCAGATCGGTGATACGCCATAACGCTGCCATGCCGCCGGTATGGAGTTTTTCTTCCAGCCGGTAGCCGTCGAATTCCATTCCTGCCTGCAGGCTGCGTGCGTTCATGCCTAATTTCCTGTCAGTAAACGGTTCGCCAGTGTCGCCGGTAAGCCAGCTGCCAGCACTTTTTGCGCCGCGCTGTCGTGGTCATACGGCACGCGGAAAAAAGTCAGCTCCTGGGTTTCGGTATCAAAGCTGGCATAGCAAGCGGCCGGATTGCCATCACGTGGCTGCCCGACCGAGCCAGGGATGGCCAGCCAGCGACGCTGGCGCGACAGCGGTATGCTGTTTTCCGGCGTCGGCAGAAATTCGCCAGTCTTGCCGGTCATGGTCATGTGATACAGGGTAGGCGCATGCACATGACCGCAGAAGGTGATCTGGGCTTTGCACGCATGCATACTGCGCATCGCTTCCATCACACCATCGATGTATTCCCATTTATCGGGTGCCCAGGCATTTGCATGCACCAGCAACACCTCGTCCAGCTCCACCCGGTAAGGCAGGGCGCGCAGGAAATCCAGCTGCGTCTGGCTGAGCTGGGAGCGGGTCCATTCGACTACCTGACGCGCGACCGGATTCATGCCTTGCCGCTCTTCCTGAAACAGCCCCGCATCGTGGTTGCCCATGACCACCTGCGCCCCGCGTTCTGTATACTCCATCACGGTTTGCACCACCCAGCCCGGGTCTGCGCCATAGCCGACCAGATCACCTAAAAACGCATATTGGGATACGCCTTGTTGTTGCGCATGCGCGAGGCAGGCTTCCAGCGCTTCGCGGTTGGCATGGAGATCGGTCATTAAGGCAAGCAGCATGGTGATCCGTCAAAAAAGTGATAAAAACCAGAGTCTGCCAGCCTGCTTACTACGCGTTCTGCAGACAGAAACAGCTTCTTCTTAGGACTGACGCAAAATTGTCCCGGCAAGGCTTGGCGACGCAGGCAGTACGCATAGTACGACAAGGAGCCATAACGCAGCTGGGGCGGTTTTGCGTAAGTCCTACCTTAGACTTAGTGTAGCGGCACAGCCTAACACCAGACTTACACGGCGGCTGGTCAGGCGGCGCTGTATTGCTGATAACCGCGTGCACGTAATTCACAGGCAGGACAAGTGCCGCAGCCATAACCCCAGTCATGCAGCGCGCCGCGTTCGCCCAGGTAGCAGGTATGGGTATCCTGCCGTATCAGATCCACCAGAGGCTGACCGCCAAGCTGCGCAGCCAGCGACCAGGTTTGGGCTTTATTAATCCACATCAGCGGTGTTTCCAGTTTCAGGCGGGTCGCCATGCCCAGATTCAGCGCGACCTGCAGTGCTTTCATGGTGTCGTCGCGGCAGTCGGGATAGCCGGAAAAATCAGTCTCGCACATGCCGCCGACCAGCACATTCAAACCACGGCGGTAAGCCAGCGTCGCTGCCACCATCATGAACATCAGATTACGGCCGGGTACGAAAGTATTCGGTAAGCCGTTTTCCTGCATCTCGATCGCGATATCTTCTGTCATCGCGGTATGGGACAGCTGAGAAATCAGGGACAGATCTATCATATGGTCTTCACCCAGCCGCTCGCGCCATTCGGGCTGGATATCACGAATGCGTGACAATAACTGTGGTCTGACCGTGAGTTCTATCGCATGACGCTGGCCGTAATCAAAGCCTATGGTCTCCACCCGCGCATAGCGCTCCAGCGCCCAGGCCAGACAGGTGGTCGAATCCTGACCGCCACTGAATAAAACCAGTGCGGTATCGGACGTCATAGCAGAAGTAAGTAAATTGTTCATGTCGTAAAGTAAAAAACTGAGGGTTTTATGTAATATGCCGGAATGTTCTTCCCAGTATCTTCCCTCAATGTTATGGTGAGCGTTGAGTCCAATGTTAACGCAAGCCCATGAGTTTTCATAAAAAATTTCTTTCTTCCTCCATCTTATCTGTCATTGATCAGGGCCTGCTCAGCGCACTGAATTTTCTGATTGGCGCTTTATTAATCCGTTTAGTAGCCAAAGAAGACTACGGCTTATATGGACAGCTGTATGCGGGTGGTTTGCTGGCAGGTTTGCTGGTGGACTCCTGGATTGCCGGGCCGTTGACCACAGTGACCAGTGTGGTCAGTGAAAATACCCGTCGCCATTTGCTGCGTACTTTCTGGATGCGCCAGATTATCTGGACTTTGGTGATGGCGGTGATCGCCTTTGTGGTAGTCGAATTTATTCCTGCAGCCACCCATTATGGTGAAAAAAGCTGGGGGCTGGGTGCAGCATTTGGCCTGTATGTGATCGGCAATGGCTTGCGCGAATACGGCCGCACTGTCGGCTTTATCCAGTCTGCGATTCCCCAGGTGCTGCGTCAGGATGTGGTGTATGTCTTGCTGGTGCTGAGCGGTCTGACCGGCTTGTTGCACTTTGAATGCCTGGCGCTGCTGCCCTTGTTTCTGGTGCTATCCGCTGCTTCCCTGCTGGCCGCCTTATACGGACGCGGCGCACTGATGCAGTTGACAGCGACCCAGGTAGCGATCGAAGCCCATGACCAGGAAACCCTGCAGGCGCATCAGGAAACCATACGCAGTCATGGGCGCTGGGCGGTCGCCGGTGCGCTGGTGGGATGGCTGTCCAATTACAGTTATGTTTATTTGTCAGGCGCGATGCTGGGGGCGGCAGCGATTGCAGATCTGAATGCCTCGCGTCTGTTGCTGATGCCGATACCGCTGGCAGTAGCAGCCTGGACCCGGGTAGCGCGGCCAGAGGCCGGGCGTCTGATGCAGGAGCATAACTGGGCAGGCTTGCGTAAGCTGACTTTGATGTCAGTGATCGGTATAGAGGTGGTGGTATTCAGTTTTGTCACTGTACTCTTGCTGGCCTTGCCCTGGCTGCACACACATTTCATTGATAAAGATAAATACGCCGGACTGGATTTGCTGATCATGTTATGGGGCGCTTACTTTGCAGTAAATGCGGTACGCACTATCGGCACTTCGTGGCTCATGAGTGGCGGCGCATTCCGCTCTATGTTTAAGCTGGGCATGGTGACGCTGGTGCTGGTGATCGCGATCACGACGCTGACCATGCCTTTTTGGGCCAGCGCGGGTGCAATTGTGGCCTTAATTTGCGTCGAGGTGTTTGAGACAGTGGTGGTCTGGCGCTTTATTCTGCCTTCGTTGCGGAGGCAGGCAGAAAACGCACTTGCAAATGGCTGACCAGCAGATCGCTCACATACTGCTGCGTCCATAGCGGGGTGAACGTGTGGTCAGCGCCTTTGAATATCGTCAGGCGTATCCTTTCACTGTCACCCAGCAACACGCCATGCCGCCCCAGATTCTCCGTCATCAGATCGACGCTGGCGTCACCTGCATCCATGATCAGCATGACTTCTACGCCGCGCGCATCCAGCTGACGGAACTGGCGGGCCACCTTGCCTAAGAAATGGTGGTCCTTGATCAGTTTTCCTATCAGCGCCTGAGAAATGGTGCGCAGACGTTTTCCTACCCGTTCACTGAGCTTGCGTATGATCTGGCGTAGCCGGATATCGCCCTTGAACAGGCGTTTCCAGGTGTGCAGATTACGCACTGCCTTGACATAGAAATGGGTGGATTTAATCGATTCCTGTTTGCGCGCAGTAATGGTGTCACCGGCATGCCATTCGAACACCAGCTGATTCATCAGCACTACACCGCGCACCCGCTGATCCTCAAGCGCACTCAGGTAGGCGAAGTAAGCACCAGAGCATAAACCTGCGACGACAAAACCTTCACAATACACGCTGTTTTCCATGAAATACATGGCATTCCGGATATCGTTGACGCCGCCATCGGCATAGACATCGTTTTCTGTGTCTTGCGGCGTAGCCTTGCTATAACCGATCCCGGCTTTATCAAAACGTAATACCGGAAAGCCAGCCTGCGCCAGGACGCGGGCAAAACGCACGTACAGCCTGTGGGTGCCGACCCGGTGATTGGCACCTATATTACACAGTATGACTGCAGGTAAATGCGGAACGATGGGATGCACGGGTTGACTCAGTACACCAGTGTAACCATCGAACTGCACCAGTTTTTCCTGAATCTGTGTCGTCCCCACGTGCAGGATTTTGCTGGTTTCCCGGCTGCTGCTGACAGGTATTTCCTTGTCGCTGATGGGAAATGCGGGACTGAGCCAGGCCAGAATTTCGCTCCAGATTTCATCGGGTACCACGCTCTCATACGCATCGCCAGGCATCATCGCAGCATAACCGGGTGTACTGCTGAGCGTGATATTGGTGCCTGCTTCCTGCCATTGTGTATTCAGCTTGCCTTCCTGACCGCTCACATCATCACGGGCGATCAGCAGCACCGGACAGGCTGGCGCTGCCATGTTCAGCATATCGAGCTTTGCGAGGCTGGTGCGCATCTCTGCATCGAATATATAGCCAGTCAGCTCATCCTCACCCACCTGGCGTGCGCTGTCAGTTTCTTCGACTTGCGTGGTAGCGCCCATGGTACGTAACACCCGCAATTCACGGCTGTAGGCGCGGCCTGAGATCACCGGTGCCAGTCCGATGAGCGCACTCGCATCACATTCCTGCAGCACGCTGGCGGCCAGCAAGGCGCCCAGTCGTAAGCCGAACAAAGCAATCTGATTCACCTGCGCTATCTCGCGCAGCGTCTGACAGGCGCTACGGATATCGGCCTGCCACTGTTCTATCCGGTTACCCGCCTGATCGCCTGCATCGCCAGTATTGCGGTAATCGAAAAACAGTACATCGAAGCCCGCGCGTGCCAGCCGTTCTGCCAGATGTTTATATGAACGGTAAGCCACCATGTATTCATGCCCAAACGGTGCGCATAGCACCACGCCGCATTGGCGACTGCCAGCTGCTTCACGCAGATGGGCGGGATGGTACCAGCCCATCAGCGGTGCTTCCGGTTCACCGAACCAGAATGCCTCAGGCCTGAACAGAATCTGCTGGCTCGGAAATTGTTGCGAATTCAAACCTGGTCCCCGGGGTAGCTATGATGAGATGAATTGAATGCTTCAGCCGGCGGACGTATGCGCACAGCAAACAGCAGATTGATGGCGTTGACTTGCACTTTGACCTGCTCAGCAGAACCAGGCAGACGCAGTCTGACCGTGTACACAAGGCCCGGGCTTAAATGGAAGTAATTATCCAGTGCCTCGGCACCGCTGACTTGTAGCTGTACACCATGCAGGAAGCGGCGGCAGCTCAAATGCAGGCGCAGCATGCCATTGCCTTCCGGCTGCCAGCTGGCATCCAGTCCGGCATCGCTTTCCATGCCGGCTAAGCGCGCCGCCGGAAAGTGATGATCATGGCTGCAGGCCGTGCTTTCACCATCCCGTGTCAGATGGACGCTGGCCAGATGATGACCGGGCGGGCCGAAACGGTAGGCATAGCTGGTATCCATGAAATGCGGCAGCAAGGCATCGGCACGTAACATGATGCTGCTGTGCGGCGCCACCTGAACCGGCACGCTGATGTCCGCGATGTTGGTGTCG
The DNA here is from genome assembly GCF_010078235.1 of Cognatundibacterium crateris. Classification (GTDB taxonomy): domain Bacteria; phylum Pseudomonadota; class Gammaproteobacteria; order Burkholderiales; family Burkholderiaceae_D; genus Undibacterium; species Undibacterium crateris. The sequence goes on along the minus strand of NZ_JAABOS010000002.1, from coordinate 225,891 downwards.
GCATGACGTGTCAACCGCAGACTCAGGCTACCATGCAGGCTGCTGGCCGCATCATTTCTGACGTGGATCGCCAGACCGTTCAGGCCTTCATCAGTGAAGAACACCAGTTGCGCTGCCATCGCACGTTTGACAAAGTAATAGGCTGCTTTAGGCTGACCCGATGCATCGACCAGTCCCCAGCCAGCACCGGCCCACAGATCGCGCCAGAACCAGATCAGCGCGCCATGACAAGCGGAACCGTGACGGCGCCATTCATGTAAGGCCTGTGCCATGACTTCACCGCTAGTCAGGCGTGACAGTGCGATGTAGCGTTCACGTTCGGCATAGCGCAGACGTGCCGGGTCTGATCCATATAATTGCTGCAGATAGTGATCGCGCACATCTTCAAAATCCCAGCCTGTGCCATGGTCACGTGGCACGGCTTTTTTCCAGGACGGATGCAGACCCGGGAAGTCGCCCTGTCCAGACATACTGTCGAGCAGACTGTCTTCCGGCATATTGGAAAAACCCAGGCATTCGGAAGTGAAGCGTACACCGCTACGACGCGCATCGTCGAGCGGGCGCAAATAGGCGCCGACGCCAAAATAATGCGCCACGCCGCTGTCGACCTGAAACGGCATCACGCCGCCGCTGGGGCTGGATGGCCAGTAAATACAGTCAGGCCGCAGCTCCTGACAAATTTGCGGCAAGCTCTCGCTAAAAAATGGATTGCTCCAGTTTTCACGCGGCTGACCCAGCATGGCGGCTTGTTGTTCGATTTCACTGTTGCCGCATAAGACGGCGATACAGGCAGAAGTTTGGGTGCGGCTTAAAAAAGATTTTGCTTCCTGACAGACTTGCAAACCGAAAGCGAGGTCGGCCACCGGGTAATCCATATTGGCAAACATGAAGTCTTGCCAGACCAGGATGCCGAGTTCATCGCACAGCCGGTAAAAGTGCGCGTTTTCATACACCATGGTACCGACTACGCGCAGCATATTCATACCGGCGTCACGTGCCAGTGTCAGCATCTGACGCTGCTTTTCTTCGCTGGCATTCAAAGACAGCACATCGGCTGGTGTCCAGCAGGCGCCGCGACAGAAAACCGCTACATCATTCACATGCAGTGAGAAATTGCCATCGCGGGTATCGACATGAATGTGGCGGAAACCCAGCTCACCGAGTGCAATCAGGCTTTGCCCGCGCGCCGTGGTCAGTGCCAGGCAGGCGGTGTACAACTGCGGTCTGCCATGGGTATGTGGCCACCATAACTGCGGTGAGGGGAACAGTAATTCGCCTTGTATCGCAGTGCCGCAGTCGCTCGTCTGGTGTAAATCCAGTTGCTGGGTATAGCTGCCCACATGCAGACTGACCTGCAGCAGCGGTTCTTCGCTGACACAGGTAGCAGAAAAACTGACCACGCCATCCTGAGCCGACAGTCGCGTCTGCAGTTGTACTTCACGCAGGCTTACAGGTGCCGCATATTCTATCCAGATATCACGGTAGGGACCGACCGGTGGCACCGGTGGCGACCAGCCCGGCATGCGGCCCAGCAGACTGGTGCGTAACCAGCGCAATTGCTGATGCTCGACCAGGCGGGTTTTCCAGCGTGGTCGCGGGCGTTTTTTTGCCAGTTCGGTATTTAGTGCGCAGCAGCGTATGGCCAGCGTACCCTGACCATGTACATCCAGTTCCTGCAAATTCAGCGTATAGCGCAGGAACATATTATCGGTACGCTGCAGCAGCCTGTCATTCCAGAAAATTTCTGTATGCGTGGCTAAACCATCGAAATGCAGGAACCGCGCCTCAGGCGACAAATCCAGCTGACAGCGGAACCAGACATCCTTATCATCCAGCTGCAAATCCTGAAACTGAAATTCCCCCGCCTGTGCCAGTGCAGAAATGACAGTACAAGGCGGCTGTACCGGATAGCCATTCAGAAATTCCTGTTCCGCTTCGCTGGCCAGTGCATAGCGCCCGGCATGGACGATTGCCATTTGCCACGCTGCCTGCAGCGCTTGCAGGCTAGGCACAGCGGAGGCTGAAGTGTAATGCCCGTTCATGTGGAAGCTAAGTGATCCAGACTATGTTGTAAGGCACGCATACCCTGATCCCAGTGTTCTGCCATCTGGCTGACCAGTGGCGCTAAATCAACTGCGCGCTTGCCCATGACGGCCCTGGCAGTTTTCAGCAGCAGGGTTTTGCAGTTTTCGGATATCGCCTGAAACTCATGTGCTGCCGTACTGAAATCGGCACCGGTACTGGCTTGCAGCCAGTGCAGATGTTGGCTGCCGAGGCTGAAGCCGGCACCCAGCTGGCGCAGGGTGGCAAATGCATACGCGTGATAAGCCGCCATCCCTTGTTCTTTAAGTGCTTCCACATCCTGTACGAAAACCGGCAGAAATGCAGAAACCGGGTTGCCGTGTGGACGGCGCGCCAGATGTTTGCGCAGCAGCTGCAATGCGATCGCGGCAAGCTCAGGCTCGGTTTTGATTTGTACCCGGTCCAGGCGCACGAATTCAGCAAACAAAGGCATGAACGTCGGATCATAGGGCTTGCCTATGCGGAAGGTCTCAATGAAATCCTCTCCCTGCAATTCATGGTAGCTGCTATTGTGGAAATAGCCCATGCGTTGCTGCTCCAGGTCGAGTTCCTGTATTGCGATCGTGGTTTTGACGTGATTGCTGCGATAGTCAGTGCCGGCCGTGTCCGGCAGGTAAAACGAATCGGTTTCGGTCAGCACCAGCCGCCCGCGCCTGAGCTGCTCACTTGCGTTGGGCAGCAAGCCGCGCCAGACATTGAGTTCTTGCACATCGATGCCGTATAGCGCAAACAAATCTTCATGCGGCGGCTTGTAAAATGTCCACTGGTCACCGTCGAAATCATTCGCAAATACCATGGACAAACAGGCCAGCGGATTGAGGCCTTGCGCATGCAAAACCTCAACCCAGACATCGATATAGCAATTGGTTTCCGCCCAGTCGCGATCCGGACCGTGCAGACTGTGCTGGCGGTACTCGCTCAGTACGATAGGGGGCAGGGCGTGCAGAGTCATAAGCCTAAAATATCGCGTGTCGCTGCAGGCCAGCCAGCGGTATCCATGCCATGGGTTTTGAATAATGCCATCACGATCCGTTCCAGCCCAAAACCCAGGCAGGCGGTATGCGCCACTTCACCATCGGCCGTCTGAATGTCAAACAATTTGCCGAAGTGATCCTGATGGTAATTGAAGGAGCATACCGCTGTCGGTTTCTCTTGTGAAATGACAGGAATCACGACTTCAAATTTCAATTGCTGTTCACGCTGATTCGCGGCCAGCATGCGGCCACCACGGCCAAAGAAAGGATCAGAAGCGACTTCAGAGTGCGCAGGCAGTCCCAGCGATTGCAGGATATCGAGGCCACGTTGCAACCACAGATCGCGCCATGCTACTACCATGTCCGGCGTACCTACACGCACAAACTCGCGCACACGGAAGGATTGCATACGGGTTGGCTCTGGCGAAGGTTCATTGCGGAATACCCAGTTTTGCATATCCACCAGACGACCACCTTCGGGCAGGGTACCGGTGAAACTCGGATATACCGGATAGCAGGCAGCTGGAGTCAGACAGACGCCAGTCATGGTTTGCAAATGGGTCCAGGGACGCCCTTCATGCACGTTTTCTATCAGTTCCTTGTGCTGGGCTTCATTGCCGGTAAAGCTGAATATGGTGCCTGCCAATTGCGGGAAAGAGTCCAGATATTCGCTGCGTTCCAGCACTTTGCGGTCCAGGCAGGGCGGGAAAGACATGCGGGTGGCCTGATCGGCTGCCGCGACGCGCGAGACATAATCATCAAAGCGGCGCAGTACTTCTTCAAACACCGGTCCGCGGCCAAATATGCCTTGTACGCCGACAGGAATAATATGACCGGCTGCGATCAGGTCATTGCTCAGTATTTCAGGAGAAAAATCGATAGACATGGCGCTTCCTTTATCAGTCGTCTTTGAGAACCAGCAACAGGTTGGCATTAGTCGCCAGTATCCGGTCATTACCCACCATCAGTGCGGCAGACAGGCCGTCACGCAGATGACGGCTCATGCTGAATTTGCTGTCATTTTTATAGGCCAGAATGCCGCAGATGGACAGGGCTTTGATCACGATTTGTGGCAAGGCCTGGGTCGCATCCACTTTCAGATTATTCATTTTGAGGGAATACGCAATCGAAGAAAGCGGGCCGGTAGCGGCATCGCTGGCAGCGGATAATTGTTCGTATTCGGTCAGGCAAGCCTGCACTGAAGTGCGCAGGCTTTGCAGCATGCTGACTAATTCCGCCAGGCGCAGTGCAGTTGGCGGGACAGTACCGGGATTGGATCTGGCTTGTCCGCGTACAAAACTGCGTGCCTTGTTGACCGCCGCAGTGGCGCAGCCCAGCCAGCAACCGCCCCACAGCAAATGCGATACCGGCACCACGGTACGCGCAGACATATCGCCGAAAGGAACTTCCATAATCTGATCGCGATGGCCGCTGGCCGTCATCAGGAAGGGCGGGCTGCACGTGCCACGCATACCCATGGTATCCCAGTTTCCTTTTTGCTCCAGCGTGTAATCTGCTTTGCGTACCAGGATCAGTGACTGATCGCTGTTGGCAGCGTCAGCATGGCGACGTGCCGTGACCAGCAAATCATCGGCCTGGGCACCATAGGAAATTGTGGTGGCATCTTTCACCAGACTGAACTGATCGCCATTGAGCTCGACCGCGCAACGGCTGCGGCGCATTTCGCCACCGACGCCGACTTCAGAAGTCACCGAAGCAATCAGATACTGATGTTTGACCAGATCCTGCAGATATTGTCGGTACCAGGGGTGATCGGCAGCATGTTCGACCAGGGTGATGACCTGAATCTGATGCATCGCGAATATCATGGCGGTGGCGGCACACTGGCGCCCCAGAATTTCACAGATCTCCACTAATTCACTCAGGCTGGCACCTGCGCCACCGAGTTCAACCGGTATATAGGCGCTCAGCAATTTTTCCTGCTTTAATGCGTCTATCGCTGCTTGTGGAAAACGTGCATCACGATCCACTGCATCCGCATGGGGTGCAGCAAAGTCTTTGGCTATCAGGCGTGCTGTTTGAATGAGTGAAGAGCTTTGCATGATCAGGCGCTCAATTCTTCAATGGCGGCATGAATCGCATTGATGCTTTCAAACACGCTGCGTTTCAGCATGCGGTCCGGAAACTCCAGATCGAAGGCATCTTCCAGAGCCAGCATCACATTCACGCTGGCATGTGAAGTCATGCCAGCTTCGTACAAATCTGCGTCATCAGACAGGCTGTCGATGTCAGTGCTGAATTTGCCTTGTTCCTTGAGAACCTGGCGGATTTTTTCTTTACTCATGGGCTAACCTTTTTTATCAATGAAATGGGGAAGAGAGAGAAGCTTTGCTGCAACTGCGAGCCGATTTTTTCAAAGATCTCGTTGCGATGACGGTTGCTGTTGCATAGTCGTGGTCGTGACTCATACTGAGTGCGCAGTGATCTATGCCTGCCTGTTTGGCCAGCGCGATAGCCGGCTCGTGCAGGCGTATCGAAGGTGATGTTCCACGGGGCCGTATCACTTCGATTGCGCGCCAGGGGATCGCTTGATCAGCGTGCAGGCCGAGAATTTTCATGACGGCTTCTTTCGCTGCAAAGCGTGCAGCCAGGCTGGCATACCGGCGCTCTGGTATGCCCTCACAGTCACGCAATTCAGTGGCGCTGAACAGTTTATTCAGGTAGCGTTGACCGAAGCGGGAAACTGAGTTGGCGACTTCAGGTATCCATACCAGGTCGGTGCCAACCACCACGGTGCCAGCTCCATGTTGCTGTGCAGAGCGGCGTCGACGAACTGAAAAATGTGGAAAATCCGTGGCGCTTAACATGGCAGCCTGCGAAAGTGTAACTAAAGGTAATAGGATAGCCGATAGACAATTTTTTTGAGTTAAAAACTGTCAAGTTTTATAAAAAAAAGACGGAATATTTTCCGTGTGGAAATTATTCCGTCTTTTTTAACAAGGTGTATGAAATTTGAAATTTCCTTTAGTTTCCACGTGGAAAGTAAAGCGAAAATGGATACAGCGAAATGTCTGCTTTTTTCACTATTTTCAGAGCTTGGTGACACTTTCCAGCACCTGATCGACAAAGTCACCATCTGCGTCATTAAAGCGCAGCCGCACTGGATACCAGTTGAGTCCAGGCGCAAGCCAGATATCGAGTTGCTGATCTTTGGAGTCAGGCGGTGGCGCCTTGCTGATATGGATGCACTGGTATTCTCCGAGCGCGGTGCGTACGTTTTCTGTACCTACTACTTTGAAGGTCCAGATTTCTGCATCCCGGCGGCCCGCAACAAACATTTTCCATTCGCTGCCGGTGGTGAAATGGGTACTGGCCGCCCTGGCCTGGGCGATCAATTGCCAGGTCGCGCTGCTGCGATCCTGTTCTCCACCTTTAATCGGATAGGTTTCGGCTGAAGTGCTGAATTTGATTTTTTTATTCTGGCGGTCAAAGATAGTCTGGGTTTCCGGTTTGCCGAAACGTTTTTCTGTGAACAGCTCAGGTGCCAGACCCTGTTCATCTATGCTGCCCTGACTACTGGTGGTTAGAATTTTCCCAACCAGTACCGCGCGGGTTTCGCTGTGTATGCTGTATTTTCCATCTTGCTGCTGCCAGCGTACCAGCGCTGAGCCGCCTATACTCAAGCCGCTTTGTCTGGCTTTGATGCTGTATTGCAGTTCTGCCGCAGGCGCCAGCTGGGTCGCCGGAAAACTGTCTGCTGCGAATGCCGCCAGACTTTGCCACAGACATACGCCAAGCAGAGTGCGGATGATTGCGTGAGACATCAGGAACTTCCTTTCTCGGGGTTGAGGATGGCGGTCACATATTGGCTGGTGACCGTACCATTCGATTGAGTATTACGGATTTGCACCGGATACCATTGCCTGCCGGGAGCCAGCCAGATTTCCAGTGTGGAGTTATATTTTCCGGCACGCGGCGGACGGATGATATGCCAGGTCTCCAGCTCGCCCATGCGGGTTTTCAGGATTTCTTTGGCCTGTACCTGAAACAGGAATTCCTGCGCCTCGCGGTCTTCAGCCACCTGTACCCGCAATTGCTGTCCCGCCTGGAATAACTGGGGTGAGCCCTTACCGAGTGCACTCAGTTGCAGGAAAATGCTGGCACGGTCTTGCGCACCAGCCTGTAATGCGGTGCTGCGATTGCTGGACGAAAAATTGATGGTCTGGCTGTCGTGCTGAAAGTGGGTGGCGGTCTCGCTGCGCTTACTCCGTTTCTCGATCATGGTCTGCGGCTGCAAGCCGAATTCCGTCCAGTTCCCCTCGCTTTGCATTTGATACAGATTTAGTGTGGTTAACAACAAATCCAGACCTGCCTGGACTTTCACCTGATAACGGCCATCCTGAATCTGAAACGTAATTTCACCCAAGCCATAAACTGGATTTTTGCCCGGGCTCTCGCTGACCAGCTTAGTCTTTAACACAGCGTTGTCCGGCGCTATTGCCGCATAGCCATGTAAGCTCAGACTTTGATCGGATTCGGTCAGTGGTGTCAGCACCGTGACTGGATCGAGCGTGATACTGCTGCTGAGCTCACTGAGTTGATGGAGCGAACCGGTTTGCGCACTTGCTTCCGATGCCGTACTTACGGCGCCGTTATTGTCGCTCCAGCTGACACTGGCCGCAGGCGGTGCAGGCATGGCCTGACTGCGCGCTGCGATTTGGGGCCGTGTACTTTCACGTGCACGTGGCAGTGCAGGCGGCGTAGCCCTTGCTGTGACCTTTGGTTTGACGGCCAGTTGCACCGTCACTGGTGCCAGCTTAGGGCTGACCGCGGGCGCTGGCCGGATGGCTGGTGTACTCCATTGCCACAGCAGCAGATGGCCCGCCAGCGCCAGGCCGGCAAACCACAGGTAGTGCATGCGTCCGGGCGGCATCGCGATCATCATCTGGCTTGGTGTTGAGGACATAGGCGTAGTGTAAACCGACTTAGCGACGGTCGCGATCAGAATTTGCCTGGCGCTCACAGACAGCGCGTAAGGGGGCATGGCATGCACCCGACTTGAGTTTTCATAGTTGACGGACTGTCATGGCTGGTGCAAGATGAAATCTGCTCATCTGTCTTTCAGGATGTAGTGAATCGCAGCGCTGAATTACAGCATTAACCTGCAGCAGTGACTTGCATCAGTGGCTGGCTACAGTGTTGAACATCACTGTGCGCGACTATCCATGATATTAACCGGAGTAACCCATGCAAAATCCCTTTACCGGTGCGGAAGCGCCCGGCATGTCTCAGATGGCTGATCCCCTGGGTTTTATTAAAAAACTGTGGGGCAGTATGCAGGTACCTGGCATGGTAGCGCCACCGATGTCGCTGGATGAACTGGATAAGAAAATTCAGGATTTGAAGACCGTAGAATCCTGGCTGAACGTGAACATGAATATGCTGCGCGGTACCATACAGACGCTGGAAGTGCAGCGCGCCACGCTGGCAGCTTTGCAGTCGCTGGGTGACAGCTTTGTGCAGCATACGCGTGAGGCGCAGCAGGCAGCTGCAGAAACCGCCGCCGCAGCCAGTGCCGGTGCTGCATTTTCGAACGCAGGCTGGCCGATGTCAGCGGCCAGTGACAAGAACACTGAAGTGGCCAGTGAAAGCGGCGATGAAGTGCCGCCTGCCGCAGCCGCAAAAGCAGCCGATGCCGCCGATGGAACGCAAGTAGCAGATACCGCAGCCAGCCGGGAAACATCTGCAGCTGAAGAGTCCGCCAACGCATTTTCTAATCCTGCGGTCTGGTGGAATTTGCTGCAGGATCAGTTTAAGCAGGCGGTCAGTAAGGCGATGCAATCTGAGCCGGGCAGCAGCGAAAACGTAGCAGCAGAAGCACAGCCGGAAGCTGTAAAAAAATCGCCTTCAGTCAGGCCAGCCGCCAAGTCAGCCAGCACGAAGCGCGCGAACTCTGCTAAACCAGCCTCGGGCAAAACTGCGGCGCGTGCCACCGTCAGCAAAGCCAGTTCAGCCAAACCTGCAACAGCAGCCAAAAAGAGCGGCACAGTCGCCACGAAAAAAACACAGAGCCGTTCTGCTGCCAGCACCCAGGTTAAGACCAGCGTGCCGCTCAAGACTAAGAAGCAGTCTGCCAAATAATCATATAAGGAGATCAGCGAACCGCTGACTGACAGAACATGGAAAAAACGCTGGCTTAGCTAACATACGCTATCCAGCGTTTTTTGTATCTGCCTCAGTTCTGTGCTGCGGTCAGCGCAGCTTTCAGATCAGCGTCAGTCCAGTTCAGCGTGCGGCTTTCTTTCGTCGCTTCACAAGTGATAGTCAGCTGGCTCAGGCTGATCAGTTGTACACCTACATTCACACAGGCAGTGCTGCTGCCGCCGACGGCGACATTGTATTTGCCTGCGCTGGGGCGGGTCGTCATGCCATTGGTTTCAGAACCAAATACGATATTGCCCAGATTGACCACACGATTTGCTGAGCCATTATTACGGGTATAGAAAAAACCATTGGCAATGCTCAGGCTGCTGCCAGTGTTGCTGGCATTGCCGCCTACCGCCGTCATGCTGTAATTGCCAGTGCCCAGGCTGAAGCTGGCAACACCGCTACCGATCTGGGTCACATCCTTACTGCTGTCGCTGGTGTCATCGGTCGTCGTGAAGCTGGCGCTACTGATTTGGTATTGGGTCACTGCCGGATTGTCACCGACATTCACCTTGATCGCCCCGCTACTTTGGAAGTTAAGCATTTTAATGCTGCCGATCTGGTTCGGCACACCGCTGAAGGCTCCCTGATACGCGTTATCGGCAGGGAAGCGGCGTACGCAATTGCTCATGCTGGTGGTGCCACCGGCATAGCTGACGCTGCCACCTTTGGGGCAATTGCCGGTGTTGCCTGCAATGACGGCAAAATCATGCAGGCCTGCGACCATTTGTGAAGCAGTCCAGCTCTCAGCAAATACTTTCAATGCCTCGGTCAAACCCGCAGAGCTGCCTGAACCTGAGCCACCTCCAGAACTGCCGCCAGAACTACCACCGCTGCTGCTATTGCCGTTCGAATTTCCTGCGTTGTCATTGCCGCCACCGCAAGCACTCAGTGCAGCAATCAGACTCAGGATAAGCAGGCTGGATGGAATACTTTTTTTCATACTGTCCTCGTTGTGAATGAATCAGAAATAATGGGTCTTCATTCGCTAAGACGGCGTTGTAAGAAAAAAAGCGTCACAGCTTGCGATTTTTTTCCTGTGCCTGCTGCAAAGCTGCACGTGTTTGCTGTTGCCAGATGCTGGTGGCAGGGTCATCCATACTCGCGCGCATTTGTAATGCCAGCCGGAAGGCAGCGATGGCTTGTGGATATTGCGCACGCTGCAGATAAATCCATCCCAAGGCTTCTTGCAGATTCACACTTTGACCGCGCCAGTAGGCAGCTTGCTGTGGTGTTTGCAAATCCAGATACTCAGCCTGAATCAGGCGTAAGTCTTCATCTGTTTTGCTGACGGGCAGACGTGCCAGTTCACGCCAGGCCAGACTGCGCGAATAGTCAGCGCGGTTGTTCGCATAGCTGATGCTTTGACGATAGAGTTGAGCGGCCAATGCAAACTCCTGCTTACGTGTTGCGAGTTGACCCTGCACCAACAGCGCACCGAGCGCACGTTTCCGCTGAAGTGGCCAGTACTGTTCGTGCAATTGCTGACTGCGGCGCAGATCTTGTTGCGCGAGTTCAGTGTCACCTTGTATGGCGGATGCGATGCCACAGTGATCGGCGGCCATTAAACGCAGCCGTGGATAACTGATGGCTGCCTGCATATCCATGCTGCGACAGACTTGCAGCATTTGCGGCAGCTCGCCGGTTCTGAGTAAGATGCGCAGGTACCCGACCTGTGCGCTTTCCAGATAATCGGGTTTTTGGGTGCTCCATTCCGGCAATAGCACGATGTCATAGGCGGTGCGCGCCTGTTGCAAAGCCTCGGGTCTTTGTGTCGAGTCGGCCAGTACATTGGCGATATACAGTCTGGCTTCTGAAACCCGGTAATGATGTATGCCCCAGACCTGCTCCATATTGTGCATGGCCTGGATCGCGACCTGGCTGGATTCGGCCGGGCGCCCCAGCTTGTCGAGGCAGATCGCCACGCCTTGACGCGCTTCTGCGGTTTGCCAGTTATTTTCACCGAATTCCTGCAGCCTGACTTGCAAGGCTTCCTGATACGCGGCCAGCGCCTTGTCGGTCTGGTCAGAATTCAGATAGGCCATCGCCATACTGACCAGTGCATAGCCCAGCTCGTTCCGGTTTGCGCTATTCCGTGCCAGCGTGATTGCCTGCTCCAGATGCTGGAAAATCCGTGGGTCATTCGCTGCATATAATTTGCTCGCGCATTGTCCGGCCTTTCTGTGGGCCTGGGTCAGCTGATCGCGGCTGGCCGCAGCATGCCGGTATATAGCCAGCGCCTGCGAGGTTTGCTGACATGCACGCTGATGCTGACCGACACTGGCCAGCCAGTCCACGCTATCGATCAGCGCATGTGCATACTCGCTGCTCTGTTCACCATAAACCTGTTTTGCCAGCGCCAGATTATGCTCATATAAGGTACTGGCCGCATCGCTCAGGCCCAGTTGTATGGCCAGTTGGCCCAGATCATGGGTCAGCTTGCTACTTTCGGTAGGCAGTGAAGAAAAATCCCTGACGGCGTTTTGTATGCCGGTCGCGACCAGATCTTTCAGGCTCAGATCGCGCCTGGCTAAGTCAGGGTCAGGTTTTTGTTCAGGATTAAAAATACGCAGCACGAATTGGTACATCGCTTGCGAGCGGTCCGCCTCCTGACGTGCCTTATTCGCCTGATAGACAGCGATGGCGCTGGTACTGAGTACCACACTGAGCAGCAACACGCTCAATGCAGTCAGCGCACGATAACGCTGCACGAAACAACTGCTGCGATACCAGAAACTGTCAGGCCGCGCACTGACGGGTTCCCGGTTCAGATAGCGGCGCAAATCACTGGCCAGCGCATGGGCAGTCGGATAGCGCAGCTCAGGCGATTTTTGCAGCGCTTTGTGCAGGATGGCATCCAGATCACCCTGCAATTCCTGACGCAGCTTACGGTCATTCGCACGGCTGGAGGCAGGCGCAGCTGGCTGCTGCAAAATGGCATGCTCGAGCGCGTGCCGTGAACGGTCTTCCGGCTGATATGGACTCTGACCAGTCAGCAGTTCGTAGAGCACCACACCGAGTGCGTACACATCGGTGGTAATGCCGATTTCTTCGCCGCGCAGCTGTTCCGGTGCCGCATAGCGCCAGGTCACAGGCTTGCCCTGAAATGCCTTGATGCCTGTCAGTGCCTGTGGTTCGTCGCTTTGATCTGCCTGCAAAATATGGGCAATCCCAAAATCCAGCAGACGTACATACCCTTCGCTGGTGACCAGAATATTGGAGGGTTTCAGATCGCGGTGTACCACCAGACGTGAGTGAGCGTACTGCACGGCGGAGCAAGCCTGCACCATCATCCTGACCCGCGCAGCAGTATCCAGCCCCTGGCTGTGACACCAATCGTCGATATGCATGCCTGCGACATATTCCAGTGCAAGCCAGCTTTGCTGAGCGCTATCCATACCGGCATCGTACAGACGTGCAATATGCGGATGCACCAGTTGCGCCAGGATGTCACGTTCGCGTGCAAAGCGCTGCAATACCCGTTCTGACAGCGTATCGGCATGCGGTAGTTTTAAGGCGACCTCACGCCGGAATTCACCGTCTTTGACTGCCAGCCAGACGCTCGCCATGCCACCCTCACCGAGTTTGCGCAGCAGGCGCCAGGGACCGATCTGGCTGTCAGGCTGGTAGTCGCGGCTCAGGCTCATGTGTCCGCTATCGGTTAGCGTGATTTTGGGAATCGTCGACATGAAATCTTCTTGCTCCGCTTGCCAGTGCGCCTGTGCCAGGCTGTGCAGACGCGCGCGCAGGTGCTGCTGTTGCGGCGGCAGATTTTGCAGGAAGTGCTGCTGCTGATCCGCAGTAAGGTCTAGCAGCTCATCGAGCAGGGCAGAGAGGATGTGCCAGTCTTGCGTGTGGGTGCTCAAGGCTGAACTCCGCTTAGTTTCCGTTGTGTCTGGATTTGCATATGGCTCATAACGCACTGACCGGCAAAAAAGCGCCATCGCGTGAAAAAAAAGAGGATGGGCGACGAAGATGGGCTAACAGTTTGGACAGATGGCTTAGCGGCGCAAAGCTTCATACAGCCAGGCGCGCGCTTTCAGCCAGTCACGTTGCACAGTACGTCGGGCGACGCCAAGGAATTCAGCCGCTTCTTCTTCAGTGAGACCGGCGAAATAGCGCAATTCAACCAGTTGAGCCAGCCGCGGCTCCAGTTGCTCCAGCTCAGTCAAGGCTTCATGGACACGCAACAGTTCAGAGGTGTCGGGATGACTGATGAGCAGTTCTTCATCGAGCGAAATATGATCTACGCCACCACCATGCCGCTGCGCCTGGCGTTTGCGTACATAATCGATGACTATCGTTCGCATTGCTTTGGCGGCATAGGCCAGGAAAAAATAGCGCTGTGAACCAGGTAATTGCTGCAGATTCTGTAAACGCAGCCATAACTCAGCGACCAGTTCTGTGGTGTTGAGCAAGGTCAGATGACCGCTGTGGCGCAGACGGGATTTCGCGAGCTGACGCAAGTCGGGATAGATCATTTGCATCAGGCGCCCGGTCGCGTCAGGATCGCCCAGACGTGCTTGTTGGAATACCGTGGCAAAGTCCTGCATAGCGTGTGAGCAGATTGGTAAAATGGCTATTGTATAGGACTTCACACTTCATCCCTATAGGACTTACGCAAAACCGCCCCAGCGGCGTTATGGCTTCTTGTCGTACTATGTGTACTGCCTGCGTCGCCAAGCCTTGCCGGGACAATTTTGCGTAAGTCCTAACCTATCTTCTGATTGCCAGCTGTGGTACGTCCAGCACGCCTAGTCCTGGGATGAGATTTGGTGAATCTGCGTAAATAAGGTATTTTCATGCACCGTATGACGGTATTGAAGTATTGCCGGGCTTAATCAACACCTAGATGAACAATGAAAATCAGACTGATACCGCCTCTGTTGAGTCCCATTCTGTTGCCAGTGCTTGTGCTGTTGTTTGTACTCTTGTCAGGTATCAGCAGTGCAGCCCACGCGCAAACTAAGCCGGTGCCACTGTTTTTGCAGGAAAACCTGGACATCCATGGACGGCAGTTATCCATCGATAAAGATCTGGAAAAAATCCTCATCTATTTCGAGCGCGAATCCGGTCTGCGCCTTGACTGGCGTATGTTGCCCTGGAACCGGGCGCAGATGATGGGGCGCAATGGTGAAGGCATCGTATTCGGACTGTCAAAATCACCGGAGCGGCTTAAATATTTTCAGTTTTCCCAGCCTGTCGTGAGTGAGAAAATCTGGGCTATCACCTATGGTGAACCACGTCAGAATTTCCGTACGCTGGAAGACTTACGAGGAAAAACGGTGAGCATAGGCCGGGGTTTCAGTCATGGGATGGATTTTGAAAAAGCCAGGAATGTGGTTTTTACGGTGCAGGAGGATACAGCTTCATCTGGTGCACGCTTCAAAAAGCTCATGAATAAACGCAGTGATCTGATGCTGTGGCCAGTGCGTCAGCTGAATACTGCGGCGCAGGTCGAGGATTATCTGAACAATAAACTGATCCCGGGTTTCAATGAACCGGAACTGAAGGGCAAGCGTTTTTATGTCTCGCGTAAGCCCGTCTTCTATGACACTGTGCATTTTGCAGTCGCCCACGGCCAGTATCAGGAAGAATTAGCCCGGCTCAATGAAGTGATACGGCGCGGTACCGAGAGTGGCGAGTTGCCGAAACTGATGGCTAAATTTTATTAGTAGCTTGAGCTAGCTGCTGCAAAGTCTGCAAGGCCTCTTTAGTCCAGGCGATGCGTCCTTCTTCATAGGCGATACCGGCTTTCAGTATCAGATAATGGATCTGCGTTTCGCGCGAGGTTTCGGTCACGCTGAAATCGCGTTGCTCAATAGCGCGGTAAGTCGCCAATTCCTGCTCGTGCAATTGCAGTCGTTTTTCCAGCTCTTCCACCATGCCCAGCGGCCCTATCGCCGCATCCGCCCTGAGTTTCAGCATCAGTTCATCACGCAGACGCAGCGGCGCACTGCTCTCAGCAGCCCAGCGTTGTAACTCAGCACGTCCGGCTGGCAGCACATCAAACTGCTTTTTACCGGAGCGGCCTCCTTCGACTTCACTGGACAAGACCCAGCCCTGCTGCTCCATCCGTGCCAGCTCACGGTAAATCTGCTGATGGGTGGCATGCCAGAAATAGCCTATCGACTTATCAAAGCGACGCGCCAGCTCATAACCTGAGCAGGGCTTTTCTATGATCGAGGTCAGCAGGGCGTGTTGTAATGACATAGGCAGACCTTAGAGTAAGTCTTCGAGGTGGTGTGGCTACATTTTATATGCAACTGGTTGCATAAACAAAATTTGTTCGCTATTCTGCGATGCACAGTCAGAATACTTCGCTATAAAGCCCGTACCAGATCAGCGCACTGTTGCTTACAAGCGCAAAGCAGCTGTGGTATCCGTTCTGACCGTATTAACCTATCGCGCTGTCGCCAAAGTGATACGGCACCGGGAATGATTGCAGAGCGACTGCGCATGCCGCCTGCATTTTCCTGCTGCTATAAGACTGTGGCTGTGGCGCAGACACATTGAGGAAAACCCATGGCATTCTATCCCCACCTGACCAAACCGCTGGACCTTGGCTTTACGACTTTACCGAATCGCTTACTGATGGGCTCCATGCACGTGGGGCTGGAAGAAGTGGACAATGGCTTTGAACGCATGGCCGCCTTTTATGCCGAACGCGCACGCGGTGGTGTGTCGCTGATCGTCACTGGCGGTATCGCACCGAATGAGCGTGCGCGTCCTATGCATGGCGGCGCCATGCTGACCACCGAAGAAGAAGCGAATCATCATAAAATCGTGACTGAGGCGGTACATCAGGCCGGTGGCCGCATCGCCATGCAGATCCTGCACTTTGGCCGCTATTCCTATCAGCCTTCATTGGTTGCGCCAAGCGCATTGAAAGCGCCGATCAATCCCTTCACACCGCATGCACTGAGCACCGCTGAAGTTGAAGAAACCATCAGCGACTTCGTCCGTTGCGCCGGTCTGGCGCAGTTCGCCGGTTATGATGGCGTCGAAGTGATGGGCTCCGAGGGTTACCTGATCAATGAATTCATCGCTGCGCGTACCAATCAGCGCGATGATGAATGGGGCGGTGCGTATGAAAACCGTATCCGCTTCCCGGTAGAAATCGTGCGTCGTATCCGTGAAAAAGTCGGCCCGGAATTCATCATCATTTACCGCTTGTCTATGCTGGATCTGGTGGAAGGCGGTTCTACCCTGGAAGAAGTGATACAGCTGGCGCAAGCGATAGAGGCGGCCGGTGCCACCATCATCAATACCGGCATAGGCTGGCATGAAGCGCGTATCCCGACGATCGCGACCAAAGTGCCGCGTGCGGCGTTTGCCTGGGTCACCAAAAAACTCAAAGGCCATGTCTCGATTCCGCTGGTCGCGACTAACCGTATCAATACGCCGGAAGTGGCTGAGCAATTGCTGGCAGACGATTATTGCGACATGGTGTCGATGGCGCGTCCGCTGCTGGCTGATCCGCTGTTCCTGCGTAAGGCCGAGCAAGGCCGTGCGGATGAAATCAATACCTGTATCGGCTGCAATCAGGCCTGCCTCGATCATACTTTCGGCGGCAAACTGACATCCTGTCTGGTCAATCCACGCGCCTGCCATGAAACCGAAATCATTGATGCACCTGTGACGCAGGTCAAGCGCATCGCCGTTGTGGGTGCAGGACCGGCCGGACTGTCGTTTGCAACCACCGCTGCCAAGCGCGGACACAGCGTCACTTTGTTTGATGCTGCATCCGAAATCGGCGGACAATTCAATGTCGCTAAACAAGTACCGGGCAAGGAAGAATTTTACGAAACCCTGCGCTATTTCGGTAAGCAAATAGAACTGACCGGTGTACAACTCAAACTCAACACTAAAGTCAGCGCAGATGATTTGCGTGACTTTGACGAAGTGGTGCTGGCAACTGGTATCACCCCGCGTGTACCTCCTATCCCGGGCGTTGATCATCCTAAGGTACTCAGTTATCTGGATGTATTACGCGATAAAAAAGCCGTTGGTAAATCGGTCGCGATCATCGGTGCTGGCGGTATCGGCTTTGATGTGGCGGAATACCTGAGTCACAGCGGCACCAGCCCTAGCCTTGATCCGGCCAAGTTCTTTGCCGAATGGGGTGTGGATACCAGCTATCAGCACGTAGGTGGCCTGACCACGCCACATCTGGAAGCACCTGCACGTCAGCTGTTCCTGTTGCAGCGTAAAACGTCAAAAGTAGGTGACGGTCTGGGTAAAACTACAGGCTGGATACATCGTACTGGTTTGAAAAACCGTCAGGTGCATATGATCGCCGGAGTGTCCTATGACCGCATCGACGATGCTGGTTTGCATGTAACGGTCAATGGTGAGCAAAAGCTGATCCCGGTCGATAACGTGGTGCTGTGTGCTGGTCAGGAACCTAAGCGTGATTTGCAGGCCGGTCTGGAAGCGCTGGGCAAGACGGTGCATCTGATTGGTGGTGCGGACGTGGCGGCAGAACTGGACGCCAAACGTGCGATTAATCAGGGTACACGTTTAGCTGCGGTGATCTGAGTCTAGCATCCATCATCCGCGAAACCCGTAAAAAAAAGGGAGCGCAACAGCGCTCCCTTTTTTCATGCCGGATTTTTACTGTCCTGACTGCGTACCCTTACTCAGGTATTGGCTGCTGCTTTTTTATCGCGTATCAGCAGATATACACCGATCAGGAAACCCAGCACGCTTAAGCTGCACACATAATAAGCGGGAGCAAATTTCTCGGTTTTCAGCCACAGCGAGACCATCATCGGCGTCAGACCACCGAAGATCGCATACGCCACGTTATACGAAAATGACAGTCCGGTAAAACGCACGGTAGCCGGAAAAGCATTCACCATCACATAGGGCACCGCACCGACCAGACCAACTGAAAAACCAGCCAGTGCATAGGCGCCGTACAGCGTGGACGGGTCTTGCAATACCGTGCTGTAGAAATAGTAAATCACCGTGCCAAGCAGACTGCTGCCCAGAATAAAGGTCCAGCCGCCGCCAATTTTATCGATCAGCCGTCCCGCCAGTATGCAACCCAGGGTGAGTGCTATCGTTGCCAGAGAATTCGCCTGCAAGGTCACGGCCGGTGCCAGTCCCAGCTGCTTTTGCAGATAGGCCGGTGTCATCAGTATCACTACCACAATCGCCGCTGATAACAGCCAGGTCAGTAACATCGATAAGACGACTGCGCTTTTATGATCCCTGAGTACGGTTTTGAGCGGGAATTCTGCAGCCAGTGCTTTTTTCTCTTGCAGTTCTTTGAACACCGGCGTTTCATGCAGCCAGCGGCGCAGATACATCGCGATAAAACCAAACACACCGCCGACGATGAAAGGAATACGCCAGGCCCAGGCTTCGATCTCAGCCGGGCTATAGCTGGTGTTAATCAGTGTCGCTACGATGGAGCCCAACAAAATACCGGCCGTCAGTCCGGCAGTCAGGGTGCCGCAGGCATAACCGGTATGCTGGCGCGGCACATGCTCCGCCACAAACACCCAGGCTCCCGGCACTTCACCGCCGATTGCAGCACCCTGCAGAATGCGCAAAGCCAGCAAGGCCAGCGGCGCTGCGATGCCTATCGTCGCATAGGTCGGCAGCAGGCCCATGGCAAAGGTGGGTAAGGCCATCAGGATGATACTCAGGGTGAACATCTTTTTGCGTCCCAGCAGATCACCGAAGTGGGCCATGATGATGCCACCCAGCGGACGCGCCAGATAGCCGGCTGCAAAAATACCGAAAGTCTGGAACTGACGTAACCAGTCCGGCATATCAGGTGGGAAAAACAGTTTGCCGATGACGACAGTAAAAAAAACGAAAATAATGAAGTCGTAAAATTCCAGCGCACCGCCCAATGCAGCTAATGCCAGCGTTTTCATATCCTGTCGGTTCAGTGGCCGTGCGGCCTGAGTGGTACTGCTGAGTGCCATTGCATGTCTCCTGGTTGGAATGGCTGCGCCTGGACAGACAGACCATCAGCAGCGTATTGCAGCCTCAGGTGTGCCTTGCGCAGTGTCGTATTTGCAAAGCAGCATAACGAGGCTGACCCAGAATTGCAATCGTGGATACATGCAAGATTTTCAGCTCAGGCTGGGCAGAGACGATGAAAGAGCAGGGAGTTACTGATTCGCCGCTTTTTTCAGCAGGCGCATCAGGCCACCAAGAACCGGCAATTTTTCATACAGTTCTTCGGCCGCATCCCAGTAGTCACGATGCATTTCAACCTGACCCTGTGCATTGAAGCGCACGTGAGTTGCACCGCGTATGCATTGTTCTGTGCGGTCGAAACGCTTCATGCGGAAATAGAATTCCCAGCACAAAAAGGCAGTATTGTCTTGCAATACCGTGCTGCTGACTTTAAAGCGTGGCTGATCGACTTGCACAAACATGTGCTCAAAAATGCGCGTGATGGCCGGCAGGCCACGCACTTCATTGAAGGGATCTTTGAAACTCGCATCCGCACTGTAAATCACGGCGAGCTGACTGACCGTCGCCGGGCTGATGTGTTCAAAAAACTGTACCAGGTTATGCAGACTGGTCTGATAAGACATGTGCTACTCCGGGAAAAATGGACAGAGATGACGCAAAACTGTATCAGCGCTCAGGTCTGCGTGCTGATACATTTGCGCATTGCTTAAAGTCCTGTGACTTTATGCACCAGATAAAAGTAACTACGATACGGCAGCAGACGTGCCAGCCGCAACCAGTTGGTGAAACGATGAGGAAAATGGATATGGAAATCACCGCGCTCCATGCCCTGTACAATCGCACTGGCCGCCTGAGGTGCAGTCATCAGCGCTGGCATCGCAAAGTCGTTATTGGCGGTCAGTGGGGTATCGACAAAGCCCGGATTAATCATATACACCGCGATATTTTTCGGACGCAAATCCAGAAACAGGGACTCACATAAATTGATCACCGCCGCCTTGCTCGGACCATAGGCCAGCGCCTTAGGCAGGCCTGACAGACCGGCTACAGAGCCAACTATGCCTATGCCGCCTGATTGCTGTCTGAGCAGCTCAGGCAGCACCACATCGAGGCAATGATAAACACCACGGATGTTGATATCGAGGATGCGGTTAGCCGCATCCAGGTCAAAACTGTCTGCCCGCATTTCATTGTAGGCACCGGCCACGACCAGCACCAGATCGATGCCCTGCCACTGTTGCATCAGGCGAGCATGTACCGCGCTGACACTGGCTGCATCGGTGATGTCCAGCGGTGCCACGCAGGCAGCGGAAAATGGTGCCGCCAGCTGTTGCAATGCTGACTCATTACGTGCCGACAGCGCCACCCGTGCGCCACGCTGCAGCAACAGGCGTGCGGTTTCAGCACCGATACCGGTCGAGGCACCGATAATCCAGATGCGTTTTCCCTGCCAGTCGTGGATGCGCGGGTTCATGGCCGTGGTCCGTCGCGTTTAGTGAAGGACAGGGTCACGCTGCCCAGATGCACACCGAATTTACTCATTTGTGCGCGGTTCAGCATCACTTTGTCGTCCATCTGTACCATCAGATCATCGAAGTCGACGTTGATGATGCGTCCATCCACCGGCAAGGCCAGCACATAATTCCAGTGCAGGGTATTACCGGAAACGATGCCTTGTGCTTCACCCACGACGTCAGGCGCAGTACCAGTGAAGCGGCCAGGCCCGGTTTTTTTCAGCGTCCAGATGCGGGTCTGTTTGCTGCCATCGGAATAGCTGAAGTCTTCATGCAGGGTGCCGGTATCACCTTGCCAGTCGCATTGCATGACGACGGTAAAGCGTTTCACGATTTCACCTGAGCGGTTTTGAAACATGCCCCAGGCATCCAGCTTACCATTGAAGTAGCGCTGTAAGTCCAGCACCGGCTGTTCCTTCGCATACAGCGCGGGATCATAGGTGCTGGCGCAGGAGCTCAGCAAAACGGCCAGCGTCAGTGCGCCAGCCAGCTTCAGGCCGGGCAGCGCCCATGTGCGTTGCAGACGTGTTTTCATGTGCGTTTCCTTCAGCCAGTCAGTGAGCGTGTTCAGAATCAGGGTGTAGTACCAGCGTTGTTGCCAGTACCGGCCAGTAATTGCTTGCGTAAGGCCGGTGCGGAGGTATTCGGATGCAGCCAGATCGCAAAGAAAGCCTGTGCAAATTCGCTGTCTTTGACTTCAGCGAGCAGTTTTCCATCCAGATAAAAGCGCGCTCCGTTGCTGCCATCAAAGATGCCGGTGATATGCGTGCCTTCTTTCACGTCTGGGAAAATCTGCTGCATAGTAGCCAGCCATTGCTGCCGTTTTTCCGGTGTGCCGACCTGCAGTTTTTCCATTTCATCCAGACTGGCTTGCGCAATCTTTTTACCGACCAGACTGCGCGCATAGCGCAAATCCAGCGCATAGCGTTTCAGATCGGGACGCCAGCCTTCCGGGCCAGTCCACAGGCTGGCCTGGTAAATCGCCAGTCCAAACCAACGGTAGCCGCCGCTGCCGGACAGACGCGCCTTGCCTAATTCTTGCTGGATATGGGATGGTGCGCTTTCGGTCTGGGTCTGCGCTGGAGTTTGCGCCTGAGTCTGACCGCTGGCATGCAGCGGACTGAAGCAGCTAAGCAGCAGTAATCCAGTCTGCAGCCAGCGTCGCAGCAAGGCTGGCCGATGAGTGTGTATGGGTTGCGGTTTCATCGTTTGCGTAGCGTGAATTGAGCGACATCGATATTCCCGGCGCGGAATCCGGCTTCGCAATAGACCAGATAAAATTCCCAGGTGCGCAGGAAAGCCTGATCAAAACCCTGAGCCCGGATTTCTGGTAATTTTTCCAGGAAGGCCAGCCGCCATTCCTGTAAGGTTCTGGCGTAATCCAGCCCGAAGGTAAAGGTGTCTTCCACCTCCAGACCGTATTCCTTCGCCAGCGCATGGAAGCGTGCGATGGAAGGCAGCATGCCGCCCGGGAAAATATATTGTTGGATGAAGTCAGTGCCGTTGCGATAGCGGCTAAACAAATCGTCGGCAATCGTAATGCTTTGTATGCAGGCGCGGCCACCACGCTTCAGGTTACGTTGCAGGCAGGCGAAATACGAAGGCCAGTATTGTTCGCCCACCGCTTCAAACATTTCTATCGAGGCGATCGCATCAAACTCGCCGCGCACATCGCGGTAATCAAGTATTTGCAGATCGCTTTGCGCGTGCAGTCCGGCACGCTGCAGCCGCTCGCGCGCGAAATGCAATTGCTCGGTAGAGAGTGTCAGCCCGGTCACGTGGGCACCGGCTTCACGCGTCGCCATTTCAGCAAAACCACCCCAGCCACAGCCGATTTCCAGCACCTTGGCAGAAGCTGGTAATTGCAGCTGATTCAGAATACGGCGGTATTTCATGAGTTGTGCATCATGCAGATTGCCGACCTGATCGCCATCGAACAAGGCACTGGAATAGGTCATGGAAGGATCCAGCCACAGCCGGTAAAAATCATTCCCTATATCGTAATGCGCATGAATATTTTTCTTGCTGCCGGTGCGTGAATTGCGGTTGAACAGATGCTTGATGCGATACAGCAGGCTGCCCCACCAGGTACCGTAAATCACCGATTCCAGCTGCGCCCGGTTACGCGTGATCAGCTCGATCAGACCGACCAGGTTTGGGCTGTTCCAGTGTCCGGCGATAAAACTTTCGGCAAAACCGATATCGCCTGACTTCAACACAGAACGTATCATTTGCCAGTCATGCATATGCAGTTGCACATGCCGGTTGCCATCATCGGCACGTCCAAAACAGGCGCTCTGCCCATCGGGGAAATGCAAGGTCAGGCTGCCTTGCTCCAGCTTGCTCAACAGGTTCAGTACGATACGCATTTCAGCCGGAAAGTGGCTGGTATCCAAATGGGCGATGGCCTGGTTTGCGCTGGACAGGGTGGGGTGTAGACTGCTCATCGGCTGACCTCTTGTTGGGGTGGGCTGGGTTTAGTAAAAAAAGGAACGCGCTTCATCCACAGACGCAATGCCTGCCAGTGGATACGCCACATGACGGCTAAAGTCATCAGCGGATAGCGCAGCATGACAAAGGCGATGCGGCGGTCACTGAGTGGCCCGGCCTGACCGGATACGCTGGTCAGCAGTAAGGGGCCAGCGGCATCGTCATAATCGATTTTCGCCAGATAACGCGCAGCGGTCTGTACGCTATCTGTGCGCTGTGTGTTATCCGCGTTCTGAGTGTGCTGTGTTGGGTGACGGTGCAGGAAACGGAAGCGGTAGCGTCCCTCCACTTCGCAGAATGGCGACACATGGAATACTTTTTCAGCCTGACTTTCCTGGCCATTCGTCAACGCCGACTCCTGTGCCAGTAAGTAGATATGCTTTTCTCCGAAGGTGTTATTCACTTCGCACAGAATCGCGCGCAGTGTGCCGTCCTGACGGTGACAAAACCAGAATGAGACTGGGTTAAACACATAACCGAATACACGCGGGAAGCATTGCAGCACGATCTCGCCATCGGCATCATGTACGCCATGCGCATGCAGTATCTGCTGCGCCCAGGTCAGCAAGGCACCCTGACCATCGCCGTGATCGCGGCTGTAAAACGACAGGCAATTCCAGCGGTTGAGTGAGAACAGGCGACAACCGGTGTCTGCGCTTTGCTGTTCCAGATTTTGCAGCGGTATGCGCAGAAAAAACACGCCGTAACGGAAGGCATGCACGGCAGGACGCAAGCGCTGATGGATCACTACACCGCGGCACAGTTCTATCTGACGCGCGCTGTGGTTTGTTGTGGTGTGTGCGTTATCCATAGTCAGATTCAGGCTGCGGCCGACCAGGTTTCGCCAGTTTCGGAAGAAGCGGCGCGTGCCAGGATGTTTTTCGCCACAAACAGTCCCGATTTCAAGCCATCTTCATGGAAGCCGTAACCGGTCCAGGCACCGGCAAACCAGGCTGACCGCTGACCTTGTAACTGCGTCAGCGCCTGTTGTGCAGCAACGGCTTTGCTGTCAAATACCGGATGTGCATAGTCATAGCGCGCCAGCACTTTGTCAGCGGCGGGTTCGCGAATCGGATTCAGTGTCACGATGACCGGTGTCTGACAAGGTAGCGGTTGCAATTGATTGATCAGATAGTGTACGCAAACACGTGGCTCCGCCCCATTTTCGCTTTCATAATTCCAGGCCGACCAGGCTTTGCGGCGTGTCGGCAGGAAGCTCGCGTCGGTGTGCAGCACTGCGTGATTTGGCTGATAGCCAACCGCCGACAAGACACTGCGCTCTGCGCTGCTGGCATCTTTCAGCAAGGCCAGGGTCTGGTCGCTGTGGCAGGCAAATACAACCTGATCAAAGGTTTCTATACCGCGTGTTGATTCAACGATCCAGCTGCGCTGCGCATTTTGATACACCGCATGGACCGGCGTTTTCAGATAGCTGTGGCTGATCACAGGCAGCATTTTTTCTACATACTGGCGCGCACCGCCTTTGACGGTTTGCCATTGCGGCCTGTCATTCACTTGCAGCAAACCGTGGTTATGGCAGAAATTGACAAAGGAAGACAGCGGAAACGCCATCATGGTTTCGGTGGGGCAGGACCAGATGCAGGCCGCCATCGGCAGCAGATACCAGTTCCGGAATTCGTCGCTGTAACGATGCTGATCCAGGAACTGTCCCAACGGTGTGTGGAATTCCTGCTGGCTGGCCGACTGGGCCATTGCAGTCGTTTGCTGATTGAAGCGCAGAATATCGCGCAACATGCGCAGGAAGCCAGGATTGAACAGATTTCTGCGCTGTGCAAACACAGTATCCAGATTGGCGCCCGCCCACTCCAGCAAGCGTTTGCCTTGCGGCATTTTGACCGAGAACGACATATCAGTCGCCACTGTCTCTATCTGCAAATCCTGAAACAGCCGCACCAGATTTGGATAGGTTTTGTGATTAAACACCAGGAAGCCGGTATCGACGCCAAAGCTTTTGCCTTCCAGGCTGACATCGACGGTATGCGTATGTCCGCCAAAATAATCGTTCGCCTCAAACAGGCTCACCTCAGGTTTGACTGCAAGTTTTGCCTTGGACAATTCGTAGGCGCAAGACAAGCCGGAGATGCCGGAACCGATGACAGCGATTTTCATAGGGGCAGAGATCGTTGTTGAAGTTTCATTATCACACCTTGATGTGACGCTTAGTTTGCATTGCAGTTATTTCTTGCAGGAACGTTGTTATTCGCACCTGCATCACTCGGGATATCTTTTTTTTTCACAGTTTTACGCCGGTTTTCCTGTGCTTGCAGCCGCTCTGGAGTAAAATGTGACCATCAATTTCAAAACGTGACTCATCAGTCATAAAATATACTACAAAGTTTTATTTTGTGCAGAAAAATATCATGCAGATAAAAATTCCCTTTAAAAAACAACAGTTTGATGCGCGTGAAGAGGCCATCATCGATGCCGTGAATCGCTTGTTATCGGAAAAAGGCTATGACCTGATGACCATGGATGATGTGGCCGATGCGGTGGGAATTGCCAAAGGCAGCCTGTATAAACATTTCTCTTCAAAAGAAAAGCTGGCGGCCGCAGCGCTGACCCGCTTGTTGAATGCCATCGTGGCCGAGCTCGATGGTCTGTCCGCCGACTTACCAGCGCTGGCGCAGATACGGCATATCCTGGCCTGGTCACTCAGATTGCGGCTGCAAGGCGGCGTGCCGCATTTACCTTCGACCAGCCTGACCTTGCAGCGCAGTCTGATGTTGAACCTGGAATACGTGATGGTGGCGCTGAAAGTGCATAAGCGCTTTCATGCCATGGTGGCGCGTGCGCGCGAACAGGGCGCGCTGACACCGTTGGTGCCGGATGATGTGCTGGTCTACACCCTGTATTCCCGCGCCTGTGATCCCACCATGGAATTCCTGCTCAGGGATAAAAAACTCAGCCATGAACAAATCGTAGATGCGATGGTGCATGCGACCATTGGTGGATTTTTATCAGAACAGGCGCGTGCGCAGTTTTGAGCGCAGCGCAGTGTAAAAAGTTTGGGCTGATTTGCGTGGTACTGAAATAATAAACCCTGCCGTAGCAGGGTTTATTTTTTGCAGGGTGTTGAGCCTGTAGCTTGCGTGAAGATTACTGCGCCAGCGCCTTCTCAATATCGGCCACCAGTTTCTTATCATCCGGTGTCGTCATGCTGGAGTAAGCTGCGACCACATTGCCTTTGCGGTCGATCAGGTATTTATAGAAATTCCATTTCGGGGTGGTGCCGGTGGCTTTGACTAGTTCGGCATAGAAGGGATTGATATCCTTACCACTCACTGCGGTTTTAGCAAACATGGGGAATTTCACGCCATAGGTGTTAAAGCAAAAATCCGCGATTTCCTTGCTGTTACCCGGCTCTTGTTTACCGAAATCATTCGATGGAAAACCCAGCACCACCAGACCCTTATCGCTGTATTTGGCAAACATCTTTTCCAGCCCTTCATATTGCTTGGTGAAGCCGCAATAACTGGCGGTATTCACGACCAGCGCCACTTTGCCTTTGTACTGGCATAAGTCCTGAGGCGCATCATCCTGCAAGCGGTTAAAACTGTGTTTCAGCACTGCCGGGCAGGCATCCTGTGCGCTGGCATAGCCGCTCGCCAGACTGAGTCCGGCGAAACTGATAGCGAGCAACTGTGTACGTAGCAACATGGCGAACTCCTGGATAAAGATGTATGACCGCAAGCGCGGTCTTATGGCTCCTGCTTGCCAGCCAGACCAGATGCGGAGTGCACAAGCTGAATATGGCATCGGTGCGGATAGAAATCAAAAACGGCTTAGTGTAGCCGAGCCACGGATTTTGTGCCGTGCGTTCCTTTATGTGAAATTTGAATATTGAAAATCAAAAATCTTAGTTTTCAAATATATAGCCTGACTTTAAGCTGGATTTATTGACGAATCACCCCTTAAAGACGAAATGGAAGGTTTAAGCATGATCACTACTCGATTTTCCCGGGCAATACTGGCAACTGGTGTCGTACTGAGTTCAGCACTGGGGCTGAGCGCGACAGCGCAGGCCGCCGATATCTCTTTGTTAAACGTCTCCTATGATCCTACCCGTGAGCTGTATCAGGATATCAATCAGGCGTTTGCCAAACAATGGCAGGCTAAAACCGGTGATAAAGTCACCATCAAACAATCACATGGCGGTTCCGGCAAACAGGCGCGTGCCGTGATAGACGGGCTCGATGCCGATGTCGCCACGCTGGCTCTGGCTTATGACACCGATGCGCTGGCGGAAAAAAATCTGCTCGATAAAAACTGGCAAAAACGTTTGCCACACAATGCCTCGCCTTACACATCCACCATCGTATTCCTGGTGCGTAAAGGCAATCCGAAAGCGATTAAAGACTGGAATGATGTGGTGAAACCGGGTGTGGCAGTTATCACACCTAATCCTAAA
The DNA here is from genome assembly GCF_010078235.1 of Cognatundibacterium crateris. Lineage (GTDB taxonomy): Bacteria > Pseudomonadota > Gammaproteobacteria > Burkholderiales > Burkholderiaceae_D > Undibacterium > Undibacterium crateris. The sequence continues at coordinate 198,292 of NZ_JAABOS010000002.1, read as the reverse complement.
ACTTCCGGCGGCGCACGCTGGAATCATCTGGCAGCCTGGGGCTATGCGCTGAAACAACCGGGCGGCTCCGAAGCGAGTGCTAAAGAGTTCCTGAGCAAACTATATAAAAACGTACCGGTACTCGATTCCGGCGCACGTGGTGCCACCACCACCTTCGTAGAACGCGGCATCGGTGATGTGTTGCTGGCCTGGGAAAATGAAGCGCTGTTAGCGATCAAGGAACTGGGTCCGGACAAGGTAGAAATCGTTGTGCCTTCCACCAGTATTCTGGCCGAACCGGCGGTATCCGTAGTGGATAAAGTGGTTGACCGGCGCGGTACCCGCAAAGTCGCAGAAGCTTATCTGCAGTATCTGTACAGCGATGAAGGTCAGGACGCGATTGCTAAACACTACTATCGTCCGACCACAGAAAAAGCGACGAAAAAATATGCAGCGCAATTCCCGAGTGTGAAGTTGTTCACGATTGATGATGTGTTCGGCGGCTGGACTAAAGCGCAGAAAACCCATTTCGCAGATGGCGGTATTTTCGATCAGATATATCAGCCAGGTAAGCGTTAATAGTAAAAGTGTGCAGGCAGCAGTCTGCCTGCACACATGAAGTGAGCGACATGGAAAACGGGTGTGCGCCACGCAACAGCGTCGCCTGAATTCTTTTCCTTTAGGACTCACGAAAAACCGCCCCAGCGGCGTTATGGCTCCCCTTCGTATGGCTTGTACAGCTTGTACTGCCTGCGTCACCATGGTGTAGCCAGGGTTTCAGGCAACATGTTGCCTGCTGGCGAAACGAACATCGCTTACCAGCGATGTTTCCTAAAGCACCAAAGGAGTTTTAGCCTTGCCGGGACAATTTTGCGTCAGTCCTAACCTTGATGAAGGAGATGTGATGAGCGTGTTATTACTCTCTGGCAGCCCGGTGACGCCTTCGCGTTCGGCCCGGCTACTGGATTATGTGGGCGAAAGGCTCAATGCTTACGGACAGCGTACTGTCAGTGTGCCGATTCGTGAATTGCCGGTACAGGCGCTGTTCAACGCCGATTTTAGCGATCCGGAATTGCTGGCAGCGCGCCAGCTACTCGCAAAGGCAGAGGCAGTCGTGATTGCCACCCCGATTTATAAAGCGTCCTACAGCGGTTTGCTGAAATCTTTTCTGGACGTATTACCGCAGGATGGGCTGGCTGGAAAAGTCGTACTGCCTATCGCAACTGCGGGTTCGCAATCGCATATGCTGGCACTGGATTACAGCCTGCGTCCTATCCTGGCATCTTTATCGGCACGCTATATTTTGCCGAGTATTTATGCTACGGATGCACAAATACAATGGCATGAAACCGAAGGTCTGCAAATCGATCCGGTCATCGCTGAGCGCGTTCACAATGGTGTAGAACTGCTGCATGATGCACTGGAATCTATGCGCCAATATCAACTCTCCCGCCCTGCCACACGCAGTGCCGCCGCCGCAGAATTACGCTGTCGCGCCTAGCCTGAATTCCTTTTCAATTTCTGACTATATTCTGACTGCGGTCTGCAGGCGCTACGCGCGGACTCCAGGCGGAAATGCAAAGTGTATGCTCATCTGAGTCGTACCGACAATGCCTGTGCTTCACACGGGTAAAGGCAATTGAGCAATCACTGACGAAACGTAAACATTCAAAGTGACTGCCTGTGATACGGCAAAAACAGGAGAAATTTTTATGCATTATCCAACCCTGCAACATTATTTGAGCCGTTTGCAAAGCGCGCTGTCGAATTCCCAGTTGTGGCTGGATGAACAGGGACGCGCACGCGGACGCTATTTCAACGCCAGTCTGACCACTGCTTTTCAGGCGATACGCAGCGGCCAGGATCAGCAAGTGATTGCCTATGAAGCCTATGCACGCAGTTTCGATCCGACTGATCAGGGCTTGAATGTATGGCGCTTACTGGAGTTTGTCGCGAATGATGAAGAGTCGGTTGAGCTGGATCGTTTGTGCCGCTTACTGCATACCATGAATTTTTACCGTCAGTCCGGGGTGCGTCAGCTGGATCTGTATCTGAGTGTGCATAGCCGTTTACTGGCCGCGATAGAGGGCAATCACGGCATGGCATTTCGCCGTATTCTGGATGTGCTGGAATTGCCGCATCAGCACATCATTTTGCAGATGCCTGCCGCCACCGCCAGCCAGCGTTGGGTGCTCGCGCATGTAGTGGAAAACTACCGCCGCAATGGCTTCCGGGTCGGGGTAAATGCGGCCAATCTGGAACAAGCCATCGATTTACTGCAACGGGTCAGACCAGATGCGATCAAGATCGATATTTATGCAGCGAACCGGCCTGAATTACAGATCAGCTTGCTGGAACAGGCTGAACGTGCGCAATGCCAGGTCATCTTCAAACGCATAGAGCAGCAAGAAAAATTCGAAGCACTGCAAAACAGCCATGGCACAGCCAGCCCCTACCTGGTACAAGGCTTTTTATTCGATATCCCGGCCGCGGAACTGCCGGTCACATACAGCTTTACCCAGCCCTTGCCCAGAGCTGTGTATGCACAAGCCAGACCATCGGCCTGAGGATGCAGAGGCAGCTCGCTCAAAAACGGGCTTATGCATTATTAGTCTAAAGAAATAACAAAAAATTCGTTTTTCATATATGAAATTACTGCCAAGATTCGTCATCTTTAGTTAAATCAGTAATAAAGGCTGACTATGGCATTCCTGGCATTGAGTACGCAGGCCAGAGGAAAGCGGGTCATCCCAGGGTTTCATCTGTCTCTGGGATTTACCCTGTTTTACCTCGGACTGATCGTCCTGATCCCGCTTTCCGCGGTGTTTCTCAAAACTTTTACCATGAGCTGGGCGGATTTCGTCAATACCGTGACGTCGGATCGCGTGCTGGCGTCTTATCGGCTGACCTTTGGCGCATCTTTCCTGGCAGCGCTGATCAATGTGGTGTTTGGCGGCATTGTGGCCTGGGTGCTTGTGCGCTATTCGTTTCCGGGTAAGCGCTTTATCGATGCCCTGGTCGATTTGCCGTTCGCTTTGCCGACGGCAGTGGCTGGCATCACGCTGGCAACCTTGTATGCGCCGAATGGCTGGATCGGTAAGCTGCTCACGCCGTTAGGCATCAAGGTGGCATTTACCCCGCTGGGTGTGCTGGTGGCGCTGACCTTTATCGGCTTGCCATTCGTCGTGCGCACTGTACAGCCGGTGCTGGAAGAAGCAGAAAAAGAATTAGAAGAAGCTGCCCTGAGTCTGGGTGCGAGTCACTGGCAGACCTTTGCCAGAGTGATTTTCCCGACGATTTTGCCAGCCTTGCTGACCGGTTTTGCACTGGCATTTGCCAGAGCTACCGGTGAATACGGTTCTGTGATTTTCATCGCTGGCAATATGCCCATGGTGTCGGAAATTACACCGCTGTTTATGATCACCAAGCTCGAACAGTATGACTACGCAGGTGCTACCGCGATTGCTGTGGTGATGTTGCTGCTGTCTTTTGTGATGTTATTGACGATTAATGCCTTACAAGCCTGGACGCGTCGCCGTCAGCATGCCGGGAGAGAAGAATGAGTGCGACTGTGAGCCATCTGCAAAACCCTGTTGCGCGCCGTGCAGAACCTGCGATTCAGCCAACTGCCACTACCGAGGCACGCTGGATACGGATCGCGCTGACGCTGACTGCACTGGGCTTCCTGACTTTATTTTTGTTTGTTCCGCTGGCTGCCGTTTTTGCTGAAGCGCTCAAGAAAGGCTGGCGCCTGTATCTGGACGCGATCCTGGAACCGGATGCCTTGTCGGCGATACGGCTGACCCTGATCGCGGCCGGCATTGCGGTGCCGCTGAATCTGGTGTTTGGGGTGGCTGCTGCCTGGACCATTGCAAAGTTTGAATTCCGTGGCAAAAGCATCTTGCTGACGCTGATCGACTTACCGTTTTCGGTGTCACCAGTGATTTCCGGTCTGATCTACGTACTGTTATTCGGTGCCCAGGGCTGGTTTGGCGAGTGGCTGCGTGAACACGACATCAAAATTCTGTTCGCGGTGCCGGGCATCGTGCTGGCTACGATTTTTGTCACTTTTCCGTTTGTTGCGCGTGAGCTGATCCCGCTGATGCAGGCGCAAGGCAGTGAAGAGGAAGAGGCCGCGCTGGTACTCGGTGCCTCCGGTTGGCAAACTTTCTGGCATGTGACTTTGCCCAATATTAAATGGGGTCTGCTGTATGGCGTGATCTTGTGTAATGCACGTGCCATGGGTGAATTCGGCGCGGTGTCGGTAGTGTCCGGACATATCCGTGGTGAGACCAATACCATGCCCTTACAAGTCGAAATTTTATACAACGAGTACAACTTTGTTGCCGCGTTTGCAGTCGCTTCCTTGCTGACTTTGCTGGCGTTGCTGACACTGGCTTTGAAGACCCTTGTGGAATGGCGCAGTCATGAACAGCGTCGTCATCAGGCCGATCAAGCCGCTTAATTCAGGCAGGAGTAAAAGAGCATGAGTATCGCAGTCAAAGAATTACACAAACGTTTCGGCAACTTCACCGCGCTCGATAACGTATCGCTGGATTTTCCAAATGGCGAATTAACTGCTTTGTTAGGACCATCTGGCTGTGGCAAAACCACTTTGCTACGCATCATCGCGGGTCTGGAATATGCGGATCGTGGCCAGGTCTTGCTGGACGGGCAGGATGCTTCGCAGCAGCATGTGCGTGAACGTCAGGTGGGCTTTGTGTTTCAGCATTATGCGCTGTTTAAACACATGACGATTTTTGAAAACATCGCGTTCGGATTGCGGGTCAAACCGCGTGCAGTACGTCCATCAGAAACTGAAATTCGCGAGAAAGTCACGCGCCTGCTGGAGCTGGTGCAACTGGACTGGCTGGCTGACCGTTATCCGCCACAGTTATCCGGTGGTCAGCGTCAGCGTATCGCACTGGCACGTGCACTGGCAGTCGAGCCACGCGTGCTGTTGCTGGATGAGCCTTTTGGTGCACTCGATGCCAAGGTCAGAAAAGAATTACGGCGCTGGTTAAGACGTTTGCATGACGAATTACATGTGACCAGTATTTTTGTCACGCATGATCAGGAAGAGGCATTAGAAGTCGCGGATCAGATCGTGCTGATGAATCATGGTGTGGTCGAGCAGGTCGGCGCACCGGCTGAGGTGTATCAGCATCCGGCCACGCCTTTCGTCTATGGCTTCCTCGGTAATGTGAATTTGTTCCATGGCCGCGTACATGAAGGCATTTTGGATGCCGGTGGTGTGCAATTCTCTGCACCTGGCCATGCCGATACCAAAGATGCAGTCGGTACCGGCTATGTGCGTCCGCATGAATTCGATATCGACCGTTATTCGCCGGGTGCGGAAGGTCTGGTGGTGCAATTGCGCCGGGTACACAGCATAGGTCCGCTGGCGCAGCTGGAACTGGAACGCGATGACAATGGCGATCTGGTGGAAGCCATGATTTCCAGCGAACGCTATCAGCATTTGAATCTGAAAGTTGGCGAGGCACTGGTACTGCGTCCGCGCCGTTTGCATGTCTTTGTCAACTCACAATAAACAAGGAAGGAATCACGAAAAATTGTCCCGGCAAGGAGCCTTAAGGCTGCGGGGCGGTTTTGCGTAAGTCCTGATAGGAAGATACTATGAATTTCCAACAATTACGTTCTATCCGTGAGGCGTCGCGGCGCGGCTTTAATCTGACCGAAGTCGCAAATGTGCTGTTTACTTCCCAGCCTGGTGTGAGCCGCCAGATCCGCGAGCTGGAAGAGGAACTGGGTGTCGATATTTTCGAACGCAATGGCAAGCGCCTGACTGGTCTGACCGAGCCGGGTAAAGGTATATTGCCTATCATCGAAAGGCTGTTACGCGAAGCCGAAAATCTGCAAAAAGCCGGCAATGAATTTTCCGATCAGACCCGCGGTACGTTGTCGATAGCGACCACTCATACCCAGGCGCGTTATGTGCTGCCGGAAGTGGTGCAAAAATTCCGTCTGGCCTATCCGGATGTACGTATCGCCTTACAGCAAAGCAGTCCGGAACATATCGCGGAATGGGTGATTTCAGGCAAAGCCGATATCGGTATCGCAACCGAAGGTTTATCGCAATTCAAAGACCTGGTTTCATTCGCCTGCTATGAATGGAATCACATGATCGTGGTGCCGGATGGACATCCTTTGCTGAATCAGTCACTGCTGACGCTGGAAGAATTATCGAAATATCCTATCATCACTTACGACCGTGGTTTCACGGGGCGCAGCCACATTGATGCGGCATTTGAACAGGCTGGTTTGCAGGCAGATATCGTACTCACCGCGATGGATTCTGACGTGATTCAGCAGTATGTGAGCCTGGGTCTGGGCGTGGGTATCGTTGCCTCGATGGCGGTGGAAGCCAGCCGTGGTCAGGGCTTGCGTACCCTGTATGGCAAGCATTTATTCACACCGAATGTGACGCGGCTGGCAGTACGCCGTGGCGCATATTTGCGTAGCTACACCTATGACTTCATCCGCGAATTCGCACCGGCACTGAGCAAGGAAGAAATTCACCGCGTGTTGAGCGAAGCCAGTCAGGCCGATCCAGGCTAAAGCTATCCGGGCTGAGACGGCGACTGCAGGGAGCAGAGCGTGTAAAATACGCGTTCTGCTCCTTTTCCTTTTGCACGCTTTATGGCCTCCTTCGAAGACAAAGTCTGTTCCCGCGCACAACTCGCATCACGTGTCGCTGCCTTGGCAAAACCAGTGGTGATGACCAATGGCGTATTCGATATTCTGCACCGTGGCCATGTCACCTATCTGGCGCAGGCCAGGGCGCTTGGGGCTTCGCTGGTGGTTGCGGTGAATACCGATGCTTCGGTGCGGCGTTTGGGTAAAGGTGATGACCGGCCAGTCAACACAGCGGCTGATCGCATGGCCGTGCTGGCCGCACTGGAAGCGGTCAGTCTGGTGGTTGAATTCGAAGAAGATACTGCCTTAGAGGCGGTCATTGCAGCGCATCCGGACATCTATGTCAAAGGCGGTGACTATGACATGCGTGCGATTCCCGAAGGGCAGGCGGTGCTGGCCTATGGCGGTCAGGTTGCCGCAATCGATTTTGAGCATGACCGCTCGACCAGTAAATTGCTCGCCAAGGTGCGTGCAACTTCAGCAGCAGACGCCTAAGCCATAGCTTCATCACTGCCAGCTCACAACTTGCTGGCAGCTTGCAGCAGGAAGTGGTCGAAATCGCTGGCGGACAGTGGTTTGGAGTACAGATAACCCTGCACAAAATCACATTTCGCGCTGCGCAGTAACTGTTCCTGTTCTGCGTTTTCCACCCCTTCCGCTACCACCTGTAAGCCTAGTTTGTGCGCCATCATAATGATCGCTTCACACAAGGCCATATCGCTGCTGTTATCGCGCAGATTGCGTACAAAGGACTGATCGATTTTCAGATAGTCGATATCGAATTTTTTCAGATAAGACAGCGCAGAATAGCCGGTGCCAAAATCATCTATCGCTACCTGTATGCCTGCATCGCGAAAGCCGATGAGGTGTGAGGCAACTTTGTTATCTGCATCCAGCAACAGGCCTTCAGTGATCTCGATATTGATCGCCTGGCCCGGCAAACCCTGCTGCTCCAGATAGGCGATCCAGCTGGAGTAAGGGCTGTTCTCATTCTGGAATTCCACCGGTGACTGATTGATACTGATCTGGAAGTCAGGGTGTATGGTTTTGCGCCACTGGCTGACCCAGCGTACCGCTTCCAGAAAAACCAGTTCGCCTATCGCATGGATCTGGCCGCTGCTTTCAGCGATAGGGATGAATTCCAGCGGGCTGATCCAGCCCTTCTGTGGGTGGTACCAGCGTATCAGTGCTTCGGCTTTGCGTATGATGCCGCTTTCAGTTTCTACGATAGGCTGGAAGTAGACTTGTAATTGCTTGTCACTGATGGCGCTGCGTAATTCATTATTGAGGCGTAATCTTGCTAACGCCGCAGTTTGCAGATTCGGTGTGAAATAGCTGAAGCGGTTGCGGCCCGCGGCTTTGGCGGCATACATGGCCTGATCCGCATGCTTGATCAGATCGGCCAGATTGTCAGCATCGCGCGGATACAGTGTGATGCCTATGCTGGCCGATAAATAAATTTCTTCACCGGCCACATGGAAGGGGGAGGCGAGTTGTTCGATGATTTTGCGCGCTATTTGCTCGACCTGCACGGTATCGCTCTGGTCTGGCAATGACACCGTGAATTCATCACCACCCAGACGTGCCACGGTATCGGTTTCGCGCACGCACAGGCGCAGGCGCTTAGCCGCTTCCACCAGCAGGCTGTCACCGGTTGCATGTCCGAGTGTATCGTTGACTTCCTTGAAAAAATCCAGATCGATGAACAGCACGGCCAGCAAGCTGTTGCGCCGCTTGCTTTGGCGCAGGTTTTGCTCCAGTCTGTCGTAAAACATACGGCGGTTAGGTAAGCCAGTGAGCGGGTCGATATTGGCTTGCTGCCAGATGATGGCTTCCGATTGCTTACGCGCCGTGATATCGAGTACCGTTCCAAGCATGCGCAAGGGATTCCCCTGATCATCCCATTCGACCAGCGCACCTACCGATAAAATCCAGACCCAGCTGCCATTCGCGTGTTTTTGCCGGAACTCAGCACGGTATTCCTGCGCCTTACCATTGATGTAATCGCGGAACGCGCGTTCAGACGGCGCCAGATCTTCCGGGTGTAAGCGGCGTAACCAGTTTTGCCGGTTTTCAGAAAACTGTTCCAGCGGATAGCCCAGCATTAAGGCATAGTCGTCATTGACGATCGCCGTACCGGTCTTTACGTTCAGATCGTATAAGCCCTGATGCGTTGCTGACAAGGCCATGCGCAGGCGTTCCTCGCTGTCGCGTACATCAGCTTCGGCTTGCTTGCGTTCTGAAATATCGGTATGGGTGCCGACTACCCTGACTGGATCGCCCTGGGCATCGCGCTCAATCACGGTACCGCGCGTGAGTATCCATTTCCAGCGCCCATCTTTGCACTGTACCCGGTGTTCATTGATGTAGGTCGGTGTCAGACCGTCAAAGTGTGCTTGCCGGTCAGCTTGCATCTGCTCCAGATCATCCGGATGGGTGCGCCGGTCCAGCTCATCGGATAAATCCTCGATTTCATTCGGTTCGTAGCCATAAATAGCTTTCAAACGGTCGGACAGAATTTCTATGCCGGTTTGCGGATACCAGTCCCACACCCCGTCGCCTGAACTTTCCAGGGCCAGTTGCCAGCGTTCCTCGCTTTGCCTGAGCTGCTGCGTCAGTTCGGCATATACGGTGACATCGTGCATGATCAGGTACCAGCTGCGTCTGCCGGTCAGCGCTGTGGTCGACTCCTGACATCCGACGGCCAGCTCGCGCCGCTGCTGTAACTGCAAAGTGATATTTGGTTGTGTGCTGCCAGTCATTGCTGCATCTAACAGTCCGTCCAACAGACGGGCATTGACTGTGTCAAACAATTCGCTCATGGGCAGGTCTTGCAGCTTTGCGCCTGAAATGCCCAGCCATTGTTGCAGCGTCTGATTGATAAACAGTACACCGCCTTCAGCATTGACTTCGAGTATGCCTATCGGCAGCGCATGTAACAGCTGCTCAGGGTGGCTGGTCTGGTTGTCAGGCAGCCATTCTGCGCTACCTTCTATGACATGAGCATCACCCTGTAACACTTCGGCGACCACGCGCACACAGCCTGGCTGCTGCGCCGAGCGCAGGCTGAGCTGACATTCCAGCCCGGTTTGCTGTGCCAGCATCTGCTGTAAAGCCTGCTCCCAGCCTAGTGCAGATGCTGAGGTGAGCAAGCTGGCGACTTCGTTGAAAGATAAGCGGGAGGTCTGGTGCGGGAGTCCTGCGAGCGCGCACATGCCTGCTGACCAGTGCATTTCTCTGGTGTTGGGATACCATCTCCAAAGGCCGACTCTGCTCAATTGCATAGACTCTTGTCCGGTTTGCGCCGTATAGACGTAATGCAATATTGTGTCTTAAATCAACTTTTTAGTAAAAGTGAATTGTCGTGCTTCAGCTACCACCGGCGAAATCATGTTGGCGCCAAGCCTCATACACCACAACGGCAACCGTATTCGATAAATTCAGGCTGCGATTATCTGGGCGCATAGGCAGGCGTATGCGCTGGCTGGTCGGGAAAGAGTTGCGTAATTCCGGTGCCAGACCACGGGTCTCTGCACCAAATACAAAGTAATCACCAGGTGCAAAGGCGAGCTTGGCAAAACCGGTTGAGCCATGGGTAGTCATGGCAAACATGCGACTGCGGTCGGGTTGTTCCTGTGTCAGAAAAGCTTCCCAGTTTTTATGAACTTTCATGCTTGCATAATCATGGTAATCCAGTCCCGCGCGCTTCATTTTGCTGTCATCGAGCGGAAAACCCAGGGGTTCGATTAAATGCAGCTGGACGCCGGTATTGGCGCACAGACGGATAATATTGCCGGTATTCGGAGGGATTTCTGGTTCAACCAGGACGACATGAAACATGGACTTCCTTATTCAAAATGAGGCGGTGTGCGGGCAAACACATAATTGCTGACTTGCCTGACGCCATAGCGTTTCAGCATTGTAGCGATTTCATGCAAGGTCATGCCAGTGGTAATCACATCATCCACGATGGCGATATGTCTGCCCTGTAGTTGTGTCAGACAGTCGGCCGCCGGACTAAAGGCCTTGGCGATATTCCGGCGCCTGTCGGCAGTAGCCAGCATGGCCTGTTGCTGGGTATGCCTGACTCTGTGTATCGCATACGGCAGGCAGGGCACGCCCAGCATGGCTGCCAGCGGACGTGCGATTTCCAGTGCCTGATTAAAACCACGTTCCTGCAAGCGCTGCGGACTCAGTGGAACCGGGCAGATCAGATCCGGCAGAACCAGGCCGGGCTGGCGCAGTATCGCATCGCGGATAGCACGCGCCAGCAGCGCGGCCAGTGGCAACTGATGCGCAAATTTCAGCGCCAGTACCAGTTGATCCTGGGGTGGCTGATAGTCGGTGGCGCAGATGGTGTTATCGAAAGCAGGCGGATGTTGCAGGCATGCGCCACAGCGCTGATCGTCTGTGCTCAGTGCGATCCCGCATTGCAGACAGGCTTTGCCGCTGCGCGGCAGCGAACTTTGCAGACAGGCTGCGCATACCGCTTCCGGGCTGGCCTGGCGGCACAGCAGGCAACTGCAGGCTGCGATTTGCGACAGTCCGGTAAGGGCGCGTTGCAGAACGGGTGGCAGACGGGTATTCATGCTTATCAGCAGCTAATGACACAAGCGTGTAAACTCTGGCCTTTACTGTAGCAGATTCTCTGCGCCACACAGCCAGCATTCGTGCTCTGCTCGTTGACTGGTGTGGCCGCGTAGCTACCCCTGAACTGTTTTTTTTACGTCTTATGCAAAGCGCTCCCATTGATCTCCAGCTGGTCCCTCGTCTGTTCTCTGATCCTGCAAAAATAGCTGCATCGGACTTTTTACGACGTGAAATCGCTGCGCGTATGCGTGACAAGCTGGAACTGGTGCGTATCAGTCCGGCGCATGTACTTGACGCGGGTTGTGGCACTGGCGCGGATTTGCAGGAATTGCAAAAACTTTATCCTGAGGCACAACTGAGCGGCATGGATAGCTCTGAGGCCATGCTGCAACAAGTCAGGGAACAACAGGCGCAGGCCAGGACCGTATTCGGCAAATTGCTGGGAAAGTGGACGCCGGTCGCTTTGCGCGGCGCGCCTGAAGCCAGTTTGCTGTGTGAAGATTTTGCCGCCACCAGCCTGGCGCAACAAAGTCTGGACCTGGTCTGGTCGAATCTGGCGCTGCACTGGCATCCTGAACCCGACCGTGTATTTAACGAGTGGCGCCGCCTGCTCAGAACCGAAGGTTTGCTGATGTTTTCCTGTTTCGGACCAGATACCTTCGTCGAGTTACGCGATGTATTTGCCGCAATCGATAGTTGGCCACATACCTTGCCCTTCGTCGATATGCATGATTTTGGCGATATGCTGGTCAATGCCGGATTCTCTACCCCGGTGATGGATATGGAAAAGCTGACCCTGACTTACGACAGTCCGCATAAGTTATTGCAGGACGTACGTGCGCTGGGTGGCAATCCGCTGGCGACCCGTGAACGTGGTTTGTTTGGCCGTCAACGCTATCAGCGCCTGTTGGCATTACTGGAAAAACAACGCGGCGCAGATGGGCGTATTGCGCTCAGCATAGAAGTGGTGTACGGACATGCGTTTAAACCTGTCAATACCCGCACCGCCGCAGGAGAATCCATCGTACGCTTTGATTTGCCACGCAAAAAATAGTCATTTTTTCCAGAGGAATTTCACAGTTTTTCTGAAAAACGACAACATATTTGATGTGAATTCTCATTTTGTTTGCGTTGCATCATAGAAATTGCAGAAGTATTCTGCTTGATGTGCGTTTAAATTCCGCCTTATACTCATGCCGTTGTAGAAGTTGCCAGCACGCACTTTGTAACAATATCTCCGCGTTCTGGTGATCAATTCATAAGAATTCTAATCAGGGTTTTGGGGAAATCATGAGACACGCAAAGCGATACAAATCGTTCATGCTGAGTGCTGCACTTCTGGCAACAGGATTGCCAGCCTGGGCTGTGGTCGACAGTCAGGGCGGTCCGGCAGTCCGTCAGCTGAACTTGCAAACACCGGCAACACAGATTGCCGAACAGATCTACTCCTTACACAACTTAATGTTGGTTATCTGCCTGGCGATTTTTGTCGCTGTGTTCGGGGTGATGTTTTATTCCATTCTCAAACACAGAAAATCCCTGGGCCACAAAGCTGCGACTTTCCATGAAAGTACCTCGGTTGAGATTGCCTGGACGGTGGTGCCTTTCATCATCGTGATCCTGATGGCCTTGCCCGCTACTAAAACTGTGGTAGCCATGAAAGATACTTCCAATGCCGATATCACGATTAAGGTGACTGGCATGCAATGGAAATGGGGCTACGATTATCTCAAAGGCGAGGGCGAAGGCATTTCCTTCTTATCCACGCTGGCGACGCCACGTACCCAGATCGGTGCGCCTGGTGTAGAGCCGACAGAAGCGCGCGGCGATAACTACCTGTTGGAAGTCGATAATCAGGTCGTGGTGCCGGTCAATAAAAAAGTCCGCATGATCACCACTGCTAATGACGTGATTCACTCCTGGACCGTCCCGGCCTTCGGCGTCAAACAAGATGCAATTCCTGGCTTCGTACGCGACACCTGGTTTAAAGCCGACAAAATCGGTGTCTATCGCGGGCAGTGCGTGGAATTGTGCGGCAAAGAACATGCCTTCATGCCTATCGTTGTGAATGTGGTGTCGGAAGACGACTACAAAAAATGGGTAGACGTCAAAAAGAAAGAAATGGCTGCCAAGGCGGATGATCCGGCCAAGGTCTGGACAGTGGACGAACTCAAACAACGCGGTGAAAAACTCTATGCAGCCAATTGCGTAGCCTGCCATCAGGCGACTGGTAAAGGCGTACCGGGTGCCTTCCCTGCACTGGATGGATCGGCGGTTGTGACCGGTGAAAAAGGCGCACAGATCGGTATCCTGCTGAACGGTAAAAATGCGATGCCAGCCTGGAAATCCACTTTGTCTGATACAGAAATTGCGGCGGTCATTACCTATACCCGCAACAGCTGGTCAAACAAAGCGGCAGAAAACATCGTACAGCCAGCTGAAGTTCTGGCTGCGCGTAAGTAATCACAGGAATAACAGGAGACAAGATGAGCACTACTACCGTTGATCACGCTCACGATCACTCTCATGACCACGCGCACGACCATCCGCATGGTTTCCGTCGCTGGTTATTTGCCACCAACCATAAGGATATCGGCAGCCTCTACCTGTGGTTTGCCTTCACCATGTTATTGACCGGCGGTGTGCTGGCGCTCGGTATCCGCAGTGAATTGTTCCAGCCAGGTTTGCAACTCATGCAGCCGGAATTCTTTAACCAGCTGACCACGATGCATGGTCTGATCATGGTGTTCGGCGCCATCATGCCGGCCTTTGTTGGTTTTGCGAACTGGATGATCCCGTTGCAAATCGGAGCTTCCGATATGGCATTTGCGCGCATGAATAATTTTTCATTCTGGCTGATGCCACCGGCTGCACTGCTGCTGGCGGGTTCCTTCTGGGTGCCGGGCGGCGCCACGGCTGCAGGCTGGACCCTGTATGCACCGCTGTCCACGCAAATGGGACCGGGTATGGATATGGCGATTTTTGCCGTACACATCATGGGTGCTTCGTCCATCATGGGTTCGATCAATATCATCACGACCATTCTGAACATGCGCGCGCCTGGCATGACGCTGATGAAGATGCCTATGTTTTGCTGGACCTGGCTGATCACTGCCTATCTGTTGATTGCGGTGATGCCAGTACTGGCCGGTGCGATCACCATGACGCTGACCGACCGTCACTTTGGTACTTCTTTCTTCAATGCGGCCGGTGGCGGTGATCCTGTGATGTACCAACACATTTTCTGGTTCTTCGGACATCCAGAGGTGTACATCATGATTTTGCCAGCTTTCGGTATCGTTTCCCAGATCGTGCCTGCGTTCGCCCGTAAGCCTTTATTCGGCTATGCATCGATGGTGTATGCAACCGCCTCCATCGCTATCCTGTCCTTCATCGTGTGGGCGCATCATATGTTCACCACCGGTATGCCAGTCACTGCGCAGCTGTTCTTCATGTATGCAACCATGCTGATCTCGGTTCCTACCGGCGTCAAAGTGTTTAACTGGGTAGCGACCATGTGGAAGGGCTCGATGACTTTCGAGACACCGATGCTGTTCGCAGTCGGCTTCATTTTCGTCTTCACTATGGGTGGTTTCACCGGCCTGATTCTGGCGGTCACACCTATCGACATTCAACTGCAGGATACCTATTACGTCGTGGCGCATTTCCACTATGTGCTGGTGGCTGGTTCTCTGTTCTCGCTGTTCGCCGGTTACTACTACTGGGGACCAAAGTGGACAGGTTTCATGTACAACGAAACACGCGGCAAAATCCATTTCTGGGGTTCGCTGATTACCTTCAATATCACTTTCTTCCCTATGCACTTCCTGGGCCTGGCCGGTATGCCGCGTCGTTATGCGGATTATCCGGCGCAGTTCACGGACTGGAATATGGTAGCGACGGTGGGTGCCTTTGGCTTCGGTCTGATGCAGGTCTACTTCATCCTGGCGGTGGTGATCCCATCGATCAGAGGTGGTCAGCCGGCAGCAGCTAAACCATGGGAAGGCGCGGAAGGTCTGGAATGGACAGTACCAAGTCCGGCACCTTTCCATACCTTTGAAGAACCACCTGTCTTTAAATAAGACCTTGAGGGCAGTGCAGGTCGGAAGGCCTGCGCTGCATGATGATGAATAATGAAAAAAAGCCCAACAACCTCAGAACGGCGCTGATCCTGGCCTCAGTCGCACTGGTGTTTTTTATCGGTGTGTTTATCAAGCAGGGAATACTGCGTTAAGCGGGCTCAGGCATGGATGAACATACAGATCAGGCACAGGGCAATGTCGGCTTGAACCGCCGCATGTTAGGCAAATTGCTGGTGATTGCCGTCATGATGTTTGGCTTTGGTTATGCCTTAGTCCCGATTTACAAACAGATTTGCGAACTGACCGGCGTGAATATCCTGACGCCCAAAGATATTTCTCTGAAAGAGATATCGAACAGCCAGGTGGATCTGAGCCGCGAAGTAACTGTGGAATTTGATGCTAATACCCAGGGGCCATGGCGTTTCCGCCCTGTGGTGTCAAGCATGAAAGTGCATCCCGGTGAAATGGCGCAGATCGTATATGAAGTCGTCAATAAACAGGCTGTGAAGATGGATGCGCAGGCGATACCCAGCTATGCGCCGCAGCAGGCAGCAAATTATTTTAAAAAGATGGAGTGCTTCTGTTTTAAACAACAGACGCTGGAAGCCAATGAAGCACGGCAAATGCCGGTGGTGTTTTATATCGATCCGGCGATTCCCAAAGAAGTGAAGACAATTACTTTGTCCTATACTTTCTTTGAGGTCGGTGGCAAAACCCAGTCGCTTGCCATGGCAGCGCAGGAACAGAAATGAGTCATGAATGAGTGATTTAAAAGAAGCGGCGCAACGCAAAATGTCGTTTGTAGCGACGATGAAAGCGGTGTTCTGGTCGTTTCTGGGTATCCGCAAAAAAGGAGATTATGAACAGGATGCAGCCCAGCTCAATCCTGTTCATGTGATCATCGCAGGCATCATCGGCGCTGTGCTGTTTGTCATGACGCTGATATTTATCGTTAAACAGGTCGTCGCATAATAACAATCCGAGATACGTTTCAGGAGATGGAAATGAGTTCTTCAAAAGCAGCAGCACCTTATTACTTTGTGCCCGGCCCTTCCAAATGGCCTGTGCTGGCCGGCGCCTCTTTATTGCTGACGATGATAGGCGCATCCGCCTGGGTCAATAGTGTGAGCTGGGGTTCTTATGCCAATTTTGCCGGCATCATCCTGACCCTGGTCGTTTTATATAACTGGTTCGGCGATGCGATTGCTGAATCGGAAGGCGGCAAATACAGCACGCGTATTGATGTGTCCTACCGCTGGAGTATGAGCTGGTTTATTTTTTCTGAAGTGATGTTCTTCGGCGCATTCTTCGGTGCCTTGTTCTATGCGCGCAGTATCACCATGCCATGGCTGGGTGATCTCGATCACAAGGTCTTGTGGCCGGATTTCGCGGCACAATGGGGGAACACGGGGCCGGCCGGTACGGTCGATGCGTTTAAGACTATGGGCCCATTTCCTATCCCGACTATCAATACCGCATTACTGCTGACTTCAGGCGTCACACTGACGCTCTCTCACCATGCACTGCGTGCCGGCCAGCGTGGCAAAACTGCGGGCTGGCTGTTCGCCACGGTCGTGCTGGGTGCGGTGTTCATGGGCTTCCAGGTCTATGAATACATGCATGCTTACAGCGAACTGAATCTGAAACTGACTTCAGGCATTTATGGTTCGACTTTCTTCATGCTGACCGGCTTCCATGGCTTCCACGTGACGATGGGGGCAATCATGTTGTCTGTGGTGCTGTATCGTGTACTCAAAGGCCACTTCACGCCGGAACAGCATTTTGCGTTTGAAGGTGCGGCCTGGTACTGGCACTTTGTCGACGTGGTCTGGCTGGGACTGTATGTGGTGGTGTACTGGTTGTAAGCATTGCCAGGTTTGACGACGGGCAGGCATTTCGTATCGTCGTCAAACTACGCAGCACAGGCCGCAGGTTTGCTGCGGCTTTTTTCTGTCTGCTGTATTCTGTTTTGGTTTTCTCGTGACGTTCAGCGTATGCCGGTTGGCTGTATCCAGCCCATCTTGTTAGCGAACAGGATCAACAGGAACAGCGTGATGGAAAAGCCGACCCGGAATGCCAGTGCCTGCACCGTGCGATTACTTTTTCCCTTATCTTTCATCAGATAAACCAGTGCGGAACCCATGCTGAAAATGATCAGAAAAAAAGCGATGGCGACAAGAATTTTCATATTGAATCAGACGTTGCCGTCCCGTGAATTGAAGGATGGTTGACGCCATTACAAGCGTGCTGTCAACGCGTATGCAGAAGAGTTTGCGGCCTGGCCGGACGACATCCATCTGTGTTCTACATATTTTGAATTGTAATACTGAATGTCACTTTCTTTTCAATTTCGTCTGATCCCCAGTATCGCAGCCTTGCTGCTGATTTGCACGGGCTTGTCGCTGGCACAGTGGCAGACTCGGCGTGCCGAACAACGTGAGCAAGTTGCCCTGCAGCGTGAGCAGGCACAACGCGTTATCATGCCGCTCAATTTAAATTTGCACGCAGCGATCGAACCCTATACCCAATTGCGGGTGCGCGGCGAGTTTATGGCAGACTGGCCGTTGTATCTTGATAATCGCCCTTTGCATGGCGTGTCTGGCCGTTATCTGCTGATGCCTTTCCGTATCGCAGATAGCAATCAGTATTTGCTGGTGGCGCGTGGCTGGCAGGCCAGGGACCCACATGACCGGCTGAAGCTGGTACCGGTGCCGCTGCCTCAGGGGGAGACAGAGATTATCGGGACGGCGCGCAGCGGCTTCGATCATGTGATGCAACTGGGGCAGCCTGAGCCAGTCCGGCCCGGCGCGCTGTTGCAGAACATCAGCGCAAGTGAAGTCGCGCAGGCCAGCGGAAAGCAGTTTTTATCCATCATGCTGGAACAGACTTCCGATAGCGCAGATGGATTGCAGCGTGACTGGGCCAAAGCCAGCAGTGGTGCCGAAAAAAACCGCGCCTATGCTTTTCAATGGCTGGCTTTATCGCTAATGGTTTTTATCTTTTATGTCGTGACAGGAATACGCCGTGGACAACAAGCAGCAAACAACTAAGGGCCGTTGGAAATTATTGCTGGTGCTGGCAGTGTGCGCCGCGCCAATGATTTTCTCGTATCTGTCGTATTACGTGATTAAGCCTGAGGGCAGAACCAATTACGGCACCATACTCGATCCGCGCCAGTATCCTATTCCCGATTTGCAGTCGCATCGTTTGGGCGATGCCCCAAGCTCAGCGCAGACAGGATTGCGCGACTATGCCGGAAAATGGCTGTTAGTGACGATCAGCAGTGCCGACTGCGATGCTGCCTGTGAAAAGCGGCTGCATGATTTGCGCCAGTTACGGCTGGCACAGGGCAAGGAAATGGAGCGCATAGAGCGGGTCTGGCTGCTGACCGATCAGGCACCGGTCGAAACCCGTTTGTTGCGTGAATATGATGGCATGCGCGTGTTGCAGGTTGATCGTGCGCGTCTGGCTGCCTGGTTACCGGTAGCGGCTGACACGACGCTGAGCGAACATATCTATGTGATTGATCCTCTGGGCAATCTGATGATGCGCTACCCTAAAAATGCGGATCCGAATAAGATCAAAAAAGATATCTCTAAACTGTTACGTGCTTCGGCGATAGGCTGATTATGTGGTTGCAACTTGCTTTGATTGCGCTGGCGGTGGCGACGATACCGCTGTGTATTATCCTGTTTTCTTCCGATTCCGATAAACACCGCAAGCTGCTGGCGGTCACGCTGGCACTGACCTTTGAGCTGATCATGTTCGGCGCGTTTACCCGGCTGACAGATTCCGGTCTGGGTTGCCCCGACTGGCCTGGCTGTTATGGCGAATCCAATCCCTTCCAGGCACACAGCGATATCAAGGCGGCGGAAGCTGTGATGCCACATGGTCCGGTCACTGTGACTAAAGCCTGGATAGAAATGATACATCGCTACCTGGCCATGAGTGTTGGTCTGCTGTGTATTGCGCAAGTCGTCATGGCGTGGCGCGCACGGCGGCGCGGCTATCCGCTGAGTCTGGCCATCGCCTGTTTGCTCATGGTTTGTGTACAGGGCGCATTTGGTGCCTGGACTGTCACGCTCAAGCTGCAGCCTGTGATCGTCACTATCCATCTGTTGTTAGGCATGGGCTTGCTGGCCTTGCTGGCATCGAGTCTGGAACAATATCAGTGCTTTGCCTCATCCAGGATCAGCGCTCAGCCTCAGCAGCAGCCCAAGCCCAGGCATCTGCACTGGTTGGCTGGTGCAGCACTGTTGTTCGTCTTTGTGCAAATCGCTCTGGGTGGCTGGGTCAGTACTAACTATGCAGCCATGGCTTGCCAGGATTATCCACTCTGTCATGGCGAGCTCATTCCAGAGATGGATTTTCAGCATGGATTCAGTCTCTGGCGCCAGTTAGGGCAGACTGTAGGTGGCGATTACATTACTTATCAGGCTTTAGTCGCGATACACTGGGTGCACAGAAATTTTGCCTTGCTGGTAGTGCTGGTGGTGGGCTGGGCGGCTTGGCGCGCAATGCAGCTGGACGCTTATCGTCAACTGGGGAAAGTGATCTTGCTGGCCGTGCTGGCACAAGTGGTACTGGGCATTTCTACGGTCTTGTTATCCTGGCCATTGTTACTGGCTGTTTTGCACAACGGGATGGCGGCGGCGCTGGTGCTGTTGCTGACCATGTTAAACTACCGCATCCTGCACGCGCGCCGTGCTGCTGTAAATTGAATCCATGACCACACTCACTCTTCCCTCCAACCGTATTGCCCAGTACTGGGCATTAACCAAGCCGCGCGTGACTCAGCTCGCGGTATTCTGCGCCGTGATCGGCATGTTTCTGGCGACGCCGGACTTACCTGACTGGCGCATACTGGTCGCCGCAACCATCGGGATCTGGCTGCTGGCCGGTGCAGCATTTGCGGTTAACTGTCTGGTTGAACGTGAAATCGATGCGCGTATGGCGCGTACGGCGCGCCGTGCTACTGCCCAGGGTGAAATCACCGCGCCGCAAACGCTGGTGTTTTCCGGTGTGATCGGTGGCATGGGTATGTGGGTACTGTATAACTTTGTGAATCCACTCACGATGTGGCTGACTTTCGTCACCTTTGTGGGCTATGCGATTATCTATACCATCATCCTGAAACCGGCCACGCCACAGAATATTGTGATCGGAGGCTTGTCCGGCGCGATGCCGCCGGCACTGGGCTGGGCGGCTGTCGCCAATGAAGTGCCTATGCAGGCCTGGTTGCTGGTGATGATCATTTTTGTCTGGACGCCACCGCATTTCTGGGCGCTGGCGATGTACCGCCGTGATGACTATGCGCGCTCCGGCTTGCCTATGCTGCCAGTGACACATGGCCCAAAAATCACCTGCCTGCATATCTGGCTGTACACGATCGCTTTGTTTGCCACCAGCCTGTTGCCATTCGCGGTACATATGAGCGGTCTGATTTATCTGGGCAGTGCCATCGTGTTAGGTGCGGTATTCCTTTGGTATGCATGGAAAATGTATACAGACTATAACGATCTGCTGGCACGCAAAACCTTTGCCTATTCGATTATCTATTTGTCCCTGCTGTTTGCGGCCTTACTGGTCGATCACTATATCAAATTATGAAATTACTCTCGACACTGGCTGCCTGTTGTCTGGCACTCGGCCTGATCGCCTGCAGCCCGCCTGCTGAAAAATTCACGAATACCGATCTGACTGGTCTGGATTATGCGAAAGACTTCAAGCTGACCGACCACAATGGCAAGCTCAGAACCCTGGCTGATTTCAAAGGCAAGCTGGTACTGATCTTTTTTGGTTATACCCAGTGTCCGGATGTTTGCCCGACCACCATGGTGGAAATGGCGAATGTGATGCAGAAGCTGGGGCCGGATGCAGATAAGACTCAGGTCTTGTTCGCCACCATAGACCCTGAGCGCGATACCCAGGCCTTGTTAGCCGCTTATGTACCGAATTTCGATGCACGTTTCCTTGGCTTATACGGCGATGCGGCAGCGACCGCTCAGGTCGCCAAGGACTTTAAAGTGTATTACCAAAAAGTGCCGGGGAAAACGCCAGGCAGCTACACCATGGACCATACTGCCGGTACCTATGTATTCGACCAGCAGGGCCGCATACGGCTGTTCCTGCGCCATGGACAAGGCCCTGATCCTATTGTGCATGATTTGAAGCTGTTGTTAAAACCAGGCGCTTAAGTTCATTGAACTTCCCCGGGCCAGGTTGCAGCCGCCTTTAGCTTCGGCTGGCACACTTACCCACTACATGATGTCGGCTTAATCTGTTTGTGCTGCTGGTACGGTCTTCGTTTGCTGGCTGGTACGACTGTTTTTCTAATTTGCGTACCTCAATTTAAAGCCTGCACTTAGTATTTTATTTTCAAGTGTAAGAAAACAAATTTTTAATTTGATCAACAAGTTCTGTAGCGGCTCTTCAGTTGTTCAGTTACTATCGATTACAGGGAAATTTCAGTTTGTCCGCGTGATGGAAATATTTTTCTAAAGGGTCTCATGTCACAGCAAAAAACAGTATTGATACTGCAGGGTGGCGGAGCCTTAGGCGCCTATCAGGCAGGGGTTTTTCAGACTTTGCATGAACATGGAACAGACCTGGATTGGGTGATAGGAACTTCTATCGGTGCGATCAACAGTGCTTTGATCGCGGGCAATCCACCGGAACAGCGGCTCGCGCAATTACAGGCATTTTGGAACAGCCTGGCTCCGGATGCATTGCACAGAGAGCAGTTCTGGCCCTGGAGCGGTATGCTGAAAAATTTCAGTACCATGGGCATTTTGCTCAATGGCGTGAATGGCTTTTTCAAGCCACGACCCGGTGCGGCCTGGGATATGCAGCGTACGGTTCACTTGTCTGAGGCTGGCTTTTATGACACTTCAGAGTTGAAGACTACACTGCATCAGTATGTCGATTTTGATTACCTCAACCAGGGGCATATGCGGCTCAGCGTCTGCGCTGTTGATCTGGATGATGGGCAGAGTGTGGTGTTTGATAATACAAAACAAGTCATCACTGCCGAACACATTATGGCCAGCGGTGCCTTGCCGCCTGGCTTCCCGCCTGTACTGATTGATGGCCGTGCGTATTGGGATGGCGGGGTATATTCCAATTCACCGCTGAGCATTTTCCTGGATGAAGAAGAAAACGAAGATGCCCTGTGCTTTATGGTGGACTTATGGGACCCGACTGAAAGCAGACCAGCCTCGATTGCTGACGTGATGACGCGCTACAAAAACATACAGTATGCCAGCCGCTCACGGGAATTATTGATGATGCATCAGAAAATGCAGAATATGCAGCGTGCAATTCGTACGCTTACTGCTCACCTGCCAGCCTCAGCGCGCAAGGATAAGCAATTGCAGCCGCTGATGAAAATGGGCTGCGATCATACGGTGAATGTGGTGCATCTGATTATGAAGGCACTGCCGGATGAACAATATTTTAAAGACGTAGACTTTAGTGCCAGTACCATTCAGACCCGCTGGCAGGCAGGTGTGCATGACTGTGAACGTGCATTGCGGCATAAGTCCTGGCTACAGCCTTTGCCGCCCCATGCCGGATTGGTCATACACGAGCTGCCTCAGGAATAAAGTACAAAGCAGGTCTGCCAGCAGCGAAATGTACAGCATACAAAAAGGCACTCATCAGAGTGCCTTTTCGCATGAAAGGAGCAGTAAGCAACTTAATTAAAACTGCTGAGGGCACCCTTCATTTTTTTCAGTGCCGCACTTTCGATCTGGCGGATACGTTCTGCAGATACGCCATATTCATCAGCCAGTTCATGCAGCGTAGCGCCGGAGCCATCGTCGTTTTTCAACCAGCGCGATTCGATGATGTGACGTGAGCGTGGGTCCAGTTTTGCCAATGCTGATTCCAGCCCTTCGCTTTGCAATCTGTCGTACTGACGGGTTTCCAGTACGCGCGTTGGTTCTTCAGACTCGGTTTTCAGATAGGCGATAGGTGCAAATTTGTCGTCATCATCATCGCCAGGTGCATCCAGTGCGATGTCGTGGCCGGACAAACGCATTTCCATTTCGATGACTTCTTCGCGTTTGACGTCCAGCGATTTAGCCAGCGCATCGATTTGCTTAGGCGACATGGCTTCCAGGCCTTCTTTATGGCTGCGCAGATTAAAGAACAGCTTACGCTGTGCTTTCGTGGTCGCCACTTTGACCAGACGCCAGTTTTTCAGGATGTATTCATGCATCTCGGCTTTAATCCAGTGCATCGCATAGGACACCAGACGCACGCCCTGATCCGGATCGAAACGTTTGACGGCTTTCATCAGGCCGATATTACCTTCCTGAATCAGGTCAGCATGCGGCAGTCCATAACCCAGATAGCCACGGGCGATAGAAACCACCAGACGTAAGTGCGATAACACCAGTTGTTGCGCTGCAGCCAGGTCATTCTGGCTACGCAAACGCGTTGCGAGGTCGATTTCTTCTTCGTGGGTCAGCATAGGCAGCCGGTTAACAGCAGAGATATAGGCGTCAATATTACCGAGCGTGCCACTGAAACCCAGTGCCAGCGCGTTGCTGTCAGTTGCCGGGATAAGTTGTGTCGATGTCATTACTATTGTTCCTCCTCATTGCCGTCTGAGTCCAAGCACTCAGATCAAACATGTCAAGTACCTATATTAGCACTCTCCGGGAAAGAGTGCTAACAATCCGAAAAAATGCTGCTAGGCAATTGTTTTTGCCTGCATGAGCGATTTTCCAGACAGGGTCAGTGCTGCTGATTGCAGACACAATAGACTAAGAAAAACCTGGAAAGTTGCATTGCAATAGAAAATTACAATAGAGAACTGTTGCTCTGAGAATACAAAGAGGGAAGCCGGGCTGTGTTGGTGCAGCCCGGCATACGGACTCAGCTGGCGCGCGCGAGTTGCCTGCGTACTGAAAGATAAGCGCCGATCAGGCCCAGACAGACGCTGGCACCGAGCAAAGCCAGGCTGGGGAACAGGCCGAGCGGCAGCAGCCGGAATTCTGAGGCGTACAGCTTGGCAAATTCGGCGATGGCCTGGTTCAGCGGCTGCAGACTGGCTGCAATCACACCCAGTGCAATCGCACCTGCCAGGACGCCCAGAAAGGCACCCGTGTAGTAATAAGGCCGGTGAATAAAGGTATTGGTGGCGCCCAACAGACGCGTCACAGAAATTTCAGCCTGATGAGAAATGACTTGCAAGCGGGTCGCATTAAACACGACAACTACCACCACTACGCCGAGTGTAATCGCCATAAATAATAAGCCCATCTGGAAAATCTGCACCAGCGCTGCCAGCCGCTTAACCCAGGCAGAGTCCACCTGCACCACGTCCACATCCGGCAGGGTGCGTAACTGTTCCACTAATTTTTCCAGCTTATCGGTATCCTGATTCGATAAAGACAGCACATAGGCATCTGGCAGCGGATTGCCGCCCAGCGTAGACAGTACTTCGGCGATACTGGAGGCATCTTGCATCGCGGCCAGCGCTTTTTCTTTGGGAGTGAAACTGAGTTTAGCGCTGATGTTCTGGTCTTTCAGCAGCTTTTTGATCGGTATAGACAGGGCAGTTGCGCTGCTGCGCTGCGTATCCGGCGTCATGAAAATGCTGATTTCCGGTTCTATCGACAGTTGTGCTGACACCGGGCGTATATTTTCTATCAGGGTCAGCCCGGCAATCGGCAAGGCCAGTGCAATCGCGACCACCAATACATTAAATAAAAAATTCCCAGGAGCCGCACGTAAATGGGTCAGTGCGCTTTTGATCGCAAACAGATGTTCTCTCAACCAGATGGTCATGTCATTTCCTTGCAGGCTAAGGTTCAGGCGGCGACAGCGGCTTGCCAGGAATCGGCTACTTGTCCGTGACGCAGGTAAATCACGCGGCTGGCCTGATCCAGAAATTGTTCGTCGTGGCTGGAAATCACGCAGGTCACACCGGCACTCTGAAATATCTTGAGCGCACTGAGTACCTTATTCGCGTTATCACGGTCGAGGAAAGCCGTAGGCTCATCCGCCAGAATAATCTTGGGACGATTCACAATCGCGCGTGCGATCGCCACCCGTTGTTGTTCTCCGCCTGATAATTCCATAGGCATGGCCTGCGCCTTATCCGGCAAACCGACTTTGTCGAGCGCAATGCGCGCGCGCGATTCGGCTTCACTGGCCGAGGCGCCGGTCACAATCAGCGGCAGCATCACATTGGCCAGTACATGGCGGTCAGACAGCAGTTTCTGATCCTGCAGTATCAGCCCCAGCTTGCGCCGCAGATAGGGCAGACTGCCTGCTTTGAGTTTGCTGATATCCTGGCCATTGACAATCACACGGCCGCTGCTGGGTTTTTCTATACCAGCGATCATTTTCAATAAAGTCGATTTCCCGGCACCGGAAGCACCGGCCAGAAAAATCAGCTCTCCATCGGGGATAGAGAGCGACACATCGCGCAGCGCATAGGCATCGCGGGAATACTGCTTACTGACATTATCAAATTCGATCATGGTAGCTCGCTTTTAATTGAGCAGGGCGTCAACAAATTCCTGGGCATTGAAGGGCTGCAAATCCTCTATCTGTTCACCGATACCGATGAAGTAGACCGGCACCGGGCGAGTTTTGGCGATCGCCGCCAGTACACCGCCTTTGGCCGTACCATCGAGCTTGGTGATCACCAGCCCGGTGAGTTGCAGTGCATCGTCAAATGCCTTGACCTGTGCCAGGGCATTCTGACCGGTATTGCCATCAATAATTAACAGCACTTCCTGAGGTGCACCATCCATGCCCTTGGCAATCACGCGCTTAATCTTTTTCAGCTCTTCCATCAGATGCAGCTGAGTCGGCAAACGGCCTGCGGTATCGACCATCACCACATCAGTACCGCGCGCCTTGGCCGAGGCAACCGCATCAAAAGCGACTGCGGCCGGATCACCGGATTCCTGGGCGATCACCGTTACGTCATTGCGCTCACCCCAGATCGTCAGCTGTTCACGTGCCGCAGCACGGAAAGTGTCGCCTGCCGCCAGTACCACCGATTGCTGATGGGTCTGCATATGTTTCGCCAGCTTGCCTATGGTGGTGGTCTTACCAGCACCATTGACGCCCGCGATCATCATGACCATGGGCTGATATTGGCCTAGCACTAAAGGCTTTTGTAAAGGTGTCAGCAAGTCGATCAGTAAAGTCTTCAGTGCTGCCTTGACCTGCTCTGCTTCCGTCAGCTTTTCTTCTTTGACTTTCTTTTTCAGTGCATCGAGCAAAAACAGCGTCGCTTCCACGCCTGCATCTGAAGTCAGCAAGGCCGCTTCCAGCTCATCATATAAGTCATCATCGATGCGTGCACCGATGAACAGCGTGGTCAGATTAGACGAGGTTTTGGCCAGTCCTGCTTTCAGGCGGCTCAGCCAGGAGCGCTTTTGTTCCGGCGCAGGAGCGGGGGCTGCGACGATTTCTGCGGGCTGCGCTGCGCTAGCCTGTACTTCTTGCACGTTCTGGGCTGGCGGGGTGACAACTGCAGGCGTAACAGACACAGGGGCCGGGCTAGTGGTTAAGGGGGCGGCTGGCGCTGGTGCCGGTGCTGACTGAGCACTGGCTGGCTGTTCCGGTACGGGCGCCGGTTCTTTGGGTTTTCGTTTGAAAAAGCTAAACATCGGGGATGAATTTGTCGAGTGCGGGAAGGTATACCTCACTTCCCTGGATTAGAATGCTGCCATTCTAACAGACAGCGCTGGGTAAAATGACTTACCCATGTCATGCAAACAATGAAAACAACTGGCAAAAAAAATGTCGCGCCTAAGCGTGCCACCCATCAGATACGCATCATAGGCGGGCAGTGGAAGCGCAGTGTGCTGACTGTGATCGATGCGGAGGGCTTGCGTCCTACCCCCGACCGTGTGCGTGAAACGGCGTTTAACTGGCTCAATCACTTGTTTGATGCCTACTGGGCGCAGTGCCAGTGTCTGGACCTGTTCGCGGGCAGCGGTGCACTCGGTTTCGAAGCAGCCAGCCGTGGTGCGCAAAGCGTGACGATGGTGGAAAACCATACTCAGGCTTACCAGCAGTTAGCTGAGGTCAAAAGCAAACTGGGTGCTGAACAATGTCATTTACTGCGCAGTGATGCGCAAAAAGCGATAGCGCAACTGATCACTCAGGGAAAACAGTATGATTTGATTTTCCTGGACCCGCCGTTTGCCAAGGACTGGCTGCATAAAATGTTGCCATTTTGCCTAACATTATTGCAGCCTAAGGGCGTATTGTATGTCGAGGCTGAATTTGCACTGAATCCCGAGTCTGACGATGTAGGTATGCAGGATTTGTTGCGAGGTTGGCAGGTGTTGCGGGCCGATAAGGCAGGAAGTGTGTATTTTCACATTCTGCAACGCAGCAATTTGGCGCATGAGGCGCACGAAATTAAGGCATAATGCCGTTTCAAATTGTTTAGGACTGTCGCAAAATCGCCCCGGCGGCGTTATGGTTCCTTGCCGGGACAATTTTGCGACAGTCCTATTGTTAAGTCTTGGTGCAAACCCTGTACGATAAGTGAAAAAAAAGGGAGTGAAGATGGTCACAGCCGTTTATCCGGGAACATTCGATCCTTTGACCCGTGGTCATGAGGATTTGGTACGTCGCGCCTCAGGCTTATTCGATACGCTGGTGGTGGGCGTTGCCGACAGTAAGAGTAAACGCCCTTTTTTCTCACTGGAAGAGCGCCTGAGTATCGCCAATGAGGTATTGGGGCATTATCCGAATGTACGGGTAGAGAGCTTTTCCGGCTTGTTAAAAGACTTTGTGCGAAAAAACGACGCCCGTGTGATCGTGCGTGGTTTGCGCGCTGTGTCGGATTTTGAATATGAGTTTCAGATGGCAGGCATGAACCGCTATCTGTTGCCGGATGTAGAGACCTTGTTTCTGACGCCGTCTGATCAGTACCAGTTCATCTCCGGTACCATCGTGCGTGAAATTGCGATGTTTGGCGGCGATGTCTCCAAATTTGTATTCCCTTCAGTAGACCGTTGGCTCAAGCAGAAAGTCGCTGCGCTCAACGAAAATAAGTAAGCTGTACCACACCCTGTCGGGCATGCAGGCAGGGTGGTTTTCAGAAAGAGATAGACATGGCGTTAATGATTACAGACGATTGCATCAACTGCGACGTTTGCGAACCCGAGTGCCCCAATGATGCCATCTTCATGGGCCCGGAAATTTATGAAATCGATGCGCACAAATGCACCGAATGCGTAGGTCACTACAAAGAGCCGCAATGCAAGCAGGTTTGCCCAGTCAACTGTATTCCGTTTAATCCTGAATGGCGTGAGACGCCAGCGCAGCTGCAGGCCAAATACGAGCGGCTGCAGGCAGAACAGAAATAACTTCTTCGTATATACAGCAGCGCTTCCTGTGCTGCGCTTACTGATAACAGACGCGGTTACGGCCACCATGTTTGGCTGCATATAATGCGTGGTCAGCACGCGCCAGCATCTCGCGTGCAACATGGTGTGCATCGCCGAAATTCTCTTGTAATCCGACCACCGTGAGGCCGATAGAAATACTGGTCTTGCACTGTCCGCCATCGGTCAGCGCAAACGAGGTGGATGCGATACTGCGGCGTATGCGTTCGGCCACCATTGCCGCATCCTGCAGGCTGGTATTGATGAGCAAGACTACAAACTCTTCGCCGCCAAAACGTCCCAGCGTATCGCTGAGCCGCAGCTCGGCCTTGATGCGGCGCGCCACTTCACACAGCACATCATCGCCACCCTGATGACCGCACTGGTCATTGATGTTTTTGAAGTAGTCGATATCCAGATACATGCAGGCGATGCTGTAATTCTGGCGCCGCGCACGTGCAATTTCCTCCAGCATGCGTTGTTCCACATAACGCCGGTTGCTGACCTGGGTCAGCGGGTCGGTCAGGCCTATATACACCAGACGCTCATTGTTGAGCACGTTTTCCAGGCAGATCGCAATGATAGAACCCAGGCGTTCAATAAAGTCGGTCGCCATACTGTGCTGAAAACGATCCGCTTGCAGACTGCCCAGATTCAGATAGCCGATCAGTTTATTCTGGCGCAGCAGCGGTATCACAGCGACACTGCGTGGCTTTTTGTGGCAGCAGCGGAACAGGCGCGCATGGTGCAGGTCTTGATAAGGACCCAGTACAGGCTTGAGTAAAGGCAGGCTGTGGATCTGTAATTCTTTACTGTGGCGTATGAAGTGCAGATGCGGAAATGAAGACAGATCGATACGCAGATCTGCCAGCATTTTTTGCAGGTCAGTGCGTGGGTCAAGTAATACCAGCGTCACCATATCAAGTTCAGAGGTAATCGCGAGCGCACTGAAAATATGACTGATCAGTTCTTCAAAATGGCTGGCTCCGATAATTTTTAAATCGAAGTGCTGATGCCGCTCCATGATGTTCTGATTACGGTGCGCCTGCTCCAGGATATCTTGCAGACGTGTACGCAGCAGGAGATTTTCCTGACGCATTTGCTCGAGCTGATGCTGGACCTGGGCCGGATGCAGAGTGTGGTTCATGGTGATCTGATAGCTTCCCGGTCTCAGAATGCGATTTCTATGTCCAGCTGCGCACCGACTTGCAGTGTCTTGCCCAGCCCTTGTGCCACCACCAGATTCACACCAAAGGTGGTTTCGCCATCGACCTTGGGATTGGACCGGTAACTTTGCAGGATATCGACCGGATTCCATCCGGCCTCACCGCTGGACTGATCGACCGCAGGCATAGGGCAGCGCGTGCAGGGTTTGACAGCACGTAATTCCACGCCATCACTGAAAACAAAACGCTCTGCATAATCTTCTTCAAACGCAGGACTGTCTGCGATTATCAGATTGGGCCGGAAGCGATTGATGGGAACGGCTGCATGGCCTTGCGCGATTGCGCGCTGATTCAGATCATCCAGCGAGGATTGTGCCGCCAGCAGAAAAGGATAGCCGTCGGCGAACAGCGTGCGCACGGCTGGCTCACCGGTCCATTTGAGGCTGGCGGTACGTTGCGCCTGTGGCGCAACCTTCACCAGGCGGCAGTTCAATCCCAGTGCAGCAGAAAACCATGCAGCTATCGTATCGCCCGCATCCAGCGCAGGCAGCGTGTCGTCCCATACCGTCACAGCTAATTCACGCTGCCAGACGATGTCAGGTGGCAGCAGTACATCTGGCTGGCCGCTCCAGCTGACGCGCAGCACGCCATCGTTAATCTGGGTGCGCAAGCGCGCCATCTGCGGGTGGCTGCGTTGTGTCAGAAACTGACCATCCGGCGTGACCAGCATCCATTCACGGTCACGTACACCCTGATACTCCAGTCCGCTCTCACCGATGACTGCACTGCTCAGGCTGATGCCAGCACAGGATTTGATCGGATAGAGCTTGAGTTCGCTGAGATAGGGCATGCGGATTCCGGCAAAAGAAAATACTGAAGCAGATATTGTAGAACGGTTGTGTTCAGTCAGTGTTACACTTTTTCTGCACCTTGCTTTTTTATGTCATCTTGCAACGACATACGCTCTGCTTCGTTCACTTCGTGGGCGCAACACAGTGACAGCCGGAGCGCAGTCAGGCGGGCTCAGCAGTGCGGAACTGCTGGCGGTAAGAAGACGGTGAAATCTGTAATTCCCGCGCGAAGTAACGCCGCATCATCAGCGCTGAGCCGAAGCCGCTTTGCAGTGCAATCTGTTCTATGCCCAGCTCAGTGCTCTCCAATGCGCGTTGCGCGTGGTTCAGCCGCTGATACAGCAGCCATTTGCCGGGGCTGCTGCCTGTCTGTTGCTGGAAATGGCGGGTGAAGCTGCGGCGGCTCATGCAAGCGCGTGTCGCCAGTTCGTCGACAGACGGCGTTTCACATAAGTGCGCCAGCATCCAGTCCATCACCTGCGTCAGCCGCTGATCACTGGCGGATTCCGGCAAGGGCCGCTCTATGTATTGCGCCTGACCACCTTGCCGGTGCGGCGCCACCACCAGTTTGCGCGCCACTTGTGCCGCCGCTTCGGGGCCGCATTGTGTGCGCAGGATATGCAGACAGCAGTCAATCGCCGCTGCCGTTCCTGCCGAAGTCATCACGTCAGCATGCGCGACATACAGCACATCCGGTGCCAGACTCACATCCGGAAAGCGCCGTGCAAATTCAGATGCCGCGGCCCAGTGCGTGGTTGCGGCGCGCCCTTGTAATAAGCCGCATTGCGCGAGTACGAATGCGCCCAGACACAGACCTACCATCATCGCTCCGGCCGCATGGGCTTTTCTCAGTTGCGTCAGTAATTCGGGTGGGGCAGGGCGCAGATCCGGGTGCCAGGACGGAATGATCACGATATCGGCTTCACGCAGCGTGCGATAGCCATAGCGCGGCTCTATGTAAAAACCAGCGCTGCTGCGCAGTTTGCGGCTACCACGCTGAGTTTCTGCAGCACAGACTCTGACATCAAATGCAGCTGCTTCTGTGGTCTGGACTGATTCACCAAACACCAGGCTGGGGACCGATAAATGAAAGGGGCTGATGCCATCAAAGGCAAGCACAGCAACCCGTACCGGAGCGGAAGAAAGGGCAGATGTCGTCATGGCCTGATTGTATCGGTAAATGGCAATCGGGTCACTCTGCAGATGCAGCGAATTCATCCACAATCCTATCCCATGCAGCACCAGTTTGCTGTCCGTCCTGAATCTGGCTGTTCTGCACAGCCTTGACCAAACCGAAAGGAAATACTATGTCCACACTGAACCAGACTGCATCTGCACCGCGCCGCGCCCTGATTGTGATTGATGTCCAGAATGAATATTTCAGCGGCCAGATGCGTATCAGCTACCCTGATCCACAAAATTCCTTACTACAGATAGGTCGCGCCATGGATGCCGCCCATCAGGCGGGTATACCGGTCTTCGTGATCCAGCACTCGGCACCGGAAAATTCACCCATATTCGCACGTGGCTCTGCCAGCTGGGCTTTGCATGAAGAAGTTGCACGCCGCCCATCGACCGCACAGATAGAAAAGACAATGGCGAGTTCATTTACCGGAACCACGCTGGACGCACAATTGCAGGCCTTGCAGATTGATACCCTGAGCATCGTTGGCTATATGACCCACAACTGTAATGCCAGCACCGTGTTTGAAGCGGCCCATCGCGGCTATCAGGTTGAAATCTTAAGCGATGCCAGTGGCTCTCTGCCTTACCGCAATGCGGCTGGTGCGGCCAGCGCAGAAGAAATCCACCGTGTCTTTCAGGTGGTATTCCATTCCAATTTCGCGAGTTCCTGCAGCACGGATCAGTGGTTAGCCGCACTCGCTCAACAAGTCCCGCTCAGCCATAGCAATGTGTATGTATCGCACCAGGACGCGCTCAGCAAACCCTAAGCAAGCCGTGACCAGCCCTAAGCGCTGATGCCAATAAAAAAGCGGAGCCTGGTATGGGCTCCGCTTTTTAGTGTGAACGCAGGTTTGTGCCGATCTGCGTTCTATCGTTCAGATTTATACATTGAACAGGAAGTTCAGTACGTCGCCGTCTTTGACGATGTACTCTTTACCTTCAGCGCGCATTTTTCCTGCTTCTTTGGCGCCGGCTTCGCCTTTGAACTGGATGTAGTCATCAAATGCGATGGTCTGGGCGCGGATGAAGCCGCGTTCGAAGTCAGTGTGGATCACGCCGGCTGCCTGTGGTGCAGTGTCACCAACGTGGATCGTCCAGGCGCGTACTTCTTTGACGCCGGCGGTGAAGTAAGTCTGTAGACCCAGTAATTTGAAGCCGGCGCGGATCAGGCGATCCAGGCCTGGCTCTTCCATGCCCATATCGGCCAGGAAGTCGGCTTTATCGGCATCATCCAGATCAGCGATTTCCGCTTCTATCGCTGCGCAGATAGAGACGATAGGCGCGTTCTGAGATTTAGCGTATTCGGTCAGCTGATCCAGCAAAGGATTGTTGGTGAAACCGTCGTCCGCCACGTTGGCGACATACATCGCTGGCTTAGCCGTGATCAGACACAGCGGTTTGAGTAAGGCCATTTCTTCTGCATCCAGACCCAGTGCGCGTACTGGCTTGGCATCGTTCAGCGCAGGCATGAGGCGCTCTAACAAGGCAACCAGTTTGGCGGCGTCTTTATCGCCGGAGCGGGCTTTTTTGTTTTCGCGGTGGATCGCTTTTTCCACGCTGCCCATGTCGGCCAGTGCCAGTTCGGTCTGTATCACTTCGATGTCATCGAGCGGGCTGACTTTGCCTGCAACGTGGATCACGTTCGGGTCTTCAAAGCAGCGTACTACGTTGACAATCGCATCGGTTTCGCGGATGTGTGCCAGGAACTGATTGCCCAGACCTTCACCTTTAGATGCACCGGCCACCAGACCTGCGATATCAACGAACTCCACGATGGCGTTCTGGACGCGCTCAGGTTTCACGATCTCAGACAGCTGTTTCAGGCGTGGATCAGGAACTTCCACCACACCGACGTTAGGCTCAATGGTGCAGAAAGGGTAGTTTTCTGCCGGGATGCCCGCTTTAGTCAGTGCATTGAATAAGGTGGATTTGCCGACGTTAGGCAGGCCGACGATGCCGCATTTGAGACTCATGATATTTTGCCAGTAAGATGGAATTAACCCGCTATTTTACCGGAATTAGCCGTCAATCTGATCCTGCCTTGACTGATCCTGTGCAAATAAGCGAGTAACAGGATGCCAGCCACGGTCAGACCGGACACCAGACCTATCCAGAAACCTGCTGCTGCCATCGGCGTTTGTGGTCGCCAAGGCAACCAGTCAGGAGCCAGACCCAGCAGGCAGCCGATAGGCAGCGCAAAGCCGTAAAAGGCCATCAGGTGGATCAGCATAGGGGTGCGCGTGATTTTGTAACCCCGGATTGCACAGGATGTGGTGACCTGCGCCGCATCCGACAATTGGAAAATCGCCGCAAACAGCAATAAATCTGCAGTCAGGCGCTGTACCGCCGGGTCCGAGGTGTAAGCGGCAGCGATCAGGTCACGGAATATCGTGATCAGGCTGGCCGACAGTACAGAAAAAATCACTCCCAGACTGACGCCGACCCAGGAGATAAAACGTGCGCGCTCTGCATCGCCTTCCCCCAGACTTTGCCCGACCCGGGTGGTGAGGGCGATGCCTATGCTCATCGGCACCATAAACACCAGCGAAGAAAAATTCAGTGCGATCTGGTTGGATGAAACTTCGATCACGCCAAAACGCGCGATCAGCAGGCCGACCGCGGAAAACGCCGAAACTTCTGCAAAATAAGTCACGCCTATCGGCAGACCCAGCTTCAGCATAGAGCGGATTTCCGGCCAGTGTGGCGCTTCTGACTGATGGAAAGGATAGGTCTCCTGATACACCGGTGAACGCCGCATCCACCACAGCATCGCTCCCAGCATCAGCCAGATACCGAGTCCGGTCGCCAGTGCGCAGCCGCTGGCGCCCAGTTGTGGCAAGCCAAAGCGGCCATAGATGAACAGCCAGTTAATTACGATATTGAATACCAGCCCTGCGACAGCGATCAGCATCACGGGTTTGGTTTGATTCAGGCTGGTGGTATAGCCATACAGTGCACGGTATATCGCGAATGCTGGCATGCCTATGCTGATGATATGCACAAAGCGCGCGGCTTTTTCCTGTACCTGCGGCTCCAGCATCAGATAGTCAAACACCAGTGTGGACGCATTCAGCAGCACGCAACCGGCCAGGCCTATGCCCAGCCCCATCCACATCGACTGCCGGACTACATGCGGCACGCGCTGGGTTTGCCCGGCACCGACTTCATGTGACACCACAGCATTGACCGCCATCATCACGCCCATCGCGGTCACCAGCACGATAGTCCAGAGTGAAGTACCAAGCGACACCGCAGCCAGTTCTTCGGCACTGAAGTGGCCGGTCATGGCGACGTCCGCCACGCCCATGCCTACGGTGGCGAGTTGTCCTATTAATACTGGCCAGGCTAATTGCCATAGTGCGGCGGCTTCGGTGCGGATGCGGGTTTTCATGACGAGACTAGTGAAATGCTATTACAGCTGGACCCGCATCTTACCTTATCTGAGTGCATGCACTCAAATGGTGCTGCCCGCTATGGCTGTCTAAGGCGTTCTGGATTGCTGGTTGTTGCTGTGCTTCCGGCGTGTTTTTCAGCCACAGTTCACAGAAGGAGACAAAGCCCAGCGGCGTCATGCGCACCCCGGCTACATGCGGTGCCACGCTGACGAAATGGTTTTCGTGGGACACCGGTATCAGCCATCCTTCTTGGACTAATTGCTGGCCAATACGCGCGTAGGCGGGCATTCTGCTGGCGCTGTCAGGCTCAGCCTGTATGCGGCGTAATTGCTGATCGATTTGCTGCCATACCGCTTCCGGCATCCAACGCCGATACAGGGTGTCGGCGCTAAACCATTCAAAGCAGCCAAAGTCCTGATCATCGTGCATGATTTCTCTGGCGAGATATAAGTCGCATTCCTGCATCCATTCGCGGCTCATCTGTTCTTTGAAATTGACAGTGCGCCATTCGACTTCCAGCCCGGCGGCCTGCAGTCTGGCTTGTATCAATGCGCCGAGGTGCAAAATTTCATTCGATTGTCCGGTCACAAAACGCAGCATGCCAGCACGCCGGAAAGCAGGGCGTTCACCTGCACACGCGACGCGATGGGTCCAGCCCGGCAGTAAGCCCGCTGCGGGTTTGCGTGCCGGGTCATCCGATGGAAACAGAGTTTCCGGTGCCAGCCAGTCAGCCCAGGCCAGTCTTTGTTGCGTGGTGCGGAACAGAGGATGGGCAGGATTGCAAATCAGATGCGTACAACCAGACTCTGCAATCATGGTGCTTTGCTGCTTGCCAGCCTGGGCCGGGTCATAGCCGAACTGTAAATCGAAGCTTGCCTGTTCCGCACTGGGCTGCATCACCCACAGATCGATTTCATCCAGCAAAGCGCCTTCGCGATAATACGATTTAAACGCCTGCAGACTGAGCTGGTAGGGATTGTTGCGTATCACTTTAAATGCGCCGCAGCCAACCGGAAACTGCGCGAAATTACGCGCTCGCTGGCGTGGCACGATAGAGGACATAGCAGTA
The DNA here is from genome assembly GCF_010078235.1 of Cognatundibacterium crateris. GTDB lineage: Bacteria > Pseudomonadota > Gammaproteobacteria > Burkholderiales > Burkholderiaceae_D > Undibacterium > Undibacterium crateris. The sequence continues at coordinate 161,945 of NZ_JAABOS010000002.1, read as the reverse complement.
GCCAGACAATGCGGCCATAAGTAGTCGCTGTGCTGTAAGTAAAAGCTGATACGTTGATTCGGTCCCAGCTCTATGCGGTTGATATGACGGTATAGGTTTTGATAAATCGAATATTGATCGCGCAGTCGTAAGAACGTTGCTTTCACGTCTTCCGGACCCAGTTCACTGCCATCATGAAAACTCAGTCCGGGGCGTAACCAGAAATGCCAGACGCGCGCCTCGTCTTCGCTTTCCCAGTGATGCGCAAGTACCGGACGCAGGCTACGCTGCTGATGATCAAAGGTCAGCAGCCTTGAGAAAATCTGACGGATCAGATGCGCTTCCAGTCTTCCGTATGCATGTAAAGGATCGAGGCTGGCAATAGGCCGGTACAGCGGCATGCGTAACAGCTGCTGCTTGCCATCGGATAGACCCAGATAGGCGGGTAAGCGGCTCGCCAGTTGCTTGCGTTGCGCGCGACCCAGACTCGCAAAAGCCTGTTCCAGATCGCCGCGTGCGAGCAAGCCCGATAAGTGATCCAGCGCGAGCGCATCCGGCGTTTTCAATAGCTGCAATTGCGAATGATGGCCACGCCCGCGTGCCGCTGTCCACTGTAGCCAGCCCTGCTCCTGCATTTTAGCCAGCAGATGACGCATATTCCTTTCACTGCAATGCATGGCCTCAGCCAGCGCTGGCAAACCGGGTTGCTGCCTGCCTTGCATGAGTTCATAGAGCTTGGTGTATTGGTCGCGCAGTTTCATACTTATGGGCCAGTGAGCATCGGGTTTTATCTCATCATTGAGGCTGACTTAGTACAGTCTGATTATTAAATTTAGTGTGAATTCAGTGTGAATTCAGTGCTGAATTATGCAAGCTTAAAACAATCAGAAAAGCGGAAATAAAAATATTTTCTTCTTCCATTTTTTTTGTCTGCTTTTATACGGATACTGATTCCATTCCTGCCGCAATCCCGGTTCGCAACGGAGCTGCGCAGCGGTTCAATGTATATTTTTCGCTATTGGGGTCAGCCATGAAGTCAGCCAGCTCTGTCAGTCGCAACAGCCTGATTCAGTCGCGTCGCCTTGTGCCACGCATGCGTTCAGACCTGCAGCATGATGCGCTGGCATTTCCTGCGCCGGTGCGGCGTTTGCTGGCCAGCTCCTTCGTCTTCGTCATCGGGCGCGCATTTGCGTTGCCAGTGATGGTGCTGTTTTTGACCCGGCAATTCGGGCTGAGCCAGCATGCCATAGGCTGGATATTGGGCGGCAGTATGCTGGTCGCAACGGCGTCCGGTGTGTTTTCCGGTTATCTGGCTGACCGTATGCCTAAACCACGCTTAATGGCATGGGCTTGTGTGTTGGTGGCGCTGAGTTCTGTGTTACTCAGTCTGACTGCCTATGCCTGGCTGGCCTTTCTGATGCTGGCGCTGATTGAATCGGCTTTGGTATTACGCAGCATTGCCTTGAAATCCATGCTGGCAGATTACTTGTCGCCAGTTGAACGTGCACGCGCTTTTTCGATGAATTATTTGTTGATTAATCTGGCATTCGCGCTCGGCCCTTTGTTCGGTACCTGGCTGTTTGGCTGGGACATGGCAGCACCCTTATGGATAGCCGCTGGCTTTGCTTTGCTGGCGTCCTGGCTGGTTCAGAATCTGGCGGTAAACGTGCCAACAGACGCGGCATTGCGAGCGTCTGCGGCTGTCGTACCGGCGCGCTTCAGTGACACCTTACGGGATTTGCGGCAAGACCGGCGCTTACTGTTATTTACGATTGCCAGCATGCTGACTTCCTTTGTATTCGGACGTTTTATTACTGGTTATCTGTCGCAGTATCTGATTAGCAGCCGGGGTGTGCAGGCGGCGGCTGATTTGTTGCCCGCGATGCTAATGGTGAATACCATAGGTGTAGTCGGCCTGCAGTACCTGATAGGCAAGCGCATACAGGCACAAAGCTTCCTGCGCTGGATCAGTCTGGGAATAGCGATGTACATCCTGGGGCTGGCCGGCTTTATGTTTGCTGATCAGCGCTGGCAGTGGATGCTGGCGACGGCCTTATTCACGGTGGGTGAAGTGATCGTTATCCCCTGTGAATTCATGTGTATCGATATGATCGCACCGCCTGCGCAGCGCGGCAGTTATTACGGCGTACAAAGTCTGGCAACGCTGGGGACCGCACTGAATCCCGTCGTCAGCGGATATTTGCTCACCCATTTTTCTGCGCATAGCATGTTTATGGCCTTGATCAGCGCTGCGCTGGCTGGTCTGCTGTGTTATGTGCTGGGGATGCGTGCACAGCCACGTTGTGTTGCTAAGCCAGCCGCAGCCAGCGAAACACTGAGCTCAGCCCGTCCACGCGCGGCACAGCGCATGGCCGGTACCGCTGTGCGTACCTTGCGTGGCTTTTTTTGACGGTCAGCGTCTACGGTAAAAAAATATCAAAATTACCCTTGCTAGCCCGACTATCTTCTACTAAAGTGATATCACTTTGATTTCAATGGTGAAGTCATTCAGGAGATAAAATGAAAACTGAACAAGAAGTTATAGGACGGCATCTCACCCAGGAACGTCAGATCCTATCGTCTGATGGCTATCTGGTCGTCGGTATCGCTGTATTGTTAGTTGCAGTGGGAATTTACAGCTTTGTCAGCATGCCTTTCGGTGTTGGGATCGTCGGTTTATGGGCCCGGCTTACACCTATATTCATTGCTGTGTTTTTGTTTACCGGGCTGTATATGCTGCAGCCGAACGAGGCAGCGCTGCTGTCCTTGTTTGGTAAGTACAAGGGAACTGATCGCAGCGAAGGACTGCGCTGGGTGAATCCGCTGTACAGCAAGCGCAAGCTCAGTCTGCGTGCACGTACACTGAATACCGCACCGCTGAAGGTCAATGATAAACGCGGTAATCCGGTGGAAATCGGTGCTGCCATCGTCTGGCGGGTACGCGACAGTGCGTTGGCGATCTTTAATGTGGATGATTTCGAACGCTATGTGCATGTACAGGCGGAAGCCGCTTTGCGCCACATCGCTTCTCTGTATGCGTATGACGATGGTGAGGATTTAGCAGAAGGTGAAACTACCTTGCGTGCCGGGATGGAAGTGGTTGCCAGCGCGATGCGTGCCGAGTTACAAACCCGTTTCGCAGCAGCCGGGATCGATGTGGAAGATGCCAAACTGACCCATCTCGCCTATGCCGCAGAAATCGCACAAGTCATGTTGCGCCGTCAGCAGGCCGAAGCGATTATCAGTGCGCGTAAAAAAATCGTACATGGTGCAGTCAGTATGGTGGAAGCCGCATTGCAAGGCTTGTCTGAGCGTCAGATCGTGGAACTCGATGACGAGCGCAAAGCGGCGATGGTCAGCAATTTGCTGGTGGTGCTGTGCTCGGATAAAGAAACCCAGCCCGTGATCAATACCGGGACTTTGTATAATTGATGGATTAGCCGGTGTGGACGTTCAGCTCTGCACCGGCTCAGTTTTTTTGTCCTTATTGTCGTTTTACTGATAAGCGAGTGCCTTATGCCTGCCGTCCTGACCAGACTGTGTCAGTTTTTATTACTGAGTTGTGCTGTGGAGTTGTTCATGGATGAGCCTGGCCTGGGCTTTACCGGTTTGCACATGGTGACAACGGGAGCCGTTATGCAAGTGTTGATGCCTGCAGCGGGCATGCCTGATCCTGCAGCCTGGATGGCACGCTTTGGCAATGGTGCACAGCTATGGAAACGTGCGCGTCAAGTCCTGCCGCGCTGGCATGCTGATCTGGTGCAGCCCCAGTCATTCACTTATATGTCTCAGGGATAGCGATGGCCAGTCCAGGCAAAAAATCCTTCCCATTGCGTATAGATCCGGCCTTGTGGGCTGAGATAGAAAGGCTGGCTGCGCAGGAGTTACGCAGCGCGAATGCGCAGGTCGAGTACATGCTGCGTCAGTCCTTGCAACAACGCGGACTGGCACGCAGCAAGCCCGCTGCACAATCGCGCCAGGCGGATGTGGCAGACAGTTCTGACGACCTTGATAGAGCCGATAAAAAATTCTGAACAACACACTTCTGGCGGAAGGCAACCGCACTGTACAACGCAGCTATGATCGTCATTTGCAGACGGATCGCATCTGGTTGAACATTTCTATTGGATCACATCAAGCAATTTCGAAGAATCGCAACACGCTATGAAGAGTTGGCACGTAACTACCTGTCATTTCTTCATCTCGTTTGTGTTTACATCTGGATCGCTTAATTGCTAACAGGCCCTAGTATCATGCTAATTAGCTCAGTCTTTTACTGCCGTGATGACACCATTGATCGCGTAGACTCGACTATCTTCTGTACTAGAAAAAATATAGAGCCGTAACGGTATATTTCCATTTTTGCTGACGACTATCTGCAATGCTTGGCTAAATCGCGCTTGGTTGGTGCAGTTTCTAAAGGTTTCATCACTCATGCCAACTATGGCATGTTCGTACATTTTTCCACCACAACTGTCTTTAATTTCAGCCACACGTTGATTGAATTTTTTTAAAGAATCTGCATTCCTTTCCTTAATCTCTTGCTGAAATTTTTGATGCTGTACTTCGTACTCCTGAGCATCGAAACCCTGTTTCTGGTATATGGACATGGTCGGAACATGTTTGTAATTCTTGTCTGGATTAGGAACTTCTGGCGTAAATTTATCCTGTATAAGACCATGACCTTGTGCCGCAAGATGATCTAACTTCTTATGTAAATTTAGCTTAAGTTCAGGGTGCAAATTTTCTGTCACCGGTAACACTCTATTGTCACGAGCGAGAGCCGCCTGTGTAACGAAAAAGCAATAAAAAACACAGAACACAAAACCTAAATACGATACAAGCCCCTTGTCATTAGCCGATGCCTCTGTCATAAAAAAGTCCTCTTCAATTTGTAGAAAACTACAATATGTAATTTCGAGCAATTATTATTTTGAGCAATGCTGTGATGAACTTAGTTGGTTCAATTCAAAATGGGTTTTACTCCCATCGAATTCAGTTAATGTAAATTGCCTCTCGTCGTCAAATATAATCGGATTGCGCTCAATATCTGTTCCGCCTTGTTCGTGTCGCCATGCGATTGTATCGCCTTGCTTTGACCACAAGCCAGTATAGACCTTACCATCCTCCGCGCTGCCTTGTACCGATTTCATCGAATAACTACCGTCATCCTTAAGGGTGATGCGACGCTGCACATTGTATTTTCTGTATGTCCAAGTACCTACCATATTGCAAGGGACTGAGCTTGGTACTTGGTTTTCGGATTTTAATAGCCCAGTCTTTTCGTCGAGGCACGCTTTGATTTCCAAATCGCAGGTGAACCAAATATCTTTTTTGGGGGCGCTAAAACGCTGTGATAGGTTTGCGATCACATATAAGCCCACTAGCGTATAGATGAAAATTCGAAAAGACAGGGATGATTTGATTTGTACTTTTCCGAGATCCGTCTTTTTTGAAAGAACAAAAATGATTGTTAGTGCAAGTACAATCAAAATAATCCATAGATATTGTTGGAACCAAGGTTGAACTTTCTGAAACCAGAATTCGCGCACAACATTAATAAAGTGACGTTCTTCAGACTTTGTTATTGCGACTGGTGTGGCAAGGTCTTTGATTAAACCCCCAAAGACTTGATCATTCGTTAAATCAATTGAAGTAATACCAGAGCAACTTGCTTTTCCCGAAAAAAATGCGATGCCAATGTCGGTTTCGTGTTGCATTTCTTTAACCACTGTGAATGTACCGTCGTCATAGACCTGCAATACACCGTATTTAGGAATTCTTGCTGCTATTGATCCTTCGATCAACTCGGCCTTTCCAGTTGATGGATTAAATATTGAAAGCGGATTAGTAGAGAGGGCACAACCATCGGGTAGAAATTGGGCATCTTTCCCTATAACTTTTTGTCCATGTAAAACATAAGTCCAGATTCCCGCTTTTTTATCTAATAAAAGTCGATCGCCATCGCTGGTTGTTCCCCGCATCCAAAAATGTGCCCCCGCATTGTTGTCCACTATCCACTTGCCGGTGTATTCATCGTAGAGCGAAAAGAGTGGCGCTTCTACGCGCATCGCAACACCAAATTGTAGACTGTTGGGATTCCATTCAGAGTGCCAAACATTCCACTCCTTTGTCTCCGCATCGAATACAAATGTTTCGTGTAAATTGGCGATCGCAAATACGTGACCATCTGGCATGAGTCCTAGCTCTAGTGGGGTATGACTGACGTATTCTGACTGCGCGGCCCCGCAATCGGTCCATATTGTTGTACCAGGCTCCCATATTTCGCATTGCAGAACATCTGCGGTAATTCCAAGATGCATGACTTGGCGTGAGGACAGTTCAATACTGGCTTCATTGGACCACTGCCCGCGATTTAAGCGACCAGCGTTAGACCATGTTTTTGAAATGGGATCGTACAGATAGGCAATCGGTCGCGTTGTTCCCATATTCCCGAACTCAAGTCCAATCCACATTGATTTACCATCAGCTAGCTTGGTGATGCTCGGATAGTTTCGCCAATTGGGAATCGCTTTGAAAGACGTGTCTTTGTTTGGTCTCCACCGGAAGATCCCGTTTTTTGAAAGGATATCAATTCCGCCTTGGTTGTTCTCTGTAAGTGAAAGGCCAGTGGATAATGAATCACGCTTCGGTATGACTGCCCTGCCAATGGCATGCCATTCATTACTATTAACATCCAAAATCCACGCCCAAGGTATTTCTCGATCCGGGGATGCGATCCAGGCACCACCAACCACAACCACCGCGCCAGTGCTCAATACTGTGGCCGCATGTCCATGCAGAGTAATAGGCAAATCTGGACCGGGGGTCCAATTTTCTAAAGAGAGGTCCAGAATTTCAACTGATGACGTGGGCGTTTCTGCGCTACTCCACCCCCCAGCAAAGATGACCTGTCCATTTTTTAATAGACTTGCTGTGTGACTGAATCTAGCTGTTTTCATAGGTGCCAAAAGACGCCACGAAGAAGTCGTTGGATTCCAAATTTCGACTGAATCTAAGGGGTTTCCACTTAGATCAAAACCACCAGCAACGACCACGCTGCCATTGGGGAGAATTGTAGTACTGTGCTTTGCTCGTGCCTGTAATAATGGAGGCAGGATGCTCAATGTGCCCTGCGAAAAGAGCTCGACACTATTGAGGACTGTTTGTGTTCCATCGGCTTTTGATACATCCAGACCACCGATAATGATGACGCCACCGTTTGGCATTAGGTTGGCAGTATGGTAGACGCGGGCTTGTTGAGTAACAGGCGCTTTCAACCATTTGCGTGTAGAAACATCGAGTAGCGACAATCCGATATTGCTTTGTAATTGCGCATTCGTGGTTTCGCCGCTGTCCCTGGAGCATACCCCGCCGACAATCAGTACTTTTCCATCAGGTAGTTCTGTTGTCGTATGCAAGGAGCGGCGGTTGCTGGGGCACTCGGGGGCAGCCATTAGTTTGTGCCAGCCATGTTGCTTTGGATCCCACAGTAAAGGATCTATTCTGTTCTGATCAAATTTACCCATTACCAGATGGGATTTCAACTTTTGGAGTTGAAAAGAGTTTGGCTCCCAATAGTCGCTGGACAAGCCAGCACCATAAACCAAAATATGGCGATTAGCCAATTGCTTCGCACTACTTCCTTCGGAGCGCCATAAGTACGCACCTACTGACTGCATGTTGCCTTTTGGTGCATCCTCTTCTGACTCGACGTAAACATCCCTTTTAATTAAGCCCGTCGTATTCGTTTCAGAAATTGATTCGACAACGGGATCAGGGTAGAGACACTGCAAGGCACTCGCACTTCGCTTGTGGATTGTCAGCTTTTGCAAGTACGCTTGACGTAGAGCTTCATATTCATTCGACTTTGATTTTTCTGTCACGTCACTAGAGCGTCTCGCTCTTAAAGCTGCAAGAAGTGCTTCCTCATGCTTGCTTTTGATTGCTTGAAGCGTATCGTTAAACAGTTCGCAACGAGCCGCGCTTTCCTCCCAGTGACTTGCTAGAGCAGCCGTGGTGGGATCGTATCTAAGAGCTTTTTGTACAAACTCTAAGAACAGCGCTTTATAAGCAGTGAGGTAAGGTTCAGGAGGATATTTGCGTACAATGATCTGGTCCGCATAGATTTCTCTTTGTGCTCTATCAGAAATTGGGTCCCCGGATTTCATCGACCTTAAGGCATTTGATACTCGGTTGTAAGCCAAACTCATTCTTGCATTGTGGCGCATCTGATCGATTAATTTGCAATTTTGCAAGGCAACTTGCCTCCACCGAGGCGTTGGATTTGGTACTGCATTCACTTGCATTTCGCATTCAGCTGTCGATTTAGCATCGTAGCGCCCCACAGCTAAACTATTCGATGGATACAATACTGAGAGAAAAATCAACGCAGCCAGCAATAGGAACAGGAAACAATGTCGACTCAAGCGTAAAGATGTGAGATATGTTTGATCGCTATGCATTTTTTAACTGGAATGTAAATCAATACTCACAGAAATCTAATTTTGATAAATTTGGCAGAATTTTTTCGCTGGGCTCGAACATCATACATTGCGTTTGCGAGCGATAGTAAGCTTTAGAACAAGCGTACGGCGCGCATATCTGGCCGTGCGATGAAAGCCGCAAGATCATCGCGCATACGCTGGCTCCCGGCCATCGCCAGCCGCCATTGACTGATGCGTTGCGCATGCTGCAGACCATAATAGGCAAAGTCTTTGCGATCCGGCAGTTTGGCGCGCGGCAGGCTGCGTATGAAATCGCGTGAAGGTGCGATCATCACCACATTGTCCAGCCAGGGTGCAAAATGGCCACGTGCGGCACGCCGCCATGGCAGCGCCTTATCCAGCCAGCCCGGTATGATCTGATCGCTGAAATGGGGATACAAGACCAGTTCGCTGCGCTTGTTGCTCAGCAAGCGTGAGTAGGGAAATGCCAGGTGATAATCGATGATGCCACCATCCCAATAGTAGCCAGCCGGTGCCTGCGCGACAGCGCGGACTTCCTGCATGATCAGAGGCAGTGTGCCGGAAGCCAGTAATGCGCTTTGCAGATTGGTGCTGCTGAGTGCACAAAACTGGCTGCTGAACGCGTCAAATGGCGTTTTCAGCCAGTGCAGCGCATCGCGGCTATCGCTCATCACCACCCGTTCCAGATGTTTCGCCAGATGTTCCCGGCCGCGCAGATTCGCCAGCGCCGCCGCGACAAAGCCAGCCTTCGCCGCTTTCATATTGGCCGGTGCGCTGAGGCCGCGCTGACCGCGATTGATCAGGATATGCAGACGCTGGTAAGGGTGTTGCAGTATTTCCTGTTCATAGCCGCCGATGAAGCGCTGCAGCATGCCTTGAATCTCAGTCGTGACATATTCAGCACTAGGTTTTTCCGGATAAGTCTGTTCGCAATACAAATCCCCGAGCCGTGCAAATGCAGCTGCCGGATCTGCGCAGGCCGCAGCGGCCATACGCCAGGAGCCTATCGATGCGCCGATCAGGCTGCGTTCACGCGGTGCAGCGGCCAGCCAGTCACCAAACAGCCATTGATCCATGGCTTGCAAAATCAGGCCTTTGGGGCCGCCAGCAGCGGCCGGAATCACGGCGATATCAGCTGCTTGCAGACCATGTTGCTGTATGTGGCGATAAGCAGTCTGACCGGCAAAAATCTGTATGGACGAGGACATGAGGACTCCGCTGGTGCTGAATTGATGTCTACTTTGCGCTGGTATGCAAACGCGTCATCGCTTCCGCGAATTCGCCATCGACCATCAGCGGCAATACATCCATACTTTTTGCAATCGCTTCATCGATCAGTGGCTGTTCTTCTTTGCGGGGACGGTGCAGTACAAAATCTGCCACGCCCTGATTCAGATTCAGCGTGCGCGGATGACCGATGCCGATACGCAGCCGCCAGTAATCCTGAGTGCCGAGCGCAGCGGTGATGTCTTTGAGTCCGTTATGGCCGCCGGACGAACCGCCTTTTTTGAGCTTGGCGACACCGGGCAGCATATCCAGCTCATCATGCACCACCAGAATCTGATCCGGGGTGATTTTATAAAAGCGGCAGATCGCACCGACTGACTGGCCGGAACGATTCATAAAAGTCTGGGGTTGCAGCAGCCAGACTTCCTGACCGGCGATACGGGTTTTTCCCACCAGCGCATTAAAATTTTTGTCGCGCTGCAGGCTGACCGGAAACTGATCCAGCAGCCAGAAGCCTGCGTTGTGACGGGTTTGTTCATACTCCGGCCCAGGATTACCAAGGCCGACGATCAGACGGATAGACATACAAATTTAAGATAAATATAAAGCTTATTTTTTGTGTTTTTTCAGCAGTGGCAGCAGGTATTTACCCGTCACGCTGTCGGGGTTGGCGGCCACTTGTTCCGGTGTGCCGGTAGCGATAATTCTGCCGCCACCCGCACCGCCTTCCGGTCCCAGATCAATCAGCCAGTCGGCAGTCTTGATCACATCCAGATTGTGTTCGATGATGACCAGCGTATTACCCTGATCACGCAGGCGGTGTATGACTTTGAGCAGTAGCGCAATATCGTGGAAGTGCAGACCGGTGGTCGGTTCATCCAGGATGTACAAGGTGCGGCCAGTATCGCGCTTGGATAGTTCCAGCGACAGCTTCACCCTTTGTGCCTCACCACCGGACAGCGTGGTGGCGCTCTGACCCAGACGGATATAACCAAGGCCGACATCCAGCAAGGTCTGCAGCTTACGTGCGATCACTGGTACAGGCTTGAAGAATTCGTGCGCATCCTCAACCGTCATTTCCAGCACTTCGTGGATATTCTTGCCCTTGTACTGGACTTCCAGGGTTTCGCGGTTATAGCGTTTGCCATGGCAGACATCGCAGGGGACGTACACATCCGGCAAGAAGTGCATTTCGACTTTGATCACGCCATCGCCCTGACAGGCTTCACAGCGGCCACCTTTCACGTTGAACGAGAAGCGGCCAGCGCTGTAGCCACGTTCTTTCGCGGTCGGTACCGTGGAAAACAAATCGCGGATAGGCGTGAATAAGCCGGTATAGGTGGCTGGATTCGAACGTGGTGTGCGGCCTATCGGCGCCTGATCGACAGAAATCACCTTATCAAAATGCTCGAGTCCGCTCACATGATCAAACGCTGCAGGCTCAGTCTGTGAGCCATACAAATGGCGGGCCGCCACATGGTAGAGCGTGTCATTCACCAGCGTGGATTTGCCCGAGCCGGATACGCCGGTTACGCAAGTCAGCAAACCAACCGGCAGTGTCATATCCTGATTTTTCAGATTATTGCCACGCGCACCTGCAATCAGCAATTGCTTATCGGGATCGGCGGCGCTACGTTGCTTCGGTACGCTGATTTCCAGTTCGCCGCTCAGATACTTTGCCGTCAGCGAACGCGGATTCTGCATAATGTCATCCAGCGCGCCCTGGGCGATCACTTCACCGCCATGCACACCAGCGCCTATGCCCATATCGACTACGAAGTCGGCGCAGCGTATCGCATCTTCGTCATGCTCCACCACCAGCACGCTGTTGCCGATATCGCGCAAATGCTTGAGCGTATCGATCAGCCGGTCGTTGTCGCGCTGATGCAGACCTATAGAAGGCTCATCCAGCACATACATCACGCCGGTCAGGCCCGAGCCGATTTGTGAAGCGAGGCGGATACGCTGAGCTTCACCGCCTGACAGCGTATCGGCACTGCGTTCCAGCGACAGATAATCGAGTCCTACGTTATTCAGGAAAGTCAGGCGCGCCGTGATTTCTTTGATGATGCGGTCAGCAATATCGCGTTTCGCGCCATGCAATTGCAAATGCTCGAAGAAATGCAGGGTTGCGCGCAGCGGCATTGCGCTGATATCAAATATCGCTTTTTCCTGCTCACCACTGCCTACCTTCACATAGCGTGCTTCTATGCGCAGACGTGCGCCATCGCAGGATGGGCAGGTTTTTTCATTAATGAATTTCGCCAGCTCTTCCTTGACCGCCATCGAATCGGTTTCGCGGTAGCGCCGCTGCAGATTCGTGACCACCCCCTCAAAGCTGTGTTCCTTAACGACGGTGCGGCCTTTTTCATTGATGTAGGTGAACGGGATTTGCTGCTTACCCGAGCCATACAGAATGACTTGCTGTGCAGATTCCGGCAATTGCTCAAAGGGCGTGTCGATATCGAATTCATAGAAGGCTGCCAGATTCGACAGCATCTGGAAGTAAAACTGATTGCGGCGATCCCAGCCTTTGACCGCACCACTGGCCAGCGACAAATTAGGAAAGGCGACGATACGTTTCGGATCAAAGAATTCGATATGACCGAGTCCGTCACATTCGGGACAGGCACCCATAGGGTTATTGAACGAGAACAGACGCGGCTCCAGTTCTTGCAGCGAATAGCCGCATACCGGACAGGCAAATTTATTTGAAAACAGTTGTTCATGGCCGCTGTCCATATTCACCACCAGCGCGCGGCCATTCGCGATGCGCAGACAGGTTTCAAAGGATTCCGCCAGTCGCTGCTTGATATCCTCGCGTACTTTGACGCGATCGACCACTACAGCTATGGTATGTTTTTCGGTCTTTTTCAGTTTAGGCAAATCATCTGCTTCAACGATGCGCGCTTCCTGGGTGCCGCTCTGCACGCGAAAGCGTACGAAACCCTGAGCCTGCATCTGTTCAAACAGATCCACATGTTCGCCTTTGCGGTTAGACACGACCGGCGCCAGTATCATCAGCTTGCTGTCTTCCGGCATGGCCAGTACCGCATCCACCATTTGCGATACCGATTGCGCGGCCAGCGGGTTTTCCGGATGATCCGGGCAATACGGTGTGCCTACCCGTGCGTACAGCAGACGCAGATAATCATGGATTTCAGTGACGGTGCCGACGGTAGAGCGCGGATTATGCGAGGTCGCCTTCTGTTCGATAGAAATCGCCGGTGACAGACCTTCAATCAGATCCACATCCGGTTTTTCCATCAGTTGCAGGAACTGACGCGCATACGCCGATAAAGATTCGACATAACGGCGCTGTCCTTCCGCATACAGGGTATCAAAGGCCAGCGAAGATTTGCCTGAGCCGGACAAACCGGTGATCACCACCAGCTTATTGCGTGGCAGGTCCAGATTGATGTTTTTCAGATTATGGGTACGTGCGCCTCTGACGCGTATCAACTCGCGTTTTTGCATACGTGCTATATCATCGGCGTCGAATTCGATTTCGGCGGGTTTTGGTGCTTTTGCGGCTTTTGATCGTGTCGTCATGGTATCAACTGAATTTTGGCGGAGGCAAGCAACCTGCTACTATAACGGGTTTTTCAAATTTACCGCGGACTCGGGTCTGCTTTCCGCATTTTAGGCCACACACCAGCGTTATTCATATGACTATTGCAACAGATTTCGACCACGCCAGGCAGCCAGAGGCGGAACCAGCGGGCATGAGTCGCAGCGAGCTGCGCGCCAGTGCCTCGCTGGCATCCGTGTTCGCTTTGCGCATGCTGGGCTTGTTCATGCTGTCGCCGGTATTTGCGATTTATGCCAAGAGTCTGAGCGGCGGCAATAATGCACTGATGGTTGGGCTGGCGCTGGGTATGTTTAGCCTGGTACAGGCGTTTTGCCAGATTCCTTTTGGGATGGCTTCTGACCGTTTTGGCCGTAAGCCCGTGATCGTGACGGGACTGATCCTGTTTATCGTAGGCGCCATTATTTGCGCTGCCTCGACCAGCCTGAGCGGCATCATGCTGGGACGCGGCATACAGGGGCTGGGCGCGATCTCGGCTGCCATTACCGCCATGATTGCCGATACCACACGCGAAGAGCACCGCACCAAGGCGATGGCGATGGTGGGCGGCTCCATCGGCCTGACCTTTGCGCTGGCCATGGTAATTTCCCCGGTACTGTTTGAAAGCATAGGCATGCCCGGCATGTTTGCCATGATCGCCGTGATGGGCGTGGCAGCCATCGCTGTGGTGTTACGCGTGACGCCGGATGCGCCGCCGCAACAGCACGCGCCGGTACCGTTTTCCGTGGTACTCAGGAACAAAGAATTAATGCGCCTGAATCTGGGCGTGTTTGTATTGCATTTTGCGCAGATGGCGATGTTTGTCGTGGTGCCGGGCGCGCTGGTACAGGTGGCTGGCATGCCGGTCGCGAGTCACTGGAAAATCTATCTGCCAGTGATGCTGGTCTCGTTTGTTGCTATGTTGCCCGCTATTTTTGTGGGCGAAAAATATGGAAAAATGAAGCAGGTATTTATCGGCGCCATTGCTTTATTGCTGGTGGTGCAGATCGGCTTCTGGCAATTACTGCAGCAACCACTGGCGCTGGTCGCCTTACTGTTCGCGTTTTTTATGGCCTTTAACACACTGGAAGCCAGTCAGCCTTCGCTGGTGTCACGCATCGCACCGCCCGCCGCCAAAGGCGCAGCGCTGGGTGTGTATAACACCTTGCAGGCCTTAGGCATTGCCTGTGGCGCCGCAGCCGGTGGCTGGCTGACTCAGTCTGCAGGTGGTGCAGCAATCTTCGCGCTCTGTGCGGTATTGACGCTTATCTGGCTTATAATCGCAGTCAATATGCCGGAAGTAGCGCGCCGTGCAGGCAAGAACAAGCCCGAAGCAACTTGATCGCTATCGATTCAACTGGAAATTGACGGCACAATTCGGGAAAATACAGGAAGTAATAGGAAATCAGGAGAAAATATGGCATCTGTGAATAAAGTGATTATCGTCGGCAATTTGGGCCGCGATCCGGAAACCCGTTATATGCCTAACGGTGATGCCATGACCAGCATTACTGTAGCGACCACCGATACGTGGAAAGACAAAGCGACAGGCGAAAAGAAAGAACAGACCGAATGGCACCGCATTACCTTCTTCGGTAAGCTGGCTGAAATCGCTGGCCAGTACCTCAAAAAAGGCTCCCAGGTCTACGTCGAAGGTTCCCTGCGTACCCGCAAATACACCGATAAAGACGGCGTGGAAAAGTATGCAACTGACATCAAAGCAGATTCCATGCAGATGTTAGGCAGCCGCCAGGGTATGGGCGGCGGTATGGGTGGCGGCGCAGGCATGGACGACGGCTACGGCGCACCGGCCCCAGCCCAACGCCCGGCAGCCCCGGCCCAACGCCCAGCCCCGGTATCCCGCCCAGCCCCGAATTTCTCGGATATGGATGACGATATTCCGTTCTAATTCGTACCTGCGATGTAAACTGTAAAGTTTCAATTTAAAGCCCTGATTTTTCAGGGCTTTTTTGTTTTGAAAATGAGGCTGTCTTGTCGATACTGATCATTTGGCATGGTGAGATTTTGATAGATTCCGTACGGCGTTATAGGTGAAACGCATTGCCCTACGCATGCTATCGACATCACATCAGCCTTTAACGTATAAGCAACAACTCTAAAAATATGTAGCAAGTAAATGCTATGACATTCTTTATAATTTCCAGCATATGAACTCAAAACGTGTTTGCTCCTCTTGCTTTTCCAATCAAGACTTACGTGCCTGGATTCGTAACCATGATGGACGTCGTGGTTGCAACTTCTGCGGTAAGTTTGATTCCCCAACTTTGGAGTTCAAGAAAGTTGCGCAACATATTGAGCAGTGTATTGGGCGCTACTACGGTAGAGCTGTTGATCAGCTTGGGTATTGCTCAGCTGAAGGGGGCTATCTTGGGGAGTATTGGGATTCTTGGAGCATGCTGGATAAGATTGGGCTAGAAATGCCTAGAGACCATAATGGCACTCTTTATTCGGCAATCGCTTGCGAAATGAACGACGAACCATGGTGTGACTTTGATGTTGGCGCACTCGATCTTGACGATGCATTGTGGAGTAGTTGGGAGTCTTTTTGCCATACTGTAAAACACAAACGAAGATTCTTTTTTCAAGATGACGGTGGAGATGATCGAGATTCCCTTACTCCAGCGTCACTGCTAAGTAGCATTGCTAGCGCAAGTGAAGATCTTGGTTTGGTTGTAGAGCTTCCTGCAGGATTGAGACTTTGGCGCGCGCGACCTGACATTCCGAAAGGTCGACGTGTTAGGGCCGCGGACTTCGGGCCACCGCCTATAGAGTTCGCCACTCAGAGCAATCGTATGAATCCAGCCGGAATTCCGATGCTTTATCTCGCATCTTCGCCAACTACTGCACTTATTGAGACTCGTGCAAAGCAAGCAAAAGTCGGGCTCTGGCGATCGCTTCGCCAAATACGGATTTTAGACTTACGGAGCTTACCAGCTGTACCGAGCATGTTTTCGGAGAAGTCGCGTACTCATAGTCTCACTTTGCGCTTTTTGCATGATTTTGCAAATGACATCATGAAGCCGATTGATCGCACCAACCAGGTTCATATCGACTACCTGCCATCACAAGTTGTAACCGAGTTCATGCGCGACTATAACTTCTCAGTCGGCGCTCTTGATGGAGTTGCATACGGTAGCACCGTTCATGATCGAGGTTGGAATGTGGCACTCTTTCTTGAGCCAGTTAAGTTAGGACTTGCAACTCATGAATCGGGTATTGCGCCCTTTCCAATTTTTGCCTTTGACAAAACAATATGGGTGACCTCCGGTTAAAGCCGTAAGGTGTGTAACCCTCCCGTAAAAACAAGCCATACATAGCCAGGATCGTTAGGTAAAAGACTATTTCTGTGTTGATTGAGAATATAAAAATATTTATGCATTAAGTTGCTTTATTTTATATATTTCATGATTTAATATTAACTCATGGAAAAAGAAACGCACTCCATCCATGTGCAAATCGCACTTAGAAAATTGGCCTCCAAAATATCTTCAACCACAAATTTCCTCTCTGAAAATGAAAAAATCAACATTGGTAAAGTCTGTGTTTGCCACCGTTTTTGCCTTGCTTGCTAACACAGCATGGTCAGCGCAAGATGCGGCGGTATGTGCAAATAGTAAAAATACGGTGGAGCTTACAGCGTGTATGAATGGGCAGATAGAGTTGAAGATTGCCAAGTTTCAGAAATATTATCTGGCTGCGCAAAAGCAGGACAGTGTGGTCTGGGGCAGCGCTAAAGCATTAATCAAAACCCAGGAAGCCTGGGAAACGTATCTGCGTCAGCATTGTGATTCTCTGTATAGCCGCGAGCAGGGCAGTGCGCGCTTTGTTGATAGTGCTGCCTGTCAGTTGCGGCTGTACGATGAGCGTATCCATGAAATCTGGATTTCCCATCTGACTTATCGCGATGCCACGCCGCCGCTACTGCCCGATCCTAAACAATAAAGTCTGCGCGATTGCGCTTGGGGTGGCTCGTGAAAACGGTGTCGACCTGCTGTGTTTGACGCATGCTAAGCAAGCTCGGTGACTGTGGTCTGACGCTCCTGAGCTTCGCTGAGCTTATAGCGTTCACCCAGCTCACTAAGCTCACCAAGCTCAATCAGCCTGATGCGGGTAGTTGTAGGGAGGGCAGGAATTGCGATTGCGACGTGGTGCGCATCCCGTATGTCATGCCTGACTTGCCAATGCTGATCCTGCAGAGCGCAGCTGTAAGCCTGATCGCCTGAGGCCGTCAGTCGCAAGCTGCTGAAGGGCAGGGACAGGCCGAATCCTGCGCACTTGCTGACAGCCTCCTTCATGCTCCAGAGCGCCATGAAGCGGGTCGCTGCGGAAACTTCCTGCCAGGCCAGATCATCGTGTGGATGCGTGACAGACGGCAGCAGGTTTAGATAATCAAGCGGCTTGCTTTGCTCAACATCGATGCCGACTGCATGCGTATGACTGAAGGCGAGGGCGACCCAATCGCCGCTATGCGAGAGATTGAACTGTAAGTTCTCCCCGCTCAGACCGGGCTTGCCGTTGGAATTCGTTTGAAATTTCAGCTGTGCTGGGGCTTTGTTGAGCAGCTTAGCCAGGATCTCGCGTTTCAGACTATGTGCGAGTAAATGCCTTTGTTTGTCTGCCGCAAACACATAGGCGTGATAGCGGGCTTGCTCAGTCTCATCTAAGTACGCCAGCTTCATCTGTGCTGCCAACTGACGTCTGGCCAGCACCACGAGAACTTCATCTTTGCCGATGTGCAGCTCGTCAGGCAGTTGCCGCATTGCGAAGGCGGTGACTGGCATGCTCTTATCATCCCTCTGTTTCATGCTTAAAGCACTCATGCGGTTGACCTTATTTCTGGGAACAATTAATTATTTCATAAAGTATTTGCAAACACAAATGAGAATCAGTATCATTTGCGTTTATTG
Source organism: Cognatundibacterium crateris (assembly GCF_010078235.1). Taxonomy (GTDB): domain Bacteria; phylum Pseudomonadota; class Gammaproteobacteria; order Burkholderiales; family Burkholderiaceae_D; genus Undibacterium; species Undibacterium crateris. Next base: position 143,775 of record NZ_JAABOS010000002.1, on the reverse strand, counting down.
ATCTTATTGTTACCGAGGAAAGAAATGTCATTTGCAAAGAAAATCCTGGCCCTGGCAATTGCAAGTATAGGGACGCAATCCGCGCTGGCAGTTGAGGCTGCAGATTCAGCTGACGGTTCTGTGGTGGTGGTCACCGCGACCTTGCGCGCCCATACCATAGCGGCGGCGCCAGCATTTACCACCGTCGTGACCGAGGATGACATTGCCAAGTCACCGGTGAATAGTCTGGCTGATCTGTTACGTGAAACAGTGGGCGTGAATAACATGACCGACGGCACTGGCCGCGATGAAATTCAGATCCGTGGTCTGGGTGGCAAATACACGCTGATGTTGCTCAATGGCAGACGGGTATCTTCTTCCGGTGTGTTGTGGCGTGGCGGTGATTTCGATTTCAGTTCTATTCCTTTGAACAGCATCAAGCGCGTGGAAATTGTGCGTGGTCCTATGGCTGCGCTGTATGGCTCGGATGCGATCGGTGGTGTGGTCAACATCATTACCAAAGAACCGGGCAAGCAATGGATAGGCAGTGTCAGCAGTGAATACCGCCGCATCGCCTCGGGTACAAATGGGGATCAGTATCGTCTTGGTGCCTCCACCTCTGGCGCCATCAATGACAAGCTGAGCCTGTCCATCAGCGGCGAAATGTATGATCGTCAGCCTTGGTTTTCTGATGCCGATCCAATTCACGCGCCACGCCTGGAGCAAAAACGTTCGCAGAATCTGATGACGACCGCCACCTGGAAATTGTCGGAAACGCAGACCCTGGATATCGACTTTGGCTACAACAAAGACAAGCGTCCGTATGGCATGTACTACTATGCCTATTTCCCGCAATGGAACTATGAGGCCAAGGATTACCGTGAGCAGGAAATCACCCGCAATACCTACGGTTTGAATCACAAGGCCAGCTGGGACTGGGGCACCACCACGGCCTATGTCAGTCGTGAATCTTCCAGCATCGATGATTTCAATTCGCGCTATAACAAGCCGCAGCAACGATTCATCAAAGAAGAAAATACTTACGCCAAGCTCTACGCCAATACCAATTTTGGCATCAATGCGATGACTGTCGGTTTTGATTTCCGCGATCAGAAAATTTCTGACATGGTCTATAAAAGCGGTGGCGTCAGTACCCGTACTTCTGCCTTGTTTGCCGAAGATGAAATCAATTTGCTCAAGGGTCTGAACCTGACACTGGGCGGACGTTTTGATAAGAACGATGCGTTTGGCAATCACTTCTCACCTAAGACTTACCTGACCTATCAGGCCAACGATGCAGTCACGGTCAAAGGCGGTATCACCAAAGGTTTTAAAGCTCCGGATGCGTATCAGATCACGAAAGAATACAGCGTGGTCAGTTGTGGCGGTAAATGCTTCCTGGCCGGGAATCCGAACTTGTCGCCGGAAAAAAGCACCAACTATGAAATCGGTGTGGAAGTGCATCAGAAAGCCTGGAACTTCACCGCTGTCGTGTTTAAAAATGAACTCGATAACATGATCGTCTCTCTCTATGATGCGGCTGGTCCTTCGCGCAAATGGGCGAATGTGGCCAAAGCCAAGACTCGTGGACTGGAATTGCAGGCGGATGTGGAGCTCGGTTCCGGTGTATCGGTGGCGGGTAATCTGACACATCTGAAGGCGGAATACATCGATGAAAGCGGCAAGCTCAGCAAGCTCGACAATCGTCCGGAAAACATGCTCAACCTCAGTCTGAATTGGAAAGCTACGGACAATCTGCAAACCACGCTGGCTGCAAATTACGTGGGCAAGCAATACTTCGAGGGCAATGACTTGCCAGCTTACACCCGCTATGACGCGACCTTCGCCGCTAAGCTCAACAAGAACACGACCTTGCGTTTTGGTGTGAAAAATCTGACTAACGTCAGCCTGGAAGAGAAAAACAAAAACTTCCAGACCTTTGAACTGGGCCGCAATTACTACGTCAGCGCGACCTACGCATTCTAAAAACGTATAAGCCAGCCGGGGCAGCGCGCTGCACATGCGCGCGTTGTCACCGGCTTAGGTAGATCAAGTAATCATCGTCAACATCGTCAACATCGCAATAAGTGGCCGGGACACGGAGCATTTTGCCCTGTAGTCCTGACTGCCAATATTTTGCTAACTCCATCACTCACCAACAGCCACAGGCTGAAGGCGACAGTGGAGCAGGACTATCCCGCAAAACGCGGAGCGAGCCAGCGTAGCGCCAGCCAATGAAATGCTTAGATTTTCAGTGTGACCACTGAGAGCGTAGCGATATTTTTTTAGGCTAGTGAGGATATGAGCATGCTTGCATTTCCATCCGGCGCACGCAAAGACGAACGCGACGCCAATACAGAATCAGCGGTATTTCAATTCATGTCGGCGCATCGCTGTGTGCGCGCGACTGGCGTAGCGGAATGGATCACCATGCCAGCCCGGGCTGAGGGGCGTGAACCAGCGCAGTTTCAGGCTCATGTCCAGGCTGCACTGGAGCGTGCCCGTAGCAACGGCATAGCACATCCCATCGTGATCGGTGCGCTTCCATTTGATCTGAAGCAGCCTGTCAGTCTGGCCATTCCACAGTCTTATGAATTTTTTACACGTGAGGATCAGCCTGCTGCAGTACAGTCAGTACCGACAGCTTTGCCGCAAGCGACTTACGCACGCAGCGTGCCGGAAGAAATCCGCTTCCGGCAAGGCGTGCAGCAGGCGATCGCAAACTTTCATTTCAGTGATATCCGTAAAGTGGTGCTGTCACGCCTGCTCGAAGTCGGACTGGCAGAGAATATCGATCCGGCGCAGCTCTTTGCGCGGCTGTTAGCGCAGAATCCGGGCGGCTATCAATTCCGCATGCGCACAGCGAACGGCGCTGAACTGATCGGTGCGAGTCCAGAACTACTGCTTAGGAAGCATGCGGGCCGTATCTATTCCAATCCGCTGGCGGGCTCGGCACGGCGTCAGGCCACGCCTGCGCTGGATCAACAAGTCAGCCAGGATTTGCTGCACTCAGACAAAGACTTGTATGAGCACAGCCTGGTCATTGAAGACCTGCAGCGCGTCATGCAAACTCTGTGCAGTGAGCTGACGGTGCCAGCGACGCCATCCTTAATCAGCACTGCATCGATGTGGCATTTGTCGACAGCGATTGAAGGCATTCCGGCCGATCCCGCCATGTCAGTGCTGGAACTCGCCTGTCAGTTACATCCTACGCCAGCACTATGTGGCTATCCTACCCAGCTGGCACGCAAACTGATCAGCCTGGTTGAACCGTTTGAACGTGGTTTGTTTGGCGGCATGGTGGGCTGGTGTGATGCAGAGGGCGAGGGCGAGTGGGCGGTCAGCATACGTTGTGGACTGGTGCGCGAAAAACAGATTCAGTTATTTGCCGGTGCCGGCATCGTGGCCGCATCCTGTCCCGAATCTGAATGGGCAGAAACGCAGGCGAAATTACAAACCATGCTCAATGCCTTAGGCATAGAGATACAGCCGACAGAAAAGCAAAGCACAGCACAGCAACAAACCCAGCAACAAACCCAGCAACAAACCCAGCAACTGCAGCCGCAAGCGGCGGATGAGGTGCTGGTATGAGTGCAGCGATTTCCCGTAAACCGCTGCTTCCTTTCAGCCCCTGGCCCAGTGATCTGGCCAGACATTATCGGCAACAGGCTTACTGGCTGGACCTGCCATTGACTGACATCCTGCAGCGTCAGGTGACGTCACAGCCTGAGCATATCGCCGTCATTTGCGGCGAGCGCCAATACAGCTATCGTCAACTCAACGATGACGCGGAACGTCTTGCCCGTGTCCTGCATCAGCGCGGGCTTGGCCCCGGCGATAGCGCCCTGGTGCAATTACCCAATGTGGCTGAGTTTTACATCGTCTTTTTTGCCTTGCTCAAGGCCGGCATTGCACCGGTCAATGCCTTATTCAGTCATCAGCGGCTTGAGCTTTCTTCCTATGCCAGTCAATTGCAACCTAGCTTGCTGATTGCATCAGCGCGGCATCAGTTGTTTACCGATGCTGGATTCAGCAATGAACTGCGGACCGGGATACCGGCATTGCGCAATATCCTGGTACTGGGTGCGACGGATTATGCAGAGGACTTAGCGGATTTGATCAGTCAGCAAAGTGACACAGTTAGCGTCATGCAGACGACACCTGCGGATGAAGTCGCATTTTTCCAGCTATCGGGTGGCAGCACCGGTACGCCTAAGCTGATACCGCGTACCCATAATGACTACTACTACAGCGTGCGGCGCAGTGCTGAAATTTGTGCACTCAGCCCTGCCACACGCTATTTGTGCGTACTGCCAGCCGGGCACAATTATTTGCTCAGTTCGCCCGGCAGTCTGGGTGTGTTCTATGCTGGAGGTACGGTGATACTGGCATTGGACCCGGAGCCAGTGCGCTGCTTCGCGCTGATCGCGCAGCATCAGGTCAACATGGCGGCACTGGTGCCATCTGCGGTGATTTTATGGCTGCAGGCCGCAGTGGGCAGGCAACAGCAATTGCACTCTTTGCGCTTATTGCAGGTCGGCGGCGCCAGCTTTGCAGAAGCCTTGGCCAGACGGGTTCCGGCTGAGCTGGGCTGTCAGCTGCAACAGGTGTTTGGCATGGCAGAAGGCTTGGTGAATTACACCAGACTGGATGACAGCGAAGACAAAATCTTTACCAGCCAGGGTCGTCCTATGAGTCCGGATGACGAAGTGCTGGTGGTGGATCAGGAGGGCGTACCGGTGGCAGATGGCGAAACAGGGCTGTTGCTGACGCGTGGTCCCTACACCTTCCGTGGCTACTATCAGGCACCCGACCACAATCGGCAAGTCATCAATGCCGATGGCTTTTATGCATCCGGCGATCTGGTGCAAAAAACGGCGGATGGCTATTTGCGTGTGGTTGGCCGCGTCAAGGATCAGATTAATCGTGGCGGTGAAAAAATCGCTGCCGAAGAAATCGAGAATTTACTGCTGAAGCACCCGGCGATTTTGCAAGCAGCTTTGATTTCGATTCCGGATGCTGCACTCGGTGAAAAAAGCTGTGCCTGCATCGTGGTCAGCGACAGCACGCTGCGTGCCGTCAGTTTGCGCCAGTATCTGCGTGAGCAAGGCGTAGCCGATTTCAAATTGCCAGACCGTTTTCAAATTCTCGAGCGTTTGCCGCTGACGGCGGTAGGGAAGACCGATAAACAAAGCCTGCGTGCGCATCTGCACGCAGTGATAGCACAGGGCAAGCCTCTTGCCGCCCAGGTCTGAACTGAGCCTAACTGAATTTATACCCAAAGAGCTAGCCATGTCGATTCCAGTGATACCGTTTTACACCTTGCCATCTGCCCATGATTTACCTGCAAACCGCGTGCAGTGGAAACCAGATACCACGCGGGCAGTTTTGCTGATCCATGATATGCAAGAATATTTTCTGCGTTTTTACGGCGCAGATAATCCGCTGGTGCATGAACTGATTGCGAATATCAGCGCCATCCGGCGTTGGGCCAAAGCGGCGGGTATTCCTGTCGTGTACACCGCTCAGCCTGCCGAACAAAATCCACAAGACCGCGCGCTGTTGAATGATATGTGGGGACCTGGTCTGACGAAGGCTGATCCGGCCCAGAAAGCGGTGGTCGCTGCGCTCCAGCCTGAGCCAGACGATACCGTTCTGGTCAAGTGGCGCTACAGCGCATTTCAACGCTCATCCCTGCAGCAACTGATGCAGGAGTGGCAGCGTGACCAGTTATTGATTGTCGGCGTGTATGCGCACATCGGCTGTATGACGACTGCGCTTGATGCATTCATGCGTGATATCCAGCCCTTTATGATCAGCGACGGTGTGGCCGATTTCACAGAACAGGAACATCACATGGCATTGAATTATGTGGCGGGCCGATGCGGTGCTGTGCTCAGCATGGCACAGCTACTGGAGACCACAGGGTCAACAGTCTCGCCTGCGCGCCCTGTGATGAATCGCGAACAGCTCAGACAAATCCTGCTCAGCTATATCGATGAAGACGACAGTGAATTCGGGGAAGACGACAATCTGATGGACTACGGTCTGGACTCAGTGCAGGTGATGGGGCTGGTAGCGGAATGGGAGAAATTTGGCGTCAAGGTGACATTTGAAGAGTTAGCCAGAAAGCCTAGCCTGAACGCATGGTGGACACTGTACTCGCAAAAGCAGGCAGCGTGAGGAGCTTACTATGATGCGCGCAACGCCGGAGCAGGTGGCCAAGGCGCCGCTTCCCAAGCAGGCACCGCCGCCGCGTCTCCAGTTTGAGGGCCAGCAAGTCTGGGTCACCGGTGCCGGGCGGGGTATAGGCTATCAGATCGCCATGACCTTTCGTCAGCTCGGTGCAAGGGTGGTCGGTCTGGATCGTCATTTCGAGAGTGAACTGGGTACGCAGGAGGGCAAGCGTTATCCGTTTAAAACGGTGGTGCTGGATATTACTGATCGCGCTGCAGTAGCACGTGTATGTCAACAGCTGTTGCTGGAAATGCCGCGCCTGGATGTATTGGTGAATGCCGCTGGCATCTTGCGTCTGGGCTTGCTGGAAACACTGACGCTGGATGACTGGAAAAGCAGTTTCGATATCAATGTCAGCGGTGTGTTTTATCTGCTGTCTCAACTCATGCCGCAATTTAAGCAGCAAGCGTCCGGTTGTATTGTGAACCTCGCTTCCAATGCCGCCCATGTGCCGCGTATGAATATGAGTGCCTATTGTGCGTCCAAATCCGCCCTGGTCAGCCTCAGTCATTGTGTCGCCTTGGAGCTGGCGGAATATGGTGTGCGCTGCAATCTGGTCTCCCCAGGATCGACCGACACACCCATGCTGCGCGCCATGCTGCCCAGCGAAGCGAGTATGCAGCGAACCATAGAAGGTTTGCCTGAGCAATACAAGCTGGGCATTCCTTTGAAAAAAATTGCGACCCCGAGAGAAATCGCCAACACCGTGGTTTTTCTCGCTTCCGATCTGGCCAGCCATATCACGATGCAGGATCTGGTGGTGGATGGCGGTGCGACGCTGGCTGCGTGATGTACGCATTGATGAATCAACATACTGTGAACAGGTTGTCCCCTTGCTTAATCGAACCGTAAAAAAAGTGGTAAAACTGAATTTTATCTATGTATCAATTCTGAGCGCGTCAACGGCATTATTGTTGTCTGCCTGTGGCAGCGAACAGATTGCGACCGCAAAAGAAGTGACAGAGGAAAAAGAAGTGCTGCCTGAAGTTGCGGTACTGACTGTGCATACGCAGTCCTTGCCGGTGCGCACAGAATTGCCGGGGCGGGTTGCGGCATTACGCGTATCCGAAGTCCGGCCACAGGTTAGCGGCATCATACAGAAACGCCTGTTTACGGAAGGCTCCGATGTCAAGGCGGGTGACCTCTTGTATCAGATTAACCCGGATAGTTATCAGGCTAAAGCAGAACAGGCAGAAGCCGATCTGGCATTGGAAAAGGCGGCTTTAGTCAACCTTAGGGTGATCGCGGAGCGCTATACCAGACTGCTCGATAGTAAAACGGTCACGCAACAGGAATATGAACTGTCGCAAGCAAATTATCAGCAGGGGCTGGCACGGGTAAGACTCAAGGAAGCTGCGCTGAAAACAGCGCAAATCGATCTGCAACGCACGCAGATCCGCGCTGCCATCGCAGGACGGATAGGGCGTTCCAACGTGACCGAAGGTGCCTTAGTATCCGCTGACCAGATTGCGTCACTGGCCAGAATACAGCAGCTTGATCCTATTCATGTCGATATCGTTCAGTCCAGCCAGCAATTGACGCAATTGCGTCGTCGATTGGGCAGTGGCTCGCTTAAGCCTGGTCTGTCAGCGGTACATCTGGTGCTGGAAGATGGGCAGGCTTATAGCGAAGCCGGTACCTTGAAATTGACGGAAATGGCGGTTGATGCCGATGCTGGCGCAGTCACGCTGCGTTCCCAGTTTGCGAATCCCGAAAAGCTGTTGATACCTGGTATGTATGTACGCGCCAGCGTAGCGCAGGGCGTGGAGTCGGAAGTCATACTGGTACCGCAACAGGCAGTACGTTATGACGAGAAAAATCAGGCCAGTGCACTGGTCGTGAATAAGCAGCAGCAGGTAGAAGTGCGCGTACTGGAATTGGCAGGCAGTCAGGGTAATCAATGGATAGCACGCAGCGGTCTGCAGTCTGGAGAACGTGTCATCGTTGAGGGTGCATTGAAAGCCGCACCGGGCGCCAAAGTCAGGCCAACAGAATGGAAGGCTGCCGCAATGCCTGACCCGGCGGACAGTCCGGCACGAACGGCGAAAGAGTAACAGTCATGATTTCCCGTTTCTGCATAGATCGCCCGGTTTTGACCTGGGTGCTGACGATAGCCTTGATGCTGGCCGGCCTGATCGCCATACGCATGCTGCCGGTTTCACAATATCCCAATATCGCGCCGCCAGTGGTGCGCATCGCTGCCATGTATCCGGGAGCTGCAGCCCAGGTGGTGGAGCAAAGCGTGACACAGGTACTGGAGCAGGAATTAAAAGGCCTGAAGAATTTGCTGTACTTCGATGCGAGCAGCAGTGCCTCCGGTGAAGCCGAAATCATGCTCACGTTTTCTCAGGAAACGGACAATGAACAGGCCTTGATTCAGGTGCAGAACAAGGTCAACCAGATCAGCAACCGGCTGCCGCGCGCAGTTCAGCTAAATGGCCTGAGTGTGAGCTCGATGCAAAACAGCTTTCTGATGATTGCCGTGTTTTACGATCAGAATGGGCAGCGCACCGATACCGATATTTCCGATTGGATGAACAACTATTTGATGGGACCGCTCAGTCAGATAGCCGGGGTAGGTCATGTGCGTAATTTCGGATCATCCTATGCGATGCGTATCTGGCTCGACCCTGCAAAACTCCATCGTGTCAGCCTCATGCCTTCCGATGTGATCGAAGCGATCGAAGCACAGAATACCGAAGTGCCGGTTGGTGAGCTGGGTGCCAGGCCTGCCAGCGACAGCCAGCAATTGAATGTGACCATCACCGCTTTGTCTCGTTTAAAAACGCCTCAGCAATTCCGCGATATCGTGGTCAAAACCGGTGCGGATGGCGCACTGGTGCGGCTGGCAGATGTGGCCAGAGTTGAGATAGGAAATGAAGCTTATAGCAGTACTTCGCGTCTGAACGGTATGCCGGCGTCGGGTCTGGCCATCATGCTGGCGCCGGGCGCCAATGCGCTGAGCACGGCTGACGCAGTCAAGCAGCGTATTGCACAGCTGGCGCCCGCATTCCCACCTGGGGTGCAGGTAATGTATCCGGAAGACGCGACCCGTTTTGTCAAACGCTCCATCAGTTCCGTGCTCATCACTTTGCTCGAAGCAGTCGCACTGGTGGTGTTGGTGATGTTTTTGTTTTTGCAGAACTGGCGCGCTACCTTGATACCAGTGGTTACCGTCCCAGTGGTATTGCTGGGTACTTTGGCGATTCTCGCCGTATCCGGCTACACCATCAATACGCTGAGCTTGCTCGGTCTGGTGCTGGCAATAGGTTTGCTGGTCGACGATTCCATCGTCGTGGTTGAGAACGTCGAGCGTTTAATGAATGAAAATGGTCTGGATGCGCGCACGGCTACCTTGCAAACCATGCGTGAAATGACCAGTGCCCTGACCGGCATCGCCCTGGTATTGGGAATGATATTTTTACCTATGGCATTTTTTGCCGGTTCGGTGGGAGTGATTTACCGCCAGTTTTCCATCACCCTGGTATCCGCTATGGCATTGTCAGTTCTGCTTGCCATCAGTCTTACGCCCGTATTGTGCGTCGCTTTGCTGCAAGCTAAAAAGCCCCGCCTTTCTTCGTCCAGTGAGCAGATGCACACGAAGCAGGCTGCAAACACAAAAAGTACAAGGATTGCAGTCGTACTGGCCAGCTTTGCCGCTGCGACGGCTTACCTGCAGCAGGCTTATGTAGCGCTGTTGTTCAAGGTGTTATCGCGTCCGCTGCGCTTTGTGCTGGTATATGTGGTGGTGATAGGTGCAGCCTGGTTTGGCTATCAGCGTTTGCCCATGGCCTTTATCCCGGAAGACGATCAGGGAACCATCATGGTGCGTTTCATGTTGCCACCCGGAGCGACCTATCCACGCACGGCAGAAGTGGCGAAACAGATTGAGCATTACTTCCTCACTACAGAGGCAGCCGCGATCAATGGAATTTATACCGTGTCTGGTTTCAGCTCGACCGGCGCTGGTCAGAATGCCGGCATTGCTTTCGTGCCTTTGAAAGACTGGGCACAGCGTCAGGCGAAAGGTGATACTGCACAAGCTATCGCTGCGCGTGCTAACCAGGCACTCAGCATGCTGCGCGACGCGCGTGCTTTTGCCATGGTGCCACCGCCGATAGATGGCTTAGGAAATGCCAATGGCGTTGAGTTTTGGTTACAGGATGCGACTGCGTTGGGGCATGCCACGCTGACCGAACGTGCTGCAACACTGGTCAATAAGGCGGCGGCTTATCCTGAGCTGATGTTTGTCGATGCGGCTGGTATCGAGAATAGTCCGCAACTAAGGATAGATATCAATCAGCAAATGGCGATGGCTTCTGGGCTGGACCCGAAGGACGTCAATTCCACGTTGAGCACCGCCTGGAGCGGCGTCTATGTGAACGATTTTATTCACGGTGGACATGTCAGGAAAGTGTTTGTTCAGGCTGATGCGCCGTATCGCTCTGCTCCGGAAGATATTCAGCACTGGTTTGTGCGTGGCGCTAAAGGCAGCATGACATCGTTCTCTGCCTTTGCCAGCACGCGCTGGGAGAATGGGCCCAGTCAGTTGCGCCGCTTTAATGGCATGCCAGCGATCCAGATCAGCAGCGCCGGTGTGCCCGGGGTCAGTTCGGGGGAAGTGATCGCAACGCTGGAACAGCTGGCCCGCGCTATACCGGGTACTCAATATGCGTGGAGCGGTTTGTCGTATCAGGAAAAGCTCTCAGGAGGACAGGCGATGCTGCTATATGGCGTTTCTGCGCTGTTCATTTTCCTGTGCCTGGCAGCCTTGTATGAAAGCTGGACTATCCCGGTCTCTGTCATGCTGGTCATTCCTTTGGGGGTGTTGGGTGCAGTGGCAGGCGTGAATTTGTCCGGCAGTGACAGGGATATTTTTTTCCAGGTCGGTATCCTCACTACGATGGGCTTGGCAATCAAAAATGCGATTCTTATCGTCGAGTTTGCCGAGAGCCAGATCCGGCAAGGGCAGTCTGTGCTGGCGGCAGTAGTCGCTGCTGCCCGCCTGCGTCTGCGTCCTATCCTGATGACCTCACTTGCGTTTGGCGCCGGCATCGTACCGTTGGTGCTGGCGAATGGACCGGGTGCTGCCGCTCAGCGCTCTATCGGAGCCAGTTTGCTGGGCGGGGTGATTTCAGCTACCGCACTGGCCTTGATTTTTGTTCCGCTCAGCTATCTGTTGGTGGTGAAGACGAGCCAGAAAATACGCCAGCTCGCGGGGCGTCTTTCCGGTCCCGCTAAGCGCACTGATTCCGCTTCTGATTCCATTTCCTCGTTTTAGTACAAGCATGATGAAACTACTCTTTTTACTCCTCACCGTGACGGCTTGCGCGCTGCTGTATCTGAGCCATCGTCATCAGGCATGGTTGGCGCAGCCCTTAGCGCAGATGCCCTGGCGCTATGCAGGATTTGCTCTGTTATTGCTGGCACCTGTGGTGGGTGCGCAAGCTTATAGCACCGCCGCCTCGGTGTTTGCCTGGCTGGTCATCAGTATGCTGACACTCAGCTTGCTGCCATTTTTTTCTCTGATTTTTTTACTGTTTGCGAAGAAGGCTGAACATGGACGCTAATGCCAACACGGCTACTGTCAAGCCGCAAAAAAAGCCCGCTATCCATCCTGACTGGTGGAGCAAAACCTTAGCCGGTGCCGTGTTGGGGCTGACACTGGCATTCGCTGTATGCGGGCTGTTTGCCTGGTGGGGGCCAGGCGGTATCAGCGCACCGAACAAGGTTCAGTTCGTGATGTGGATGATCACGCCGCTATGGCTGGTGATCTTTAGTCTGGTCTATCTGTTTCACACGGGTATGCGGGCCGTACTTTGGCTGCTGGCGGCCAATGTGCTTGCTTACCTGTTGTTGTGGATCTCCCGTGGAATGCCTGTTCTCTTGTCTTTATCATGAAAATTCGTAGCGATATTCTCCGTATCTATCAGTCCTTACATACCTGGGTCGGTATCACGACCGGTATGTTGTTATTCATCGGTTTTTTTGCCGGTGCCCTGACCATGTTCAAGCAGCCACTGGATCGCTGGATCAGCCCGCCCGCCAGCCATGGCGCGCCTGCGCCGGTTGCGATGAGTCCTGACCAGCTGGATGGTCTGGTGCGCGCTATGCTGCAACAGCGTCCGGACGCACGTCAGGAATTTACTTTGCATCTGACGCAGCAGGAAAACATCGCTGCCCCACTGAGCTGGACTGGCAGCGAAAGCGGACATGAGCTGGATTTGTCCGCGCAACGCTGGCTGGGCACGCTGAATGAAGCCGGGCAATTCACTGCGCGTGCCGACACGCCTTCGCTGCTGGCGGAGCTGATCGACATGCTGCACCGTACTGCCGGCATCCCCGGAACATTGGGCGATGAGTATCTGGGTACCTATCTGATGGGTATCGCCGGTGCGATGTATTTCCTGGCGCTGGTCTCAGGTGTGATCTTGTTATTGCCTACCCTGGTCAAGGATTTTTTTGCGCTGCGCCCCGGCAAAAACCGCAAACGTTTCTGGCTGGATGCACACAACATCATAGGCATACTCAGCCTGCCGTTTCATGTACTGATCAGTATTACAGTCGTGGTCTTTGCTTTTCATGATTTGTTTTACGGCAGTCTGTCGCGCGTGGTGTATGGCGATACGCCGATGTTTACCCGGCCAGCTGTCCATACCAGTGAGACGCACAATGTCGCGAACATGTTGCCGGTCAGCGCATTGATAGAAAAGCTGCAGCAGGCAGCACCGGAGGCGAGTTTGCAGGAAATCCTGTTCATGGGGCTGGAAGGGCCACGTCCTGTGGCACGTGCTGCCTTGCTGAGTCCTGAACATTTGGTACAGGGGCCGCAGGCCGCCTATGTACTGATACAGCCTTATACCGGTCAGGTGATCGATACCAGCATGTTACCGGGTCAGGGCAATGTCTGGAGCGCGCTGACTATTCCATTCTTTTCCCTGCATTTCGGCAGCTTCGGTGGTGACCTGATGCGCTGGGTGTACTTTGTGTTTGGTCTCAGCGGTGCGTTTCTGTTCTATTCCGGGAATTTGCTGTGGGTGGAAAAACGTCGCAAAAATCAACAAGCTAAGCAGCAAGCTAATCAGCCTGCTGTGATCCAGTCGCGCGCCACACTATGGATGGCTGCGGCAACGGTAGGTGTGTGTCTGGGCGCGGTAGCAGCTGTGTGTTGCACCATGGTTGCCGGCAAGCTGATGGTTGCCTGGGTCAGCCAAATCAACCATGCTTATCTGACCGTGTATTACAGCGTTTTTGTGGCGGCAGTGAGTTGGGCATTCTGGCGCGGTGCGGCGCGCGCAGCAGTGGATTTGCTGGCTGTGTGCAGCATCGCCGCGCTGGCAATACCGCTGACCAGCCTGCTGGCATGGCTGCTGCCAGGTTCCGGCGTATGGATGCATCTGAGTCTGGCCAGCCTCAGCGTTGATCTGGTCGGTTTTGTGGCTGCGCTGATGTTTGCCTGGGCATGCTGGCTGACTGCGCGTCGTGTGCGACATGGTCCCAAAGACAGCGTGTGGGCAGCATGAGGCCGATATCACCGGCGCTGCTCAGACACCCTCTGCTGCAGCGCGCCGATCTGGGCAGTCCAGCCTGGTGGCATGCCGTGCAGCAGACGGGTACGCCTTTGATACAGGCTATGGATGAAGCGAGCGATCAGGTCATTTTTTTGTGGCGAGATCCACAGGGTGGTCCACAAGACTCTGCATGCCAGCATGTCTACATCGACGTGTATTCACATACGCCACATCCGCTGAAGCAGCTGAGCTCCTTGCAGCGCATAGGACAGAGCGATGTCTGGTGCTGGCAGACGGTGCTGCCTAAGGACTGGTGTGGCAGTTATTTTCTGCTGCCTGCAGAACAGCAGCATCTGCCTCCATCGGGTGCAACGCGCGCGCAAATGCGGCAATGGTGGACAGATCTGATGGCAGCGCGGGCACAGTCTGACAGCTTCAATCCGCTACCCACACATAGCAATGGCTCTGGCGTCTCCTTGTCCCGTCTAAGTTTGTCACAGGCGGTCAAGCATGCTGCCTGGCAGCAGCTTGAATCCGGTTTAGAAACCGATGCACGGAATAGCCCGTCACTGCGCGGGCAATTGCAAACTTTGCGCTGGAACAGCAGTCGCCTGCATACCGATCGCACGGTCTGGCTGTACCGCACGCAAGGCAAAACCGCAGATGCCGTGGAGGGTAATTTGCCGCTGGTGCTGTTACTTGATGGCCAGTACTGGACGCAGCACATGCCCCTGTTTCCGGCTTTGGATGAATTGAGTGCGCGCGGCGATTTGCCTGCTGCGGTCTATCTGTTCATCGATGCGATGAACCACACCCAGCGTGCCAGCGATCTGACTTGTAATGCAGATTTTTGGCTCGCTGTGCAGCAAGAATTACTGCCGCAAGCCTGTGCCTTGCAAGCCTTCAGCGCTGATCCCCGGCGCAGCCTGGTTGCTGGCCAAAGTTATGGTGGGCTGGCTGCCATGTATGCAGCCTGGCACTGGCCACAACGCTTTGGTCTGGTGCTAAGCCAGTCCGGTTCGTTTTGGTGGCCGGATGCCAATGAGACGGGTGATCAGGGCTGGCTGACCCGGCAAGTCCGTAGCGGTTCAGTAACGCCCGGCAGCTTGCGCGTCTGGATGGAAGCCGGTTGCTATGAGAGCGACATGACTGGCGTTAATCAAGCCATGTGTGCTGCTCTGAAGTCGGCCGGACATCAGGTTTCTTATCGCGAATTTCGCGGTGGTCATGACTGGATATGCTGGCGCAATGGCTTACTGAGCGGGCTTTGCGATCTGCTGTCAGCGCTGGTCTGAACACTCACCCATTTCATTCTATTTTTTTGCGACATCCAATCAGGGAAGCGATATCTCATCATGAGTCACGATAACTACCTCAATCCTTTTGACGACGAACAATTGCAATTCAGTGTGCTGGTCAATGCGCGCAAGGAATACAGTTTATGGCCAGTGTTTGCGGCACAGCCTGTTGGTTGGGACTGTGCATTTGGCCCTGCCTCTCGCAAGGAATGTCTGGACTATATAACGCTGCATTGGACCAGCATTAATCCTTTCAGTAACGCAGCCTGAGGAGCGCAGCATGCAACAGCTATCCGCACTGCCTGAGCTGCAGATTTCCAATGACAGCCAGTTCCGGGATGTTCCGTTAACCGGCACCCAGCAAGGTATCTGGCTGGCTGATCAGGTATCTGAGCGTAAAAATCTTTATGTGATATCGCATTACATCGCCCTGGATGCGGCCGTGCAGATCAATGTCTTGCAACAGGCAATACGGCAGGGTCTGGCTGAAGCCGATACCGTCACGGCGGTCTATTCCGTCTCAGATGCGCAGTTACCGCTGCAACGCATACGGCAGGGCGGCAATGCAGACGATATCCCTGCGCCGGAAGTCTATGATTTTCGCAACCTGAACGACAGTAAGGCACAGGCCTTGCAATGGATGTGGGCGGATACGCAGGCCGACCTGATTGCAGATGGGACGCAGCCTTTGTACCGGCAAGCGCTGTTCATGGTGAACGATGGCGCTAAGGCTGAAGTGTTGTGGTATCAGCGCTACCATCACATCATGCTGGATGGGTATAGTTTTACTGCGCTGACACGCCGTATTGCAGCGATTTACAGTGCGCTGCTCAGCGCAAATCCTGACGCGTTGTCAGCTTCACCCTTCATCGCAGTCGATGCCGTCATCGCTGAAAATGCGGCTTATCAGCAATCAGCCCAATTCGAAACGGACCGCGCATTCTGGCAAGCATACTGCAGCGATTTGCCGGTACCGCTGAGTCTGTCCCGTCATCCTGGCGCTATGCAGGGTACCGCGGATCTGGTGCTGCATCAGATCCGCTTACCAGCACCGCTGCTGACTGCCCTACGGACGCTGAGTGCCAGTCAGCATGCCAGACTGACGCTGGCGGATCTCTTGCATGGCTTGTTGGCGATGTATCTGTACCGTATGACCGGACAGGCGCAGCAAAGCATAGGTGTGCCGTGGATGCGCCGTATGGGTTCGGTCGCGATCGATGCTGTCGCACCGGTAGTCAATGTCCTGCCCTTAAAGTTGCAGATGCATGCGGCGATGAGCTGGCTGGATGTGGCGGCTCAGGTCAGAAAGGCGATGGCTCAGGTACGTAAGCACCAGCGTTACGATGCAGAGCGCATACAGCGTGATTTGGGATTGGTCGGTTCAGCGCAAAAGCTGTATGGCGCGCTGATCAATTACAAGATGTTTGACTACAGGCTGGACTTTGCCGGTATGACTGGTGTCACCCATCACCTCGCGACGGGGCCGATAGATGATATTGAGTTTGGCATTGTCATGCACGAAGAGCAGCTGACGCTGGAATTACGCGCCGACAGTGCACGCTACCGGCATCAGGACTTATGCACTCATGCAAACCGCATACTTCAATTGCTGGAAAACTGCCTGCAAGCACCGGATAGCGCACTTGCCCGTATCAGTTTGCTGACTGCCCAGGATCAGTCGAATCTGGCCATATATTCGCAAGGTCCAGTCATTGCGCATCCTGCAAATACAGCAAATACGGCGGATACCTCAGAGCCGGAACAGTCGGCACAGCTGTGCAGTATCGCTGAAATTTTCTTCCGCCAGGCAGCGCAAACACCGCAAGCTATCGCATTGATTTGCGGCGATCAGCGTCTGACTTTTGCCGAACTGGCGATGCAGGTGGCACGCCTGACCCGTCTGTTGCAACAGCATGGTGCTGGCCGTGGCAAGGTGGTAGCCGTAGCGCTACCCCGTTGTGCCGATGCACTGATTGCCATGCTGGCTGTCTTATCTTCCGGTGCCAGCTACTTGCCGCTGGATCTGGACTATCCATCAGAACGCATTGCGCTGATGTGTGAAGATGCCTGTCCTTTGCTGGTGCTGAGCCAGTGTGCAGTGGCGACGGAATTACCTGCCGCTATTCCAAGGCTGGATCTGGATAGTGCTGCGCTGCGCGCTTCGCTGGCCGCGCTGCCCGGCCATGCCATCTGCTTCAGCCGCGACAGCAGGCTTGCTGCGGACGATGTCGCCTACATTATTTTTACCTCAGGCAGTACCGGCAGACCCAAGGGCGTGATGAATACGCACGGCGCTTTGCTGAATTTATTTCTGTCCCATCAGCCCAGTGTGTATCAGCCAGCGATGGATGCCGTGCGGCGTACCAGCCCGGGCCGGATGCTACGCGCGGCGCATACGCATTCGTTTTCTTTCGATTCATCCTGGCTGCAGATATTCTGGATTTTGCATGGACAAGAGCTGATCGTGTTCGATGAAGAAGTCAGGCGGGATGCGTATCAACTGGTGCAGGAAGTCGATCGCTGGCAGATAGACGCGATGGATTTGCCGCCATCCTTTCTGGCGCAAATGCTGAACAATGGTTTGATGGCGGAGGGGCGTCACGCGCTGACGCTGATACTGATCGGTGGTGAAGCCGCACCCGCTGCTTTGTGGCAGCAATTGCGCGCTTTCCCACATTTGCAGGCGCATAACATGTATGGACCCACCGAATACACGGTGGATACCTTGCGTGCACCGCTCGCTGCCAGTGAATCGCCGGTCATCGGACGGCCGATAGGCAATACCACCGTGTACGTGCTGGATGCTTGTCTGCAGCCGGTACCGTCAGGCGTGGTGGGTGAATTGTATTTGTCCGGACAGGGGCTGGCGCAGGGCTATCTGGCACGTGCTGATTTAAGCGCGACCCGCTTCGTCGCGAATCCATTTGTTCAGCCAGCAGTGGGGACGGCAAATACAGGTGCACGCATGTACCGCAGCGGCGATCTGGTGCGCTGGAATGAAGCCGGGTATCTGGAGTTCATAGGCCGCGCCGATGATCAGATCAAGGTGCGCGGCTACCGGGTGGAAATCGGTGAAGTGGAAAATGCCTTGTCGCTGTTGCCCGGTGTGGAAAGCGCGGTGGTGCTTGCAGAGTCCGTCAATCATAGTCATCGTCTGATCGCGTATTGTGTGGTGCCTGATACTGACATGGCTGAACATGCTCAACATAGCGCAGACCGGGATGCGATCCGCAGTCAGATCAGCCAGAACCTGTTAAGTGAGCTGCGCAGCAGCTTACCTGATTATATGGTGCCATCTGCTCTCGTCGTGCTGCCTGAATTTCCGCGCAATGTCAGCGGCAAAGTCGACAGAAAGCGGCTGCCTTCGCCAAACACACACATGCACTTGCTGAGCAGCGACAGCGCTGCCACTAGCGAGCAGGAAAAGCTGCTCTGCCAATTGATGGCTAAGGTGTTGAAGTTACCACACGCTGGTGTCGATGACGATTTCTTTGCCTTAGGGGGCGACAGTATCTCTGCCATTATCCTGTGCTCAGAACTGCGTCAGGCCGGTTTTGAACTGCGTCCCAGCGCCGTGTTTTCACAACGAACTCCACGTCATATGGCAGATAAACTGGGCGCTGTGCGTAGTAGCCAAGCTGCTCCTGAACTGAGCCGGAATACCTGGGCTTTACCGGCTCAGCAACTGGCGGATTTGCAGCAGCGTTATGGCGGGTTTGCCGATGCAGTTCCTGTGTTACCACTGCAAAAAGGGATGCTGTTCCATGCACAGATAGGGGATCAGGCCAGCAGTTACAACGCCTACACACGGCTGCATTTCACGGGTGTGATGGATGGCGCCCGTTTGCATCGTGCGCTGAACGCCACCTTGTCGCGCTATCCGCAGTTAGGCGGTTTGTTTGATATGGAAACGGGCGATGAGCCGGTATTCCTGCTTCCTGAGGAAGGGACAGCAGCAGCCAGCACCTGGCCCTGGCAGGAAATAGATTTGTCCGGTATCAGTGAAGCAGAGCAGACGCTGCAACTGAGCGCAATAGAGCAGCGGCTGCTGCAGCGTCATCACACCGGCACGGAATTTGGTGGTCTGATACAGGCGGCATTGGTCCATCTGCATGCCAGTCAACATGTACTGATACTGGTGATACACCATTTGGTGATCGATGGCTGGTCTACACCGCTAATACTGCGCGATGTGTTTGAGGCTTATCGCCATCAACTGCCACAACTGCCTGCATTGCAAACCAGTTACGCATCGCTGATGCGGCAACTGACGCAGCGTGATATGCAGGCCAGCAGGGAAAAATGGCGCGCCAGTTTGCAGCAAGTGCAGCCCACGCTCTTGTTTGAACAGGTGAAGCCGCAGGCGCAGGTCGATGAGTGCCTGGTCCGGCTGCCTGCAGAGTTGACACAGCAATTGATGATGCAGCTCAGACAGCGTGGCCTGACCTTGAATGTGCTGATGCAAGGCATCTGGGCCATGGTATTGAGCAGCCTGGCCGGACGCGATGAAGTGGTGTTTGGCAGCCCGGTAGCAGGGCGCAGCGCATCCATTCATGGCATAGACGAACAGGTAGGCTTATTCCTGAATACCTTGCCGGTCCGGGTGACCTTACAAGCCCATCGTTCTCTGTGGGAGCAATTGCCAGCGTTGCAGCAACAGCATAGTGAGCTGATGGAACATGATGGCCTGGGACTGGCGGAAATCCTGCGCATCGCCGCTGAAGCCGGAGCGGGCGGCAGTGGTATTCCTCATACCGGAAACCGGAATTTGTTTGATACTTTGCTGGTAGTGGAAAACTACCCTGATCATGCTTATCTCACACAAGAGCTGGATGGGCGTGAGGGTAATAGTTTGACAGTCAGTGAGATCCACAATCGTGGCTACAGCCATTATCCGCTGGCGCTGCTGGTGATTCCCGGTGAGGAGTTACAGCTGCTGGTAGAAAACCGGGGCGCGTTAAAAGATGGCGCTGCCCTGGCGCAGCGTGTGCTCATGCTGCTGCGTAGCTTGTTGGCGCAGCCGGATTTACCGTTGTCGCGCTTTACCTTACAAACCGCACAGGAAATCGCCTGGCTACAGCAGATCAATGCCACACAACATGCGCTGGCACCGGCGACGCTGCGCAGTGCGCTGGCGGCGCAAGCCTTGCGTTCGCCGCAGACAATTGCGCTGGTCGATGCACAGCATCAGTTGTCCTATGCAGAAACGCGGTATCAGGTCATGAGCCTGGCCTGGGACATGTTGCGCGCCGGTGTGCAGCCCGGTGATATTGTCGCCATCGCTTTGCCGCGCTCGGTACAGCTGAGCATCGCTATCATGGCGGTGATTGAAGCCGGAGCCGCTTACTTGCCGCTGGATACCGGCTATCCAGATGAGCGTCTGGCCTATATGCTGGACAATGCATCGGCCCGGCTGCTGATCACGGACAGCGCATGCCATCCGCGCTTCGCGACGATGAAGTATGCAGCCCAGATACTGGTGTTTGATCAGCTCGCGGCCATCACGGAGCCGTCTGCACTTCCAGCCATCGAGCTGGCGCTGACACCCGCGCATCCGGCTTACCTCATTTATACCTCAGGCACCACAGGAAAACCCAAAGGCGTACTGGTGTCGCACCAGGCCATCATCAACCGGCTGGAATGGATGCAGCACGCTTATCAGCTCAGTGCAGACGATGTGGTATTGCAAAAGACGCCCTGCAGTTTTGATGTGTCAGTCTGGGAGTTTTTCTGGCCGCTGATGGTCGGCGCACGCTTAGTGATGGCGGCGCCGGATGCCCATCGCGACCCGGCCATGCTGCTGCGTAGCATAGAGCAGCATGGCGTCACTTGTATGCATTTTGTACCCTCTATGCTGGCCATGTTTGTCCGTGCCGTTCAGGACTTGCATGGGGCGGATCAGCAGCAGCCAAAAGCCCTTGCTGGCAATCTGCGGCTGGTGTTCTGTAGCGGTGAAGCGCTTAGCAAGAGCCTGGCGCAGGAATTTGCGCACTGCTTCAACGCTGGCTTACACAATTTGTATGGCCCGACCGAAGCCGCAGTGGATGTGACTTACCGGCCTGCCTGTGGCGATCTGGGTGAGGGCGGGGCAGGCGTGCCTATCGGACGGCCAGTCTGGAATACGCAGTTACGGGTGTTGGATCAGTATCTGCGCCCAGTGCCGCCTGGGTGTCAGGGCGAACTGTATTTATGCGGGGATCAGCTCGCCATGGGCTACCTGGGCCGGGCCGATCTGAGTGCCAGCCGCTTCGTGGCCGACCCCTATGCTGACCAGCTTGACGGCGGGCAGCGTATGTATCGCACAGGTGACGTGGTGCGCTGGCTGGACAGCGGTGAAATTGAATACCTGGGACGTGCTGATGATCAGATCAAAATCCGTGGGCTACGCATAGAACTGGGTGAAATTGAATCCCTGTTACTGGCCTTGCCAGATGTGGGCGCAGCGGTGGTGCATGCCATCACACTCAACAATACGTCGTCCGCCGTGAGCAATGAAGATCATCGACAACTGGTCGCTTATCTGGTGATGGCGCAAGGTGCTGAACTGGACAGTCTGCGCATACAGACCTATTTGCAGCAACACTTGCCAGTTCATATGGTGCCGGTGGCTTTTGTCGCACTGCCCCAGCTTCCCTTAAGTGCGAATGGTAAATTAGACCGTAAAGCCTTACCGCAGCCAGCGTCTGCGCGTACCGCTACAGCCACAGATCAGACGCGCCAGGGCAGCTTACCGGCACCTGGTCTGGAGACGCGTCTGGCGCAAATTTTTGCCAGCGTGTTGCATCTGGATCAGGTCTGCGCCGATGAAAATTTCTTCCATATCGGTGGCCATTCGCTACTCGCGATGCGTCTGGCATCAGAGATACGCCGGAACTTGCAGCGCCCGGTCAGTGTTGGTCAGATCATGACTGCACCGACCGTGGCAAAGCTGGCCGCTCAATTGAATCAGGATGTGATGCTGAATGATTTCGGTAGCCAGGGCTTCGATCATCTGCTGTATCTGCGCGAAGCGCAGGGAACGCCTTTGTTTTGCTTCTATCCGGGCTCAGGTTTTGCGTGGCAATACAGTGTGTTGTCCCGTTATCTGAACAGTGGGCAAGCCATCATCGGTTTGCAATCGCCACGTCCCGGCGGCCTGATTGCCAGCAGCCCAACGATGCAAGCACTGATTGATGCTCAGCTCGACATCATACGCAAGGTGCAGGTGCAAGGACCCTATTTCCTGCTCGGCTATTCTCTGGGTGGCACCGTGGCGTATGGGGTGGCGGCCAGATTACGCGCGCTGGGAGAAACAGTCAGTTTCCTTGGGTTGCTGGATACCTATCCGGCCGAAGTCCATGACTGGTCTGATCCTCAGGGGGCTGAAGCGGCGATGGGTGCCGAGCGCGAGCAAACGCTATTACTGAACGAGGCCTACGCCGGTCAGGCAGAGGCAGCAGAGGATGCCTTGTTACGGCAGGAAAAAGAAGCCATGCTGGGCCAGATTTTCGCCAATTACAAAGATGCGGTGAGGCTGTTGTCTGGTACGCAGACGCCGCTCTGCGACGCTGCAGTTACCCTGTTTGTGGCTGAGCAATCGCTGCCCGCCTACATCCAGCCGGAAAGCAGCTGGCAGCCTTATGTACAGCAGTTGCAGGTACATCGACTGTCTGGCTGTTCACATGAAAATATCCTGTCGCCTGCCTCACTGGAAACGCTGGGGCCGCTGCTGGATCAATTGCTGACAGCGGCTTTACGCAATCCTGCCCAAGCTGTGCCTGGTATTGAATCCGGTCCGGCAAAAACAGTGCATTCAATATGACAGCCATTCTCAGGAATGAAGCGAAACCGCGCTGCAGATTTTTTCTTCAGTCCTGATTTTTAACCGTTCAGAAATACAGACATGAAGATGACTTCTCTTTTCCTTGATTTTGGTCTGCTCAAGCGCAATCCGGCTTTTTGCAGTGTGTTCATTGCACGCACGATTTCCCTGCTCGGTCTGGGCATGTTATCGGTGGCGATACCCATGCAGATTTATGCATTGACGAATGATACTTTCCATGTGGCGCTGGCCATGGCGCTGGAAGGTACGGGCATGTTTGTTGGTCTGCTGCTGGGCGGAGTCTTGGCGGACCGGTATGAGCGCAAACAGCTGATCTTGTTCGCACGTGCGGTGTGTGGGCTGGGCTTCCTGGGGCTGGCGATCAATACCTGGCTGCCAGCGCCTTCGTTATGGGTGATCTATCTGTTGTCGGTATGGGATGGTTTTTTTGGTGCGCTTGGTGTCACCGCACTGATGGCTTGTATGCCGTTTATCGTGGGGCGCGAAAACATACTGCAGGCGCGTGCCATCAGTATGGTGACGGTCAGGCTGGCTACTGTGATTTCACCCGCTCTGGGCGGTATCATCATCGCTGCCAGCGATGTAGGCTGGAATTATCTGATCGCCGCGCTGGGGACCGCTTGCACCTTGCTGCCTTTGTTACGCTTGCCCGTCATGCAGCCACAGTGTGATGATAGCCAACATCCTCTGCAGGCACTGGCCGACGGTTTCCGCTTCATGATCAGCAATACTGTGGTCGCCAGTGCCACCTTGATCGGCACTCTGGTGACACTGACCACGGCAATCCGCGTACTGTTCCCGGCTTTGGCGGAATCGGCTTTCAATGGCGCAGCGTTTGAAGTCGGCCTGATGTACTCGGCTGTGCCGCTGGGCGCGACACTAGGCGCTGTCATCAGCGGCTGGGCACATCAGCTCAGGCGTCCGGGGCTGGTCATGATGCTGGTCAGTCTGGCGGCTTTTCTGGTGATGATTTTATTGGGCGTAAACCGCAGTTTTATTGGTGCTTTGTTGTTGCTGGCTCTGTTCGGTTATCTGGTTTCCATCGCCTCCTTGCTGCAATACGCTTTAGTGCAGAACTACACACCGGATCAGTATCTTGGGCGCATCAATGGATTGTGGTCAGCCCAGGATGCTGCAGGGGATTCGCTGGGTACAGTTGGTATCGGCGTGCTCGGAAAATTTATGTCGTCCTTAGGCAGCGTTTTGGTTTTCGGTAGTGCCGCGATGGGACTGGGGCTGTGTATGTTGGGTATTTTTAAAACCCTGCGTCAGGCCGCCATGGTGGCCGAAGCGGCTGAGTCGTAGCAGCCGCTGAATGTGGTTTTTAGACTGGTTTGGACTGCTGGTCAGCGCAGGAATCCAAGGGTTTCTGTGCTGAGCTTCATTAGCTGGAAAACAGCATCTTCTTCCATGGAAAATTTGCTGTGACGCAATAAATGGTATAATTCTGCATAAAAATTCATCATCACAGGCGGAAAATTGTCATATCAGCCCCCTGTCTCAGAATCACCGTCGATCTCATTTGTAAGATCAACGCCATGACGATGTCAGGGCTGCGCTGTTGTCGCTTCTTGTATTGACGATAAAGCAAACTACACTTCTCTTAATTCATTTCTCAGTGAGTCTACTATGTCTATCAAAAAATTTGGCCTGGCCCTGATGCTCAGCCAGACCCTGTTGTCAGTCGCGGTGGCGGCTGAAAAATTAACCGTGGGGCTGATTGCACCGACCAATCCTGAAGATACCCGCAAACGCTGGCAGCCTTTGTTGGACGACCTGGCCAAGAGCACAGGCATGGAAGTGCAGGCGCAGATTTCAACGAACTACAAAGATATTCTGGATGGCTTTAAGAACAATACGGTACAGGTAGCCTGGCTTAGCAGCAAAGTGGCACTCGAAGCGGTAGAAGGCGGTAAGGCCAGTGTGTTTGCGCAAATGATTAAGTCGGATGGCTCACGTGGTTATACCTCGGTGCTGATTGTTCCTGCTGCCAGCCCTATCCGTAGTTTTGATCAAATTGCGGCCAAGCCCGGTACTTACCGCTTTGCCGATGGTGATCCGAATTCGACTTCCGGTCATTTGGTGCCTGCATATTATCTGTTCTCGAAAAACAAGGTTGAACCTGCCAAAGTGTTTAAACAAGTCATCGTCGGCAATCACCAGGCTAACCTGGCTTCTATTTTGCGCGGCGAAGTGGATGTGGCGACTTTCAATTCGGAAGAAATGGACAGACTGAAGAAAGAAGCACCGGATAAATTGAAGAAGATCCGTGTCATCTGGACCTCGCCACTGGTGCCAAATGATCCGATTTTGTATAAAAAAGATATGTCAGCGGCCAGCAAAAGCCGTATTGACGATTTTTTCCTGAACTACGGTAAAGGGAAAAATCCGGCCCAGCGCGAGACTTTGAAGAATATTCTGAATTTGTCCGGCTTCCAGCGTTCGAATGACGCACAGTTAAAACCGATTGCTGATCTGGCGTTGTTCAGTATTTTGCGTACCAATATGAATGATACGACGCTGACCAATGAGCAAAAACAAAAGAAATTTGACGAGGTGAGTGCGCGTTTCGGTAAGCTCAGCTTTATTCTGGAGTCTGCCCGCCTGAATTAATGACGGTTTGCTGCATGCCCGTGCGAACGGGAAAACTAGCCTGTCCGGCACCAGGACAGGCTTTTTTTTTGTAAAAAAAATACTGATCCTGACAAAAGTATCTATTTATATTAAAAATATGACATTTATTTGATGAAAAATCGGATTTTTTTGAAATTTTTTTGGTTTGTGTAACTTTCTTTGTCAACCTGTACGCCGGATGCCACGTTTCTGTAGATAAATAGTCTTTGCCCATACTGGATTAGCGCGAAGACGCTACTCAAGGAGTCTGAAAATGATCTACGAAATTCTGGTTCGTGCTGCTGAAAGCAAAAAGATGACATCTGATCATCTGATTTGGATAGAAAGTGATTTGCCATCCCGCTCCTTTGAAAAATGGTTGCGTGACCGTGCCTTGCTCGATACCAGTGCTCAATCGCCGGTGGTACGCTGGAGTATCGTGCAGACGCAGCGCCCAGCCCATTTCAAGCTGGCCACTCAGGCAAAAGCATTAAAAACCCGGATTTCGGAATTGATGAGCGGTATGCCAGAAGTGTTGGCGGTACCTGATGCATCGAAAGCATTGAGTGCCTTCCGTTTGAAAGCAAAAACACCGGAACTGGCTGGCGCTTATCTCTGAGTCGCTGTAGTCTGTACAAAACAAAAAGGAGCCGTTGGCTCCTTTTTTGTTGTTGCTTTAACCTGCTAATGCAGGTTAAAGCAGGGATGAAGCAGAGGATAACGAGATAGCTTAAAACTCTTCCCAATCCTGTTCATTACTTTTCCGGGCGGCAGGACGGCTTAACTGCGCTGGACGGATCAGCGGGCTTTTTGCAGTATGGCTGGTACGCGCTGGCGCTGGACGCGGTGCAGGTGCATTGCTTGCAGGATTTTGGTTTGTGACGCGGAATTGCTCGACCACGTGCGACAGTTTTTCAGACTGATCGCGCATACTTTCGGCGGCAGCAGCTGCTTGTTCTACCAGTGCTGCGTTTTGTTGCGTCATTTCATCCATCTGATTGATGGCAAGATTGACTTGCTCAATGCCGGAACTTTGTTCCTGGCTGGCAGAGCTGATCTCGGCCATGATATCGGCCACATGCTGCACGCTATTGACAATATCTGCCATGGTTTTACCAGCAGTGTCTACTAACTTACTGCCGTGTTCGACTTTGCCCACGGAGTCATCAATGAGCGCTTTGATTTCTTTCGCAGCAGATGCACTGCGCTGTGCCAGGTTGCGCACTTCGGATGCCACCACCGCAAAACCACGGCCCTGTTCACCGGCACGCGCCGCTTCAACAGCCGCGTTCAGCGCCAGAATATTGGTCTGGAAAGCGATACCGTCGATGACCGCAATGATATCCACGATCTTGTTTGAGCTTTCTTTGATCGAACCCATAGTTTCAACGACTTGCCCGACCACTTCACCACCCTTAACGGCAACACCGCTGGCGGAAACCACCAATTGATTTGCCTGGCGCGCATTGTCAGCATTTTGTTTCACGGTCGAAGTCAGTTCTTCCATTGAGGAGGCAGTTTCTTCCAGTGAGCTGGCCTGATTTTCTGTACGCGAAGACAAGTCAGCATTGCCAGAGGCGATTTCCGAGGCGGCCACATTGATCGCCTGTGTGCCTTCTCTGACGTCGGCAATCACGTGGCTGAGACCGGCACTGATGCCATTGATGGCATTCATCAACATACCGATTTCATCGCTGCGTGTGACTTCTATATGATCGCGCAGATCGCCTTGTGCCATTTTCTGCGCAACTTCTGTTGCTTCATGCAGAGGCCGGGTAATGGAATTCGTCATCAGCCAGGCGCAGATGATCGCAAACAGTGAGGATAACAATATCAACACAATCAGTAAGATGCGGCTATTTTCATAGCTTTTTTGAATGTCTGCTGCGGTTTCATCAATTTGCAGACGCTGCTCTTTCAGGATTTCTTCGACTTTTTTGACGTAGGCAGTGGAAGTCGGTACGAATTTCTGCTCGAGCAAGGCATTCGCTTCGTCAGCCTGGCCTTCTTTTTTGAGGGCAACGATCTTATTTCTCGCTGCCAGATAGGCTTCGCGTAATTCGCTGACTTCTTTCAGCAGTTTTTGCTCTTTATCTGTCTCCATTCTGAGCGTAATTTCTTTGAGCAATTCCGCGGAGGTTCTTGAGGATTCAGCCTGGTCTGCTTCAAAGAAAGTCGCCAGCGATGGATCGCTGCTCTTGGCGATTGCTGCAGTTCTGCGTATACCTGTGTGAATATTACGGTACCAGTCGCTCATCAGACGTTCAGTAGCGAGAGGTTCCTGCAACAAGGTTCGGGTAGCTGAGGCAACGGAATTAAGTTGCGTCAGGCCAACCAAGGTAGAGCAGATCGATAACAACAGGATCAGGGCAAAGCCCAGACCCAGTCGTTTACCAACGGAAAGTTGTTTCATGAGGTTATTCATAATCAAATTGGGACACGCGAAATTTTTGGGGGGAAGGAACTTTCAACGCTGCGCAAATTTGAAAAATTCCCACAGTGCAACATTATAAGTGCTACATAAGTGTGCATAGATGAAAGCTATTCACTTATTTAGTGCAGGTATAACTCAACTAGCATAACCGAGTATCGACGCAGTGATGTTGATTTACTTTACACTGCAATTATTTCTTTATTCAGATTTCTTATGGCCAGGTTACCGCGGCTGGTGATTCCATCAGCCTTGCATCATGTGGTTCAGCGCTGTCACGAAGGCGTGCAACTGTTTCGGGATGAGCAGGATTATCTGCAGTTTCTGAGCTGGTTACGTCAGGGCGCGCACCAATTCCACGTGGCAATTCATGCCTACGTGCTCATGCCCGATCATGTGCATTTTTTATTGACACCAGCAGATGCGGAAGGCTTGGGCAGGCTGTTGCAATGGCTGGGGCGTTACTATGTTCCTTATTACAATCGCAAGTATCTGCGCACGGGTAGTTTGTGGCAAGGACGCTACAAAGCAACTGTGCTGGAAGCGGAAAATTATTTTCTGCCATGCAGTATATTTGTGGAATCCAATCCAGTCAGGGTGGGTTTAGTGGAAGAGGCGGCTGCCTATCCCTGGTCCAGTTATCAGCATCACGCGGGTCAGCGTATCGACCCTGTACTGTCGGATCATCCCATTTTCTGGGCCCTGGGGAATACCCCTTTTCAGCGAGAAGCGAATTACAAAGAACTGATGGTTCAGTCTTTGAGTAAGTCCGTGATGGATCAATTGCGCCATGCGACACAGCATGCCTGGGCTTTGGGTAGCGATGCCTATTTGCACGCGCTGAGCAAGGAAGCAACGCGTCGCCTGGTGCCAGGCAGGCGAGGGCGGCCACGTAAGCAGTCGGATGCATTGAAAGCCGATTAAGCAAGTGTGCCTGCAATGTTGCGGCGTTTGCGTCATTCCTATTAAAGAATTACTCTGACCCTAATTAAAATGCAGTGAAAAATTAGAGTATTTTTAATGACACTGACCCCATTTTATTTCGATTGATGTTTCTATTGCGCTGCACTATTCTCTTTTCCAGACAGACCATTTTGCCTTCTGGAGATAGTGATGCAAGCTCAAGGTTTATACGATCCTAGCAACGAACATGATGCCTGTGGTGTGGGTTTTGTCGCCCATATCAAAGGTAAGAAAAGCCACGCGATCATTGATCAGGGCTTGTTGATCCTGAAAAATCTCGACCACCGCGGCGCGGTCGGTGCCGATGCCCTGATGGGCGATGGTGCCGGTATCCTGATACAGATTCCGGATGCGTTTTACCGTGCAGAAATGCTCAAGCAAGGCGTTAGCCTGCCACCGCCGGGTGAATACGGCGTCGGTATGATCTTCTTGCCGAAAGAACATGCATCCCGTCTGGCCTGTGAGCAAGAGATAGAACGTGCCGTGCGTGCCGAAGGCCAGGTAGTGCTGGGCTGGCGCGATGTACCGGTCGACCGTGACATGCCTATGTCGCCGACAGTACGCGAAAAAGAACCGGTGATCCGCCAGATTTTCATCGGTCGTGGCCCGGACATCATGGTGACCGATGCACTGGAGCGTAAGTTGTATGTGATCCGTAAATCAGCGGTCCACGCGATTGAAGCGCTCAAGCTGTTGCACGGTAAAGAATACTTTGTGCCATCGATGTCGGCCCGTACCGTGGTCTATAAAGGCTTATTGCTGGCTGATCAGGTCGGCGTGTATTACAAGGATTTGCAGGACAGCGCCTGCGTATCGGCGCTGGCGCTGGTACATCAACGCTTTTCCACCAATACTTTCCCTGAATGGCCACTCGCGCATCCTTATCGCATGATTGCGCATAACGGCGAAATCAATACCGTCAAAGGAAACTTCAACTGGATGCGTGCGCGCGAAGGTGTGATGAAATCGGCGGTGCTCGGTGATGATTTACAAAAGCTGTATCCCTTGATATTTGAAGGCCAGTCGGACACAGCCAGCTTTGACAATGCGCTGGAACTGCTGGTGATGGCGGGCTATCCGATTGCACAAGCGATGATGATGATGATTCCTGAAGCCTGGGAAAATCACAGCATGATGGATGATAATCGTCGTGCCTTCTATGAATACCATGCAGCGATGATGGAGCCTTGGGATGGTCCGGCAGCAATGGCATTTACCGATGGCCGTCAGATTGGCGGCACACTCGATCGCAATGGCTTGCGTCCAGCGCGTTACATCGTGACCGATGATGATTTGGTGGTGATGGCCTCTGAGTCTGGCGTATTGCCTATTCCTGAATCGAAAATCATCAAGAAATGGCGCCTGCAACCCGGCAAAATGTTCCTGATTGACCTGGAAGCTGGTCGTATTATCGACGACAAAGAAATCAAAGATACCTATGCCAATGCCAAGCCTTATAAGCAATGGATACAATCGGTCCGTATCAAACTCGATGGCCTCAAAGGTCAGGCTGCTGAGCAGGTAGAAAGCGCAAGTCTGCTCGACCGTCAGCAAGCCTTTGGCTATACCCAGGAAGACCTTAAATTCCTGCTGACACCGATGGCACTCAGCGCTGAAGAAGCGATAGGCTCTATGGGCAACGATTCTTCATTGGCGGTGATGTCGAACAAACTCAAGCCTCTGTATAACTACTTCAAACAGCTGTTTGCGCAGGTCACCAATCCGCCTATCGATCCAATTCGTGAAGCGATGGTGATGTCGCTGGTTTCCTTCATCGGCCCGAAACCGAATCTGCTTGATACCAATAACATCAATCCGCCTATGAGGCTGGAAGTCGCACAGCCTGTGTTGGATTTTGACGATATCGCCAAGCTGCGCAATATCAGTGCCAATACCGGCGGTAAGTTTAAATCCTATGAGCTGGATATCTGCTATCCGGTTGCCTGGGGCAAGGATGGTATTGAGGCGCGTCTGGCTTCTATCTGTGCTGAAGTGGTGGATGCGGTCAAATCCGGTCACAACATCATGATCATCACAGACCGTAAGATGGATGCCAACAATGTCGCGATTCCTGCGCTGCTGGCGACTTCGACTGTGCATCAGCATCTGGTCAGCAAGGGCTTGCGTACTACGACAGGCCTGGTGGTCGAAACCGGTTCAGCGCGCGAAACGCATCACTTTGCTTTGCTGGCTGGTTATGGTGCGGAGGCAGTGCATCCGTATCTGGCGATGCAGACGCTGGCCGATATGGTGAAAGATCTGCCCGGTGATCTGAGTGCTGAAAAAGCCATCTACAACTATACCAAGGCGATTGGTAAGGGCCTCATGAAGGTGATGTCCAAGATGGGCATCTCGACCTACATGTCGTATTGCGGCGCGCAGATATTCGAGGCGATTGGTCTCAATAAATCGCTGGTCGACAAATACTTCCGTGGTACCGCATCCAATGTTGAAGGCATAGGCGTGTTTGAAGTGGCAGAAGAAGCTCTGCGCCTGCATCAGGCTGCTTTTGGCCAGGACCCGGTATTGGCCAATGCGCTGGATGCGGGTGGTGAATATGCATTCCGGATACGTGGTGAAGACCATATGTGGACACCGGATGCGATCGCAAAACTGCAGCATTCCACCCGCGCCAATAACTACAATTCTTACAAGGAATACGCGCAGATCATCAATGATCAGTCTAAGCGTCATATGACTTTGCGCGGCTTGTTTGAATTTAAGATAGACCCGGCGAAGGCAATTCCATTGGAACAGGTCGAGCCAGCCAAAGAAATCGTAAAGCGCTTTGCGACCGGTGCGATGTCTCTGGGCTCCATCAGTACTGAGGCGCATGCCACACTGGCGATTGCGATGAACCGTATCGGCGGTAAATCCAATACCGGTGAAGGCGGTGAAGATCCTGCGCGCTATCAGCAAGAGCTCAAAGGCATCCCGATTCGCAATGGCGAGACGCTGGCATCGGTGATCGGTAAAGAGCAGATAGAAGTGGATATTCCGCTGCAGGATGGCGACTCGCTGCGCTCCCGTATCAAGCAGGTGGCGTCTGGCCGCTTTGGTGTGACCGCCGAATACCTGAGTTCTGCAGATCAGATACAGATCAAAATGGCGCAGGGCGCTAAACCCGGTGAAGGTGGTCAGTTACCTGGACATAAAGTTTCCGAATATATCGCTAAGCTGCGTTTCTCGGTGCCTGGTGTGGGCCTGATCTCGCCACCGCCGCATCACGATATTTACTCTATCGAAGATTTGGCGCAGCTGATTCATGATCTGAAAAACGTGAATCCGCAGGCATCGATTTCGGTCAAGCTGGTCTCTGAAGTCGGTGTGGGCACGATTGCAGCAGGTGTGTCTAAAGCTAAGGCTGATCACGTGGTGATCGCCGGACATGATGGCGGCACCGGCGCGTCGCCGCTGTCCTCGATTAAGCATGCAGGTACCCCTTGGGAACTGGGCTTGTCTGAAACCCAGCAGACGCTGGTACTCAATGGCTTGCGTGGACGGGTCAGGGTACAGGCTGATGGTCAGATGAAAACCGGCCGTGACGTCGCCATTGCCGCCATGCTGGGCGCGGACGAAATCGGCTTTGCCACTGCGCCGCTGGTGGTTGAAGGCTGCATCATGATGCGTAAATGCCACCTCAATACTTGCCCGGTCGGTGTTGCGACACAGGATCCGGTATTGCGTGCCAAATTCTCTGGTAAGCCTGAATATGTCGTGAACTACTTCTTCTTTGTGGCCGAAGAAGTGCGTCAGATCATGGCGCAGCTGGGTGTGCGTACCTATGATGAATTGATAGGCCGCGTCGATTTGCTGGATAAATCTAAGGCAGTCGCGCACTGGAAAGCCAAAGGTCTGGACTTTGCGCGTATCTTCCATCAGCCACAAGCTGGCGCTGATGCTGCGATCCGCCATGTGGATGTGCAGGATCATGGCCTCGACAAGGCATTGGACAACAAGCTGATCGCGCAAGCCAGACTGGCGCTGGATACCGGTGAAAAAGTATCTTTCATTCAGCCAGTTAAAAATCTGAACCGCACGGTAGGCGCGATGCTGTCGGGTGAAGTGGCGAAACGTTATGGTCATGCCGGTCTGCCGGACGACACCATTCATGTGCAGTTGCAAGGTACTGCAGGCCAGTCGGCCGGTGCTTTCCTTGCGCATGGCGTGACGCTGGATCTGGTCGGTGAGGGTAATGATTATGTGGGCAAGGGTCTGTCTGGTGGTCGCATCATTATTCGTCCGAACACCGAATTCCGTGGCTGGGCGGTCGATAACATCATTTGCGGCAATACCGTGTTGTATGGCGCGATTGCCGGTGAGGCGTTTATCAATGGTGTGGCTGGCGAGCGTTTTGCGGTGCGTAATTCCGGTGCGGTCGCGGTTGTTGAAGGCACCGGCGATCACGGCTGCGAATACATGACTGGCGGTACGGTGATCGTATTAGGTCAGACCGGACGTAATTTCGCAGCGGGTATGTCTGGCGGTATCGCTTATGTGTATGACCCGGATGGCGAATTCGAAGCGAAGTGCAATCTGGCCATGGTCAGTCTGGAGCCGGTTTTGGCAGGTGACGTGCAAGCGGCGACGGTGGATGCCTCGGTCTGGCATAGCATCCTGCGCGGTGGCGAAGGTGAAACTGATGAGGCGATTTTACGCAGCCTGATTGAGCGTCACTTCAAACATACCGGCAGCACCCGTGCACGCAACATACTGGATGACTGGGCCCGTAGCCGCGCTAAGTTCATCAAGGTATTCCCGAATGAATACAAGCGTGCGCTGGCTGAAATGGCTGCAGCTAAACAGGCGCCTGTCAGTGCCAAGGCTGCCTGACGCGAACTGGCTTATCGATGCGGCGCGCATCACTGCGATGCAGATTGTCTGTATGCAGTGATGTCGCTTAACAGGATTTCAGGGCGTTCAGCCCCTTACGAATTAGAGGTTTTATCATGGGAAAAGTCACCGGTTTTATGGAGTATCAGCGACTGCAGGAAGCCAGCGAGGCACCGCAGTCACGTAAAAAACATTACAAAGAATTTTTAGTCCATCTGGATGATGCGCAGGCGAAAACTCAGGCTGCACGTTGTATGGATTGCGGCATTCCCTTCTGTAACAACGGCTGCCCGGTCAATAACATCATCCCTGACTGGAATGACCTTGTGTACAACGGCAATCTGAAACTTGCACTCGACACTCTGCATTCCACCAATAATTTTCCGGAATTCACCGGGCGCATCTGTCCCGCTCCATGCGAGTCGGCCTGTACGCTGGGGATTAACGATGACGCCGTTGGTATCAAATCGATAGAGCACTACATTATCGACAAGGGCTGGGAAAATGGCTGGGTCACGCCGCAGCCGGCCAGTGTGAAGACTGGAAAAAAAGTGGCGATTGTTGGCTCCGGTCCAGCCGGTCTGGCGGCAGCTCAGCAGTTGGCGCGCGCAGGGCATGAGGTGACGGTATTTGAAAAGAATGACCGTGCCGGTGGTTTGCTGCGCTATGGCATTCCTGACTTTAAACTGGAAAAAAGTCATATTGATCGTCGCATAGAACAGATGCAGGCGGAAGGTGTCGTGTTCCGCACTGGCGTCCTGGTCGGCAAAGATTTTCCTGTCAATATCACTAACTGGTCAAAAGAAATCATCAGTCCTGAGCAATTGCAAAAAGACTTTGATGCAGTGGTGATTGCCGGTGGTGCCGAAGTGCCACGTGACTTGCCGGTGCCGGGCCGTGAGCTCAAAGGCGTGCATTTTGCGATGGAGTTCCTGCCAGCACAGAATAAGGTCAATGCCGGTGATAAGCTGAAAGACCAGATCCTGGCAGCAGGCAAACATGTCGTCGTGATCGGTGGTGGTGATACCGGTTCTGACTGCGTAGGCACCTCGAATCGCCATGGTGCCAAATCAGTGACCCAGTTCGAATTACTGCCGCAGCCACCTGAGCAAGAAAACAAGGCGTTGGTCTGGCCTTACTGGCCGACAAAATTGCGTACCTCATCTTCGCATGAGGAAGGCTGTGAGCGCGACTGGGCGGTTGCCACCAAGCGGCTGGAAGGCAAGGCGGGCAAGGTCGATAAGCTGATCGCGTGCCGGGTTGAATGGAAAGACGGCAAAATGCAGGAAGTGCCGGAGTCTGAATTTGAACTGAAAGCCGACCTGGTCTTGCTGGCCATGGGTTTTGTCTCGCCAGTACAACAGGTATTGGATGCATTTGGTGTCGACAAAGATGCACGTGGCAATGCCAGAGCGAGCACAGAAGGCGCGGGCTGTTATCAGACCAATGTGCCTAAGGTCTATGTAGCAGGTGATATGCGTCGCGGTCAGTCGCTAGTGGTATGGGCCATACGCGAAGGGCGTCAGTGTGCGCGTGAGGTTGATCTGGCCTTGATGGGCGCTTCAGTCTTGCCACGTTGATCGCTGGCTGAGTCATGTCTATGCAAACAGGATTTCCTCAGCAATGCAGGGAATCCTGTGAAAAATGGAATAGTCAAAGTTCAAGCTGGGTCATTTTTCTTAATTAATGACCCAATATTCATTAATTTCTATAGTATTTCTACTACTGTTTTTAAATAAAATTCCGTAATTCAATTGAATTGTTAATTATTATTTTGTTGATAATCGTTTATTTGAATAAATATGAGTTTTATTGCAAAAAAAATCATTTTCAACTCCCCACCTTCATGAGTGTTCTGCATTACAATCTGGTTTTTGCAAAACACTATTGATTACTGTGTCCAATCTTGTCGAAATTCGCGATATCCAATTCGGATATGGAAGCAGGACTATTTTGTCCGGGCTAAGCATGGATTTCCCACGTGGTAAGGTCATCGCCGTCATGGGCGGGTCCGGCTCTGGGAAAACCACGATACTGCGTCTGATCGGTGGACAAATTCAGCCTCAGCAAGGCAGTGTTACCGTGAATGGTCAGGCGGTGCATACGCTGGACTCTGCAGGTTTATACGCCATACGGCGCAAAATGGGCATGTTGTTCCAACACGGCGCATTGTTCACTGATCTGAGTGTGTTTGATAATGTGGCTTTCCCTATGCGTGAACACACCAATTACTCTGATACGGTGATTCGTGACCTGGTCATGCTGAAATTGCAGGCAGTCGGTTTAAGAAATGCTGCGCATCTGATGCCAGCTGAGATTTCCGGCGGGATGGCACGCCGGGTCGCACTGGCACGCGCTGTGGCACTCGACCCGCAACTGATTATGTATGACGAACCCTTCGCAGGTCTGGATCCGATTTCTATGGGCGTGACTGCGAATCTGATCCGTAACCTGAATGACGCATTGGGATCGACTTCAATACTGGTATCACATGATGTGCATGAATCCTTTGCGATTGCTGATTATGTGTATTTCCTGTCGCAAGGAAAAATCGTGGCGCACGGAACTCCGGAACAGATGCGTGACTCTGAAGACCCGTATGTAAAGCAATTCGTGCATGCTGAAGCTGACGGACCAGTGCCATTTCATTATCCCGGTAAGTCGCTCATGGATGATCTGGGTTTGAAGGGGAACGCATGATATTTGAATGGATAGGCCGTCATATACGGGAAGGAGCAGCGGATCTGGGCTATGCCACGCGCTGCTTTTTCTCGATATTGTTCAGCGCTGGCGGATTATGGCGCCGGCCACGGCTGGTGACCGACCAGATTCACTTTATCGGTAATTATTCGCTGGTGATTATTGCTATCTCCGGTTTGTTTGTTGGCTTTGTACTCGGATACCAGGGCTACTACACGCTGAATCGCTATGGCTCAGAAGAGGCGCTGGGCTTGCTGGTTGCTTTGTCGCTCACGCGCGAACTGGGGCCGGTCGTTACAGCTTTGCTGTTTGCCGGTCGTGCCGGAACCTCACTGACTGCAGAAATAGGCCTGATGAAGGCGGGTGAGCAATTGGCTGCGATGGAAATGATGGCGGTCAATCCGGTGCAAAGGGTACTGGCGCCACGTTTTATCGCCGGGCTGATTGCGATGCCAATACTGACAGCGATCTTCAATGCGATGGGGATCATTGGTGGCTATATCGTCGGTGTGAAGCTGATCGGTGTGGATAATGGCTCGTTCTGGTCGCAGATGCAGGCAGGTGTGGAAGTTTGGCAGGACATCGGTAATGGTGTTGTCAAGAGCGTTGTGTTTGGATTTGCTGTGACCTTTGTAGCGCTGTTCCAGGGCTATGAAGCGCAGGCTACGCCTGAGGGTGTGGCGCGTGCGACCACCCGTACCGTTGTGGTTTCTTCGCTGCTGGTGCTGTGGCTGGATTTCCTGCTGACCGCCTGGATGTTTCAGTGAGACAGGGCTTGCAGTCTGGCACCCGGTAACATAAAGATACTTAAAGAATTAACTCTCGTGCTATTCGCTGGCAAATTTCCGGATAGAGATGGAAGGCGCCGCGTAAGGAAAAAAAATGCAAAAAAAATCTCTGGATTTCTGGGTGGGCTTATTCGTGGTACTTGGCGCAGCGGCATTGCTGTTCCTGGCACTCAAAGCTGGAAATATGAGCGCACTTTCTCTGGAAAAAACCTATGATGTAGTCACACGTTTTGACAATATCGGTGGTTTAAAGCCGCGTGCAGCTGTCAAGAGTGCTGGTGTGGTGGTCGGCCGGGTGTCGGACATACGCTTTGATGACAAAACGTTTCAGGCTACCGTGACGCTACAGTTACAGTCGCGTTATCAGTTCCCGAAAGACAGTTCTGCCAAAATCTTGACGGCAGGTTTGTTAGGTGAGCAATACATAGGCCTGGAACCTGGTGGCGATACCCAGAATCTGGCTGCCGGTGACCGTATCAAGATGACCCAGTCGGCGGTGGTGTTGGAAAATCTGATTAGCCAATTTTTATTTAGTAAAGCTGCAGACAGCAGTTCGGAACAAAAGAAATGAACGCGAAATTATCTCTCCCGGGTTCCTCCCGTTTGATGGCTCTGTTGGTACTTATGCTGAGCATGATGCTTAGTGCATGCAGTACCGTGAAAATGGACCAGATCAAAGCCAAGGCAGATCAGACGCTTGATACCATCAGCACTAAAACCAATATCGGTAAAAATCCGCGCGACCCGCTCGAAGGCTTTAACCGGGTCATGTTTAACTTTAATGACAATGTGGATCAGGCTGTGTTGCAACCGGTTTCACGTGCGTATCGTGATGTGACACCGGGTTTTGTACAGACTGGGGTTGGCAATTTTTTCAGCAACATCGGTGATGTCTGGAACGCAGTCAACAATCTGTTGCAAGGCAAAGTAGGCGATAGTGCCTCCGACTTCATGCGCTTTGCCTTGAATACCACCTTTGGACTGGGCGGCTTTCTGGATATCGGTTCTCCTGCCGGTCTGACTAAGCACAAAGAAGATTTTGGTCAGACTCTGGGGCGCTGGGGAGTACCGTCCGGCCCTTACTTAGTACTTCCGGTATTTGGATCCTCTACTTTGCGTGACACGGTTGCCTTGCCAGTCGATATGAAGGCAGACTTGTGGTCGTATAAAGAGCCACTTTATATCCGCAATACCGGCACGGTGATACGCCTGGTGGATAAGCGTGCATCGGTATTGGATGCGGGTTCACTGATCGAAGAGGCCGCTTTGGATAAATATGTGTTTATCCGCGATGCTTACCTCCAAAGGCGTGCAGGGCAAATCAACCCTGAGCAGGATTAATAACTGCAGCTGACTATTAACTCAAGGACCTGAAGCGAATCGGTGCACGTGTGCAGATGAACGCTACAGGTTGATAAGGAATACACATGAAATCACTTTTTTCCCGCTTTGTTTTAGCCTTGATGGCAAGTCTTAGCATAGGCGGTACAGCACTGGCACAGGAAGCGCCCGATCAGTTAGTTAAACGTCTGAGCCAGGAAATCCTGGATCTGGCTAAAAACGATAAGGAAATCCAGGCCGGTAATCAAAAGCGCGTTTATGACATGGTAGAAAATAAAATTCTGCCTTATATCGACTTCCCAAGAATGACTTCTCTGGCCGCCGGTAAAAGCTGGCGTGAAGCCACGCCTGAGCAGCAGAAGCAGTTGACCAACGAATTCCGCACTTTGCTGGTATTCACCTATTCCGGTGCGATTTCCCAAATCAAAGATCAGCGCATGGAATTCAAACCTTTACGTGCTGCTCCGGAAGATACTGAAGTTGAAGTACGTTCCCAGGTGATCCAATCCCGTGGCGAGCCGATTCAGTTAAACTATCGTCTCGAAAAGCTGCCTACAGGCTGGAAGATCTATGACATCAATGTGCTGGGAGCCTGGCTGGTTGAGACGTACAAAGGCAGTTTTTCTGCTGAAATCAGCAAATCCGGTATCGATGGTTTGATCAAAACTCTGGTAGAAAAGAATAAAAAACTGGCGGCAGCTTCGGCTAAATCTGGTTCAAAATAATAGGTGATCTGTGTTTACAGTCGGTCAGGAACTCACTCAGGATAATGCGATGCAAGTGATCGCTGCAGGTAAGGCAGCGATACTCGCAGGAGAAAGTGAGTTTGATTTTTCCGGACTTTCCCGTCTGGATTCTTCCGCGGTCGCCGCCATGATAGAGTGGCAGCGACAATTATTGACGAAAAGTCAGC
This sequence comes from Cognatundibacterium crateris, assembly GCF_010078235.1. Classification (GTDB taxonomy): domain Bacteria; phylum Pseudomonadota; class Gammaproteobacteria; order Burkholderiales; family Burkholderiaceae_D; genus Undibacterium; species Undibacterium crateris. The sequence continues at coordinate 104,346 of NZ_JAABOS010000002.1, read as the reverse complement.
AAATTACTTGCCTTCAAGTTCCTGCCGGACTGGAAAGCCTGATTCGCCTTTACGGGCTCAGCGAGCAATTCGCTACCCACGCATCTGTACAAACACCTGAGCGACATTGACGCTCACGGCTACGAACCACTGGCCTGAACGAAGTTTCAGGTCAGTCCGGTTCTCTCTCTGAAAATCCCCTATAATCAAAGGTTTCGCCACTGAAAATTGGCGCTCACCTTAAATCCACTTTCTGAATGCACTGAAGTGCAAGCACGCCACATGGCAGCCATACAAATTAGCAATATCCAAAAGCGTTACCAGTCTTTGCAGGCTTTGGGTGGCGTATCACTCTCGATAGAAGAGGGCGAATTTTTCGGTCTGCTCGGCCCGAACGGTGCGGGCAAGACCACGCTCATCTCCATCCTGGCCGGACTGAACCGCGCCGACGCTGGCAATATCAGCGTACAGGGGCATGATGTGGTCAGCGATTATCGTAATGCACGCCGTAATCTGGGCGTGGTGCCGCAAGAGCTGGTATTTGATCCTTTCTTCACGGTGCGCGAGACTCTGCGCATGCAATCCGGTTATTTTGGCATCAAAAATAACGACAAATGGATAGATGAGATCATGGAGAACCTGGATCTGACCAATAAGGCAGATGCCAATATGCGCTCGCTGTCTGGGGGCATGAAGCGCCGGGTTTTGGTGGCGCAAGCGTTGGTACACAAACCACCAGTGATCGTGCTGGATGAGCCGACGGCCGGTGTCGACGTGGAGTTGCGTCAGACCCTGTGGAAGTTTATTTCCAGACTGAACCGCGATGGCCATACCATCGTGCTTACTACCCATTATCTGGAAGAAGCTCAGGCGCTGTGCAACCGCATTGCGATGCTCAAGTCGGGTAAGGTCGTTGCGCTAGACAGTACCGCCGCACTGATACAAAGGATATCCGGTTCACAGTTACGCATAACGGTCGCAGCCAGTGGGTATACCCAGTTGCCACCTGCGCTCAGCGATAAAATCATCAGCCATGAAGTGACCGCGGATCCGCGTCAGTTTGTATTGCGTGTCACCGATTTCAATCAGGTTGAATCCATATTGACGGCTTTCCGCCAGGCGGGGTGTGTCATTGAAGATATGCAGTTGTTACAAGCGGATCTGGAAGATGTCTTCCTGCAGATTATGGAGGGCAAACAATGAGCAATATGACTGGCTTTAACACCTTGCTGTACAAGGAAGTGCTGCGCTTCTGGAAGGTTGCGACGCAGACCATTACTGCGCCGGTGATGACAGCTTTACTGTATCTGCTGATTTTTGGGCATGTGCTGGAAGAGCATGTGCAGGTATATCCCGGTGTGCGCTATACCGCCTTTCTGGTGCCGGGTCTGGTCATGATGAGTGTGCTGCAGAATTCCTTTGCCAACTCATCTTCCTCACTGATTCAATCCAAGATCACCGGCAATCTGGTATTTGTCTTGTTGCCGCCTTTGTCGCACTGGGAGATTTTTGGTGCTTATGTGCTGGCCGCTATTTTGCGCGGGCTGACGGTGGGTGCAGGCGTGTTTATTGTGACTGCATGGTTCGCTGATTTGCATTTTGTCGCGCCGCTGTGGATAGCCTTGTTCGCCTTGCTTGGCGCAGCGATGCTGGGAACCATGGGGCTGATCGCCGGTATCTGGGCAGAGAAGTTTGACCAGTTAGCGGCATTCCAGAACTTCCTGATCATGCCAGCCACCTTCTTATCCGGTGTGTTTTACTCGATACATTCCTTGCCGGCGTTCTGGCAGGGCTTGTCTCGCTTTAATCCCTTCTTTTACATGATAGATGGTTTCCGTTTTGGATTTTTTGGCAAATCGGATGTCGATCCTGTATTTAGTTTAATGATCGTTGCCGTCTTCTTCCTGCTGCTGGCAGGGTTGGCGGTGCAAATGCTGAAGCGTGGCTATAAACTGCGTCACTGAGTTTCAGAGATAAATAAAAAAGAATATGCGCACCATTGTCACTGTCGGACACTTGCAGACAACTGAGCTGGTGTGCGCAAATTCTGCCAATTAGAAAGATGAACGTGTTACCTACTCCACAACAGATTCAAGACTATATCGCTGCCGGCCTCGACTGCACTCATCTGAGCGTAGAAGGCGACGGCCAGCATTTTCAGGCGGTCATCGTCTGCGCCGCTTTTCAGGGTAAGCGCCTGATTCAGCGCCACCAGATGGTGTATGCGGTATTGGGTGACCGTATGCGCGAAGAGATTCACGCCTTATCGATGAAAACACTGACTCCCGAAGAGTACCAGGCATAATGGATAAATTATTGATTACAGGTGGTCACCGCCTACAAGGTGATATTCGTATTTCCGGCGCTAAGAACGCGGCCTTGCCGATACTGTGCGCGGGTTTGCTGAGTGCTGAAGATGTGACTCTGCATAATGTCCCATCGCTGCAGGACGTGAATACCATGTTGAAGCTGTTGCGTCAGATGGGTTTGCAGGTCAGTCAGGAAAACGGCGTCACCGTCCTCAATGGTGCGCAGATCGACAAGCTGGAAGCACCCTACGATCTGGTGAAAACTATGCGTGCATCGATACTGGTGCTGGGGCCTTTGCTGGCACGCTTCGGTGAAGCCAAGGTGTCACTGCCTGGTGGCTGCGCGATAGGCTCACGTCCGGTGGATCAGCATATCAAGGGCTTGCAGGCGATGGGTGCTGAAATCACTATCGAAGCTGGTTATATCCATGCGAAAGCCAAGCGCCTCAAGGGTGCGCGCATCGTGACCGATATGATTACAGTCACCGGTACCGAAAATCTGCTGATGGCGGCAACCCTGGCCGAAGGCGAAACCGTGTTGGAAAACGCAGCACGTGAACCCGAAGTGACCGATCTGGCGAATCTGCTGGTCGCCATGGGCGCAAAGATTGAAGGTATAGGTACTGATCGTCTGGTGATTCAGGGTGTCACTGCCTTGCATGGCGCCAGCCATGCCGTGATTGCAGACCGTATCGAGACTGCGACTTTCCTGTGTGCGGTGGCAGCGACCGGTGGCGACATCACGCTGACCCATACCCGCAGCGACATCCTCGATGTGGCACTTGATAAGCTGCGTGAAGCGGGCGTGATACTGACCACAGGTCCGGACTGGATACGGGCTCAGATGAGCAGCCGCCCTAAGGCAGTTGGCTTCCGCACCACCGAATATCCGGGCTTTCCTACCGATATGCAGGCACAGTTCATGGCGTTGAACTGTATCGCACAGGGAACCAGCCGCGTCACTGAAACGATTTTTGAGAACCGTTTCATGCATGTGCAGGAAATGAACCGCTTAGGTGCAAAGATAGAGATCGACGGACACACCGCGATCGTGAATGGCGTTGATAAATTACTGGGCGCACCAGTGATGGCCACCGATTTACGCGCATCTGCCTCGCTGGTGATTGCCGCTATGGTGGCGGAAGGTGAAACACTGATAGACCGCATTTACCATCTGGATCGTGGCTACGACAGAATGGAAGTGAAATTATCGGCAGTCGGTGCACAGATACAACGGATCAAATAATGGGATCACAATTAACGCTAGCGCTCTCCAAAGGGCGGATTTTTGAGGAAACCCTGCCTTTACTTGAAGAGGCAGGTATACGCGTCACCGAAGACCCGGAAAAATCCCGCAAGCTGATCCTGGCGACCAGCGATCCTGATGTGCGCGTGATCATCGTGCGGGCCTCCGACGTGCCGACTTATGTGCAGTATGGCGCGGCTGACTTCGGCGTGGCCGGCAAGGATGTACTGCATGAGCATGGTGGTGAAGGCCTGTATCAGCCTATCGATCTGCACATCGCCAAATGCCGCGTTTCTGTTGCGGTGTCGGCCGGTTTTGATTACGAGAATGCGGTACGTCAGGGCGCACGTTTGCGCGTGGCGACAAAGTACACCGAAACCGCGCGTCAGCATTTTGCCAGCAAAGGCGTGCACGTAGATCTGATCAAGCTGTATGGCTCCATGGAGTTAGCGCCGCTGGTGGGGCTGGCCGATGCCATCGTCGATCTGGTGAGTACCGGCAGTACGCTGCGTGCCAATAATCTGGTCGAGGTGGAGCATATTATGGACATCTCCTCGCGTCTGGTCGTGAATCAGGCGGCGCTGAAATTAAAGCGCGAACGTCTGCAACCGATACTGGCGGCATTTGAACGCGCATCTTTGTCTAAAGCATAAAATCTGAAGAGAATTTTCATGGCATCACTGATTACCCGACTCGACGCATCGGACCCGGATTTTGCAAGCCGCCTGTCTTCTCTGCTCGCCTTTGAAGCCAGTGAAGACGAGGCCATCGACCGCGCTGCGGCGCAGATACTGGCCAGCGTGAAAGCCAGTGGTGATACCGCTGTGCTGGAAGCGACTAATCGCTTTGACCGCTTGCAGGCCAGCAGTGTGGCTGATCTGGAACTGAGTCAGCAGGCTTTGCAGCAGGCACTGGACTCACTCACGCCGGAGCGCCGGCTGGCGCTGGAAACTGCAGCACAACGGGTACGTGCTTACCATGAACGTCAGAAGCAGGAATGTGGTTCTGCCGGTTTTAGCTATACCGAGGCGGATGGCACGGTGCTGGGCCAGAAAGTCACGCCACTCGATCGCGTCGGTATTTACGTACCGGGCGGTAAAGCGGCATATCCTTCTTCGGTATTGATGAATGCGATTCCGGCCAAAGTAGCCGGCGTCGGCGAAATCATCATGGTGGTGCCGACTCCGGATGGCGTACAAAACCCGTTGGTGCTGGCTGCAGCCGCGATTGCCGGTGTAGACCGCGTATTCACGATCGGTGGTGCGCAGGCAGTTGGCGCGCTGGCCTATGGTACGGCCACCATTCCTCAGGTAGATAAAATCGTCGGTCCCGGTAATGCCTATGTGGCAGCCGCCAAGCGTCGGGTATTTGGCACGGTCGGTATTGATATGATCGCCGGTCCATCGGAAATCCTGGTGTTATGCGATGGCAGCACGGACCCTGACTGGGTGGCGATGGATTTGTTTTCTCAGGCTGAGCATGATGAACTGGCGCAGTCCATCCTGTTATGCCCGGACGAGGCGTATATCGAAGCGGTGCAGGCCAGCATCATCAAGCTCTTGCCGCAGATGCCGCGTCAGGAAGTGATCTGTACTTCGCTCGCGAATCGTGGCGCCCTGATTAAAGTTGAGGATATGCAGCAGGCCTGCGAAATCGCCAACAGTATCGCAGCTGAGCATTTGGAAATCTCGGCGGAGCAGCCGCAGCAATGGGCCGATCAGATACGTCATGCCGGTGCGATGTTCCTGGGCCGCTACTCATCCGAAGCGCTGGGTGATTATTGCGCCGGGCCAAATCATGTATTGCCGACTTCGCGCACCGCACGCTTCTCGTCGCCACTGGGCGTCTATGATTTTCAGAAGCGTTCATCCATGATACATGTGAGTGAGCAGGGTGCGCAGACACTGGGCAAAGTGGCAGCAGAACTGGCTTACGGCGAGGGATTGCAGGCACATGCCCGCAGTGCCGAACTGCGTCTGAAGTGAAGCGCTGGAATTTTCCATGACTGAGACCTGGCGTAACCGGATTTTTTGCGAAGATGCCCTGCAGGGCATGGCACGCATTCCTGATGCCAGTGTGGATTTGCTGCTGGCAGATCCCCCTTATGGACTGGGCAAGGATTACGGCAATGACTCTGATAAGCTGGAATCAGCCGCCTATCTGGACTGGATGACGCAATGGGTGGATGCGGCACTGCCTAAGCTGAAGCCAAATGGCAGCCTGTATATTTTTCTGACCTGGCGTTATTCGCCGGAAGTGTTCGTGATGCTCAAACAGCGTATGACCATGCTCAATGAAATCATCTGGGACCGGCGCGTACCATCGATGGGTGGTACAGTCAGGAAGTATTCATCGGTGCATGACACTATCGGTTTTTTTGCGAAGGCAAAAGACTATTATTTTGACCTGGATGCGATCCGGATTCCTTACGATGCCGCCACCAAAAAAGCGCGCAGCCGTAAGATTTTCGAGGGCGCAAAATGGCTGGAACTGGGGTTTAATCCTAAAGATGTATGGAGTGTGTCGCGTTTGCATCGCGAACATGCAGAACGGGAAGACCATCCCACCCAAAAACCGCTCGAAATCATAGAGCGTATGATCAAGGCTTCTTGCCCACCCGGCGGTGTAGTCTTCGATCCCTTCATGGGCAGCGGCACGACTGCCGTTGCGGCACAACGTTGTGGGCGTGATTACGTCGGTTTTGAGTTAAATCCTGACTATTGCGCAATGATAGAGAAACGTCTGGCTGCCGGTATGGCGCATGAGCTGTCTGCCTGAGACGGAGCGTGATTGCGGCTATACCTGTCGCGCCTGATGCACTGTAAATGTCTTAATGTATGCCTGTATGAGTTGGAGTCGAGATTGAGCGCTTTCCCTGCGGCGGATGTGATCCGTCCTGAAATTGCTGCCCTGGCAGCCTATCATGTTCCTGATGCAGACGGCTTTCTGAAGCTCGATGCGATGGAAAACCCGTTTACTTTACCGCCCGCTTTGCAGCAAGAGCTGGCGCAGCATTTATCGCAAGTGGCATTGAATCGCTACCCGGTACCGTCTTATCAGCAATTGAAGCAACTGATCGCTGACAAATTGGGCGTGCCGGCTGGACGTCCTGTCGTGCTGGGTAATGGCTCGGACGAATTGATCGCGATGATGTCGGTCGCGTGCGCGCGTCCTGGCGCCAAGGTGTTGGCTCCCGTGCCTGGCTTTGTGATGTATGCGATGTCGGCCAAATTAGCCGGGCTGGAGTTTATCGGCGTGCCATGCCATGCTGATCTGACGCTGGATGTCAGTGCGATGCTGGAAGCGATACAGCTGCATCGCCCGGCCATCACTTATCTGGCCTATCCGAATAATCCTACCGGCACTTTGTTCGATACTGCACAGATGGAGCAGATAGTGCGCGCAGTGGGTAATACCGGCATCGTGGTAGTGGATGAGGCTTACCAGCCATTTGCGCCCGCCACGTTCATGTCCAGAATGGATGAGTTCCCGAATCTGGTCGTCATGCGTACCGTCTCCAAGCTGGGACTGGCCGGCCTGCGGCTGGGCTATATGACCGGACACCCGCAACTGATGCAGGAATTCGAAAAAGTCCGTCCCCCATACAATATCAATGTGCTGAGCCAGGCAGCAGCCGAATTTGTGCTGCGCCATGTGGAGGTGCTGGAAGCGCAGGCTGCCATACTGCGCGAGCAGCGCAGCGCGCTGGCGGCCGCACTGGCTGCCTTGCCCGGTGTGCAAGTCTTTCCTTCTGCCGCGAATTTTTTGCTGATCCGTGTTGCGAATGCCGAACAAGTGTTCGCGAAATTAGTCCAACAAAAAGTTTTAGTTAAAAATGTAGGTAAAATGCATAATCTGCTGCACGACTGCTTACGGGTAACCGTCAGCTCTGCAGAAGAAAATGCTTCATTTCTCGCTGCATTTGCAGCATCTCTTGAAACAACATGACTAAGCCAACAGAACGCATTGCGGCGCTTACCCGCAATACCAATGAGACCCAGATCCGTGTCGCCATCAATCTCGACGGCAGCGGTAAGCAGAATCTGCACACTGGTGTTCCTTTCCTCGATCATATGCTGGACCAGATCGCCAGACATGGTCTGATTGATCTGGATATCGAAGCCACCGGTGATTTACATATCGATGCACACCATACGGTCGAGGATGTCGGCATTACTCTGGGCATGGCGTTTGCAAAAGCAGTCGGCGACAAAAAAGGCATACGTCGTTACGGCCATTCTTATGTGCCGCTGGACGAAGCCTTATCGCGGGTAGTGGTCGATTTTTCTGGCCGTCCCGGTCTCAGTTATCACATCCCATTCACCCGTGCCATGATAGGTCAGTTTGATGTCGACCTGACCCGTGAGTTTTTCCAGGGCTTCGTGAATCATGCGCTGGTCACGCTGCATATCGATAACCTGCGTGGAGACAATGCGCATCATCAGTGTGAAACCGTGTTCAAGGCGTTTGGCCGTGCGCTGCGCATGGCAACAGAGCTTGATGAACGCGCTGCTGGTACTATCCCATCCACCAAGGGTACTCTCTGACATCAGGACTCAATACCGGTTTTCCGGCTGGATGAAACCGGTCCATCATTATGAATAAAATTGTTGTAGTTGATTATGGTATGGGCAATTTGCGCTCGGTGGCACAAGCCTTGCGCGCTGTTGCTCCCGAAGCTGAGGTCCTGATTTCCGGCGTCGTCGCCGATATTCGCAGTGCCGATCGCATCGTATTGCCCGGTCAGGGCGCGATGCCGGATTGTATGCAAAGCCTGCGTGATTCCGGTGTGCAGGAAGCGGTACTGGAAGCCAGTCGCAGCAAACCTTTGTTTGGCGTCTGTGTCGGTGAACAAATGCTGTTTGATCTGAGCGAGGAAGGAAATACGCCGGGCCTGGGATTATTGCCGGGTAAAGTGGTACGCTTCCAGCTCGATGGCCGCCTGCAGGCAGATGGGTCGCGCTTTAAGGTGCCGCAAATGGGCTGGAACCGCGTCGCACAGTCTCAGGATCATGCCTTATGGCAGGGTATTCCGGACCAAAGCTATTTCTATTTCGTGCATAGCTATTTTGCGCAGCCTGAAGTCGCGGCGCACACGGTGGGTGTGACTGACTATGGACAGGCTTTTACCTGTGCCGTGGCACGTGACAATCTGTTCGCCACCCAGTTCCATCCGGAAAAGAGTGCTGCAGCAGGCTTGCAACTGTACAAGAATTTTGTACACTGGAAGCCCTGAGCCTCAGAACAGTCTGCATTTTATTATCTGAATCATTTCTGAATTTTTAGTCTTTTACAGTCTTTTAGACGCCTACTTTTTTACATCATGCTGCTCATTCCTGCTATCGACCTCAAAGACGGTCACTGCGTACGCCTCAAACAAGGTGATATGGACCAAGCCACTGTGTTTTCCGAAGACCCGGCCGAGATGGCCAGGCATTGGCTGAAACAAGGTGCGCGCCGCCTGCATCTGGTGGACCTGAACGGCGCTTTTGCCGGTAAACCTAAGAACGAAGGCGCGGTTAAAGCAATACTGCAGGCAGTGCGTGACTATGCCGAAGAAAACGATACCGAAGAAATTCCGGTGCAGCTGGGCGGCGGTATCCGTGACCTGGATACCATAGAACGCTATCTGGATGATGGCCTGTCTTACATCATTATCGGCACAGCGGCAGTGAAGAATCCGGGTTTCCTGGCTGATGCCTGCAGTGCCTTTCCGGGCCAGATCATCGTTGGTATCGACGCCAAGGATGGCAAGGTTGCGACTGACGGCTGGAGTAAATTATCCGGCCATGAAGTGATTGATCTGGCGCAGAAATTTGAAGGCTATGGCGTGGAAGCCATTATTTACACCGATATCGGACGCGATGGCATGATGGGTGGCGTGAATATCGATGCGACCGTTAAGCTGGCGCAGGCCGTCTCTATCCCTGTGATCGCTTCCGGTGGTGTGCACAATCTGGCCGATGTGGAAGCCCTGTGCGCGGTGCAGGACGAAGGCATAGAAGGCGTGATCTGTGGTCGCTCGATTTACGAGGGCACGCTGGATCTGGAATCGGCACAATTGCGCGCCGACGAATTAAGCGGCGATTTGCCGGAAGAAGATGAGGCCGAATGACGCTCGCCAAACGTATTATTCCATGTCTGGATGTAACTGCCGGACGCGTAGTCAAAGGGATTAATTTTCAGGAATTACGCGATGCCGGAGATCCGGTCGAAATCGCGCGTCGCTATGATCAGCAAGGCGCGGACGAAATCACCTTTCTCGATATCACGGCTTCTTCCGATGAGCGTGACCTGATCCTGCCGATTATTGAAGCGGTTGCTTCCCAGGTATTTATTCCTTTAACGGTAGGCGGCGGCGTGCGCTCCGTTGCCGATGTCAGACGCCTGCTGAATGCCGGTGCGGATAAGGTCGGCATTAATACGTCTGCTGTGACCAATCCGCAATTGGTGGCTGATGCAGCGCATAAATACGGTTCGCAATGCATCGTCGTGGCGATTGATGCCAAACGCATCGCTGACGGAAAATGGGAAGTATTTACCCATGGTGGCCGTAATGCGACGGGACTCGATGCGGTGCAATGGGCGCAGAAAATGGCGGCACTTGGTGCCGGTGAAATTCTGTTGACCAGTATGGATAAAGACGGCACACGCTCTGGTTTTGACCTGGGCCTGACCCGTGCCGTATCGGATGCCGTGTCGATACCTGTGATTGCTTCCGGCGGCGTCGGTGGTTTGCAGGACTTAGCCGATGGCATCAAACTGGGCGGTGCCGATGCGGTGCTTGCCGCCAGTATTTTCCATTATGGTCAGCATACTGTGGGCGAAGCCAAGCAGTTTATGGCGGCGCAGGGTATTCCTATGAGGTTGTTATGAGTGCAGCAAAATGGCTCAATAAAGTACGCTGGGACGATCAGGGACTGGTGCCTGTGATCGCTCAGGAAGCAAGCAGTAATGATGTGTTGATGTTCGCCTGGATGAATCGCGAAGCCTTGTCGCGTACCGTGGAACTGGGGGAGGCCGTGTATTGGAGCCGTTCCCGTAAAAAACTGTGGCACAAGGGTGAAGAATCCGGTCATGTTCAGAAAGTGCTGGAAATCCGTCTCGATTGTGATGAAGATGTGGTGCTGCTCAAGATAGAACAGGTCGATAGCATCGCCTGTCATACCGGCAGACATTCCTGTTTTTTTCAGAAATTTGAAGGCACTTTACATGATGGTGACTGGCAGGCTGTCGATCCTGTCCTGAAAGATCCGGAAAGCATATACAAATGAGCGAAGTACAACAAAGCATACTGGAGCGGCTGGCCGACATTATCGAGAGCCGCAAGCTGGCCAACGGTGGCGATCCTGCGAGCTCTTATGTCGCTAAATTATTCAGCAAGGGTGACGACGCCATCCTGAAAAAAATTGGCGAAGAAGCCACAGAAACCGTCATGGCCGCTAAGGATGCGCGCGTTTCCGGTGACGCCAGCCAGGTTTTATATGAATGTGCCGACCTCTGGTTTCATTCTCTTGTCATGTTAGCCCAGTATGATTTGCGCCCTCAGCAGGTATTAGATGAGCTGGCGCGGCGTGAGGGTTTATCGGGTTTAGAGGAAAAAGCATCCCGTCAGGATGCCTGAGGCTTTAAACACTCAGCTTGCATGGCTATGTTCAACTCATCTGACTAGGAAAATCGTGGATAACTGTATTTTTTGCAAAATCGTTGCTAAACAAATTCCGTCCAGCATCGTGTATGAAGATGATGATTTACTGGCATTTAAGGACATCCGTCCGGCCGCGCCTGTGCATCTTCTGGTGATTCCTAAGCGTCATATAGGCACTTTATCCGATGCAAAGTCAGAAGATACTGTCCTGCTGGGGAAATTGCTGGCTTTGGCACCAAAGCTGGCAGCAGAGCATGGCTGTGCCCCCGTACTGCAGGCAGATGGCAGCTTGCAGGGAGGTTACAAAACCTTGATCAATACTGGTCCGGATGGTGGCCAGGAAGTGTATCATTTGCATCTACACGTCATTGGTGGTCCGCATGCCTGGCGTGGACAGCATTAATTTTTTCACGAGAGTGTGACTCTCAATAGGAGCAGGTAATGGGTTCATTCAGTATTTGGCATTGGGTTATTGTTCTGGTGGTGGTGATCCTGGTATTCGGCACCAAAAAATTGGGCAATGTGGGCGCTGATCTGGGCAAGGCGGTCAAAGGTTTTAAAGATGGCGTCAAGGGTGAGGATGATAAATCTGCCACTCCGCAGACTGCGCAATCGACCATCGACGTCGATGCTAAAGAAAAAACCAAGCAGTAAAGTGTCAGCTTACGTTCAATTACCCGGAGACTGTGCATGATAGATCTGGGTATCAGCAAATTAGCATTGATAGGCGTGGTCGCGCTGATCGTGATCGGCCCGGAAAAACTCCCTAAGGTGGCCCGCATGGCGGGTACCTTGCTGGGAAGGGCGCAACGCTATATCAATGATGTGAAAGCGGAAGTCAGCAAAGAGATAGAACTCGAGGAGTTGCGCAAGATGCAGCAGCATGTCGAGCAAGCTGCGCAGCAGGTAGAGCAGACTGTGCAGCAATCCTGGTCTGAGGCTGAGACGGGTTTACGCAATCTGGAAGAGCCGGAAGAGCTCGCACAAATTGCGCCTGCGGCCACGCTCAGTCATGCCCGTCAGGATGCCAGGATCAAGGATTTTCGTCGCAAGCGCCTGGCCAAAACCACTGCGTTGCCAGCCTGGTACAAACACCGGCACGGCCAGCGTAATCACATCAGCTCCGGTGCCGCACGCATGGCTCGCCATCGTGCGCAACCCCGTCCCCCTGCCAGCTTTTTCTGAGCGGTTTTTTCCTACGTGACTTTATGACAGACGAAATGAATTTATCCATGGTGGGTGCATGACTGATCAGCAAGAACAGGGCGCAGAAGAGAGCTTTATTTCTCATCTGGTTGAACTGCGTGACCGCCTGGTAAAAGCAGGGTATGGCTTGCTGGCCGCCTGCGTGGTTCTGATGGTATGGCCCGGGCCTTCTGCTATCTATGATTTTCTGGCGCAGCCTATGCTGGCCTCCTTGCCAGCCGGTTCCAAGATGATAGCGACCGGTGTGATCGCCCCTTTCCTGGTGCCGATGAAAGTGACATTGCTGATTGCGTTCATGCTGGCATTGCCTTGGATACTGTATCAGGCCTGGGCCTTTATTGCGCCAGGCTTGTATACGCATGAAAAGCGCCTGGTGGCACCCTTGGTGATCTCGTCTTCGCTGCTGTTTCTGGCAGGGGTCGCGTTTTGCTATTTTCTGGTGTTTGGCCGCGTTTTCAAGTTCATTAACGAGTTCGCACCCGCTTCCATTAATGTGGCACCCGATATAGAAAACTATCTCGACTTCATTATGTCGATGTGCCTGGCCTTCGGTGTGACTTTTGAAGTGCCGGTGGTGGTGGTGGTGCTGGTCAGAATGGGGCTGGTATCGATAGAAAAACTCAAGGCGATCCGCCCTTATGTGATCGTCGGTGCATTTGTGATTGCAGCCATCGTAACGCCACCCGACATCGTCAGCCAGTTCTCACTGGCCGTGCCGATGTGTTTGCTGTATGAGCTGGGGCTATTGATTGCGCCCTTATTTGTCCGTGTTACGCAGGCGCCTGACGCTGCTGAACAATAAATGAAAAGCTAGGGCCTGTTAACATTTAGATTACGTGTGCGAAAGGGGTAAAACAGTTGCAGGGCTAGGCGCAGCCCGCGCAGCAGTGTGATCACTGTCAGCGGGATGCAACAACGCCATGCGGCTGTTTTACCCCTTTCCCTCCGGGTTCAAGCCAAAACCCGTGCTGGACTGCGTTGCGTGTCTTGTCAGGGGCACCAGCCCTGACGGCGACACACGCCTTGCCAGCCCACGTTTTGGCTTGAACGCATCTCGCAATTTAAATGTTAACAGGCCCTAGTTCAGGCTGCGCGTAACCACTGCACCAGCGGTTGCGCGCTTTGAAATGCCTTGACCAGCGTAGACTGGACCTGGGCGCTGTCCCAGCCTTCGATCTGAACTTCAGTCCAGACCATAAAATTCTTGAATTTGATGTATTCAATCAGCGCATGGCTGGCATCAAAGCCCTTAGGCGGGCGTTGCAGTTTGCCTTCTTCCTGCAAGCTGCCGAATTCACGCTTGAGCTTCTTGTCAGCTAGGACTGCCTGGAAGCCTGCACTGTCATTCAGGATATGTGTACGTATCGCTTTCAAGCGGTCAGACGGAGGCATGTATTCGCCGCAGGCAAAGAACAAGCGTCCATTTCCATCCAACTGAAAATAATAGGCCGGACCACCACCTTCGCTGGGTTTTTTTCTGCCATTCGGAACGATGGAAGAAGAGAAGGTGGTTTTGTAAGGCGACTTATCGTGCGAAAAGCGCATGTCGCGGTTAATCCGGAATAGCGCTTTCTTAGGATCGCAGCCCGCAATCGCTGGATCAAAACGCGCAATTTCTGCGATCAGTCCTGTCACCAACTGGACGAATTCGGCACGCAGTATGTCGTAGCGTGGCTTGTTCATGACAAACCATGCACGGTTATTATTCTCTGCCAGCTCGCTCAGAAATGCTTTGAGATCGATCAGGTGCATACATTACTCTTCGCGGTTAAGGACAGGACGTTTGCCGATGGCGATATCCAGCGTGGGCTCAGAACTGCTCCTTAATACTTTGACTTTTGCGTGGTTACCTGGTTTTAACTGTGCGACCAGATTGAGTAGCTCTGTAGTGCTGGACACGTTTTTACCTTCTACCGTCAGCAGAATATCGCCAGGTTTCATCCCAGCTTTAAATGCCGGGCCATCGCGTACCACGCCGGTGATAATTGCACCGGACTTCATTTTTAAGCCAAAACTGTCGGCCAGCTCAGGCGTAATGTCCTGCAACTCTACCCCGATCCAGCCGCGGACTACCTGGCCCTGACTGATGATGGACTCCATCACTTGTCGTGCGATGGAAATAGGAATCGCAAAGCCTATCCCTACCGAGCCTCCGTTTTGTGAATAAATTGCCGTGTTAATACCGAGCAGATTGCCATTGGCATCCACCAGCGCACCGCCGGAATTTCCCGGGTTGACCGCCGCATCGGTCTGGATGAAATTCTGGAATGCACTGTCGGCCAGGTTGGTGCGTCCCAGTGCCGAAACGATACCCATGGTCACGGTTTGTCCGACACCGAAAGGATTGCCGATCGCGAGTACCACATCGCCAACCTGCGCCTGATCGGAATTGCCGAGGGTGATGACGGGTAAGTTGGCCATATCGATTTTGATGACAGCCAGATCAGTCTCAGGATCGGTGCCCACGACTTTTGCGCGCGCTTTTCTGCCATCGGTGAGCGCGACTTCAATTTCATCAGCGGATTCAACAACGTGATTGTTAGTCAGAATATAGCCTTCAGCGCTGACGATGACGCCCGAGCCCAGGCTGGCCTGCCGTTCGCTGCGCTGCCCTTGCTGATCCCCAAAGAAGCGACGCAGAAAAGGATCATTCAGCAAAGGATTGCCGGAACGTCTGGCTTCTTTAGATGTGTAAATATTGACGACCGAAGGCATCGCTTTGCCCGCAGCGCCTCGATAGGAATTTTGTGCCGGTGTTTGGCTGACCAACGCTTCTTTGAGTGTGACGCCAGCACCGAGCCGGGTTTGCAAAGCAGGATTGAAACCGGAACGTACCCACTCAGGTTTGAGCGTGGTTACAATAAACCAGATCGCCAGACCAACTGTCACAGTCTGTGCAAATAACAACCAAAGACGTCGCATAAGGAAGATATGGAAAAGAAAAGTGTGAATCGGGATGAACTGGCCAGAGCACTGGAAAATGAACTGCAAGTTAATCGTTTCCGTGATTATTGCCCAAATGGCTTGCAGGTGGAAGGGCGAACTGAAATCCGGCACCTGGTGACCGGCGTGACAGCCAGCCTGGCCTTACTGGAGCGTGCGCTGGAGCTGGGTGCCGATGCGGTGTTGGTACATCACGGTTACTTCTGGCGTGGTGAAGATATGCGGCTGATAGGGCATAAATACAAGCGTCTGGCCGTATTGCTGAAAAACGATATCAGTCTGTTTGCCTACCACTTGCCGCTGGACAGTCATCCTGAATTGGGAAATAACGCGCAACTCGCGCGTCTGTTGAACTTCACGCCTACAGGACGCTTTGGTGATGACGATATAGGCTGGCTGGGGAAGGTTGCCGATACTGCGCTACGCACGGTGGGTGACTTGCAGAACCATATCGCTGCTGTGCTTGGCCGTACGCCCTTGTTAATTGGCGACCCGGCACAGGCATTGGGGCAAATTGCCTGGTGCAGCGGTGCCGCCCACAGCATGCTGGATCGCGCAGTTGCTGCCGGTGCCAGCGTTTATCTGTCTGGGGAAATTTCAGAGCCCACTGTGCATCTGGCGCGTGAGACTGGCGTGGCTTATCTGGCTTGTGGTCACCATGCGACCGAGCGCTATGGGGTACAGGCGCTGGGGGATTGGATAGCGCAGCAGTTTGGCATTACCCACCAGTTTATTGATGTCGACAATCCGGTCTGATGTGCAAGCTTTAAATTCCAGGCCATAAAAAGCAACAGCCAGCGATGAAATGCGCTGGCTGTTGCTTGGCAGAGACAAAACGGAGGCAGACTTATTTTTTCAATGCGTCGCGAATTTCGCGTAATAACAACACATCTTCCGGTGTCACAACCGGAGCTGGTGCAGCTACCGGTTCATCCTTTTTCATTTTATTGAACAGGCGAACCATCTGGAAAATCACAAAAGCCAGTATCAGGAAATTTACGGTAACAGTGATGAAATTGCCGTAAGCAATAACACCGCCTAATTTCTTGGCTTCCGCCAGTGCCAGCTGTGTGCTCTGGCCATTCAACGGCAGGTAATAGTTGGAGAAATCGAGGCCGCCTCCTAATAAACGGGTGATTGCGGGCATCACGATATCACCGACCAGCGAGTCCACAATCTTGCCAAACGCGGCGCCGATGATCACACCAACCGCCAGATCGATCACATTGCCTTTGGCAGCAAATGCCTTAAATTCTTGCATCATACTCATAAAAAAACTCCCTTTTTCCATTAATAGTTATGCCACGATTTTCTTGACGGATGTATTCTAATGCGCAAGCCAGAAAATTGGCGCAAAGACATTGTTAATGATGTTTTCCAGAAAATACCGAATAAACACATTTTTCGCATTTTTGCATCCAAATATGTCAAAAAACAGTGAAAATGTTTAAAAAATCGCGTATTTTTGTTGTTTGGGGATCTTTTGCTTTAAAACCATATTCCGCTACTTTATAATTTAAGGTTGCTAGAAGTTAGAGCTTATTTCATCCGTAGCTGTGGGTGCGGATAGGGCAATTCGGGGCGCTTGTATCTGTGGTTCGCGGTGCTGGCCAAAAACTGATTGCCTGACAATACAGCACAGGTTTGTGCTGATGCATGTATTGTCAGTTCCCGGAGGTGTGACCTCCGACTCGTATTGATGAAATGAGTTCTAGTCGTCGGGTTTTGACTTTTGACAGATTGGGGTTGGTATGAGTAACGAAAAGCAGGTCGATTCTGGCCGCCGCGGTTTGCTCGTCGCCACTTGCGCGGCAGGTGGCGTGGCGGGCTTGGCTACGGCGGGAGCATTGGTAAGCACGTTCCAGCCATCAGAGCGCGCGAAAGCGGCTGGTGCGCCGGTAGAAGTGGACATTTCCGCTTTGAAAACCGGTGAAATGACAACGGTGGAGTGGCGTGGTAAGCCAGTCTGGATTCTCAAGCGGACACCGGAAATGTTGGCCAGTCTGGCCAAGACCGAAGATAAAGTTGCTGATCCGCAATCCAATAAACCTTACACCATGGATATGCCGGAGTATTGCGATAAGCAAAGCCGCTCCCGCAAAGAGCATCCGGAAATTCTGGTGACAGTCGGTATTTGTTCCCACCTCGGTTGTTCCCCAAGTTCTAAGTTCCAGGCTGGTGCCCAGGCTTCTTTGCCAGATGACTGGCAAGGTGGCTTCTTATGCCCATGCCATGGATCTACTTTCGATCTGGCTGGTCGTGTATTCAAAAATAAACCAGCACCACAAAATCTGGATGTGCCGCGCCATATGTTCCTGTCGGACACCAAGATACTGATTGGTAAAGATGAGAAAGGTGAGGCGTAATCATGGCATTTGTTGAGAAAAAACTGCCTGCAGACGCGTCTGCAGCTGAGCACGCACTGAACTGGGTTGATTCCCGCTTCCCGCTGACCAAGCTGTGGAATGATCAGTGGGGTAAATACTACGCACCGAAAAATTTCAATTTCTGGTACATCTTTGGCTCGCTCGCGATGCTGGTGCTGGTGATCCAGATTGTGACCGGTATCTTCCTGGTCATGCATTACAAACCAGATGCGAATCTGGCATTTGCATCGGTGGAATACATCATGCGTGATGTGCCCTGGGGCTGGTTAGTGCGCTATATGCACTCTACCGGTGCTTCGGCTTTCTTCATCGTGGTTTATCTGCATATGGCCCGTGCCTTCATGTATGGCTCCTACCGTAAGCCACGTGAACTGATCTGGTTGTTTGGTTTCGCGATTTTCCTGTGCCTGATGGCAGAGGCGTTCTTCGGTTATTTGTTGCCTTGGGGCCAGATGTCTTACTGGGGCGCACAGGTGATTGTGAACCTGTTTGGCGCGATTCCTTTCATTGGTCCTGATCTGTCACTGTGGATTCGTGGCGACTATGTGGTGTCGGATGCAACGCTGAACCGTTTCTTCTCTTTCCACGTGATTGCGATTCCGCTGGTCTTGCTGGGTCTGGTTGCAGCGCATCTGATCGCTCTGCATGAAGTTGGCTCTAACAATCCTGACGGTATTGAAATCAAGGATAACATTGGTGCTGATGGTCATCCGGTGGATGGCATCCCATCACATCCTTATTATTCGTCGAAAGATATCTTCGGTGTGACGGTATTCCTGACCCTGTTCAGCGCGGTTGTGTTCTTTGCGCCGGAGATGGGTGGTTACTTCCTGGAGTACAACAACTTTATTCCGGCTGATTCGCTGAAAACGCCGCCACATATTGCGCCGACCTGGTATTTCACGCCTTTCTATTCGATCTTGCGTGCAACGACCTCGGAATTCCTGTATGTGGTGCAGGTTGGTATCGCAGCCTATGTCGCGTTCATTTACATCAAAACCAAGCTGCCGACTATCATCAAAATGGCGATTGCAGGTATTGCACTGGTCGCGATCGCTGGCATGATGCCTGGCGCACTGGATGCGAAATTCTGGGGTGTGGTCTTGTTCGGCGGCTCTGTTGTGATCCTGGCTTTCCTGCCTTGGCTGGATTTGTCGCCAGTGAAATCGATACGCTATCGCCCTGACTGGCACAAATATGTGTACATCATTTTCGCGATTGCCTTTGTGATCCTGGGCTACCTCGGTGTACAGGCACCGTCACCGACAGGCGAACGTGTGTCGCAGGTTTGTGCAGTGATTTACTACGGCTTCTTCCTGTTGATGCCATGGTGGAGTGCGATGGGTACATTTAAGCCTGTACCGAAGCGTGTGACTTTCAGCGCTCACTAAGTCAACTAAGCGAGGACGAATTAGCATGAAATTACTTAAAAAACTGATCGCTGCTGTTGCTTTGGTTCCAGCATTAGCGCTCGCAAGCGGTGCCACTCATCCTTTGGATAAAGCACCGGACCGTACAACCGATATGGCAGCCCTGCAAAACGGTGCCAAACTGTTTGTTAACTACTGCCTCAATTGCCACTCGGCGTCCGCAATGCGTTACAATCGCCTGCGCGATATCGGGCTGACAGAAGATCAGATCAAGCAAAATCTCTTGTTCACAGGGGAAAAAGTTGGTGATCTGATGAAAAACACCTTGTCAGCCAAGGACGCAAAGGCCTGGTTCGGTGCAGTACCGCCGGATTTGTCCGTGATCGCAAGAGCGAAAGCATCTGAAGCAGGAACCGGTGCAGATTGGTTGTATACTTATCTGCGCACTTACTACAAAGATGAGTCCCGTCCTACCGGCTGGAACAATCTGGTCTTCCCGAATGTGGGTATGCCACATGTATTATGGGAATTGCAAGGTGTTCGTACTGCCAAGTTTGTAGAAGAAAAAGATGCACATGATGCATCAAAGTCGGTACACAAATTCAGTGGTTTTGAAACTGTTGCTGCTGGTAAATTAAGCGCTGCCGAATATGACAATGCTGTCGGTGATCTGGTTGCATATTTGCAATGGATGGGTGAACCTGCCCAAAATACCCGTAAGCGTCTTGGTGTAATAGTCTTGATTTTCATGGCAGTTTTAGCGACACTTGCATGGCGTTTGAACGCTTCCATCTGGAAAGAGGTCAAATAATTGCATGTATCTTGTTGATGTGAAGAGCTTCACATCTGACAGGAATTTTTCAGATCGTCCGTTTTTCTCCGTCGTAAGCGGACGAGTAATCCCAAGGGTGAGGTGCGTCAAGGTGCCTCGCCCTGATCGTTTTTAAGGAACTATAAAAATGATGGTTCTCTATTCGGGCACAACTTGCCCATTTTCTCAGCGTTGCCGTTTGGTGTTGTTTGAAAAAGGCATGGATTTCGAAATCCGTGATGTCGATTTGTTCAACAAACCGGAAGATATTTCGACCATGAATCCTTATGGTCAGGTGCCTATCCTGGTCGAACGTGAACTGATCTTGTATGAATCCAATATCATCAATGAATATATTGATGAACGTTTCCCGCATCCGCAACTGATGCCGGCTGATCCGCTGCAACGCGCACGTGCGCGCCTGATGCTGTTCAATTTCGAAAAAGAGTTGTTCGTTCACGTGCATACTCTGGAAAACGATAAGAGCACGACATCGGCCAAGGCACAGGATAAAGCACGTGCCGAGATTCGTGACCGCCTGACTCAGCTCGCTCCACTGTTTATCAAAAATAAATACATGCTGGGCGAAGAGTTCTCTATGCTGGACGTGGCTGTTGCGCCTTTGTTGTGGCGTCTGGATCACTACGGTATTGAATTGTCCAAAACCGCTGCGCCTATCATGAAATATGCTGAGCGCATTTTCTCGCGTCCGGCTTACATCGAGGCATTGACGCCATCCGAGAAAGTGATGCGCCGTTAATCAGGGCTGGTCAGGATGTGAAATATGTTAAGGCTGACTTTTTTCTAAAGTCAGCCTTAACTTTTTGTGTCAGACTTTCGATTCTCTTTATATCAAATCAAGCGGGTACTACAGATGCAGGAAACTTCAACCAAGCCTTATTTTATGCGGGCAATTTACGAATGGTGTACCGACAATGGCTATACGCCGTATATGGCGGTCAAAGTCGCAGCTGGCGTACAAGTGCCTATGGAGTTTGTGCGTAATGGCGAGATCGTGCTGAACATCAGCTTCGGCGCAACCAGTGGTTTGAAAATGGACAATGACGCGGTGAGCTTCAAAGCCCGCTTCGGTGGCGTCTCACGCGAGATTCATGTACCGGTCGGAAACGTCATTGCGGTCTATGCCAGCGAAAACGGTCAGGGCATGGCATTCGAAGCCTCACTCGATGAAGTGCCAGAGATCAATGAACTGGATGAGCAGGAGCAACGGCCGCGTTCTGGACTCGGACTGGCATCGGTGAGCAGCGGCGAAAATACTGAAACGGCTACTGAAACAGAAAAAGAACAAAAAAAACCGGGAAAACCCTCGCTAAAAATCATAAAGTAGCCTATAATACGTGTCTTCGGAACTGCTGCGGTAAAATGTAGCAACAATCGAAACGATTTTCGCCGGCTTAGCTCACTTGGTAGAGCAGTTGACTTGTAATCATCAGGTAGCCAGTTCGATTCCGGCAGCCGGCACCAATAAAAACCCATCGTTAGCAATAACGGTGGGTTTTTTCTTTTTCCCTGCTGCTTTTTATTCCGAATCAAATCGCGCGCTGCGCCTCCTGCCGGTGCCATAACAACACCGCTAGTCATTGCTGAAAATGGCTTGTCGTCCGGTTCGGGGAACGATTATGCTCTGCGCTGGTCATATCCGCCATTATCTGCGGGCAACTGCAGCTTTGTCTTTCACTCAACCGAGGTGTCAATTGAAATCAATATGGGCTTGGGCTTGCCTGCCTTTTGCATGGACTGCTGCGATGAATGTCGCTGCGCAGGATGGAAAACTCAGTCTGGAGATGCTGTATCACCCGACGCAGAAAGTGAAGTTTGAGACCCGTCCGCTGACGCGTCTGTCCTGGGATGCGCAAAACCGGCTGATCGAGACCCAGATCAAAGACGGTGCGGTGCAGTTATTCGTGGTGAATCCGCACAACTGGGAAAAACAGGCACTCGCGGTCGATGGCAATATCGTGCAGATCTTGCGTCAGGCCGGTATAGAAGAAAAGCAGCAAGTGGTGCTGGCTGAAAAGCTCGGTGCACAGATCACGCCCGGGCAGACTGCTTATCTGTTCACCTATAAAAATGATTTATGGTTGCTGGATACCCAAAAATCCCAGGCGCGCGAGTTGACGCATACCCCGGATCAGGTCGAAGACGAGGCGATTTTATCGCCGGATAATCAGTCCGTTGCCTACCTCAAGGGTAATGATATGTATATCACCGATATCGCAACGGCTAAAGAAACCCGGCTTACGCATGATGGCAGTGAAACCAATTTCAATGGACGGCTGGACTGGGTCTATATGGAAGAGATTTACGGCCGGGGCAAATTGCGTGCGTTCTGGTGGTCACCGGATTCCAAGCGTCTGGCTTTCCTGAATTTCGATGAAAGTAAAGTGCCGGTGTACACCCTGAGTGGTGATCACGCACAGCCTATAAAAACCGATCGCACCCGTTATCCCAAAGCAGGTGATCCGAATCCTACTGTGCGTTTAGGTGTGATCGATAAAGAAGGCAAAATCGCCTGGACAGAAAATCCTTATCCCGGCAAGGAAACGCTGATCGTACAGGTAGGCTGGACGCCGGATGGGCGTTTGCTGGCTTCCTGGCAGGACAGGGTACAAACCTGGCTGGATCTGCGTTTGTATGATGCTAAGCGCAGTGCGAGTCAGGTGGTGGTGCATGAAAGCAGCCCGGCCTGGACTGAGCGTCTGCCTTTCCCGACTTTTCTGAAAGATGGTGGCTTCGTCTGGGAGTCAGATCGCACCGGGCATCGTCATGTGTATCGCTACGACCAGCAATTCCGTTTGAAGCATGCTGTCACTAAGGGCGACTGGGATGTGCGCACAGTGTATGGTGTGGATGAAGCAAATGGCCGCATACTGTTTTCTGCCAATGAACGTAATCCTATCGGTAATGATGTGTACAGCATAGGCCTGGATGGCAAAGCCCAGCAGCGGCTGACTCAGGATAGCGGTACCCATCAGGTACGCTGGAACAAGACCTACAGCATGTTCCTTGATAGCTGGAGCAGTCTGAAGCAAACCCCGAAACAGGCCTTGCTGAGCGATAGCGGTAAGACATTGCGCGCGATTGACGATGTGGGTATGCCCGAGTCCATGAAAGGCGTACAGCTGGCTAAAGTCAGCCAGCAACAGATCAAGGCACGCGATGGCTTTTTATTAGAAAGCCTGCTGTATCTGCCCCCCGATTTTAATCCTCAGAAAAAATACCCTGTGTATCAGCACTTGTATGCAGGCCCAATGGCGCCACAGGTGAATGACCGCTGGAGCAATGATCTCTACCATCATTTCCTTGCTCAGCAAGGTTACATTGTGTGGGTGCTGGATAACCGTTCTGCAAGTAATAAAGGTGTGGCGAGCGCCTGGCCTATTCATAAAAAACTGGGGCAGCTTGAATTGCAGGATCAGCTCGATGGTCTGGAATGGCTGCGGCAGCAAGGATGGGCAGATATGGACCGGGTGGCGCTGAATGGCTGGAGTTATGGCGGTTATATGACCTCGTATGCCATGACCCATAGCAAGGCATGGAAGCTGGGCTTTGTCGGTGCGCCTGTGACTGACTGGCATCTGTACGACAGCGTCTATACCGAGCGCTATATGGGCCTGCCATCAGAGAATAAAGAAGGCTATGACAAGGGCAGTGTGCTCAAAGCCGCCAAGGATCTGCACGGTAAAATCCTGATCATGCATGGCACTATGGATGACAATGTCCATCCACAAAATGCCATCATGTTGATCGATGCGCTGATACAGAATGGCAAAGACTACAGCCTGCAACTCTACCCTGGCCAGGGCCACGGCCCACGCGGCGACTGGACGGTCTGGTCTCTGCAAAAAGCGAAGTGGGAATTTTTGAAGAATAATCTGTGACCGGCAATTACTGATCAGGAGGGGGCAGCAAAAGCCCCTCTGTTTGGTGTAGACCAGGCTTTTTGGCTAGAGCGGGTTCAGCTCTTCAATCCCGCCCAGCGGGGTGTGAGCTGGTGGTCGACAGCGAACATATCGAGCACCCGGCCTACCGTGTGGTCGACCATTTCTTCTATGCTTTGCGGGCGCTGGTAAAAGCCGGGTAGCGGCGGGAAAATGACGCCGCCCATTTCTGTGACTGCGGTCATATTGCGCAGGTGTGCGAGATTAAACGGTGTCTCCCTGACCATCAGCACCAGACGACGGCGTTCTTTGAGTACCACGTCGGCAGCGCGTGTGATCAGGTTATCCGATAAGCCGTGGGCCACCGCAGCCAGTGTTTTCATGGAGCACGGTGCGATGATCATGCCATCGGACAGGAAGGAGCCGCTGGCAATGCTGGCGCCGACATCGCGCACATTGTGGACCACATCGGCCAGCGCTTCGACATCTTTGCGCTTGAGGTCTAATTCCTGATGAATATTGAGCACACCGGCCTCGGACACCATCAGATGGGTTTCGACTTCAGGCAGTGCGCGCAATATCTGCAGCAGGCGCACACCATACACCGCTCCGGTCGCGCCAGTGATGGCGATAATCAGACGTTTGCGGGGAATGGCGGCCGGCATGGAATCAGTCTTTCAACAGGGATTGCAGTTCACCGTTTTCGAACATTTCATTCATGATGTCAGAGCCACCAATGAATTCACCCTTGATGTATAACTGAGGAATGGTCGGCCAGTTAGAAAAGTCCTTGATGCCCTGACGCACAGCGGCATCTTCCAGCACATTGACGGTCACCAGATTTTGCGTGCCACAGGCTTTTAACAACTGAACTGCACGGCCAGAAAAGCCACATTGTGGGAACTGGGCGGTTCCCTTCATAAACAGCACAACAGGGTTTTGGGTTACGGTTTCTTTGATCCAGCTTTGTACGTCGCTCATGGCAGTTTCCTTTAAAAACGAATTTCCGCATTATCCCAGATTTTCACGCTGGCCGTCTTGCTGGCGATAAAGCATTGCGCCGACAGGAGTGCACAGGGAGAATCGAAATTTGTGCGGTGCCGCAAAGCTGCTTTTCTATGCACTACGGTTTGGTGTTAGAGTCCTTGAATCAGAGTCCCTGCGTCTTGGTACGGATACGGGATCACCTTGAAAGAGGAGACAAACATGCAACAGCTTGGTGATACTCATGCAGCACGCGCCTGGGGCTTGATGCCGGGAGTGCACGTTCAGCAAGATATAGAACTGGCGCATCAGCGCTCCGCCGCTTTTGGGCTGGCGCGGCAGGATCAGCCGGATTATGCCTGCCTGGGTAAAGCTGATTTGCAATTGGTACTGGAACAGAACCGCTTGCTGTTCCGTCATGCAGCACCGGTGATGGACTCCCTGTATGAACAGATCGTCAATACGCACCACATGGTAGTGCTGACCGATGCACGCGGCCTGATACTACATACCCTGGGGGATGCAGATTTTCTGGAAAAAGCCGATCAGGTCGCACTGAATCCCGGTGTGGCCTGGTCTGAGCAGAGTAAGGGAACCAATGCGATAGGCACCGCCATCGCCGCGCAGACGCCGACGGTGATTCATGCCGATCAGCACTATCTGTTTGCCAATCAGTTCCTGACCTGTTCTGCATCGCCGATATTCGACGCGCAGGGACAGGTCATCGGTGTGTTGGATGTGACTGGCGATCAGCATCACTTTCACCGGCATACGATGGCGCTGGTCAGAATGTCGGCGCAGATGATAGAAAATCAGATGTTTAGCGCGGCATTTCAGAATGCAGTCAAAATCCATTTTCACAGCCGCCCTGAATTTCTGGGGACGCTGATGGAGGGCATCGCCTGCTTTACGCCTGACGGACGTTTTCTGGCCGCCAGCCGCAGTGCCTTATTCCAGCTGGGATTACCGGTTTCAGCCTTACAAACCCATACCTTCAGCTCGCTGTTTGGTATGCCTTTGTCTTCCTGTCTCGATACCTGCAGACGCAGTGGCAGCAATCTGATTACGCTGGCTTTACCAAATGGGATGAAGGTACATGCTCAGTGTCATGAGCAACAGAGGACGCTGCTGCCAGCCGGAATCAGTATGGATGCCAGCGGGATGGCACTCAAAAAAGCTGAACTGCCTGCCGCGCAGGGATTGAGTCTGCAGCAGTTGGCCAGCGGTGATGCGCAGATCGCCGCGTTGATCAATGGCTTGCGTAAAGTGATGGACCGCGGTATCCCCTTGATGATTACCGGGGAAACAGGTACCGGCAAGGACTTGCTGGCGCAGGCCATTCATCAGGCTTCAGCACGTTGTCAGGGGCCGTTCGTGGCGGTGAATTGTGCTGCGATTCCCGAGTCACTGATCGAATCAGAATTGTTTGGTTACGAGGAGGGGGCCTTTACCGGAGCCCGTAAAAAAGGCTGTCGCGGCAAGCTGTTGCAGGCGAATGGCGGCACCCTGTTTTTGGATGAAATCGGCGATATGCCTCTGCATTTGCAGGCGCGCCTGTTGCGTGTACTGCAGGAGCGTAGTGTGACGCCGCTGGGCGCAGCAGCCAGTGTGAAAGTCGATATCGAAATCATCTGCGCGACCAATCAGCCCTTGAAACAAATGATCGCCAACAAGCAGTTCCGTGAAGATTTGTATTATCGCTTGAACGGCTATGTACTGAAGTTGCCGGCACTGCGTGAACGCAGCGATCTGGCACAAGTGGTGGCGGGTATACTGCGGCAAGAGGGCGCGCCGCAAATGCGTATACACCCGGCGTTAATGCAGGTGTTTGAGCAGCATCCGTGGCCAGGAAATATCCGTCAGTTGAGTAATTTACTGCGCACGGCCTTGCGATTGGCGGAGGGAGAAACTGAAATCCATCTGCACCACTGTCCTCAGGATTTTCTGGAAGATGTCGTGCCCACATCCATCGTGCCTGTCGCGCAAGCAGACTTAACACCGGCATCGCCAGCATCTGCGTCGGATACGGGTCTGGCCGCTCAGGAACTGGGATTGATACAACAGGCCTTGGCTCAATGTAAGGGCAATGTCACGGTAGCCGCCAGAATGCTGGGTATTTCGCGTAATACGATTTATCGCAAGTTAGGGCGTGGCTGAACTGCGCAGGAATGCATTATTCAATATCGATCAGAGTGCAGGACGCGCTGGCAGAATCAGTTGTCCGAACTCTTCATCACTGAATAAGCGCGAGCGGGTCAGGAAGCGTTTGCCGGTTCCATTATCCAGGGAAAACATCCCACCCATGCCATCGACGACATCGATGATCAGCTGCGTATGCTCCCAATAAGCAAATTGTTCCTGGCCCATAAAAAAGGGAGCATCGCCTATGCTGCCCAGATAGACATCGCTGTCACTGATCTGAAATTCACTACGTGAATAACACAGCGGTGAGCTGCCATCGCAACATCCGCCTGACTGGAAAAACAGTAATTCTCCATAGCGCAGATGCAGCTGGTGTATCAATTCCAGCGTGGCGGCGGTGGCCACGACGCGTTCAGGACTGGCAGACATAAACAGCTCCTCAGTGCAGCGCAGTACGGACCCGGATGCTTACAAGTCCGCTGCAGGAAAACGAAAACCGTAGCTGTCGTACACAGCACAGCTACGGCTTAGTTCAGCATCTCAGCATAACAGTACAGGGATGCTTATCTCAACTCTGCTCAGAAAAAACCCAACGCATTCGGGTTGTAACTGACCAGCAGATTTTTAGTTTGCTGATAGTGATCCAGCATCATCTTGTGATTTTCGCGACCGATACCAGATTGCTTGTAGCCGCCAAACGCAGCATGGGCCGGATACAGATGGTAGCAGTTGGTCCAGACCCGGCCCGCCTGTATGCCACGTCCCATGCGGAAGGCGCGGCTGCCATCGCGGGTCCAGACACCGGCACCCAGACCGTACAGCGTGTCGTTGGCTATCGCCAGCGCTTCTTCTTCATCCTTGAAAGTCGTCACCGAGACCACCGGTCCAAAGATCTCTTCCTGGAAGATGCGCATCTTGTTATGACCTTTGAAGATGGTCGGCTGCACATAGTAGCCACCAGCCAGATCACCATCCAGTTGTTGGCGTGCGCCGCCAGCCAGCACCGTTGCGCCTTCCTGTTTGCCGATATCCAGATAGGACAGAATTTTTTCCAGCTGCTCTTGCGAAGCCTGCGCACCTATCATGGTGTTGGCATCCAGCGGGCTGCCTTGTTTGATTGCTGCTACCCGTGCCACCGCACGTGCGATGAAACGCTCGTAGATGGATTCCTGTATCAGCACCCGCGACGGACAGGTACAGACCTCACCCTGGTTCAGCGCGAACATCGCGAAACCTTCCAGACATTTATCAAAGAAGGCATCATCCTGATCCATCACATCGGCAAAGAAAATATTGGGCGACTTACCGCCTAATTCCAGCGTGACCGGAATCAGATTCTGTGCCGCATATTGCATGATCAGACGACCGGTACCGGTTTCGCCAGTGAACGCAATTTTGGCGATGCGCTTGCTGGAAGCTAATGGCTTACCGGCTTCCAGGCCAAAGCCATTAATCACATTCACCACACCAGCTGGCAGCAAATCCTGGATCAGTTCCATCAACACTAAGATTGAACAAGGTGTTTGCTCCGCGGGTTTCAGCACCACGCAATTGCCTGCCGCCAGTGCCGGTGCCAGTTTCCAGACCGCCATCAGGATAGGGAAATTCCACGGAATAATCTGACCCACCACACCCAGTGGTTCATGGAAGTGATACGCATAGGTTTCTGCGTCGATCTGGCACACTGAGCCTTCTTGCGCACGGATGCAACCGGCGAAATAGCGGAAATGATCAATCGCCAGCGGAATATCAGCGGCCATGGTTTCGCGTATTGGTTTGCCGTTGTCTATGGTTTCTGCGGTAGCCAGCACGCTCAGGTTGGCTTCCATGCGGTCCGCAATTTTATTGAGTATCTGCGCGCGTTCGGCCGGTGAGGTTTTGCCCCACGCAGTTTTTGCCGCATGGGCGGCATCCAGTGCCAGTTCTACATCCGCTGCGGTGGAACGCGCTACTTCGCAAAAGGCTTTTCCGATAATCGGGCTGATGTTTTCAAAATATTCGCCACTGACGGGTGGCACAAAGCGGCCACCGATGAAGTTGTCGTAACGTGTTTTATACGGATTCTTGATACCCAGTTTGCTCAGGTCTGCCATTGTCATGTTATGTCTCCTTTATTGTGAATTGCCACCATTCACCGGCTAGCTTTGGCTACAGCTAACTTGTGATGCAGTGTGGTCCTGGAATTTGTGCAAGCACGCATGACTTAGTGCAAAGCCTGTGCCAGTCAGGCTTCATCTTGCAAAGCCAATACAGATAAGGGTTTCAAGGCGATCTGCCTAGCTTGGGACGCTGTGATGCGCTGCGACTGTCACATAATGGAACACTGTCCCAGGTGACACTGTGTCAGCGCTGAGCAGAGTTGACACAGTGCAGGAGGGTGAGGAAAGAGAGAGTCACAGCAGCGCCGGGACTGAAAGAAAAAAGCGACAGACTGCAGGGCAATCTGTCGCTTAGCTTGTTACTTTGTGCTCAGGCATGTGCGCTTCATCTGCGCAACTTGAACCAGTCTGCCGATATTCGCTTGGTATTAGCCGCGCAATTTAGCAAATGCTGCTGCCATCGCATTGTTGGCCGGTGCAGCCGCCTGATTGCGTGACTGATGCTGATTCAAACGCTTTGCATCTTGCCGGTCACCGCGCTGTTCCGGTTTGCTGCCGGCTTGCGGTGCGCTGTCAGACAGGCGCATGGTGAGAGCGATACGCTGACGTTTGACATCGACTTCCAGCACTTTCACTTTGACTACCTGACCCGCCTTGACAACGGTGTGTGGGTCTTTGACGAAGGTCGACGACAGTGCAGAAATATGCACCAGTCCATCCTGATGCACGCCAATATCAACGAAGGCGCCGAAGGCTGCTACGTTGGTGACTACGCCTTCCAGTATCATGTCCGGGCGCAAATCTTTAATGTCTTCCACGCCATCCTTGAAGGTCGCGGTGGTGAATTCAGGACGTGGATCACGGCCTGGTTTTTCCAGCTCTTTCAGGATGTCGGTCACAGTCGGTACACCGAATTTTTCATCGGCGTAGCGCGTAGGGTTCAGGCTCTTCAACAGACTGCTGTCACCGATGACGGCCTTCACATCTTTTTGTATATCGGCCAGAATTTTTTCTACCAGCGGATAAGATTCCGGATGGACGGCTGAGGCATCGAGCGGATTGCTGCCATTCATCACGCGCAAAAAGCCAGCAGCCTGTTCGAAGGTCTTGTCACCCAGCCTTGGCACGGCGCGCAAATCGGCGCGTGCGCTGAACATGCCTTTGGCATCGCGGTAATTCACTATGCTTTGTGCGACACTCGCGGACAGGCCGGAAACCCGCGCCAATAAAGGCGCAGAGGCGGTATTGACGTCGACACCGACCGCATTCACGCAGTCCTCTACCACCGCATCGAGTGAACGCGCCAGCTGAGTCTGACTGACGTCATGCTGATACTGACCGACACCGATGGACTTTGGATCGATTTTAACCAGCTCCGCCAGCGGGTCTTGCAGGCGACGTGCAATCGATACCGCACCACGGATGGAGACATCCAGATCAGGCAATTCTTTAGACGCGAATTCCGACGCGGAATAAACCGAAGCACCCGCTTCAGACACCACGATTTTAGTCAGTTTCAGTTCAGGCTTGAGTTTGATCAGATCCTGCGCCAGTTTGTCGGTCTCGCGTGAGGCCGTGCCGTTGCCGATAGAGATCAGCGATACCTGATATTTTTCTGCCAGTTTCGCCAGCGTATGCAGCGAGCCATCCCAGTCATTGCGTGGCTGATGCGGGTAAATCGTGGCATGTTCCATCACCTTACCCGTCGCATCGACGATGGCTACTTTGACGCCGGTACGTAAGCCCGGATCCAGACCCATGGTGGCGCGTGGTCCGGCTGGCGCTGCCAGCAACAGGTCTTTCAGATTACGGGCAAAAACATTGATTGCCTCGATTTCTGCATTTTCACGCAGCTTGCCCATGAGCTCGGTTTCCAGATGCATGAACACCTTCACGCGCCAGGCCCAGCGTACAGTATCGGCCAGCCATTTATCTGCCGGACGGTCTTTTTGGCTGATGCCAAAGCGTGCGGCGATACGGCCTTCGCAAGGATTCAGCGGCGCATCCCATTTTGGTTTTTCTTCTTCACTGTCCAGGCGCAGTGTGACCGTCAGCATTTCTTCGCGGCGACCACGGAACAAGGCCAGCGCACGGTGCGAAGGAATGGTGCCCAGCGTTTCTGAGTAATCGAAATAATCGGCAAACTTTTCGCCCGCATCCTGCTTGCCTTCCACCACTTTGGATTCCACGATGCCATGTTCATTCAGGTATTCACGCAGGGTTTGCAGCAGAGTCGCATCTTCGGCAAAACGCTCCATCAAAATCTGGCGTGCGCCATCCAGCGCTGCTTTGACATCGGCCACACCGGGATTGTCACCGTTATCGGTGGTGAAGGCTGGCTTCAGATACGCGGCTGCTTCAGTTTCCGGCTGCAAGGCCGGGTTGGCGAGCAAGGCATCGGCCAGCGGTTGCAGACCGGCTTCCACCGCGATCTGTGCCTTGGTACGGCGCTTAGGTTTGTAAGGCAGGTAGAGATCTTCCAGCCGGGTTTTATCTTCCGCCAGGCTGACAGCCGCCAGCAGTTCCGGCGTCATTTTGCCCTGTTCGTTAATCGAGGCGATGATGGCTGCGCGGCGGTCTTCCAGTTCGCGCAGATAACGCAAGCGTTCTTCCAGCAAACGTAACTGGGTATCGTCCAGGCCACCGGTGACTTCTTTACGGTAACGCGCGATGAACGGCACGGTTGCGCCTTCATCCAGCAGGGCGACAGCGGCTGCTACCTGTACCGGTTTGGCAGCGAGTTCTACGGCGAGTCTTTGTTCAATTGAAGGCAACATAAATCCAGCATCCAGACATAAAAAAGCAATGAAGGCGCTGATGATACGCAATTTGCGGCTTTGCGCCAGTCTTGACAGCCAGACTGGCAGGGGGTAGAACTCGCTGCGCCGTATGCTGGCGAGCTGCGGTAAAGCACTATGTGCGTTGCTGCTGCCGTGGTCGCCAGCGATGCTGCGTGCGCATCGCCCGCCTTGCTGGAACTGGAAACACTTGCAAATACAAACAGGAGAAATCTGCTTTGCATCCTCAGCTTTTCATTTGTCTCGCACGTTGCCTGCAAGCCGGTCTGGCATGCTTCTGCCTGTTGCTGCAGCCAGCGCTGGCACAGAGCTCAAGCGTGGTGCAGAGTTTATCGTTCCGGTTTGCGGATGGCGCTTATGCAAATTATTTTTATCTGGACAAGGGTATCCACTCGCAGAGCAGCTTTGTGCCGGTTGCGGATACTGGCTATGAAAACTGGATTTTCGTCGTCGGTGGTTCTGGCTGTGCGAGTATGGGGCGCTATTTACCCGGCTATTTCCGCGGCCTGGAAGGCGAGTCCGGCGTCAGCCGTATCTGGTTGTTACAGAAGCGCCATGTCGGCGCTCAGGATGATGGCAGTCATTGCAGCAGCGTCTTTGTGCAGGATGATCATTTCAGTCGCTGGCAGGCGGATCAGCTGGAGTTCATCCGTTTTCAGCTCGCACAAGTCCCGGCCAACAAAACCATACGCGTAGTAGTGATGGGTATTTCTGAGGGGGCAGAGCTAGCCCCGGTGCTGGCGCTGGCGCTGCCCGCCGCTACCCACCTGGTGTTATTGGCGCATAGTGGGGATGGCGCAATGGGCACCTATCAGACGCTGGCCCGTGCTTACGCCCATATGCATACAGGATGGAAGCAATTGCAGGCGGCGTTGAGTAAGGAACCAGCCGACCCGGATCAGACGCTGATCCATGGCCGCAGCTGGCGCTATTGGTCGGAAATTCGTGCGGTCGATCACATCAGTAATCTGCGTGCATGGAAGGGGCCAGTGTTATGGGCCTATGGAGAGGCAGATGCACTGATTCCAAAAGATGCCAAGGATAAATTGCAACAAATAGTTAAGCCTATGCCCGGACAGTGGCGAACCTGTGTCTTTCCTGGTGCTGATCATGGCTTGCGCAGCCCGGATCATGCTTATTTGCCGGATCTGATGTGGCAGCTGGATCGCTGGCTGGCAGCTTTTCCACCTTTGGATCTATGCCAGGACTAAATGCCATTTTCTGGGATGGTATTTGGGCCTATAGCAAAGGGAGAAAAAGCCTTGGTTTTGAAGGTGGGATTAAGAGCGCGATTGAGTTAGCTTAAAATTTTTACAAATAATTACAATTATACGTAATTAATTATCACCTTGATAATGTAAAAAAACTTGTTTTACATATAATCCTATGCTCGTGTGAAATTGTTGTATTTCGACAATCTTGCCTCTCTCAATTGTTTCTCTTTATTTCCCTTTCCTTCCAGAAAACTATGCGCATTTCTACTTTTGCAGTGACTCCGCTGGTAGCGGCACTCGTACTCACGGGTTGCGTGACCACTCCTACCCACGAAAGCAAGGTGGCAGCTTCATTGGCGGTTGCTAAAACCGGCCAGATTGAAGATGCGATTAAGCAGGTTGAGGCGCAAACTCAGGGCAAGAATGAAAATGACCTGCTGCTGAATCTGGAAAAAGGCGAGTTAATGCGTATCGGTAAACGCTATCAGGACAGCCTGAATGCCCTGAATGTGGCGGATACCAAGGTCAAAGAGTGGGAAGAGAATGCCAAGAGTAATCCGCAAAAACTGATGGCGCAGATAGGCGCGACCCTGATGGGCGATGCCAGCCGCGATTATGAAGGCCAGGATTACGAAAAAGTGATGTTGACTATCCGTATGGCGATGAACCGCATCAATCTGGGTGACCTGGATACAGCGCGGGTCGACATCAAACGCACGCATGAACGTGAAGCCGTGATTGCAGAATTCCGCTCCAAAGAAACTGTGGCGGCGGAAGAAGAAGCCAAATCCAAAGGCGTCAGCTCAGGCAATAAAGAATTGAACGGCTATCCGGTCGAAACCCTGAATGATCCGGAAGTCCTGAAGCTGAAAAACGGTTACCAGAATGCGCTCAGCCATTATCTGTCCGGTTTTGTGTACGAAGCACTCAATGAGCCAGGCCTGGCTGCGCCCGGCTATCGTAAAGCGATTGAATTGCGTCCGGAATTGCCGGTGCTGGAAGAGGGGCTGAAGGGATTGGATCAGCGTACCAGTTTCCGCCGCAAGAAAGGCGTTACCGACGTACTGTTCGTGGTCGAAGCCGGTAATTCGCCAGCGCGTCAATCGAAAAAGCTGACCTTGCCGATTCCGACCGGACGTGGACTGATCACGATGTCACTGGCTTTCCCAGTGATTTATCCAGACAAGGATGCACCGCAGATCAATACCATCCAGGTTGGCAATCAGAATCTTCCGACAGCCTTGATTACTGATTTTAACGTGATGGCACGCCGAGCCTTGAAAGATGAGCTGCCAGGCATTTATACCCGCGCTGCGATCCGCGCAGCGGTGAAGGGTGTGGCGCAGGATCAGATCAATAAAAACTTTGGTGCCTTAGCCGGACTGGCCGCTAATATCGCAGTAGCTGCAACCGAGAGTAATGCCGATGACCGCTTGTGGCGCAGTCTGCCTGAGCGCGTCTTCGTGGCCCGCGCCTTCCTGCCGCCGGGTGACTACGACGTAAACTTCACCGGTCGTCCCGGCGAAACCAGTAAAATCTCGGTCGATGGTCGCTATATGGTGGTGCCGGTACGTTTGTATCAAAACAAAACCTATCTGGGTGACTTAGCCAAATTTGGCACGATAACGCCAGCTGCTCAGATTGAGGATAAACCTGCCACCACCGCGCAGGATGCGAAACCGGCAGTGAAGAAAAATGCCGTTAAACCTAAACCAGCACAAGGTGCCACGAATACTGGCACAACTGCTGTAAAAACCAATTAATTGTCGTCGCAAAGGATAAGACATGTTGAAAAATGCCCGCTTAATCGCAATCAGCGCCGTACTTACTGCGTGCTGGATGGCTCCGGTTCAGGCCGCTAACGATATCCCGAATGCCTCTTCGGCTGGTATCGCTGCCAAGCTGATGGTACGTGGCACGCTGGAAGGGGTGCAGGTCGTGGATCTGCGCTCGCAGCGTCGCAATGATGTGATGGTGGTACAGGCTGAGATGCTGAATCTGACCGACAAAGATGTACGTGTGTACTACCGCTTCCGCTGGACCGATGCAGCAGGTATGCAGGTCGGTGATGGTGAAGTGTGGAAGCCGCTGACCATACTCGGCCGTCAGAGCCAGCTGATCAAAGGCACAGCCTACGGTCCGCAGGCAAGTGACTTCAAAATCGAAATGAGTGCTGAGCCACGCTGAGCTCAGAGCCAGAAATTAATCTAAGGAATATATCCATGAAACAGTTCGTAAAATTGTCCAAAATGATTTGTCTGCTGGCGCTGGCTGGCGTCTCGCTGACTGCGTGCCAGACCAAGTTGTCGCAACCGACAGTCAGCCTTGCGCGTCAGGTTAGCTATGGCGATAACAAAGCGGTAGAAACGGTCACCAATGAATTCGGTTCTACCGACCTGCAAATGATCGCAGAAAAAATGGTGGGTTCTTTGCTGGAAGATCCGGTACTCGCCAATCGTCCTACTTTGACACTGGCCGGTGTGCGTAACAAGACCAGCGAATACATCGATACCAAGTCGATCATGAACAGTATTCAGACCGCACTGGTAAAAAGTAGAAAAGTGAAATTCACCCGCAGTGCAGACGAAATGCAGCAAGGTGTGGATGAGCTGCAGCGCCAGAATCAGAGCGGCCTGTACAAAGCGCAGGGCAAGGCAAAAATCGGTAACATGACTGCGGCTAAATATTCGTTGGAAGGTGAAATCGTTTCCATCGTTAAGCAGAATGCGACGACTAAAGATGTGTTCTACAAAATGACACTGAAACTGTACGACATCGAAGAAGGTTCGATCGAGTGGCAGGATGAAAAAGAAATCCGCAAGACATCTAAAAAATAATTTTCCGGTAAAGGAAGCACGATGTTGAATGTAAAAAAAATGATCGCTGCGCTGGCCTGTGGCCTGGCCAGCATCAGCGCTTATGCCGCTGAGCCTAAGATTGCGGTAACCGATCTGACGTATGAAGAAAAAGTCAGCGAGTATTTTCGCGTAGTGTCTGCCTCCAGCAAAAGCAGCGTCAAAGGCAGCTACAGCGAGCGTGAAACTGATCGCAGCTATTCCCAGCGTGGTCATGTAGACGCTAAAAGCGAAAGCAATTATTTTGAAGCAGAAGGCTATTACACCTATATCGATCGCGGTGAATTGAAAACTTACACGGCTGATCTGAAAGGTGCCTTACTCAAAGGTGGCGCTGTACATCTGATTCAGGCCCGCCCTTATGTAGGTAAGCCGATGGAGAAAATTTTCGACATCATCGGCCGCATCAAACAGGGGATGTATCCGGGTGCGGATTATGTGTTGTTTGGCACCGTCAGCAATATCCAGTTCCGTCAGGAGAGCAATCAACTGCAATACGGGAATTCCATGACAGCCAGTCTGTCGCTGGATCTGGTGGCGGATTTTAGTCTGATTAATACCAAGACTTATGAAGTGAAAGCAGCTTTCAGTGCCAGTGGCTCAGGTGTGGATACCAAGATCATCAGCCGTGCCGGTGATCGCGTAGTGTTCAACCGTGGCAAAGTCATGCAGGAAACTTCGCGCAGTCTGGCAGAAGCCGCCTATGGTGAACTGATGGTGCAGTTTGGCCTGCCACGCGGCGCCAACCGCCCGGCCAATGCAGGCACTGCAGCTCAGCCTGTCGTCACACCTGCACCGGAACCGGTGACTGTGTATCGATAAGCGATCAGTACATTGGTACAGGAGGCAGCAGGGCAGTGCGCTTGTACCAGTGAATAAAAAAAACAGCCAGCAAAAAATGCTGGCTGTTTTTTTTTTACGCCTTATTCCTGAGGATAAATACTTACGCCACTAAGTGGCTCAGACTGACTTGCATCAGCGTGAGCCACATCAATGCGGACTAGCAGGTGCAGCTCACTCAGTTCTTAATTTCTAAAGCACGGTTCAGATGTAGTGCCGCGAGTGAGCAGGCGGCGCCTGACAGCAGGTAGAGGCTGACGTAGGCAAGGCCGAAGTTAGCGGACAATCCCAGTGCAATCAGCGGTGCGAAGCCAGCGCCGACCAGCCAGGACAGATCCGAAGTCAGCGCAGCACCGGTATAGCGGTATTTTGCAGGGAAGTTAGCGGTTACTGCCCCGGCTGCCTGACCATAAGAAAGACCGAGCAGGATAAAGCCAAATAACAGGAAAATGTTTTCACCACTTTCGCCTGCCTTCATCAGCGTAGGTATGAAGGCACTGAGTGCAGCGATCAGAATGGCGAGTGTTCCCAGCGTGTTGCGACGGCCGATTTTATCTGCAATGAGGCCCGAAACCACCACCGATATCGCCATCAGGAAGGCACCTGCGACTTGCAGGTAAAGGAAGTCACTGAGGCTGCGGCCGGAATACAAGGTAATCCAGGACAGCGGGAAGACTGTCACCAGATGGAATAAGGCATAGCTGGCCAGCGCGGCGAGCGCGCCTATCAGTACATTACGACCCTGAGTGCTCAGCAACTCTATGATGCCTACCGGCTGTAATTCGCGTTCTTCCAGTAAATGGGTGTATTCATCGGTGGCGACCAAGCGCAGACGCGCGAACAGAGCGACTACGTTGATGGCAAACGCAACATAGAAAGGATAGCGCCAGCCCCACTCAAGAAAATCTTCCGGTGACAGGTTGGACAGCATATAGGCAAACATACTGGCCGCCAGGATGAAGCCGGTAGGCGCGCCCAGTTGTCCCAGCATCGCGTACCAGCCACGCTTGTCTTCCGGCGCATTCAATGCCAGCAGGGAAGGGAGGCCATCCCAGGAACCACCGAGCGCTATGCCCTGACCTATTCGCAATACCGAGAGCATCACGATGGCAGTGACGCCTATGCTGGCATAGGTAGGCAGAAAGGCAATGCCGGCAGTGGAAAAACCAAGCAGCACTAAGGCTATGGTCAGTTTTGCTTCACGTCCTAAATGTTGCTGTACAGCCATAAAAATCATGGTGCCTATAGGGCGTGCTAAAAAAGCAAAGGAAAAGATGACGAAGGCGTACAGCGTGCCTTCCAGGCGATCTTCAAATGGGAAAAATACCGAGGGGAATACCAGTACCGAAGCAATGGCATAGACGAAAAAGTCGAAATACTCAGAAGTGCGTCCTATAATGACCCCGATCGCGATTTCTCCGGGATCGACAGACGTATCCGCATGATCACCACGTTTAGGGGTACTGCCGTTGG
Organism: Cognatundibacterium crateris; assembly: GCF_010078235.1. Lineage (GTDB taxonomy): Bacteria > Pseudomonadota > Gammaproteobacteria > Burkholderiales > Burkholderiaceae_D > Undibacterium > Undibacterium crateris. Next base: position 66,140 of record NZ_JAABOS010000002.1, on the reverse strand, counting down.
CAGAAGGCTGGTTGGCGTACAGTGCGCCATTGTGGCTGCTGATGTTAGGCATAGTCGTCTCCGTCATCGTTGTTATGTCGATGGACGCAGTCGGCAGCTTTTCCCATGCAGGCAGAAAGGGTAGGACAAAACGTCCAATCGCTAATGCTTATCAGTGAGAGTACATTACCACATATTTACGTTCAGACTGGACTTTTCCTGTATGTTTTCTCAATTAGCTCGTCGCGGAATACTGCTGTTGCCCGCAATAATGATGGCTGGATGCAACACAATTGTGATGAATCCATCCGGAGATATTGCCGCTCAACAGAGTAAGCTCATTGTCATTTCGACATTGTTGATGTTATTGATCATCGTACCGGTGATTGCACTGACCTTCTTTTTTGCCTGGCGTTATCGTCAAAGCAACACCGAAGCACAGTACGAACCGGATTGGGATCATTCTACGAAACTCGAACTGGTGATCTGGGGTGCGCCTCTGTTAATCATCATTGCTTTGGGTATGTTGACATGGATTACCACGCATACTCTTGATCCATATCGAAAGTTGTCGCGTTTGGATGAGACTCGTGCGATTCCTGCTAATGTCAAACCATTAACGGTTGAAGTGGTTGCGCTGGACTGGAAATGGTTGTTTATTTACCCAGAGCAAGGCATTGCAACGGTGAATGAACTGGCTGCGCCGGTCGATGTACCGATTCATTTCAAAATTACTGCATCGACAGTGATGAACTCCTTCTATATCCCGGCACTGGCTGGTCAGATCTATGCGATGCCAGGCATGCAGACTGAACTGAATGCAGTCATTAATAAAGCGGGTGATTACGAAGGCTTCTCTGCGAACTACAGCGGCGCCGGTTTCTCGGATATGCGTTTCAAATTCCGTGGCCTGAGCAATGAAGACTTCGCGCAATGGGTACAGACAGTAAAAACTAATCAGCCTGCGCTCAAGCGTGCTGAGTACCTGGAACTGGAAAAGCCGAGTATCAAAGATCCGGTTCGCCGCTACGCGACCGTTGAGGCTGACCTCTATCATGCCATTCTGAATCGCTGCGTCGTTGACGGTCAGGTTTGTATCGACAAGTTGATGAGCACTGATCTGAATGTGAAGAGCGCAGCGAATGGTAAGTTCTCCAATTTACTGGCGCAAAACCAGCAGGCCGGCCGTGGTCCGCTCGCTGAAATCTGCACGACGCCAACCACAACCACCGGAAAATAAAGATGTTAGACCAAATTGATTTGACAAAGCTGGTGCTTGGCCGCCTCAGCTGGGAAGCGATTCCCTTCCATGAGCCAATTCTGATTGCGACATTTATCGGTGTCCTGTTTGGCGGTGCCGCCGTATTGGGTGGTCTGACCTACTTCCGTTTATGGGGTTACCTGTGGCGTGAGTGGATCACCTCTATCGATCACAAACGTATCGGTATCATGTACATGATCCTGGGTCTGGTCATGCTGTTGCGTGGCTTTGCGGATGCGCTGATGATGCGTGCCCAGCAGGCACTGGCATTCGGTGATTCAGCCGGCTTCCTGCCACCGCATCACTATGATCAGGTATTCACGGCGCATGGCGTGATCATGATTTTCTTCGTTGCGATGCCACTGGTAACAGGTTTGATGAACTACATCGTACCTTTGCAAATCGGTGCACGTGACGTGGCTTTCCCTTTCCTGAATAACTTCAGTTTCTGGATGACCGCATTCGGTGCCGTGCTGGTGATGGTGTCGTTGTTCGTGGGTGAATTTGCACGTACCGGCTGGCTTGCGTATCCACCGTTATCTGGCATTCTGGGTAGCCCGGATGTGGGGGTGGATTACTATATCTGGTCCTTACAGATTGCCGGTGTCGGTACCTTGTTGTCCGGCGTTAACCTGATTGTGACTATCATCAAGATGCGTGCGCCTGGCATGAATCTGATGAAAATGCCGGTATTCACCTGGACTGCGCTGTGTACTAACGTACTGATCGTTGCTGCTTTCCCGGTACTGACCGCCGTACTCGCGATGTTGTCGCTGGACCGTACTTTCGGCACTAACTTCTTCACAAACGACATGGGCGGCAATGCCATGATGTATGTGAACCTGATCTGGATCTGGGGTCACCCAGAGGTATATATCCTGATCCTGCCTTGCTTCGGTGTGTACTCTGAAATCGTATCCACTTTCTGCAGCAAGCGTCTGTTCGGTTACACCTCGATGGTGTACGCGACGGTGGTGATTACTATCCTGTCTTACCTGGTATGGCTGCATCACTTCTTCACCATGGGTTCCGGTGCGAGTGTTAACTCCTTCTTCGGTATCACCACCATGATTATCTCGATCCCAACTGGCGCGAAGATATTCAACTGGTTGTTCACGATGTACCGTGGCCGTATCCGTTTTGAAGTGCCTATGCTGTGGACTATCGGCTTTATGGTGACTTTCGTCATCGGCGGTATGACCGGTGTCTTGCTGGCTGTTCCACCTGCTGACTTTGTCTTGCATAACAGTCTGTTCCTGATCGCTCACTTCCATAATGTAATTATTGGTGGTGTAGTGTTCGGTGCGATGGCTGCGATCAACTTCTGGTTCCCGAAAGCCTTCGGTTACAAGCTCGACAGCTTCTGGGGTAAATGCTCGTTCTGGTTCTGGTGTATCGGCTTCTACTTTGCGTTCATGCCACTGTACGTGCTGGGCCTGATGGGTGTGACACGCCGTCTGAGTCACTTTGATGATCCATCGCTGCAGATCTGGTTCCAGATCGCTGCTTTCGGTGCGGTACTGATCGCGCTGGGTATCGGTTCCTTCCTGGTACAGCTGGTCGTCAGTTACCTGCGTCGTCATGAAAACCGTGATGTATCCGGTGACCCATGGGGTGGCCGTACGCTGGAGTGGTCGACTTCCTCGCCACCACCGGCTTACAACTTCCCATTCACACCACGCGTGCATGATAACGACGCATGGGATGACATGAAGAAGAATGGCTACCAGCGTCCGACTAAAGGCTTTGTGGATATCCATATGCCTAAGAATACCGGTGCCGGTTTCGTGATCGCTGCACTCAGCGGCGCATGCGGCTTCGCACTGATCTGGCAAATGTGGATTCCTGCTGTGGCCGCCTTCCTGGTGATGCTGACAGCAATCATAGTTCACACATTTAATTACAACCGCGACTATTACATTCCTGCTGATGAAGTGATCCGCACGGAAGATGAGCGCACACGTTTGTTAGCGAGCCAGGCCTGATATGTCTACAACTACACATAATGCTTTGAACGGAGACGCGGGTTCCCGCTTCTTCGTCCGGGAACACCATCCGGAAAATGGTACTTTGCTGGGTTTCTGGCTGTACCTGATGAGTGACTGTCTGATTTTTGCGTGTCTGTTTGCTGCGTATGCAGTACTGGGCCGTAACTATGCAGGTGGTCCGACCGGCGCAGAATTATTCGATCTGCCACTGGTGGCATTGAATACTTCTATGCTGTTGCTGTCCTCGATCACGTATGGCTTCGCCATGCTGGAATCCCAGAAAAACCGTCTGGGTACCACCATGGTCTGGCTGGCGATCACTGGCCTCTTTGGCGTGGCCTTTATCAGCCTGGAATTGTATGAATTCATTCACCTGATCCATGAAGGTGCAGGTCCGCAACGCAGTGGTTTCCTGACTTCCTTCTTTGCGCTGGTTGCCACCCACGGTCTGCACGTGACTTTCGGTATCGTCTGGCTGGTGACCTTGCTGTTCCAGCTCAAGCGTCACGGTCTCACGCCTGAAAATCGCCGTCGTCTGATGTGTCTGTCTATGTTCTGGCACTTTTTGGACGTGGTCTGGATCGGTGTATTTACCTTTGTTTATCTGATGGGAGTCTTGCCATGAGCGCACATCACACACATTCCGCATACGGTGATGACCACGCTCACGGTCATCATGGACACGAAGATCACGGCAGCCACGGCAGCCTGAAAGACTACACCCTGGGTTTCATCCTGTCGGTGATCCTGACAGCGATCCCTTTCTGGCTGGTGATGGCGAAGGTGATTCCTGATTCGAAAACCATGGGTATCGTATTGCTGGTATTCGCAGCGATACAAATCGTGGTACACATGATTTACTTCCTGCACATGAACTTCAAGTCCGAAGGTGGCTGGTCTATGCTGGCACTGATCTTCACTACCTTGCTGGTCGTGATTATGCTGGCAGGTTCGCTGTGGGTTATGCATCATATGAATCACAACATGATGCCTGGCATGAATCATGAAACCAAGCCAGAGTCGATTAATCTGGCACCAGCTAAGGATGGACAGAACTCACGCAATCTGCCATGAGTCTGTCTCCTGTTGAGACCCCGGCCGGAACTGCGGTTCCGGCTGACCAGGATAACCACCCGCGTTCACCTTTAGTGAGAAGCTTACTCACCATCGGTGCGCTGGTGGTTTTTCTTTGTCTGTGCGCGCTGGGTAGCTGGCAAGTGGTCCGCCTCCAGTGGAAGCTGGATCTGATCGCCCGCGTCGAGCAGCGCATACACGCTCAGCCGGAAGCGGCGCCGGGCCGTAGCGACTGGCCGCAAGTCAGCGTGGCCAGAGATGAATACCGTCATGTCAAAGTCAGCGGTGTGTTTTTGCATGCGCAGTCGAGCATGGTGCAGGCTGTGACGGAACTGGGTAGCGGCTATTGGTTGCTGACACCTATGCGTCAGAACGATGGCAGTCTGGTGTTCATCAATCGCGGTTTCTTGCCGTCTGCGGAGCGCGTCAAACAAGAGCTGGCACGTGCGCCTTCCTCTGAAACGCTGACCCTGACTGGTTTATTGCGTGTCACCGAACCAGGTGGCGGCTTCCTGCGTCACAATGATGCAGCGGCCGGACGCTGGTTTTCGCGCGATGTGGCAGCGATGGCCGCCGCACATCAGCTTACCGATGTGGCACCGTATTTTATCGATGCTGATGCAGCCAGCCAGACTGATGCCGCAGGGCCGGTAGCAGGCTTGACGGTAGTGCGTTTTCAGAACAATCATGCAGTCTATGCGCTGACTTGGTATGCTCTCGCTTTGATGGTCGGATTGGCGTACTGGTATGTACGCCGTACTGACCGGCGTCGCTGAACAAGTCTGCTGCGTTCAGCGCGCATCCACCGAAAGTGAGCCAGATGCGCGATACAGAAAACCATTCCACCTTTGTGATTTTGCCTGACTCAGGCGTCAAGGAACTGCAGCACTCAGCCGGGCATAAAAATATGCTGCAGCTGATCCATTTGCGCTGGCTGGCGGTATTCGGCCAGATCTCTACCATCGCCTTAGTCACGCTGGGCTTCGGCATCCATTTGCCGATACTGCCTATGCTGTATGTGCTGGCAGGTCTGATCGCTTTTAACATCGGCAGCCATTTACGCTGGCATGAAGAAGTTCGTGTTTCGAACCGTGAGCTATTGCTGGCTTTACTGGTCGACGTAGCGACACTGACTGCGCAGCTATATCTGAGCGGCGGCACTGGAAATCCGTTTGCCTTTTTGTTTTTGCTGCAGGTGATACTTAGCGCGGTGCTGCTGGAAGCCTGGTCGACCTGGCTCATCGTGGCGCTGAGTACAGCTTGCCTGATGGGCTTGTCACGTTTTTCTCTGCCGCTGAAACTGCCGCCGGATTCAGTCAACAGCCTGTTCAGTCTGTACCGTGATGGCATGCTGATCTGCTTTTTGCTGAATGCGGCCTTGCTGGTGTTTTTCCTGACCCGGATTAATTCCAATCTCAAAGAAAGGGATGCGCAGTTAGCCGATTTGCAGAAGCGCGCAGCAGAAGAAGAACATATCGTGAAGATGGGTTTGCTGGCATCCGGTGCTGCGCATGAACTAGGTACGCCGCTGGCCACCTTGTCGGTAATTTTGGGCGACTGGCGCCGTATGCCGCAATTCACTCAGGATGCAGAGTTGACCGAAGAGCTGACTGAAATGCAGCGCCAGTTACAGCGTTGTAAGAGCATCGTCAGCAGTATCTTATTGTCGGCTGGTGAAGCCAGGGGCGAGTCCTCCGTTAAAACAACCATCAATACTTTTCTGAACGATCTGGCCGAAGACTTCCGTGCCACCCGCATTTTGCAGGTTTTCGAGTACAGAAACAGCAATCCACATGATATTCCGGTGGTGTTTGATGTGGCACTCAAGCAGATGATATGCAATGTGTTAGATAATGCGCTTGAAGCATCACCACATTGGCTGGCACTCGATGTGCAGCGTCAGGAGGAAGTGCTGACTTTGTTGGTTACAGATCGCGGGCCGGGCTTCCAGCCGCATATTCTGGACAAGCTGGGGCAGCCCTATCAATCGACCAAGGGCCGCGCCGGCAGCGGACTGGGTCTGTTCTTTGTGGTGAATGTTGTACGTAAGCTGGGTGGGACGGTATCAGCCAGAAACCGTCTCGAAGGTGGGGCTGCTGTTGAAGTCACTCTGCCTATTTCTGCACTGAAGCTTTAAGAGGTAATCACCTATGTCAGAGAATCGTCTGTTGCTGATCGTGGAAGACGATACTGCATTTGCGCGCACACTGGTGCGCTCGTTTGAACGGCGCGGCTATACCGTTTTGCATGCGGACAGTCTGGAGCAGGTGTCTGTACTGCTGACTCAGCATAGCCCGCGCTATGCGGTGGTGGACTTAAAGCTCAATGGCAATGCTTCTGGGCTGGCCTGCGTACAGATGCTGCATAAGCATGACGAGGCCATGCTGATCGTGGTGCTGACTGGCTTTGCGAGTATCGCTACCGCGGTTGAAGCCGTAAAGCTGGGGGCTTGTCAGTATCTGGCTAAACCTTCCAATACCGATGATATTGAAGCGGCCTTCGGTCATGTGGCGGGTGTGGCTGAGCCTGAATTAAGCAATCGCTCAACCTCGATTAAAACGCTGGAATGGGAGCGCATCCATGAGGTGTTGGTGGAAGCCGAGTTCAATATTTCTGAAGCCGCACGCCGTCTTGGTATGCATCGCAGAACACTGGCACGCAAACTCAATAAACAGCAGGTGAAGTAAGCGCAGGTCTGGCTGTGTGCCAGCAAAATCGCTCAGGGCTGGTAGAGCGCAGGGCGATGGATTTCCATATAGGTCTCAGGTTTGCCTAATGCCTGGAAACCGAATTGCTGATACAGGCCGCGTGCATTGCTGCTGACCAGAACAAAGCGCCGTAAGCCTTGCAGGGCAGGATGGCGCAACACAAATTCCAGCAATTGTTTGCTGTAGCCACGACCTTGAAATTCAGGCAGCACAAACACATCCAGCAGATACGCAAAACTCGCATGGTCAGTAATCACGCGTGCAAACGCAATTTGCCGCCCATCTGACCAGCCGCCAAAGCATAGCGAATGTTCCATACCACGTTTAACGGTATCCAGCGGAATGCCCTTAGCCCAGCTTGATTCTTCAGACAAAAAACGATGGATCATAGCGATATCCATGCGTTGCAGATCATCTGAGCATTCCATCTTCAGGCCTCTGTCTGAAGTTTGCCGCCGCTGACGCGCTCTATACCAGCCAGATCGCGCCAGCTTTGTACTTCTGTGTATTGATGCCGCAGCAGTAGCGCACGCACAGCTTCCGCCTGATCATAGCCATGTTCCATCAGCAGCCAGCCATCTGCTGACAAATATTGTTTCGCTGTGCTGACGATATGACGGTAAGCACTGAGTCCATCCGCATGATCGGTCAGCGCAGACAGCGGCTCAAAACGCAGGTCACCTTGCGATAAATGTGGATCGTGCTGTTCGATATATGGCGGGTTGCTGACGATGGTATTGAATCCTTGTGGTCCCAGCGCTGCGAACCAGTCACTCTGCAATAGCTGAAATGGCTGCTGACGATTTGTGGGTAATAAGCGGGCTGCATTTTGAGTTGCGATTGCGAGCGCGTCAGCACTGATGTCGAGTGCACTGACGGCCAGATCTTCACGTTCATGTGCGATGCTGATTGCAATCGCACCCGAACCGGTACCCATGTCCAGTAAGCGGCTGTTAGGCGGTGCATGCTGCAAGGCCAGTTCCACCAGCAGCTCGGTATCGGCGCGTGGTATCAGCACAGCGGGTGAAGTCACAAAAGACAGGCCAAAGAATTCACGTTCACCAAGGATGTAAGCGACAGGCTCACCCGTCAGACGGCGACTGATCAGACTCAGCAAATGCTCTCTGACTGCCGTTGTCAGGGACTGATCGGAATGGGTGATTAGCTGGATACGGCTCTTGCCAGTCGCATGCATCAGTAACATGCGGAGCTCCAGCTTATCCAGCGGTACTAAGCGCTCATAATCTGCGAGGCTCAGGCCCTCTTGCTGCCAGGCCTGCATCAGCGGCGCTCTCCAAACATACTGCTACGTTTGCGTTGTAGCATAACGCTGGCAGTGGCGATGGCGCAGATCAGGAACCAGACCATAGCCCAGCCCGGAATAGACAAGCCCAGTATCGGTTCATACGGGGTATCGCATAAGCCATCGGCGCGGAAGAAGTCCGGCCACCAGACCGATAAGAAAATTTTATTCAAGCCGGTTTCCAGCGGATCGATACCACAGGACAGTTGAGGATTCGCCAGCACATACAGATGCTTGCCAGCGACGCCAATTCCTGCGAGTGCCGAAGCAAATGACAAACCCGCCGTTACTCGCCTGGCTCTTTCTGGCAGTAGCGCAGCCAGCAATGCAAACAGTCCTATGCCCAGGAAAGCATAACGTTGCAACACACACAGAGGACAGGGCAACATGTCTTTGACCAGCTGCAGATACATAGCCGCTGCCAGAACAGCCAGGCAGCTTGCCGCCACAGCCAGTAATACGAATTTGCTAGAACGCATGAAAATCATCCGGAAAATGAAAGCGGATGCCAGCTTACACGTTTTTTCTGTCAGCGTGATAAAGCGATGTAAGTTGGCACGAGTAGTGTCTGTGGTACAGATCGTGACTCGCCTTGCGTGGCAGTCAGTCCTTGGACGACTTAATCGTCGCCTAGTTCCGCCAGCAATTCAGCCTGATGTTCTGCGATCAGCGCATTGCTAAGTTCTTCCAGATCACCATCCATGATGAAATCCAGTTTATACAAGGTCAGGTTGATGCGGTGATCCGTCATGCGGCCTTGCGGATAGTTGTAAGTGCGTATGCGTTCACTGCGGTCGCCGGAACCAATCAGGCTCTTACGGGTTGCTGCCTCTTTCGCTTGTTTTTCCCGCAGCTGGATATCCATGATGCGAGTGGCCAGCACGCGCATAGCCTGGGCCTTATTCTGATGCTGGCTGCGGCCATCCTGACATTCCACCACGATCCCGGTCGGTAAGTGGGTCAGACGCACTGCAGAATCGGTCTTATTGATATGCTGACCACCGGCACCGCTGGCGCGGAAGGTATCGATACGCAGGTCGGCATTATTGATGACCACGTCAGCCACTTCATCCGCTTCCGGCATTACGGCGACGGTACAGGCCGAGGTATGTATCCGGCCCTGGGTTTCGGTCGCCGGCACCCTTTGTACGCGATGACCGCCAGACTCGAATTTCAGTCTGGAGTAAGCGCCGAAACCGGCGATACGCACAATCACCTCTTTATAACCACCGAGTTCAGAAGCCGACTCCGACATCATCTCTACCTGCCAGCGATTGCGCTCAGCAAAGCGGGTGTACATGCGCAGCAGATCACCGGCAAACAGGGCTGCTTCGTCACCGCCGGTACCGGCGCGAATTTCAAGCAGGATGTTGCGCTCATCATTCGGATCTTTAGGCAGCAGCATTTTTTGCAGATCATCTTCCAGCGTCAGCATGGTCTGCTTTGCGCTTTCGATTTCTTCCTGTGCAAATGCCTTCATGTCCGGATCATTCAGCATGTCCTGCGCCTCCAGGATGTCGGATTGCGCTTGCTGATAGTTTTTGTACAAAGCAACCAGAGGGTCCAGTTCCGCATGTTCACGATTGAGCTTGCGGTAATTATCCATATCATTGGTTGCGCCTTCCTGCATCAGCAGGTGACCGACTTCATCGAGGCGTTCAGCCAGCTGATCCAGCTTGGCGAGCATAGAGGGTTTCATAGGCAGGGCAGATAAAAAAACAGAGACATGGCCGTGTGGCCTGAGAGTAGTCAGCCCAAGGCGGCTGACCAGAAGAAAGTGCACTAACGTTTAGTACGGAATAACTGAGGCAGCAGACTGGCCAGGCGCGCGCGTTCGTCGCCGCTGGCCTGGTGCAGCGCCTGTTGCGGGCCATGCAGGAATTTGGCGGTGAGGCCCTTTGATAAGGCTTCCAGCACCAGATCGATATCTTCACCACGCGCCAGCATTTTACGCGCACGTTCGAGTTCTGCGAGGCGTAACTGTTCGCTGCTTTCATGCAGATCCTGAATCACAGGCACTACGGCGCGGCCATCTATCCAGTGCATAAACGATTGCACGCGGGTTTCGATGATGGCTTCTGCCTGGGCGACGGCAGCCTGACGGTTTTCTATGCCGCTTTGGACTACGCTGCCGAGGTCATCGACGGTATATAAAAACACATCGTCGAGCTGAGCGACTTCAGGCTCAATATCACGTGGTACCGCCAGATCGACCATAAACACCGGACGGTGCTTACGCGCTTTGACCACGCGCTCGACCAGTCCCAGACCGATAATCGGTAAGGAGGATGCGGTACAGGAGACGATGATGTCGAATTGCGCTAATTGCTGCGGTAAATCAGCCAGGCGGATCGCCTTGCCATTGAAACGATGGGCCAGTGCTTCACCGCGTTCCAGCGTGCGATTAGCGATAGTCAGTGACTTAGGATTTTGCGCAGCGAAATGGGTAGTGCACAGCTCTATCATTTCACCGGCACCGATGAACAGCACATGCTGATCTGAAATCTTATCGAAAATTCTTTGTGACAGCCTGACTGCCGCTGCCGCCATCGATACGCTGTGCGCACCGATTTCTGTCGTGCTGCGCACTTCCTTGGCAACCGCGAAAGTACGCTGGAACATCTGGTGCAGATAGGTGCCGAGACCGCCAGCTGCTTCGGCCTGACGTACCGCATCTTTCATTTGCCCCAGGATCTGCGGCTCGCCGAGTACCATGGAATCGAGTCCGGATGCGACGCGGAAAGCGTGCCGCACTGCATTGTCTTGCGGCAGAGTGTATAGATGCGGACGCAAATCCGCGTAGGGTAAATGGTGGAAGTCAGCCAGGAAGCGTGCCGTGACGTCGACCGGGTTGTCGAGACCGGCGCAGGCTGCGTACAGTTCTGTGCGATTGCAGGTTGATAAGATCGCAGCTTCTGTCGTGCCCGTCGGATGCTGAATCTGCCGCGAGCCAAACCACGCGCGCGCAGCCACTACTGCCTGACCAATCTGATCAGGAGCAAAGGCGACTTTTTCGCGCAGTGACAGGGGCGCAGTCGTATGATTAAGACCGACAGCAGACAGTTGCATGGCTAATTTTCCGGAAGAAGTCGTCATTATAGCGCTTCGCTCCGTAGTTTTCCGGCTTTACACCAGTTGATCTGCCTCAAACTATGATCCCGGGTATGCGGATGTGGAAAGTCGTTCCCTCATTGGGGGCGCTGACAAAGTCGATGCTGGCATAGTGCCTGTCCAATACCGCTTTGACAAATACCATCCCCAGACCGACGCCATCATTTTTCGGCTGATCATTCGCTTTGAAGCGTTGAAAGCGCTGGAACAGCTTGCTTTGCTCCGAGCGTGCAATTCCATAACCCTGGTCTTGGATACTGCAAATGATGCTCACGTCCGCCAGATTTCGCTCCAGCTTAAGGCTGCAGTTGATGGTTGTATCACGCGGACTGTATTTGATCGCATTCGATATCAGGTTGGTCAGTACGCGTGTCATCAGGGCACGGTCAATACGAACCAGATATTCCTGTTCCGGGATTTGCATTTTGAAACGAATGTTTTTACTGCGGGACAGCGACCACATTTCTTCTGTGGCATCCAGTAATACGTCCTGAAAATCCACTTCTTCGTAGCGATAGTCCTGCGATTCTGCACGTGCCAGTTGTACAAAATTATCGGCCAGACCCAGGGTGATTCTGGATGCTTTTTCTATGCGCGACATGAATTCTTCGGTTGGCAGTGCCGTTTGCGGCTCTTTTTGCATTTCCAGTAAAGCCAATATCGAGGCTTGTGGTGAGCGCATATCGTGCGAGATGAAGTGCAGGGTTTCGTCGCGGCTGCGTTCAGCGGCGCGGATCGCCGTGATATTCACCATGCTGACGATCCAGCCCACTAAATGTTTATCAGCGTTGTAGGCAGGAGCGCTTTTGATCAGCAGATCTTGTCCACGCGGGTCACGCACTTCAAAGCCTTGTGACATGATTTTGGTCAGTTTGATATCCAGGATATCCCACCAACTGAAGTTGCGGCCATCCGTATGGTCAAAATTAGCCGGTGCTGACATATTGGCAAACAGATAGGGCACCAGAGCGTCATTCACTTTAGGCTGACCGATGCCCGCAAAATAAGCACGTGCAGCCTGATTGGATAACAGCACATTGCCATCTGTTGTGGTGACCAGGGTCGCATCAGGCAAACTGGCCAGGCTATCGCTGATGAACTGGCGCAGATCGCGCACCCGGTTCGCAGCCAGATGCACATCCTGTATGCTTTTTTCCAGCGTGTCGGTCAGATTGATGGCGTGGCTTTCCTCGTCGTCAGTAAATTCTGGTAACAGATGTGGTTCTTGCTCCAGCAAAGTGAATTCCGCTGCCAGATACTTAATGGCCGCTTCCAGCCGACGCCAGCTCCAGAGTGGGTAAGCCAGCAAGAGTGCAATAACAGCTGGCGACATTGGCACCCAGTAAGCCTGCCAGCGCATCAATGCCAGACTGCCAGCGAGGCAGAACAGTATCATGGCTATCGTGGAGATCAGCGCTTTGCGCGGTGACAGGAACTGATAGGCGATGAGCGCCAGAATCAGAACAAGGACGTTCCATATAGCTATTTGCCACGGTAGTGCAAACTGTATTGCTTTTTCATTGAGCAAACTTGCGAGAATATTGGCATTGATTTCCACACCTGAGATGACGCCTTCATTACCGGTCACCGGGGTTGGGTAAGAGTCTGCCATCCCGATTGCCATAGGGCCAACAATGATGTATTTGCCTTGTAATAAACTGGCAGGAACTTCGCCGCGCAATACCGAGACATAGGGCACAGACTGGAAATGACCGCTACTGCCAGCAAACGGAATATGCATCTGGAAATCACGTTGCCAGCTGTTTTCTGACCGCTCTGCTTTTCTGAGCGACGCTGACAGCTGTACGCCGGGTAAATACTTTTCTGTGCCGGGCGCGATATTCTGCCCGACGTCTTTCATCGCGAGCGCAAAGTGAGGCCACCATTCACCTTGCATACCTTCACGCAGGAAGACACTGCGAGCGATACCGTCTTTATCCAGCTCCAGATGGATGTGACTGAGTTGACGGGCTGCGTTGGCCAGAATAGACACCGGTTTGGCCGTAGTCAGGCCTTTGCCCGCACTCTCAGACACCAGTGGCAATACGACCTTATTGCTCTGTTGAATCGCATCAGCCAGTTGCTGGTCACCGCTGGCTTGCTGGGTGTCGGTGACAGCTTCAGCTTCGGTAAATAAGATGTCCAGTCCTACCGCTGCCGGTTTAGCAGCGTTGATCTGGCTCAGCAGTTGGGCGTGGTAGGTACGCGGCCATGGCCAGCGCCCCAGCTCTGCCAGACTGTAGTCGTCGATGGCAACAATCAGGATGTCGTCCCGCGCTGGCTGGGTATTGATCTGCATGATGCGGTCATACATCACCAGATCCATGCGCTCGGTCAGCCGGAACAGGCTGAGTGCGGCTGTCAGCGCAAGCAGCAGGATACTGAGTATCAGCCACTCACGGAATGCAATTTTCTTTATCTGCAATTTTTTATACTCATTGCTGATCAATATCCGGTTTTGACGACACCCGCTGCACTGCGCAGTGCGTCTCCATCAGAGGTGGTCCAACGCGCACTGATATTGATTTTCTGGGTTCCGGAAAAACTCCCTACAAAGCCATCGGGGTCAGTTGCCTTGACGCGGATGAAGTAATCACCGGGAGCAGGCCGTGGCAGCTTCAGTTCCGCCTGCGTCAGTTCTTTGGACAGCAGCAGACGTGTGAATTCCTTGTCAGCGGCCAGCTGGACCAGGAAAGTCTGACCAGGCTCTGCTGGCCAGCTCAGGGTAATGTCTTTACCTTCTGAATCGGCAAAACTGGCTCCACCTTGCGGCGGCAACTTCTGGAATTTTTGTGCATCGCTAAATGGCCCCTGATCCGGTTTTCCATTTTTTTGTGCGACTGTCGCAATGCGCCAGTAGTAGTCGCCATCCGCTAATTTGTCGTTGGTCCAATGTACGTTACGGATACCTGCTTCATCATGCACCAGTGTTTTGAAGTCACTGTCTTTGGCTATCTGCACGCGGTAATTGTCGGCATTGGCCGCTTCTGTCCAGCTGAAATCCACTTTGTCAGACCTGACTTTATTTTTTGGCTGCGAGGTAAATGGTGGCTCAGGTCTGGCTTTGAGTGTAAAGCTCTGTATCAGCGGAATACCTTCGAGACCATGCTGATCAATGGCAGTGACACGCAAGAAATAATCACCATCATCCAAACCGCCAAATTTAAAGCGCGGATCTTTGAAGCGGTTTTCCATCACTATGTCCAGCGCCTGCGCATCTTTGCTGACTTGTACCCGCCAGGCTTGCGCTGCCGGCATTGCTTGTGCGAGAAATTGCATGGTTGGACGTATCTGTAAACGGCTGCCTTCATCCAGCACAGGTGATGGCAACAAATCAACCGGCTTGCCAACACCGCTGGCATTGACGATGTTTCCTTTGCCCGCGCCCAGCGTCAGCTTCGCAGTTTTTTGTGCTTTAGCCTGATCGACTGCTACGCCACCTTCCAGGACTTCGTTGGCGGTGCCATTGTCACTTACACCGACCCGGAAATGGGTGCCGCGTACACCGGCAATAGCCAGTGGCGAGCGCACCTCAAAGCGGCCCTTATTTGTACTCAGTGATGTCACCCGCGACTCGACCTTGCCTTCGATCAAAGACAGTTCAGTGCGCGGGCTGGATGTGTACTGGGTTTTGCGTAACTTGCTGAGCACGACCTGACTATTAGACGGTATTGAGATTCTGGATTCGTCCGGCAGTGCCAGTGTGACGAAGCCGTTCTTACCAGTCAGGATTTGTGTGCCTTCTTTTAAAACAACGCCTATCGTCAGATTTGCTTCGCCGCTGTTGGGTAACTTGTAAACCGGATTACCCGCGAGTGCGACGACTTTGGCCTCACTATCGACTTCTGGCAGCAAATCAAGCGGGATACGGATTGCCGTACCGATAGGAATCGCACGGTCATCAACAATCTGATTTTTTTTACTCAATACAGTCCAGTTCTGCGGCTGATTGGTAAAGCGCTTGGCAATACTCAACAGAGTGTCACCTTGCAACGCGTAGTAAGTCATGTCAGGTGGTGTCGCGATCACAGTGCCAGGCTCACCGCGTGGCTGTGCGGCGACTGCAACTGAACTGAGTGACAGCGTCATCGCGAACAGGACGCTTGCTTGAAGCTTGCGCAAGAGGGAGGGAGAAAAGCTCATGCGAATTTCCTAATTTTTAAATGCAATCCGGGTCAGACTGTGCTGACCCGGACTTGTTATTCTGCTGTGACTTGTTCTAGTCGGTAACCGTAACTATACACTGGAGCGAGACGGTATCCATTTTCCGGGCGTAATTCCAGCTTGCTGCGTACCCGTGAAATATGGGTATCCATGGTTCTCGATGGAATATCGACATCGCGCGACCAAACCGCTTCCAGAATATAAGCACGCGATAAAGGGCGGCCCAAATTACGGAACAGTAACAACGCC
Organism: Cognatundibacterium crateris; assembly: GCF_010078235.1. Taxonomy (GTDB): domain Bacteria; phylum Pseudomonadota; class Gammaproteobacteria; order Burkholderiales; family Burkholderiaceae_D; genus Undibacterium; species Undibacterium crateris. The sequence continues at coordinate 50,303 of NZ_JAABOS010000002.1, read as the reverse complement.
AGATCGAACTCTTTCTGCGTCATTTCTACCGGTTCTTCATTGATGGTCACGCGACCGGCACGGGTTTCAAATTTGTAAGCGCCAAACTGCAAATGTTCCGAAGCGGTTTGGGTCGGATAGGCGCGACGCAATAAGGCTTGTACGCGTGCAACCAGCTCACTGCGACGGATAGGCTTGATCATGTAATCGTCTGCACCTGCAGCAAGACCCGCCACAATATCATCCTCGCCGGAGCGGCTGGTCATGAACAAGACAGGCAGCGTAGGAGACAGTTTCTCTCTGACCCAATGCAGGATTTCTGTGCCGTTCAGATCCGGGACTTGCCAGTCCAGTATCAGCATGTCGTAACTTTCTCGACGCAGCTGATGCAGCATTTCTTTACCACTTAAAAATGGATGGCAGGTATGGCCGGCAGCGTTAAGGATGGTGCAGACCAGTTCCAACAAGTTGTTGTCGTCGTCGAGTACAGCGATTCTCATGAGTAATTACCGTTAAAGTCCGGCTTGAATTGGCCAATACATATCATTATAACGAATGCAATTGCAAAATATCAAAATTGTGGACTTATGCAGTTCTCATCCAAATTGCAGGTTTTGCCATAATTTTATTCGATGATCATTGCAATTGCTGATTTGTTATGCAACAGCATACGTTGTGGTTTGGGAATTTGCAATCTTTACCGTCGCAGAATCCGAACAGTATTGCAATGGGGTATGAAATAGTCGTGGGCGTGAAACAATTGTCTGCAGGCGGCGCAGATCCGCCTGCAGAAGTCTGAACAATTGATCAACTGCGTACTTCGAGTTCTGGTAATACGACATTGACATCCAGCACTTCCAAATTACCTTGTTTGTCCAGAGACACCTTGATGTCCTCAGGGCTGACTTTGGTGTATTTCGAAATCACAGCGATCAGCTCTTCACGCAATGCAGGTAAGAAATCATACCCATCGCGCCCTGTGCGTTCACGGGCAATAATGATTTGCAGACGCTCTTTCGCCATATTGGCGGTTTTAGGTTTGCTGTTAAATAAAAAAGAAAGCAGAGCCACTTTATTTACCTCCGAAAATGCGCTGCAGTAAGCCCGGTTTTTCATAGGTGATGAAACGTAACGGTGTTTCCTGGCCCAGGAAGCGGGAAACCACATCTTCATACGCATCGGATACATCACTGCCCTTCATATGAATAGCAGGATTGCCCTGATTGGAAGCATGCAGCACTGCTTCTGATTCAGGAATCACACCGATGAGCGGAATGCGCAGGATTTCCTGCACGTCGGTGTACGACAACATTTCGCCTGCTTCAACCCGCTTTGGTGAATAGCGCGTAATTAATAAATGTTCTTTAACCGGCTCGCCGCCAGCCTGAGCGCGCTTGGATTTCGCCTGTATGATGCCCAGGATGCGGTCAGAGTCACGCACCGAGGACACTTCAGGATTCGTCACGACGATTGCTTCATCCGCGAAAGTCAGTGCCATCACGGCGCCGCGCTCTATCCCTGCCGGTGAGTCGCAGACGATGTATTCAAAGTCCATTTTGACCAGGTCATTCAGAACCCGTTCTACACCTTCTTCAGTCAGCGCATCTTTATCGCGGGTTTGCGAGGCCGGTAAAATGAACAGGTTATCGCAATGTTTATCTTTGATTAAAGCCTGATTCAGGCTGGCTTCGCCGCTGATGACATTCACCAGATCGTACACCACGCGACGCTCACAGCCCATGATCAGGTCCAGATTGCGCAGGCCTACGTCAAAGTCCAGGACGGCGGTCTTGTGGCCCCGCATTGCCAGCCCAGACGCAAAACTAGCACTCGATGTGGTTTTGCCCACACCGCCCTTGCCGGATGTTACAACGATGATTCTTGCCACAAATAGCTCCTTTTATTTATCCGATATGTCTGATAGCAGGGCATCAGCCAGTTGATTTTACTGACGAAACTTCAATACTGTCACCATTTAACCTGACTTGTACAGGGTGATTTGCTGCTAAATCCGGAAAACCATTCTCAAAAGTCCGGTAAATGCCTGCAATCGATACCAATTCCGGCTCCATCGTCAGTGCAAATATCCTCGCTTCAGTATTGCCGGTCGCGCCTGCCAATGCACGTCCACGTAAGGGGGCATAGACATGTATGCTGCCATCCGCAATCACTTCCGCGCCAGGATTGACCACTGCCGTAATGATCAGATCCGCACCTTTGGCATAGATCCTTTGCCCGCCACGCACCGGCGTATCGATCACTAATGCCGGATTATTTCTGATGATGATTTGTGGTTCAGGTAAGGGGGCTGGCGTTGGCTCTGGTTCTGGCTCCGGCGCAACTACTTCAGCAGCAGGCACAGACAGGGTGGTTTCCACCTCGCTGCGTGGTTTATTCACGACGTCTATACTCAGTCCGTGACTGCGCAGGGCCGCATGGTCTTGCTCATTGGCATGTCTGACCGCAACAGGATTCAGGCCATTCGCCTTGAATAAAGGGATCAACGCATCCCAGTCCAGCGACTGATCTGCGATCGCTTCCACATCGATCACCGCGAACTCATCATCGAAGAAATCCGGCGAACCTGCCGTCATCTCCTCCAAAGCCGCCGCCAACACCGGGATTGAAGCCTCATGCAATGAAATTGCTACGGCAACAACAGTTGAGATTTTAATTTCTATAGGCTTGCGGGTCAGACTATTTTGCATAGGTCCAGGATCCTAAAGTTCACAGCCAGGCTTTACGCCACGATCCACCTGTCTGGTGCCCGTTCGCTGATAAAGGACTAATCCTACCAATTGATGAGCAGGATTGCAAAATTATGCTGCCTGTGCGCAGATATTTAAGGTCGCTGGTGTTGGTAACATGCTTGTCATTTTGTTGACGCGCATCCTGTGTAAAATTGTGAACTTCGGGAAAGCACAGTGATAAAAGCGTTTACCAAAATAAATAAGTTTATTGCCAATAAAATAAATGCTAAACTGCGTTCAATTGTTGAACGATGGCTTTATCTAGTCCCGCTTTGCAAACCTTGTCGGAATATTGAATGCCTTCCCTGGATGCCGGACTGAGTTGTATGCAAAAAAAAATAAACACTGATGAAGACACGCATCTGAAGCTGATGCGGCTGCTGGAGCAGCACCCAAACATCACCCAACGCGAACTGGCTGAGCAGCTAGGTGTTAGCTTAGGCAAAACCAATTATTGCATTAAGGCTTTGTTGGATAAAGGCTGGCTGAAAATACAGAATTTTCAGGACAGTAAGCGCAAATTGGCATATGCCTACTTACTGACGCCACAAGGCATGGTAGAGAAAAGTGCGATTACGGTCAGATTTTTGCAGCACAAGATGGATGAGTATGAGCGACTAAGGCTGGAGATTGAGTCTTTGCGGCTGGAGGTTTCAGCTGAGGAGCTTAGTCAAAGTAAATCAGGCATGCTGTGATAAACGTCGAAAGTAGAGTGTGGTGGTGAACTGTGAAGGTAATTCAAATTCATGTGTTTAGTTGTGCTTCTATTTATAGGAAATTTAGGATTTTCTGTTTGCGTAGAAATGCAAATGAAATTGCAATTTGAAGCCAATACAAATTTATCTCAAGTTGGTTTAATTGCTGCGTAAGTTTTAAGTATACGTGTGAATAAAATGAATATTATTGAATCAGGGGCTTGAAGGACTTACTTTGCGCCAAAAAGTGTTTTGACCTTGGGAGTGCTATGGCAGTATGGATGAAGTCGAATAATTTAAATATAAGTGGGTATAAGTAAACTTGGTGCTAGCTGAGTCCACATAAACTTCGTCATCGTGTAGGGCATTGGATTGTTGTTTAAGGTGTTGCAGGGGGGGGCGTGCGGTGAGAAGTAATTTTACTGACTGAAAATCAATCCACATATATGCCACTCGGAGAAGTGTATCGATAGAGAAATACAGATGCGATTCCAATCGAGATCGTCAAGCTGCAGTCGGGTAGCTATTTGGGAGGTGACGATATGTTGTGTTTTGAAGATAGTATGGTCATTCATTTAAATGAAAATGTGGCTCTTGTTGTAATGAATTTCGATTGCTTCTGGCTTCATTTTTTTTTGACTTTTTGAGTATTTGGAATGAGCATTTAATGCTTGTTAAATGAAGTTTATTTAATTTTTAATTTTTAATTTCGGGTAAATTATGCTGTCAAACAAATCCATTCTTATAACTGGTGGCACTGGCTCATTTGGCAAAGCTTTTGTAAAAACTATTTTGGATCGTTATCCTGATATTAAACGATTGGTTGTGTTTTCTCGGGATGAGCTTAAACAGTTTGAAATGGCGCAGGCATTTTCTGGTGAAAAATATAAAGGATTGCGTTATTTTATTGGCGATATTCGTGATGAATCTCGCTTGAGAAGAGCACTTGAGGGTATTGATATCGTTATCCATGCTGCAGCTTTAAAGCAAGTTCCAGCTGCGGAATATAATCCATTTGAATGCATTAAAACCAATGTTCTTGGGGCCCAAAATCTGATTGAGGCTTGTCTCGACAATAATGTGCAAAGAGTAGTTGCATTGTCCACAGATAAAGCTGCTGCGCCAATTAATCTTTATGGTGCAACCAAATTGTGTTCCGATAAGCTTTTTGTTGCTGCGAATAATATAAAAGGAAACAGGGATGTCTCGTTCAGTGTTGTGCGCTATGGAAACGTCATGGGTAGCCGTGGATCAGTAATTCCATTCTTTCAAGAAAAACGATCAACAGGTGTTTTGCCTATTACCGATTCAGCAATGACGCGTTTCAATATCTCTCTCCAGGAAGGTGTAGATATGGTCTTGTGGTCTATCGAAAATGCTTGGGGTGGTGAAATTCTTGTGCCAAAAATCCCTTCCTATCGAATTTTGGATGTGGCTCAAGCCATTGCGCCCGAGTGTGCTCACCCAGTCGTTGGTATTCGTCCGGGTGAAAAAATTCATGAAGAAATGATTACTAGTAGCGATAGTCCAAATACGGTTGATATTGGTAACTATTACGCTATTTTACCCTCAGGTGGAAATTACTCAATTGAAGAGTACTGTAAAAAAATGAACGGTAAATTAGTCGCTCCCGGCTTTAGTTATGATAGCGGTAGTAACGATCACTTTTTAACTGTCGATGAATTACGCAAGTTAATTGAAACACATGTCGCTTAAATTGATTTGCGGAGCTAAGTGTGAACTATATTCCTTATGGACGACAAGACATTAATCAACAAGATATTGATAGTGTCGTCGAAGTATTGAAGTCAGATTTTTTAACCCAGGGTCCAGCTGTTCCCAAATTTGAGGCGTTGGTTTCTCAATATTGCAATGTCGCTTACTCGCTTGCGGTTAATAGTGCTACATCCGCTCTGCATATTGCTTGCTTAGCATTGGGCATTGGGCCGGGGGATCACGTTTGGACTACACCGATTACTTTTGTCGCATCAGCTAACTGTGCTCTTTATTGTGGTGCTTCGATAGATTTTGTTGATATTGATGCTAAAACTTTCAATATGAGTGTCATCGAATTGGAAAAAAAATTAGTTTTAGCTGAAGCTTCAGGCAAGTTGCCAAAGGTAGTTATTCCTGTTCATTTGAGCGGTCAGTCCTGTGACATGGAAGCCATCGCATCGCTTGCGAAACGTTATGGCTTTTTTGTTATTGAAGATGCGTCGCATGCAATTGGTGGACGCTATAAGGATGAGCCAATTGGCAACTGCCGATACAGCGATATAACTGTGTTTAGTTTTCACCCTGTGAAAATTATTACAACGGCAGAAGGTGGACTTGCTACAACGAACAATGCTGCACTTGCCAAAAAAATGAATTTATTCCGAAGTCACGGTATCACACGTGATCTGGATGAGATGACGCATGCCCCCGATGGTCCGTGGTATTACCAACAGATTGAGTTGGGTTATAACTATCGAATGACTGAATTGCAAGCCGCATTAGGTGTGAGCCAAATGCAGCGTTTGGATGAATTTGTTGCGAAGAGACATGAAATCGCGGCTCGTTACAATCAACTGCTAGCATCGGTAGACGTCTTGGTTCCGTGGCAGCATCCTGATACGTATTCAGGTTTGCACCTCTATATTGTCCAAGTTAAACCAGAAAGTGGATTCAGCCATCTTGAAGTCTTTCAAAAATTGCGGGAGGCAAATATAGGCGTCAATCTCCACTATATCCCAGTTTACTTGCAACCATATTATCAACAGTTGAACTTCAGTAAGGGTTACTGTCCAGCTGCTGAGGCATATTATGCGAATGCCATCAGTTTGCCTATGTATACAAACTTGACTGAGCAGCAGCAGGAATATGTAGTAGAAAAATTGTCTTCGATTTTGCATTAATGGTTTGCTGTTGCTGTGTTTTTTGTTGGGTCTGAATTGGATATTGTTGCTTAGGAATGTTGCTTAATGAGCTTAAAGAGTAAAACCAAGTTGGGGTTGGGTACTGTACAGTTTGGCCTTGATTATGGGATCGCAAATAAAGATGGGCAAGTTTCGTTGGGTACAGCCAAGGCAATCATGCATTCTGCAAATGAGCATGGTCTTACTGTAATTGATACTGCAGCCGCTTATGGCAGTAGCGAGGATGTATTGGGGGCATGTTTCGATGAAATTTCTCCTGGTAATTTTTCTGTCTTTACAAAAACAAAGCCATTAAGACTTCCTGAAATCTGTGCAGAACACATTGAAGATGTCGAAGCGATCTTTGCAAGCTCTCTCCAGAAAATGCAATCTGGACATGTAACTGGGGTATTGGTGCATCATGCCGAGGATCTTTTGGTACCCGGTGGTGATCGTTTATTTGCGCAACTACAAGGTTGGAAGGCTGCAGGAAAAATCAACAAGATAGGCGTTTCTATTTATGACGCAAACCAGCTTGATCAATTGTTTTCGCGTTATGAGTTTGATGTTGTGCAATTGCCTGTTAATGTGTTTGATCAACGATTAATTCGTGACGGTAGTTTGCAAACTCTTGCGAATAGAGGTGTTGAGGTGCATGCGCGCTCATTGTTATTGCAGGGCGTCTTGTTAATGCAGCCTGACGATTTACCGAGACATCTGCAAAAATTACAGTTACCACTCACGCGCTTGCGACATTTTTCCGCTGAACGAGGTATGTCACCGTTATCTTTTGCTTTAGGTTTTGCAAAATTTACGAAAGAAATATCTGTTGCTTTAGTTGGCGTGACATCCGTAGGTCATTTACAAGAATGTATATCCGCGTATGGTGATGCTAAGCAATTCGACTATTCAGAATTTGCCGTGTCTGAAATCGAATTACTTGATCCTCGCCAGTGGCCGCAAATTCAAAGGTAAATAAATTGATACTCGCTATATTGCAGGCGCGTTGCTCCTCGTCACGTTTGCCTAATAAAGTACTCAAGCCAATTTTAGGCGTGCCAATGATCGCACGCCAACTTGAACGTGTTCAACGTGCGCACTTGATTGATCATTTAGTCGTTGCAACGAGTGACAGCAGTAGTGATGACCCGTTAGCTGCGCTTTGTGAAGACCTACAAATTTCGTGTTTTCGTGGGAGTCTTAATGATGTCTTGGATCGCTACTATCAGGCGGCAGCGAGTATTAATCCGGATCACATCGTTCGATTGACTGGTGATTGTCCGCTGGCGGATCCATCTGTGATCGATATGGTCATTGAGGCGCATCTCTTAAGTGGTGCTGATTACACGGCCAATTGCGTGCAGTCTAGTTTTCCAGATGGTCTCGATGTCGAAATTTGTAAATTTTCTGTATTGCAGCAAGCTTGGGAAGAGGCAAAGTTAGTTTCGCAACGTGAGCATGTGACATTATTTATTAATCAACAATCCGATCGTTTTAAAGTACATCACGTTCATGCGAGGGAAGACTTATCTCATCTGCGGTGGACCGTTGATAATCCTGAAGATTTTGAACTTGTCAGTAGAATTTATTTCAACTTATACAGGCAAAATCCGCACTTTACAACTGAAGACGTGCTCGCATTAATAAGTAAGGAACCTGAGCTGTTCAATATTAATCAGCATTTAGAGAGAAACGAAGGCTTGCAAAAATCATTGCAAAACGATCAAAGTATTTGATGTGTATTTAACGAGTTTCTCAATTCACTGAGCAAGGAATAAAATTATGAGTACGCGCTACAAATTGTCCGAAGAACTGTTACACCGTGCTGAACAAACCATTCCGTTGGGTAGCCAGACATTTAGTAAAAGCAAGACGCAATATCCTTTTGGTATTTCACCGTATTTTATTGCCAAAGGCAAAGGTAGCAAAGTTTGGGACGTTGATGGAAATGAATACGTCGATTTCATCAGCAGCCTCGCTTCCGTAACTCTTGGCTATAACGATCCTGATGTAACAGAGGCAGTTCGTGCGCAATTGGAAGATGGCGTAATTTTTTCCTTGCCGCATCGTTTAGAGATGGAAGTTGCAGAGCGTATCGTTGATATGGTTCCATGCGCAGAAAAAGTGCGTTTTGGTAAAAATGGTTCTGATGCGACGGCTGGCGCAATTCGTGTTGCACGTGCTTTTACTGGTCGAGACAGGGTCGCTTTATGTGGTTACCACGGTTGGCAAGATTGGTACATTGGCACGACAGCAAGGTCACTTGGCGTTCCGCAAGCTGTCAGAGATTTGAGTCATAGCTTTCCTTTTAATGATCTCGCTGCTCTTGATAATCTGCTTAAACAACATAACGGCGAATTTGCTGCGGTCATCTTGGAGCCAATGAACGTTGTTGATCCACATGAGGGATATCTGCAAGGTGTTAAAGAACTTGCTCATAAGCACGGCGCTGTTCTGATTTTTGATGAAACAATTACCGGGTTCAGATATGCGAACGGTGGCGCACAAGAATATTTTGGCGTAACACCTGATTTGGCTACATTTGGTAAGGGTTTAGCTAATGGCTATCCTGTTTCCGCAGTTGCTGGTCGCGCCGATATTATGAAAATGATGGAAGAGATTTTCTTTTCATTCACTTTCGGCGGCGAAACGCTTTCGTTAGCTGCTGCAGCAGCGACGATGGATAAGCTCAAACGTGAACCAGTTGTTAAGACAATGTCAGCTACAGGCGAGAGTTTGCGTAGCGCTGTAACTCAATTGATTTCCAAACATGAGTTAGGCGAGTGGCTCGGCTTTGCCGGACATTCAACCTGGAGCTTCCTCACTTTGAAGGATGCGCCAGGCTGCTCGATGTGGGATAGTAAAACTTTGTTGATGCAAGAGTTACTTGCTCGCGGTATTTTGTGGTTTGGTACTCACAACATTAGTTACTCGCATTCTGCGGCAGACATAGCGAAGATTGTTGGTGCATATGATGAAATATTTCCGATGCTAAAGCAGGCTATTCATCAAGGTAATGTGACGCCATTTTTACGCTGCGAACCTATCCGTCCTTTATTTAAAGTACGTTAATTTCTTCTAGGCAAAATTTAAATATGCATATTGCAATCAGAGTTGATGCATCGACAAATATCGGGGCAGGTCACTTGATGCGATGTCTGACACTTGCTAATCAGCTTGTACAGCAAGGTGCAAAGGTTCTTTTTGTTTGCCGTGAACTATCAAACGTTTTTTCTAAGCAGATTTGCGAAAATGGTCATGAAGTAGTCATTTTACAGCAAAGGTCAAGTTCATCTGTTCCCGGAAGTAAAGAGTGTTTGGAAAAAAATGAAGATGAACCTTTGCCGCAGCATTCCACTTGGTTGAATGTAAGTTGGGACATTGATGCGGCTGATTGCATTGAAAATTTGGCCCGCTACGGTCAAGTAGATTGGCTCATTGTTGACCACTATGCTCTTGATGCACGATGGGAAAATGCCATGCGTGTCCGCGCAAAAAAAATCATGGTGATTGATGATCTTGCAGATCGTCAACATGACTGTGATATTTTGCTTGATCAAAATTTTTACGTTGATCAGGAGTTGCGATACCTAGGTAATGTTGGAATAGGAACCCGTTTGTTGTTAGGCCCGTCTTACGCTTTGTTGAGACCAGAATTTTTAAATGTCAAAGATGATGAACAGCGTCTAAATCGACTTCAAATCAAGCCTAAGCGCATCAATATCTGTTTTGGCGGGGTTGACGTTAATGGTGATACCTTAAAAGTATTGGAAGCGGTAACGTCGTTGTTGAATGATTATGACCTTCAAATCGATGTGATTTTAGGTGGAGCGTCCCCACACATTGATCTTATCAGTGATTGGATTAAAAACTATAAACAAGTCGTCCTGCATGTTGCTCCACAGAACATGGCTGAATTAATGGCTAGTGCCGACATCGCTATCGGTGCAGCCGGGGGTATGAGTTGGGAGCGGGCAAGCTTGGGGGTGCCGTCAATTGCTATAGCGATTGCGGAAAATCAGTTTAAGCTTGGTCAAGATGCTGCCATTGAGGGTATGCATCTGTTTTTAGGCCGTGCATGCGAAATTAATGTAGGGCAAATTAAGGCTGCTATTTCTGTTTTGCTGGAAAACCCTTTTTTACGAAAGCACTTTGTAACTCGTAGCCTTGCGATGTGCGATGCGCATGGTTCTTTGAAGATTGCACGTCACCTCATTGATAGTACGATCAATATCCGCAGATGCACTATGGCTGATTGCGAAAATTTATATCAGTGGCGAAATGCGGAAGAGAATCGTCTGAATTCACATGATTCCAAGGTCATTCCCTACGAGTCCCATCAAGGTTGGGTAAGTGCAATGACGGTCAGCGATGAACATTTCTTGCTAATTGGAAGTGATGCAAGAGGCCCTGTTGGGGTATTGCGTTATGACTTCAACGTTAAATCTAATTTTTGGATGACGTCGATTTATCTTGTGCCCGGGAGACACGGAAAAGGTCTCGGTAAGGATTTACTTATTGCAGGTTTAGACTGGCTGAAGTCGAGTGGAAAAAAAGTAAGTGAAATCAGGGCAGAAATTAAAACGGAAAATAAAGCGTCACATTCAGTTTTTCTGAAAGCGGGTTATACGCCGCTATTTACGACATATACAGTTAATCAGGACTTTTATGACTAAAGCAAATATACAAGTCGGGCATCGTCAGATCGGCCTAGGGCAACCTCCATTCGTTATCGCGGAAATGTCCGGCAATCACAATCAATCGTTAGAGCGTGCACTTGAGATTGTCGAAGCTGCGGCTAAGACCGGTGCGCACGCGCTGAAGATTCAAACTTACACACCAGATACCATGACGCTCGATCTGGATGAGCGTGAATTTCACATTAGTGACCCTAAGAGTCTTTGGTCGGGTACCTCGTTATATAAATTATATGGTGAAGCTTACACACCTTGGGAGTGGCATAAGCCGATTTTCGACCGAGCTCGTGAATTGGGAATGATACCTTTTAGTACTCCGTTCGATTCAACTTCGGTTGATTTTCTAGAGACTTTGGATGTTGATGTTTATAAAATTGCATCATTTGAGAATACAGACATTCCTCTTATACGTAAAGTTGCGGCAACTGGGAAGCCTATGATTATTTCAACAGGCATGGCAACTGCTGCGGAAATCGATGAAACAGTGCGCGCAGCGCGTGAGGCTGGATGTAAGAATCTCATATTGCTGAAGTGTACAAGTACTTACCCAGCCACTCCTGAAAATACCAACATATTGAGCATCCCCCACATGCGTCAGTTATTTGACTGTGAAGTAGGTCTTTCCGACCACACAATGGGCATTGGAGTTTCAGTAGCAAGTGTCGCACTTGGAGCTACTGTTATTGAAAAACATTTCACTTTAAATCGCGCTGATGGGGGGGTAGATAGTACCTTTTCAATGGAGCCAGCTGAAATGAACCAACTGGTAATTGAATCTGCTCGTGCTTGGCAAGCTTTAGGAAAAGTCAGCTATGGACCTACGGATGCAGAGAAAAAATCGCAACAATTCAGACGGTCACTATATGTTACTAGAGATATTGAAAAAGGTGAAATTTTAACAGTGGACAACGTCCGTGCCATTCGCCCAGGGTTGGGGATACCGACAAAATATACAGAGATAGTTTTAGGGATGCAGGTTAGTAAATCAGTGAAAAGAGGCACTGCCCTAACTTGGCATTTGTTAAAGTAGTTGGTCGGTTAAAAAATGCTCGTTTTTCAAAAATAAATCATCTAGTTGAGAAAAAATATCGAAAAATGATATTTTTTATATTTAGCCGAAATTTTAAATAATATATGTAGGAGATATCTAGTGTTAAAAAAGAAAGTACTTGTTTTTTGTAGACCATATCTGGTCAATGACTTTCAAAAGAACATTGATGGGCTCTCAGAAGAGTTTGAGTTTAAATTTATAACTGATGGTAAAAAGAAGGGTATTACAGACACTCGCGCCAGATTCTATGCAAATTTGGATTCGGCTCCAATGGTGCAAGGATTTACACAAAATGATGAAAGTAATGTCATTTCACGTTGCCGTTACCTTAGGAACATACCCCGAAGCCAAGCAATTCAAATGTTGCGTTCAATGGCATTAGTTTTAATCGAAGAGTTAGAAAGCTTTCAACCCGACGTTGTCTACTCACATATGGTAGACGACTATGTTACACACTTACTTGCAGAATTGTCAAGATTGAGAGGATTGATGTATGTAGGAATTGCATACTCGTATTTCCCTGGAAAAATGCAGATCACGCAATACGGTTATGGCCTTCCACTTGATATAAGAGAGCCAGAAGAAGAAGAAATTCGGACAGTTTTAGAACAAATATCTAAACCGAAATTCAGACAAAATTATTTGCAAGCAGATACGTATACACCACTACGCCATCTTAAAGCGATGATACGCTATCGTGTAAAACAGATTGTTTTTGCGGTAAAAGGCCGTCTAGAAAATGATCCGCTTCATATGCATTATGCCTGCTTGCCTTTCGTTGTCGAACGTAGACGGTGGCGTGACTTTCCTAATGCTGAGGACTTCCACGGTGACTGGCGTTCGCGTATTAACACAATGGGACACCAGTCTGGTAAACCAATAATTTATATTCCGCTTAGTTATATTCCTGAGGCAACTTCCGATTATTGGATGAAAAATCTCAAAACACTAAGATACCAAGAATTAGTTATAGAGATTTGCAAAGAACTTAGTCCACATTTTTGCATTGTCGTTAAAGAGCATTTACATATGCTTGGGGCACGTGATTCGGATTTTTATAAAACTCTAGTAAATTTAGAGGGTGTTATTAGTGTTCCTGCAATGGAATTTAGCAATGATGTATTAGCGATGGTAGACGTCGTTTTAATGGGGGCAGGAAGTATCGGCGTTGAAGCATATTTGAGAGGAAAGGCAATTGTTTCGTTCAGTGATCAGAGTTACTGGTTCCCGTATTCCAATGCTGCGTATATTGATGTCGAGAATGTTGTGAGTTGGCCTATAATAATTAACAATAAAATTTCGTCTTTCAAGGTTCCTACTGAAGAAGAAAAATATGAGTTTGTACGTCAATGTCTTCGCAGTACGATGCGCCAAGGGCAGCAGGGGATTACATGGCACCATTGTGACAAGAAAGATTTAATTGCTGGCTTGAATAAAGTTATAAATTCCTCTAGTGGAAAATTAACTTATTAACAATGATATTGAAATAAATTCTAGCGAGGCTTTAATTGAAAATGATTGCCAAAAATATAATTCGCCCTCAAATTTGGATGTATGGGTTGCAACGTTTAGCAACCTGGTATCCATTAAGGAAGGTCATTACAAAGATAGTAGTATTTGCAAAACCCAAATACATTCAAAAATTCACCGAAAGTAATATCTTCTCCCAAGAATTGGAGCGCGATGGAATTACTCTTTTAAATCAATTTGTTTCCGCTGATGCTATTACTAGAATAAAAGAACATCTCGTGGGATTGCCTTTGAAAGAGCGTTTCGATCTGCAGCGAAGTGGGTTTTATATAGATAACGTGCCCGAAAATGTGCATGTCGCGGAATATTTCACAAAAGATATTGTGAGTTCCGTAGATGTGATTGCTTTGGCAAATAACCCACAAATTTTAGATATTGCTGGGAAGTATTTAGGTTGTAAGCCAACTATTTCTAATATTAGTATTTGGTGGTCGATTCCTGCTGACGGAAGTGCGCAAGAAGCAGAAAATTATCATCGAGATGTTGATGATTTTAAATTTGTAAAATTTTTTGTGTATTTGAGCGATGTGGATGCGGGGAATGGTCCCCATTGTTTCGTCAAAGGATCTCATCGAGATCAACGGTTTTTGAAAATCCGCAGGATACTAGATGATGAAGTTTACTCCTCTTTCCCTCATGAAAATATCTTGTCTTTATCTGGGAAAACCGGCGACGCATTTTTGGAGGATACGTTCGGTTTACATAAAGGGCAGCCGCCACGAAATGGCAGAAGATTGTTGCTTCAAGTTGAATATTCTGTAGGGCCTATTGCTGTGTATGACTATTCAGTAAAAAATAGAAATATTAACAAAGGTCAATTTGATTCATACGTTAATCGACTATATATAAGATAACAATAAGGTGATTTAATTAATGCAACCACAAAAAATACAAAGTTCGATTTTCTCTCGACTGTATTGTTGGGGATGGGCTATTCCTATTGCACTTTATATGTTGCCAATCGCAGAATTTCCCGATTTGTCATACTTTGCTGTTTTTGTTTTATTTGTATTAGTCTTTTTGGGTTATGCAGTAATTAAATCTGTCGAAAAAAAATTTAGATGTGGTGCGCAACTGAATGTGAACGAAATCCAGGGTTTTGGAAAGGTTCATAGGAGCGCGGTATTTTTCTCTTTATTATCTATCATCGGATGTCAGTTAGTTTTGTCCGAGCAAGCTAATTATATTGGTGGGCTAGATTTCGGAAATCTACAGGAAAGATACATCACGCTAGTAGAAAGCTCCCTTGATGGAACTGCCACATCTTCGTTTTTTTCTGCGATTGGAAATTTGTTTAGATCTTTTTTTTTTATTGCTCTAAGCTCTCTTGTCGTGTATTCGAAAGTAGAGAAATCAAAACTTAAAATCACTCTTGTTTCAATTTTGGTTGTGTTTGCAATTTCGCTTAATTTTTTTGTTAACGTAAGTAGATTGCAGTTGGTGTTTTATATTTTAGTGATTGGAATAACTGCAGAACTGATAAATCACCCTTTTATTCGAAATAAAAGACTGATTTTTGGAGTTACGTCGATATTGATTTTATTTATATTAATGACTACAAATCAGCGTTTTGAAGCTAAGTTTGGTGACCTAAGTCTGGCAGCAGGTTATATCGCAGGCTATTTTGGGATAAAAATAACTAATTTGGGAGCATGGGTAATCGAATATTTAGGTTTGGCAACATATACCATTGCTATTTACTTGACCCAAGGGATTCCTGAGTTACTTCGCCTAATTTCCTTTAATGCCAGTCCATATAGCTTGGGAGCGCATTCGTTTTTTCTCGTCATATCTCCCTTTGCAAAAATCATTGGAGTCAAGCTTGGAGAGAATGGACCTGAAATTTCAAATCAGGGAGCTTGGTGGGGGTTTATGGGGGATCTTTACCTTGATTTTGGTTTTTTATTTCCAATTTTATATTTAGTTGTTATTGCATTTATGATTGTGGCCGCTTTAAAAATAAGGTCTAAAAACATTTATGGCCTTGCATTTCAAAGTTTAACTGGAGCGATGATTTTTGTTATCCCATATTCTGGGATATTCAACACATATGCGGTTAGTTATTTTGGACTTTTATTTATCGCGATTTATAAAAAGCGTGCTTGAGTGGGGTGATGTGCGCATCAGTAACCTCAGAGATTTATATAATGAAAAATAGAATTCTCGGTTTTGATTTACTTCGGGGATGGTGTGCAATTTTGGTCGCAGCCTATCATCTGATGATATGGCAAGTAGATGTTGAATTGTATTCTTGGGGATTGCATGGCGTCTATATTTTTTTTGTTTTAAGTGGAGCCAGTTTGACCTTGTCTTATAAAGCAAAATTCGATAATAACTTTTCCATCGTTGAATTTATCTTATTACGCTTTATCCGACTTGCGCCGTTACTGATTTTAATTGAATTACTGATGTTTCTTAGGGGACTTTTTGTCGATGGTTTTTCTTTCAATCTGATTGAAAAAAGTCTACTAACTGCTTCTATGTTATTTGGGTTGGGTAACCCAGGTGGTACATCTTTAATTCTTGGAGGATGGTCCTTAGGAATTGAATTTGTTTTTTATCTTTTATTTCCATTAATGATTGCTTTGGCGTTTAGCGTCCATTGGCGAGTTATTACTATATTTTTTGTTCTAGCTCAGATCTCATTTGTAGAACTGACATTACATGGAGTTGTTAATTTCAAAGAAATATGGGTGCCGTATACACAACCTTTGGCATTCATAGCATATTTCTTTCTAGGCATTCTTGTTGGTAAATTTATTTTATTAGAGAAAGATAAGAATCAACCCTGGTCATTTTTAATCGGTGTTTTCTTCTTTATAGTTCTCCTTTTTTCTAGCGGAATATCGGCGGTACAAACCTTAACTGGGATAAGGGGAATCTGCCTGCTTGCACTCGTTGTGTGCATTGTTTTTTTCTTTTCACGATTCAACCCGGTATCCCCGCTGCTTAAACGCATTTGCATTTTTTTTGGTGATATTAGCTACGGAACGTATCTTCTGCATCCTATTGTTTATCTGATTGTTACGAAATCTCAATATGTAAAAAAAACAGAGCTGGTATTTTTTATTGTTCTTACTTTGACAATTTTTTTCGCATTGTTAGTCGAACGTTTTTTTGAGTTACCAGTTCAAAAAATATTAAAAAAATATCAATCAAATTTTATAAAGGTTAATCAATGATTCAACTTTCACCAATCTTATCTTCTTCTGAAAAAAAGTGCTCTTTGAAAGAAGTATTTTTAAATGCCAAACCATTCCAAAGTTTGGTAATAGATAATGTTTTTGATGTAGACGTCTTGAGAGAAGTAGTACGTGAATTTGCAGATATTCGTCACAATACTAGCTATTATGATGCGACAACCGTTGGCAAGTTAACTTGCGATGATTGGAATCTTTTTCCTCCCGCTATCTTTAACTTAATTTCCTATCTAAATTGCGGAAGTTTTATTTCTTTGTTATCCGAGTTAACAGGAATTGACGAGTTGACGAGTGATCCGTATTTACTCGGCGGTGGCGTTCATGAAACATTGCCAGGTGGTTTCCTAAAAATTCATACCGATTTTAATTACCATAACACCCTAAAATTAGATCGTCGTATCAATGCGATACTATTTTTAAATGAAAATTGGGAGCCATCTTGGGGGGGGGAACTAGTGCTGGCAAGCACAGATATGAGTATCCAAAAAAAGATAGAGCCAATTTTTAATAGGCTTGTAATTTTTAATACGAATGACTTTTCGTTTCATGGGCAACCTGATCCGCATACGTTCCCAGAGGGAAACTCAAGGAAAAGTATAGCAATGTACTATTACGCGAATGGGCGTCCAGAGCATGAGACAATTTCTGCCAAAATTGGTACAACTTATAAAGCCCGACATGCAGGTGATCTCACTTTTAGGACCAGATTAAGAGAGATGGCGAGGCTTTTGGTTGGGTCAAAGAGAGCAAAATAACTTTACGATATGAATTGCTGAATGAAACACACACTTTTTTTTGTTTGTAAGCGTGGACGTTTGCGAGATATTCCATTGTTGAGAGATGGTGCAATAGATGCAGGTTATCGTTTCATGGTTACGTTAATCCCTTTTGCATATCCGTTGTTACTCTTGTTGGGTATTTCGAGAATCTTTGGTGCAAAATTTTCTATTATATTTAGTGATAAGTTTTGGGGGGATACAGTATTCGCTAAATTTTTGGGAGATTCTTGTGTGCGTATGCTTTGGAATTATGCAGACGAATTTCCTGATCGACTTAGTTTTAAACCAAACAAAAGAGTGTGTTTTTTTAAGGATGATGAATATCCTGCAGTTGAACGCTTTGTTTTTGCACCTCAACCGAAAAAAGATGTGCAGGTGAAATTTGCACCTCGGAAAATTGGTTTTATTGGAGATGTGAGTTTGACTAGCGATCTGCCGAATGGCACTAACTGGTGGATAACACATTTTGATGATCTTATTGACAAATTCGGCTATCAATTTTATTTAACTGAGGAATTCAATACCTTAATAAATGCAAATTTAAGCTCATTGAACGAGCAGCGGCAGGCGAAAGTTTTATCGAAAAATTATTTGCGCTTCAAAATCTTAAATTTAGTTAACGATAATTTTTCGTCAAATCTAATAATTATTGGAGAGAATTGGAGGCGCTTCGGCTTTAATGCCCAAGCGTCTTTATATTCTTTAGATTCTCGCCTTGAATTTTACAAAAGCTTGGCTGTGAATTTAGACGCAGGTTCAAAGTCTGGCGATAGTTCTCTGTATCCACGTTCAAGCGAGATCATGACTTATGCTGGATCTCCAGTACAAGTTATTTGCGAGGACAGCATATCTGTGTTTGGCGAAAAAATATCGGAATTCGTATTTGCAGATGAGGTCTCTTTAATGGCTTTGATTGATGATCGCTTGTCTGAACCTGAAAATGTACGCTTGAACAGAATACGCTGGCTCAATCAACAATTACACTCACAAGAAATGACTATGTCATGTTCAGTTAGGCGACTATTTACCGGAAGAGAGTCATTTTATTAGTTGAATAACAATTCGAGAGGCTGCTAAGTTTGAAGAATTATAATTTAAGATGTTAAAAATATTTATTTCTGGACTAGGTGCAAATATCATTTTTGTATGCGCCGGTTTGGTGAAGCAATATTTGTTGGCTGCACAAATGTCAGTAGCAAATTTTGGTGCATATGGGACTGCAATCTCATTAGCGTCTCTGTCTTTGCTTATCATTCCTTTCCCAGCGTACCTCGACATAATGGTCAGAGGGTTTAGTGATTTTTCAAAAAATTCCTATTTACGTCATCAGTTAATTGCCGCTGTGCGTAAAGAAATACTGATTTTGACAATTTTAGTTGGAGCTGGATTTAGTCTTATTTTAGGTGCGACTTTCATTTGCACTTTTCCAGATCAATTAATTTTGTCCATATCGTTACTTCTTCTTTCTCAATATATTGGAGCAGCTCTTGATTTGATGCTTAGAATGCAACAGGCTCATCGTACACTTGCATTTTTTATGGTGTTACGTAATTTGCCAGCTATTTTTCTTCTGATGTTAACTCGTGTTGGCTCGCCATTGTTAGTGGCCGGAATAGATCTTATTGCTAGTGTTTTCATGTTGTTTGTTTTTTTAAATTCGAATGTACTAAGAGTTAGAGCATTCGAAATTAGAAGCAGATTTAGATTTTTTCTAACATCAGCTGAAAGAACGCTTTGGTTTGCAAGGTTATTTCAGTTTGTGAATTCGTCATTACTTAGACTGGTTATCCCTTTCGTTTGTGGGGCACATGAAACAGGCTTGTTTTTTTTCTCAATGATTGCTCAGTTGCCTTGTTCTTTATTCTTATCTGTAACAACTCAAATGTATGGGCATACCCTTGCATCATTAAAGCGGGGTGAGTGGAAGTCACTTTGGATTATACAAGCATGGTTTATTTTGCCAAATTTAGCATATGTAATTGTTGCAGCTTTATTTATGCCTTTTTGGGAGGGTATTGCAATTATGATTCCGGGACTTGCGAAATATAAAGACGCGGGATCTTTAATTATGGCTGTCATTGTATATAGCTCAGTCTTGGCATCAGACTGTCAAGAATATTTATTGCGTACAAGGGGATTGGCTCATGTGCTTTTACAATATTCATTATTTTCAGTTTGTGTTCAAGCATTGGTTGTCGCCGGTGTGTTTGGTAATCTGTTTGACTTAATACATGCAATCTATTTTGCTGCTTTTATCCAAGTAGTAGTATTGATCTTATTTACGTATAAGACTTTTAAGCTTACGATTGGCATAAAGTTGTAAATATAAAAGCTTTAATTGATAAGCAAAAAATATAACTATTTTGTGTTTAAAAAACAATTTTTTAATTTAAATGAAAAAATGAAAATATTAATAACTGGTGGTGCAGGCTTTATTGGTCAGAAATTGATTCGTGAGTTGCTGAAATATGGTGATGAGATTCGTATTTTAGATAATTTTAACGAACAAATTCATGCATATAGTGATCTTCCAGATGATATTGCTAATAAAGTGACTCTTTATAAAGCGAGTGTATTGGACAAAACAGCCGTTGCTAGTGCTTTGAGTGAAGTAGAGTGCCTTGTTCATCTTGCAGCAGAAACAGGGACTGGCCAATCAATGTATGAAATAGAAAAATATTTTAATGTGAATGTACAGGGAACGGCAGTTCTTCTTGACGTCTTACAAAATACCAATTGCGGCATAAATCTGAAGTCCATCATTGTTGCTTCTAGCAGAGCTATATATGGTGAAGGTGCATATACGTGCCAACGTCATAATACTGTTTTTCCAGATCAGCGTACTCGGATAAATTTATCAAATAGGTTATTTGATCCTATTTGTCCTTTATGTGGAGATCCGTTGCAATTAACCCCTACCAGTGAAAATGCTCCGTTTAAGCCAATGTCTGTTTATGGACTAACTAAACAGGTTCAAGAGCAAGCTATTTTAATGTATGCGCGTACGCGGGGTATCAATGGCTTCGCTCTTAGGTATCAGAATGTTTTCGGGCCAGGACAGTCTTTGAAAAATCCTTATACAGGAATATTGGCAGTATTCTCTAATTTAGCCCGTCAAAATGAAAATATTGAAGTATATGAGGATGGTGATGAGTCGCGGGACTTTGTTTATATCGATGATGTTGTCGATGCGACTGTTTTAGCTATTAAATACTCTGGATCCTATGTCGGTGCTTTAAATGTCGGGTCAGGTAAAGCGACGAGTGTTATGTCAGTGGCTAAAGAAATAGTGAGTTTTTTTGATAGTACAAGTTCAATTGCAATTTCCGGCGCCTTTAGGATAGGTGATATCCGTCATAACATCGCTGATATTTCAGAGATTGAGCGAGTTCTCGGTTTTAAACCGAAAACTGATTTCAAAGATGGCCTTGGTTTCTTTCTTGAATGGGCGGCGTCACAGCCTGAACAGAATAAAGCTGCCTATGGGAAATCTGTAATGGAGTTAGTCGAAAAAGGTTTAATGGGAAACGTGGGAGACAATGCGTGACATTAAAGGAGTTTTTTTTATTGTTGCGTTCGGATCTAGTTCGACTAGATGACCCGTTACACCAACGAGATGACGCTAAAGTCAATTATTTAAATCTCTTGAATCCAAGATTTTTTCCAGTTTTTTTTATTCGATTAGCTAGATACTGTCACAAAAAAAAATTGTTATATCCATTTGCGGTCTTTTTCACATGGCTTAATTTTTTTATTTTTGGTGTTGAATGCACGCCAAGGTGTGAAATTGGTTATGGACTTTTGTTGCCCCATACAAGCGGTACCGTTATCGGAGCAGCTGAAATTGGTCATAACGTAACTATATTTCAAGGCGTTACGCTGGGAGCAGTTTCACTTGACATGCATTTTGATGTTACAACCCGACCAGTAATTCGAAATGGAGTAATTGTAGGCGCCGGGGCTAAAGTCTTGGGCGGAATTACCATAGACGAGTTTTCTAAGATAGGTGCAAATTCGGTCGTTTTAAACTCAATTCCAGCTAACTGTACAGTGGTAGGAATTCCTGGGAAGGTAGTTGTCTCAAATGCTTGATTTATTCAATAAAAATGTTTTGGTAATTTCCCCGGAATTTTTTGGCTATCAAAATGACATAAAAGCAGAGCTCATAAAACGTGGCGCGGTTGTTGATTTTATTTCGGACAAGCCGTTTTCCAGTGTGTTTATGAAGGGTATGTTACGTTTGCAGCGAGAAAGGTTTTTACGATTTGCAGATAAATTCTATTTTAGTGCAATCGAGGAATTTGGACGTTCAAATTATGATTTGGTTTTGGTTTTGGTTGGTGAAGGATTATCTGAGAATTTTTTGAGCGCCTTAAAGTCCACTTTTCCATCAGCAAAATTTGTGTTTTATATGTGGGACTCGATGAGAAATCGTCGCGGCTTAGATAAAAATTTGGTTTATTTCGATTCCTGTTTTACGTTCGACAAAAATGATGAGAAACAATATGGCATGAAATTTCGCCCATTATTTTTCAATGATAGATTTCAACGCAAAATAAAAGTTCTCCCCAAATATGATCTTAGTTTTGTGGGCACAGCTCATTCGGATAGATTTAGTGTATCTAATACCGTAGCAAAAAGTCTCCCCGAAAACATAACATTCTATCGTTATCTTTATCTCCAAGCCCGGTGGGTTTATTTTGCGCACAAAGTTGGAAATCGAAATTTCAAAGATGCTAAATTATCCGACTTTAATTTTACGTCTTTAGGTAAAGCCGCAGTAGCGGAAATTTTTTTTAATTCCGCTGCAGTTCTTGATATTGAACATCCCAAACAAACTGGGCTGACAATGAGAACGTTTGAAGCTTTTGGCTCAGAGACGAAAATTATAACGACTAATTCTCATATTGTGGATTATGACTTTTACAATCCCGAAAACGTACGAGTATTTGATAGAAATTCTACGTTAAAGATAGAAGAAGATTTTTTTATTCAACCCTATAAGCCAGCATCCGTAGAAATATATCAAAAGTATTCATTGAGTGGATGGTTAGATGATATTTTAGTCTAGATAATTGCAACTTTTGAAATTAGCAAAGAGGTTTGAATGAGTCAAATAAGTGTTATTGGTGGTAGCGGTTTTATTGGCACGCGATTGGCGAGTCGCTTGGCTACTAACGGGGTGTATCTTTTTGATATTGTGGATAAAGTAGTAAGTAAAGAATTTCCTCAGCAGACGAAAAATGCAGATGTAAGAAATTTTGAGCAGCTTCGAGAGTCAATTTCAAAAGACTCAATTATCATTAATTTAGCTGCAGAGCATAGAGATGATGTTCGACCACTTTCTTTGTATCACGATGTAAATGTGGGGGGGGCAATAAATATTTGTAAGGTCGCAAAAGAAAAGAATGTAAAAAAAATAATTTTTACAAGTTCTGTTGCAGTGTATGGATTTGCTCCCCTAGGTACATCTGAAGAAGGAAAAATTTTGCCCTTTAATGATTATGGGCGTACAAAATATGAGGCGGAATTAGTTTTCAAAGAGTGGCAAGCTGAAGCACCAAAAGAGCGAACCTTGGTTATAGTGCGCCCGACGGTTGTTTTTGGGGAGAGAAATCGGGGAAATGTTTATAACCTGCTCCGTCAAATTGCTTCTGGACGTTTTTTGATGATCGGAAATGGTGAGAACAGAAAGTCTATAGCTTACGTTGAAAACGTTGTCGCGTTTCTTGAGTTTGCATTGACGTTTAAGCCAGGTATTCACGTATATAACTTCATCGATAAACCAGATTTTACGATGAATACTTTGGTCAAAATAGTCAATAAAATTATAGGTAAACCCGAAAAAGTTGGTTTTAGATTGCCATATTTTTTGGGTTATTCAATTGGGAAATGCTTTGATTTTGTAGCATTTTTATCTGGCAAGAAGATGGTTATAAGTTCTATTCGAGTTAAAAAATTCTGTTCGAATTCTGTATTTGATACATCGATTACAAGTACCGGATTTGTCTCACCTGTGCCACTACAAAAAGCGTTAGAGCAAACGGTCAAGTATGAATTTGTTGAATCACATGATCAGACTAATCTCTTTTATTCAGAGTAATTAACTAGCGCGATATTGCTTAAGGGTATATTTCGGGTCTAAGTGATTTAAGCATGGTTTTTTTCATATTGATTAGCGCAATTGTCTTAATCAATATGAAACTGGACCATAAGTGTTTTGCCGTATGATCTCCGCACAAGTAAATTTCGCTTGTAGCGATCGAAAATAAGGGCAATCGAGTGACAGACTTGATTTTCAGTAATCAAGCAAAGTAAGGACGAAGACATGTGATTGATACCAAGAGAAAAGCCGCTTAACAGATTGCTCCGTTAAGCGGCTTATATCTTGGTGGCCCGGGGCGGAATCGAACCACCGACACAAGGATTTTCAAGCATTACCAAATACTAAAAAAATCAATATCTTAAGATAGATGTAGTCTACAAAACGTATATTTCAAGCCTCTTAATAGCTATTGATCGGTTAGCTTATTGCAGAATTGTAGAAAGAAAAAAAGAGGATGAAATGATTCAAGGTATACAGTTCGCTAAAAAAAATAAGGCTGCATTCAGCGGTTATTTTTTCCATTGATGGAGCTTAAAATAATTGTCGCATCCTTCAATTCTGAGATTCGGATTTGCTTCGTCTTTTCTTCATATATCGCGACATATTTATCGGAGCTATCAATTAAAAATCCCTTAATTTCAGCTTGATTTGGTTTTTGTAAAGTTGCGCAATAGTGCTCATAATCTCGCGATTCGTTACAAGGCTGTTGAAAATCTTTCAGATCACGTGCTGCCTCGTTCCGCCCATAGTTTGTCGCTACATTTCCAAATATCAGTATTGGCAGACATAGGAAAGCAACGAATAGGATTGGCCCTGGTATTAACAACATTTCACCAGTAAAAAAGATGGCTGTCGCGTATAAAAATTTTTTAAATGGAGATTTTTTACCTTCGATCTGCATTACCAACTTTTTCCTAATATTTGTTTTTTCGGGATATTTTTGATTAAGCCAAATATAAATCGAAAATAGTAGACCCGCACATAGCGCGATAACTAGCATTATAAGTATTGTGATATTTTGAGTGGACGGTGATGGTAAGCTTTCTGCAAATGTCCCCATAACAGATAACATGCCTTTTATCTCGATTTGAAAAAGGCTTTTTTCGAAAAGTGAGCCTTTTATACCTAAACGTTCAGAATAGCTTTGTTGTGCTATTTCACCAGTAAAGTGAAATAATAGTGCTAAGGAAACAGCTATCCAGGCTATCGCTTTTATTACTCTTTCAGTGTACGTCCAAAAATTGTGTGAAGGAGAAGCGGAGGAATTGTCTATTTGTTGAATTGTAGGATCAGCCATTTTTCATAAAAAATTTACTAAAAAGATATTATAAAATAAATAAACAATTGCCTTATTGGGAATTTTTAGTTTTTTAATATATGGTTTCTTTTTATTGATTAAATATAAAATCATTTTCTGAAAATTTTTGTACCTACTTTAAAAGTCACACTTGCATAAGGTTATAAGAATATTTGACTTATAAGGTAGATGTTACGTTAGGATTTTGTGACTGCATTTATGTCTACTAACTTAACTGACTGAAGCTCATTGCGATTGTGGAATTAATAGTTGGACTAAAGAATTCTAAGAAAATCAATTTCAATTCAAAAAAGAAGATTTGAATGAGGAAGACGTTATTTGCGATTACCTTCGCCGTTTTGCTGTCCGCATGCGATAAGGGTGGAGATAAATTTTTGGGTAAATGGGTGAGTGTAAAATGGAAAGAATACAAGCTTGAAATAGTGCAAAACGGCGATAGCTTCCTCGTAAAGGAAACCCGGCCTAGTTTCGTGGATGGTAAGCTTCAAAATATTAATAAGCCTGCCACCATAAAAGACGGAATTTTATCAACTGGGTCGGGACTGGATCAAAATACGATGTCTGTTGACAAGAAAACTGGGCATTTGGTTAACGGTAACGCCGAATTTGAAAGAGTAAAAGAATAGGTGCGCTTCTCGGTAGTTAGCAGAAACTTTAACGAGCGTTAATGAAGTGCGACGGTGTTCGTATATTTTCAGACTATTTTAGTCTGCGGAAATAGCTACCTCATAAATCATGGTCTCTTACTTATTGTATTGTGATTTTTGAGGTAGATTTTATTTTATATAAACGTAATTTTTTCAGACATTTTCGCGGAGGCGAAAATTAATTCAAATTCGTCTTATTTACAAATTTTTCACCCCCAATGCTTGCCCAGTAATTCTTTCAAAAAATTTGCCTTCTAGAATCTCGTGGCGTCTTTTTTTCATGATGAATTGCCTCGTATTATTCAAAATATCAATTCTTTCGTTTGCGTCTTTATTGTCACTTTTTCTCGCGTCTTGTATTTCTCTGCATACTCTAAAATATTCACCTGCTAGAGTTCGATCAGCAATAAAGTTATCTTCAGGATAGTTGCTCACGTAACCCTGAACTGCAACATGCAGTTTTGGAATGCAATGACCAAATTCAATATCCGTTAATCCAGATGCTAGCCAAAATGCGAATTGCGGCCAATTTCTAGCTGCAGCTGATACTAGCGCCCCGCTTGGGGCTGAACCTTTCTTCGACCACCAAGTTCTCCAAGTATTTTCTGGAATGCCAGTCGCATGTTCGAGGATTGGAAAGCGTCGTTTTTCTGGGGTTTCGGCAAGTATCAGCAGTTTTAGTCTGCTTCCGATGCTATCCATGCTCAATTCTTCGCGCAGATTTACTAATTCATTTCCGTCTGAACCGTTAGTCATAAATTCCCCTCCTAAATTTTTTGTAGAAAACTTGCCTGAAAATCTAATTAAGTGTATATTTTCACTCAATTAGATGGATTTATTAATTTAATTAAACGGTTTATCCTCTGTTCGCAATGGGATATACGTCTTAAACAAATGAATATTAGCATCTAATGGGATTCAATTTCATGAGTTTAGGGATTGTATTGAATTCAAATTACCAGAGATTACATTTAAATTTTATTAAGTTTTCATCTACAAAAGAAAAGGGAAAATATGTCAATCGATAACAAGCATCATTTGCAAATCGTAGGAATAAACACACTGAAATACACATCGAAAAAAACCGGAATGGACGGTGAAATGAAATTAGCGCAGTGCATTGTCAAGTATGTCGATGATGAAAAAGGCGAACAAATAATGGTTGGCGAATTGCTGCTGCCAAAGCACTTGTCAGAAACCTTGCCAGGTGAATATTTAGCTGACTTTGAGCTGGTCGTCGATCGTGAAAAGCGAATTGGTGCCCGTTTAAAAAATCTTCATTCATTTGGACAATCTGCCCGCCCTGTTCCAGCCAAAGAAGATAAGAAAGCGGCTTAAAAATGCCGACCGGATCAATACAAACAGTAATCGTCTGTACGCCTGTCATGAATACGCCGCCTCCGGCAGTTCGTTCATTGTGCCCTGATCAGGGTACTCAGATGTTTGCACCGGCTGGGGTGCAAGCGTACGTCATTGATCCGAGTCAGCAAGGAAATTTTGAGGCAGCGACGGAGCCTTTTGACTATGGATATGCAAGCGGTATCTGGTCGCTGGCCTTCAGCATGATAGTTGGATTGTATTTTGTATCACAAGGAATTGGTTCAGCCCTAGGGGTAATACGCCGAGGCTAACAATGCGACCGGGCGCATCCCCGGATTTAAAAATGGAGTGGTAAAGATGAAAAAAAATATTCAACGCGGTTTGGCAATGGTTGGTGCGATTGCTGTGTCGAGTTTGACCTTCGCGGGTTCTGCACAGGCTGCGGGTGGCCCCGACTTATCTTCATTAACTGGCGCAGTTGATATGACTTCGACAATTACTGCAGTGCTGGCCATTAGCGCAACATTGGCTGGTTTATTCGTCGCAATTCGCGGCGCAAAAACTGTGGTCGGTATGATCAAAGGTCGCTAGAACGACCGCATGACCTATGCAATTTAAGGGGCTATTCAGCCCCTTTTTTTAAGGACGAGAAATGACGATTAATGAACTGTGGTATCTGATCATTTTTGCCTGGGGCATGGTCAGTGGTTGGGCGGTTGTGAGTGGGATAAAAAACGGTTAAGGAGAGATCATGATGATATTTTTTATCGCGATTGGCTGCGTTTGTGCAGTCGTTTATTGCAATACTTTATTTCAAATTTTGGCCTTCGAAGAAACGAAATCTTGGTGGGAGCCATTTTTCTTGGCAGCGGTAATACCGTTCTATCAAATCTATACGAATAGATTTCAGATATTTCACACCGCGATGGCAATTTTCATTGTGATCGGAATCATTGCTGCACTGACGATGACTTGCAAATTGATTGCTTGGGTCGTTCTATGAAGAAAAAATTTATTTCGATGGTGCAATTCAAAGTCATTTTTGTTGTCTTCATTTTGTGCTGCATGCTGATTCATCAGCAGTTCGCTCATTCGCAGGCATTACCAATGACGCGAGCCGCAAATTTTGTAATGAATCGGGCTGTCGCGGGAATTGTCGCTAATCGTATTGCCGTTGCTGAAGGTGCCGCAGCAAACGATGCGGTCTGGCTGGCAAAGGCTGCCAATGATCCAATTTACAGTGCAACTATGGCTGGGATCAGCAGACAAATGACTGGACTGAACATTGCGTCTGCAATCGCAGGTGGTGCGCTTGCCATCGCGGGTGCTCCTGTATGGATGACAATCGCGGCTTCGCTCGCCATTACCACGCTTGGTGCGCTTTATTTTGCCAATACCGCAGCCGTGTCACCTGGTGTTCCGACCGCCAATGTCAAAATAACCGCGGATGGAAAGGTAAGCATTCAGAATGCGGCTCCGAATACGAATATCAGTTCTTATGCACCACCAGCAAGCGTGCCATCAACCTCGCCTTTCAACGATGCGTATGTCAATGCTGCATCGGCCGGAATGTTGGTGTTTAAAACGGCGCAGTGCTACGCGACAGATAGTTGGTGTAATTTATTCCCTGCTTTCCCTGCTGGAATCACAGCATCTTCTTTTCCATTTTATACCGCAGGCGGTTCTGTAGTCGTCGTTGGAAAACAGTTATCTGATGTTGACAAATTCAATGGCATTTGGGTTAGCACAATTAATGCTGCCACGCCTCCGCATACCGATGGATTCCCCGTTATCTATTTGGGTGCAGCTTGGCAGCAACCCTCTGTGCCTGGTCAACAAGCACGCCTTGTGCAGAGCAGTATGTCTACGCATTGGACAAATAATAATGGTGTGTGGACATCGACGACGACCGCTCCAGTAGTCAATGCATCTAATATGCTTGGCGATCCTCGCTATGCTCCGCAGACATTCAATAACCTGTCTGACGCAGTTGCGAATATGACAGACGACACGCTGAAAATGCCTCTGTCCGCCGATCAACTTGCCGCAGTCGCCAATGCAGCGTGGCAGCAGGCTGCCAGTGATCCAAACTATCATGGACAACCCTATTCTGCGAGTCAGCCAATTACCGCAGCAGACGTCGCGACATGGCAGCAAAACCAAAAGAATCAATTACCGACTTTGGGTGACATGCTGACACCTGCGAGTTCCCCAGGAACGCAGACTGTTCCTGTGTCACCGACCGTCACCATCGTTGTACCCGTTCCTACGCCGACACCACCTCCCGTTCCTGCGATTGGAACAAATGTGAACGTGATGAATACGCCGACTGTCATGGTTGGCAACCCAGTTAAAGTGGATATGGGGGCGGATCCTGGTGTTGCAGACCCGTCGTTGGAACAAACGCCAGACGCCGCCAGCATCCTCTCGCCGCTCATTTCGCTGCTGCCGGAATTGCGCTCATTTCAAACACCTGGTCATTCCGCCGATTGTCCAAAACCGACTTTCACTGTGTTTGGAAAATCGTTTGTGATGGATTCGCATTGCACGATTGCCGAACAAAATCGAGCCGCATTAGGCGCAATCATGTTGGTGGTATGGCTCATCGTCGGCCTGTTTATCCTTCTTTCCGCCTGAGGTCATCATGCCAGCTGCATTATTTGGAATTCTGTTATCTGTACTGCGAACAATGCTTGGTTTCTTGCTGCGTTCTGTCCTCGTAAAATTTGTCACATTCTTTGCCTTATTTTTTATCGTCAAAGAATTCGTCAACGTACTGGTTTCCTCAAATCTGTATCCAGGTGCGACGCAAGCATCCTCGCTGGCAAGCGCCTTATCAGGCATTCCCAGTTCAGTGTGGTATTTCCTCGATTTATTTAGCGTTTCTACTGGCATATCGACGGTCGTGTCTGCTTACGCGACACGGTTCATCATTCGCCGTATTCCAGTGATTGGATAATTATGTCGATTAATGCTTACGTAGGCTTGCAAGGCTCTGGTAAATCCTACGAATTTGTCTCAGGTCCGATGCTTGACGCCATCATGCAGGGTCGTCGTGTAGTCACCAATGTCGCCGGAATTAATGAAGACCTTGTGCATGATTATCTGATTAGTAAGCGTGATGCCAATGCAGACAAACTCGGAAAAATTATTCACGTCGGTAACGAACGCATTTCAGAGCCTCAGTTTTTTCCGGATGAAGAGAAACCTGAATTGGTATCCGTTGTTCAAGGTGGTGATTTGGTGGCGATTGATGAAGCGTGGCGCTTTTGGGGAACCGATTGCGGCAAGCTCAGTCACGAACATATGCAATTTTTCCGGATGCATCGTCACTATGTGCACTCCGATACGTCTGTTGCCTGTGACGTGGTTTTGATGACACAAGACATCACCGGTTTGCATCGCTCAGTCAAGAATGTGATTGAGTTCGCATTCCGCACGCAAAAGCATAAATCCTTGGGATTTTCTACACGCTATCGTGTTGAGATTTATGAAGGCTGGAAACTCAACGCAAAGACAAGGATTGATGATCGCCAAAAAAAATATAATCCTGAAATTTTCCCGTTGTATCAGAGTTATGCCGGTGGCAAGGGAACTGAAACTGCAATCGATAAGCGTCAGAATATTCTCGCCAACAAAACCCTTTGGCTTTATGCGATAGGCACTGTCTTGTGTATTACAGTCGGCGGCGTATCCGCATGGCGTTTCTTTCATCACACGCCTGATGGTATGAGTACGAAACTGATTTCAGCTAAAAGCAATACGCCTGGACAAGCTGAACGTACTAACGGGGTTGCGGCCACAGTTAAATTCGAGCCACCCAAACCTAACTTCTCGCAAGAATGGCGCTACGCCGGCGAGTATCTTGCCAACGGCACGCGCTGGATTGTGGTTGTCAATTCTGTGGGAAGATTGCGGGTCGAATCCCCGTCGATGTTTCAATCGCATGGGCAAGCTGTAATCGGTGATATTGACGGCGACAAGGTAACACGGTGGTCGGGCGCGGTAAATCGTGGCGGTTCTGGCATCGTCGCAGCAACGGCAGCAGAGGTCGTTAAATGAAATGGTTGCCAGCACTCTTCTTCGTATTTGCGTTGCCGGCCATTGGAACCGAAATTTCACCGGTTCCGAATATACGCCTACCTATTCAGGGTTTGCCGAATCCAGTTAAGTTTGATTTTCAGGCGATTACCGTATCCCAGGTTATTGGTTTGGTATACATGGAAGCCTTAAAGCAGCCTTATGTCATCGATCCAGCCGTCCTGCGAGATGATAGGCAAGTCTCATTTCGCTTTGATTCCGGTAGCGGAGATTTGCACCAGTTTTGGAAAAACTTTCTGGATGCGCTAGGTTTTGCTGTTGAAACACGCAATGGCGTAGATTTTATAGCGACCAAAAAAACAGCAGGGAAGACAGAGCCGACTCAAGAAGTATTTGTTTATCGCACTCGTTATCGACCACTTTCTTATATCGTCGGCTTGCTGACACCTATATTTAAAGTGGGCAATTTTACGGTTAATCGCCAGATTCATGCGCCTGCAGTTTCTGGCATCACTGGCACACCATCCGCATCTGCAATTGCACCGCAGGGTTCAGCAGCGTCCATGATCGATCAGGATAGCGATACGCTGATCTTTCATGGCACAACAGACGAAATCACTCTTCTCAAAAAACTTTTGCCGCAAGTAGACACCGCGGTCGGTGAAGTATCTGTGAAGGCAGTGGTATATGAAGTTTCGACAGGAAAGAAAGACGGTACAGCGTTCTCTTTGGCGTTGAATATTCTAGGCAGAAAAATCGGTATCAATTTGGGTGATCCTTCCAGCTTAGCGAACGCCGTAACCATTAAGACGAACAGCATCGACGCGGTATTTTCTGCACTGGCAGGAGATACGCGATTCAAAGCCGTCAGTACGCCTAACTTGCGCGTGAAATCAGGTATAGCTTCACGCATTATGGTGGGGCAGGACGTGCCTACGCTTGGCTCTGTTTCGTATCCCCAGGGCGGTGGCCAGCCTATTCAGTCAATCACATATCGATCTTCTGGCGTCATCCTTGGCCTGACCGCACAGGTACGCGAATCTGGTATTGATTTGCAAGTGGATCAGCAGATTAGCGATTTCGTCAAAACTGAAACAGGGGTAAATGATTCTCCAACGCTGACGAAACGGGAACTGTCTACCACCGTAACGGTAGGTGATGGTGAGCTGATTGTGCTTGGGGGGCTGACTCAAGAGAAGGACAACGAAAGCACGTCTGGTTTGTCATTTTTACCTAAGGTGTTTCATAGCTCCAGCAAGAGTGATTCTAAGACCGAAATTCTATTGCTGTTGCAAGTATCGAAAATTGTTAACCCTTAAATATAAAAGTACGAGACTGTATATCTCGCTCCTTCAATTCAAGAGAAAGCGGAATCGCATTTCTGGAAAATTTTCTTACGTTCTTAAAAATTCACTTCTGTTTAGTCGAACAAAAAATAAATGGTTTTTAAGATTGCCAAACGAAATTTTGCGAGTCATGAAATTGCATGCAGGTAGCTTGATCGATGCGTCCTCTGACGGAGAATTTCTGATTATTGTGACGAAAAATATGAGTAAGAAATATGCTGCTCGTCGCAGAATCCGTGTCCGTTTGAAAAAGTCGTTGCACCCAAAGCGATAGTTGATTCATTGCAGACCATTCGGCGGTGAAATAACGAAATAGGTTCTTCTTAAACATGTAGCGGTCGGACAGCTTTATCGTCCGATGGTTGCGGTAGCTGCCGGGTCGGTAGACCTTCGCGAAGCGAACAGCGTATCCCGCAAACAAGCATGTTTAAGCGCGGGGAGGTAGCACAGTAGTTTTTGCAGGTTTTGACGTTGCAGTGAGGCGAAGTGAGCAGCGCAACGCCCGCAGCGACAGCGAGGACGGACGCGCGCGCAGCGCGCCTAAACTTGTATTAGGGACACTTAACGAAAACCAGCAAATACTCGATAGGCCAAAAGAGACATAAATAAGTTTTATAAGAGTTTTTTTTATTTCATAAAGAAAAAAGAGACGCAACACCGGCAAGTGTTCGTCTCCATGATTGACACAAATATTTAGGAGCTGCATCAATGACTAGAAATATAGATGATTCCATTCGTTCTATCAATGATTTTGAATTCGATTTCGAAGACTGTCGCCCAGCGACGGAAGATGAGACTGCAAATTGGTTGCTTGATGATGGTCCTGTACTTAAAACTACTTGGATGGTTTATGACAGGCAGTTTCCGGATGGACAGCGAGAAATATGTGCGTCTCGCTCTGTTCTTATTAAACAAACAGGCTTTTTACCAACTAGAAATCTTGCTAAGCGTGGCGAATCTGAAAAGCGAGAACAGAATAACGATGACTGCGCAAAACGCGCACGGCAGGCAGTTAGGCTTCGCTGCAAGACGATTGGAGCAGACCGAATGATTACCTTAACTTACCGAGAAAATATGCAGGATATGGATCGCTTGAAGAAAGACTACGATTCATTTCGGCGGCGTATGGGAAGGCACAGACAATTCCACTATGTTGCGACTGTTGAAAAGCAAGTACGCGGTGCATACCACATACATATTGCTGTTCGCGGTAGACAGGTCTATCAATTGATTCGCTCTATTTGGCAGAAAATTGTTGGCCTATCAGATGATGGAAAGCAGGGTGGTCAAATTAATGTGCGTGATCCGCATAAATTTGGCTTTGGTAAACATGGCGCACACAAGCTCGCAGGGTATATCAGCAAATACATTACCAAAGACCAAAATACCCATGACCTAAATAAGAAGCGCTATTGGTCGTCTCGGGGCATTGTAGTCCCAGAAAAAAACTACTATCAGCTACCGTACGGTACGGATGCATTTGCTGCATATTGCCATGTAATGCAAATAGCGGCTGATCATAATAGTGATGGCATGACATTCTTTTCAAATCAGGCGCTCGGTGTTTGTTGGGTTGCCACGGCGCCTTTAGATCAGCGGGAGGTGTTTTGCTGATGTTTCTAACTGACAATGAGTTGCGTGAGTTGACTGGTTACGCATACCGCTCTAAGCAAATACTCTGGCTAAAAAAGAATAACTGGAAGTTTGAGTTGACTGCCCAGCTTCGCCCCAGAGTAGCGAGGAGTTATTTCGAAGTCCGCTTGGGTGCTGCATCAGGTATTAGCGTAAGTACGCATATTGATCCGGCGCCTCGACCAAACTTTGGTGCACTCTCACAATTAATTCGCAGATAGTATGGGTCGTAAACGGCAAGGAAATCACAATCTGCCTCCGCGCATGAGTGTAAAAAAGGGATGGTACTACCATGTCTCAAGCACGAGTCCACGTAAGTGGACACCGTTGGGAAATGATTTAAATGAGGCTCGTAGGAAATGGGCTGAACTCGAAGACGAGACAGTGAATCCTGATGACAAGACCTTTCGAGTGATTGGTCAGCGTTATATGCGAGAGGTACTTCCATCTCTCAAAGCGCACACTCAGCGAGATTACACGCAATATTTCAAATTGCTGGATGCTGTTTTTGGAGAGATTCCTATTGATAGCATTCGGCCATTTGATGTAGCAGAGTATATTCGTGTTCGAGGTGAAACCGCCAAGGTACGAGCCAATCGTGAGAAAGCGCTTTTCAGTACAATATTCAATCATGCCAGGGCATGGGGCTACACTGATAAAACGAATCCGTGTATCGGAATTAAGGGGCATAAGGAAAAGTCACGCGACAGATATGTATCCGACGATGAGTATTCTGCCGTGTGGGCTTGTGCGCATCCTACTGTTCAAGATGCAATGGATTTGGCATTGTGTACAGGGCAGCGCCCAGCAGACGTGCTGAAATTCAACGTGACCGATATTGTCGGCGGGAGCCTTCAGCTTACTCAGAATAAGACGGGTAAAAAACTTCGCATTGCAATTGAGGGCGACCTTGCAGAAATAATTTCAAGGATATTGGCGAAACCTCGCGATAAGGTAAATACGGCACTATTGCAAGATCCTGATGGACAGCGATTGAGTTACTTTGCATTGCGTTCTCGTTTTGATAAAGCCAGAGAATCTGCTGGTGTCAGTTTTCAGTTTAGAGATCTTCGTGCAAAGGCGGCTACGGATACTGAGGACTTAGCTCACGCACAAAGTTTGCTTGGCCATAAGAGCAGAAGCACAACTGAGATTTATACACGAGACCGGAAAGGGGAGAGGGTACGTCCTTTATCTCGGACACAAGCAAAAGAGGGGTGATGTGGGGAAAGGGTCGCCACTTTACACGAGAATTTCGACTCTGCTGACCGACTCTGGTTCGAAAAGATGGCGACACCTTGTTATTTTAATCCTATGAGAAATTTTCGTCAAAGCATTCAATATTTTTGAGGAAGGAGATAGATTGATTTTTAGGGCTTTCAATTAGTGCATTTTTTGGGGATTGACTTCGAGGAATAACTTTGGGCTTGCACAATAACATTTGTTATCGTAGAATAGACCCAACAACTAATCCGCAAGACTGGCGTGGCTTGACCAACTAGTGTGCGGGGGAATAAGCCGGCGTAAGCCGGTTTTTTCATTTCTAGGGCAGAAAATGGCAGAAGTAAATAGCGTGAAGCCTCTAAGGACTCGCGTTTATATTGATGGTTTCAATCTGTATTATGGTTGTTTAAAGGGGTCACCCTATAAATGGCTTGATTTACTTTCTCTTTTTGAGAAGCAGATATTGCCCTCAATATTAGTAAAAAAAGATAATCAGCCCTGTCAAATGGAGCTTTTGCCACTGGCGATTAAATTTTTTACAGCTAAAATTCTTGAAAATGCAGCTAAAGCTTCAGACTCTGTCTCATCTCAGGCTCGCTACCACACAGCGCTCAGAAGGTATCACAAGGAGCGTATAGAAATAGTCGAAGGTTATTACTCGTTATCGCAATCAAAGGTTAAAGTCGTCGATTTAGATAATCACGATAAATTGCCACGCGACTGTCAAGAGATAACCGCTTGGAAGATGGAAGAAAAGCAGTCGGATGTAAATCTTGCTTTGCAAGCCTACCATGATGCAACTACCAACCAGGTTGATCAGATTGTCATTGTTACAAATGATACTGACATTGCTCCTGCACTTAAATTGATTCGTTTGCATACGAGTGTGACTGTTGGATTGGTAGTTCCTGCTGTTAATAAAAATCGCAAACCCAATACAGGATTGTCTGAGCATGCTCATTGGGTTCGTTCTCATATTCTTCCAGATGAATTGGCTAAATCACAGCTACCAAGAGTTATTCCTGGGAACGTGCCTACCATAAAGCCTGACTCTTGGTATGCCCGCCCTGACTTGCTGGAGCGAGTGTTGCAATTAGCCCAACCTATACTTGGAAGTCGTGGGAGTGTGTTCAAGTGGATGGAGGAGCCTAACACATACATTGATAATCAAGTGCCAATTGAACTTATTGATACTGATGCAGGGGCGGCTAGAGTGGTTGCGTATATTGAAGCATATATCGCTAACGAAAGGTCGACTAATAGTTGAGCCTCTTTACCACTGTCTAAGAATTGTAGATCGAGATGATAAATTGTAGATTGGGTTGAGAAAAGACAAAAGGCTTACATCGCTGTAAGCCTTTGTTTTTACTGCTTAATTCTTGGTGGCCCGGGGCGGAATCGAACCACCGACACAAGGATTTTCAATCCTCTGCTCTACCGACTGAGCTACCAGGCCAAGAAACAAGAATTATAGAGATCGAAGCCCGCTTTGGCAAGGGGGGAGGGTGAAAATACTTGTTTTCTGCGCCAATTGTTCTTGATCTGGCGCATCGGAAGGGGCGGGAGCGCTGCCGTATAATGGCTGACTTGTTGAAGATAAAAGAAAAGGTCACGCTATGGCTCAGATACATCATTGTGATATTTGCATCGTTGGTAATGGCGCGGTGGGTAAGGCGGCGGCGCTGGGGCTGGCGCAAGCGGGTTTGACTGTGCGGGTCTTGTGCGAGTCGGCGGCACCGATTGTGGCGTCGGCCGATTGGGATGTGCGCGTGTTCGCGCTAAACCATGTGGCCTATGATTTATTGGATCAGTTAAAAGTCTGGGGTGCGCTCGATCATAGCCGGGTGGCTGCGGTGACAGGCATGCAGGTCAAGGATGGTGCGGAACAGCGCGATGGGCAATTGGGTTTTGATGCCTATAGTGCGCGCACCCAGGAGTTAGCCTGGATCGTCGAGAACCGCAATCTGAATCTCGCGCTCGACAGTGCGCTGCGTTTTGCGCAAAACCTGCAACTGCATGTGGGCCAGGCGCAGCAATTGCATGTGGATACGCAGGCTGCCAGGCTGACGCTGGCGGATGGCGATAGCATTGAAGCGAAGCTGATCATCGGTGCCGATGGTGCGCAGTCCTGGGTGCGCGGGCAATGTGATATCGGCATGGACTATCGCTCCTATGGGCAAAAGGGAGTAGTGGCGAATTTCGAGTGCAGCAAGCCGCATCACGGGGTGGCGCATCAATGGTTTATTGAAGATCAGGGTATTATTGCGCTGCTGCCGCTGCCCGGGCAGCGCGTGTCGCTGGTCTGGTCTGCGCCGGATGCCTTGGCTGACCGCCTGGTGCGCGAGCCTTTATCTGGCCTGGTGTCTGCGCTCGAACATTACTGTCTGGAGACGCATGGTCATTTGACGCCTGTGCTGCCGGAGGATATTAAAGCCTTTCCTTTGCGCCTGATGCGTCCGCACAGCCTGATTGCTGAGCGGGTTGCGCTGATTGGCGATGCAGCACATGTGGTGCATCCGCTGGCTGGACACGGTATGAATCTGGGCTTTGGTGATGTAGCCGATCTGCTGCGTCTGGTGAAGCAGCGTGATGAATTCCGCGATTGTGGTGATGCGCGTTTATTAGAAGCCTATCGCCGTGCGCGCAAACAGGATGTCTTGTTAATGCAAGTGACGACCGATGGTTTGTCGCGTTTATTTGGTTCAGATCTGGGACCGGCGCGTCTGGTGCGGAATCTGGGAATGAACTTACTGGACCGTTTGCCACTCATAAAGAACAAATTAATTTCTCATGCGATGGGGCGCTAAGCCTCACGCTTCATGGCGATGGCCGAAGGAAAAAAGTAATGAAGCTGAAGTTCGTGGCAATCGCCGCAGTAAGTCTGTTATCCGGTCTGATCTCTATGCAGGTAGCGGCGCAGACGCCACAAGAAACCGCTGTCAAAAAACTGGTGGAACCGCGTCTGGGCGAGGGGGTGAAAGTCGACTCTGTGACTAAGACCCCTTATTCCGGTTTGTTTGAAGTGCGGGTTGGCAGCGATGTGATTTACACCGATGAAAAAGCACAGTTCTTATTCGTTGGGAATGTGATCGATGCCAAGTCAGGCACCAATTACACCCGTGCCAGAACCGAAGAGCTGAGTAAGATTAAATTCTCCGATCTGCCACTGGAGCTGGCCTTGAAGATGGTGAAAGGCGATGGCAAACGCGTTATTGCCGTGTTTGAAGATCCGAATTGCGGTTACTGCAAACAATTCCGTAAAACCCTGGCAGGTATGGACAATATTACGGTCTACACCTTTATGTATAACATTCTGTCGGATGACTCTACCGCCAAATCCAAAAACATCTGGTGCGCCGCCGACCGCAATAAGGCCTGGGATGATTGGATGATCAGTGGTAAAACCGCGTCGACCGCACCAGCGAATTGCATTACCCCGCATGACAAAGTACTGGCGCTGGGCCAGAAATTGCGTGTGACCGGAACGCCGGCGATTTTCTTTAGCGATGGCACCCGCATTCCGGGCGCGGTCAATGCCAAAGGCCTGGAAGAAAAATTCGCCAGCATTGCCGGTGGCAAGGCCAACTAATGGCTGAGTCCGCGGCCTGGACTGGCATCTTGCTGGCAGCCGGGCGCGGACGTCGTTTTGACCCGGGTGGTCAGCAATCCAAACTGCTGATGCCCTGGGGAGAGTACAGCTCGGTTGCTGTGGCTTGTGCCACACGCCTGATCCAGGCTTGTCCACTAAGCATCGCTGTCTTGCGACCTGATCAGCAGGAATTGCAGCGGCAATTGGCCGATGCCGGTTGTGCCATTGTGTTGACTGAACAAGCCGATCTGGGCATGGCCCATAGCCTGCGCGCTGCCTTGCTGCAGACTCAGCACAGTGCTGGCTGGCTGGTGGCATTGGCGGATATGCCCTGTGTAAAAGCCGGGAGCTTCCAGGCTATCCGGCGCGCCGCCTTAGCCGGGCATCAGATCGTGGTGCCCGAATATCAGGGGCAGCGCGGAAATCCGGTGGCATTTGCTGCCTCCTGTCTGCCTGCATTACTGCAATTGCAGGGTGATCAGGGGGCGCGTGGTCTGTTGAATTCGGCGCTGGTACATCGCCTGGCATTGGACGATGCCGGAATTTGCCAGGATATCGACACGCCGGATGACTGGCATCATTTGCGCCACAATCGGGATAACTGAGCGCTATACGCCCGATTTTCATGCTTTTTTCTGCAAAACTGTGACTTTCTGCACAGTGTCAGTGCTGTTCCAACTATAGATGTATATCTAACTTGGGTATTTCCTCTTAGAATATCGTTTTCCCGAATTTGACAGGAAAATTTTCATGCGACGAAGTTGCTCGTAAGCAGTATTTTCAAAATATTGCTATGCTGATCAGCTTCATCGCGAGACTTGGTGGCGTACGGCTAAATTTTATGAATAATCTCAATCAAAAACTGGTGATACGACTGGGCTTTGCTGGCCTGATTCCGTTTGTTTTATTGACGGTACTGTGCTGGATCGTGCATCCGGACTGGCTGGGGTATTTCATCAAAGCGCAGCTGGCGTATGGCATCGTGATTTTGTCCTTCCTGGGTGGTTTGCATTGGGGCGTTACGCTGATGGCCCAGGGTAAGGACGACGAAGAAACCCGGCGGGCAATGATCTGGGGCGTCATCCCCACGCTGATTGCCTGGTGTTCTCTGAGTAATATGCTGTTCGGTTTTGTGGTGCAGGTAGTCGGCTTCATCGCGGCCTATAAAATCGACAAAAAACTGTATCAGAGTTATGCCGTACCGGCCTGGTTTATCGATCTGCGTCTGCAACTGACCCGTGTCGTCGTGGGTGCGCAGATATTCACTTTCATCGCCGCCAACGTACGTAGCTGAACGCCAAAACCAGAGTCTGCTCTGGTTTTGTTTTATTCAGGACTGACGCATATCTCCCGACGACGCACAGGCTCACATTCAGCGGTGTTTGTGTTTCACGCCATGTCTGACAGG
Organism: Cognatundibacterium crateris; assembly: GCF_010078235.1. Classification (GTDB taxonomy): domain Bacteria; phylum Pseudomonadota; class Gammaproteobacteria; order Burkholderiales; family Burkholderiaceae_D; genus Undibacterium; species Undibacterium crateris. The sequence goes on along the minus strand of NZ_JAABOS010000002.1, from coordinate 10,094 downwards.
GACAGGTTTCAGTCCACTAATTATTTAATTTGATTTCACTTCATTTCAGAAAGATCGTTGAGCATGGCAAAAACGACGACAGTACAGGGACGCGCTGCACGGCAGACAACTGCCGGTATTCACTACAGTATTATTCCTAAAGACTTGGCTGGCCACTTGTTTCAGGTAACGCTGGAAATCGCTCAGCCCGCCGCAGACGGACAGATAGTGAGTCTGCCAGTCTGGATACCGGGCAGTTACATGGTGCGCGAATTTGCACGCAATATTGTGCAGATCAAAGCCAGCGCGGCAGGCAAAAAAGTCGGCCTGAAAAAACTGAATAAACATAGCTGGCAGGCGGCGCCGTGCAAAGGCGCACTGAGCATCAGCTACGAAGTTTATGCCTGGGATTTATCGGTGCGCGCCGCGCATCTGGATCAGAGTCACGCATTCTTCAATGGCACCAGCGTTTTCCTGGCCGTGCATGGTCAGGAAAACAGCCAGCATGTAGTCGATATCCAGCGCGCAGCGGATCCTGCCTGCAAGAGCTGGCGTGTAGCCACCTCGCTGCCTGAGCTGAAAGCAAAACGCTATGGCTTTGGCACTTATGTAGCGCGTGATTACGATGAGCTGATCGATCATCCGGTTGAAATGGGCGACTTCGCCCTGGCCAGTTTCGAAGCTTGTGGCGTGCCGCATGACTTCGTGGTGACGGGTAAAGTGCCGAATATGGACATGGACCGCATGGTGTCCGATGTGAAGAAAATCTGCGAGAGCCAGATTGCGCTGTTCGAGCCACGCACGAAAAAAGCGCCTATGGATCGCTATGTGTTCATGACCATGGTGGTCGGTGAAGGCTATGGCGGGCTGGAGCATCGTGCCTCGACCGCCTTGATCTGCAACCGCAACGATATCCCGCTCAAGCATCAGAGTGAAATGAGCGAAGGCTACAAAGGCTTTCTGGGCCTGTGCAGCCATGAGTATTTCCATACCTGGAATGTCAAACGTATCAAGCCAGCGGTCTTCGCCAGCTATGACCTGAGCCAGGAAAACTACACCAGCCTGCTGTGGTTGTTTGAAGGCTTCACCAGCTATTACGATGATCTGATGCTGGTGCGTGCCGGCGTGATTGATGAAGCCGCCTATCTGAAGCTGCTGGCAAAAACCGTGAACATGGTGTTGCGTGGCAGCGGACGCCTGAAGCAAAGCGTAGCCGAATCCAGCTTTGATGCCTGGACTAAGTATTACCGCCAGGATGAAAATTCACCGAATGCCATCGTCAGCTATTACACCAAGGGTTCGCTGGTGGCGCTCGGGCTGGACTTGAGCATACGCCAGCAGACTGCTGGCAAAAAGTCGCTGGATGATGTGATGCGCGCCTTGTGGCAGCAGTTTGGCCGTGACTTCTATGCGCGTATGCCATCCGGTGAGCAGCGTGGCCTGGGTGAGCAGGAAATCGCAGCCATCATCGAAAAGACGACCGGTGTTGATGTCCGTCGCTTCCTGGATAAGCATGTGTTCGGTACCGAAGATGTGCCACTGAGCAGCTTGTATGCGGACTTCGGCGTTGTTGTGGATGGCGGTGTCGCGAGTCAGAAAGCCAGCCTCGGCGTCAAAGTGGCACGCGATGGCAACGACTGCAAACTTGCTAATGCCTTTGAAGGACGTGCCGCGCATCAGGCTGGTTTGTCTGCACAGGATGTGCTGATCGCGATCAATGGTTTGCGCGTCACTGCAGCGGATGCGGCAGATGGTCTGAGCAGCGCCGTGGGCCGCTATCATATCGGTGAAACGGTAGAAATCCACGCGTTCCGGCGCGATGAGTTGTTAGTCGTGAAAGCGAAATTGCAGGCCGACGATGTACCGGCTCAGCAGTTCCGGCTGGCCGACAAAGCAACTGCGCTGGTGACCGCGCGTCCGACTTATCGTAAGCCTGGCAAACGTTAAGCAGCGCATTCTGCCTCAGGAAACTGCGTAAAAAAACCGTCTTCAGTGCTTGCTGAAGACGGTTTTTTATTGGATGTCCCAGTATTGATGCGGGTTGTGAGCCAAAAACAGGCTGCGAGCCGCACCGGACCTCAGACTTTTTTTGTGATGCCCTGTCTGATCGCTCAGCGCATCTCTCAGAAAAACAGTTTTTCCAATTCTGCGCCGGGTTCAGCGGCACGCATAAATGCCTCGCCGACCAGGAAGCTATGCACCTCAGCGGCACGCATGCGTGTCACATCCTCACGGCTGAGTATGCCGGACTCGGTCACTACCAGCTTATCCGCAGTAATCGCAGGCAGCAGCCCCAGCGTGGTGTCGAGTGTGACATCGAAGGTGCGCAGATTGCGGTTATTAATACCGAGCAGTGGCGTCTTGAGTGTCAGTGCGATATCCAGTTCAGCGCGGTCATGCACCTCAACCAATACATCCATGCCCAGCTCCAGCGCACAGGCTTCCAGATCCGCCATCAGGCCATGGTCCAGCGCGGCCACGATCAGCAAGATACAATCGGCACCCCATTGTCGCGCCTGATACACCTGATAGTGATCGATGATGAAATCCTTGCGCAGTGCCGGAATCGCACACGCTGCGCGAGCTTGTTGCAGGTAGGCGGGTGCACCCTGAAAAAACTTTTCATCGGTCAGCACAGACAGGCAAGCCGCACCGTGATGCGCATAGCTTTGCGCAATCGCGGCAGGTTCAAAATCTGCACGCAATACCCCTTTTGACGGGGAAGCTTTTTTGATTTCTGCAATCACGGCAGCATGACCGGCTGCGATTTTCTGGCGCATGGCGCGCTCGAAGCCGCGAATCGCTGCGCGGCTTTCGGCATCGGATTCCACCTCATCACGCAGGCTGATCAGCGATTGATAACGGCGTGCTGCGGCCACTTCATCCTGTTTGACGTCCAGTATTTGACGAAGAATATCTGACATATTTATTTACCGAGTTGTTGGGTGACTTGCACAAACTGATCGAGCTTGGCGCGTGCGGCACCGGAGGCAATGGCTTGCTGCGCTTTTTTCACGCCGTCGGCAATCGAATCTGCTAACCCCGCGCCGTACAAGGCGGTACCGGCATTGAGTGCCACGATATCGCGCGCCGGGCCATCGACGTTGTGCATGACTTCCATGATTTTTTCACGCGATTCAGCCGCGCCATCGACTTTCAGATTGCGGTTAGAGACCATCTGCAGGCCAAAGTCTTCGGGATGGATATCGTATTCGCGGATTTCACCATTGATCAGTTCGCCCACCATGGTTGGCGCGCCCAGCGAGACTTCATCCATATTGTCACGTCCCCATACCACCAGCGCATGCTGCGCGCCTAGGCGTTGCAGCACACGCACCTGTATCCCGACCAGATCCGGGTGGAATACGCCCATCAGTATATTCGGGGCACCGGCCGGATTGGTCAGCGGACCGAGGATATTGAAAATAGTGCGCACGCCCAGCTCTTTGCGTACCGGCGCTGCATGCTTCATGGCGCCATGGTGGTTAGGTGCAAACATAAAGCCTATACCAGTTTGTGCAATCGACTGAGCGATTTGTTCCGGCGTCAGATTGATATTCGCGCCCAGTGATTCCAGTACATCGGCGCTGCCGGAGGACGAGGACACGCTGCGTCCGCCATGTTTGGCGACCCGTGCGCCAGCCGCTGCGGTCACGAACATGGAAGCGGTTGAGATATTAAAGGTATGCGCACCGTCGCCGCCGGTGCCCACGATATCAATCATATTCTGGGTATTCGCGAGTGGCACCTTGGTTGAAAACTCGCGCATCACCTGCGCTGCGGCGGTGATCTCGCCTATGCTTTCTTTTTTCACGCGCAGCCCCATGGTCAGCGCGGTGATCATCACCGGCGACAGTTCACCACCCATCAGCTTACGGAATAAATACAGCATTTCATCGTGAAAAATCTCACGGTGTTCGATCAGGCGTGTCAGTGCTTCCTGTTGGGTGATGGTCATGATGCAGTTCCAGTCAAAAAGTTTTTCAGCAAGGCGTGGCCATGTTCAGACAAAATGGATTCAGGATGAAACTGCACACCCTGCAAATTAAATTCCTTGTGTCTGACCCCCATGATTTCACCGTCATCGGTCCATGCCGTCACTTCCAGGCAATCTGGCAAAGACGCGCGTTCTATCGCGAGCGAGTGATAGCGAATGATGGTGTAAGGGCTGGGTAAATCTTTGAACACACCCACACCGGTATGGGCAATCACTGAGGTCTTGCCATGCATGACTTGCTTGGCGCGGATGATATTGCCGCCAAAGGCCGCACCTATACTTTGATGCCCCAGACAGACACCCAGAATCGGGATGTGTCCGGCAAAGCGATGAATGACAGGAATCGAAATCCCCGCCTCGGCCGGTGTGCAGGGGCCAGGTGAGATACAGATATGATCAGGCCGCAGTTCTTCTATCTGCTCCAGCGTAATTTCATCATTGCGATAAGTACGCACATCTTCACCCAGCTCAGCAAAATACTGCACCAGGTTGTAAGTAAATGAATCGTAGTTGTCGATCATCAGTAACATAATTTAAACCTCTCAACACAGAGACACAGAGACACGGAGATGCAGGTGCTCATAGTGAAATACGTTTAATGCCATCTTTTAAGACTGGCACCATAAAATTGATTAATAGTCCGGTTTTGATGCCGGATAATTTCAGATACGTCAGCAATTGTGCCTGGTGAAGCGGCATTAAGGCTTCTGCCGCTTTTAGCTCCAGCACCAGGCTGTTTTCAACAACAATATCAAGTTTGTACGCTGCATCGATTAGGACAGTTTTGTATTCGATGTGCAGCGGAACCTGACGTTGAAACCTTAAATTCCTTAAAAATAATTCGTGACAAAGACAGCTTTCATACGCACTTTCAAGTAAGCCTGGACCCAGATGACGATGTACCTCAATCGCAGCACCTATCACTTTTTCGCTCAGGGCTTTGCTTTGCTCGTCGGTACGTTTATCCTGAGCTGCATTCAGATTGTTCACACAGATCTCCAGCTAAATGTCAGAAGTTGAACATCTTGTTAAAGCAATTCAACACAAAGCAGTTTTAAAAAAGCACTCTTGAATCAGACCCTGGTCACACCCAAGGTTTTTCTCTGTGCCTCTGTGCCTCTGTGTTGAATGGTTTTAAGCCTGCTATCAGATGTCCCCATCCAATCCGTCTTGCACTTGTTCTGCGGCGCGTAATACAGCGCGTGCCTTGTTTTCGGTTTCCTGCCATTCCAGTTCCGGCACGGAATCCGCCACCACACCGGCTGCTGCCTGCACATACAGCATGCCGTCTTTCAGTACACCAGTGCGGATCGCGATTGCCAGGTCCATTTCGCCACCAAACGACAGGTAGCCGCAGGCGCCGCCATAGATGCCGCGTTTGACCGGCTCCAGTTCATCGATCAGTTCCATCGCCCTGACTTTAGGCGCACCGGACAAGGTGCCAGCCGGGAAGGTCGCTTTCAATACATCGAGGTTGCTGAGTTCAGGTTGCAGCATGCCTTCTACATTCGAGACAATGTGCTGTACGTGTGAGTATTTTTCGATCACCATCTGATCGGTCACTTTGACTGTGCCGGTTTGTGCAATCCGACCGATGTCATTGCGCGCCAGATCAATCAGCATCACGTGTTCAGCGATTTCTTTAGGATCGGCCAGCAGTTCGGTTGCCAGTTCTGCATCGCGTTCCGGCGTGGCACCACGTGGGCGTGTACCTGCCAGCGGACGGATAGTGACTTTTTTCTGACCATCATTCAGGGTTTCATTGCGCACCAGGATTTCCGGTGAAGCGCCGATGATCTGCATGTCGCCAAAATTATAGAAATACATATAGGGCGAAGGATTCAGCGAGCGCAAGGCGCGGTACAGCGACAGCGGCGAATCCACATAGGGCTTTTTAATTCGCTGACCGACCTGGACTTGCATCAGGTCGCCAGCCATGATGTATTCCTTGGCTTTTTCTACTGCTTTTAAATAATCTTCTTTGGCAAAGTCGCGGATGGAATCGGTACGTACCGAAGCCGAGGTCACTGGCGCATCCACGCTGCGTCTTAGCATGGCACGCAAATCCTTCAGACGCTGGCGCGCTTTGGACCAGGCTTCCGGCTGACTGGTGTCGGCGTACACGATCAGATACAGCTTGCCGGACACATTGTCGATCACGGCCAGCTCTTCGGTCAGCAGTAACTGAATTTCCGGCAGACCCAGATCATCTTTCGGCGCTTTTCCTGCCAGACGTTTTTCTACATGGCGTACTGCGTCATAGCCGAAATAGCCGGCCAGACCACCGCAAAAACGTGGCAGGCCGGGACGGGTCGCGACTTTGAAGCGGCTCTGAAATTCAGCGATAAAGCTTAAGGGATTTTGCTGATGGGTTTCGACCACTTTGCCATGTTGCAGTACTTCGATTTTTTCACCAAAGCTGCGTACCAGGGTGGTGGCAGGCAGGCCAATGAAGGAGTAGCGCCCGAAGCGCTCGCCACCCATCACCGATTCCAGCAGAAAGGTATTTTTACCAGCCTGCTGGCTTTGTGCCAGTTTCAGATACAGCGTGAGCGGGGTTTCCAGATCAGCGAATGCTTCCGCAATCATTGGAATACGGTTGTAGCCTTGCGCGGCCAGCGATTTGAATTCGAGTTCGGTCATGGTTTTCTCTCAGCCGCCCGCAGCAGCGCCATAGGCGACCATAGCGAGACACATGGGGTGTGTGGACGGATAAAAACAGATTGATATAACAAACAAGAAGATGTGCGGAGGATGTGCACAGCCACTCGCGGCATTCAGTGGATTAACAGAATTGCCAGCGTCGCCATAGCCAGGCCTCAAAGGCACCTGGTGTCATGAATGGACGTTTGTTATCAGGAAACATTCGTGATTGGAATGATGATTTAAGTGGTTGTTGGTGTCGTCAGCAGTTTTGCTGCTGATAACAGGGTTTCGACTATACCATCACTTTCAATATTTTGTACAGGTTCGCCGTGGTTGTAACCATACGGCACGGTCAACACCGGGCAACCCGCAGCACGCGCAGCGATCGCATCATTGCTGGAGTCACCAATCGCCATCACCTGTGCCGGTGGCAGTCCAAACTGCTGGCAGGCCGATAGCAGTGGCAAAGGATGCGGTTTTTTGTGAGTAAAAGAGTCGCCGCCGTAAGTCAGGGAGAAATACGGCGTCAGTCCCTTCATTTGTAGTAAAGCCTGAGCAAATGCGAGTGGTTTGTTGGTCACGCACGCAAGCTTCAAGCCCAGCGCCTGCATGGCTTGCAAGCCACTTACCACATCGGGATACAGCTCACTGTGCAGGCCATTGATTTGCGCATAATGATGCTGGTAGCCAGCCAGCGCCGCGTCGAAGTGCTGCTGCACACCAGCCTCATCGAAATCTTTCGCCAGCACCTGGCGGATCAGATGTTCAGACCCTTTGCCGACCATGCGCTTGATCTCTGTCAGCGATATCGCTGACAGACCAAAATCCTCGCGCATACGGTTCACCGCCAGCAGAAAGTCTGGTGCGGTATCTACCATAGTGCCATCCAGGTCAATAATCACGGCACGGATATCAGCAAACATAATCAGTGATGTTTCAATGAAGAGAGGTTGGAACGGGCGACTGGGCATTAAGTAACCCAGTTAGCCCGGTCTGTATGGCTAAGCAGCTAGTCTTAAATGTCGCCTTGTTGTTGGGCGAGCTTATGCGACCTGAGCCAGCTCGCTACGCATCGCATCGATGACTGCCTTGTAATCCGGCTTGCCAAAGATGGCTGAACCCGCCACAAAGGTATCCGCGCCAGCTGCTGCGATTTCACGGATATTGTCGATTTTGACGCCACCATCGACTTGCAGCAGGATATCGCGACCAGATTCATCGATCATTTTGCGTACTGCGGCGATTTTTTTCAGGGTATGTGGGATGAAGGACTGACCACCAAAGCCCGGATTCACCGACATCAGTAAGATCAGATCCAGCTTATCCATCACGTGTTCCAGCACATGCAGCGGTGTTGCCGGATTCAGCACCAGACCTGCCTTGCAGCCATGATCGCGTATCAGTTGCAGGCTGCGGTCTATGTGCTCAGAGCCTTCCGGATGAAAGCTGATCAGATTCGCACCGGCTTTGGCAAAGTCAGGAATGATGCGGTCTACCGGTTTGACCATCAGATGCACATCAATCGGCACCTGTACGTGCGGGCGTATCGCTTCGCAGACCAATGGGCCTATCGTCAGATTAGGCACGTAATGGTTATCCATCACGTCAAAATGGATCATGTCGGCACCGGCTGCAACGACGTTTCTGACTTCTTCACCGAGGCGGGCGAAATCAGCGGATAAAATACTGGGAGCAATGCGATATTGGGTCATGATGTGGTCCAGCAAAAAAAAGATGCGATATTTTACCCTGCAACCACCTGCTTTATCGTCGAATCCTACTAAACCGTCTAAGCTCTGGCACAATGTCTGTTTGATATAAGACTGACGAAAAACCGCCCCAGCTGCGTTATGGCTCCTTGTCGTACACTGCGTACTGCCTGCGTCGCCAAGCCTTGCCGGGACAATTTTGCGTCAGTCCTAAGAGTATGTGCAAGTTATTACAAGCTAGAAAAGGTCCATATGTCTGCTTACCAGATGCGCGTCTCCGTGGTGACGCAATATATAGAAGAACAATCCGAGCCGGATAAATCCCATTTTGTGTTCGCTTATACCATCAGCATTACCAATAGCGGCGAAGTGGCGGCGCAAGTGATATCGCGTCACTGGATCATTAATGATGCGAATAATCATATCGAGGAAGTTAAGGGTCTGGGCGTGGTCGGCCATCAGCCCTTCCTGCCACCGGGGCAAAGTTTTGAGTACACCAGCGGCTGCATTTTGAAAACGCCGCAGGGAAGTATGAAGGGGCACTACTTCTGTGTGGCAGAAGACGGCACCCGTTTTGAAGTGGAGATTCCGGAATTCGTCTTGTCTTTACCGAGAACCTTGCACTAATAGATATGGGCCTAGCTGGCGCTGTTCTCAGTGTCTTCAGGTTTGGTTTGCTGCTTATGCCGGGTTGGTCGTTGCGGGCGCCCCGAAAACATGGTCCACCATACGATAAAGATCAAGATGCCCAATGCAATTGCAGCCTCTAATAACAATAACCACATAATAGCTTCCTCTGTTTGCAGAAATATCGTTGTATGTTGAGTGCACAGTTTCAGGCAGCGTAGTTATGCTGCCGCAGATGCTGAGCGAATAGTAATGCTTACATGACGCTTAGCTTTAATTTTATCCTTATACCTTTATACCTATACTCAGGAGATCACATGGAATTCGAATGCATACTCGTTGAAACCAAAGAAAAGGTGGGTCTGATCACTTTGCATCGCCCCAAGGCGCTGAACGCATTAAATGATCAGTTGATGAATGAACTCGGCCTTGCGCTGAAATCCTTTGATCAGAATGAAGCGGTGCAATGTATCGTCATCACCGGCAGTGAAAAAGCCTTTGCAGCAGGTGCCGATATCGCAGCCATGGCAAATTACAGCTTCATGGATACCTATAAAGAAGACTACATCACCCGCAACTGGGAAACCATACGCCAGATTCGTAAGCCGGTGATTGCTGCCGTGGCTGGTTATGCATTGGGCGGTGGTTGCGAGCTGGCGATGATGTGCGACTTTATTATCGCGGCGGACAACGCCAAATTTGGCCAGCCTGAAATCAAGCTCGGTACCTTGCCTGGCGCCGGCGGTACTCAGCGTCTGCCGCGTGCTATTTCCAAATCCAAAGCAATGGATATGTGCCTGACCGCGCGCATGATGGATGCGGAAGAGGCGGAGCGTGCCGGTCTGGTTTCCCGCATCGTGCCGGTGGATCAGTTACTGGAAGAAGCGCTGACTGCAGCAAACACCATCGCAGCCATGTCGCTGCCAGTCATCATGATGATTAAAGAGTCGGTCAACCGTGCCTATGAAACTACCTTGTCGGAAGGCGTGCATTTTGAGCGTCGCTTATTCCAGGCCAGTTTTGGGACCGAAGATCAGAAAGAGGGCATGAAGGCCTTCATGGAAAAACGTCCGGCTGCATTTAAAAATAAATAACCAATATAAATTATTTGAACGAAGGGCTTGCAAAGAGGCATC
>NZ_JAABOS010000019.1 GCF_010078235.1 Cognatundibacterium crateris | reverse complement strand
CCGCGGACTCTAAATTGGTTTCGTACTAATTTGGGGAGCAGGTCACGACCGGCAAATGGCCACTATCAGTCCAGGTAAAGCTTCCCTTGTTCAGGCGCCGGCTCGCCAACCAGATACCGAACCCGTCATAGACCAGGACTTTGATGTGCGTCGAACGCTTGTTGGTAAACAGGTAGGCGTGATGCGGCCGCGCTGCACCGAATACCTGAACTACCCTCGCCAGTGCAGTATCCATACCGACGCGCATATCAATCGGTTCGGTTGCCAGCCAGATGGAATCTATCCGGATCATCTTAGCCAGTTCTGCAGCCAACCGGCGCACTCTGCGGCCGCAGCTTGCGGCCAGCGCACAGTCACATTAGCGGCTCCTCGTCTGATTTCAATCACGATGTCAGGTGTCGCAGCGACTGCGGTCGACGCCGTCTTGGCGTATTGTTTCCATCGTCCATCATGTACAAGTGTCCACTTATTAAGTGGACACGATCATCTACGCTTACGCTCTTAACTTCAAGATGACTTTGCCGGGGGCTTACATATCAAGGGCAGAGTAACGGAATATGCACGTATACAACATTGCTTGACGTGTGCTCAAAGCTGAAAACCAAACCGTTGAGGAGAACACCTATGGCAATTTATAACTTGAGTGTAACTGGATAGTTTCGTTGATTTAATTGTTTTAATATCAACATACATGGGTGGAAATGATTGCACACTGAGTTTAGGCTTAGTCTTATCAATGTAAAGGAGTCAATCCTTGACTGCACAAATGCAAGTCACTTCATGCCATAGGTTGTGTAGCCGCTAGAAAGAAATTGCACAAGCTGTTGCCCATAACTGGATAATTTATTAAAATTTAAGAAACAAATTTTCATTTCTCGCATAGCCCAATCGTCCGCTAGTTCTATACCTGATAGTTTTCCAGCTTGGATGTGCTCCTCAGCCGCACTATGTGGTACTACACCGATCCCGACGCCCGCCGCCACCATGCGACAAATCGCATCAAAACTACGCACATGTATCCGAACTTTTAGCCGCTGCCCCATCTGGGTCGCCATCTGCTGTAAAAAAATTTGAATGGCGGAGTCAACGTCAAGACATACAAAATTGTGAGTTAAAGCGGTACTAAATGGAATAGATAATTCGTCCGCGAATTTACTATTTTTTGGCACGACTAAAATCAAACGATCAGTTCGAAATGGTAAAAATTCCAGTCCCATAGTGGGGATGTTGCCAGCCATTATCCCGATATCTGCAACGCCTTCCATTACCGCTAGCGCAATCGTATTACTGTTGTGTTCTTGCAGATCAATATTAATACTCGGATTGTTAGCTAAAAAAGTAGAGAGACTTTCGGGTAAGTATGAGTTGATTGAATTGGTATTTGCATAAATACGCAAACTTCCTTTTACTCCTAAGGAAAACTCATTTAAGTCAGCATGCATACGCTCAAGATTCGAGTGAATTTTTCTGACATGGCTTAAAAAATTTTCTCCTGCGGCAGTCAATTCAACACCCTTTGCCAGTCGTTCAAAGAGAGGAACTGCTAGCGCTTCTTCTAAATTTTTTAAACGCAAACTTGCTGCAGATACGGATATGTGCATTTTCTCGGCACCGCGTGTCAAATTGCCTGCTTCGGCAATATGCATAAAAAGCTTCATGTCTACTAGATCGTATCGCAAGGGTTCTATTTTCTCAAAGAATGTCTTCTAAACTTACAAATTCCATAAATTATCGATTCATCTGATTATGGGCGCATGCAAAACACATTAACTGGAAAACTACGAATCGTCAATTATGAAAAACGACCACATTGAATTGAGTAAATGGCTGGGAAAAACTGAAGTTATCTGTGACGTGATTTCTCAGGCGCCATATGCAGCGTTGTCCGCAACTTTAGATCGACAAGGAATACTGGTTGAACCTGGCTTGCCCTTACCCCCACTTTGGCATTGGCTCTATTTCTTGCCTAAACATTTACAGTCTGAAATCGGATTAGACGGACATGCAAAATTAGGATCATTTTTACCTCCTGTGACCTTACCCCGACGAATGTGGGCAGGTGGACGATTTAAATTTAATGCCCCTGTCTGTATTGGTGATGCTGTATCCCGGACATCTGTAATTGAAAGTATTACAGAAAAAATAGGACGAACAGGATCATTGATTTTCGTTACTGTACGTCATGATATTCGCATCTCTGGGGCAACTGACGTAGCGCTGTCCGAGTGGCACGATATCGTTTATCGCGATGCCCTAAAAGTGAATGATACTCCTACAATCCCATTGGCAGCACCATTATCTTCAGCTTGGGAACGTAAGTGGATTCCTAGCGAAGTGCTTCTCTTCAGATATTCAGCTCTGACCTTTAATGGGCATCGTATTCATTACGATCGAAGTTACGTCACTCAAATAGAGGGCTATCCAGGATTGATAGTACATGGTCCATTAATTGCGACATTACTAGTGGATTTACTTCGTTGGAACTACCCAGATGCAGAAATCATTAGTTTTGAATTTAAGGCGATTCGTCCTACGTTTGACCTGCATCATTTTTTTGTCTGTGGTGAGCCTTTGAAGGATGGCAAAACTATTCATTTGTGGGCCAAAGATCACGAGGGTTATCTAACTATGGATGCAATTGCGGAGATTAAATGATGAAACCGTTAACTGGAATTACCGTCGTGACGCTTGAACATGCCATCGCGGCACCGTTTGCAACCAGACAATTAGCCGATCTTGGCGCACGCGTCATAAAAATTGAGCGTCCAGGAGGGGGCGATTTTGCGCGGGGATACGATGAACGGGTGTGTGGTTTGTCGTCTCATTTTGTTTGGGCGAATCGTTCCAAAGAAAGTATGACGTTGGATGTCAAAACAGAGGAAGCTAAAGTCATCTTATCTCGGTTGATTTTGGAGGAGGCCGATGTCGTGGTGCAAAATCTTGCACCAGGTGCAGCTGCCCGTCTTGGACTGTCATACGAACTATTGTCGTCTAAAAAACCTAGCCTTATCGTATGCGACATTTCTGGATATGGCATTGATGGTCCGTATCGCGACAAAAAGGCATATGACTTATTGATTCAGAGTGAATCCGGTTTTTTGTCAGTCACAGGAACCGAAGAGGAACCGTCAAAAGCAGGTCCTTCCATTGCAGATATTGCCGCTGGTATGTACGCCTATACAAATATCTTAACGGCAGTATTAGAACGAAATAAAACAGGGAAGGGGAAGCATATCGATATTTCCATGCTTGAATCGTTAGTTGAATGGATGAATTTTCCACTCTATTTTTCTTATAAGGGAGCGCCTCCGCCCAAACGCTCCGGTGCAAGCCATGCCACTATTTATCCCTACGGACCATTCCCGACAGGAGATGGGAAAACGGTCATGTTCGGACTACAAAATGAAAGAGAGTGGTTCGCATTTTGTAGCAAAGTTCTTCAACTACCTTATCTGGCATCAGACGCTCGTTTCGTTACTAACAGCGGGCGCAGTGAAGGACGTATTGCGCTGCGAAAAATTATTGTCAATGCGTTCTCTAGCTTGACGGCAGAAAAAGTGATTGGCCTACTTGACGCAGCCCAAATTGCGAATGCAAGGGTCAATGACATGCAGGCGGTGTGGGAACATCCTCAGTTAATGGCGCGTAATCGCTGGCAAGAAATTGACTCTCCTGTAGGTAAGTTACCCGCCTTGCTACCGCCAGGTTCAGACGCTAGAAATGTTCGCATGGATGCGGTTCCAGCACTCGGAGAACACACTGAAGGAATTTTGGTGGAACTGGGATATACACGCGAGCGAATCAAAATGCTGCGACAAGCTAATGCTATCTAAAAAGTTTATATAATAACAGGAGACCGTCATGAGTTTTTTTAAACATACACTTTATTCCATTATCTTAATTCTAGGATCAATTTGTATTACCCCTGCGAATTCTAGTCCTATCGTCATCAAATTTAGTCATGTGGTGACACCAGATACACCAAAAGGAAAGGGAGTCGAATATTTTAAGAAATTAGTGGAGGAACGAACCATGGGTAACGTCAAGGTTCAAGTCTATCCGAATAGCCAGCTTTATAAAGACAAAGAAGAACTCGAGGCGCTGCAATTGGGGGCCGTTGAAATGCTGGCCCCTTCGTTGTCAAAATTTAGCCCTATGGGGTTTACTGCATTTGAACTGTTTGATCTCCCCTACTTATTTAGCAATTACAACGATTTGCACAAAGTAACTAATGGAAAAATAGGCCAACAACTACTTACATCATTAAGTACAAAAGGTATCAAGGGGCTAGCATATTGGGACAATGGCTTTAAAGTAATGAGCGCAAATAAGTCCCTGGTTGAGTTGAAAGATTTTCGTGGAAAAAAAATGAGAATACAAAGCTCGCGAATACTTGATGCTCAAATGAGAGCCTTAGGTGTCAGTCCGCAAGTGATAGCATTTTCTGAGGTGTATCAGGGGTTACAGACAGGAGTTGTCGATGGTACAGAACAAACTCCCTCGCAAATTTATACGCAAAAATTCTTTGAAGTCCAAAAATTTATCACCTTAACAAATCATGGATATCTAGGATATGCCGTGGTCGTTAACAAAAAATTTTGGGACGGTTTAACGCCGCAGATTCAAAGCGTTCTGGAGACTGCGATGAAAGAATCAACCGACTATGTCAATAAAATTGCGGAGCAAGATAATCAAGAGTCGCTGGCTAAAATTAAAGCAAGCGGACGTACTCAATTACTCACATTAACGTCAGAAAATCAAAGTAGCTTAAAGGTCACGCTCACCTCAATCTATCCGGAACAAGAAAAACGTATTGGTAAAGACGTGATAGATGCTGTCCGTAAAGAACTCGCCATTAAATGAAATCGTAAATTTATGGGCGGCCAGCACATAACTATATTTTGAATACGTAATAAGTCTAATCAGATATGAATGTTGAGTAAATTTATATGAAAAAATATCCGATCACCTACCTATTTGTTCCTGGAAATCGCCCTGACCGTTTTGATAAGGCACTCGACTCGGGGGCAGACGCAATTATCGTTGATCTTGAGGATTCAGTTTCTTTAAGCGATAAGTCTTTGGCAAGGGATGCCTTTGCCAATTGGTTTGAGCGACGTCGATATCATTCCGAGCGGATTTTACTCCGAATTAATGATGCGCAATCGTTTGATTTTTCAACTGATCGGGAATTAGTTCATGCGTCCGGAGTAAAGGGGGTAATGCTGCCTAAAACAGAGAGTAACGATCAGGTCGAATCACTTGCTTCAATACTCTCAACGAAAGGATTTGTCGTACCAATTATAGAATCAGCTAAAGGAGTTTTGAACTGCGCGCGTATCGCGATGAGCAGCCGCGTTCAACGACTCGCTTTCGGCAATCTCGATTATGCGACAGATCTTCACATTTCTGCCGACACAAGTAATCTGGCTTATCCCTGCTCTGTGATTACCATTGCGTCTCGTGCAGCTGAACTATTAATGCCAATTGCAGGGGTTACTCCTGAAATTTATGATGATGCGACAATTTCGAGTGATTCTTCGTTTTCTTATTTGTCTGGATTTGGTGCAAAGCTTTGCATTCATCCACGACAAATTGAACTAGTGCGGCAAGCTTTTGCCCCAAGTAATAAAGAGCTTATTTGGGCTCAACAAGTATTAGCACTTTCAGAGACATCCGCAGTAGCACAATTGGATGGCAAGATGATCGATCGCCCCGTCCTAATTCGCGCTCAGTCCATTTTGCAATACTACAAATAATTCTAAATAGAATACTGGAGACATGTATGAAGTACCTCAATCGTTTAGAGGAGTCGTTAATAACCTCGTTAATGATATCCGCTACCTGTATCATTTTTATCGCTGTATTGCATAGGTTTGCCTCAACCATCCCCGTTCCATTTATTCAAGATCCATTATTGGCACTTAATTTGAGTTGGGCCCAGGAACTTTGTGTCTTCATGTTTGTGTGGATGGCAAAATTTGGTGCTGCTTATGGAGTAAGAGCAGGAATTCATGTTGGTGTCGATGTGTTATTGAACCGCTTGCATCCTAAGAACCGCCAAAAATTAATTCTATTTGGACTTTGTGGTGGGATGCTGTTTACCGCAACAGTGGGCACATTAGGGGCTATGTTTGTATGGGGCATTGCTCATACAGATCAAATTTCCGAAGAGATTCATATACCAATGTGGCTTATCTATCTTTGCATTCCTTTAGGTTCATATTTGATGTGTTTTAGATTTTTCGAGGTGGCGATTGTATTTTTTAGAACTGGCGAATTACCTCACCACGACATTGCACATGTCGAAGGTTTAGAAAATTACGAAGGTGCAAAATGAATGCGATCATTATTTTCGTACTGTTAATCGGCTTAATTTTGACCGGTATGCCAATTAGTATTTCACTGGGGCTTACTGTACTAACATTTTTATTTACGATGACCGATGTTCCGATTACGTCGGTTGCATTGAAACTTTTCACAGGTCTTGAAAATTTCAGCATCATGGCGATTCCATTTTTTATTTTAGCGGGAAGTCTGTTAACGCAAGGCGGGGTTGCTAGAAGGATGATTCATTTTGCAACGACCATGGTTGGGCATTTTTACGGTGGATTAGCGCTGGCGGGCGTGATTTCCTGTGCCTTATTTGCAGCAATTTCTGGCTCATCGGTGGCCACAGTTGTTGCGGTCGGCTCTATCGTGTTGCCAGCAATGGTAAAACAAGGTTTCCCCAAAAAATTTGGCGCTGGCGTTATTACGACGAGCGGAGCTTTAGGAATACTTGTACCCCCATCTGTTGTTATGGTGTTGTATTCTGTGTCAACCAACACCTCAGTCGGCAAATTGTTTATGGCGGGAGTTATTCCAGGATTGATGTTGGCAAGTATGCTCGGCCTTACTACGTGGTGGATTGCGCGGAAAAACAATTACCCTCGAATGAAGAAGGCGAATTGGGCAGAACGATGGAATGCATTTAAAGACTCAGCATGGGGGTTCTCTATTATTGTATTGGTCATCGGAGGTATTTATTCTGGGCTTTTTACACCAACCGAAGCAGCGGCTGTGGCAGCAGTTTATGCATTTTTTGTAGTCGTCTTTGTGTACAAAGATTTATCGCTTAAGAATGTTCCAAAGGTAGTTCTTGATGCCGCTAGTTTATCTGCCATGTTGTTATATATCATTACTAATGCTGTGTTGTTTTCATTTTTGATGACAAGCGAAAATATTCCGCAACAAATGGCGGATTGGCTTACCTTACAAGGGCTTGGTCCGGTTGCGTTTCTTCTGGTAGTCAACATTTTGTTGCTAGTCGCTGGAAATGTAATGGAACCGAGTTCTATCGTTTTGATTATGGCGCCAATTTTATTTCCGGTAGCGGCAAGATTAGGCATTGATCCGATTCATTTTGGTGTCTTGATGATGGTGAATATGGAGGTTGGTATGTGCCACCCCCCGGTCGGACTTAATCTGTATGTGGCGTCTGGTATTACTAAAATGGGCATATCTGAGCTCTCGGTTGCGGTATTGCCGTGGTTATTTACAATGGTCATATTTTTGCTGCTGATTACCTATGTCCCTATGGTTTCTTTAGCGCTGCCAACGTTGTTAGGAATGTAGATTATTAATCGTATTGAAGAAGAACGATGTAACATTGAGCGGGGGAAGTTTATATTTTTCTAGTTGCTTGCCTTACTTGATACTATGATTGGAGCGCTAATAGAGCAGTCGAAATAAATCGAGAACCAATCAAGGTGAGCTCAATTTAGCCACTTATTTCAATATTCTGCCGAGAGTATTTTAATAAACTTGCATTGGGTATCAATTTACCCAATGCAATTGTTAATGCTTTTATTTGATTTATTCATTTGTTATCCTATTTACCAAGGAGGATTTATGAGCAAGTTCTTACTTTCCCTATTCTTATCGGTTTTTATTTTTTTTGCGAATACTGTATTCGCTGCGACAGATAGCCATGGAACTGCTGATGAAGCGGTAGCAATGGTAAATAAAGTCATTGCATTTATGAAAATTAACGGAAAAGACAAAACGATCGCAGAAGTAAACAATTTAAAAGGGCGCTTTCGTGATCGGGACCTATATATCTCCATTAATGACATGAGTGGGATTAATCTTGCGCATGGTGCGAATACCAGAATACAAGGGAAAAATTTGCTTGAGATGAAAGATGCTGACGGCAAACCTTTTTACCGCGAACGTATTGAGATGGCAAAGACGAAGGGCGAAGGATGGCAAGATTATAAATTTGTAAATCCTGAGACTAAGCAAATTGAAAATAAGGCAATGTACTTTAAGAAGCATGAGGATCTCATTATAAACTGTGGGATATACAAATAAGGAGTCTAAAATCAACGTTAGTCAGGGACTTTGATTTTATTGTAAAGGGTTATTTAGGTGTTTTAACGCAATATTTTTTCTTGGATTTAAAAAAACAAATCGACATTTTGGATAATGCTCAATTAAAGCACTCAAAACTGTTAAATACCTGCTTATGATGCACTAAAAAATTGTTTTGGATATCAAGTCGTTTCTTGCACTAATTTCGATGGGGGAAGTACTCATAAAATTGATTTTATTGTGTCTGCCGTTATTTGTAATTATAAGTACGGTGGTCGGAGCGGAAATTCTTGTTGTTGGATTTGAGTACTCTCCATTTTCAATAGTGAACAATGCGACTCTTTCCGGTATTGGTGAGGCACAGATCATCGACAAAGGCATCCCGACCTCCGGATTGTTGGCTCAGATGCTGGTGGCCAAATATGCTGATCACTTGCCTCTGTACCGCCAAAGCGGCATCTTTGAACGGTCTGGATTCGCCATTCCCGACTCCACACTATCCGAATG
>NZ_JAABOS010000018.1 GCF_010078235.1 Cognatundibacterium crateris | reverse complement strand
ATCAAATGATGCCGCGCTGACGCCAGTCGTCGCGCGTCACGCTATCGATGCCGATACCAGCAAGTACCTGGTCGGTATGCTGGCCTAGCTTGGGGGCTTGGTGACGCACTTCGCCAGGAGTTGCACTCAACTTCGGAACAATCCCGGGCAATTTCACGGACGTGCCGTCGTCAAGTTTCGCATCCAACAGCATATTGCGTGCCTTGTAGTGGGGATCTGCGGCGATGTCAGCGATGTCATAGATCCGGCCAGCAGGAATCCCTGCGCCATTCAAGGTGAACAGTGCCTGCTCCAGTGTGTGTTGTTTGCTCCATTCGCCGATAGCAGCATCCAGTTGCTGTACATGCTTAACACGACCGTCGTTTTGCGCCAATGCAGGGGCGTCACGTAAGTCGGGACGTTCAATTAAATCCATCAGGCGACGGAAGATACCGTCACCGTTGCCAGCGATTAGTACATATTTTCCGTCGGAGCATTTGTATGCGTTTGTCGGGGCAATGCCCGGCAAACTACTACCAGCAGCTTCACGTACCGTGCCAAAAACCGAATACTCTGGCAACAAACTCTCCATCATGTTGAAGACGGATTCATATAAAGCGACATCGATCATCTGGCCATCGCCGCCGTTCTGGTCGCGATGACGCAAAGCAAATAAGACCCCAATTACACCGTGCAGTGCCGATAGCGAATCTCCAATCGATACGCCTACCCTAACAGGTGTGCGACCAGGCTCTCCGCTAAGGTGACGCAAGCCCCCCATCGCTTCCCCCACAACGCCAAACCCCGGGCGGTCGCGATAGGGACCATCCTGACCATAGCCTGAGACCCGCAGCATCACAAGACGCGGATTGATTTTATGCAGCGCTTCCCAACCCAAGCCCCAACCTTCCATAGCGCCTGGGCGAAAATTTTCAATAAGCACGTCGCTCTGCTTCACCAGCTTGCGAATAACGTCTTGGCCTTCGGATGTGCGCAGATCCAGCGTTACCGATTGCTTGTTACGCGACTGCGCCGCCCACCATACTGACGTGCCTTCGTGCAGCAGACGCCATTTGCGCAATGGATCGCCGATACCTGGCGGCTCGATCTTTATCACCTCAGCCCCGAACTCGGCTAGCATCTTAGCTGCGAACGGGCCTGCAATTAGTTGCCCCATCTCAAGAACACGAACGCCGTGTAGCGGTTTGTTCATAGATATCTCCTCCATTTGGTCTGATATTTGACGCTATCGTAGGCGCGCCGCCCTGTATTGAAAATCAGTGTTTTCTCAAAGACACTTTCCCCTCAAGAAAACCTAAATATCTCTACGTTGACAAGCCCGCCGATGTTCTCTATTATCTTTCCATCTCCCAAACATCTTCCTCACGTGATCAATCCGACCCATTTTGACCTGCAATCACTGCGAATCTTCTTGATGGTGGCACAAGCTGGCAGCCTTACCAAAGCAACCGATAAGTCGAATATGACATTGTCAGCCCTCAGCAAGCGCATTGCTGATCTGGAAAGGACTGTGGATACTGCGCTGTTCGTGCGTTTGCCACGGGGGCTAGAACTGACATCAGCTGGAGAGCAATTGATCCAGCATGCACGCAGCGTGCTGGATACTGTGAATCGTATGGCGGGAGATATGGGAGACTTTGCAATCGGCGTGCGTGGTCACGTCCGCATCTGGGCTAACACTTCAGCCATAATTCAGTTTTTGCCAGCTGATCTTGCGAGTTTTGTGGAAGTCCACCCGCTTATTCGCATTAGTCTGGAAGAAATGTTGAGTGATCAGATCGTCGCTGCTACTCTTTCAGGAGAGGCTGATCTTGGTATATTTGCCGATAATGTATCATCGCACGGGCTAGAAAAATACCTTTACCGCCGCGATAAACTTATGGTTGTAGTACGCACGGACCATGCACTAGCGACGCTGCCCGAAGTTAGTTTTAGTGACACTCTGGACTACGACTTTGTCGGCCTTAATTACGGCAGCTCATTACTTAAACGGCTAACCGACGCTTCGCTCGCTCATGACAAGCCGCTACGTTTACGCATTCAGGTCAGTAGCTTCGACGGTATGTGCGGCATGATCGCTGCTGGACTGGGCATAGGTGTGCTTCCAGATGGTGCTATCCCGCTTACTTTCCCAGCTAATGGCTTGCGCTCTATTCCATTGACCGATTTATGGGCACAACGTACGCTGTGGCTGGGCGTCAAGTCGGAATCAGCTTTAGTTCCTGAAGCTTTCAAGTTATTGACGCATTTGCGCGCGGTTGAACCGAACTAGGACTGGTACAATGCGATTAAGCGGGGCAGCAATTGGAGGCGAATCTACGGCATTAAAGCCGTAATGTTAAGCGAGCGCGCTGCACGGGCGTAATGTCTTTGATAGGTTCGCGCGTGCCCAACTTAAATTTAGCCGCCACATCCGCTAACTTTGCCGCTTGTTGCTGCAGACTGGCTGCAGTCGCAGCGGCCTCTTCGACCATTGCGGCATTTTGTTGAGTGAAGTTATCTATTTCAGCCGCGGCAATGTTTACTTGGTTAATACCTACACTTTGCTCCTTGCTTGCGACTGATATCTCACTAATCGTTTGCGCCAGCCTTTGCACACTTTGGACCACTTCCTCTATGGTACCGCCTGCCTGCTGTACTAACATGGTGCAGTCACTCACTTGTAACACCGAGCCGTCTATTAAATCCTTGATTTCCTTGGAGGCGTTGGTCGCACGGTGTGCCAGATTTCGCACCTCACTCGCCACCACTGCAAAACCTCTACCTTGCTCACCTGCCCGTGCTGCTTCAACAGCAGCATTGAGCGCCAAAATATTAGTCTGAAATGCGATCCCGTCAATCACGCTTATAATGTCAGCAATGCGCCGAGATGATGTATTAATCGCTTCCATGGTAACCACCACCTCGCTCACCATGGAACCACCACGCGCTGCAACCACGGATGCAGCTTTCGCCTGTTGATTGGCATTCAGGGCACTATCCGCATTTTGTCGCACCGTCGAAGTCAATTGCTCTATAGACGAAGCTGTTTCCTCCAGCGAACTGGCCTGTTGTTCCGTACGAAAGGACAAATCATGATTGCCTTCCGCAATTTCTCTCGAAGCCAATGCAATTACTTGTATGCCATCTTGAACCTCTCCAACCAACCCACGCAACGCATCATTCATATGTCTAAGTGCACTCATTAGACCGCCAATTTCGTCGCGCGCTGGCGACTCAGGCAAGCGCTGGCTCAAATCGCCACTGGCTACTTTCGTTGCGACATATAATGCCTGCTTGACAGGCTGTGTTATCGAGCGGGAAATGGTATGTGCAATGAAAGCACCAGAAATCAACATTAGCAGTGACAAACCAATCAGCAGCTCATTAGAATTGCGAGTACTTATCTCAATTCGGTGTGCAGCATCGTCAATGCGCTTGCGCTGGAATAACAGTAGC
Organism: Cognatundibacterium crateris; assembly: GCF_010078235.1. Classification (GTDB taxonomy): domain Bacteria; phylum Pseudomonadota; class Gammaproteobacteria; order Burkholderiales; family Burkholderiaceae_D; genus Undibacterium; species Undibacterium crateris. Next base: position 5,884 of record NZ_JAABOS010000018.1, on the reverse strand, counting down.
TGACTGACCTGCTCTTGGTAGGCACTAGCGGCAGGCATAAACTGTTCACCATATTTGCGCTCAATTTCCTCTAACGATACCTGACCTTTCAGTTTAACAATGTCCGTTTTCGCCTTTTGAAAAACCGCGCGTGCCTTCAAGGTGTGGACGAAGATAGCTTTCTCCTCTGGCGAGGTCATCAATTGCTGCAGTTTTTCAAGTAACTCACCACCACTGCGCACACCTTCCGATACGTCATTAGCCAACTTATCAGCGAGCTCGGCATCGTTACTGCGGACTAAAATTGAGGTTCGCACAATCGCTGCCGACATTAGGGAATTTAGGTCTGAAGCCAGGCGCTCATTGGCAAGGGGCTTGTCCATCATTTGCTTAGTCTGCTCCAAGCTGGAGATGGCATTGCCATAGGCAACGGCAGTGCCAATTACAGATAGAGATAGTACGAAAGCGAAACCTACACCAAGGCGGGTACCAATACTTAAGTTAAACAGAAATTTCATGAAGGTCCTCACTGAATCAGCAAATAGGCACAAAATAAAGAATATGGTACTGCGCAAAATATCATTCAAAATACGATGGCAACCATCAATCAATTCTAAACAACACTTTCCTCCCAAGAAATTCCAATAAAAAATTAACGATGCGCTACTTGGGCGGCAAAAAGGCAAAGCAGAGATTTCCCCCTCCAACGGGAACGCCTGCATATGCGTCATTCAAACGAACAAGGCGGACAATAGCCAAGATATTAAAATGAAATCAACATATGCTTGACATATGGTAAGAAGTACTGCTTCTGTGTGCTGTTGGCAAGCATGACTCTCGAACAGAATACAAACTTGCACCATTTAACATAAATATATCAATGCCAAAGCGCAGCTAACCTTTCGCTTTCGTATAGGGTTGTGGCGAATTTGAGAATTCTATACATCCCTCTCTTGAAGTAAATTCTCTTAGTCGTAAGTATCAAGGCTAAGCCAAAAAAGGAGATAGAAATGTTAGAAAATCGCATTAACTCGGCCCGCCGTGCCGCGCTTACTAAGCTTGGTCTTGGTATTGCCACCATGGCCGCAAATGGAGCGAGCAATATCGTAAGTGCGGAGACGATGCCCGCTTACCTCCATCCAATCGTGCTTGACCGCTTTGACCACGTTGTACTGACAGTAGCCGACATCGAGCGAACCTGCGAATTCTACATGCGTGCAATCGGCGCCAAGATCGAGACCTTTGGATCTGGACGAAAAGCATTATTATTTGGACATCAAAAATTCAACCTGCACCAGCTTGGACATGAAATCGTGCCGCATGCGACCCATCCGACTCCTGGGTCAGCCGACTTGTGCATCATCGCTGTTACACCAGTAGATGATGTCATCAAACATCTCAAAGCGGTGAACGTGACCATTGCCGAAGGCCCAGTGCAACGCACTGGTGCACTTGGAGCGATACGTTCAGTCTACTTTCGAGATCCAGACGAAAATCTGATCGAAATATCCAACTATCTATGAAGAGCTGACATAGTTGGATTTCCATTGATAGTAGGTGGCTTCTGAAACACTATGCTCACGGCAAACGTCTTTGACAAGCCTACCTGCCTCGACAGCTTTCAATATTCCGATGATTTGTGTTTCTGTAAATCTGCTCTTACGCATTTCTGTTCTCCTTTTTGCATATCAGTTTGCCTCAAGAACTCCAGTTATGCATGGCTTGATTTTACGGGAGGGTTACAAGTTAATTTAGGCACTTAACTGTGAAGGAGGATTTTAATGAAAATTTTTCTATTCTTATTAATGCTGCTATCTTCAAAGAATATTTTCGCTGCAGAATGGTTTCCTGTAAGCGCGATTATAGATGGTAAAGTCTCTAAATACGTACCATTGAAGCACGCTCAGAAGGCATGGCGTATATGTGCATTATTGCCACAAACCAAAGATAAGTATTGGTGGGGAGTTGCTTGGGGGCTAACACAAGAAGCATTGAGACAAGGTGTTGAGCTTGGTATATATCAAGCTGGTGGTTATAACCATCTTGATGTCAGTCAAAATCAATTTTTAGACTGTATGGCACTTGGAGTGGATGCGATTGTCTTAGCTGCGATATCTTCTGATGGCTTGGATAGCTGCATTTCCCAAGCAGCAGATTCAAACATTCCTGTTATTGATTTAATCAATGGAGTAAGAAGTAATAGAGTAACTGCTAGATCGCGTGCTGATTTCTCTGAAATGGTAATGAAAGCAGCTATTTATCTAACTAGGCACTCAAATAGTGATTTTGTTCAAGTCGCATGGTTCCCTGGTCCCAAAGGTACTTTGTGGGTATCGGATGCAGAGGTGGGTGTTGAAAATATATTAGAAAAATATTCGATTAAATTAATTCATGCTGGATATGGTTTAACTGAACCAAACGAGCAAATGGGTTTAGTGCGAAGTATGTTAAAAAATAATTTAAAACCAAATTATATTCTAGGTAACGCGGTTGCAATTGAAATGAGTGCGAATTATTTTAGACGCTATAAAAATCCAGAATTACGTAATTTAATTTCGTTTTACGCTAATGAGCCTGTTATAAAGTTAATCAAAGATGGTCGCGTACTTGCCGCAGTAAGTGATTCCCCAGTTCTACAAGCGAGAATTTCAATTGATTTGGCTATTAGAGCGTTGGAGGGGAAGCCCTATCCTAAAGATGTTAGGCCCGTCGTGGAAATTATTGATTTTAATAAAATTCGAGAGTACGATTTTAGTAAAATTTTTGCTCCTACAGTTGAACGATTTGGATTAAAATATTTAGCAAAAAAAGATGAAAATTATTAAGTACTTAAAGTAGAATATACTCTACCCGCTGATTTAAGCTGTGCCGATTTCCAATTCATCAGTTGCTCCGCGCTGTCCAGTACTACTCGTTTCCTGCTGTGCCTCGCCGTCAGCACTGAATCTGTCGATGATCAACGCACCGCCTCCAGCCCCATTGCGGTAGACCTGATGCGGGGTCCGATAACTCAGCGATTCGTATGGCCGCTCTGTGTTGTAGAACGCAAAATACTGCGCAAAACCCACCAACAATTCCGCCATGTTCGCGTAGCCCTTCAAATACACGCCCTCTGTAAACCTCCCGTAAGCGCCCGGTCATCACAGGTTGATCGGTTCTGATATGGATGATGGAAATTATTGAGCAAGCTTCCAGTTGTGTGGAAGTAGTTCGCCGATGCGACTGAATGATTGTCTTCATATAACTGAACCTTAAGCCGCATTTGAATTTGGTCATCCATTCAGCTATTTTAATTAAAATGACATCTATTAATCACACAAATTATAATTAACTATAAAGCAATATTTAACGTAAAAATTGATCTGTTTTACTGATAATCGATAATTCTATGAATTTACTACCATCATGATTCTGTTCGTCATAACTGATCACTAAGCCGCCAAGATCGAAGTTCCTCATTGTTTCGAGGCCTTTAATTAGACCCGTTCGAGTTGGATTTGAGCCGCTACGTTTAATTCCTTCAACCAAAACCTTCGCGGCTACAAACCCTTCCATTGCTGCATATGTTGGAGCCACACCGTTTGCTTGTGCAATTTTCTTAAATTCTTGTCCTAACATTGATGTCATTAAGTGAGGGGGGGGCATAATTTGTGAAACAATTACTCCATATCCTAGTGGTCCTAAAGAATTAACAAATGATTGTGATGAATTGTTGGATAACGTCATTATTTGAATTGCATTATTTTTTACACGCAGATTTTTTATGATTTCAACAGTGGTTGACGATGAGGCAACAATGATGACCGCTTTTGAGGAAGTATTTACTAACGCATTAACCGTAGCGTTAATATCTGGACTTATTCGATCAATATGATATGTAGCGATTGGATTTAGTTTGTATCGTGACATCGCTTTGCTGAACCCAGCAAAACCATCCATTCCAAAAGCATCATTCACGTATATTAGGGATACTTCATTGATTCCTGTTGTAAAAAAATGCTCAACTCCTTTACTAATCTCATCTTGGTATTTCGCTCTAGTATTAAATAAATAGCGATATTTTCTTTCATAAAAAACCGATGACCCGGTAATCGGAGCGATTAATGGGATCTGAAAAGACGTTAATACTGGCAATATGCGTTCGGTATGTGGCGTTCCCCGCGATTGAAACAATGCGAACACGTGCTCTTTTTTCACCAAAATTTCCGCATTTGCTAACGTTTTTAATGGGTTAAATTCGTCGTCTAAAATTTTTAATTCAATTTTTCGTCCATGGATACCGCCAGACGTATTGATAAAATCAAAATAAGCTCGTGATCCTTCAAGCATTTCTTTTACGGGTCCAGCTACATCTCCGCTTATGCCAATTGTCTGCCCAATAACAATTTTATTTTCAAATACACCATCCTCAGCGTATGCCATCATACTAAATACACATAGAAAATACGTGCAAAAAAATCTCATTGTTTGAGATAGGTGAGTTTTACATTTCATTGAGTTTTGACCAAATTAGATTTAACGTGTTCCGCTCATACATAAATATATTTATTGTGTGATGGCAAATACCTACGCCATATAAAATCTCAGATAAGCACAAAAACCTATCTGAGCCTATTTACATTTTTAGCCGAAGCTACCTGCCGTAAGTTGCCGTAAATGCAGCCATTCCCAATACATGCGCCCCTAATCCGCGATTAAGTACAAAACCATAAAAGGCTGAAGTTCCCGTCTTGGGAATACCACCTGCAGTAACAATATCTGGTACATCTAACGCCCAAACCGTAATTACATACATTAGTAGCACAAGGCACAAAAGCATCAATTAAGTTAAATCTAACAAAAAGCTATTTATGAGACTTTGATGAGATACAACTTTTATGAAATCGACGGATATAAATTTGTAGCTACATAAGATTCTTCTTTAAATTTCAAATTCTTGATATTTGTATTTTTTGTAGACTCTCTTCACGAAAAACGAACTGATATATTTGGATACTAGCTAGATAATCTGAAATTTATATAGTCATCGCATAATCAACACTTGGCTGCAAACGATGCAACAAGCTGTCGCACCAGGCAGCGGCACGGGCAAGGCCATTGAGCACGCACTCAAACGCTTGCCGGCGCTGGTGCGCTATATCGATTCGGGCACGCTGCCGAACGATTCACAATGTGGTCGAAAACGCGATACGTCCGATTGCCATAGGCAAGAGGAACTGGCTGTTCGCCGGCTCAGAACGCGCCGGCCGCCGTGCTGCCGCCATCCAGACCTTGCTGGGTACCGCCAGGCTCAATAGCCTTGATCCGATGCAATGGCTGACCAGTGTCCTGGAACGTCTCCCGACGTGTCCTAAAAACCAGATCGATTCGCTGTTGCCATTTCCGAACTCTACACAGCTATAACTTCTTTTTATAGGTGGGGCGGCTGGACGCTTACTTAGCTTCGACCAGAGCTCGTCATTGAGCAACAATCGGGGCATGGCAAACTCGTGTCAGATCGGTGTGAGAACCTTAACAATACGAATTCTCCTTTCTTCTCAAAGCTTTACGTTCAAACGTCAACAGTCCCTAATGAGCACGACAATGCGAAGCGGCTCATCAAAAACGTAGCTGGGATATACGGATGGTGTTTCTGGAGAAACCAGTGTGCTTGATAATCCCCCTCAAGGAAATGTGCTCACAAATGTCGGCGCCGAACCTTGCTTTATATCACCACGTTGATGACTCCAATCCCGTGCTCGTGAAACAAGCAGTATGATGTCTAACCATTAGTCAAAATTTGGTGCAAATCAGGTTTGTAGATGGATTAATTTTGAATGCAAATCAGTAAACAAGGAAGAGACGCGCAGGATGCTTGTGAGGTCGACACTGGTATCATAGCCTTGCAGTTCGAGCAGATGGACCA
>NZ_JAABOS010000017.1 GCF_010078235.1 Cognatundibacterium crateris | reverse complement strand
ATCAAATGATGCCGCGCTGACGCCAGTCGTCGCGCATCGCGCTATCGATACCGAGCAATTCGCTGTCCCATTTTAAGTACTCGCCCCCCTCTGTTAGCGATTGGCTCATCTGGATTTTTTCAATTGATAGTCTATCAATCGGATTTATCATAGGTCTGCCAATACTTATGAACAATACGTGTTTTCTCAACAATCATTTCCAAAAAAGAAATCAATAGATCGCCAGATTACCAAAGACGCTAGCCTGGGCGACCTATTTTTTGCCATTTCCTTAAGGACTAAATTATGCACATAGGTGTTTATACAACTTTTCCCATAAATACATTAATCCTTTGTTTTTTCACATTAAATAAGTGCAATTTTGAATTGCTAAAAGGCTCACTTTTGCTGCGATGAATAAAATGTTATTTTTTTTGACAATAAAATGTATGAGCTTGAGCTTTTAGTTACATGAAGAAATTCTAAAATTTTTCGACCACATATTCTCGAGGTGAACGGAGAAAAGCTCTCTGTTGTTGGGACTAACTTTAGGCCCAGAAATTTTAAAAACACCATCCTTGAGGAATATCATGAAAAACCAATGTCCAAAATGCAAATCATTTTTGATCGAAGCCCGTCACGTTGGTCGTAAAGTCGGCGGTACAACTGGTGCTGTTGCTGGCGCTGCTGTTGGTGCCGCCAGTGCAGCAGGTGGGGCCGAACTAGGTGCAAGTATAGGACTAGTAGCTGGACCAGCAGGTGCATTAGTCGGCGGATTGGCTGGTGCTCTACTTGGTGGATTGTTAGGTGGATCGAGCGGCTGTATTGCTGGTGCAAAATTGGGAGATGTGGTTGATGATCATGTTCTAGACAATTATGTTTGTCTTAATTGCCAGCATCAATTTCATCTGACGGGCGGCATATCCTCCTCGGATAAATAACCCCTCTCCTCTCCCCTACCCTATCCATCGTCGAAAAACCATTCTGACGTTGGATTCTCAGTACCCAAGAAGTACTACAAAACAGAATACGTTTCGTAGGTTCACTGAATATCAATTCCCACTTGAACAACTCCTTAACTATTGCCAACCCACATAGGCAGTGAGTTGATCCTCTACAGGCATGCTTGAAGGAAAAAAAATAATGTCACATCAAATTGAATCAATGGCATATGTGAATGCCACACCTTGGCATCATTTAGGTCAACAATTAACACCAAATCAGTCAATTGAAGTCTGGTCGCAGCAATCTGGGTTAAATTTCACGATCCAGGAAGCACCGGTGCAGTTTTCTATGAAATCGCATGATTTGAAATCAATTTCATCGTTTCCGGAACAAAAAGTATTGTACCGATCAGACAACGGATCCCCACTATCAATCGTTTCTGCGCGATATCAAGTTGTACAACCCAGTCAAATTCTTGAGTTCTACCGCGACTTAACTGAAATGGCTGGTTTTGAACTTGAGACTGCTGGAGTAATGAAAGGTGGTCGCAAATTATGGGCACTGGCACGGACCAATAAATCGTCCTTTGTTAAAGGCAATGATCTCATGCACGCCTATCTGTTGTTAGCAACCGGTTGCGACGGAACATTAGCAACGACTGCCCAACTTACCAGCATCCGCGTTGTTTGCAATAACACGCTTGCTATCTCACTTGACAACGGTATTGGTGCGATAAAGGTACCTCACAACACCAGCTTTAATGCAGCCGCAGTGAAACAACAGCTTGGCATCTCTATTCCATCCTGGGACACTTTTATACACCGAATGAAAGTCCTCTCAGGACGAAAATTAACTGCAAATGAAGCAGATCGGTTTTTACTAAAATTATTTAACGACGCCAATAACGGTAAAGAAAAACAGATAAACGCACGTGCTATGAAGAGTGTGTTGACACTGTATGAAGGACAAGGCAAAGGTGCGGAACTAAGCTCGTCAAAATCTACGGCATTTGGCTTGCTGAATGCAGTCACTCAGTTTGTTGACCATGAGCGACGTGCCAGAAGCGCTGATCATCGACGTGACTCAGCGTGGTTTGGTCAAGGTGCCAACCTTAAGCAAAAGGCGTTGTATGAAGCATGGCAATTAGTACTTTAAGACTTTCATCCCATCCCTAACGCTGTTTGAAAAGTCAGGTTCGCAACAACCGAACAACACTATAACAAGTGCCTTTACGCGTATTTGGGACACAAAAAACTGCAAACGCAACCCGCTGCCCGGCAACCAAAAACGCCGGGCATTTTCTTTTATCTGAAACTTTTGGCTTTCAACTAATTTAACGTCTCTTATAGGGAGAAATCATGTCGAATCTTTGTGCATTATTACTGCCGCCGTCGCACAGCTTATCAACGATGCCCGATTCATCGCAACAGAGCAATCCAATTTCTTTTCCTCTGGGGAAAATAGTCGCAACAGAGAATGCACTAGCCTCGCTTAAGAATAACCACGTTCTAATTTTAGATTTACTGTGTCGCCACCAGTCTGGCGACTGGGGCATCGTGCATGAGGAAGATCGTGCTGGGAACAACGAAGCTGTGCGCCATGAAGGGGCAATAATCTCAAGTTACGAAATTGAGCCGAATAGGCAAATTGTATGGATCATTACAGAAGCAAATCGAAGCGTCACCACGTTATTATTGCCGGATGATTACTAATTCAAAAAGACAATTAATCCCCAAAATTCTCAATTAAATGCCTAAGTAAACTCATCGAAAATCACTTCAGTTTGTTGAGCGACAAACCATTAATAAGACATCCAATAGCCTCTAAAATGACAGCTCTGTGTTCTTGCGACAGCCCGTCAAACATCATTGCCAATTGACGCCCCTGATCTATTTGACGACTAGATCCTTTTGTTATCAATTCTTCGATACTACATTCGAAAATTTCAGCTAACTCAGCAATCCGGACAATTGAAGGAACTGCCACTCCCGTTTCCATTCGAGAAACAGCTTCTCTGCTTATTCCGAGGATTTCAGCAACTCTCTCTTGTGACAACCCCATAGACACTCTCCGAGCTGAGAGAGCCTCCCCTATTGTCTTCACAAATACAGTTTTCTGAAAATTGTCCATTCACAACCTTTTACGCGTTCCCGTAATGATCAATTCAAAGACGCAATATGGACATGATTTAAAAGATCACATTGTGATGTTTTAGGTTACAATTTCATTAAAACCTTAATTGCTAATTTAAATAGATCGACTACAGCAAATTTTGAGTTGTTCTCAGCGCACCTTGTTTTCAAAAAACTAATATTGATTTCACATCAATCAAGCTAAATGAAAAAGAAAGGCTAAATACATGTTCAAAATCGAAAAATTACTTATTTGCACCCTTTCCTCAATCACTTTGATTGGATGCACAGGTGAATCACCAATTGAAGTAGAACTAAAGTCCACCCCATACTCCTCTCCAATCGGCGTTCTATCCCTAACCGGAATTTACGTCACCGCGAAGGTAGACGAAGTCAAAGTCAACTCCATCGAAGTCAATCGAGGAAATTGCAAAGTAACTGGGGGATCGAAATCACTAAGGTTCGGACAACATGCGTATTTTCAGAGCCCAGGCTGCGAAATCAAAGAAATTGAAGTCGAAACAGATGAAGGTAGTTTTACCTTCAGTTTCTAGCTGCTTGACGACAGCTCCACACCAATACACTCAAAACATCAACAACTTACGCGTACATTGCGTCTTGCATGTACAGGGACGCCACGTTCTGCTGCGGACCTTTAACTGAAAGAAACCCATGGATTCGAACATACACACCCCAACCTCAAAAAGTACGTCCACCTCTCAAGCATCGTTCAGTATTCTGTTTAAAGGATTGCGGGATGATGTCGATCCAGCAGTAGCAATAGCTCAACTTGCCAGCTTATTTAAAGTATCCGTGGAACAAATTGACAGCTTGCTTGCGTTACCAAGCTACACGATCAAAAAGTCCATCTCGGAGAATGCTGCCCGAAACTATCAAATTGCGATTGAGGCAGCTGGGGGCGTCTGCGAAATTCAAGCAGATGATGTACAAATCCAATCAATTGAAATCGTGCTACCGGAACATGGCTCATTCGCTGCAAAGCATAATGCGGCTTCGCCCCCTCCAGCCTACGAAAGTACCTCGTCAACCCAATTTTCCGCTAAGGAAAAACAACCTACGTCATCAATGGCGACAGAACCTGCCAAACACGATGCGGCAGAACTGAAGGATGAAATCCAAACGAAAACTTTACATCTCATATTACTGACAATCGTTACATCCGGACTTTATCCATTGTTATGGCTAACACGCCACCACGATACGTTTAATCGGATTACAAAGAAACAGACCATTAATATGAAATATATTGTCTGGATGGCGATCTTTACCGGCATCTGCCTGGCACTCAGAGATGCACGTGATAAGAGCGCTATTTTGATGTTTTTTAGCGCTTACATTGTCGGCTCTATTCTCTTTCTTATCTGGGCATTCCGTGCCAAAAGTGCCTTACAAAACTATGCACTGAACACATTCAAAATTGATCTACGAATGAACCCAGTCTATACATTCTTTTTTACTATTTTCTATATCAATTACTGTATCAACGATTTGCCCGAGGTCTTACGTCGTCAAAAAATCTTGACTGGTCAGAATCAAATGTGAGTTGGGCATGCTCAGAAATACCTATTCTTTCTTGAGGAACTTTTTTATGTTTCGAAAATTTCAATTACCGGCTTTCGGGCTAATCGCTGCGTTGCTCATGACGGCCTGCCAATCCAAGCCACCCACGTGTGGCGACGAATCAACGCAAACGGAATTACGCAAAGTCATGATTGAGCAAATAGAAAATGAAGCACGAAAGCTTCCTTTTGGAGATCGCATTGCCAATCAACCTGAATTCCAAGGTTTCCTTAATGGCATTACACTGACCTTGTCTGAAATTACTTCTGATGGCTACAACTCAGATATGAAGAAATATACTTGCCAAGCAAGAGTAACCGCCAGCGCCAGCAGTATTCCTAAGCAAATATCCGATAGAATCACATACAACACGCAAGCGAGCGAAGATCCAGGACCTCCAAACTGGATTGTGCAACTCAACGATAAGTCACCCTTTGTGAGTACGTTAGCTCAAGTAGCGCTGAACGCCACATCAATTACAGGCAATCTAGGCGAGCAGTCTAGCTTACCTTACGTAGAACGCCTCTACTTAGCCCAGCAGGCAGCTAAGAATCCAATTGACTCAGCATCAATGCCTACCCGTTACGGCACCTTGTCAGTCAACGAAGAGAATAAGCTGTTATTCAACGGTAAAATGACGGAACCTGTCGTAGAAGGGAACAACAGTTTGTCATTTCTGGATAAAAAATCGTTTGCAGATCAAGACATCGTACTTGTTCAAAATACGGGTGGTACTGCCTGTCCAGCTGTATATATTTTTGTACAACTGACCCAAGCCGGCGCAACAGTTACGAAAACCTTCGGAACATGCTCCGACCTATACCAGCTAGAACAGCAAGGAAGCAAACTAACAATGACATTCGCCGGTTTCTTGGGGCCAGCCGAATCCGAACAAGAAAAACGTGCAGCTGCACAAAAACGGGTGGTTTACGTTTTAGAAAATGGTGTGCTGAGTAAAGATGGCAAACCGATGTAAGCAGCGCCAGCATTATGTCCTAAGCTTGCCCTGTTGATTTGTTTTCCAATATATCTATACAACCTACTTTTCACGCAAAGATTTTTCGTGAACACACACACTTTTTGGTGAAAATAAGTTTGTGGCTTTTGGTTAGCTCCATAGATAGAAGAGCGCAGCTGCTCTTCTATCTATACAAATGCCTATCCAGACACGCTTAAAACATCCGATCAACAGTATCGTTGCGGTGACGAGGGCGTCCCAATTTCTTTGTTCCCCGGGATGAATATTGGCCCTTTCGGAATAACTTATACTTGCCAGTACCCTTGGGTTTAAAAAATTGATCCTCTTTAAAGAAGTATCCCAAAACATGGTCCAAAAGGTTCTGGCGTAACTTTTCATCGCGCCAATGAATTAGACCAATCCCACAGTTTCCCAGGCGAACGAAATCATTGATCTGCGCATTGGAATTCCAGTAAATACCCCTCCCATGTGTGATTATCTCTTTCCAGTAATCACCTATTTTCTGTGCAAGATGAACATGAGAACTACCGTTGCGTTCAGATCCATTAAAAAAGAATAAGGCATGAAAATGAATCCCTTTTTCAATACCGAATTCAGTTTTAATAATGTAACCCTTCTGATGATCAAACAACTTGTTCCATCGGCGATTTGCAAGTAGTCGATCGATATCATCCGATGCCATCTCAAAATCTATTTTCCCAGCCTGTTCGGCGGAATAACCTAAGTCAACACGAATAACAATTAAGCGGTCGTTTTGTTCGAACAGTGTATTTACGTATTGACGGTATTCCTGGTATCTCACATTGATTTCACGTCGCCTTGCAGCTTGAGCCGATCGAAATGTCTGAGTTTGATAACGGCCCCTTATCACCCAAACCAGCTCCTTAAAAGTCTCCAGAGTAAGCCTGGTCTCGACAAATTCATACTTCCGAAGCATTTGACCAGAAGGCGTACCTAAGATGCACCTCATTCGAGTCAACTCCAACATACGGCAACAATCAGCCAGTATGTTTAGGTAAGCGGAATACTCATACTCCGAAGGAAGAGTCATTAGCGTCTGTAAATACTGAGGCATGTGTTGAAACTGCAGATGGAGCCATTTTTGATATTCTCCGTCACATTGATCACTTTCTTGATGAAGCGATACTTGCAATAGAAACTGCTCTAACGCCGATAGCATCGCCGTCGGCGAGTGTGATGCCAGTTGCTGACTGAAAAATAAGTTTTGAGTGTCCGTTGCGCTTATTCCCATATTGCTAGATTGAAAAAAAGTCATAAGTATTCCTTATAAGCCAATACCCCTGGTACGGCCCTCATAGATAGTCACGATGTGAAAATCAATAGATGCAAACTATCCTCTTCGCAATATTGCAAAGAAAATAAATAAAATTTATTGACGTGATTGGGTTTCGTGTGTGTAAGTCGCTGTAGTCTCTATCGAGGCGACATGTGATGTGAGAGCTATGAAAATATGCAGTCGAAATAGAGGATAAACATACTCGGCTTGGATGCCGGCATCCTCACAGATGTCTAATGCTATATGAAAATTACCCAATTAATCAGAGACTGTTCAATGAGTGAATCTGCTTAGTAATTCATTCGACATGAAGTCTGCTTATTAATATCAATAGATATTTGATAGTTAAATAACATAAATAACCGAAAAGTCTCTTCTGAAAATACCTCCGCTGCGCCGGCTAATATTTTATTTTTAGCAATATAAAAATGAGACTTTTTAAAATACGCAACCCTACCGACTTAGCACACTGCCAGGCAAAATTACATCCAAATTTCCCCGGCTAGCCATAATTCTGCTTTCAATCCAAGCCGTAACTTCGACCTCCAACCAAGCAACACTGCCATGGTTAGTTGCGGATAAGGAAATTGGTTTTGGGAAAGTTTCGTCAAACTGTTTGCAATTCGGATTTAGTCGGCCGTAAATACTACTTCTTTTTAGTCCAGTCAGTGCCTCTACTTGGGAGCGCCGAAGTAGTCGAAATTGTGAGGATGAATTCATGATAATTCCTGAGAATTTAAGCTGTTGTAGAAGAGCGAGCGTTCGCCACCACAACATCAACCTCCCTTGTATTTTTTGACTCGAAACTAAACTGGCTCCAACCATCACGCTGAAATATTTCACTCCAACTCGTTTCCGAGTAAACATCTGAATTATCCAATTTCCAAATAAAATTTGGAAATTCAGGAAAACACAACTATTCCTAAAACAAGGCAACATCCATTCGAACCTACGATGTACTGAGCGATCAGAAGTCAAAGCTTATTTCCCGAACAACCAGTCTTAAACTAGAACCAAGCCAAGAACAAAATTTGTCTTTAGTTGAAAATAAAAACGACAGATCATGTTTTATTTCCAATTACTATCGATACTCTTATAAACTCTATAGTAAATTCACTATTACAATAAAAGCGATTTATCAGCTAATTATGTATAAGCATCCACAAAATCCATACAAATATTTATAGTAATTTTTAGGTAATTTTTTTAAATATTTTTAGGTTTAAATTTAATTTTTATTTGGCAATATATGAGATTTTTTTAAAAAAATCTAAGTAATTTTATTATTTTTATTGCAAACAAATTATTATACAGATGTTTATAAATTGAGATTTTACTTAGTAAATGTATTATTTTTATAATATTTAATCTTATAGATACAATGTTAACGAAGCCAAATTTCATCCAAGACAATATGAATGCCCCAAAAAAATTAATCCGAAAAAAGCGGAAAATTCAGACAGAAGAGGAATTTGGATCAGAGTTAGTTCGTTTTTTAGATGAGAAAAGGCCTGAAAACACCAAGACGGGGGCCAAATTTAATTTGGGAGATAATCTAATACTTACCATAAAGAAAGATGGTACCAAATACTTTCAGTTGCTTATTTGCATCAAAGGAAAAAGTTCGACAACATCAATCGGAAAGTACCCAGATATATCATTCAATGTAGCAAGGGAGAAAGCGGACGCCTTGAGAAGTCGCGTTTTGGAGCAAAAGAAAGTAAATTCTCAAAGAACTTTTGAAGAAAAACTTAAAAAAATGTCAGTCAAAAAGGAGCAACAGATATCAAGAGAAACAGGTGATCTTCAATTACTATTCAATAGACTGCAATGTCAAATTAATTCCCATATCGTAACTAAGGAGGAAAAAGAAATATACATTGCAATTATATTACTTCTATTATTTCCAGAACAAAAAGTGGATTTTTTGAAGTTGGAATACTTAGCAATTCGTCAGCAATCTATTCTCAAAGGTCAATGTACAACCTTGGGTGGACCCGCAAATATTTGGTTCACCACTGACTGGAAAAAAGTAACCCAATTCTATTTAACTCAATTAAATGGGATTTTAGGATTTGATAGAAAATACTTTCTCCCGAGCCTGCAAAGAAACAGTGTCCAGAAAATTTATGAAATTCTATCAACTCATATAAGTAATGCCCTTAATGAAAAAAATCTCAACATTCGACATCTTCCAACGTTTTTTAAACTCTACGCACATCAGCACAGTGGTTTTAAGAAGCAATTTATAGACGAATTCATTAGAAACTCACAGCCTAACTGCTCCTACGACACTTTTTATAACCCGCAATACAATGCGCTACGTGAATGGTGGTTTCAACGTCTCACAAGTGATCCACTGAGCTTCCCAGGATTTTTTGATCCAGCCTAACTTAATTACAATGGCTTCTCAANGATCCAGCCTAACTTAATTACAATGGCTTCTCAACCCCCGAGAGGCGATATGAAACGAGGAAGATTTAGTGATGAGCAAATAGTCCGGATCCTGCGGGAGGCGGGCAAGGAACCTGTCTCAGAGGTAGCCAAACGACACGGCGTCAGCGAACCAACGATCTACGCGTAGCGCAAGAAATTTGGTGATATGGAGACCGACATAGTGGCCAGATTGAAAGCCATGGAGACGGAGAATACCAGGCTAGGCAAATTATTGGTTGATTGCGATCTTGAGATCAGTATGCAGCCAGCCGCCCCACCTGGCAAACGCATTTAAGACCGTGCAAAACTCATAAAAGGCAGCAAGGAATCGATCTGGCTGTTTGGGCAGGTCGGCAGTTTTTCGAGCGTCTCAATGAGCCAGCCTAGCGGCTCCAGGTCATTGTGTTTGGCCGTGGCGAGCAGGCTTTGGATGGCGGCAGCCCGTTTGCCCGCCCGTTCCGAGCCAGCGAATAGCCAGTTCTTTTTGCCGATGGCGATAGGACGAATCGCATTCTCAACCGGGTTGTTATCGATAGGTAGCGTGCCCGACTCGGCATAACGCGGCAGCGCCGGCCAGCGCCCTAGCGCATAGTAAATCGCCTTGGCGGTTCCGCTGCCGGTGGCCATGCTCGAAGATGCTGGGCAAACGAAACGTCGTCTGGAGCTATGATTTCG
>NZ_JAABOS010000016.1 GCF_010078235.1 Cognatundibacterium crateris | reverse complement strand
AAGTTAGGCTGGATCGAAAAATACCGGGCAGGTCATGCACGCATTACTTGCGGAATGGCAGCACTACTATAACTGGGACAGGCCACACAGTTCACTTGGAGTAAAAAACCCCATAGAAAGACTTAACGAACTTTCAGATAAGACTCCTCTACGGGAAGAGGTTGCGGCTAAGTTTGATCCATCAAAAGAGCATATTTTGGAACAAAATTATCGAGATGAACTTAGCCCTTCGAAAATTGAAATGATGTCTATGAATCACACCGTTTAGCCGATGTGATGATTTTCAAACAGAAGTTTAATTTGTTCAAATATAGTAGAAAATTGATTTCTTGCAATTTTGCAGTAATTGCAATGCTTTAAATGTTCTGTAAGCTGAGTTATTTCTTGTTGAGTTGCATACCCATCGATTGAGTCGGACAGAATTTGAGTCGACTTTAAGCAATTAATTTCAAGATCCTTCTCATTCATATATACTCTCCCCAGCCTTTAACTGCGCAATCCCTTAAGCGCAATCTGCAGCGATGTAATATTACCCTCAAATTTCCATCTGAAGTTGATACAGATTTAGCTATTTCTTGTACTTCCATCCCAAGATATTCGCGCATTAAGAAAATTCTAGATTGTTGTTCTGGTAATTTCATTAGACAAAATTCTACAAGAGCAAGTAATTGATCTTGTTCTAAAATTTCAGCTGGGCATAAGATATTTACAAATGTTTCAGGATTCCAATTTCCTTCTTTAGTAAAGAAATTTTCGTAATCATTTAATTCTTCGTCGTTAAAGTGTTGATACGTAAGCTCCTTGGTTGAGCGCTTTTGTTTATTGATTTGGTCGATTATTTTGTATTTTAATATGCCGAGTAACCACGTTTTTAGAGTTGAACGTCCCTCAAAAGTTCGCCAACTTTGTAATGCTGAGACAATTACTTCTTGCACTACGTCTTCTGCGTCATCTTTTGAATAAAGCTGTATTCGAGCTAAACTTAGCATTAGATGGTGATTCTCTATGCAAGCTTGAACAACTTGCTCTTTCGAACAAGTTGTTTTCTCGTTATTTTTTATTTGATTTTGCATTAAGTTTTATTTCTGCAGCCTTCTTGAGGCTGAGACTGTGTATGCGGCGGCTCTAGCATTTAATATTGGATCATTAGAACCTCGAATTCCTTTTGGAAGTTGCAATGGAAAAAAGATAATTGCGTCGTCTTTGTTGGAGGTTGCGATTTTTTCAACGTGCAACTCTCCGAGTTTAATTTTTCTTTTACCTTGCCATATTTGTGTTGGATCAAGTAACGAATCTCCATCCTCTTGCAGTTGAGCGAAAACATTAAACTTAATATAGCTTGATAACAGGCGATCTTCAAATTCCTTCTTTAAAAAGTTATCAGGCATTTCTTTTTCTTCTTGTTCATTCAGATACTGCAAAGGGTTCATAGGGTCAACTTGAATGCGCGCCCAGACTAGATTTTCTTTTTTTGTGTGAAATCCAAATGCATTTGTAGAAAAGTATGGTGTTGTTGCATACGAAAATGGTGCAGGATGGGATGCTAATAGCGCTGGTTGGATTTTGCTTTCCGGATACTTTTCCGCATGTGCCGCAACCTTTACTGGATCAGGTTTCTTGGTAATCGGGTCTGGGATTCTTGCCTTTAAGAAGCTGACAAATGACTCTAGAGTTGCCGCAAAAAAAGCAGGTTCAGATATCAACACCATATCGTACTTTTCTGACTTACTGGTAATTTCTACAGACATTCCTCTAACTGTACGGCTCTTGTCAGAGATATTTGGATTCCCCCCTCCAACTGAGAAGCGGAAAATTGCAGGTAATTTTTTTTCCGAAAAAAATTTACTATCAATTAACTTAGATGTTGATGCGTCGGGGTAAAAGTGGCCTGTCGCAAAAAAACCTTTTGCATGTGATGCTCTGAAACTGGCGTGACTGCCAAATGTTCCATTGAGAGCATCCACTAACTGAGCCGCGTTTGGCTGAGAGTCACTAGTGGAATCTAATAATTCGTTTGCTGAGACAGTGTTGAATGTAGCGCCTAACATAAAGAATACTCCCAATTTATAAAATAGTGTTTTCACGATATATCTCCATATTAACTAAGTTATAGTTAGTAGGCTTCTATCGAAAAACGTTACATATTTTATTGTTTTGAGATTCTTGTGAAAATTAGTTCTCTAAAGGTTAGGTAAAATTAATGGCTCTTTGGAAGGTGGTGTTCAATCTATCCCGGACACTCGGTTAAGTTTTTCTTCAGTGACGGCCGGTGCCCATTGAACCTATGCGGTCGTATCCAGTTATACCTGTGTATCAGGTGGAGGCTGATGTCCAGTTGTGCCTCTTGTGCCGTCATGTAACCTGTTGACGGCAGCCATTCCGTTTTGAAGCTCGGAACAGCCTTTCCATCGGGGAGTTATCGCAACAAATTACCCTATGACTCATACCCAGTGGCGCACCCCCTTGTCGCTATATCCTTGATCCAACACTAGGCATGCTGCCTGCAGTTTTAATTCCGAGGAAAACATACGTCTCTGCTTGCTCATCAAACACCTCTCCATGGCGAGTGTTCTCGCCTAAATCGGTGTCCGGGTACATTAGACCACTCCAACACCATCTTCCCTGTGCCTAGACATAAGTGATTTAAGAATTAGTTCAATAAGTGCTTCAAGAGTAAGTTTTTTAGTTTAATTTAAAATGAATTATTGGTATTGACTATAGTCAATGTTACTTGTGATTATAAATGACTATCAGTTTAATAGATAAATAAAATTGGGAAGCTGCGTTGTTTCTTTTTATGCTATTACGATCGCTTAAAATTTTGTTAATTTATTTATTTGAATTTTCATACAAGCGATGAATTTTGTAACGTTAATAAAACATCGAAAGATATTGGAAAAAATGAATACTTTTTTTATGAAAAAAAGAGAGTTATCTCTATTAATTGCTATTGTTATTGCAAGTTTAGGATCCGTTGCGAATTCTAAAGAATCGATAGATGCATCAGCTCAAAGAATGTCAAATGTTGTTGATCTGAAAATTCTAAGGAGTAATTCCGCGACATCGAATCCATATGGAGAGAAATTTAACTATGCGGAAGAATTCAATAAGTTAAATCTGAAGAATGTAAAAAATGACATATCAAAAATTTTGACTTCATCCCAAGACTGGTGGCCAGCTGATTACGGTAACTATGGGCCATTTTTCATTCGGATGGCTTGGCATAGTGCGGGTGTCTATCGAATGCTCGATGGCAAGGGCGGGGCTTCAGGCGGCCAACAACGATTCGAACCGTTAAATAGTTGGCCTGATAACGTAAATCTTGATAAAGCGCGTCGATTACTTTGGCCCATTAAAAAGAAGTATGGTCGCTCCTTGTCCTGGGGAGATTTGATGGTACTTGCCGGCAACGTGTCACTTGAACAAATGGGTTTTAAAACTTATGGTTTTGCAGGCGGTAGAGCTGATGATTGGGAACCAGCAAAAATTGATTGGGGCCCAGAAAAGAAAATGCTCGATGACGCTCGTCATGATAATGCTGGCATGTTGAAAAAGCCGTTTGCAGCAACGCAAATGGGTTTGATTTACGTTAACCCAGAAGGGCCAAATGGTAATCCAGATCCACTCCTTGCTGCAAAAGACATTCGTGAGGCTTTTGCGAGAATGGGTATGAATGATGAAGAAACCGTTGCGCTGATTGCTGGTGGACATACCTTCGGCAAGGCACATGGTGCTCATAAAGCAGAAGAATGTTTGAGCCCGTCACCTACTGACGCAGCTATCCAAGAGCAGGGATTAGGATGGCGCAATTCCTGTGGCGCAGGCAATGGTAAGGATACTGTTTCAAGTGGCTTGGAGGGCTCATGGACTACTAATCCGACGAAATGGACACATGAGTATTTGCTCTGGCTGTATACCTTTGATTGGGAAAAAACTACTAGTCCTGCAGGTGCGATTCAGTGGATACCAAAAAATGGTCAAGGTGCGAATATTGTGCCTGACGCACATGATCTAGCTAAAAAGCATGCGCCTATTATGTTTACAACGGATTTAGCAATTAAGATCGATCCAGCATATAACAAAATATCGAAAAATTTTTTAGAGAATTCAGCCGCTTACGAGTTAGCTTTTGCTAAAGCATGGTTTAAGTTGACCCATCGGGACATGGGGCCAAAAGCTAGATATTTGGGATCTGAAGTTCCAAGCGATGATTTGATTTGGCAAGATCCATTGCCAAAAAGAGAGTACAAATTAGCGGACAGTTCAGATATTGCGAAATTGAAAGTTGAGATTCTTAAATCTGATATTTCGTCAAAAGCTCTGATCCGAACTGCTTGGGCTTCTGCATCAACCTTCCGAGTAACTGATAAGCGAGGTGGTGCAAATGGAGCGCGAGTGAGGCTGTTGCCCCAACGAAACTGGGAGGTCAATGATCCTGCTGAGTTAGATGTTGTTATCCAGAGAATGGAACATATCAAACAACAGTTTGATGCGAGCAACATGAAAACTGGGAAAAGAATTTCAATTGCAGATTTACTTGTTTTAGCTGGTACGGTCGCAATTGAAAAATCTATCAAAGAAGCCGGCATGGACATAAAAGTCCCGTTTAAGTGGGGACGAGTAGATGCAACACAAAGTCAAACAGACATTACTTCTTTTGATGCAATGAAGCCATTCGCGGATGGTTTCCGTAATTACGCAAGTGAAGAAGCTACAAATAGTCCTACGGGTTTGCTAATTGAAAAGGCAGCAGCTCTCAATTTAACTGTTCCAGAAATGACAGTCCTGATTGGTGGATTGCGTGTATTGGATGTGAATGCAAAAGCGTCAAAGAATGGCGTGTTAACATTACGACCAGGCGTATTGACTAATGACTTTTTTATAAATTTATTGGATATGTCTACAAAGTGGGTGAAGTCAGATCCTGCAACAGATCAGTACCAGGGAATTGACCTGAATACAAAAAAACTGAAATGGAGTGCAACATCCGTTGATTTAATTTTTGGATCAAATTCCGAGTTGCGAGCGGTAGCTGAAGTATATGGATCGGATGACGCAAAAGAAAAATTTGCTAAGGACTTTGTCAATGTTTGGGACAAAGTAATGAGCCAAGATAGCTTTGGTAGATATTGAAAAATTACTGCAATTATTGAATTTTTAGAAGGTGCTTTTATGCGAAAAATTTTACTGTTATGTTCAATTCTGTCTGTAAATGTTGCTGTTGCCGCCGATCCGATTGAGCTGAACGTGACGATGAGTTCAGTTAACGAGATTGGAGACGTGGCATCGATTGGTTATGTGTCAATTAAAGAAAGTGAATATGGCTTACTTTTAACACCAAACTTAACTGGCTTGCCCGCTGGTGTGCATGGTTTTCATATTCATCAAAACCCAACATGTGCTCCGTTGACGAAGGATGGAAAGTCGGTTGCTGCCTTAGCCGCGGGCGGTCATTGGGATCCGAACGACACAAAAAAACACGGCGGGCCATATGGTGATGGCCATCTGGGAGATTTGCCTTCACTATTTGTAAGCGGTGATGGAACATCTGCAACTCAATTACTTGCCCCGAGAATTAAATCAGTAAGTCAAATTAAAGGACGGGCATTAATGGTGCACATAGGTGGAGATAACCATAGCGACCATCCAATGCCTCTTGGCGGCGGCGGGGCAAGAATTGCATGCGGTTTAATTGAATAGACGAAACTTTTAACCAAAGGCATTAATCTGACACTCTGTAAATTGACGTGATGGGTGTCAGATTAACTTAAATAGCTGAGTAGTTTTTTATTGGAACTAAGTGGCGATTCAGTCTAACTTGATGTGCTTCAGTAACAGATTCTTTCCTTGATGAGCACATTCGCGATTGACCAAACTAGCGAAGTGTTTTTTGATATTTTGGATTGTCATTCCGTTTCAATAAAGTGCCCCCACAAAGCCAGACAAGAGTTTAAGGAGTACCCTGCAAGAAGCTAAGCAACGAAAGCAGGCGATGAGCGAACTCAAAAGAAACAGTTTTAGCGGGCCACAAAAAGCCAAAGTGGCTCTGGAGGCAGTACGAGGTCTCAAGACGATCAATGCGATTGCCCAGGAACATAATGTGCATTCGACTCAGGTCAGACAATGAAAGAATGAGCTGGTCGATCAGGCTGTGCTCTTTTTTGACGCCAAGCGTGGCCCCAAAGCAGTTGATGCGCAAAGTGACCCAGACCGGCTGTACGCCAAGATAGGCCAACTGAACATGGAACTCGATTGGCTCAAAAAAAGTCCGGGATCAGCCGGTAGAAGAGCGTCGGGCATGGGTAGGGTCTGATGCGCATATCGGATTAACGGTACATTGCAAATTGGCTGGTGTAGCCTGTGCCACTTATTACAACAAGAAACAGCGGCAACAGCATAAAGTTGATGAAGCCGAATTAGTTTTGCTGGACTTACTCGATGCCGAATACATCAGGCATCCGTTTTACGGTAGTCGACGCATGACGGTCTGGTTACGTTTTCTTGGATATCTGATCAATCGCAAACACGTCCAGCGACTGATGCAAAAGTTAGGGTTAGCAGGTATGGCTCCGGGCCCGAAGACCAGCGCTGCGCATCCGGGACACAAGATTTCCCCTTATTTACTGCGTGGTTTGCTGGTGATTAGGCCGAACTATGTGTGGAGCGTCGACATAAGCTCTGTTCGGCTGACGAGGGGATTTGTGTATTTGGTCGGCATCATGGAGTGGTACAGCCGCAAGGTGTTGTCATGGCGATTGCCGAATACGATGGATGCAGGGTGTTGCGTGGACTGCCTGGAAGAAGCAATCAAGCACTATGGAAAACCAGATATATTTAATTCGGATCAGGGATCGCAATTTACCAGCGATAGTTTTACCCAGGTTCTGCTGGACCGCGATATCAGGATCAGCATGGATGGTCGAGGTCGTGCGTTGGACAATATGTTTGTAGAACGGCTGTGGCGCAATGTGAGGTACGAAGACATCTACTTAAATCGTTACGCTACCGTGCCGGAGCTGATGCTTGGTTTAACGAAATACTTTGTGTTTTAAAACGAAGAACGTCCACATCAGGGCTTGGGCTATCAGACGTCGAATACGGCATATCAGACGACGATGAGTTGAGGTGCGTTGATTGCGGATAAATTTCTTGCTCACAGAAGAAAAACAACCGGGATAGCATGGTGCAGCTGTTATAGAAGCAGGGAATGTTTCTTAAACTAAGCAGATATTTGTCTGGACAGATGGGTCCATCTTTGCAATTGGTGAGTAAAAAAGGAAACTTCGTTTCTATTTCTCACATTTAAGTTGGTTTAATAAAAAGCTCACCCTCTCACTCGTTTTATTGAACTCGTTTTTTAATAATTGATCGGCTTTTTGGTCTTTGCCTTGTAGCTTTAAACTAACAACATTTGACGCATGATAATGAAAATTTTTATGTTCATTAACTAGATATATGAAATTTGAATTTTTCTCAAAATATTTTTTTGCATCACCATGTAACCATTTACCTAAATCACATCGGTCATCAAAGCAAATTAATTCTGGCCGCATTTCCTCGGTTGACTTACCATCCAAAAATGTCACCAATCGAATTTTCCAATTTTCATGAGCTATCATTGCACTTTCAATATCTAATTTCTTTAAGATACTTTCTATGGCTATATCATTGGTGGTGTCAAATTTTTTACTACTCGCGACATTGTTTTTTTTGAAAAAATTAAAGATACTCAAAGCAGTTCCCTCCTAGTTAATTTTTTATTATCGCAAGATAGATCTCAATAATCAAATTACTTTGTTCATGATTAAACATTGTGAAAACCTTCCGCGATCAGTGCCAAGTATTACTATAGATTTGAGGTTGTTGCAATTTAAGTAAATAAAGTTGGTCGAGACGGGTATCCTACCTGAGGCGGCTCGGGCTCTTTGTCCACTTGGCGGCATACTAGCCCAGCTCAATGAGGTCTGAATCAATAATGCCAAATTCATGCCCGTAATGAATCCCTTGCGATGCTGTAGATCGGTTTCATGCGATCCTTCGTTCGCTCTACGTCGTGTTCGGCGTGTTGCCAATCTTTTTGTTTGTTGGCCTGCACACCCTTTCACCACTACGTTATTGATTTCGTCTACATCCTCTTTGTAGTCAACCGTCCGCTCCGAAGGTGGTCGGGCCCAACTGTTGGACTGTAGGTAGGTTAGTACGTAATTCTACTTATCGGTTCTACGTGCACTAAGAATTTCTTGACAAAAGTGGTTCCGCGCATCGAAAGTCGGCAGGTCAGCGGGTCTCGCATCGCGAAGCAATCCGAGAAGAAGTGTATCCGTCTCGGCTGCTTCCCAATCTGACCGTTAGCGATGATTGCATCGAAGAGGATATCAAGCTGGCTTAGGCGACTGGCGAAAGGTGTGATGAGATCGACAAAACTCGACTCTGATTTGCGCCATGTACCAGATCCTCGATATGTGTCGATTGCCATGGGTCACTGGTCGGGGAGGGGCTGAGACGCGATCGCCTCGACCAAATTGCTAGCGATTAGTGTCAACAGCGCCGTCCGGAACTGCGGTGCTGTCATGCCCATTAGAGTAGGGTAATTAGCCATCCCCGTGGGCTCTGAATTTTTTACGGTCTCTTGCAGGGCCATTTGCGTCAGATCCTGTAGCCGCGATCAGAAGCCCGGAAATGTTGCGATGAAGGCAATTGCACGAGCCAGTTGTGTTGATCTAGATTGTCCATCAGTTTGACAATTGCCAGAGATACGTCCGGCCAGGTGTGGCCGGCGTGTTCACGCACCGCGACCAGCGAGTAGACCATCTTTCGATGGAGCGTTTCCTATTGTCGCGGCACGGCCTTGAGAAGGTATTTTGCGAGCACTATACCGAAGTTGCGTAGGTTCTGAGCACGGACGCGCGCGAGGTAGCGTTGCTTAATATAATTGAGGAAGTGCTCCTGGGTAGTAGAAAAACCTGGCGGCTGGACATCGACGTAATCCAGGTCGAAGATCGCTGTATCCTACAGGGGTTACTGCGATGGAATAAGATCCACCGCGTTGAATAGGTGAAGTTTCATCAATTTGGGAGATGATTCGAATAGATCGACATCGGCTGAGAATGCCGGACGCGCACAAAAATATCGATCGTCGCGAAGGCGGTCTATATGAGTTCGAGCGATGCGATTAACAACTTGAGTGTTGGCCATTGCATTTTCGAGGATGCCTCCTTTAAGCTGAAGCAGTTTGACAATGTCACCTGAAGTATCTCACAACTGCAGAAATGCAGTCGCGGCCGCATTGCATACGCTGTTTAGCTCACGGTATTTGGCGATTAGATCTAAATGAGAGCGACTCAGTCTGAGGTCAGTGCTCCACGCAACTCTCCCGTCTTGTAAACATTTACGGCGTCAACAAAGCACATCTTCGAATACGGATGCCGAATTCGTGTGAGGAGTAGGTCAAGATCTATGAATCCTACGTCCACAGCTCTAACTTTCAGAGTTTATGAGGCCGCAGGGAACATCACGGCAGGGAAGATATTGGGGGCGCTAGTTATCGCATCCCATCCTATTACTTTTTGATCTAGAAGTTAGCTGGGATATTAAGGCCATTCTTCCGGCACCAATGCTGGCGGCTTCGTCCACGGCTGCTCAACCAAAGAGTCTTGGAACCACTGGTATCGAAGATTGGCATGCTCGGTCACGATGAGTTGAAAGCCTGGGACATCCTTCTTCGTGAAATTCAACAATAGCTCGAACAATCGACGGACCGCCACCAGGTCGGCGTCTGCATCCGTTTTCTGGACAGTTCCATCTGCCTCATGGTAAGCCTTTTCCGAAGGAAAGTAGACTTGGGTTGGCTCTTCGATTAGCAGGAACTGAGGAATTGGGCAGTTATTATTCGAGGCGAAAAGATGCAGTGCTAACAATGCAGAAAGATGATAGGCAAGATGATTTTCTCCAACACCAGTTCGACTCATGGGAACAGGGCGGTCAGGGCGGTCAAGAACGACGGTAAGATGTCTTAGATAGAGCCGCGCAGGGAAGGCACTGAAGTCTGCCTCGAAGGTCGGGATATCGTGATACCTGCGCAGAGATGTTATCCAGAATTGAAGTTAGTCGTTCGCGGCTATCATCAGCATCGACTTTCTTCTCCAGTTCCTCTACCTTGAACTTTAGGCGGCGATGCTCTGCTTCGCGTGAAACCAACTCCGCACTGGGAACATGATTTTCCAAGAACAAGCTGATGCGACCAATAACCCGAGCCGCGGCATTGTTGCGCGATCACTTCGTTAGCCGCAATCGCCGCAGACAACTCCGCTTCCTTATTCTTTATTGCAATCACAACCTCGCGTACCTTGTCATTCTGCTCGGCAAGATACGCTTCTAATTTGGGGTGTTGACCCGCAACAATACTCATTTCTTCATCGAGTGTTCCGAGCGATAGCCCGCGACTGTAAAGTGCTAACGTTAATCTTAGCTGCAAAGTATGTGGGCTAGCGGAATGCTTCTTGTAGCTATCGGGCACTTTACGTCCAACTTTAGGTCTTCGGTTGAGAGGATGTGAGCTGAGTTGGAGATGATTAACTCTCAATTTATTTTCGACATCACGTAGATTTACACCCAATACGGCGCATGCTTGGTGCAGTCCCTCATCAGCCAAAAAAGCGTTCATGACACTGAGTACTAACTTCCCAGAAGAGTTTGGGGCTGATATGTGGGGTTAATAGTGGACACTTCGGTTTCAAATTGACTGCACTTGTTTGCTAAAGGCCTCAATGAACCGTGCTGGCGATACATAGCCAAGACGCGAATGGCGTCGCTGGTGGATTTAGAGGATTTCCATGTATTCCTTTATCGATGATTCCGCATTGTTACGTGTGATTTACCTCTGATGGTGAATCATTTCGTTCTTTAGGCTGCCCCAGAAGCTGTCCATGGGGCGTTGTCGTAGCTGCTCCCCTTACGCGGCATCGATGTCTGCATGCTAAACTGCGCAACCAGCTTTCAGTTGCCGTTGGCACAGTACTGGCTACCCCGGTCAGAATGAAAGATCATTCCTGGCGCCAGACGCTTGCTTCGAACCACCCGCCACAGCGCTTGCGTTGTCAGTTCCTGCGTCATCCTCACACCCTGAGCGTAAACCACTATCTCACACGTACAGACATTCTTGATGCCTGCTAGGTAGAGCCATCTTTCGTCTTTAGCGACGTAGGTAATGTGACAGACTATTGATTATATGCGCAGAGATTGAGCTGCTGCGCGAAAGAGGTCGATGGTGAAAATCGACTAAAGACTGTGAAGGAGCCTTAGTCATCAATCATTGCATTCGATTAATGCAGAATGCTTTGTCAATTAATGTGATTTTTAGTGGCAATTAACCTAACCGCTTTCCAGTAATTTGGGCGTGTTAATGCAGGTGTTGGTATCTCAATCTAAATGCATGTGGTCAGGTGTAATACGCTCTGTGAAGTGCTTGGCTACTTCAATTCAAAATTCGACGATATATCACTCTCTCATCGCCGTCCCCCTCTTCGGCTCAAATTATAGATTGAAAAATGGTGATATTAAACTAGGTGAGTCAGACTAGTGTTATCAACGGAGTAAGTAGTTAAGTTCTTATGTGTTGAATTGAAAAGCAACGATTTTGAAAGATTTGTTTTTTTTTGAACAATTGTATTTCCGAAATAATTTCGGAAGTTTAATAATATAAAAATACTAAGTTAAGTTGCATTTACAGTTGTTTTAAGGGTGTTGGTATGGAAGTCGGTTTAAATTCTAAAGAGGGCGAGTATGTATTATCCAATGATGATGTCATCGTTTCGAAAACAGATCTATTTGGCAATATTACTTATGTGAATGATGACTTTTTACGAATAAGTGGATTTAGTGAGAGTGAACTTCTTGGGTACCCTCAAAATACTGTTCGACATCCCGATATGCCTCATGAAGCGTTTGCTGATTTATGGCAAACAATTAAAGGTGGAGGAGTTTGGGTCGGAATTGTAAAGAATAAGTGTAAAAATGGAGATTTTTACTGGGTAGAAGCGACAATTACACCTATCATCGCAAATCGCGAGATTGTTGGTTATGCATCAATTCGCGTTAAGCCTGATCAAGTTGTAAAGAGCACTGTTGAAAATGCTTATCTAGCTATAAATAACCGTGATAAGTCTGTTTCTATTCAAGGGGGCAAGGTATTGAAAAGGAAAGGATTCGATATATTTAGGTTGCCTGCAATAAATTTTGATCAAAAATTATTGTGTAGTTTTGTTTTTTTATTTTTAATTTTCGCTGCAATAGCGCTCTGCTTAATGACCCGGGCGCTTGATACTTTCTTAGTGGTCATGCGTATCAGCGTAGCTGTGGGTTTCATTTTGACAGCATTTCTAATGTTACTTGTGTATAGAGAAATTTTAGTCCCACTGAGAAATTTTGATTCGACAATATTGCTTATGAGTGAAGGCAATTTAACGGAATCTATAGCTGTAACCAAAAGCAATGACATTTCCGGATGCTTGCATTCAATGAAAATTTTACAAACAAACGTTAAGCTTCTAATTGGGCAAATTAAGCAAAGCTCTTCTCATTTGCATTTAGGTGTCAATCATATAGCAAAAGGGATAGTTGACTTATCATCAAGAACTGAATCTCAAGCCAGCGCGCTTCAGGAGACTGCATCAGCTATGGATGAAATTACTTCAACCGTAGCCAAAAATGCAGAAAATTCGGAGAGAGCTAGTCGGGTGATGGTTGCCACATCAACGGTTACTCAGGCAGCGAGTAACGCGGTGCTAAACCTTATTAGTACGATTGATGTTGTCAAAGAAAGCACTTATAAAATGTCGGAGATTATCTCTGTCGTAGATGAAATAGCATTCCAAACAAATATTCTTGCTCTCAATGCCTCTATCGAGGCCGCTCGAGCTGGTCCTAATGGCAGAGGTTTTGCTGTTGTGGCTAACGAGGTAAGAAATCTTGCTCAAAGAAGCGCCAATGCTGCCAAAGAAATAAAATGTTTAATTGATGACTCAATTAGTCAGGTAGACGCTGGAAAGGAAATGGCACAAAACACAGGTGAAAAAATGAAGGAAATTTCAGAGGAAGTTATTAAATCTGAAAAGATGCTTCATGAAATTTCAATAGCTAGTAAAGAACAAAGTGCTGGAATTAAAGAAATTAACCTGGCTATAAGCCACATGGATGACATAACTCAAAAAAATGCAAATCTTGTTGATGAGTCGGTCGTAGCTGCAAATAGTTTAAGAAGCCTGGCTGAGATTTTAAATGGTCTTGTGAGTACCTTTAAATTAACTAATGGATCAAATAATCTAAATAATTCAATCAAAGTTGTTCAAAGCATTAAGCGTCTTTCGCTTAAACAATAGTTCGATTAAAAAATATAGTGAGTATATTTTGGTTGAAAAACATAATGCTATTCGTCAAAAAATCCAACATTCAAATTTTGCAAATCAGTTAAGTTTTCAATTGCAGCCCATTTATGCATTGAATTCGCAACGGATTTCACATGTTGAAATTTTAGCGAGGTGGTTTACTCAAGACTTAGGATTGATTTCCCCGGAAATATTTATACCAATTGCAGAACAAGTAGGAGTATTGCATTTAGTTGGACAAAAGATGTTAACAACAGTCTGCGATCTAATTAAAAATGAAAAAAAAATAATAAATTCAAAAGTTAAATTTAATATAAATATTTCCCCGAGTGAGTTGACCTTTGCCAACTATGATTATTGGAAAGGAAAATTGTTGTCGGGTAATTTTATTGAACAAATTAATTTAGAACTTACTGAGCAAACAAATTTAGTTAACTCATCTTCAAATACGATTGAGGTTATAAATATGTTTCAAAAGTTAGGGTTGGCTCTATGCATTGATGATTTCGGATCAGGATATAGCGGATTTCATTACCTACGATTGCTTGATGCGGATTATATAAAACTCGATAGACATTTGATCGAAGATATTACTATTAAAGAAA
Organism: Cognatundibacterium crateris; assembly: GCF_010078235.1. Taxonomy (GTDB): domain Bacteria; phylum Pseudomonadota; class Gammaproteobacteria; order Burkholderiales; family Burkholderiaceae_D; genus Undibacterium; species Undibacterium crateris. The sequence continues at coordinate 1,976 of NZ_JAABOS010000016.1, read as the reverse complement.
AAGATAAAAAACTAATTAAAACAATAATTACTTTAGCCCATGATTTAAATCTACAGGTAGTAGCTGAAGGTGTTGAGTGCAAATCACAATATCAAACACTGAAAGAGTTGGATTGTGATTTCGTTCAAGGATATTACATGTGTAGACCGCTCGACATTTCCAATTTATTAAAGTTATTTTAACTCTATGAGTAATGTAGGTTCTCAATCTCAGGATATCGACAAAGACCGTATCGATTATGAGGTTAGCAAAATTTTATTTAAGAATACGAAGCAAGTTTTTTTGGTTAGTTTGGTAACTCCTTTGCTTTTTATTTTAAGTCTGGGAGTTGAGCGGGAAAAAGAAGCGATTCTTTGGTTGAGCCTGATAGCAAGTATTTCTTTGAGTAGATTTTTATTGCTCAAAAGCATTGATTTCGGAAATAATTTCATTCTTGCTTTTAGAGTTTCTTTGTTTTTTGTAGGAATTGTTTGGGGGGGGGGCATTGTATTTCAGTACTAAATATACGTCTAAAATAGTACTAATACTCTTATTTTTAATTGGCTTTTGCGGAGCAGCTCTGCCGACTATTGCAGCTTGTAAACTGTCGATCAAGTTAATGGTAGTAAGCGTACTTTTACCAATAATGGTATCTATAGCAATCTCTCGTAATGCCGCTATTTTCCCTGCATTTTGTGCGATCATGTTTTTTTTAATTGTATTAATAACATCTGGTGCAAAAATATCAATAGATATCGAAGAAAAAATAAAAAGTCAAATCAATCTGGAAGCGCAGGTTCGTCGAAACGAATGGCTGGCTCTAACAGATGATTTAACGAAAATTGGAAATCGACGTTTTTTTAATCTCACATTAAAAAAGATTAGTGATGCAAATAATTTAGAGCTGGTATCAATACTTGTGTTAGATATAGATCATTTTAAGAAAATTAACGATAACTATGGGCACGATATTGGTGACCTGGTTCTTAAGCAAGTCGCTGAGGTAGTTGCGACTACACTTGCTCCAGCAGCGTACTTTGCGCGAGTTGGTGGAGAGGAATTTGGAGTGATTTTGCGGGGGAAATCTGCCCAAGATGCCATGTTAATTGCAGACAAAATAGTCTTTGCTGTATCCAAGCATAGTTTTACTTGTAAAACCGTCGAAATTTGGCCCGTAACTTTAAGTGTAGGTGTCTCGAGTACTCGATTACCTAAAAAAATTTATAAAGTATACAAATATGCTGATATGGCTCTTTATAAAGCAAAGAGTCTGGGCCGTAATTGTGTTGTGTTGGGTGACGTGATCAATTATTAGCGTTTGTAATTTACTATTCTCTTTGGGTTGAATTAAATATATTGGTTGTGTTCCCAACGAATAGTCTCGCGATGTACTGTAGTGGTCTAATTTACCCAGACACTGATTTAGACGAGAATACTCGCCATGAAGAGGTGTTTGATGAACAAGTAAAGACGTACTTTTCTGCTGTGTTCAAACATCACGCAGTCTGTGTGGTGTTGGATCGGGGATACTGCCGCATAGAGGTAAGCCGGTCAGTCGGCATTGGCGAATAGATGCTGTGGAGCTGGGTACGGCAGTTGCAACTGGAGCGACAAGGGTGCACGCCACTGGGCAAGGCGATCACGCCAGATCAACCGCGAATACAGGAACTTGAGACTCGCATTGAGCGTCTTGAGCGATAGAAGGCCATTTTAAAAAAGCTACCGCGCTCTTGATGTCGGAAGGTATAAGGACGTACGAGGCAATCGATCAGATGCGGTGACGAATCAATTGAGTTGATCTGCGTGGTTCGACTTGGTGCTGTCATGCTGGTATGCGCATCGGGAGTACGCCCGGTCATTGATTTTGAGCGCATGGCATTGCGTAGCCGCGTGCACGAGCTGTTCGTCGAGAGTCGTAGTTCAGCGGGAAGTCGCAGCATCATGGGTATGATGCGCTAGGATTGTAAACCTCCCCCAATCAGTGCCAGGTATTACTA
>NZ_JAABOS010000015.1 GCF_010078235.1 Cognatundibacterium crateris | reverse complement strand
CTTTATGGGCTTTGGGCTTTGTGATTTGCTTCATGTGCTCTGCGCTTTATTTTTTTATATCGCTAGCCTGATCTGGCTATCTCATCTAAACGTATGTGCCATTAATGAAATGATACTGCGGACTCTTCTTAAACTTGATCTCATGTGCTTTTCTATAGGCTCAATTTTGCATAGATCTCTTTTTTCACCGCACCGAAAAAGCCGTATGTAACACAAATTCCGATAACTGGCGTATTACGGTTGATAAACGGTTGCCTGAATTTTTATTTCAACAGCTAAAATGTCTGTACGCGTATTCCATGGTAGGCAGCTATGAAATTGAAACACACTCAAGGGTTCTCCCTTATCGAAGTATTGATTGCGGTATTTGTACTCGCCTTAGGAGTTATAGGTGCTGCTGGTTTACAGTTGGCAGCTGTAAGAACGACCCAGCAAAGTGGCTTTCAATCCGTTGCCGTCGCATTGGCAAGCGAATTGGCCGACAAAATGCGCTCTAGCGATGCTGTTATGAAGGGGGGGGATGCAACTAACCCATTTTTAGCAGTTAATTATAATTCGCTGACTGATCCTCTGCCGACTGCACCAGGCATGTGTTTTACCTCTGCTGCAAGTTGCGATGCAAATGGTTTGGCGAAAGCGGAAATCTATGAGTGGCTTATCCGTGTTAAAGAATTATTGCCAGGTGGGCGAGTTTTGGTATGCAGAGATTCAGTGCCTTATGACTCAGCAAAGAAAGCTTTGACCTGGACTTGTACGGCGGATAGCAGTTCCGGAATGACGATTAAAATCGGATGGAAAAGCAAAAATCCGGATGGAAGTTTTATTGATAGCAATGGAGTAATACCTCCTAGCGTTGCAATCACCGTTGAGTCGTACGTGAAATGATGAATACATTAAAATTCTCCTCAAACTCGCGCAATGTGATGCGTGTCAGATTTCAGTTGGGTCTGACGTTAATTGAATTGTTAGTTTCCTTGATGCTGGGTCTTATCGTTGTATTGGCTGCAACCAGTCTGGTCGTATCAACAAAAACTTTATTTACTGCGCAAACTGAAGGTAAGGATACGCAGGATACTGCGCGTTTTGCGCTTGATAACATTGCGGCCTCTTTAAGGCAGGCTGGCTATGTGAATTATGATTTTAATAATTCTCCTCAAATTACTCCTGAAACCGCAAGCTCAGATATTTCTGGATTAGATGCAAATAGCGTTGGCGCAACTTCAACCGGAATTGATACGCCTACAGGCAGTGCGGTGAATTTTAGTGATGTACTTGCGGTTCGTTACTTTGGCTCAGGTACTGGAGCAGGTGACGGTATCGTAACAAACTGCGCTGGTTTTTTTGTGCCCGCGCCCGTATCTCCGAGCACTGCCGATCAGGACAGGGGCTGGAGTATTTATTATGTGGCAAATGATGCGAACAAAGAGCCAGAGTTGCTCTGCAAGTATTACAACGCCACGTCTGGAAAATGGTCTGCACAATCGATAGTGAAAGGTGTGGAGTCTTTTCAGGTTTTGTATGGAATTGACAGAAGTAACCCGCCAGATGGTACTGCTAATCAGTATTTGACTGCTACTGCCGTTAATGCTTTGGATTCAACTTTAGTCTTGTCAGGTGCTACGCCAGCCGAGCAAAAGCAGGATTTGAATCGCAAAACATATTGGAAGAAAATATCCGTGGTAAAAGTTGCAATGTTGGTAAGGGGTACCCAAAATTCACGTATCGATAAACAGACTACCCAATACGATGTATTTGGATCCGCTTATGCTGCGGCTAATGGGTCCAACGATAAAGGGACGACCATTATGGAGTCACAGTTAGCTGCTGACACGAAAAATCGCAGCCGCAGAATTTACACGACTACGGTTCAGGTACGTAATTTGTGCTATGTCGATACCGATCGCGGCACTTGCCTTCCTCCTCCATAAACGAATTGAGTCAGATCATGTATTTCAAGGATATTGCTAAACGTCATCGTTCAAACCGGCTGTATTTGCACTTGGCAAAACGTGAGCAGGGTGCTGCTTTGTTTGTATCGCTGATGATGCTGATAGTCGTGTTGATATTGAGTATTTCCATGTCGACTATTTCCTTGCAGGGGGAGAAAGCCTCCCGTAACGACAGGGATAGGCAGATTGCATTGATGGCAGCTGAAGCTGCACTGAAAGATGCTGAAATGGATATTGACCCACAATCGGCCATTGCAGGAAGCCGCGCAGATACATTTGATCCTAAGTCGAATTTGTTTTTTGAAGCTGGGTGCGCAAAAGGTGACGCAAATTTATATCAAGGCATGTGTTTGCCTGCATTGCAGGGGCAGACGCCGGTTTGGTTTGTGAATGATTTGGCATCAGATGCGTCTGGCTCTGCGTCCGTTAAATTTGGTCGATTCACCGGACAGTCTATGGTCATAGGAAAAGGTTCATTTCCTGCCAAGTTACCACGTTACATAATCGAAGCGGTGCAGGATTTGGAAGCTGGTCGTAAAGCCGATGAGCAAACTAAATATTTGTTCAGAATTACTGCCGTTGGTTTTGGGGCGAATGAAAATACTCAGGTTGTTTTGCAATCGTTTTATCGGAAAGCAGAGAAGTCATGATGCGACACTTATTCACTCGGCAGTTGACCTTTTTGAGCCTGCCTGCTCGCTTTGTTTTACTCGTGGCCGCGAGTTCAGCCGTGTGTAATTCGTTTGCCGCACCACCCACAGTCAGTCTGGCTAGCGAACCGCTGTATTCAGGCGGTGGTAACGTTCGCCCGAACTTGTTGCTGGATTTGTCTGTTGAGTTCCCAACAGTTAAAGCGGCTTACACCAATGCCAGCGATTACAATAAAACGGTGGAATACATAGGTTATTTCAACCCTAAAAAATGCTATGTGAATGGTGGATTTAAGACGTTTTCCAGAGATAAAAATGGGAACTTAATTACTAGTAGGACAGTAAGTACTTCCGATATGGCGAATGGATATTTCGCCATTTCAAAAGATGCGGATGCGAGTTATGAATGCGGTGGTGACTCGTTCAGTGGAAATTTCATGAATTGGGCCTCTTCCTCGTCTATTGATATGTTGCGACTCTCATTGACTGGTGGTGACCGGATAGTCGATTCGTCTTCTCAAACAGTATTGCAACGCGCTTATTTACCTGATTTTTATAATAGTAGCTATTTCCGCAGGAAGATTGTCGCAGTATCTGCAACGATGAGCGCTCCAAAAGGAGTAACGCCATACAATGTTGCGACCATGTATGTGCTTAATTGCAACAATAAAATTATGTTTACTGATGTAAATGTGACTGGCAGTTGTGGTACTCAGCGCACTTACCCGAGTAATGACAGTAATTCGGATACGCGACTTGATGTTGGTTCAGATCGTGTCTTGGGAGAGTTTCTTGTCCGTGTTCAAGTCTGCGATGCAAAGGAAAATACTTCCAGAACAGATTTGTGTTTGCAATATCCGAATGGAACCTATAAACCCGTAGGGCAGATGCAGCGCAATCAGAATAGTGTACGTTATGGCGCTTTTGGTTATTTGATGGACAATGTTAACACGCGATATGGTGGTGTTTTACGTGCTCCTTTGAAATACGTAGGTAGTAAGCAGTATCGTGCAACGAATGGTTTTGCTGAAGAGGTGAATACACGTCCCGAATGGAATCCATTGACAGGGATTTTTTACGACAATCCTGAAAATGATGGCACTGGGAACAGTGGTGTTATCAATTATCTTAACAAATTTGGACGCACAGGTAGTTATAAAGGCTACGATCCCTTGGGGGAATTGTATTACGAGAGTATTCGCTATCTTCAGGGAAAATCACCTACGTCGAGCGCTATTTCTGGGATTACAGCAGCAATGCAGGACAACTTTCAGGTGTTAACCAACTGGACTGATCCCATAGAAGCATCTTGTCAGAAAAATTATATTATTGCGATTGGCGATGCAAATACGCATCAGGACACCTTCATCCCAGGAGGTACATTAGGTGGCGCCGGGCGTAGCTTAAGGCCTGCTGATTCTGCAACATCGCAGTGGCCAGCATTTGATGCTAAAGCGCAAACTGCGCTCGTGGCCGCAATGGAGTCCAACTCCAATTCGGGGAATGCTGCGCCAGCCGCTTCACTCGCTAATATGGCGAACTCTTACACTGGCTCAAGCGGAGCTACTTTCTATATGGTTGGTACAGCGTATTGGGCGCGCAATAATGATATTCGTCTGGACAAGCCTGTACGGGTAAAAACTTTTACGATCGACGTTGATGAAAATGGTAACGGCTCTATCGATAATACTGGACGCGGTAACACTGCACCACGACTATCTCAGCTGTATCTGACCGCAAAGTATGGTGGTTTTAGTGATCTGAACCTGGATAAAAATCCGTTTAAAACTTTTGATTCAGATGGTAAGACCGTTGTTTCGAATAATAAGGAGTGGGCGGAAGGGAATGGTACAGATCCGGATAATTTCTTCCTGGCCAGCAATCCAAGACGGATGATGGCTGCGATCAATTCTATTTTTCAAACTGTTGCATCCAGCGGTGGAACGCTCGCGGGTGTCGGAATTAGCTCTACCAGTTCAAGTGAAAATCCCTTTGTCTATGAACCTGGTTTTAAAGCAGAGAAGTGGTCAGGTAGTTTGAAAAAACTTTCTGCAACCGCTGCAAACCCAATCGCAATCTGGGATGCTGGCATTCTTCTCACCGGTGATCCGGTGAATAAGTTGCCACCGAGTCCTTTGCCCGCAGATAGAAAAATTTATACATCTAAAATTTCTGCTGATGGCTCCTTGGCATTGGTCGGCTTCACTGCAAGCGGTACCGGTAATTTTAGTACAAGCGATCTGGCTGCATTAAATACGGATCCTCACACAGGTGTCACCGATAACCTGGCTCGCGACCGCATTGATTACTTGCGCGGAGTACGTACTTTGGAGCAAGGTAAGGATGCAAGTGGAAATACCACAGGTAAATTTCGATCCCGTGACAGTGTACTGGGTGATATTGTCAATAGTGCACCTGTCTATTACGGTGCACCAGCAAAAAATGTGACGGGCGTTGGCTATAGTGCATTTTATGCTGCCAATAAAGGGCGTCAGGCAGCAGTGTATGTTGGTTCTAACGACGGGATGTTGCATGCTTTTGATGCAATAAATGGGAGTGAGATATTTTCATACATCCCCAATGCTTTGCTATCCAAGTTGAATGACCTGACCGACCCCTACTATAGTCACGACTCTTTTGTTGATGGCCGTATCACAGTCAAAGAGGCACAAGTCAGTGGTGTTTGGAAAACTTTGCTAGTGGCGGGCATGGGAGCTGGTAATAAAGGTGTATTTGCACTCGATGTAACCAATCCTGCGAATTTCTCTGGTGGCATAGGTGCCTTGTGGGAGTTCACCGATAAAATTGACAAAGACATGGGATATGTGCTTTCCCCACCCTTGATTGCAAAATTCCGCACTGGTGGTACGACGACAAGTCCAACGTTTGGGAACTTTGTCGTTATCTCGAGTGGGTATAATAATTATGACTATGATACGAATGCGACGGGACAGGGAGCGCTGTTCATTCTTTCGCTAGACAAGAAACCGTCAGATCCGTGGGTAAAAGGCAGCAATTATTTTAAATTAATGACGCCGATTAAAGATGTTGCGGCAAAAAATGGCCTTGGTGCTCCCAATGTAGCATATGGTGCAGATGGCTCAGTCAGTTATGCCTATGCGGGAGATTTACAGGGGAATTTATGGCGTTTCGACTTCAGTGCAGGTAGTCTGGATAAAGCCAAAGTTGCTAGCAAGCCCGTATTTACAGCAAAAAACTCAAGTGGCGTAGCACAACCTATCACTGTCCAACCACAAATTGTTTTTGCTCCTGGAGGTGGCTATATACTGACTTTTGGAACTGGAAAGTATATGGAGACCTATGATGTAACTCCGTCCAATTACATCACTAATTCGTATTATGCAATTTTAGATACCACTTACGATAGTGATGTGGTGACTAGCCGTAGCGAACTAGAACCGCGTACGCTGACGCCGGATGGTAGTGGTTTCAGAATTGGTGGTAATAAATTCGTGTATGGCGTAGTCAGTGGAACTAAAAAAGGTTGGTATTTGGATTTTTCTAATTCACAAAATACTGGTGAACGCATTCATCACACACTGACAGGCACACTTGCAGGAAATTATTTGTTTTTTAATACTCTTATTCTCAGTTCGGATCCTTGTTCCGGTGGTAGTGGTCGTAAGTATGCGGTTGATGTGCTTACCGGCACGAATTCCGAAGTGACTGGTACCATGTCGACCATAGGTTTATTGACATCACCGATAGTCATCAATATTTCTACTTCATCTGGAGATAGGACGGGAACTGGTGCACGCAGGATAACAACGAAGATTTCTGTCAGAACAGCTGGAACGGGCAACTCTTCTGGTATTACCACCGAGAATTCAGCTGCAGCGGATGCAGTTACCCGGGCCGGACGTATCAGCTGGCAGGAAATCAGAAACTGGCAGGAATTGAAAAAAACTGCTACCGCAGGTGGTTCGTAAATTGTATATATCGGGGTGGTTATGAAAAAAAATACAGGTTTTAGTTTAATAGAGTTAATCATAGTAGTGGCCATTATTGGCATCATTACAGCGTTCGGTGTCCCGGCTTACCAATCGCATGCCTTAAAAACCAAACGGGCTGAAGCAAAGACGGCATTGGTAAAACTCATGCTGCGAGAAGAGCAGTTTTATACGCAGAATAATACTTATATCGTTTTTTCTAAGTCATCCACAGATGAGGCTGAAAAGAAATTTACCTGGTTTTCCGGGGAAACTGCGCAATCAAGTAATTATGAAATTAAAGGAACCGCTTGCACTGGAGATGTTATTCAAAGCTGTGTGTTGCTGACTGCTGAGCCTGGGACAAAAAATGTAAATCAGTTTTATAGCGATCCTGTATGTGGAAGCTTTACCTTGACAAGTACTGGCGTTAAGGGTTTCACCGGAAGTTCGGGCACCAAAGAATTGTGCTGGTGATTCATGCGAAAATTATATTTTAGCCGTTTACATCAAGGCTTTTCGTTGGTCGAATTGCTGGTGGCATTTGGCATAGCTGCGATCCTGATGGCGCTCGCCGCGCCTTCATTTAACTCTTTTATCGATAGTCAAAAATTGCAGACAGCGACCTTAGAGTTTTATGCGGGTGTCAATCTTGCACGTGCGGAAGCTATTAAGCGTGGGGCGCAAGTCACAATGGTTGCTGTCGATGGAAACAACTGGAAGTCGGGTTGGACTATTTTTGTAGACGATAATGGCAATTTAAAAGCTGATGCCACCGAGCAGATTATTTTTACTCATGATGCACTATCAACTAAATTCAATGTAAGCAGTGTATTCACCGATACCTCTTCAGCCTATATCTCTTACACTGGCAATGGCAGAAGCCGGACCAAAACAAGTGTGCAGCAACCACAGGCGGGCACCGTTTCATTTACTTATAATTCGGTCACGCGCAGAGTGAAGGTCAATTTTCTTGGTCGGGCCAGAGCATGTAATCCCGATAAAGATGCAACTTGCGATGCATCTGCAACAAGCGGCTGATGTAAAGCCGCTTTTTTTTACTCGTTATCCTCGTTATCACAGATGTGAAAACCACCTCAAATATCTATGTACAAAATTAATGCTTCTTTCGTAACCAAAGCATTGATACAATGCATCTTCCACACCACTGGCGTGTGATTTTCTATAGATGACTTACCAATTTGATGCATTGCTAGTTAAAAATGTCTAAATTGTGTTGATTCCCGCAAAGTAGATTCAGGAAAAATAGTCAATTAAATTGGTGATTGCGTTAAGCAGTCTGATTTCAAGCCTCATTCAAAAATGAAAATTAATAAAAGCGTCTCATTTCCGCTTGTGACTGTATTTTCGCTAGCCTTTTCGCATGTGCAAGCGCAGCAGTCGAATCCATCGCCTGATGTAGAGCTTTTCAGTAAAGCTGCACATGTGCAGTTCGGTATTGAAAAGCTCAGGCTACCCCAAAATGAAACCATGGGTATGGTAGGTGGTAGTTATATGTTCAAAGTAAATGAAACTGTTGAAGTTGGTCCTGCTGCTTATGGTGCAATTACAGGACAGCGCGGTGGTTTTTTTACCGGTGGTGCCGAATTGGCTTTAAGGCAAAATTTGTTTGCAAATGTATACGGAAAAGCTGGCTTGTATGCGGGCGGTGGTGGCGGTGGTGCTGCTGCAGTCGGGGGCGGGCTTATGTTGCGGCCCCATATTGATTTAATCTGGAAGTCAGGACGCACTGAAGTCGGGCTTTCTTTGTCCCAGGTGCGCTTTCCCAATGGGCATATACGCTCGAACCAGGCTGGTCTGGTTGTCGGGTTTGATACTGATTTCAATTATACGGATTCGTCTGCTGCGGGGCGCTCTTTTGCCGGAGTGGGGCGTGGTGGGATGGGGTTCGATAGGATACAACTCACGGGTGGGGTGTATCAGCCTCGTCACGGCATCGCAGATCTTGCTGCAAAGCCCTATGAGGGCTCCTTAGGTTATGCTGGCTTCAGATCCGAGCAATTTCTTTCTAAAAATGTTTTGTGGGGAATTGAAGCTGGTGCGGCAGTTAAGGGGGGGGCAGATGGTTATGCCGAAATTTTAGGTGGGGTTGCTTATGAAGTTCCCGTGTTGTCAGACTCTTTACGTCTTGGTAGTCGTTTTTCAGTTGGTATGGGCGGCGGCGGTAAAGTGCCGACAGGCGGCGGTCTGATTGCAAAAGCAGGACTTTACTCGAGAGTAGACATTACTCCTGATGTTTTTGTTGCGCTGGAAGGTGGTTTAGTTAATGCACCTGATGGCAAATTTAAAGCGAAATATGGAACCCTGAATCTGGGTGTCATTCTGGATGACGCTGGTATCTCGACAGCTGACCGTAGCATTCGCGGTATGGACTGGGCAGCGAGTATTCAACATTACGTCAAAGCTAGCCGTTATACCGGTGGTGATCAGGCACTTAACACCATGGGTTTGAAAATCAATCGCGATATAAATCGCAATCTGTTTATGTCCGCTCAGGCCCATAGTGCATTTAGTGGAAATGCGGGCGGTTACTCAGTAGGCTTGGCTGGTCTTGGTATCAGATCAATGACAAGTGCGCGTGGGCTGGGCGTTTCAGGTGAAATTCTTGCTGGTGCAGCGGGCGGCGGAGGAGTGAACAGCCAAGGTGGTGCAATTGTGCAAGGAGTTGCTTACTTGAGTTATAACTTAAGTCGATATACGCAACTGAAGTTTGGATTGGGACGCGTAAAATCATTCAAGGGCCAGTTGAATTCAACTGTTGTTGATGCGACAATATGTATTCCATTTGGTGTCCCGAGTAAATAATTTGAGAATTGTATGAATAGTAAAAATGCGGGTGTGGTAGAGCGCGGAAATATGCCTAGGCACATAGCTATTATTATGGACGGCAATGGGCGATGGGCGACAAAACGCTTTTTACCACGGTTTGCCGGACATGCAAAAGGTGTAAAGACGGTAAACAAGGTAGTTGAAGCCTGTGTAAATCGTGGCGTTGAGTTTTTGACTTTGTTTGCTTTTAGCTCTGAGAATTGGCGTCGCCCTCAAGAAGAAGTGTCTTTGCTGATGCAGCTTTTCCGGAAGGTGCTGGTCGGCGAAATACGCAAGATGGGTGAGAATAACATTCGCCTCAAAGTGATCGGTGATCTCAGTCGCTTTGATAAAGATTTGCAGGATTTGGTACGCTTGGCTGAGTCTGAGACTGCTGCCAATACTGGGTTGACTTTGACTATCTGTGCAAATTATGGTGGGCGTTGGGATATTGTAAATGCGTGTAACCAGTTGATCGCTGAAGGTGTGAAGGCTGGGGATGTGACAGAGGAGTTGCTTTCTACTAAACTTTCTATGGCATTTGCACCTGAGCCTGACATGCTGATACGCACAGGTGGTGAGTCGCGAGTTTCTAATTTCCTCTTGTGGCAATTAGCGTACTCTGAATTTTATTTTACGGAAACATTTTGGCCGGATTTTGGAGTGGAAGCGCTCGATGAGGCTATCGCTTCTTTCCATAAACGTGAGCGACGCTTTGGTAAAACCAGTGAACAGGTGCAGAACATCAGTTGATATGGCAATACTTTTTGTGTGATTTCTTTTAGCATGTGCATGCATTTGAGAGATAGCTTGAAATCCTGCTAAAAGAGATGATTTCCTGAGTTTCGCAGGACTGCGACCTAAGAGAGTAACTGATGATTAAGCTTGTTCCTGTGATAATGTGCGGTGGTTCTGGTACACGTTTGTGGCCACTTTCACGCACTGGATTTCCAAAGCAATTTTTGGTGCTTTCTGGCCAAAACAGTCTTTTTCAGCAAGCTGTTTCTCGCGTTAATTCCATATCCGGGAATGAATTTCAGCTTAATGAAACCTTAATCGTCACTAATGAAGAGCATAGGTTTTTAGCGCTGGATCAGTTGCGTGAGTTGAAAGAGGTCGATGCCAGGCTTCTGCTTGAGCCTGTGGCACGTAACACAGCTCCCGCTCTTACTCTAGCTGCATTGCAGGCAAATTTGCTTGGAGATGATCCAATTCTGGTGGTCACACCAGCTGATCAGACCGTTGGTGACGAATCCGCCATGACCGCTGCATTGAACCAAAGTGTAAAAGCCGCAGTTAATGGTGACGTAGTTATTCTTGGAATTGCGCCTGACCGGCCAGAAACTGGCTATGGGTACATACACTATGATGGAAATCTTGGGCAGTCTGGAAAGCACAACGTACTGCAATTTGCCGAGAAACCCGATTTAGAGACGGCAGTCAAGTATTTGAGTAGTGGCAACTACGCCTGGAATAGCGGTATGTTTGTTTTAAGGGCGAGCACATGGCTTAAGGCTTTGAAAAAGTTTCGTCCAGATATGCTGCAGACTGTCAGCGCTGCATGGAATGGTCGCTCTGACGATGAGCTGTTTATTCGTCCAGATAAAGCTTTGTTTGATAAGGTGGTCGGCGAGTCAGTTGATTATGCGGTGATTGAGCAGTGTCCAGGCTCAGAAATTAACATTAGCATGATACCGCTTGCGGCAGGTTGGAGTGACCTTGGTGCTTGGGACGCAGTTTGGCAGACTGGTGAACATGATAATGATGGCAATATGCTGGTCGGTGATGCTTTTTTGGCGGATTCCAGCAACACCTTGATTTATGCATCAAATCGTTTAGTCACTGCCGTGGGTGTTGACGATCTTGTCATCGTTGAGACAGCGGATGCAGTGCTGGTTGTCGATCGTAAGCAGAGCCAGCAAGTCAAGAAAGTCGTGGCTATGTTGGAAAAGCAAGGTCGTGCCGAACATACCTTGCACCGGAAAGTGTTTCGACCTTGGGGCTGGTACGACAGCATAGACGAGTCAGATCGTTTCAAAGTTAAACGTATTCAGGTCAAGCCTGGCGCCAGTCTTAGCTTGCAAAAGCACCATCATCGGGCCGAACATTGGATCGTAGTAAAGGGGACGGCTGAGGTTACTTGTGGTGATGAAATTAAGTTGATCACGGAGAATCAATCAACCTATATTCCACTGGGCGAGGTGCACCGCTTAAGTAATCCTGGTGTCATTCCTTTAGAAATCATTGAAGTGCAGTCAGGAAGCTACCTGGGAGAAGACGATATTGTTCGATTAGAAGATGCTTTTGGCCGCAGCTAAAATTGTATAGAAGAGATGCTGCGCTGATTATTTTTGCGTTTTTTAAACATGAATTTGAGTTGATTAGTAATCAATAGGAAATTTAAATAGCGTAGTATCAAGACGCTTTCGCCCTTAAGCTGATATTTCGATTTTTTTTGAGGTTTGCCAGCTGTTGTGATATCAGAATTCAGTATTTCTGCTTCAGTCTGGTAATATTGCCTTTGTATATATATTCCTATAAGTGAGAGCATGGCGGTTATTCTATTCATCTCGGCAGTTGTATCTTGGAGTGTTTGTTTTCTTTTGATTTTTTACAAGCATACACACCATAAGTTTTCCGCAGACCAAAGTGGATCTGGTCCTCAAAAAATGCATCATGGTGCGACACCACGGATTGGCGGGTTGCCCATATTTGCAGGCTTGCTGTCTGCTCTTACAGCCTTGTATCTGGGGGAGTGGCACGTTAATAGTTTGTTTTTCGTACTAGCTATTTTGCCAGTCTGGCTTGCCGGGATGGTGGAAGATATAACAAAGAAAGTCAGCCCATTAAAGCGTTTATTGGCCGCTTTTTTCGCTGCACTGTTAGGAATGTGGCTGCTGGATGCAAAGCTTGTGCGTCTGGGTATTCCGATGCTGGATCATTTGGTGACCAGCTACATTGTTTTGAACGCCTTGCTGGTCATGATTGCGGTTGGCGGCATTACCCATGCGATGAATATTATTGACGGTTTTAATGGTCTGGCCGGAGCAGTAGTGTTGATGATTTTATCTGCGCTTGCCTACGTCAGCTATCAGGTTAACGATGTGTTTTTGCTTGGGCAATGCATTGCTTTAATTGGAGCAACACTAGGATTTTTGTTCTGGAATTACCCTCGAGGCACCATCTTTGCGGGAGATGGTGGCGCCTATCTTTGGGGCTTTATGATCGCAGAAATTTGCGTCATGTTAGTGTACCGCAACCCTTCAGTTTCACCATGGTTTCCGCTTTTGTTGGTGATTTATCCGGTTTGGGAAACTGTATTCTCTATCTATCGCCGCAAGATCATTCGTGGTTTGCCGGCAGGTTTGCCCGATGCGATACACCTGCACTCACTCGTATACAAGCGTTTGGTCAGGCATATGACAGGTTCGAAAGAAGCTGCGCATATTGTCAAACGTAACTCGATGACTGCACCCTATTTGTGGGGTTTGACGGCATTTTCTATCATCCCAGCCGTTTTATGTTGGTCCAATACGCCATTAATCCTCTTGTTTACGGGGATATTTATCCTGTGCTATTGCACTTTCTATGCAATGATCGTTCGATTTAAAATCAAACGCTGGATGACCGTAGGTGAACGCGCTTCGGAAACAGACGAAAATCAGAAGTTTTCGCGAGATGTAGCCTGACGAATAGCTAGTATTCATTTCTTTCGAAAATCAATTCGCAAGTCCATACACAATTTTAATGTACGTACACTATGCACCAAATAATGAAGAGTACCTTGCCGATAGTCACATTTCTTGCGGTTTCCAGTGTTTTTGCGCAGCAAGCAGAGTTAGCAAACAATGCCAACAACAACGAAGCGCAATCCAGCATTTCAAAAACGCAGAGTCGAATTACAAATCAGCCTAATGGTCAGTTATCGACAAATCAGCCCAATGGTCAGTTGTCGACAAATCAAGCTTCGGGGATGTCATCTGTAAATCAGTTCAAAGGGCAATCGGCAACCAGTCAGTCTGGTATGCCTTCGTCTGTGCGAATTGGTGGGGAGGAACTTTCACCTCAGCAGCGCTTTGAGATGAGGAATCAGGAAAAAATAGAAAGCAGCGAGTTTCAGAATTTTGTCCGATATGCGATAGGAAAAAATTTGCCAGTATTTGGAGCAGATTTTTTCTTGAACACGCCGTCGAGCTTTGCTCCATTACAAAACACCCCAGTTCCCTCTGAGTATGTGTTGGGAGCCGGTGATGAATTATTGATTCGTGCCTGGGGTAGTCTTGAAGTTGATTATCGTGCGGTGGTAGACCGAAATGGTGCGATCAATATTCCTACGATTGGTACTATTAATCTGGCGGGGGTGAAAGCAGCGGATGCAGATGCGCTGATCCGTTCATCGATCGCGAGGCTGTACCGTGATGTGACCGTGAATGTAAGTTTTGGCCGTTTACGGGCTATTACCGTGTATGTGGTTGGTCAGGCCAGAAAGCCGGGTTCCTATACAGTTTCAGGTTTTTCTACTTTGGTGACAGCGCTTCTGGTCAGTGGTGGTCCTAATTCAGCGGGTTCCATGCGCAATGTACAAGTGAAGCGTAGTGGCAAAGTGGTGGGTGCTTTGGATCTGTACGCGTTTATAGCAAAAGGCGATAAAAGCAGCGATATCAAACTTCAGGATGGTGACACCATCTTTATTCCCGCGGCAGTTGGTCATATCGCTCTGACTGGTAAAGTTAATACGCCAGCTATCTATGAATTGAAAACAAGTAATGAGTCTATTTCCAGCGTGCTTGAACTGGCAGGCGGCATGCCTGTCGTTGCCGATCCCCGCAGAGCCTTCCTGGAACGTATCGATCCAGTTAAGTCGCAGCCACGTACTGTAGAGGAGTTTGCGTTAAACAGTATTGGCTTAAACAAAACGTTGAAGAATGGTGATTTGCTGACAGTAACAGCAATCACTCCTGACTTTTCGAATGCTGTGACTTTACGTGGTAATGTGAATCAAGCAATGCGTGTCCCGTTTAAGTCTGGAATGCGTGTTCGCGATTTGATTCCAAATCGGGAAAGTCTGATCACAAGAGCTTCTGTTCAGCGTCAGAATGATATTTTGCTTCAGCAAGAGGTGGATGCGCAGGACGATAGAAAAGAAAATGCAGCCACTCTGTCAGCACGTATTGGTAACCTGTTTGATGATGTGAACTGGGACTATGCAGTTGTCGAGCGTATTGATCGTGCTACTCTCAATGTCAGTTTGGTCCCATTTAATCTTGGCCGTGCTATGGCTGATGCAAATAGTGAAGATAATTTGCAATTGCAGGCTGGGGATGCGGTAACGGTGTTTTCCCAGAATGATATTCGCGTTCCTATTTCAAAGCGTAAAGTATTTGCACGTATTGAAGGTGAAGTAAATGCGCCAGGGGTTTATCAGATGTCGCCTGGTGAGACGATTCATTCTTTAGTTGCAAAAGCTGGCGGCCCTACAGCGAATGCTTTCTTATTCGGTTCTGAGTTTTATCGCGAAAAGGTGAAGCAGGAGCAACAGCTTAATCTCGAGAAAGCTGTAAAACGTCTTGAAACTCAGCTACGTACAGAGTCAGCAAAGGCTGCTGCTAATCAATCGAGTGCAGATGCGCAAGTGGCTGCTTTAAAAGTTAAAGTTGAACAAGAGTCTGGCATGCAGGCGTTGGCACGTATGCGCGAGTTGAAGGCAACGGGACGTGTTTCACTTGATTTGGCTACGAATGATGAAAATGTCGATAAGCTGCCACAATTAAAATTGGAAAATGGCGATCAGCTGGTTATTCCGAGTCGCCCTGATTTTGTGCATGTATTTGGAGCTGTCAATCAGGACTCGTCTATCATTTGGCGAAAAGGGACTACAGTCGACAAATACCTGGCAAACGCAGGTGTTACCTCTGAGGCCGATCTGGATAGCGTCTTTGTTATCCGCGCAAATGGCACTGTCCTGTCCTCCTCTGGCCGTGGTTGGTTCTCCAGTGTTATTTCTGCCGAGGTCATGCCCGGCGACAGCATTGTGGTGCCTGAGCGTTTGAATAAAGAGACTGCCTATAAATCTGTGATTAACGGACTTAAAGACTGGGCGCAAATCTTGTCTGGATTTGGCATCAGTGCAGCGGCAATTAAGAGTTTGAGGCAATAAGCATGACAGTCATAAATCAAGAAAATAAATTTGCTATGCATGAAGAGGATGAGGGCGGCATCAGTTTGATGGATTTGATGCTGGTGCTGGCGAAACATAAAAGTAAGATCATTTTGTACCCTGTCCTGTTTGGACTTGCCGGGTTATTGATCAGTTTTGCCATGCCTAAAGTATATAAGGCGAATACCAAAGTGTTGCCACCTCAGCAGAGCCAGTCTACGGCTTCAGCGATGTTGAGCCAGTTAGGTGGCTTGGCGGGTGGGGCAGGTGCTGCCTTAGGCTTGAAAAATCCCAATGATTTGTACGTTTCTATGCTTAAAAGCCGTCTATTGACAGATAAGCTGATTAAGCGTTTTGATTTGCAGTCACGGTATGAGCAAAAATTTACAGAGACAACACGTAAAGTTTTGGAAGCAAACTCTGTAATCTCTTCGGGTAAGGACAATATTATTTCGATAGATGTTGAAGACAAGGATCCTAAAGTAGCTGCCGCGATTGCCAATGCCTATGTTGAAGAGTTAATTACCTTGACAAGTACTTTTGCCTTAACTGAAGCTTCTCAACGTCGTGTTTTCTACGAAAAGCAGTTATTGCAGGCAAAAGATAAAATGATTGCTGCGGAGACCGCCTTATCTAGTGGTATCGACAGCAAGGGGATATTAAGTGTCGATGCTCAGAGTAAAGCCGTGTTGGAGACGGTGGCCAAACTGCGTGCAAGTATTTCAGCTAAGGAAATTCAACTGAAAGCGATGCAGGCTTTTGTGACGCCAAATAATCAGGAATATAAACGCGTCAGCCAGGAATTGCTGGGCATGCAGCAAGAATTAGCTAAGTTGGAAAATGGAACGCCTGCTACAGCCGATGCAGGTGCAGCGAAAGTCAAAGAAGCTTCGGGTAGTAGCAGTGTGCAATTACTCCGTGATGCCAAATACTATCAAATGCTGTATGAGTTGCTTTCTAAGCAATATGAGGTGGCGCGTCTCGATGAGGCAAAAGATATTCCTCTGATCCAGGTGCTGGATAAGGCGGTTGAGCCAGAGTTGAAAGATAAGCCTAAACGTTCAATCATTACCCTCGCGTTTGCTTTTTTGGGATTGTTATTGGCGCTGGTACTTGCATTCTTGAGTGAAGCTGCGAGTAAGCCGAAAACACCCGAGCAGGAAGAAAAATTGCGTCAATTGAAAGCTTATCTGAAATTTTCCTGATCTGGTATTGGCGATTTCACAAAACTGAGTGTAAGACATACACTCAGTTTTTTTTCGTTTGCAGATTCTTTAAGGGTTTACTTGGGATTTGTCCGATCGATGAATATTCGAGATCCCTTAAATCTAGTATGAGATAATCACATGGAGTTTAAGTTAAATTTGGCATCCCTATGTTCACCTTGTTATGGCTTTAACATTGTGGATTAAATATGGACTGTGAGATTCATGTCCAATATTGATAATTAATAGCCCCTACAATGAACTGTGTTTCATTGCCTAATTTGTAGTAAAAGTGGTCTGTATACGATGAAAAAGAAAATTCTTACTGTTTTTGGTACCCGCCCAGAAGCAATCAAAATGGCACCCTTGGTCAAGCAATTATCTGCTCACGATGAGTTTGAATCTAAGGTGTGTGTCACCGCACAGCATCGTCAAATGCTCGATCAGGTTTTGTCGCTATTTGAAATAGTGCCAGATTTTGACTTGGATATAATGAAGCCGGGGCAGGATCTGTATGACATTACTAGTCGTATATTGGCGGGAATTCGTGATGTACTTAGAGAGTTTAAGCCTGACATTGTTTTGGTGCATGGAGATACTAGCACTACCTTTGCTACAGCATTGGCTGCGTATTATGAAAGAATTGATGTCGGTCATGTTGAGGCTGGCTTGAGAACTGGTAATTTGTATTCGCCGTGGCCGGAGGAGGCTAACCGAAAATTAACTGGAGCATTAGCTAAATGGCATTTTGCGCCGACTGATACTTCACGCGAGAATCTGCTCAAAGAAGGGGTCGCAGATTGCAATATAGTGGTTACTGGGAATACAGTAATTGATGCGCTTTTGCAAATTCGTGACAAAATTAAACTGGATACTACTCAGGTCAGCCAATACAAAGAAAACTTTTCTTTCTTAAGAGATGACAGCAAAGTTATTCTTGTAACTGGTCACCGGAGAGAAAATTTCGGCGGCGGTTTTGAGCGAATTTGCAGTGCCTTGAGCCAATTGGCAATGGCCTATCCTGATGTGGAGATCGTTTATCCAGTTCATTTAAATCCAAACGTACAGGCCCCAGTAAACCGACTTCTCTCAGATCTTAAAAACGTTCATTTAATTGATCCTCTCGATTACGAACCGTTTGTGTATTTGATGGACAGATGTCATCTGATATTGACAGATTCTGGTGGTGTACAGGAAGAGGCGCCGTCTCTTGGTAAGCCTGTTCTTGTCATGAGAGATACTACAGAGCGCCCTGAGGCTGTTGCCGCAGGAACTGTTAAATTAGTCGGAACCGATGTAGATTGCATCGTATCTGCTACTTCAGCATTGATTGATTCTGAGGATGCTTATAACGAAATGGCTCGCTCTCATAATCCTTATGGCGATGGTATGGCTTGCAAACGCATCATAGATGCACTCAAATCAAGCTGATAAAACAATATTTGTAGATTTCAATTTGGCTCTACTTGCGGATTAGTGCGATGGAGTCAGTTGGCTTTGGCATCTTTGGTAAAGAAATTGGAAAAGTCGCTTACCAAATTAGCTTAAGAGATAATGTTGGAAATAGGTATTGCCATTTAACCTTGCAACACACTGCTATCTGTGTAGCTAATCGCCATCACTTAAGCGAATCAGCGCGAGTTGTAAGGCTAAGTTCTATGAGCGTACATTACGTTCTTCAATGGAAGCCTTATGTCACCTAACTTGATCTGAGGCTTGCGGGAAAATCCCTGCGCATTTATATCTAAGTCGTACTTCTCTAAATGCGAATCGTAATTGATGCATTAATAGCCTTAACCTCAAAAAAGAGAGCGCTTTCCGTTCTGGTTTGCGTTTGAGCGGATAGATTTAAAAATTATTAAAAGCGATATTGAAAGAAATTTCCGATATGATTCTGTAAATACCTAATGAGACTAAGTTGATGCTTTCTCTTTTTGTTAATACCGTTGATTAAAGAATTTTTCAATTTTCCCCAGTCGCTAAAATAATTTTCAGTTTCCCATGTCAACAGCAACAATCAACATAATTTACCTTGTATTTGTGCAAGCAATGATTTATCTGTCGCCTTTGATAACATTGCCATATCTGACCAGGGTTTTGCAAGTTGAGCAGTTCGCTGCACTTAGTTTTGTGCAGATATTTATTCAATATTTTATTTTTGTGACCGATTATGGCTTTGGTATTACTGTCACGAGACTCATCACGTTGTGGCGGCACGACTGGGAGAGAATTTCAGATATCGTCATAAATACTTTAGCAGTCAAATTGATTTTGGCTATTTTGATGGCTGGAATTTGTCTGAGTATGCTGTTTTTGATACCTTCTCTGCGAGGTAGCGAATGGCTAACTGCAGCAGCATTCATTGGCGTTTTTTCAAATGCGCTGTTTCCGACCTGGTTGTTTCAAGGCTTGGAGCGGATGAAGCAGCTGGCGTTTATTACGGGAATTTCACGGCTGGCAGTATTGCCATTAATTTTTTTGTTTGTGAAATCACCCGGTGACGTAGTTCTGGCAGCAGCTTTGATGAGCACGCCAGGTCTGATTGCGTCTCTGATGTCTTATTTCTATTTTCGAAAACTCAAAACTTTAATCTGGGCACCCGTCAGCACAAGACGTATGTTTGAATTATTGCGGGAGGGGTGGCCTGTTTTTGCCTCAAATATTTCGATTAGTCTATATACGATGGTAAATCTCACCGTGTTGAAATTTTTGGGTACTTCTGAACAGGTGGCATTTTTCGCGGCAAGCGATAAAATTCGTTCAGGGATACAGGGATTTATTTCCCCCATTGCAAGTGCATTATTTCCGCGCTTTGTTGCATCTGGTGCAAGCCCGAAACCTGAAGAGTTTAGACGCTTAAATCGATTGGGTTGGTGTTCACTTGTCGGTACGCAAATTATAGGCGCGGCTTTCATTTTTTTCGGTGCAGATTTCATCGCCATCAATTACTTTGGAGCGGCTTTTGCCGGGGTGGCGATTTATCTCAAAGCATTTGCCGTTTTGCCAGTTATCATTGCGGTGGCAACGATATTTTCACAATGGCGGCTGCTGGCCTTAGGAGAAGGACTTGTGCTTAGCCGCATATATGTGATCGCAGGGCCTTTACATATTGTCTATGCCATTGCGGCAACTTATTATTGGGGATGGATAGGATTGTTGAGCAGTGTATATCTCACTGAGATTATGGTTACTTTCGCGATGTATTGCGTCATCCGGAACAAACGTATTCAAATATTCTGATCGAAAAGACGTAGGGTGAGTTTGTATTTAAGGATTTTTTAAAACAATGGCTTATTCACCATCAGATAAAACACTCCTATCATCGCGATAAACGCAGGGTAGCCGAGTCGCTCCCAGTATTTGGCGTAGCGCCAATATCGTGCTGGTAGCGCTGCCTTGGTCGTTACTGCATGTACTGCCATGTGTTTCAACTGAATTTGCAGCCAGACGACAGGAAGCCAGCAGAGTCCGGCGAGGCAGTATAAAAGGATGGAGGCCATGAGCCAGGGCGTGCTCAAAGGCCAGCCAGCCAAATACGCCATGCTGACGCCGCTAATGGGTTGGATCAGCACAGCTGGCGTGGTGAAGCACCAGTCCGCAATCACTACCAGCCGCGTGACTACCATTTGGGCTTCCGTGTTACCGCTACGGTTCGTCAAAAAGAGATAAAAAGCCGAACCGAAACCGGTGCCTACCAAAACGACAGATGAAATGATATGTAAGGTTTTCAACAGCAGATAGCTATTCATGATGTTTTCCTGTCGGTGGATAGTAAGCTGAGCAGCAGGGCGACGATGGCGATATTTTTCAACACCGGCCCAAACGGATGTAACCAGAATTGCGGCAGATAGAGGGCGATGAGTATGCTGTATGTCGCAATCAGCGCAAGCTGGAATGTCCATAATTTGCGCGAGGGGGCAAATACGCAGGCTATTCCCAGCATCCCATCCAGAGAGGCTGCACCATACAGCAGCGGTAAATGTAAGCTTACTGGTACAGGCAGGGCTTGCAAGAGCTGCAGGCTATCCTGCAACGGGTACAATCCAAACGATAAGACGGCTGTGATTATCCATATCAAGGCCAGAATATAGCGATAACAAATCAGATGCCAACTCAACAGTGCTTCGCTGGCGAGCATGGTGCACGGGATTTGAGGGAACCAGCTTTCCTTATTTCGGCTTGGGCGTGCCAGTAGTTGTTGCAGTGGCGCCGGCTCGGCCACATTGTGATTTTCCAGCATGCGCAAACTGTCGCGACTCAGCACCTGTTGAGGAAAAAAACGGGCCAAGCCAGCCACGGTATGCATGAGCCATAAGGGGATGCACAGCACGCGGCCAGGTCGCAGTCCCATCAACTCGCGGTAATTGATCAGCATTTCCGTGTAAGTCATCGCGCTGGGACCCACCACGTTCAATTCCAGTGTCTTGCATGTTGGTGTCGATAACCAGCGCACAACGGCCTCACAAAGATCATCAACGTGAACTGGTTGCAGGCGCTGCTGACCATCGCCAGGAACCGGCAAAACCGGCAGGCTGGCCAACATTCTGAAAAAGCGGCTACTGATGCCGTCCACGCCTACGATCAGCGAGGGACGGAGTATCAAGGCGCACAAGCCCGATTGCAGTAAAAAGCGATCGGTTTCACGCTTAGTGCGTAAGTAAGGACTCATACCCTCATGTATTTGCACGTCCTGGTTGCCGCCCAGCGCAGAAATCTGCACTATGTGTGTTATGCCTAGCCGTTGAGCCGCCTGGTACATGGCGATGGGGGCATCACGGTGTATCGTCTCAAAGGTTTGTTTGCCAGACTCATGCAAAATACCGATGGCGTTGATGATGACATCAATCGGCCCCGCCTGTTGCAGGCGGGATGTCCAAATGCTGGCCTGGGTCTCGCTGGAAAAGTCCATCCATACTTCATCCGGCCCAGGACATGCCGCAGGATCGCCTGGTCTGATGCCACGCAGGATCTGATGTCCGGCAGCTTGTAATTGCAGACATAAATGCCTGCCAATAAAGCCGTTTGCTCCGCAGACCAGGATCTTCATGATGCATCCTTGTGATCCTTGCGTTCACATGCGTCGTCTTTGCAGGCTTGACTGCGACGCAGCGCACGCCGTGCCGCCAGACGAAATACCGAGCCTGAAAACACCCAGCTTAAGCGATTTCGATTGTTGGCAATATGCGGATAGAGCCAGTCGAACACCGGTTTCAATAGCGGCCATCCGGTCGCGGCGGTCATCCAGCCCAGACCGACTGCATCATAGGCCAGCCTGAATACTTCCATGCCATGCACCAGTTGCCCATCGGCGCGCAGGGCGTGAATAATCCGCATCAAATCTGCTTTGGCGACCTGACATAAGGACGCGTCATAATCAGGGGCGGAAACGTCGATAAAGCGCAATTGTCCGCCCTGATTACGTGCTCTCAGGTTATCGATCTCCAGTTTGCAAAGCGGGCAGGATTCGTCGTACAAAATGGTCAGTGGATAAATTGCCATCGTGATCTCCCTCTGATTAAGTGTGCTTATAGATATTGTTTCTGTAATTTCTGTCAAAACAGAAATGCATGTTTTTTAAAAAACGCTGAGATTGTTCTTCCTCAGCGTCAATCTGACTGCGGCGTGAATGCCCGTATCAAGACGTCTTATCTTCACCTCGGACCAGTTTTTGTACCGCAGCGCCCATTTTGAGCAGTTTCATCAAGGTGGCGGGTTCCAGTCTTAACATCTCATCGGTCCAACTGGTCAGCGTTTGCATCAGTGCCAGCGTCTCGCTAATCCTAAGCTGGGTTGCCTTGTCTTCCTGATCTATATCCGGACTATCCAGGCATTGCTGCAAAATACCTATGGTTGGGCTCAGCTCGCGCTCTTTGCGCTCTCTGACGACAGTGCGGAATAATTCCCAAACATCCAGCGAAGTTTCGAAATGCGCACGCCGGTCGCCCATCACATGAGCCAGTTTCACCAGTTTCCAGTTCTGCAGCTCTTTCAGTGAGTTCGATACATTCGATCGTGCTACACCCAAGGTATCAGCAATTTCTTCCGCATGCAGCGGGCAACCTGCGATATAGAGCAGGGCATGAATCTGGCTTACTGTGCGATTAACGCCCCATAAGGTGCCCATTTCGCCCCAGTGCAGAATAAATTTTTGTTTTACAGGTGTCAGTTCCATGCGCTGAGTTTAGATATTTCGGTTATTTCTGTCAAGACAGAAATTTGTATATGTTTGACCCCGTCATTTATGAGTTCAGCCTGCCTGCATCTCTTCGTTCTGGGCAGGCACAGAAGAGGGGATAAGATTGTTGCTGGTTCCTATCCCCTGCTTCATCAGGTATTAGGCAAACAGCTTATCATAGGCCTTCAACAAACCCTGATGCATGGCGCTGCCCTGCATATCGCTTCCCAATTCGTCGAGTCCAAAGAAGCGTTCGCTACGATCCAGTAAGGCCTCTGCCTGACGGAAGATCTCCGCGCCGTACAACAAGATCAGTGCACGCAGATAGTTCTCACTATCTTCCAGCTTGAGTATGCTTTCTACGCAGCGATAAACCAGTCTGCGCTCCTTGCTCAGGTCATTGAAGTGATGGATCCAGTCACAGCCTTCCAGAATCGCTTCAGTATCGCCAGTCGCTAATGCCAGCAAGGTTTTGAGTTCACCTATGCGTAACTGCTTCCATGCGGTGCCAACAGGAATAGCCAGCCCCAGGATTTCCCACAGCGGACGCTCGTCGTTCAGATTCATGGTTTGCAAGTCAGCCAGCAGCGCTGCACACTCAGCTTCGCTCAGACTGTGCAGGCGCAGCAGGGCCGGGCGGATGTGATTGCCTATGCTATTGTTTTCCCACTCCAGGTCTTCGACCGGATAAATTTCTGACATGCCAGGCACCAGTATGCGGCAACTGTAGGCCCCTTGTTCTGAGAAGTCTGAGACATAGATGTCCTTACCTTCAGCATGAATTGCATTCACCAGCCAGGCATAATCTTCTGCCGTGGTGGTACTGAAATTCCAGTCGGCAAACGCATAGTCAGGTTCATCGCTCAGGAAGTCCCAGCTGATCACGCCGCTGGAATCAACGAAGTGGATTTCCAGATTGGCGACAGCATTGATTTCATCCATATCAAAGCCTGGTTCCGGGAAGCCGGTCAGGGTTTCGAGCGCACGGCCTTGCAGCAATTCGGTCAATGCACGTTCCAATGCAATTTCAAAACGCGGATGCGCACCAAAGCTCGCGAATATGCCCTGATCACCCGGGTGCAGCAAGGTGACATTCATGACCGGATACTGACCACCTAAAGAGGCGTCGCGTACCAGGATGCCGAAGCCGGCTTTTCTGAGGCCAGCAATACCTGCCGCGATTCTTGGGAATCGGGCGATGACCTCATCCGGTACTTCAGGCAGGCAAATGCCTTCGCTGATGATGCGGTATTTGACATGACGTTCGAAAATTTCAGACAGCGCCTGACTGCGCGCCTCCATCATGGTATTACCGGCCGCCATACCATTGCTGACATACAGATTGCCGATAATATTGACCGGTACATAGGCTATCGCATCGTCGCGCAGGCGGGTGTAAGGCAGGGTGCAAATGCCGCGTGCTACGTTGCCGGAATTGAGGTCGACCAGCACGCTGACATCGATTTCACCATCCGGGTTATAAAAGTCATGCAGCTCAGGGTTGAGCATGTCAGTCGGCCAGCTGCCATCTTCTTCTGGCTGGAACCAGCGTTCTTGCGGGTAGTGTACAAAAGGGCGGTTGGCTCTGGTTTCGCCCAGATAAAAGTGGGTCCAGAAATAGTGGGTACCCAGACGCTCAAAAAATTCACCTAATGCGCTGGCGCGTGCGGCCAGCTCGGTGCCGCCCTTGCCATTGGCGAATAACATCGGGCATTCCTGGTCTTTCACATGGACCGACCAGATGCCTTCGATTTCATTGATCCAGGACGATTCATTCAGTACAAAGCCACGCGCTGCCAGTTTGGCCTGCATGGTGGCGATGGTTGATTCAAGGGAGGCATCTTTGCCAGGTATAAAGCTCTCGGTGTGCATATCTGCCCCAAAAAAATAAAAAGGTGGGCGCACCATACACGAATGTCAGCAAAAAAAGGCGGGGATTATTGTGGCAGGAAGGAAAATGTCTGAAAAACTGCCGCGTTATATCCGCTGCAGGGGCTAAAAGTCCTTAGCCGCTCAGGGCTTTCGGGTGGCTGGCGGCAATTTGCGCTAGACTTGCGGCATTGAATGGAGAAGCAAATGACACTCACAGCAGAACTGATTAAACAAACCTTATCCCAGGTCATCGATCCAAATACACAAAAAGATTTCATCACGACGAAGTCCGTCAAAAATATACAGATACAAGGCGCCGATATCAGTCTGGATATCGAGCTCGCTTACCCGGCAAAAAGCCAGCTGACCCTGATACGCGAGCTGGTCAGCAGCGCGCTGCAAGCCTTGCCTGGCGTGGCGCAGGTGCATGTCGCGGTCAGCGTCAAGATTGTTGCGCATGCGGTGCAGCGCGGCATTAAGCTGATGCCGAATGTGAAAAATATTATCGCTGTTGCGTCTGGCAAGGGTGGGGTCGGTAAGTCCACCACCGCAGTAAATCTGGCGCTGGCGCTGGCTGCAGAAGGTGCGGCAGTTGGTATTCTGGATGCGGATATTTATGGCCCTTCGCAACCGATGATGATGGGCATACAGGGTCGTCCTGAAACCCTGGACGGCAAAACCATGGAGCCGCTGGAAAATCACGGCCTGCAGGTATCCTCGATAGGATTCATGATCGATCCGGATGAGCCTATGGTTTGGCGTGGACCGATTGTGACTCAGGCTTTGCAGCAATTACTGCAGCAAACGAACTGGCGCGATCTGGATTATCTGATCGTGGATATGCCACCGGGTACCGGTGACGTACAACTGACGCTGTCGCAGAAGGTGCCGGTGACAGGCGCGGTGATCGTGACCACGCCGCAGGATATCGCCTTGCTGGATGCGCGCAAGGGTTTGAAGATGTTTGAAAAGGTCGATATTCCTATCATCGGTATCGTCGAAAATATGAGCACCCATATCTGCTCGAACTGCGGTCATGCAGAGTCTATCTTCGGTGAAGGTGGCGGGCAAAAAATGTGTGCTGACTTCGGTCTCGATTTTCTGGGTGGATTACCGTTGACGATGTCTATCCGTCAGCAAGCGGATTCTGGTCAGCCTACCGTGGTCGCTGATCCTGATGGTCCTATCGCTGCGATTTACAAAGATATCGCACGCCGCGTCGCCGTGAAAGTGGCTGATAAAGCGAAAGATATGAGTAGCAAATTCCCTAGTATTTCTATACAACATACCTGAGTATGAATCAGCAGCAAACCGACAGACATTATCTGCAGCTGGCGCTGGTGCTGGCTGCGCGTGCCACCATAGAAACCTCGCCAAATCCTAAGGTTGGCTGTGTGATCGTGAGGGATGGTCAGATACTGGGGCAGGGCTGGACCCAGCCGGTGGGGCAGGCGCATGCGGAAGTCATGGCCTTGCGTGATGCGCATGCGCAGGGCCATGCAGTTGCTGGCGCCACGGCCTACGTCACACTGGAGCCATGCAGTCATTTTGGCCGCACCCCGCCATGCGCTAATGCCTTGGTTGATGCAGGTATTGCGCGTGTCGTGGCGGCGGTTGGTGATGCCAATCCTCAGGTGGCGGGGCGCGGGCTGGCGATCTTGCGGCAGGCTGGTTTGCAGGTGGAGTGCGGTCAGGAGCCAGATATTGTGCTGGCCGCGCGCGAAATGAATCTGGGATTTTTCCGGCGCATGGAAAGTGGCAAGCCCTGGGTGCGCATGAAGATGGCGGCCAGTCTGGATGGCCGCACTGCATTGCCGAATGGTCAGAGTCAGTGGATCACCTCGCCAGCTGCGCGGCTGGATGGTCATCAGTGGCGTGCACGTGCCGATGCGATACTGACCGGCATTGGTACCGTGCTGGCCGATGATCCGCAACTCAACGTGCGCGAGATCAGCACGCCACGTCAGCCCATCAAAATCATTGTCGACTCTCATTTACAGATAGCGCCACACGCGCGTTGTCTGCAGCAGGGCGTGCGTCTGGTGGTGGCAGCGCGTGACGATGCAGAAAAGCGTGCGTCGCTTGAGGCGCAGGGCGTTGAAGTCTTATTGCTGCCCGCAGCGCATGGGCGGGTTGATTTGTCTGCGCTGTTGCTGGAGTTGGGGCGACGTCAGATCAATGAATTGCATGTGGAAGCGGGTGCGGTGCTGAATGGTGCACTGCTGGAGGCTAAGCTGGTCGATGAATTGCTGGTTTACCTCGCACCGAAATTGCTGGGATCAGGTGCGGGTTTGCTGCGTATTCCCGAGCTCACGCATGTCGATCAGGCAGAAAGCTGGCAATTCCACGAGGTGCAGATGCTGGTGCCGGATTTGCGTATTTTGGCCAGACGTAACGCAGGATAGATGGTGTCTGCTTGTCTGTGTCAGCCATACTGGTGTGCCAGCGTGGCTGCGGACAAGTCAGCGAATTCAGTCGAATCTGCAATCCTGCACTGGACAATGTGGCGCAGAAAATCCGGAGCCGAAAATGAAAAAAGCATCGTTGAAAATCAACGATGCTTTTTTNAGCGAATTCAGTCGAATCTGCAATCCTGCACTGGACAATGTGGCGCAGAAAATCCGGAGCCGAAAATGAAAAAAGCATCGTTGAAAATCAACGATGCTTTTTTAACTGGTCGGAGTACAAGGATTCGAACCTTGGACCCTCTGCTCCCAAAGCAGATGCGCTACCGGGCTGCGCTACACTCCGAAAAAACGGCTTTTTTATTTCGCTATTCTGAAATAAATGGGCTAAATTAATTATTTATTTATCCCTTGAAACTGGTCGGAGTACAAGGATTCGAACCTTGGACCCTCTGCTCCCAAAGCAGATGCGCTACCGGGCTGCGCTACACTCCGAAGACCGAGATAATATCCCTATGTATCGTATGTGTCAATAGCAGGGCGGTTTGCATCGCCTTATCACGCGCGCGCTGAGGCTCTTTTTGATGGCGGAAGCAGCTGGTTTGTGTCTGTGCTTAAGGCGATAACTGAGGCATAACAGTCGAGGCTGAATTGTTGAGATTTTATAGCGCTTGCATACTTTGAAATTCTCTCCATTCCCCGCTGAGCGGATCGTGAAAACTGATTTGTTTTGCCAGCAGTTGCAGTGGCTGGCTGAAATCATCTCCTTTGCAGGGCAGCGCGACCGGGTAAAAACTGTCATTGACGATGGGGGCGCCCAGGCTGGCCATGTGCACGCGTAACTGGTGTTTGCGTCCTGTGACGGGTGATAAGCGGTACAGGTTATGCGCGCCGCGCTGCTGTTCGAGCTCGATCAGGGTTTCCGTATTGGGGGCGCCTGGCGTTTCGCGCATAGTAAAGAATTGTTCGCCTTCTTCCATTCTGCTTTGATATACAAATGGGTAACTGCGCTCGGGCATCGCAGGCGCCAGCGCGTGATAGATTTTGCTGATGGTTTTTTTCTGAAACATGGACTGATAGGCGCCGCGTGTTTCAGGGTTGTGTGAGAACAGAATGACGCCCGCGGTTTCCCGGTCCAGTCTGTGTATGGGGGTCAGATGTTCCAGTCCTGTGGTTTGACGCAGCCGGGTCAGCAGGGTTTCACGTAAAAAGCGGCCGCCTGGTGTGACGGGTAAAAAATGCGGTTTATCGGCGACCAGCAAATGTGCATCCTGATATAGGATTTTTTCGTCGAAAGGTATGCGTGTCTCGTGCTCGATTTCACGGTAATAGTATAGGCACATGCCGCGTCGCACTGTGCTGTCAGCCTGTAATACGCCGCCATATTGATCGCGCACTTCAGACTGGCTGATGCGCTGCAGCCATATCGCTTCTGGAATGTCAGGAAACTGCAGGCTCAAAAAACTAAGCAGCGGGGTCGGCGCTATGCCTTCCGGTATCCAGCAATAACTCGCTGCGATGCCATCGCGCACGGGGAGGGGGGCTTGCATACTCATTCATCATGACGGAAACAGGTGCTGCATACTAACACGGCGCACAGCCGGTTCGCCCGCCTGGTCGCGGGTAGGCGGCTAAGGGCGAACGCGGTAAAATGCTGTTTTTAACTTTTCCGCGACCTGATGCCCTCAGATTTTCTGATGGCATGCGGTGCAATCCTCTCCATGACAGTCCGTACCCGATTTGCTCCCAGCCCTACTGGTTATTTACACATAGGCGGTGCCCGTACCGCTTTATTCAGCTGGGCATTTGCCCGCCACCATGGCGGCACTTTTGTATTGCGAATAGAAGACACGGATCTGGAGCGCTCTACACCTGAAGCGGTGCAGGCGATTTTAGATGGCATGAGCTGGCTGGGCCTGGCGCATGATGAAGGTCCGTTTTATCAAATGCAAAGAATGGAGCGCTATCGTGCAGTGCTGGCAGATATGCTGGCGCAAGGGACGGCGTACTACTGTTATTCCTCGCCGGAAGAAGTGGAAGCGATGCGTGAGCGTCAGCGTGCTGCGGGCGACAAGCCACGTTATGACGGCACCTGGCGTCCGGAAGCAGGCAAGACTTTGCCTGCAGTGCCGGCAGACCGTAAGCCAGTGATCCGTTTTAAAAATCCGCTCGATGGCGACGTTAGCTGGAACGACGTGGTCAAAGGCAGCATTACGATCAGTAATAAAGAGCTGGACGATCTGGTGATTGCGCGTCCGGATGGCACGCCTACATACAACTTCTGCGTGGCCATTGATGACTGGGATATGCAGATTACCCATGTGATCCGTGGCGATGACCATGTGAATAACACGCCGCGTCAGATCAATATTCTCAATGCTGTGGGTGCCAGCCTGCCACAGTATGGTCACGTGCCTATGATTTTGGGGCCGGACGGGCAAAAACTGTCCAAGCGTCGCAATGCGGTCAGCGTGACTGATTATGCAGACAAAGGTTATCTGCCTGAGTCTATGCTGAACTATCTGGCACGTCTGGGCTGGAGTCATGGCGATGACGAGATTTTCTCTATGGAGCAGATGTGCAGCTGGTTTGATCTCACGCACTTATCGGGATCGGCGGCGCAATTCAATCCTGAAAAGCTGGACTGGATTAATAATCACTACATCAAGGCAGCCGATAACGCACGTCTGGCTGAGCTGATACGCCCATCCATGCTGGCTGCCGGCGCAGAATTTGCTGGCGCGCCGGATCTGGCTGCCGTGATCGCTTTGTTTAAGGAGCGTGCAAATACCACGGTGATGCTGGCGGAGTCTGCCATGCTGTTCTATCGCCAGCCAGCGCCTGAGGCGGCTCTGCTGCAGCAACATCTGACAGATGCAGTGCGTCCGGCCTTGCAGCAATATGCAGAATTGCTGAAAACCGTGGCGTGGGACAAAGCGGCGATCTCGGCTGCCTTAAAAACCGTGTTGGCCGAACATGGCTTGAAAATGCCGCAGCTCGCGATGCCTTTGCGCCTGCTGTTGACGGGCCAATTGCAAACGCCATCGATCGATGCAGTGATTGACTTATTTGGCCGTGAAACGGTCGCTGCACGTCTGGCCGTTGCGTTTGCCTGATACGCCAGATATTGGGGGTGAGGGCTTTACAAGAGTTACTTCATCCCCTATAATCTTTCTTCTGTTCTGCATTGCACCTAAGGGGGTATAGCTCAGCTGGGAGAGCGCTTGCATGGCATGCAAGAGGTCAGCGGTTCGATCCCGCTTACCTCCACCAAAAATGCGTGACAATCAGAATAGATTAATTATCTGTCCCCATCGTCTAGAGGCCTAGGACATCACCCTTTCACGGTGAGTACAGGGGTTCGAATCCCCTTGGGGACGCCAATCAAATATTTGATTGCGGACAGCAAATTAAAATTAAGGTCAGTAGTTTGGACAGTATCTGTCCCCATCGTCTAGAGGCCTAGGACATCACCCTTTCACGGTGAGTACAGGGGTTCGAATCCCCTTGGGGACGCCAATCAAATATTTGATTGCGGACAGCAAATTAAAATTAAGGTCAGTAGTTTGGACAGTATCTGTCCCCATCGTCTAGAGGCCTAGGACATCACCCTTTCACGGTGAGTACAGGGGTTCGAATCCCCTTGGGGACGCCAATCAAATATTTGATTGCGGACAGCAAATTAAAATTAAGGTCAGTAGTTTGGACAGAATCTGTCCCCATCGTCTAGAGGCCTAGGACATCACCCTTTCACGGTGAGTACAGGGGTTCGAATCCCCTTGGGGACGCCAGGTTGTAAGCCGTTGAGCTGAGTAAATCAGCGCAGCGTAGGTCAGTAAGTGGACAGTATATGTCCCCATCGTCTAGAGGCCTAGGACA
Source organism: Cognatundibacterium crateris (assembly GCF_010078235.1). Classification (GTDB taxonomy): domain Bacteria; phylum Pseudomonadota; class Gammaproteobacteria; order Burkholderiales; family Burkholderiaceae_D; genus Undibacterium; species Undibacterium crateris. The sequence continues at coordinate 17,975 of NZ_JAABOS010000015.1, read as the reverse complement.
TCACCCTTTCACGGTGAGTACAGGGGTTCGAATCCCCTTGGGGACGCCAGGTTAAAAAACCTGCTGATGAAAATCAGCGGGTTTTTTTTCGTCTGTTTTACAGCAGACTCTTCTTTCGGATTTTCGTCGGATTTTTTTTCGATTTTCCCGCATATTCTTAATGCGGCCTCTCCACTAAGGCTGTTGATCGTCTCCTGCGTCGGCCTTGCTTCAATCCCCGCCACCACCGCCGCAGCTACTGCCACAACTGCTGCCGCAACTACTTCCCGCGCTACTGTTGCCACCGTCACTGCAATCGCCGCTACTGCTGCCGCTATCTGATGCGTAGCTACCAGAGCTGCCGGCATCTATGTAGCTGCTCTGTTGTCGCTCTGCTTCCCTGCGTTTGTAGTTCTCATACATGGTGGTGCTGATCATGCCAGCTGTCAGCATGCCGTAGGCTTGTAAAAGCTCGGGATAATAGCTGGCGCCGTAAGCCTGGCCATCACGGTTCATGGCGCGGTAGCCTGGCTTATCTGCACTGATGTGGTAAGCATAGCCTTCCGGCATGCGCAGACGCTTATCCAGTGTGAACAGTGCGGGCAGGGTGGGATCAGTTTCACACTGACGTTCAAACCGTCTGGCCTGGATCAGGGTGGCGGCCAGTGCGAGCTCAAGATCTGCAGACATTTCGCTGGCACTCAGGTGGGGAATCTGACGCTCATAGTGTTTATCGCAGAACTGCTCCAGGCTTATGCTGGAGTAGCGCAGCCAGGCATGCCAGACCGAGTCGGCAGCTTTCGAAGGCAGGGCGCAAGGGTAATCACTGCGTCTGACGCATTCGAAAAACATACACAGGCCCTCTGCCGCTGAGGCAAAAAAAACGGCATCCTGAGGGATGCCGGGGAATTCTTGTTGCGCGGTCTGTTGCCAGTAAAGGAAAAGACCGGGAGGAATATCAGTCAGGATATCCCTGAGTGCTGAGCGCTTCATGATGCGTTGCGCGCGGTAGTGACTGAGGCTGGACTTCAGATTTTCTAACATGGAGGCGTATCCTTTCTTGTTGTTATCGGGGTGGGAAGACTGCGCTTCCCTGCTGCACAGTGTCGGATAAAAAAATCCGTTTGCCGATCAGGGGAAATACGTATGTTGTGTTTTTGTCGTCAGTTCGTATCAAGGATGCTGCCTGAGTTGTTCCGTGAAGGCGTCGAAAAACTGATGTATGTGGTAGGCATCTGCCAGTCCGTGATGGGCGAACACCGCCACCGGAAACACCAGCTCGCCATTTTTTTCCACGCATTTGCCGATAGAGACTTTAGGGGCGCTGTCTTTGCCATCATGATGGCGTGCATGCGTGATGCCATTGAAGGCGATCCAGGGCATGGCAGAAAAATGTATCACATCATCGCGCTGGCATTCCTCCGTAAAGCATAATCCCTCGCTGTTTTTGACGCGCGCCATGCTGAGCTCAGCCTGTTCACAAAAAGCACTGAATGCAGGCTGATAGTCGATAGGGCAGAAGCCAAAGCTGTGATCTGCGCGGCCTATGGTGGCATTGGCGTGGATTTGCTGATACAGCACCACCTGATCCTGTTGCACGCGATAGCGCAGTTCAGGTATCTGGTTGATTGCTGCCAGGCAGCGATGCAGATAAAACAGGAAAAATGAGATCTGATTGTCCCGGCAGAATTGACGTGCCTGGGTGCAGGGGATGTCTGCCACGATGCCATGAAAAGGTTCATGCAGGCCCGAGAAAAACGCAAAATGTTCGCGCCGTTTCCAGCTGCTGATATCGATCAGGGTTTTCATTTTTCTTTGCTGTGTATGCTTGGTGATTGAGGGAGTGGTGTATAAAAACAGGGCGCATCAGCGCCCTGTGAGTTCGGTTCAGTCTGCTTGCACACGAACCTGGGTAGGCTCCAGTGCGTCCGGCATCAGCGCATTGCTGCGATCATTTGCTCCAGCTTGACTGTATCTGCGCAGAAGGCGCGTATACCTTCGGCGAGTTTTTCTGTCGCCATTGCATCTTCATTGAGCTGGAAGCGGAAGGCGCTTTCGCTGACTTCGATTTTGCTGATATCAGCTTGCGCCGCCAGCTCAGTACTCAGCTTCGCAGTCACTGCATTATTGGAATCCGCCAGTTTTTGCAGCAGATCAGGGCTGATCGTCAGTAAATCACACCCAGCCAGCTCCAGAATCTGCGAGGTATTGCGGAAGCTCGCACCCATGACTTCCGTTTTGTAGCCAAACTTGCGGTAATAGGTGTAGATGGATTTGACTGACAATACACCAGGATCATCAGCACCAAAGATTTCCTGACCGGTTTTAGCTTTAAACCAGTCATAAATACGACCCACGAAAGGCGAAATCAGCTGGGCACCGGCTTCAGCGCAGGCAACCGCCTGAGCCAGGCAGAACAACAGCGTCATATTGCAGCGTATGCCTTCTTTTTCCAGGATTTCAGCGGCACGTATGCCTTCCCAGGTGGATGCAATCTTGATCAGTACGCGTTCGCGTGGCACACCGGCAGCTTCGTATAGGGCGATCAGCTGGCGTCCTTTGGCGACAGTCGCTGCAGTGTCAAACGACAGACGTGCATCGGTTTCAGTTGAAACACGGCCAGGGATTTCGTTCAGGATTTGCAAGCCAAAGGAAATCAGCAAATGATCTATCGTGGCATCAATCGACTGACCCGCTGTTTCGGCCACGGCTTTTTCCAGCAAATGGCGGTATTCCGGTTTTTGAACTGCCTTCAGTATCAGTGAGGGATTGGTGGTCGCATCGCGTGGCGTGTAGGCTTTGATCGCCTGGAAATCGCCGGTATCGGCAACCACGGTGGTGTACTGTTTCAGTTGTTCTAATTGATTCATGGTTAGTACAGTTTCAAAGATCAGGGGTTAACTTCAACGATAGGTGAGCCACTCACCATATCACCAATCACAGCAGCATGCAAAAATCCGCTGCTGCGGAAAACAGATAAAACCTGCTCTGTGACGGCGGGGTCACAGGCGATCAGCAAACCGCCCGAAGTCTGTGGGTCGGTCAGCAGGGCTTGTTGTGCTGCGCTCAGTTGTGCTGACAGGCGCACTTCATGTCCGTAGGCCGCCCAGTTACGGCCCGAGGCGCCGGTAATCATGCCGGCTTCAGCTAATGCTTCCACGCCGTTCAATAGCGGGATGTCGTTCATGCGCAGATGCGCAGCCGCACCAGAGCCGCGACAGACTTCCAGTAAGTGCCCCAGCAAGCCAAAGCCAGTCACATCCGTCATCGCATGCACACCGTCCAGTTCCGACAGTACTTGTCCGGGACGATTGAGTTGAGTAGTGCTGGCGATCATGCTGGCATAGCCATCCTGATCCAGCGCCTGTTTTTTCAGTGCAGCAGACAGAATGCCTACACCCAGCGGTTTGCCCAGTATCAGCTGGTCGCCTGCACGCGCACCGGCATTGCGTTTGACCTTGGACGGATGGATCAGGCCCATCACCACAAGGCCATAAATCGGCTCGACCGAATCAATGGTGTGGCCGCCTGCAATCGGGATGCCGGCTTCTGCACAGATAGATTCGCCACCGCGTATCACTTCGCCGATGACTTCGAGTGGAATCTGATTGACCGGCATACCGACCAGTGCCAGCGCCATGATGGGGGTGCCACCCATGGCATAAATATCGGAAATCGCATTGGTCGCCGCAATGCGGCCAAAATCAAATGCATCATCCACGATAGGCATGAAAAAATCTGTGGTCGCGATCAGTGCCTGATGTTCATTGAGTTGATAGACGGCCGCATCATCCGAGGTTTCTATGCCGACTAATAATTGTGGCGGAACCGGAAAGCCCGTGGATTTTTTAAGAATTTCGGACAGAACGCCGGGGGCAATTTTGCAGCCGCAGCCACCTCCGTGGGAGAACGAGGTCAGGCGGACGGGCTGATCGGAAGTTGAGCTCATGTTTGCGTGCTGTATGCGTTAGTCAAGGCTTTGATTATACGCTGAGCTGCAGAGTATAAAAAAAGCGACCCCGGATGGGATCGCTTTTTTTTGATATTGCTTATTTGATCTGCGCCATATGATGATCAGATCAAATGATCAGATCAGACTGACTCATTCGCCGAAAGAACGACGTGCGCCACCTTCGCTGGAACGGTTGCCACGATAGCCGCCGCCATTACCGCTGCCGCTGCCTTCTTTACGTGGACCAGCTGGTTTGCTGAAAGAGCGCTGACCACCTGGACGGCTGTTGCCGAAGTTGTTGCCGGACTTGCGTGTGTCACCTGGTTTCCAGCCGCTAGGTTTGCGGGCTGCAGAGCGTGCTGGCGCAGCCGATTTCTTAGGTTCAAAACCTTCGATCACATCGACCGGTATCAATTGCTTGGTGAAGCGCTCGATACGTTTAACGTGCATGCCTTCAGCGTGATTCACCAGCGATACTGCGATACCTTTACGGCCAGCACGACCGGTACGGCCGATACGGTGTACGTAGTCTTCCGGGAATTTTGGCAAGTCATAGTTGAACACGTGCGTGATGCCCGGTACGTCGATACCACGCGCAGCAACGTCGGTTGCTACCAGAACACGCACCTGACCACGGCGCAGCGCGTCCAGTGTACGGTTACGTGCGCCCTGATGCATGTCGCCATGCAGTGCGGCTGCGGCAAAGCCAGCGATATTCAGACGGTCAGCGATGCTGTCTGCATCACGTTTAGTCGCGGTAAACACCACAGCCTGATCGACGGAAACGTCGCGCAGCAGGTGATCCAGCATACGGTTTTTGTGAGACAGATCATCAACGAAATGGACTTTTTGCTGGATGTTTTCATGCTTGCTGGCTGAGCCTGCAATCTGAATCACCAGAGGTTCAGTCGTGATGCGTTTTGCCATATTACCGACAACGCCATCCAGGGTTGCGGAGAACAGCATGGTTTGACGGGTAGGTGGAGTCGCAGCAACGATTTTTTCGATGTCGTCGATAAAGCCCATGTCCAGCATGCGGTCAGCTTCGTCCAGAACCAGCATCTGCAATTCAGAGAAATCGATTTTGCCGGATTCCATGTGGTCGATCAGACGACCTGGAGTCGCAACCAGAATTTCCGGATTGCGTGACAAGAGTTGCATCTGTTTAGGGTAAGGCATACCACCCAAAATAGATACGGCTTTCAGGCGGCGTGTGTAAGCGCTGTATTTGTCGGTTGCGGTAGTAACTTGCAATGCCAGTTCGCGGGTTGGTGTCAGTACCAGCATTTTTGGTTTCGCAGCGACGAAACGTGGACGGTCACCACGTGAACGCGCAGCCTGGCGTTCCTGATTTGGTGTTTTACCGTTTGTATAAGAGACGACTTCAGCAGTAGCCAGTTTGTGTAATGCTGGCAACATAAAGGCTGCGGTTTTACCGGAGCCAGTTTGGGACGAGACCATAAGATCACGTCCTTCAATCGCGGCAGGGATAGCCTGTTCCTGAACTGGTGTAGGCTTAGTGTAGCCAGAATCGGTCAGGGCGCGGATGATGTTAACGTGGAGGCCAAGTGCTTCAAAACTCATGAAATTCTTTCGTAAAAATGGAGCGCGCCACAAAACCAATGCGCGCAAAAATGCAGCGTCAAGCAAACGAAATGAACACAGAAAATCCAAAAACGGACGACAATGAAATTTCGGCACAAAAGCTTTGCGCCGGGATGATGTCTATCTAGTTACCAGACATGCAGGGCGGGAGGGCTTTTACGTGCACCATAAGGCTTATGGGCACAGGCTTGCGATGCTACTCAGTTTCTCACTGCGCTTAAGGAGTCGCTGAACGAATCGTTATATTGCAGTGCAAAAACGGAATGATACATGATTTTGTGAGATTCCGCAGTTTTTTTTGTAAATCGCATAGAAAGCCCGAGTTTGCAGGAGAGATGCATGCAGTTATGTTATCCCGGCTAAAGTCATGCGGCTGGTCTTAATGACAGGCCGCAGCTTGCCATGCAAATTCGGCGCGGCCATCCGGCAAAAAGGCAAAACGCTTTTCCTGCCAGCCGAGTCCGAACAGAGCCAGCACCTGATCATAATAGGCATCTGGCCGTATGCCATTGGCTTGTATGCGCAAAGTTTGCTGTTGCAGGGCTTTGCTGTGTTGGCCGCTGCTCAGAAAGGGCAGCAGCGCGGCAGAAAATCCGGTGGTGCCAGAATTTTTCGCTTCACCGGTTTGTATGTTCACGAACTCAGGCGGATAGCCCAGTTGTTCAGTCAAGGCTGCCATCGGGGCAAAGTGCCGCAGCAGGCGTGAGCGTTCCGGGTCCTGCGCATGCAGCATACCGGCCCACAAATAAACCCGGATCGCATTGTAGCCACCATCGCCTTTTTCCGCGCCGTTCAGATCCGGCGAAAAGCTGGCGCGGCCGCTGGGAGTAGTCTGGTAAATGGTCCAGTCTGGACTAAAACCCTTAGGCGCTGATTGGATCAGCAAACGGAATGAGGCTTGCGCCATGTGCTGCCAGCGCTGGTCGCGTTCTTTGACGGCCAGCCAGCGCAGCAATTGCAAAGGCACATAACTGGGATTGAGTTTCCAGCGTTTTTCGCCCAGATCAAAACCATGCGGCGCCGGCAGCAAGCTGAAGCCCAAACCGGGTAAATCCAGACTCTCTTCCCGGAGCACGCGTTGTGCCAATAAACTGCCCAGTGCTGAGTAAGATGCATTACCCCAGATATCACCAGCCAGCAGGAGAGAGTAAGCCATCCACACATCCGCGTCGGATGCTGAATTATTATCGATCACGCCCCAGCTTTGATCGGCACGTTGCCCCCATTGCCAGGCGGGTAGCCGTACCGTCAGATCACCACCGGCCAGATTATTGCTGGTCCAGTGCAGCAGTTGTTTGAAACTGGGCTGATCATTGGCTGCCATCGCAAAAAACATGGCATAGGCCTGGCCTTCGGATACCGTCGGTTTGATGCTGCCGCTATGGTCTACGACGCGTCCGTCTTTAGTGATGAATTGCTGACGGAAATGCTCCCAGGCTGGCCATGATGTACAACTGCCCGCCGTGGCAGCGAAGCTGAGTCCGCTCAGACTGAGTGTTGCGGTAGCGATGCAGATGCGGATGCTGGGTTTTAGCAGCGAACGTAAGGATAGGCGCATGTCAGTTCAGGAAAATGAAGCAGGATGAAGCTGGCAAATTGAGCAAAGTGATTTGGACTGTTAGTATGTCTGCCATGTCAGGCTGAGCTACCCTGTGCTGAGCGCTTGTGATCCTGGCTGTGATACTCAAACGAATGCCGCATTGTACTGAACTCTAAGCCACAAATTAATGAATTTAGGATAGGTAGTATGAAATTTTTCCGCAGCCTGATGCGTAGCAGTTTGTGCTGCGCTATGTTTTTTTCGGTAGCCGCGCAGGCTGAAACCATCTCTGTCGCGGTCGCGGCCAATGTGCAATTTGTGTTTGATGATTTGAAGGCTGCGTTTAAACAAGAAACCGGTCATGAGCTGCAGGCCAGTTTCAACTCTTCCGGCAAGTTCGTGGCGCAAATTAGCAATGGTGCGCCATTCGATGTGTTCTTATCGGCGGATATGGAATTTCCTGAGAAGCTGCATAAAGATGGTTACGCGATGCAGGCACCTAAAGTGTATGCCTATGGCGCACTGGTGTTGTGGACCATGAAAGACCTGGATTTACAGCAGTGGCAAGCTGCTTTGCAGCAGGCCAAGGTAAGTAAAATCGCCATCGCGAATCCTAAGACGGCGCCGTATGGCCGCGAAACTATGCGCGTGCTGAACGCACATAAACTGGAGCAGACTTTACAGCCCAGGCTGGTATTTGCCGAGAGCATAGCGCAGACCAATCAGTACATCCATTCGGGCGTCGCTGACCTCGGATTTACTGCTAAATCCGTGGTGCTGTCACCTGAAATGAAGGGGCAGGGAAAATGGCTGGAGTTGCCACGCGATGTGTATCAGCCGATTGCACAGGGAGCCGTCATTTTGAAGCATGGCAGAGAACAGCATGCGGCGGTGTCGCAGCAATTCTATGACTTTATCTACTCAGCTAAAGCCCGCGCTATCTTTGAACGTTACGGCTATATCCTGCCATGAATCAGCTCAGCGGCCGCTTGCTGGCGATAGACACCCACGGCAGCGTCAGTATCGCTGATGTCGCAGTCGGTGAGCATGACACACTGATCCTGACAGCGATGGTGCTGGGTGCTGCGCATCCTGCCACCACATGGCGTGCCGGGCAGCCGGTGACAATGCAATTCAAAGAATCAGAAGTCGCATTAGCCAGACAACTCAGTGGCCAGATCAGCCTGCGTAACCGTATGCCTGGTCAGGTGGTCATGCTGGAGCAGGGCCGTTTGCTGACGCGGGTCAGGCTGGCGCTGCAGGATGTGCCTGGCGTTTGCATAGAATCGGTGATCACCACGCGCTCGGCACAGGCGATGCAACTGGCCATCGGCGATCAGCTGGAAGCGCTGGTGAAGTCGAATGAAATGAGTATGATGCCGCAGATTCAGCACGGCGGCGCAGCGCAGGAGCCAGCATGAGCGGCATCGACTGGCAGCCCTTATGGTTAACCCTGAAGCTGGCAACAGCCACCACGCTGCTGCTGATACTGTGCGGGATACCCATCGCTTATCGCATCGCATTTTCCCGCAGCCGTTTGAAGCCGCTGTGGGAAACTCTGGTCAGTATGCCGCTGGTTTTACCACCTTCGGTACTTGGCTTTTATTTGCTGCTCGCCTTCAGTCCTCAGCATGCATTCGGCGCCTGGCTGGAGCAGTATCTGCATCTGAAACTGGTGTTCAGTTTTGCCGGTTTACTCATTGGTTCTGTGATTTTCAGTCTGCCGTTTATGGTGCAGCCTTTGCAGTCGGCTTTACAAAATTTGCCGCCATCATTGCTGGAAGCGTCGCGCACGCTGGGTAAGCCTGACTGGTACACCTTGCTGCGCATTTTATTACCGAATATCCGTCCCGCTTTATTAAGCGGCATCGTCTTGAGTTTCGCGCATACCGTCGGCGAATTCGGTGTGGTGCTGATGATAGGCGGGAATATCCCCGGTGTCTCCAAAGTCGCTTCGATAGCGATTTATGATGAAGTCGAAAGCCTGAATTATGCCGCGGCCCATGCCTATGCGGCAGTGTTACTGGTGATGAGTTTTTCTATCCTGTTGACGGTGTATATCGTGAACCGGCGTCACGCGCACGGGCAGGGGGGGCGATGATAGAAATCAGTCTGCGTCATCCCATGCAAACCGCCAGCGGAGCGGAATGGCTGGAGCTGGATTTGTCTATTCCGAATCAGGCTTTCTGCGCGCTGTCTGGCAGTTCCGGTGCAGGAAAAACTACCTTGCTGCGTATGCTGGCAGGCTTGGCCATACCGCAGTCTGGCCGCATCGTGGTCAATGGTGAAGTCTGGCTCGATACCGCGCGGTCGGTGTGTCGTCAGCCGCAGCAACGCGCGGTGGGCATGGTGTTCCAGGACTATGCGCTGTTCCCGAATCTGACCGTAGCACAGAACGTCGCCTATGCCTTGGCGCGTGATCAGCAAGACAGTTTGCAGCGCTTGCTGGCGCTGAATGATTTGACGGCCTTGAGTCAGCGTTTGCCCGGCAGTTTATCGGGTGGGCAAAAGCAGAGAGTCGCGCTGGCACGCGCCCTGGCGCGCGTGATCGGCAGTCCGGCGCGCTTGTTATTACTGGATGAGCCACTGTCTGCACTTGACCTCAGTTTGCGCGCACAGTTGCAGGATAGTCTGGCCAGCCTGCATGCCGAGCTGGGGCTGACCACGCTGCTGGTCAGTCACGATCTGGGAGAAATTTTCAAACTCGCGCAGACGGTATTCGTGCTGGAGCGTGGCCGTATTCAGCGTTGCGGTACCCCGGCTGAGGTGTTTTTGCAGCAAAAAATGCAGGGTCAGTTGCAGTTGCGCGCGCAGGTACTGGCGATCCGTCAGGAAGAAGTGATTTTTATTGTCTCACTGCTGGTCGGGCAAGACATCATAGAAATCATGGCGTCGGCGAGCGAAGTGGCGCAGCTACAAACAGGCGCGCACATCACCATTTCAACCAAGGCATTCAGTCCTTTGATTTTTGCTTAGTTAGTGCAGGCTAATCTACACTGTATCAGTGCCAGACATAAAAAAAGCTGCAGTTTTCACTGCAGCTTTTTTACCAGACAGACGGACTGTATGCGATGACGCTGTATCAGCGATCGTAAGTGTCAGCGTTCAGACCCATCACGTGCGAGAAACCGCCATCAACATAGGTGATTTCGCCGGTAATACCATTCGCCAGATTGGACAGCAGGAAGGCGGCGGTATTGCCCACGTCTTCGATGGTCACGTTACGGCGCAACGGTGCATGATCCGCAACGAAGCCCAGCAGTTTGCCGAAATCTTTAATGCCGGAGGCCGCCAGAGTTTTGATCGGACCAGCGGAAATGCCGTTGACGCGTATGCCTTTTTTGCCCAGATCTTCGGCCAGATAACGAACCGATGCTTCCAGTGCGGCTTTCGCCATACCCATGGTGTTGTAGTGTGGGATGGCACGGATAGCGCCCAGATAGGACAGGGTCAGCAAAGCCGAATCCTGACGCAGCATAGGCAATGCAGCTTTTGCCATTGCCGGGAAGCTGTAAGCGGAAATATCGTGTGCAATGCGGAAGGCTTCACGCGAAAAACCATCGAGGAATTCGCCCGCAATCGCTTCACGTGGTGCAAAGCCAATCGCGTGGACCAGACCATCGAGTTGGTCCCAGTGCTGGCCCAGATCTTTGAATACAGCTTCGATTTGTTCATCGCTGGCGACGTCGCAATCGAATACCAGCTTGCTGTCAAATTCTGCAGCGAAGTCTGTAATTCTGTCTTTGAAACGCTCACCGACATAGGTGAAAGCCAGTTCCGCACCTTCGCGTTTGCAGGCTTGTGCAATACCGTAAGCGATAGAACGGTTAGACAGCAAACCGGTGATCAGAATTTTTTTGCCTTGCAGAAATGCCATGTTGACTCCAGATTGTATCCCAGTATTGATGCGGCTTAGCGCACGAAAATGCCTGAAAAGCCGCATGAATACTGGGATGGTGTTATTCATGATTTGCTCAGCCGCCCTTTTCAGGGGGCTGAAATGCGGTGGCGGATAAGGCCGCGCCGCGGCAACAGGTCGGAATTGTAAGTGCTAAGCGGGATTCGGGCAAATTTTCTGTTTGTGCTGCGCGTGATCCAGCTTAGCCCGGCTTAAAAAGGCACGGTCGTCTGTTTTATGATCTGTTGAGATACCGCACCGTGCCTTTGCTGAAGCTAAGGCTAGGTCTGGTGCGCCAGCGGCTGCAAGCCGCGTGGTATCGCGTTCAGCAGGCTGCGGGTATAGGCTTGTTGCGGCGCCTGATACAAGGTATCCGAATTTGCCAGCTCCACCACTTTACCGTGATGCATCACCATGACCTGATCGGCGATGTATTTCACCACTGCCAGGTCATGCGAGATAAAGATGTAGGACAGGCCAAATTCATCCTGCAAATCCTGCAGCAGGTTCAGCACCTGTGCCTGCACTGACACATCCAGCGCAGATACCGATTCATCACAGATCAGCACTTCCGGCTTCATACTCAGACAGCGTGCAATCGCTATCCTTTGCCGCTGGCCGCCGGAAAATTCATGCGGATAGCGGTAGAACGCAGTCTGTGGCAAACCAACTTTATCCAGCAACTGGTAAGCCAGTCGTATGCGCTCCTGTTCATTGGCTCCGATCTGATGGATATGCATAGGCTCCATCAGGATCTGGCCGATGGTAAAGCGCGGATTGAGCGAGGCATACGGATTCTGGAAAATGATTTGTATGCGTCGTTTATAGGGCAGGAAGGCTTTATTGGACAGCGCCAGAATATCTTCACCATCAAACAAGGCCTGACCGCTGCTGGCCTGATGGATGCGCATCAGCGTCAGACCGACTGTGGTTTTGCCTGAGCCGGATTCTCCGACCACGCCCAGCGTTTTGCCACGTGCGAGACGGAAGCTGACCTGATCAACCGCCTTGAACTCTTTTTTAGCAAATAAGCCTTCCCGGGTATAAAAACTTTTGCTCAGATTACGCACATCCAGCACGATGTCTTCCTGCCCGTCCAGACCACGGCTACGTTGTTTTTGTTCCGGTAAATGGCCCCCATGCTGCATGAAATCGGCAATCACAGGCAGCCGCCACGGACGTGTGTCCAGGCTAGGGCGACAATGCAGCAGCGCCTGTGTATAGCTATCCTGAGGCGCATCAAAAATCTGACGCACTGTACCGGTTTCGCGGATTTCACCATGCCGCATCACGATCACATGATCCGCAATTTCACCCACCAGCGCGAGGTCATGCGTGATGAACAGCACCGACATCTGATGCTTGATACGCAGCGCATTGATCAGGTCGATAATCTGCTTTTGTATGGTGACATCGAGTGCGGTGGTCGGTTCATCGGCAATCAGTAATTGAGGTTCGCAGGCAATCGCCATCGCGATCATTACGCGTTGTTGCTGACCGCCAGATAACTGACTGGGATAGGCATCGATTTTGCGTGCCGGATCAGGTATGCCAACTTCTTCCAGCAAGGCCAGCGTGCGCAGTCTGGCCTGTGCGGCGTCCATGCCCTTATGCAGGCGCAGCACTTCCGCAATCTGGAAGCCTACGGTGAACACCGGATTGAGCGAAGTCATCGGCTCCTGGAAGATCATGGATATCTCTTTGCCGCACAATTGGCGGCGCTGCTCGCGATCTAATTCCAGCAAATTTTTTCCCGCAAACAGGATGCGGCTGTCACTGGCGATGGATGAGGTATCCGCTGGCAGCAAACCCATAATCGCGAGTGAGCTGACTGATTTGCCACTGCCGGATTCACCGACCAGCGCGACTGTGGCATTGTGAGGAATTTGAAACGAGATTCCTTTGACGGTCTCTACGCTGTCCTTTTTATTGACGCGGAAAGACACGCGCAGATTCTCGACTTGCAGCAGTGGCGCTGCGCTGGTGTCCGTGGCCGAAGATGAAATTGTCGTCATGGTCTGTCCTTATTTCAGTTTCGGATCGAGCGCATCGCGCAGCGCATCGGTGAATAATGAGAATGCCGTGACCAGCAGCGCCATGGCCGCTGTAGCTGCAGTCAGTTGCCACCATTTGCCAAGTATCAGTTCATTTTGCGCTTCATTGAGCATACTGCCCCAGGACACCGTTCCTACCGGTACCCCAAAGCCAAGGAAACTCAGGATTACTTCGGACTTAATAAAACCCACCACCAGTATTGAGACCTGAACCAGCGCCACATGGCTGATATTCGGAAAAATATGAATAAACATTTTGCGCAGATGGGAGGCGCCGATCGCATCGGCGGCCCACACATATTCCCTGGCCTTGTGCTTCATGTACTCGGCGCGTATCAGGCGGAATGGGCCGGTCCAGCCAGTCAGCGCCAGAATCAGGATGATAGTGCCTACGCCTTTTTGCTGTAACACGGCAGCGACTGAGAGTATCAACAGCAAATAGGGGATAGATGTGAAAATGCTGTAGAACCAGTTAAAAAAATCATCGACCCGTCCGCCGAAATAACCGGCGGTGGCACCAAACAGTGTGCCGAGCAGCGTTGCGAGCAAGGCGGCAACAATGCCAACTAAAATCGAAGTTTCCGCGCCTTTTATAGTTTTTTTGATGATGTCGTGGCCCCATTTATCGGCGCCGAAAGGCAGGCTGTCAGCGCGTTCCTGTATTTGTGTCTGCTGTTTTTTTGCCAGTTCAGCCTGAATCTCAGCCAGCTCCTGAGCAATAGGATCGTCCACTTCGCTGCCATCTGTATTCACTGGCTGGCTGCTGGGCGTTGCTGCCGCGTCCTTATTGCCCTGCGCCTGGTTCAATTCGCGTATCACATCGCGCAGCGGGTCCAGCGGATTGTCGGTGACGACAGGTGCTGCTTCTGGCTTGCTAAGTTGCTGAGTGAGCTGCTGACTCGCTGTATGCAGGAAGCCCGGTGGCGCATAGCTGACGCCGGCCTCAGTATCCCAGTCGGCCGCGATCAGGCCGCTGTAAGACAGCAGCAATAACAGCATAAACAGACTGACGACGGCGAGCGAGATCATGGCGACTGTGTCTGCCTTCAGACGGCGCCATGCCAGCGCCCACAGTCCGGGTGAGTTGACTTGATTCATCATGGCCTGACTCATTTCAATTGAACACGTGGATCGACTGCCTGATACATCAGGTCAGCTAAGAGATTAAAAGCCATGGTGGCAGCGGCGACATAGACCGTGATTGCTTTAATCACGGGAAAGTCGCTGCGTTCCACCGCCAGGATGACTTCGCGCCCTATGCCCGGTATGGAAAAAAATCTTTCGATCAGAAACGCACCGATCAGCAGGGCAGGCAAATTCGACATTACATGGGTGATGATAGGGATCGCGGCATTGCGTAAGACATGCACCCATTTGACTCTGGCTTCAGACAGGCCTTTGGCGCGTGCAGTACGTACATAATCCTGATTCACTTCATCCAGAATAAAGGTGCGGAACAGACGCAGATTCGGCGCGACACCGACTGCCAGCGCAATCAGGATAGGCAGGGCGGAATAACGGAACAGGTTTTCAGCGAAGCTATTGCCCCAGCCCTGTACCGGGAACAGGCTGAGCTGGTAGGCAAACACATATTGGCCGACGATGATGTAGACCAGAATACTGACCGACATGCCGACGGTACAGGCGATCATCACCGCGCGGTCAGTCAGCGAGCCGCGCCGGAATGCGATCACCAGGGCCAGTGCAATCGCGATCAGGGTTTCTATGATAGTCAGCGGGATCAGCACCGTCAGCGATGGCCCCAGGCGGCTGCCGATAATTGAAGAGACCGCTTCGCCGGTACTCCAGCTATGTCCGAAATTGAAAGTCAGGATTTGCTTGATGAATATCCAGAGCTGCACATAATAAGGCTGATCGATGCCCAACTGGGTGCGGATATTGGCGATCTGCTCCTGACTCGACATTTTGCCAGCCAGGATATAGGCCGGATCACCGCCTACCCAGTTAAAGAGGAAAAAAACCAGCAGGATGACACCCAGCAAAGTAGGTAGCATCTGCCAGAGTCTGCGCACAATATAAGCGATCATATCTGTTCCAGTGTGGGTTGGGCTTATACAAAAAAACGGGGCCGATCAGCGCTGCATCATGGTGAAGCATGCGCTTTATTTTGGTCGATATCGATATACAGCCATTCGGTGCGCATTACCGGATGTTTGCGATAGCCAATCACTCTTTCCTGAGCCAGCATATTGCGGTAACGCGCAAAGCCTAAGCGCTGGGCAGAATACACTTCCATGATACGTGCCATCTTGTGATACAGACGATCACGCTCAGGACCGGCGGGCAGTTTTTGCGATTGTTCATACAGCGCATCATATTCAGGAATCGCGACGCAGCCATTATTATTCAGATGGATGTTTTTGCCGTAAAACAGCTGCATAAAATTATCGCCATCCGGATAATCTGCTATCCAGGGCGATATCCTCTGGGTCAGCTGACATTGTTTTTCAGCTTTCAGGATTTCGGCAAATGGGCGGAACTCTGCTTTCATCCGTATGCCTATGCTGTCGTAGGTTTTTTTCCAGACTTCAGCTTGCAAATGTCCGCGCGATTCAGTTTGTGCGGTATGTACAATTTCCAATGGTTTTCCATCGGGCAGGGTACGGTAACCGTCTTTCCCTTTTTTGTAGCCAAATTTATCCAGTAAGGCATTAGCGGCAGCCGGGTTGTATTGAATCATGCTGCGGTATTGCGGATCATGACCGACCACGCCAGGCGGAATAGGAAATTGCAGTGGAATGGCTTCGCCATTATCGACGATACGGATTTCATCTTCGACTCTGTGTGCCATCGCAATTGCACGGCGCAATGCGATTTTTTCTTTGCTGAGTCCGCCAAACACAGGGTCTTGCATATTCCAATAGTAAATCGCGAGTTCGGGATCTACGATGCGCGATAACTGCACGCCTTTTTTCTGGAATTCCGGTTTGAGTTTGCCATCTTTCAACACCTGCGGAGCGAGGCCGCCATACAGTTGGAATAAATCGGTTTCATCCTTTTGAAATGCCAGCAGGCGTGACTGATCTTCCAGTATCACATTGACGATCACGCGGCCTATTTGTGGCAGGCGCTTACCCTGCATGGCTGTAGCGATGCGCTGATCTTCTGCAGACTGATTGGCGGCGAAATTCCAGTACACCGGGCGGTAATCGGGATTGGCATCTAATACCATCTTGGAGCCGCGTACCCATTCCACCAGTTTGAACGGGCCGCTGCCGACCGGATTGGCCATCACCTGACCTTGCAGGTCGCGGTATTTTTCCACCACTTCGCGTGCGACAGCAGAGGTCGCTGCATACGTCAAAATCATGGGCAGATTAAAGTCGGGCCGGGTCAGGTGGATGCGCAGAGTATAGCGATCCGGCATCTCCAGGCCCGCTATCCGTGCGTCGTAGTTAAAGTTGCCGCTTTTCCTGGCCTGTGTGTGCAGTTCATCCAGTCCTACAATCTTTCCTTCTAACAGCCAGCGGTGGGAAGAGGCGATTTTGGGGTCCATCAATCGCATCCAGGAATAGACAAAATCCTGTACCGTTAATTCGCGCTTCTTGCCCCCGAACGCAGGATCGGGTGTGAATACGATGCCTTTCTTGAGACGTATGGTGTAGGTTTTTCCATCCTCAGAAATCTGCGGTAAGCCGTCGGCGGCTTCCGGAATGATTTTGGCCGGGCTTGCCATGTAGTCATAGCTATACAGACGCTCGAACACGGCTTCGACGATCGCGTTGGAATACAAGTCTCTGGCTGCGGCCGGATCGAAGCCAGTTTCAGCGACGGGAAAGATAGTCCTCAGTACTTTGTCGGGATCGGCAAAGCTGGGCTTGCTATTGTCAGCCCATGCGCCTGATGGCAGCATGAAACTGCAGAGCAGGGCTGTGCCAGCTCGGCGTTGTAGTGTTTGAATTATCTTCTGGCGAAAGTAGGTCAATTCCATGCACTCGTCTCCGGCAATTACGTCAAAACAAATACAGCGTGATGCGGGCTGGTGATGCCGCGGCTTACTATTTTTGGGATATCACACTGATCAGGGCTGGGATGAAATCCAAGCGTCGTCACCTTATAGCAAGTTCCTTGCTATGGATAGAATAAAAAAAACAGGCTAAAGAAAGAAATCTGCACAAATTGAGTGCAAGGTTTTTGTTGTAACTGTGGTGAAAATACGGAAAGTATCGTGATTTACAAAAAGAATTGCTGTCATGCGTAAAACACTTGTTTTTGATTTACACAATTTTTTCGATTTTGAAGGCTTAAGATGTAGCTGAAATGAAATTTTATTCAGTGCGAGTGCTGTTTCAGCGAATTTCTCACTTAGGCTGCCAGAGGGCATTATTTTTGCACCAAAAAATTGCTGCAAAGCACAAAAATATGCGTTTCCTTTTCCAGTTTTTTTTTTTGGCAAAATGCGCGCTGTTGTTTTTTCGGGAAACTGAGCGACTAGTCTATTGACAGGTGTAGTGCAGAAATGTTTCTATGCGCGGTCTGAAAATTTTGGAGCATTAATTTACAAATCCTAGGCAATATGTAACTTTATTTACATTTGCTTACGTCTTTTTGCTGTTTGATTTTCATTTCCTGGCACGTTGTTTGCTCAATTTTATTCACATGGTTTCCTATGGGACACGGAAGAAGGCAGATACTTCCCCGTGCTGCATATTTTGTGCAAATAGGTGAACTCTGCGAGGTTTTGTGAGAGAGTGACACAGTGAACAAAATTTTATGTGCTGATTAGTTTTTGGCATTGTGTTTAATTTTGAATTCCTCGTTGCCAGTAAGTTGTTAAGTGGTTTTTGTAGCTTTCGATTTGGAAGCTGACTGCAGCACTTATAATCTTTTTTTGTGTGAGAAGTTTTGACTTGTGTCAGATAGTTGACCTTGTGGTTTTGGAGGAGTATTAATGGATTTTTCAGATCGCCAGCAAGAGCCAGGCAA
>NZ_JAABOS010000014.1 GCF_010078235.1 Cognatundibacterium crateris | reverse complement strand
ATGGTTGGGAATGAGCAGTTTATGAAGTAAGGCTGTGTGGACTGCATAATTCATGCAAGTTATACACGTCATCGCGCTGTACTTGATGTATGATTGAAAATCGGCAGGCTAGTCCCTGCCGTTTTTCGTATTTGCTGGAATCAGGAAGAATCGGATCATGTCTGAGTGGCTACTGATTTCATAGATTATTTATTTTATTGATTGAGAGATCAACATATGATGCAACTTCGCTTGTCTCGTATCGCTGTATTGTTTGCAGCGATCGGCTTTGCTGCCGCGCCAGAATTAACCAATATCGCTGCAAACACTGCGTATGCTCAGGAAGCAATGCGTCCGGAGATCGGTCGTATCGTTCAGGCTGCAGGTGAGTTATATAAAGCGAAGAAGTACAAAGACGCGCTGGCTAAAATCCACGAAGCTGACAGTGTCGGTGGTAAGACTGTGAATGAAAATTTCACGATCGAGCGTATGCGCTTGTCGATTGCTTCGGCTGCCAATGATAACGACACAGTGATCCGCTCTGCTGAAACGATCATCTCTGCCGGTAAGCTGCCGTCGAAAGATCAGTTGCAGATGATACAGGTACTGGCAAATGCGTATTTCAAAGCCGGTAACTATGCCAAAGCATCACAATGGTATAGCCGTTACTACGCTGATGGCGGTACTGATCCTTCCCTGCGTCCATACATGATTCAAGCGATGAATCAGGGTGGCGACAGCGCGAAAGCGATGAAGGAAGTGATGAACGATCTGGCTGCAGATGAAAAAGCTGGCCGTACACCAAGCCTGTCTAATCTGGAGTTTTATGCGAATGCGGCATTGAAGCAAAAAGACATGGCGGGCTACACGACTGCGCTGGAAAAGCTGGTTGCGTATCACGGTAAAAAAGAATACTGGGTGAATCTGCTGAATAACGTAGAGCGTAAGCCAGGCTATTCCGAACGTTTGAAACTCGATCTGTATCGTTTGAAACTGGCGCTGGGTCAGGTTAGCAAAACATCTGACTATATGGATTCTTCGCTGATGGCGATTCAGGCTGGTTATCCGGGTGAAGCGACCAAGATCATTGATGCAGGCTATAAAGCTGGTGCTTTAGGTGCGGGCAACGATGCTGAGCGTCATAAGCGTCTGCGTGATATGGCCGCTAAAGCCGTGGATGAAGCCGGTAAAGCTGCTGCGACTGCAGAAGCGGATGCTAAGCAGGCTAAAGACGGTAACGCGCTGGTCAATCTGGGCTTCGCTGCTGCTACGTCCGGTAAGGCTCCGCAAGGTATTGCGTTGATGGAAGAGGGTATCAAGAAGGGCGGCCTCAAGCATCCTGAAGATGCCAAACTGCACCTGGGTATCGCTCTGTTACAGTCAGGTAAAAAATCTGAAGCGATTAAAACGCTGAAATCTGTTCAGGGTAAAGATGGTGTGGCAGACCTGGCACGTTACTGGGTATTGTACGCAGGTCAGAAATAAGTTTGTTCTGGTCGTAAAAAAGGCACCTTCGCGGTGCCTTTTTTTATGCTGCAGGCTGATTAGCCGTGATGCTTTTTGCTGTGTTTGTGGCTGCTATTGTGGTGCGCCACTTTTTGGCGTGCGTTGGATTTACCCACCGGGATTTCCAGGTGCAAAGTCTGGCCAGAACTGACTTGTTCTGACTTCAGCTTATTCCAGGATTTAATATCCGCAACACTGACATGATAGCGTTTTGCGATGCCATTCAGATTGTCGCGCTTGCCTACCTTGTAGCTGATCTGGCGCGTGGTAATTGCCTTTTCTATGACCAGCTGGGCTTTTTCTGCGACTTCGGGTGCGATGTCTTTGTCTTCCGCATGCGCAGATTTCGGTACCAGCAAAGTAGAGCCTGCTTTGACCAGCATTTTGGCAGGGATCATATTGACGTCCCGTAAAGCCTCAACCTTGTGACCCAGCTTGACGGCCAGCGCTTCGATTTTCTCGGTTTTCTGTACGATGTAGGTGGCCCAGCTTGACAGCGGACCTTGCCATTTGCTCAGATTTTCCTTGAACAGCGCAGCATTCTCGGTAGGAAGCAGTATTTTTGTATTGCTGCTGCCGGTAATCACAGGCCGGTTAAACTGGGGATTCAGTGCATTGAACTCTGCCAGCGGTAATTCAGCCAGTTGTGCTGCCACGCGCACGTCGATGTCGCGGGTTTTTTCAACCGGGACAAAGTAAGGCTGGTTTTCCAGTGCGGGTAGGGTGATATTGTATTGCTCAGGATGGGTGATGATATTTTTTACGGCCTGCAGCTTAGGCACATAATTTCTGGTCTCAAGCGGCATCAGGTAAGACATGCTGTCGTAATCCACTGGCAGGCCAGCAGCCTGTTGCTTCTTAATCGCGCGTTGCACTGAACCTTCACCCCAGTTATAGGCTGCAAGCGCCAGTTGCCAGTCGCCAAACATACCATATAAACGTTCCAGGTAATTCAGTGCAGCATCCGTCGAATCAAGCACGCCACGACGGTCGTCCTTGAACATGTTCTGCTTTAGATTGAAGTCTTTTCCTGTCGCAGCCATGAATTGCCACATGCCGCTGGCTTTTGCGGTGGAGATGGCCTGGGGATTGAACGCGGATTCGATAAATGGAAGCAAGGCCAGTTCCGTCGGCATGCCGCGTTTTTCCAATTCTTCAACGACGTGGTAGAGATAACGTGAGCCACGCTGCACGGTGCGCAGTATGTAGTCACTGCGTGAACTGTACCAGGTGGTCTGGCCCGCAACCAGTTTGTTATCCAGATCGGGAATTGCATAGCCGGCGCGGATACGTTCCCATAAATCCAGTTCTTTATTTTCGTAACTGAAGGAGGAAATCTTGAGCGAGCTGTCGATGGGAGCAGAACTGGAGAGGCTGGTTTCCGGTGTAGAGTTCAGGGCGTCCGGAGCGAGGTTTTCTGCCTGGCAGAGCTGAGGAATCGCGAATGCTATCCATGCACTGAGCAATAAGGGGCGGAATGGGTGTCTTAATCGTTTCATAGGCAAGATGATGGCTCATCGACCTTGGTCGACTTTGATTTCAGGATCGTGAGAGTGTACGCAAGTGCAGAAGGCCTAGTCAAGGAAAATGTCATCCGTTTGACATCTTGAGTGATGAGCGAAAATAAGGGGAATATTTCTTAAAAATCGCAACAGAAACACGAATATGCGGATATTTCTGTTGCGCAGTACGCTCAGTGTTTGCGTGGCATGGCAAGGGGTTTTCCCTTGCCAGCCTTAGCTTTCCGGTCGATGAAACTCAGGATTGCATGCAGAAAGCATTCAGTTTATTGCCGTCCAGATCGCGGAAGTAAGCGGCATAAAAACCACTGGTTCCGCGTGGCCCCGGTCCACCCTCATCGCTGCCGCCCAGCGCCAGAGCGGTTTCATACAAGGCCTTGACCTTTTCTGGCGAGTCGACCACCAGTGCCACCATGCTGCCATTACCGACGCAGGCAGGCTGGCCATCAAACGGCTTGATGATGCCCAGGCTGGGTTTGGTCGGGCTGACGCCCCAGGCAATAAACTGTTCGCCTTCCATGATGCGGCTGGCGCCTATTTCTGCCAGTAAGGCGTCATAAAACGCAGCAGCCTGTTCGTAATGGTTAGTACCTAAAGTAACGTAGCCTATCATGCTGTCTCCTGTCTGATGAGGGGGGGGTAAAAAATTTGGCGTTTATTGTTCTGAGCGCGCTTAGTGTATTGCTTATTCTGCTACAGTCGAAGCCTCTGCCGCAGTCTGTTGCGCGGTATCGGTTTCCAGATTGAATTGCAGCGCTGCCAATCGCGCATAGATGCCGCCTTGTGCGATCAGGCTTTGGTGATTGCCGGTTTCGACAATTTTTCCATGTTCCAGCACGAGGATGCGGTCTGCACGCTGCACGGTGGCCAGCCTGTGCGCGATGATCAGCGTGGTGCGTCCCTGCATGGCGCGTTCAAGTGCTTCCTGTACAAGGCGTTCAGACTCCGCATCGAGTGCGCTGGTTGCCTCGTCCAACAATAGCAAAGGCGGATTTTTGAGCAATGCGCGTGCAATCGCAATACGCTGCCGCTGGCCGCCTGAGAGCCTGACGCCACGCTCACCCAGAAATGACTGATAGCCCTCGGGCAGGCGTTCTATAAACTCGTGGGCCGCTGCCAGCTTTGCTGCTGCGATGACTGCTTCATCGCTGGCATCCGGATCGCCATAGCGGATGTTTTCCATCGCATTGGCGGAGAAAATCACGGCATCCTGCGGCACGATGCCTATCGCATCGCGCAGGGTTTGCAAATTGAGCTGGCGGATATCTGTCCCGTTTAGCAGGACGCTGCCTTGCTGTGGATCGTAAAAGCGCAACAGCAATTGAAACAACGTGGTTTTGCCTGCGCCCGAAGTGCCAACCAGTGCGAGGGTTTCACCCGGTGCGATCTGCAAATTGATGTCGGACAGTGCGGCTTGTTGTGGTCGCGAAGGATAAGCGAACTGGATATCTTGTAGCGCCAGGCTGGCACCGTGACGCTGTGCATCCGGTGTGGCGGGCAGTGGCAGCGCTTGTGCAGGATTCTGTATGCTGGATTGTACATGCATCAGCTCCAGCAAGCGCTCGGTGGCACCAGCCGCGCGTTGTGCATCGCCCAGTACCTCCGACAGTGCCCCAAGCGCACCCGCCACAATCGCGGCATATAAAATAAACTGCCCGAGCTGGCCACTGCTCATTTCTCCTTGCATTACGCGGTGCGCGCCCAGCCATAACACCAGCACGATCGCGCCGAAGACCAGCAGTATCGCCAGCAACGTGAGTAAGGAACGTGCACGTATTCTGCGGGTTGCGCTATGAAATGCATACTCTACCGAACCGGCAAAACGCTGTGCTTCCAGCTGCTCGTGCGTAAATGCCTGTACAGTAGGCATGGCATTCAGAATCTCGCCAGCGATGGCCGATGCGTCGGCAATTTTATCTTGTGAATCACGCGACAATTGCCTGACCCGTCGCCCATACCAAATAATAGGTAAGACCACGACAGCCAGCATCACCAGTATCATCAGCGTCAGCTGGGCGCTGGTGATAAACAACATCAGCAGGCCGCCAGCAAACAATAAGATATTGCGCAATGCCATAGAAATGCTGGTGCCGACGACGGTTTGTATCAGCGTGGTATCCGTGGTCAGGCGCGACAGGACTTCGCCGGTTTGCGTGGTTTCAAAAAATTCGGGGCTCTGGGTAACGACATGGGCATACACGCGATTGCGGATATCCGCTGTCACCCGCTCTCCCAGCCAGGACACCATATAGAAACGGGCAGCGGTAGTCACAGCTAGCAGGATGGCAACGCCAAACAAGGCCAGAAAAGTCAGATTCACACTGGATACATTCGCGCCAGCCTGACTGGTAAAGCCCAGATCTATCATTTGCCGGAATGCGGCAGGAATCGCCAGTGTTGCGGCGGCCGCCAGCAATAAGGCGATACCGGCCAGTACAAATTGACGGCGATACGGACGCAGAAATGGCAGCAAGGCGGCCAGAGTACGTATACTGCTGGATTCGCTGCCGGTTTGGCTGCTGGCTTTGTTTCTGTTGGTGTTGCCAGTTGTGGCTTGAGCTTGGCTTGGGTTGTTCATGTTGGCTATTGTGGTTGGCAGTCACCTACATGATGACCGCCTGGTGGTTTTCAAGCTGCCGGGAAGCTTTGGCACTAACCTAAATGCCGTGCGTCAACGTGTTCCCGCTGACAGACGTTGTTGAGCTGTCATTCCTATCAGAAAACTTGCTATGAAAAAAATTACTGAGAGACGTATTCCAGCTATGTTGCTGATGCTGGCGGTGCTGGCACTGAGTGCCTGCCAGAGTACCATGAACCGCGTGAATGACTGTAAAACCGGTGATTGGCAACTGATAGGAAAAAAAGACGGCGGTGACGGGCTGGTGCAGCAATTTGAAGACAGAAAGCGTTTCTGTTCCTTCGTAGACAGTGACAAGATCAGAGAAGAATCTGCTATCCAGTACGCGCAGGGCTGGGTGCTGGGGAATCAGCAATTCTGGTTTCAGTTGGGGCGGGTTGATGGTCGTACCGGATTGGGAGTGGTGAATTATCAACAGCAACTGAAGTCGGAAAAACTCATTGAAAACAAAACGCCGCTGAACCCGGCTTACTATGAGCAAGGCTGGCAGCAGGGTAACCACGAATACTGGTATCAAACCGGCTTCGATGATGGCAAAGCAGGTAAGACCGCAGCCGAAGAACAATCCCGTGCACGCACCGGTGCTGAAATTGGATTCCGGCAAGCGTCTTATCGTCAGGGCTGGCAGGACGGGAATTACAAGTATTGGGAAAATCTCGGCTATCAGGATGCACATGACGGCATTCCGGACAGCCAGCTTTCGCAGCATCTGCAAGCTGCCAAAGAAAAAGATTTGTTAGCGCGTCCTGAAGCCTATCGTATAGGCTGGGACCGCGAAATCATCGAATACTGGCGTCAGCTGGGCTGGACAGACGCGGTCAGCGGGCGCGATGTGAATACGCGCCGTGATGATGCCAAGCGGCGCGGTCTGAAGTTTTTGGAAGCGGAATATAAACAAAAATGGGAGCAGCGCCTGGTTGAGTACTGGACTGAAGTCGGCGCTGCGGATGGCTTTGGGCAGCCGTTTCAGCTCGACCAGCGCATGGCCAGCGCGCGCAGCAATAATGTGTTTGTGATTGCACAGACCCGCGATGCCTATACCCAGGCCTGGCAAAAACAAAATGCAGCTTACTGCACCGTCGATAACGCGTTTGAATGGGGACGTCAGTCTAAAGGCATGGCGGTGGAAGTGTGTCAGCCTGCTATGCAAGGGCGTTTGCAACGCGCTTTGATGAGTGGCCGTGATTTTGAGCAGTTGGCTCGCAGACATGAAAGTACGCATAGAGATTTGCGCGATCATGAACGCCGTTTGCGCGATGTGGAGCGTCAGTTGAATCAGGTGGACGCTGAGATCAAGAAAAACCGGGAAGATAAGAATCGTCAGAATACTCAGGAAAATCAAAACATCGATAGCCGCAATGAGCGTAATAAGAATGACCTGCGCGATCAGTTACAGTCTTTGCGACGTCGCATCGATGACCTGCGCTCCTGGGAATTCCGCTATCAGCAGCAAATGGATAGCCTGCGACGCGATATTTATTTGTAATTAAATCTTAGTCTAAGCCTGAACCTAAACCTAAACCTAAACTCAATCGTTCACTAATTGGCTTGCTGTGCAGCTGACATCCGCCCTGAACCGGAAGTCAGCTGTATTCTTTTGAGCAGTCCATACAAACTTGCCCATCTGGCAAAGAACTTTACCAGAGTCACCTGCGCTGTCCGTCGTGTGCCACTGCGTCTTGCGCGAAATCACCAAATATTTGCTTTTGAATATATCCAACCTCATCCAAGCCTTATATAATCGCGCTACTTGATCGGGAGAGAGCAACCAGCGGTTGCCGCCGAAGGGGCTAATACCCAACAAACTCTCAGGCAAAAGGACCGGTCAACGGGGCGTGAAACACACCCCACACTCTGGAGAGCGGTAGCGGTTCAGAACTGCACTACCCACCGAAGGTGCGCACGGAGGACAGATCCTGTCGCCGTAATCTCTCAGGTACCAGGACAGAGGGGTCAGCGATTGCATCGCATGCAGCGGCGTCTGCGTGCGTTTTCGTTCCTACTCAACTGGTAAAGAGGCATCCATGACGCAAGCAGCGACATCTCTCAAGGTAACTCCCCTCAATGCAGCCCATCGCGCGGCTGGTGCAAAAATGGTTGATTTCGGCGGTTGGGATATGCCAGTCAACTATGGTTCCCAAATTGAAGAACATCACGCTGTACGCACAGATTGCGGCATGTTTGATGTCTCCCACATGTGCGTGGTCGACATTCGTGGCGACAATGTACGCAGCTTCCTGCGCGGTCTGGTTGCCAATAACGTCGATAAACTCCAGGTACCTGGCAAAGCACTGTATTCCTGCATGCTGAAACCGGAAGGCACCGTTATCGATGACCTCATTATTTATTTTTTCAGCGAAAACTGGTTCCGCCTGGTGGTGAATGCCGGTACGGCAGAAAAAGACATCGCCTGGATGAATGCACGTAATGCAGAAACCCAAAGTGGCCTGACTATCACACAACGCCGTAACGGCGAAGGCGCATTTGCACTGGTCGCAGTGCAGGGCCCGAATGCACGTGCCAAAACATGGGAAGTACTGCCAGAAACTCAGGCTGCTTCTGCTGACATCAAACCCTTCAATGCGGTGATCGTTGAAGGTACAAAATTCGGTGAAGTGATGGTAGCCCGCACGGGTTATACCGGTGAAGACGGTTTTGAAATCGCCGTTCCGGCCGAACAGGCTGTCGCGTTCTGGGATGCGCTGGTTGCTGTCGGCGTCAAACCGGCAGGTCTGGGTGCACGCGATACGCTGCGTCTGGAAGCTGGCATGAATCTGTACGGCCAGGACATGGATGAAAGCGTTAATCCGCTCGACGCCGGTCTGGCATGGACCATCGATCTGGTCAGCGAGCGCGACTTCGTCGGTAAACAGGCTTTGCTGGAACAAGGACAAAAAGCACAATTCCTCGGTTTGATTTTGCGTGAAAAAGGTGGCATTCTGCGTGCGCACCAAAAAGTGATTTGCGCACAAGGTGAGGGTGAAATTACCAGCGGCACATTCAGCCCTAGCATGCAGGAAGCGATTGCACTGGCCCGTCTGCCTATGGGTGTGGCAGTGGGCGATACGGTGCAGGTCGTGATCCGTGATAAGCAACTGGCAGCCAGTGTTGTGAAACTGCCTTTTGTCCGTAACGGAAAAGTCCTGGCAGCATAATGTAAGCAGGGGCGTGTGATTTCGCATCACACGCCCGAATTTTTTAGACCTGATTTTAAACACAATAACTGATCAATTTGGAGTCCAGCATGAACATTCCAGCAGAACTGAAATACACCACCTCCCACGAATGGGTACGCGTAGAAGCAGACGGCACAGTCGCCGTTGGCATTACTGAGTTTGCTCAGGATGCATTGGGCGACATCGTTTTCGTTGACTTGCCAAAAGTCGGCACTCAGCTGGAAGCAGGTAAAGACTGCGCCGTGGTGGAATCCGTCAAAGCCGCTGGTGACATCTACGCACCGCTGTCTGGCGAAGTGGTTGCCATCAATGAAGAAGTTAAAGATGCACCGGAATCGATTAATACTGCTGCTTTCAATGCCTGGCTGTTCAAGTTGAAACCAGCGAATGCTGCAGATATCGATGGTTTGCTGAGCGCAGAAGCCTACGCACAAAACATCGGCTGATCTTCGCCCCTGTTGCACCCTTTATCCGGCTCCGGGCTGAGCCTTGGTTCAGCCTGAAGCAGGCATCGCAGCACACCCTTGTTGGTCTGTGTTGCGATGCCTGTATCACAAGACACCCACTTGTCCGCAAA
This sequence comes from Cognatundibacterium crateris, assembly GCF_010078235.1. GTDB lineage: Bacteria > Pseudomonadota > Gammaproteobacteria > Burkholderiales > Burkholderiaceae_D > Undibacterium > Undibacterium crateris. The sequence continues at coordinate 48,798 of NZ_JAABOS010000014.1, read as the reverse complement.
AATCATGACACGTCCTTCTCTTAATGAATTGGAAGCACACGATGCTTTCATCGCACGTCACATTGCTCCGTCTGCTGCTGAACAGGCAAAAATGCTTGAAACCCTGGGTTATGCCAGCCGTGAAGCACTGATCGATGCGATCGTTCCTGCCAATATCCGCCGCCGCGATGTGCTGCCGCTGGCTGAGTTCACAGCTGCCAAATCCGAACAGGATGCGCTGGCTCAGCTGAAAGCGATCGCTGGTAAAAACAAGGTATTGAAATCCCTGATCGGTCAGGGTTATTACAATACACATACGCCAGGCGTTATACTGCGTAACATCTTCGAAAATCCGGCCTGGTACACCGCGTACACGCCATATCAGCCAGAGATTTCTCAAGGCCGTCTGGAAGCGATCCTGAATTTCCAGACCATGATCACCGATCTGACTGGCATGGACATCGCGAATGCGTCTATGCTGGATGAAGGCACGGCAGCGGCTGAAGCGATGACGCTGATACAGCGCGTTGGCAAATCGAACTCCAATGTGTTTTACGTGGCAGACGACGTATTGCCACAAACCCGCGAGATCATCGAAACCCGCGCAACGCCGCTGGGCATAGAAGTTCGTACCTGCACCGGTAACGAAGCGATTGACAACGAATGTTTTGGCGTCCTGCTGCAATATCCTGCAGCGAATGGTGAAATCCGCGATTACGCGGAATTTGCTGCTGCAGTCCACGCTAAAGGCGGCATGGTCATCGTTGCTGCTGATTTGCTGGCACTGACGCTGATTACGCCACCGGGCGAATGGGGTGCTGACGTTGTCGTCGGTAACAGCCAGCGTTTCGGTGTGCCACTGGGCTTCGGCGGTCCACACGCTGGTTACATGTCTACCCGTGATGCATTCAAACGCAGCATGCCTGGCCGTCTGGTCGGTGTGACGGTGGATGCTCAGGGCAAGCCTGCTTACCGTCTGGCTTTGCAAACGCGCGAACAGCATATCCGCCGTGAAAAAGCGACGTCCAATATCTGTACTGCACAGGTATTGCTGGCCGTGATCGCGTCTATGTACGCGGTCTATCATGGCCCGGAAGGCCTGCGCCGTATTGCGCAGCGCGTACAGCGCTACACCACAGTGCTGGCAGCGGGTCTGCAACAGATGGGCCTGAGCCTGGCCAACAGCACTTATTTTGATACTCTGACTGTGAATGTAGCAGATGCCGCAGCAGTGCACGCTGCAGCTCAGGCAAAAGGCTATAACCTGCGTCAGATCAGCGCGAATCAGGTAGGTGTGTCCTTAGACGAAACCGTGAATCGCGACGATGTGATCCGCGTTTGGGAAATGTTTGCCCAGACTAAACCGGTACCGGATTTTGCAGCGGTAGAAGCGACAGTCGCAGACGCGATTCCAGCTAAACTGGTACGCAGCAGCGCCTTCCTGACCCATCCTACGTTCAGCCGTTACCATGCAGAGCATGAAATGCTGCGCTACCTGCGTGGTCTGGCAGACAAGGATCTGGCACTGGACCGTAGCATGATACCGCTGGGTTCCTGCACCATGAAACTGAATGCGACTTCGGAAATGATCCCGGTCACCTGGCCAGAATTTTCCAATATCCATCCATTCGCACCGCAGGATCAGACTGTGGGCTACCGCGAAATGATAGATCAGCTGGAAGCCATGCTGTGCGCTGCGACTGGTTATGCAGCGGTTTCCCTGCAGCCGAATGCAGGTTCGCAAGGTGAATATGCCGGTCTGCTGGTCATCAAAAAATACCATGAGTCACGTGGTGAAGGGCATCGCAATATCTGCCTGATCCCATCGTCTGCACACGGTACTAATCCTGCTTCTGCTGCCATGGTAGGGATGGATGTCGTCGTAGTTGCCTGTGACGAGCGTGGTAACGTGGATCTGGCTGACCTGGCGGTCAAGGCAGAAAAACACAGTGCGAATCTGGCTGCGATTATGGTGACCTATCCATCTACCCACGGTGTGTTCGAAGAAGGCATACAGCAGTTGTGCGAGATCGTGCATAGTCACGGTGGTCAGGTCTATGTCGACGGCGCCAATATGAATGCGCTGGTTGGTGTTGCTGCGCCAGGTCAGTTTGGCGGCGACGTCAGCCATCTGAATCTGCACAAGACTTTCTGCATTCCTCACGGTGGTGGCGGTCCTGGCGTCGGTCCGGTGGCCGTTGGTGCGCATCTCGCGAAGTTCCTGCCAAATCAGAAATCGACCGGCTATGTGCGTGGTGAAGACGGTATTTCAGCAGTGAGTGCTGCACCATTCGGTTCAGCTTCTATCCTGCCTATTTCGTGGATGTACATCGCGATGATGGGCGCGGAAGGCCTGAAGGCCGCAACCGAAACAGCAATCCTGGCGGCGAACTACATCGCCAAACGCCTGGCGCCGCATTATCCGGTGCTGTACTCGGGTCATGACGGACTGGTAGCGCATGAATGCATTCTGGATTTGCGTCCACTGACCGATGCAACCGGCATCTCCAATGAAGACGTAGCTAAGCGCCTCATCGACTTTGGCTTCCATGCACCGACCATGAGCTTCCCGGTTCCTGGTACGCTGATGATAGAACCGACTGAAAGTGAATCGCTGGCAGAATTGGATCGCTTCATCGACGCGATGATCGCGATCCGTGAAGAAATCGCCAAGGTCGCCAGTGGTGAATTCGATGCGAAAGACAATCCATTAAAGCATGCACCGCACACGATAGAAACATTGGTGTCTGCCGAATGGACTCGTGCTTACAGCCGCGAAGTGGCCGCTTACCCGGTCAGTTCTTTGCGTAAGCAGAAATACTGGGCACCAGTCGGCCGCGCTGATAACGTATACGGTGACCGTAACCTGTTCTGCTCTTGCATACCGCTGAGCGAGTATCAGTAATCACAGCGAATCGGCGTTGCGGCTAACACTGCAGCGCTGATTGCTGAGGCTAGTCAAAAAGGGCTGCTGTTCTATGAACGGCAGCCCTTTTTTGAATTGACAGCGTATGCTGACTTGAAAACACCAGATTGACGTCAGAATTGCTTAATATTCGGGATTAAACACAAATAATCCCTGTGGTAGCGCAGGCATTTGAGTGCAAGGTAAATCCAATGAAACATCATTCTTATCGCTGAAATGCAGATCCATTCCTTTAGTACATTGGTCGCGCGCATAGGCTAAGGCCTGTTGCGCATTTTCGTACATAGAAAAATTACCCAAATGCGTGAGTGTAATTCCGCTTTGTATGCGCTGGCAGGAACGCAGTGCATCTATTTGATAGCGTTGATTTCTGTAGCTAATGCTAGTGGAACCTTTGCAATCATTGTCAACTCTGTCGATCACTAGCTTATCCAATAAGACTCTGGCAACGACAATATTGGGTTCATCTCCTTGTTGGGTTTCGTGTATGTGAAACTTTCCCTGGTCATGAATTAAAGCTGCTCGCCAAGCTAAGTTGGATTCAATTAAATCCTTAAGCTGGGATGCCTGACGGACGCTTGTATCGTCAGATGAAGTGCTTACATGATTTCCTGCAACACGAAGTAAATCTGCAGTCCCATAAGTTTTTGTTTTAGAGGATGCAAATATACTTTTCCATACATCTAAAGGGCCTGCCGAATTTGATGTAACCGAATTCATTGCAGCGGCCAGATAAAAAATAGCTGCTCCACAAGTATAGTGAGTACGCCCATTCAATTTGCTGGCCAATGTTTCACCTTCTGCGAGGCTGCAAGCAATCAGGCTTTTAGTGCGTTCATTTTTATATTGTTCAGCGTCGATGATTCCTAGCGTACGTAATGCGTCTTGCGCTGCTGCATCCGCACCGCCCTCAAATAACCAGATTGGCTCTTCGCGCTGGATTTTCCATTGTTCAGCATTCCATAAATGAAAAAGTTCATGTGCTAAGAAACTGATCAGTTGCGTAGTCTGCGCCGTATTTTCTTGTTCCCAAACGTGTCCCATTAAATTGAGACGTACCATACCAGGGTTGGTGTCGCCGCGAAAACCGGCATTTTTATTGGGTGTATTGGGGTCGAATGAAACCACGATCCAAGGTCTTTTCTTTGCTTGGGAGCCGAACTTCTTTGAATACAGATTCATCAGTGCAGCTACTTTTTCATTCAGTGTGTGCGCAATCCAAGCAGGTAATTCTTTATCCAGAGTGATGCTGTAAGCATTTTTTTCTGTGGTGTCAGTTTGTCCTGCGACGATGTAGGTGGCTGCGTCGTTTGTGCTCCAGGCAGTCTTTCCTTGAGCTACTGTATGTCCGAATACCACGCCATGAGTAGTGAGGCTTACTGTGCCGCCGTCTGCGGGAAGCAGATATTCTGAGTAAATCTGCGCAGCGCGCCCATCGCCAAATAAGATGACCGGAGAGTAAACCCTGTCCATTAAGCCATCCCGCTCAAACGGATTGAGCTTGACGGAAACCCAGTTTTGTTCTTTTGGAAATATTAAAGCAGTACCGTCATCGTTCAGGCGCGCACCATTTAACGGGGTCCAGGTTTTTAATCGTATTTCACCGTTACCTGTGAAGTGCAGCGTGTCAACCGCTTTAGATAATTGGAATCGGGCTTCGACGCTTTTGCTTTCAGTGTTAAAAGTTAAGCTGATCTTTGCCGTTTGCGCGAATGTCAGGGATGTTGAGAGAGCACATAGCAATGTCAATAATGTGACTGTCCCAATTCTCATTAAAAAATTTATTGCTCTCGAGTCTAATGCAATCATTGTTGATCACCCAGCAAGGTTTTAAATTGTTATTGTATTGTGAATACGACATTGATGGTTGCTATAAAGAAAAAGCACAAAACAAAAACGCCTCTGTGTCAGAGGCGTTTTTTTGGGGGCAAATACCGGACTGATCAGGATTGATGAATCTCGATCTGATGCGGGGCCGGGACTGGCCAGCCTGCTTCGGCACAGGCGGCGGCAATCGCCTTGTTGGTGTCGAAATAGACTTGCCAGTAATCCTTGTTACTGCAGTTAGGGCGCACTGCCAATAAGGTGCCGGCTGCATTGAATTCCAGGATTTCTATGGTTGGTGCCGGGTTCAGCGTGATATTGGCAACGCGGCTTACATGTTTTTGCAGCATCGCAATCGCCGCCAGCGGCTCTACGCCATTCGCGATCTGGCATTTCAGATCAACCCGGCGATGTGGATTGGCGGAGTAGTTGACCAGATTATCGGCAAAAATCTTACTGTTGCCCACATACACACGCAGGTTGTCGCCGGTAGTCAGTGTGGTAGCGAACAGGCCGATTTCCGTGACTTCACCGGTTTGACCACCTGCGCTGATCGCATCCCCGACTTTGAATGGACGCAACAGCACCAGGAAAATCCCGGCAGCGAAATTAGACAGCAAGCCTGACCAGGCGACGCCTATCGCGACGCCACCAGCTGCAATCAGCGCGGCCAGTGAAGTGGTCTGGATGCCGCAAACGTCCAGAATGGCAATGACTAAGGCAATACGCAGGGTGACCTTCAAGGAAGATTCGCCATACGAAACCAGTGTGGGATCTACCTTGCGCAAAGTCATTGCCTTACGCAACAGACCAGCCAGCATGTTGATGATGATGCCACCGATGATCCAGATCGCAATTGCGGCCAGGATTTTCAGTCCGAAAGGTACGATGTAGGTGTTCAGTAATTGTTCAAGGTCGATAGTCGGCATGGTCATCCTTTTCAAAGAAAAATGTTCAGGAAGTAATGTCCGTTTTTATACCATTATTGTCAATAAGTAAGATGTTAAGTTTTGCTAAATCTGTCACGTTGGTGATTGATCGTGACAGATAGATGGCAATTGCATGTCATTTCGGTGACATAGCCTGCGTTTGCAGGCTGGGGCGGAATTGTATGCGTTGATAGCCAGCCTGTTCCGCCTTTTGCCAGATGTTTTGCATGACGGCGTCTGACAGTTGAGGCGTGCGCGATAAAACCCAGCCATATTGGCGTCCGGGTTCGCCAACCAGCACCCATTGATAATCCGGGTCCAGCGCCAGTACCCAGTAATTGCCGTAAAAAGGCCGGAAAAAGCTCACGCGCAATTTGGCGTTGTTGGATTGTGCTACGACCTCGGCCACACCTTGCGCCGTCTCCATTCCCTGATCGGCACGTTTACAACGATTAGTGACACGTATTTGTTCGCCCTGTAACTGATATTCAGCCTGGGTATCGCTGGCGCACATAGCTTGAAAGCGGTTAGGTATCAGTGCGATTTCATACCAGCGCCCCAGATAGCGCTGCAGGTCGACCTGGGCCACCACATCCATAGGCGCAGCGGGTTGCGTGTTACAGGCACTGAGCAAAGATGCTGAGAGCAGGACGCTGGTGCAGAGCAAAGCAAAACGGCAGAGTGACATGATTTTTCCTGAGAGTTGGTGTTGCAGAAGTCCAGCATGATTCCTGGAAGATACGGTGCTGCTTGTTTAGTATGCCGATGATAAGGTAAATCGCAATTGCACGTGCTTATCCGCCATTTTTCATCATTGTGCTTCTGCCTGAGTCGCTTCAGGAATTGTGGTATTCCTGTACCTGCGGCTGGATTAGAGTGCAGCCTCTAAGGCCTGAAAAACCCTGCTAACGCTGTACTGATCAGAGTGTCGCAGCAATTCTGACCCGCTAGTTAAGAGGGACTTGCTCTGGATTCTGTGCTGCATCGCAAATTGACTTGGCGCAATGCTGTTTCGATACTGCGTTGCGATCAGTCACACATACTAAGCAGATAATCAAATCAAACATCCCCAGACCCTGGAGGAGACAGCGGCTGATCGGCAAGCGGAGGAGGTCCTCTGTTTTGCACTATTCATGTGATTCATTTTGGGAGGTGAATAATGAAGTTAATGCGTATCGTGATCACGACTTTCCTGCTGGCGATGGCAGGTTTATCCAGCGTCGCCAGCGCTGCCAATTACACGCTGTGGATCAATGGCCGTGGTGGTGGCGGGGTGGTTGGTGACTACACTAGTTTTAATTACTGGGGGCCAGCCAGCACAGCCGCAGGCGTAAATAAAAAAGCCGTCAACTGGGATGGCTATCACAGTATCGCATCAGAGAATGGCAAGATCCGTGATGCACTCGATTGCTTCTGTACCGGTAACAACTGGTGTTATGTTGCGACCCACAGTGCGGGCGATTTGATGATGGGCTATACGCTGGCGAATTATGGTGGCTCTACACGTATGAAGAAAAATGCCGTTTCTAATTCGTCGGGGCAGTGTGGTAACAGCGATGGCACAACGCAGGTGGGCTGGAATATCAAATGGGTGCGCGCTGCATCGGGTGCTGGCGGAGGTTCGGAATTGTCGGATGCGGGTTCCTGGGCCATGAGTGAGCCGCTGGTGAAGGATCTCAAAACCAGCACCGCGCGTGCGATGTACAACCACAATGAAACCCGCAATGTCTGGTTCTATATGTATGCGGGTGCCAAGGGTACCTTTTACTCCGGCATTCTGCCTGGCCAGGATGATGAAGCCGTGGCTTATCACAGCAGCGGTGGGGTGGCCGGTTCCGGTGGACAGTCGCTCTGTAATCCTTCGGACTGGTTCTGCAATGACCTGACGTTGGGGACTGCAGCCAACGAAGGAGGGTCAGTGAAGTGGGCTTACCACTCGGTCAGCTTCAGGGATGATGCAGAAGCCTACAATCATTATGCCAATGGGAATTGGCAGGGCATCATTTCTGTGGTGCGCGCGGCGGTAGTCAGCAATGCCACGTAAGCAGGATAAAGCAGGAACATCGCGCACTACTGCATCGGCCGCCAATGCGGCTGATGCAGTGAAGTCGCCGCGCGATGACTGGACGCGTTATCGCAAGCCCGCAGCAGCCATCCTGGTGGTGGCTGTATTGTTGGCTGTGCTGGTCTGGGATGGCAGTCAGCCTGGTACACCAGCGAACGCTGGGCAGCCATCAACTGGCGTAAGTAGTGCAATTAGTGGGCGTGAATTCCTGTCTATGCCAGCAGCCACAAGCACAGCAAGCATGCCGCAGACAGCAGCGGTACAGCGTCAGCAACTGGTGCAGCAAGTAGTGCAGGCGGATCAGGCTTTGTGTCAGTATCAGAGCGGAACCCGCTATCCGCCTGGTTCTCGCCCTGTCAGTCAGCATCCGGATCAGATTTACCCGAATCAGCCAGTCGCCGAATTGCATGCGATGCGCAAGCCTGACGGCACAGCGGATAAGACGGTGCAGATTGCCACGACTCAGTCCCACGTCTATCTGGCAGCCGGTGAAAAAGCTGTCTTCACGGTACGCGCCAGTGATGCGCAGGGACAGCCGCTGACGCTGCAAATAGACAAAGCAGTCGCCAAAGGTCTGAGCTTTGCCGGGCAAAAGGAAAGCGCCGCGCTGGCGTTGAATATGAATGACAGCGGGCAGGATGGCGATACCCGTGCCGCCGATGGGATATACAGCGCAACGCTGCAGCCGGCACAGAGCGGCTTTGCCAGCTTTCACGGCACCGTGCGCACTGAAGTCAGCTATACCGTAGCGGGCAAGCCGGGACGTATTTTCTTCGATGTGGTGTATTCGCCGGAGTTGCCAGCCACCTGGGTAGCCGGTGTCAGGGAAAGCAGTGAGGGCGGTCAGTTGCGTTTTACGCTGCGTGCCAATGTGCGTTTGCCGGGGCGCTATCTGGTCAGTGCCAGACTGGATGATGCGCAGGGCAAACCGTTTGCCTTACTGAGTTTTAATGATTTGCTGCCGCAGGGGATGAATGATATTCCGCTCATTGTTGCGGGTAATTTGCTGCGCGATCAGCAAGTGGCCATGCCTCTGCGTTTGCGCGATGTAGATGCATATCTGCTGCGCGAAAATGCCGATCCTGACCGTTTGCTGATGCCGCGCCTGGAAGGGCAGGTCGCGGTCAGTAAGACCTATGCACTGAACGCTTTTTCGCCTGAGGAATGGCAGAGCGAAGAACGGCAGCGTTATCTGACTGAGTTTGGCAAAGACTTGCAACAGGCAAAGAACGCCCTGCGTCAGTTTGATCCGGATGTGGAGCGCAATGGCTATCCACAAAGCGAATGTCGTACTGCAGGCAGCTCAAACGCTGCTGCCGCCGTCACTGCAAGCGCGCAGCGTCTGGTGCGCTGACCCAGGCTGGCCGTATAGTTTTTTTGCATGACAGCGATTAGCGATCACGATTAGCCAACACGGATTATCCATGGCAAACTATCCTTAATGAAAATAATTCTCATTAAGGATAGCAAGATGCCTGACTTATCGCTCAACGCACAATCGCACGCAAACGCAAGCTCAACTTTAAATTCAAACTTGGCTTCCACGGCTGGCTGGCGTACCCAGGTCTGGCAAATGATGCAGTCCAGACCTGGATTGACGCTGGCATTTATTGCAGCTTTGGGAAGCTTGTTGATACTGCTTACCCAAAGTCTGTATCAGGTCTGGCAAGGTCAGGCCGCGATTGGTGTCGGGCTGGCGCTGGCAGCGGGTACTGCTGGTTTTCTTGCCACTGCTTTCGGTGCCTTACCGGCCTTGGTGATACGTCAGTTACCGCAGCAGCTGGAAGACAGTTTGCTGGGCTTTGCCGCGGGTATGATGCTGGCGGCAAGTGCTTTCTCGCTCATTATTCCTGGTATTGCAGCTGCGACGACTATGGTAGACAGCCGCGCGCTGGCTGCCGGTGTGGTGGTGCTCGGGATGGCGGCAGGTGTGATGCTGATGCTGGGGCTGGATCATTTCACGCCACATGCGCATGATAAGACCGGCCCCTGTGGTCCGGCGCATGAGCGTTGCGGCAAGGTCTGGTTGTTTGTGCTGGCGATTGCGATTCATAACCTGCCGGAAGGGATGGCGATGGGGGTGAGTTTTTCTCAAGGTGACATGAATGTGGGACTGCCTTTGAGTACCGCCATCAGCATACAGGACATTCCCGAGGGGCTGGCCGTTGCGCTGAGCCTGCGCGGGGCTGGTATTGCGCGTTTGCATGCAGTGCTGATCGCTATTGCGACTGGCTTGCTGGAACCATTGGGCGCTGTGCTGGGCGTGAGTTTATCCGGCGGACTGGCGCTGGCCTATCCGATAGGATTGGGACTGGCGGCGGGTGCAATGTTATTTGTGGTGTCGCATGAAGTGATACCGGAAACCCACAGAAACGGACATCAGACCAGTGCCACCTTAGGTCTGATGCTGGGATTCGCGCTGATGATGGTACTCGATACCAGTCTGGGCTAAGCGCATCTGAAGAAACGAGTGCTTCTATCGCGTCAGTCTGCGCCGTATCGCGAAGCTCAGTGCATCGACCAGCGCCACCAGTAACAGCATGGCGATGATGACTGTCGCTGCGCTGTGCATCTGGAACAGAGACAGATGGTATTTCAGCATTTGTCCCAGACCGCCTGCGCCGACCACACCCAGTATGGCTGCTGCGCGTATATTGTTTTCCCAGCGATACAGGGTGTAAGACAGCATTTGCGGCAGCCCCATCGGTAAGCTGGTGTAGAAAAATATCTGAGCGCGACTGGCGCCATTGATCTTCAGAGTCTGTGCATTTTCTGGCGGCAGATTTTCCAGCGTCTCTGCAAACAGGCGACCCAGTACGCCGGTAGTATGCGCAGCCAGGGCGATGGTCCCTGCGAAAGGCCCGAGTCCCGCCGCGATCAGCATAATTGATGCCCATACCAGCTCAGGAATGGCACGCGCCAGATTCAGTAACAAGCGGCTGCAGTGGTACAGAAAGCGGCCATACTGTTTGCTGGCAGGCAGAGCCAGCAGCATGCCTGCCAGTGCGGCCAGCACGGTACCCAGTGCTGACATGGCCAGTGTTTCCAGCGTCGCCATGGCAGTCTTGTGCAGAAAGCCAGCTTGCATATCGGGAGGCGCAAACCCGGCCAGAAAGTCGCGGCTGCTTTGCAGCGCCTGATCGCTGAATAACTCGGCCCAATGCATGTCCAGGCTCAGGAAACTGGCGCTGATCAGCAGTGCCAGCAACAGCAGGATTAGCATGGTTTGCCAGCGCATTACCGGCTTTGCTTGTTGCAGCGCAGGGTGAGTCATGCCAGACTCCTGCGCAGCCACTGGCTGAAACTGTCGGCCACACTGACCAGTAACATAAAGACGATCAGCATCGTCGACACTTCCGCACCCGCCAGCATTTTCATCGATTCATCCATACGCTGCCCCAGTCCACCGGCACCGACAAAACCCATGATCACCGAACCACGGATCGCACATTCCCAGCGATAGATAGTGTAGGACGCCAGTTCAGAGGCGGCAGCTGGCAGACTCGCATACAGAAATGCCTGTAAGCGCGAGCTGCCATTTTCCAGTAATTGTCGGCTGCAGCTGGCATCGGTGGATTCCAGAATTTCCGCATACACCTTGCCCAGCATGCCGCAGTAAGTCAGCGCGATCGCGAGTACCCCGGCACTGGGACCCAGACCGACTATACGCACGAATAACAAGGCCCATACCAGTTCCGGTACGCTACGCAGCAAGACTAGTAACCAGCGTACGCTTTGGCGGCACAGCCAGGGCAGGCGCGCCATACCGGATTTACCGATGGCAGAAATCGATAGCTGTGCATTCACGATCAGCGCCAGCGGTATGGCAGCCAGTAGTGCGAGCGTAACGCCAGCCGTTGCCATCGCGATGGTTTGCCAGGTCGCGACTAACACCAGTTGCAGGAATTCAGCATCATGCGCAGGCGGGAAAAAGTTTTTCAGGAATTGCCAGCTCGCCTGCAGACTTTGCGCATCCATCAAATCCCAGGGCCGGAACTCAGTCATGCTGAGCATGGGCCACAGCAAAACTACGGCCAGTAGCAGCAGGCTGACGCGCGATTTCCAGGCGGGATCGCGCAGAACGTCAGCGTGTGGCGGTGCAGATATTTCAGCGTTCACTCTCACCTCAGAAACAGCGCATGGTGTCCGGCAGCGCCGCATCTGGCGTCGCGGCGGTGGCAAGGTGTGCGGGCACGCTGGCGCTGCCCGCATTGCGATATAACCCGGTCAGCATGGCATCGGTGACGCGATCGGTATCAAACAGAATCTCGCCCTGACGCAAACCTATCACTCTGGGGAAATGTTCGCGTGCCAGTTCAACCTGATGCAGGCTGCAAATCAGCGTGGCCTGACGTTGACGGGCCAGTTGTTGCAGGCTGTTCAGGGTTTGCACAGCCAGGGTAGGGTCCAGTGCTGACAGCGGTTCGTCCACCAGCAGCAGGCGTGCATCCGACAGGCAAAGACGGGCCAGGCCGCAGCGTTGACGCTCACCGCCGGACAGCTGGTCCACTCGTGCATACAGTTTGTCTTGTAAGTGAAAGTGCGCCAATGCCTCATAGGCGGCAACTGGATCAGCCGGACTGAACAGACTGCGCAGCGACTGCCATAGCGACCATTGAGGCAGGCGGCCAGCCAGTACGCTGGTAATCACGCGCTGGCGTGCTGGCAAAGGCGGACTTTGCGGAGCCAGGAATAACTGGCGGCGCATCGCATGGCGCTCCGCATCTGTGTGCTGCCAAGGATAGCTGTCATTCCAGACCAGTTCGCCACTGGCAGGCTGGTGTGCACAGGCGAGCGTATGCAGCAGGGTGGTTTTGCCCGCACCGGAAGGACCGATGATGGCAATCTGCTCGCCAGACTTAATCTGCAAAGAGATATTTTTCAGTGCAAAGTTCTGGCCAGCGTCAGACTTGGATGAAGCTGCACCAGCATGCCGCACACACAGATCGTGCAGGCTGATCTGTGTGGCGGGTGCTGCGTTTGAGACGGGGGGAACTGACATTACTTGAGTAAGCCTGCATTGTGTGCAGCAGCTTCTATAGCTTTGTAATTCTCTGCTTTGGTCGGGATGAAACGTGCAGCGCGTTGCAGCTCCAGAATTTCTTTATCTTCTGGTTTAGACGCGTCCAATGCGAGGAAGGCATCGGTAATTTTTTTGCGCAAGTCGGCTGGCATGTCGGCGCGTACCGTCCAGTTATAGTCAAAATAGCCTGGTGTGGTATAGAACACGCGCACTTGACGGGTATCGACTTTATTCTGTGCCACCAGTTTTTCCCAAACTGAGATATTGAGCGCGCCGGCATCGACTTTGCCGCCAGCAACCGCTGCCACAGTCGCATCATGCGCGCCCGAGAATGCGATACGCTTCATATCGCTATCCGGATTGATTTTCGCTGCCAGTAAAAATGAACGCGGCATCAAGTGGCCCGAGGTTGAAGACTCAGAACCAAAGCTAAAGGTCTTGCCTTTCAGGTCTTCCAGCTTATTGATGTCTTTGTGGGTAGTGACGAATACAGACTTAAATTTTTCATCTTCTTCGCGCTGTACCAGTGGGATGACCTGGTCTTTACTGCGAACTTTTGCCTGTACAAAAGTGAAGCCGCCGAACCATACCATGTCGAGTTTTTTATTGATCAGGCCTTCGACCGATGCCGCATAATCGGTGACGGGCGTGAACTCGACTTTCATGCCCAGTTTCTTTTCCAGGTAAGCGCCCAGCGGTTTGAATTTACGCTGTAATTCTGTCGGTGCTTCGTCCGGAATAGCGGAGACGCGCAGCACTTGCTGGGTTTGGGCGGATGCCACACTGGAGACGCCAAGCAGAGCGGCTGCGGTCAGCATTGTGAGTTTGCGACGTGAAATATTCATAGACATAGTCATCTGCACCTGAGAGTGGGAAGGATAAACGCTGCATTAGCGGCGTCGTCATGGATGAAATGCCTGACCACACATGGGGCAGGCATATAGAATCTGTGTAAGTATAAGATAAATCGTGCCAGCAGGTTACCGGGCACACTGCCGCGCTTAATTTCCCGGTTTGGGGAAATTCACTTGAGGCAGCTCTTTGTAGAAGCAGCGGTTACGGCCCTGTTTTTTTGCTTCATACAGTGCCGCATCTGCGGTACTCAGCAGCGCATTCGGATCGGTGCCTTCCATCTTGTTGAAATGGCTGTAGCCTATGCTGATACTGACGCGATCGCCGACTTTGGAACGTGCATGTGGGATGTCGCTGTTCCAGATTGCCAGTCGTAATTTTTCCGCGAACTGCACTGCGGAATCCTGCGCCATATTCGGCAGCATCAGGATAAATTCCTCACCACCGAAACGCGCCACCACGTCGCTGGCGCGCAGCAATTGTTGTTTGAGTGTAGTGGCAACTTCGATGAGTGCTTTGTCACCGATCACGTGGCCGTAGAAGTCGTTATATTCTTTAAAGAAGTCGATATCCACCATAAAGATAGAGATCGAACTGTTCTGGCGGGTGGAGTGGCCCAGCGCCATTTTGAAATGTTCGTCAAAAAAGCGTCGGTTGTAGATGCCGGTGAGTCCGTCAGTGGTTGCTTCTTTTTTCAATAACTCTGAATGGGAACGCAGGATTTTCTCGCGTTTGATCGAGGTGGTAGAGTCGGTAATCTGGATCAGACAACAGCGCTCGCCATCGATTTGTACCGGCGTCAGCGTGACCGACTGATGTATCCTGACTGCGCCGGGCATATCGAGCAAGCGCTCGAACAGTGCGAGAGGTGAACGATGTAAGGCGTTAGACAAAACCACCGGCAGTCCGTAAGTGAGCGTGTTAGCTAATGCCATCGCGAAGGCGCGGCTGGGTGGCTCAGCGAAAGCATCGTTGATCGTCTTGCCAACCGCCAGCTTTGCTTCAATGCCGCTGTGCCGCACTACCCAGTCATTCCATAAAGTGACTGTTTGCTGACTATCCACCACGATCAGTCCCAGGCTGATGGTATTCAGTATGGCTTCCATTGCCGCGGGCGATGGAATGACAGGCACCGGCACCGACATCAAATTTCCCCTAAAAAGCGTTCGATTTGGATAATCAGATCTTTCAGTGATGTTGAACTCAACAGGAAAATCAGGTGACCTTCTGAGCGGCGTTTTTCAATTGCCAGATCGATATGCAGCAAGAGCAGATAGGACTGATTGATGTCTTCATTGTTGACGCGCCGCAGGATTTCATCAGTCGAAGCGACAGAGTAATCCGGCAGCGAGCAATTCATAGGGATGCTCAGCATATCCGCCATGGCGGACAGGCAGGCATTGAGAATGATATTACCGAGTTCACACATGGCTTCCTGCTCAAATTCAGCCAATTCTTCCAGGCTGATTTGCGAACCCATCATGTCACGCACGATTTCCAGTGCATGTTCTTCGGTGAATAAGAGTATTGCCTCAGCTTCAAAGCTGCCAGTGAAAGTCTGGTGTACTGCGCCAAAGCGTTCGCCCCTGAGTCCCATGACTGACAGGTCAATCTCAGAAGACTTGCGAATTTCCACCGATGGTACTGATAAACGGACTTCATCGCCGACAATTTCTGACAGGCTGGCCGCGGCCCGACCTGCGCCGACGTTGAAAACTTCGCTTAGTGCATCTAGGTGTAATTCGCTCAGAATGTTCATGCTGCGCTCGCAAAGTAATTGAGTACGATAGCAATCGATTTTTCTGTAACTGGTTTAGCGACGAAAATAGAGCCTATCGAATTGGCCCTGGTTTGCATTGTATCCTGCACATTGGCCGAGAAAATGGCGATGCGCATATGTGGGTGTTTCTGCAGTATCTGCTCCGCAGCATCGGTGCCCAGCATGCCTGGCATATTGATGTCCATGGTGCAGAAATCCGGTTTGGCTTCATCGACTATTTTGAGCGCGTCCTCACCAGTCGCAGCTTCCATAAATTCCCAGTCTGGCTGAACGGCTTTCACGTGGGCACGGATGACCATGCGTGAGACTTTACTATCGTCAACAATCAGTAATTTTTTCATAGTGAGTACTTGATCCAGTTTGCCGTTGTATAAGATTCTTTTCGGCATTTTACCTTACAGTTAACGTCAGAATGTGACGAAAAGATACAATCTTTTCATACACGCTTTCATTTGACTGTCGTTTTCAATTTACGCCATAAAGTTGTTCTGCTGATCCCCAGATAAGCAGCGGCTGCTTCACGGTTTTGCTGGAACATCTCCAAAACTTTCTCTATGGAAACTTCATTGTTGTCCATGACTTCAGATGTTGCCACATCTATCAGCGCTGTTGAGGTTAAAGATTGTTTCTTTGTGGTAATTTCAGGCAGAATTTGCTGGATAAAATATGGGCTCAGCGCCTGCAAAGGTTCTGCAGCCAGAAACAGCGCAAGACGTTCCATCATATTGCGCATTTCGCGCACATTGCCCGGCCAGTGATAGGCGCTCAGCAAGGGCTGGCAACTCAGCATTTCTGCATGCAGATTCACATGTGGACGTGCACCCAATGCAGCCAGCGCATGCTTGAGACACCAGACTGCGAGTGGCAGTATATCTTCTGGCCGCTCGCGCAATGTGGGCATACTCAGGCGCAATACCGCCAGACGGTAAAACAGATCAGCGCGAAATTGCCCGCTAGCGACACGCTGCTCCAGATCACAATGGGTGGCACTGATGATGCGCACGTCCACCGCTACTGGTCGTACACCACCGACCCGCACGATTTCACGCTCCTCCAGTACGCGCAATAGCCGGGTCTGCAACTGGAGCGGCATTTCACCGATTTCATCCAGAAACAGGGTGCCGCGATGTGCGGTTTCAAACAGACCCGCATGGCCACCCCGTTTCGAGCCGGTGAAAGCGCCTTCTTCATAGCCGAATAATTCAGATTCGAGCAGGTTCTCTGCGATCGCACCGCAGTTAATGGCGACAAAGGGCTGGCGCGCACGCGGGCTTTCTCTGTGCATGGCTTGTGCGGCTAATTCTTTGCCGGTGCCGGTTTCACCCTGAATTAATACGGTGGCGGGGGAGCGTGCAAACAGATTGACGGCGCGCCGCGTCGCTTGCATCGCGGCTGAGTCACCCCGCAAGTCATTCAGACTGTGGCGCGCCCTGAGTGCGTCGGCGGCGGCATGATTGCGGCCACGGCTGCTTTCCAATCGTGTAAGGCGCGCGATTTCCAGTGCATCGTTGAATGCCTGCCGGATCGAGGTTGCTGAATACATAAAGATGCCGGTCAGTCCGGCTTCTTCAGACAAATCGGTAATCAGCCCGGCACCGACGATGGCTTTGATGCCGGCCGCCTTCAATTCGCTGATCTGGGCCCGTGCATCCTCTTCGGTTACATAAGTGCGTTGCGCAATCTGAAACCCAAAAGTCGTTTTGAATTCGGCCAGCTCAGGCATGGTTTCCTGATAAGTAATCAGGCCGATTTCCGGTGAAACGCGGCGCGCACGGGCCAAGGCCTGCATCAGATCGAAGCCACTGGCCTTGGCGATCACGACCGGCACAGGCAGCCGGCTCTTCAAGTAAGCGCCATTGGAGCCAGCTGCGATCACCGCGTCGCAGCGTTCGCTTAGCAGGCGTTCGCGTATGTGTTGTACTGCATCTTCGAAGCCCATCTGCAGCGGCACGATATCGGCATTGGCATCGTACTCGACCATGATGTCGCGAAACATATCAAACAGGCGTGAGATCGAGACGGTCCAGATCACCGGTTTTTCCTGGTCGCGGGTGGTAGCCGGATATTTCATAGGGAGTTTATCTTTCGTTGGGCGATATCGAACTGTTGCAAATGAGTGTTGCAAATGAGTGTTTCAGTGTTTCATTTACGTGTTTCAGTGAAACGTCATTATGAAACAAATAGCCTGGCTTGTCATGCTGACTGTAGCCTGATCTGGCGCAAGTCAGCTCGCTAAGTGCTTGATTTTTATTGCCTCACGCCTAAGCTGGGGCTGACAAAACCGGTGTGCTATCTGAACTGGCACAGGCTTTGCAATGGAGTGGCTAAATTTGTTCAACAACACCCGGCTGTGGCAACACGCCGGTCACTGAGAGAAATCAGATGAGTCAATATTCCGCAGGAGCCGCCTTCCGCAAGGCGATGCAAGAAGAGTCCCCGTTGCAGGTAGTCGGCGCCATCAACGCCAATCACGCTTTGCTGGCGAAACGTGCCGGTTTTAAAGCGATTTATCTGTCTGGCGGCGGTGTTGCTGCCGGCTCACTTGGTTTGCCGGATCTGGGCATTTCCAATCTGGATGATGTGCTGACCGATGTGCGTCGTATTACCGATGTGTGCGATCTGCCTTTGCTGGTGGATGTGGATACCGGTTTCGGTTCCTCCGCCTTCAATGTCGCACGCACTGTGAAGTCCATGATCAAGTTCGGCGCTGCCGCCATGCATATCGAAGACCAGGTGGGTGCCAAGCGTTGCGGCCATAGGCCGGGCAAGGAAATCGTGTCCAAACAAGAGATGGTGGATCGCGTTAAAGCAGCAGTCGATGCGCGTACTGATGAAAACTTCGTCATCATGGCACGCACCGATGCACTCGCAGTAGAAGGTCTGGACGCCGCGATAGACCGTGCGCTGGCCTGTGTGGAAGCCGGTGCTGACATGATTTTCCCGGAAGCGATTACCCAGCTCGATATGTACAAACAATTCGCGAATGCGGTGAAAGTACCTATTTTGGCCAACATCACGGAATTTGGCGCCACACCGCTGTACACCGTCGAGGAATTGAAATCCGCGGATGTGGGCCTGGTGCTGTACCCCTTGTCCGCATTCCGCGCCATGAACAAAGCCGCTGAAAATGTCTACCACGCGATCCGTCGCGACGGCACCCAGCAGCAGGTAGTCGACACCATGCAAACCCGCATGGAATTGTACGAACGTATCAACTACCACGATTTTGAACAAAAGCTGGATGCCTTGTTTGCACAGCAAAAAGCGAAATAAGCGCTGCAAGCAAAATAACCTTACAGCCAAAACTAATTCAATCAGATAAAAACCGACTGGAGATCAGCATGAGTACTCAAGATAACCCAACGTTCAAACCAAAAAAATCAGTTGCCCTGTCCGGCGTCACCGCAGGTAATACCGCGCTGTGTACCGTAGGAAAAACCGGAAATGACCTGCATTACCGTGGTTACGATATTCTGGATGTGGCAGATGCCTGTGAGTTTGAAGAAATCGCGCATTTGCTGGTACACGGCAAACTGCCGACTGCGGCTGAACTGAAAGCCTATAAGGCCAAGCTCAAAGCCCTGCGTGGCTTGCCAGTCAGCGTGATGGCCGTGTTGGAATGCCTGCCAGCTGCATCCCATCCTATGGACGTGATGCGTACCGGTGTCTCCGCACTGGGTTGCGCTTTGCCAGAAAAAGATGATCACAACACGCCAGGTGCACGCGATATCGCCGACCGTCTGATGGCGTCGCTGGGCTCCATGCTGCTGTACTGGTACCACTTCAGCCATAACGGCAAACGGATCGATGTAGAAACCGATGACGAATCCATTGGTGGTCACTTCCTGCATTTGCTGCACGGTGTGGCACCTTCCGAATCCTGGGTCAAGGCGATGCATACTTCGCTGATCCTGTACGCAGAACACGAATTCAACGCCTCGACTTTCACTGGCCGTGTGATTTCCGGCACTGGCTCGGATATGCATTCTGCCATCACTGGTGCGATCGGTGCCTTGCGCGGTCCTAAGCATGGCGGTGCGAATGAAGTCGCATTTGAAATCCAGAAGCGTTATGACAATCCTGATGAGGCCGAAGCGGACATCAAAAAGCGCGTGGAAAACAAAGAAGTGGTGATCGGTTTCGGTCACCCCGTGTACACCATTTCTGATCCGCGTAACAAAGTGATTAAAGAAGTCGCGCGCCAGTTATCGGAAGAAGCCGGTTCCACCAAAATGTTTGACATCGCAGAACGTCTGGAAACAGTGATGTGGGATATCAAAAAAATGTTCCCGAATCTGGACTGGTTCTCTGCCGTCTCCTACCACATGATGGGTGTGCCAACTGCGATGTTTACACCGCTGTTTGTGATCGCACGTACCTCAGGCTGGGCAGCGCATATCATAGAACAGCGTATCGATAACAAGATCATTCGTCCTAGCGCTAACTATGTGGGGCCGGAAGATTTGAAATTCGTTCCTATCAGCGAGCGTCAGTAATCATCCGGAGACCTCGTGAATTCTGACACACCTGCTTTGCTGTGCCGGCGTGCGCGGCAATCTGATCTGCCAGGTTTGCTGGCGCTGATTGCCGACGATGTGCTGGGTAAAAACCGCGATCACGGCGACCCGGATCAGGCTTGCTATGTGCAGGCCTTCCATGCCATCGATCAGGACGCTAATCAGTTGTTGCTGGTGGCCGAACTGCAAGGGCAGGAGGGGGAAGTCATCGCGATGTTGCAGCTGACTTTCATACCCGGCCTGAGCCGGCGCGGTGCCTGGCGGGCGCTGATAGAAAGTGTGCGCGTCAGCAGTGCTTTGCGTGGTCAGGGCATAGGCCGCTGGCTGATGCAGCAGGCAATCACGCAAGCGCGTGAGCGTGGTTGCCGTCTGGTGCAGCTGACCAGTGATAAACAAAGACAAGAAGCACACCGTTTTTACGGCAGCCTCGGATTTGTTGCCAGTCACGATGGATTTAAACTCGCGTTGTCATGAGAAAGAAAAACCTATGAATAGCCAATTTCGTCAAAACCTGTCCGGCACTCAGCTGGACTATTTCGATGCCCGTGCGGCAGTCGAAGCGATACAGCCAGGTGCCTATGCCAGACTGCCTTACACCTCACGTGTACTGGCAGAAAATCTGGTGCGTCGCTGTGATCCTGCGACACTCAACGATTCTTTAAAACAGCTGATCGAGCGTAAGCGCGAGCTGGACTTTCCGTGGTTTCCGGCACGTGTCGTATGCCACGATATCCTGGGGCAGACCGCTCTGGTCGATCTGGCCGGTTTGCGTGATGCGATTGCCGAGCAGGGCGGTGACCCGGCTCAGGTGAATCCTGTGGTTCCGGTGCAGCTGATCGTCGATCACTCGCTGGCGGTTGAATGTGGTGGCTTCGATCCGCAGGCGTTTGAAAAAAACCGTGCAATCGAAGACCGTCGCAATGAAGACCGCTTCCACTTCATTAACTGGACTAAGCTGGCATTCAAAAACGTCGATGTGATCCCGCCAGGTAATGGCATCATGCATCAGATCAATCTGGAACGCATGTCGCCAGTGATCCATGCGCAGAACGGCGTCGCATTCCCGGATACCCTGGTGGGTACCGACAGCCATACACCGCACGTAGATGCGCTGGGTGTCATCGCTATTGGCGTCGGTGGTCTGGAAGCGGAAAATGTGATGCTGGGCCGTGCATCCTGGATGCGTTTGCCGGATATCATTGGGGTTGAATTGAGCGGTAAGCCTCAGCCTGGTATTACTGCAACCGACGTGGTGCTGGCGCTCACAGAATTCCTGCGTCAGTCCAAAGTGGTCGGCGCTTACCTCGAATTTTATGGCAGCGGTGCAGCCGCGCTGACCTTGGGTGACCGCGCAACGATTTCCAATATGGCGCCGGAATACGGTGCGACCGCAGCGATGTTCAGCATCGATGAGCAGACCATCAATTATCTGAAACTGACCGGTCGCAGTGAAGAGCAGGTCGCGCTGGTGGAAACCTATGCCAAGACCGCTGGCCTGTGGTCGGATAGTCTGCTTGATGCCGAATATGAACGCGTGCTGAAGTTTGATTTGTCCAGCGTGGTGCGCAATATGGCAGGCCCATCTAATCCGCATGCGCGGGTTGCGACTGCTGATCTGGCTGCCAAAGGGATTGCGGCGGCCTGGCAGGATGTACCTGGCCAGATGCCGGATGGCGCAGTGATTATTGCTGCGATCACCAGTTGCACCAATACCTCGAATCCGCGCAATGTGATCGCTGCTGGCTTATTGGCGCGCAATGCCAATCGCCTCGGTCTGGTTCGTAAGTCTTGGGTCAAATCTTCTTTAGCGCCAGGCTCCAAAGCTGTCACCCTGTATCTGGAAGAAGCGGGCCTGATGCCTGAGCTGGAAAAACTGGGCTTTGGTGTGGTCGCTTATGCGTGTACCTCATGCAATGGCATGTCCGGTGCTTTGGATCCGGTGATACAGCAGGAAATCATAGACCGTGATTTATACGCAACGGCTGTGTTATCCGGTAACCGCAATTTTGATGGCCGTATCCATCCTTATGCCCAACAGGCTTTCCTGGCTTCGCCACCGCTGGTCGTGGCCTATGCGATCGCCGGTACTATCCGCTTTGATATCGAAAAAGACGTGCTGGCTGTGGTGGATGGTAAAGAAATCCGTCTGCAAGACATCTGGCCTCAGGATGAAGAAATCGATGCGATTGTGAAATCCAGCGTCAAACCTGAGATGTTCCGCAAGGTGTACGAACCGATGTTCGCGATCTCCACTGAGCAGGCCGCCAGCGTGCCACCGCTGTACGACTGGCGTGCACAATCAACCTATATCCGCCGTCCGCCTTACTGGGAAGGTGCTCTGGCCGGTGAACGCACTATGCGTGGCATGCGCGCACTGGCTGTGCTGGGTGACAATATCACGACCGATCACTTATCGCCTTCAAACGCCATCATGCTTAATAGTGCGGCGGGTGAATATCTGGCCAAAATGGGTTTGCCGGAAGAGGATTTCAATTCCTATGCAACCCATCGCGGCGATCACCTGACGGCGCAACGTGCGACCTTTGCTAATCCCACCCTGAAGAACGAGATGGTGCGTGATGCCGAAGGCAAGGTCAAAGCCGGCTCGCTGGCCCGTATCGAACCGGAAGGCAAAGTCACACGCATGTGGGAAGCGATAGAAACCTATATGGAACGTAAGCAACCGCTGATTATCATCGCCGGTGCGGATTACGGTCAGGGTTCTTCACGTGACTGGGCTGCCAAAGGCGTACGTCTGGCCGGTGTGGAAGTGATTGTGGCAGAAGGCTTTGAGCGCATACATCGCACCAATCTGATTGGCATGGGCGTGTTGCCGCTGGAGTTTAAGCCGGGTGTGAATCGCCTCACGCTGGGACTGGATGGCACGGAAACCTATGATGTGACTGGCGCACGCACACCGCGTACCAGCCTGACACTGCATATCCATCGCAAAAACGGCGAACACCTGGAGGTGCCGGTCACCTGCCGTCTGGATACCGCAGAAGAAGTCTCTATCTACGAAGCCGGTGGCGTGCTGCAACGCTTCGCTCAGGATTTCCTGGAAGCGACGAAAAGCTGATGTGATGGGCTGACTTAACACAGAGAGCACAGAGGGAATGAGACACAGAGAAAAGCTGGATAAATCGCTCGCTCCTGCATTTCTCCTTATTCTCTGTGTCTCTGTGCATCTGTATTTAGCACTTTTCAGCGCTTTTAATCTCAGTCAAGTATTAAACAGAATTGGACAATGTATGACTTATCCGGCTCAAATAAAAATCCCCGCTATTTATATGCGTGGTGGCACCAGTAAGGGTGTGTTTTTCCGGGTGCAGGATTTGCCCGAAGCGGCGCAACAGCCAGGTCCGGCGCGTGATGCCGTGTTGTTGCGTGTGATCGGTAGCCCTGATCCTTATGGTAAGCAAATTGATGGCATGGGCGGTGCAACTTCCAGTACCTCTAAAACCGTATTGCTGGCGAAGAGTAGTCAGCCAGACCATGATGTAGATTACCTGTTCGGTCAGGTGGCTATAGACAAGGCCTTCGTGGACTGGAGCGGTAACTGCGGCAATTTGTCGGCAGCGGTTGGGGCTTGTGCCATACAAATGGGCCTGGTCGATCAGGTGCCACAGAATGGCATCGCCGTGGTGCGTATCTGGCAGGCTAATATCGCTAAAACCATCATTGCGCATGTTCCGGTCACCAATGGTGAAGTACAGGAAACCGGCGACTTTGAACTTGATGGTGTGACCTTTCCAGCCGCTGAAGTACAGTTGGAATTTATGGACCCTGCTGCCGAAGAAGAGGGGGGTGGCGGTGCCATGTTCCCAACCGGGAATCTGATTGATACGCTGGATGTGCCGGGCGTAGGGGCTTTGCAGGCGACCATGATCAATGCTGGCATTCCTACTATTTTCATCAAGGCAGAACAGCTCGGATATAGCGGCGCAGAATTGCAGGAAGCGATTAACAGCGATGCGGCAGCATTGGCTAAGTTTGAAACCATACGCGCCTTTGGCGCTGTGCGTATGGGGCTGATTTCGCATCCCGATGAAGCGGCTAAACGTCAGCACACGCCTAAGGTCGCTTTCGTGGCGCCACCTTTGGATTATGTCTCGTCCAGCGGTAAGCCAGTCAGTGCCAGTGATATTGACTTGTCGGTGCGAGCGCTGTCTATGGGTAAATTACACCATGCGATGATGGGAACGGCGGCGGTCGCGATTGGTACTGCGGCCGCGATTCCCGGCACGCTGGTGAATCTGGCAGCTGGTGGCGGCAATCGTAGTGCTGTGCGCTTTGGTCATCCATCCGGCACGCTGCGGGTGGGTGCCGAAGCGACTCAGGTGGATGGCGTATGGGGTGTGAAAAAAGCCATCATGAGCCGCAGCGCGCGCGTGTTGATGGAAGGCTGGGTCAGAATTCCCGGTGACACTTTCTGACGCCATCATGGACGACTTAAGCACCATACTAAACAACGCTGCCCCTTAAAACGGCAGCGTTTTTTTTTATTCGCTTACACCAAACTGACAGACAGAAAAGCAAAAATTAAAAACAGCAGCACTTACGCAATCAGACTGGAGACATCATGAACTATCAGGATTTTTATCAGGCATCTCTGCAGCAACCAGCTCAATTCTGGGATCAGCAAGCGCAACTCATCGACTGGCATAAACCTTACACTGAGGTGCTGGATCACAGTCAACCACCGTTTGCGCGCTGGTTTGTCGGCGGTGAAACCAATCTCTGCCATAACGCAGTGGACCGCTGGCTGAGCACGCAGGCGGATCTGCCCGCTCTGATAGCGATTTCTACCGAAACCGGTCAGGAGCAGGTGTATAGCTTCGCTGAATTACATCGCGAAGTACAGCGCATGGCCGCGATTATGCAGAGTCTGGGTGTGAAGCAAGGAGACCGGGTGTTGATTTATATGCCCATGATTGCTGAGGCTGCATTTGCAATGCTGGCCTGCGCCCGTATCGGTGCCGTGCATTCTGTGGTGTTTGGCGGCTTTGCCGCGAAAAGTCTGGCGACCCGTATTGATGATGCGCAGCCGGCGCTGATCGTGTCTGCCGATGCGGGTATGCGCGCAGGCAAAGCCGTGCCGTATAAGCCCCTGTTAGATGAGGCGATTGCTGCCGCCAGCCATCAGCCTGCACACGTGCTGCTGGTGGATCGCGGGCTGGAGGCTATGCAACTGGTAGCCGGGCGCGATGTGGATTATGCCGCATTGCGTGAACAGCATCTGGCGGCGCAGGTGCCCGTGACCTGGCTGGAATCGAATGCGATGTCGTATGTGTTGTACACCTCAGGCACTACCGGTAAGCCTAAAGGTGTACAGCGTGATGTGGGCGGTTATGCGGTGGCGCTGGCGGCTTCGATGAAGCATGTTTTTTGCGGTAACCCGGGTGAGGTGTATTTCGCCACGTCGGATATAGGCTGGGTGGTCGGCCATTCTTACATCGTGTATGGCCCGCTGATCGCTGGTATGGCGACCATCATGTATGAGGGCACACCGATACGGCCGGATGCAGGTGTCTGGTGGAGTATCGTGGCGCGTCATCGTGTGAGCCGCATGTTCTCTGCACCTACCGCGATTCGCGTACTGAAAAAGCATCCGCCTGAACTGATGAAGCAGCATGATTTGTCTTCGCTGAAAGCCCTATATCTGGCCGGTGAGCCGCTTGATGAAACCACCTCCAGCTGGATTGCCACTGAGCTCGGCGTACCGATTATTGATAATTACTGGCAGACCGAAACCGGCTGGCCTATCCTGTCGATTGCACGCGGCATCGAGCATAAAGAGACCCGGCTCGGCAGTCCCGGCGTCCCCATGTATGGCTATGATGTACGCATCATCAATGAGGCTACCGGACAGGAATGTGCCGCCAATGAAAAAGGCGTGGTGGCGATACGCGGGCCGCTGCCGCCTGGCTGTATGCAGACCGTATTTGGTGACGACGCGCGCTTTGTGAATACCTACTGGAGTCAGTTCGCGCATGAACAACTGTATTCGACCTTTGACTGGGGCATACGCGATGCCGATGGCTATTTCTTTATACTCGGCCGCACCGATGATGTGATTAACGTCGCCGGACACCGCTTGGGCACACGTGAAATCGAAGAGAGCGTGTCCAGCCATCCTCAGATTTCCGAGGTGGCCGTGGTTGGGGTCGAAGATAAGCTCAAAGGCCAGGTTGCGGTTGCGTTTGCGATTTTGAAGAAGCCTGAGTTATATCCGGGTGAGTCTGAAAAACGTGCACTGGAGGCTGAGGTGATGGCCGTGGTCGATAAGCAACTGGGGGCGGTGGCGCGTCCGGCCCGCGTACACTTTGTGAACAGCCTGCCCAAAACCCGCTCTGGCAAATTATTGCGTCGTTCTATACAGGCGATTTGTGAGGGACGGGATGCCGGTGATCTGACCACGATAGAAGATCCGTCTTCACTGACCCAGATACAGGCAGCACTGGCTAGCCCACGCTGAATGCGCTTTTTTCGGGATAAGCTTGTCTCATTCCAGGGCCCGGTAATGCCGGGCCTGTTTATTACTGATGTAGGATACGGGCATCGCAACTTTAACCCTGATTTCAGAAAGCCCTGAAGTATGCAGTCTGTCGATTTATCACAACTGGTCAGTTTTACGATAGCGGTCAATGCGCAGCCTCTGCCTGATGCGATACGCTGCCTGAACATGGAGTTGCAGCTACAACCGGGTGGCCAGGCCAGCGCCCGTCTGGTACTGGATACGGCGCTGGTGCCGTCGACTCAAAAGTTACTGTTGCCAGGCTCGGCGATAGAGCTGGGCCTGGGCCCGGGCGGACTGAATCAGTTACGTTTATCTGGACAGATACTCAGCCTGCGTTTGCGTCTCCAGCCAAATCAGCCGCCTACGCTGGAGCTGCAATGCCAGATCGCGCAAGTGCTGCATCCAGGCGCGTCGGAGCAGCCTGAGCTGGTGTTGGTCATGGGCGAATCTTTGCTGGCGGCAGATTTAACGCTACAGTCGCTACTGGATGAGCCTGCGCAAAGCGAATTCAGTGTTTCCGGTCGGGTACAGTGCAGTGGCAGTATAGCGGCGCAACCCGGCGGGCTATTGGTATTAAGAGGCTGTGGGCGGCGTTTTGATGGCGCACACCGTATCGGACAAGTCACACATCATATCAGCGAGGGATGCTGGCTGACCGAAGTCAGTCTGGCACAGGAATAAGTCCATATCGAACCAGGCAAAAAAAATCCCCTGTACCGCAGAGGTGACAGGGGATTCTTGTCGAGGATGTGATCGCTACGCGTCAGGCCAGCAATGCTGAAGTCAAAGTACGCAATTCTTCGTCTGATTCTTCCAGGATGCTGTTGAGCGTGCCATCACCAACGACGAAATCAATTTCTGAAGTGAAGCGTTCGGATTCAGCATAGGAATTGAAATCCAGCGGTGATTTTGTCGCAGCCAGTTCATTGGCCAGCAACAGAGTGTCGCCCAGGGTTTCCGGTGGCATGGCGCGTAAGCCGTACCACATCGATTCCAGCGCCTCTACCACAGCGCCGGGCAGGCAGAGTTTCTGTATCACGGCGCGACCGATGATGGCTTCGGATGATTCCAGGTCGACCAGCGTATCTTCAAATTCAGGCAAATCATCATCGACTTCGCCGACGCCAAATGTGTCAGGTTCCAGCAAAGACGGAAATTCTTCCGCCTGGGACAGTAAATAAAAATTACCGACTTCATGCACGATACCGGCAAACATGGCGGTATCCGGGTCCAGCCGGGTGATGCGGCGTGCAATCACCTGGGACAGGGCCGCGACTTGTGCCGTGTGTTCCCACAGTTTTTGCGTTTTTGCCTGTATGGATTTGTCTTTACTCGATCCGGCCAGCTGGCGCACGATCAGGCTGGACACGATGGCCAGCAGTGTCTTGAAACCGAGCCGGTTGATGGCTGCTTTGACGTTGGTGACATCGCCACCGCGGTTGTATGCGGCAGAATTGGCAATCGCCACCACTTTTGCAGCCAACAGCGGTTCGTTGAGGATCAGTTTGCTTGCCATATCGATGGAACAGTCCGGATCATCCAGAGTCTGTTGCAGCTTAAGGGAGGCGGCCACATTGGCTGGAAAGACCAGGTCGCCCTTATGGGCCTGCTCAACGATGCATTTGAGTGCTTTTTGTCGGTTCATCGCAGAATTTCACTGTGAGTTCATGATGGCTATGGCGTTGAGCTTACATTAAATATTTCAAAAAAGAAAAATAATGCAAAGCGGCAACGTGGCCCAATAGGGTTTCATTCTGCTTGACTTAATCCATCAGGTCAATCAGGCAGTGCGGCTTGTGCCAGAAAACGACCGGAAAATCCGGTCGCCAGCAGGAATGAAAGTATAGAACTTGTAAAAATAAAACTTATTTACTTGCGTTAACAGATTTCTGCTCAGCAATCCATTTGCGCATTTTAGTCTCTAATAAGGATAAAGGCAGCGTACCATCACTCAAAATCGCATCATGGAACTGGCGCAGATCAAAGCGTTGCCCCAATTCAGCCTCAGCCAGATGACGCAGTTCCATGATTTTGAGCGATCCTATTTTGTAGCCGAGTGCCTGTCCCGGCCAGGCCATATAACGTTCTATCGCCTGGCGTGAAGCGGCTTCGGTATAGCCCAGAGTTTGTTGCAGATATTTGATGCCCTGCTCGCGGGTCCAGCCCTTGGCATGCATGCCGGTATCCACCACCAGACGGGTGGCGCGCAGCATTTCATCGCTCAGATGACCGTAATAGGCCGGTGGATCATTGGCGAACAAGCCCATTTCCTTGCCCAGGGTTTCTGCATACAAGGCCCAGCCTTCGGTGTAGGCGACATTACCACCGACGCGGCGGAATTTAGGCACATCCAGTTCTTGCAGACTGGCCAGGTGGAAGTGGTGGCCAGGCTGGCCTTCGTGCAGATACAGGGTTTTCATGCCGGTACTTGCATAATCCGCCGGATTATTGATGACGGCCCAGAACACGCCGGGACGTGAACCATCTAATGCTGGCGAGGTGTAATGATCGGACGCAGTTTCGCGGCTGATTTCAGGCTCAGGGCGGATTTCCAGTGGCGCTTTTGGGATTTTGCCGAAATAGGTAGGCAGATGTTTGCGGATTTCCTGATCAATGGCTTTATAGGCGTCCAGGATTTCTTTTTCGGTTTTAAACGTACGGTAAGTGGTTTGCGTTTCCATCCAGCCGGGCAAGCCTTGCGCATCGCCGTGATAACCCAGTTTAGGGCCGAGAATCGCATATTCACCTTGAATTCGCGCGACTTCTTTGAGGCCGATGGCGTGAATCTGTTCCGGCGTCAGATTGGTCGTGGTTTGTTCCGCGACCCATGCGCGATACCAGGCAGCGCCGTTCGGCAGCGCACCCCAGCCTGTGCTTGGACGGGCCGAAGGCAGATAGTCATCGTGCAGAAATTGATAAAACTCCTTCAGTGCTGGCAGGGTTTTTTGTGTGATTTCACGTTGATACGCTTCGCGCAAGCGGATCTTGTCGGCGTCAGAGAAGCTGGCCGGCATATTGATAATCGGCAGGTAGTAAGGATGATCCTCGACTTTGCCGGAAGCCAGTTGTTTGAACTGCGGCAGCAAAGCGTTCACCAATGCCATCGGCAGCGTGATATGGCGTTTTTTACCGATACGCATATTGCTGGTGGCCTGATTCAGCCAGTCTGGCAATTGCGCGATACGGCTCAGATAAGCGTCATACTGCGCCGGAGTGTTCAGTGGCTGTGCGCTTTGACCACTGCCAAAATGCGCGAGTGTCAGCGGGATGCTGTCCATTTGATTGATGGGCAGCAGATAGTCAGGGTAGGCTGCCAGTGACAGATTGCCTTGCAGTTCGTGCAGCAGGATGTCGTAAGTCACACGGTCTTGCCCGGATAACTGGCTGGCCGGCAGAGCCTTAAGTTCTTTGACCATGTTTTTCCAAAACGCGATCTGACGTGCGCGTACCTCAGGCTTTAAGGTCATCGGCAATTTATCGTCATAGCCTGCATCGCCATGATAAGTCGCTTCCAGCGGATTGAATTCAGCACTTGCGACATAGTAGCGATCTGCCAGTGCCAGTAATTTTTGTTGTGGATTCGCGGTTTTGCCACTAAGCGCGGTGTTGGTTTGCGCTGCGGCAGGCAGGCTGTAGGTGGTGTTGAGTAATCCCAGCCCCAGCAGCAGGGCAGGCAAGATGCGTAAAGTGCGCATGGATTTATTCACAGTAAACTTTCACTAAATGTCACGTCAATTTGATCGATATCCGCTGCAGGCAAAGACGCCGCTGCATGGACTGTGTTGTCATTTTAAGGCAGGAGTGCCAGACGGATAAACAAGGATTTGCGAAATCCGGCTTCCCTGTGCTGACCTGTTGGCTTGCCGCCTGAGTTGTTTGGAGTGTGCAGGACAGGCATAGTTCACTGGCAGTGGCAAATCTGCGGCCTGGCGCTATCGCAGCCAAGGTAACTGATCAGGTACAATGCGGCAAACCTGACTGTACAGAGGAAATATGAAGTTAGCGAGCTTAAAAGACGGGTCCCGTGACGGACAATTAATCGTGGTTTCCCGCGACCTGAAAACGGCCTGCATCGCCAATGGCATTGCGCCGACTTTGCAACGTGTGCTGGATGACTGGAATTTCATGGCGCCGCAGCTGGAAGAGCTGTATCAGCGCTTGAATGCAGGTAAAGTCGCTTATAGCTTTGATTTTCAGCCGCATCTGTGTATGGCACCTTTGCCACGCGCGTTTCAGTGGGCGGATGGTTCTGCTTATGTGAATCACGTGGAGCTGGTCAGAAAAGCGCGTCAGGCCGAGATGCCTGAGAGCTTCTGGCACGATCCATTGATGTATCAGGGCGGCAGTGATGATTTCATCGGGCCATGTGATGACATTGTGCTGGGTTCTGTCGAATGGGGCGTTGATTTTGAAAGTGAAATTGCGATTATCACCGATGATGTGCCTATGGGCGTGAGTCCTGACCGGGCGGCTGAGCATATCCGCTTACTCATGCTGGTCAACGATGTCTCATTGCGCAATCTGATCCCTGCAGAACTGGCGAAAGGTTTTGGCTTTTTTCAATCCAAACCGGCCTCCAGTTTCTCTCCGGTGGCAGTGACACCTGACGAGTTAGGCGAAGCCTGGCGTGATGGCAAAGTACATCTGGCGCTGCGATCGAGCTGGAACGGGAATCTGGTTGGTCAGCCGAATGCCGGTATCGATATGGCTTTCTCTTTTCCGCAACTGATCACGCACTTGTGTAAAACCCGCCGCGCCCGCGCTGGTACCATCATAGGGTCGGGAACGGTGTCCAACAAAGACGCTGCTAAAGGCTATAGCTGTATTGCCGAAAAACGTGCTCTGGAAATGATCGCCACTGGCGAAGCAATGACCCCGTTTATGCAATATGGCGACAGCATTAAGATAGAAATGCTGGATAAAAACGGCAAGTCCATCTTTGGCGCGATTGACCAGAGTCTGGTTGAACCGGATTAAACGTAGTCCTGCATCTGGTAAGCCTTAGTAAATAGCCCGTATCTGCGCAAAGATACGGGCTAATTTTTTTATTGCATCAATTCAGCTGGCTTTACTGGCGTCCTAGTTGGAAAAACACACTGCGTGCGCCATTCTGGCCTATCGCAAAGCCCAGATATACCGGTCCCAGGAAACTGTTGACGCCACCAAAGAAACTCAGACTCTTGCGCAGAGAGTTGACCGAGATATCCTTCTTTTCATTCCAGACATTGCCCATCTCCAGTGAAGAGCCAAAGAACAGGCTTTGTCCCGCCATTTCAAAATTGACGGCGCGCAGCAGATAGGTGGCGCTGCCATATAGCATGTAATTGCCAAGGAACTGGTCTTGCTGATAGGCGGACAGGCGCTGGAAGCCACCCAGCATAGAGCCTATACCGCGGATCTTGTTATCGTTTTTCTGAAATAGTCCGGCCGCGCTGAATTTCAGATTGAGGCTGTGGCTACCGTAACTCTTGGCCCAGACCGTATCGAGGTTGAATTCCTGATAGCTGTCGCGTGAACGATCCATGCCAAGGAATAAGCCGGTATCGACTTTATAGCCTTCGCGTGGAAAGCTGGGGTCGCTGAGCTGATCGATGACGAGTCCGGTTTTGAGTCCATATTGTTGAATACTCGCGCTAGGCAAGCTGTCGACGGAGCCTGTATTTTCCACGCCATTGGATGTCAGCACCCCGCCCAGTTTCGGAATGATACTGTAACGGTTGTAATTCAGACCTAGCCGCGCTTCGCCCAGTGTGCCCAGATTACCGAGGCGGTATGCGACTTCGACACCGGCTTTTTGCGCGCGCAGACTGTATTCAGCGAGTCGCACATTGTCTTTGTAGAAGTTCACAGTATTTTCGCTGACCTGAGCGAAGGGCAGCAGATAACTGCCTTCGCGCTCAAACAAGGGTTGACGCAGTTCCGTGCGGTACTTGAGCGTGTTACCGAGCTCAACATCATTACGCCATTCCAATCCGCCCTCTGTCAGCCAGGGGCGACGATGTCCGATTTGCAGGCGGTAGCCACCTGCACCATCGAAGCCGCTGGATAAAGCCAGACCGAAACGCAGAAAGTGCGGGCCCCAGTTTTTTCCATTGGCCTGAATGCGAATGCCGTAGCGATTATCTTTTTGTACCAGCTCATGACTCAGATTATCAAACTCTCTGGTCGTGCCCAGCGCAGCCAGTTTGGCGTTCACTTCTTCAGCATTGTAAAAGCTGCCGATTTCAAATCCAGTCAGGCGCCGGATATCGGCCTCGGGAATAGCGGTATTGTTGTCGATATCGATAAAGCTGATTTGTATCGGTGGCAGTTGAGGATTCTCGCGCTTGTTTTGCGCCACCCGGTAAGCCTGATCCTGTAAAGCCAGGCCGGCCAGCTTGGTCTGCAATTGTCTGGCTGCTTCCTGGCCTATCTCTGTGGCTTCTTTGGAGCGCCCAAAATCCAGAAATCCTATGTTGCCCAGATTGGGTTCTATCAGGATATCGTTATCTTTCAATTTGGCTTTTTGCGCGTTGACGTTTTGCTCGGTCAGGATATTGACCATTTGCTGACTCACGTTGAACAGGGTTTGCAGCTGTTTGCGCGGCATCAGTGGGGTGCCGATATTGACTGCGATAATGACGTCCGCCCCCATATCTCTGGCGATATCTATCGGCAGGTTACGCACCAGTCCGCCATCTGACAGCAAGCGGCCATCGATTTCAGTGGGTGCAAATACGCCAGGAGCAGCCATGCTGGCCCGTATCGCTTTATGCAGCGCGCCTTTATCAAAGACGACCATTTCACCGGTTTCCAGATCAGTCGCGACAGCGCGGAAGGGGATGGGCAACTGGTCAAATTTGATGTCGGGTGCCAGATGTGAGGTCCAGTTTTGTATCAGTTCCTGAAACTGACTGGCCTGCACCACACCGCTTGGCAGTCTTACCCCGTTTTCACTCAGACCCAGCGTGGCGCCGAGCGGATATTGCTCGTCCTCTTCGCGTATGCTTTGTGGCAGTTGGCGGCGGTCTATGCGATCAAGCGCAATATCATTGAGTTTCAGTTTCTCCAGGCGCTTTTCAATTTCACTCGCCGGAATGCCTGATGCGTAAAGGCCGCCAATCACTGCGCCCATACTGGTACCTGCGATGCAATCTATCGGTATATGCATCGCTTCCAGTTGCTTGAGCACACCAATATGGGCGAAACCACGGGCGCCGCCACCCGATAAAACCACGCAGATTTTCGGCGTTTTGGAGCTTGTCGGGGTGGCTGCAGGAAGCTGCGCGGAGGCAGGAATATGTATGAATAGTGCGAGTAAGAGGCTCAAAACAGAAAAAAAAGCCAGATTCTTGCCTAACTTTGGTGCGAAGTGAAATTTGAGCATGGAATTCTTTTCTCGGTCTCTATATACTGCTGGTAGTATATCAATTCAGTTTTACTAAAGGTTAGCGACATAAGCTAAGCGAGCTGATTCCAGTCCTCGTTGCTGTAATTTGGTGCTAATTTTTTTTAGTGGCAATGGTTTTTCGGGTAATTACATGCCATTAATGCTAGTTTGTTTCCTGAAGGCATGGACAGCGCCCTGGCTGTCTGCGCCACATTCACAGAATATTGTCATTCATGAACCTACATCAATTGCGCTTCGTCCGTGAAGCTGTCCGTCAGAATTTTAATCTGACTGAGGCAGCTAAGGCCTTATTTACTTCTCAGCCCGGTGTTTCCAAGGCGATTATTGAGTTGGAGGAAGAGCTGGGGGTGGATATTTTCACTCGCCACGGTAAGCGTATTCGTGGTTTGACTGAGCCTGGCCGGGCAGTGCTGAAGTCGGTTGAGCTGATCATGCAGGAAATTGACGGTCTGAAACGCATAGGTAAAGAGTATGCGGCCCAGGATAGCGGCAGCTTTACCATTGCCACTACCCATACGCAGGCGCGCTATGCCTTGCCTAAGGTGGTGCAGGCTTTCATGCAAAAATACCCCAAGGTTCGGCTTTCCCTGTTGCAAGGGAATCCTAAGCAGATTGCTGATATGGTGATGCGGGATCAGGCGGACCTGGTGATCGCGACGGAGTCAATCGCTGGCTACGACGGCTTGATTTCCCTGCCTTGCTATCAGTGGGAACATGTACTGGTGTTGCCGCTGGAGCATCCTTTGTTGAAACTGAAAAATATTACGCTGGAAGATATCGCCCATTATCCGCTGGTGACTTACGATGCGGCATTTGCCGGGCGCAGCAAGATAGATCACGCGTTTCAGATCAGAAATCTGAAGCCTGATATTTTGCTCGAAGCGATTGATGCCGACGTGATCAAGACCTATGTCGAACTTGGCATGGGGATAGGCATTATCGCTGGTATGGCTTTCGATGCTGAACGCGACAAGAGTTTGCGCGCAGTGCCGGTCGGGCATTTGTTCGGGATGAATGTGTCGCGCGTTGCGATCAAACAAGGGGCCTATCTGCGTAGCTATGTCTACACTTTTATCGAATTGCTCAATCCCACCCTGAACCGGAAAATGGTGGATAGTGTGATGCAGGGCAATAAAGATACTTACGATTTATAAACGGAAATAACATGACTGATTTGAAGTTGCGCGACTATTACGCACAACGTGCTCCGGTTCTGGAGCAGGACTACGCGATTGAAGAGCGCGAGGATGATCTCGAAGAGATGGAAGAGCGTGTCTGTGAAATGCTGATGGGACAAAAAGTGCTGGAACTGGCTTGCGGTACCGGCTATTGGACCCAGCAAATCGCGGACTTCGCAGAATCCGTGCACGCGACCGATTTTTGTCCTGAATTGCTGGAAATTGCACAAACCAAGGAATTTGATAACGATAACGTAGACTTTGCGCTTACCGATGCTTTTGCGCTGCCAGCTGCGGCGGCCGGACAATATAGTGCGGCTTTCGCAGGATTTTTATGGTCGCATGTTAAGCGTGAAGATCAGAGCAAACTCTTGAAGCAATGGTGCGCAGCGATAGGCAGTGGCAGCACGCTGATATTGATTGATGATAATGAAGTGGAAGGCGAAACTTTGCCTGTGGCGCGTACCGATCTGGAGGGTAATACCTTTCATATCCACACTATGGCAGATGGCAGCCGGGTAGAGGTCATTAAAAACTTCCCGACTGACAGCTATATGCGTAAAAAGTTTGCCGCTGTTGCGCGCGATATCCGTATTTATCGCAATGAGTATTACTGGATGCTGAGTTGCGTATTGCGTTAAATTGCGTTAAACAAGGATTTGCCCGGCTGCAAGTTCTAGTATTGTTCCTCGAAAGGAATACATGCTACATTGCAATCCGTTTTTTAACTTTCGGAGCAGCAGACATGGACTTGCAAGCATGCACAGAAGCAATTCGCACTAAAGTGGGTGATGATAGCGGTTTGAACGCAACGTTGAAATTTGATTGTGGCAGCGATGGCGTGGTATTTGTTGATGCAAGCGCCACACCGAATACGGTATCTAACGAAAACAAAGATGCAGCTTGCACGATCACCATCGCACTGGCCGATCTGGGTGCCTTGCTGACTGGTCAGCTCAATCCTATGAATGGCTTTATGATGGGCAAACTCAAAGTATCCGGCGATATGGGTATTGCGATGCGCTTGCAAACAGTCGTGTAATCCGGCGGAAAGTCATAGGTAGTATAAAAAAACGCGGCTGTCAGCCGCGTTTTTTTATGGTGCCGTCGCATTCGGTGTGGCGAGCAGAGTGCAACTGGCAATTGCAGAACTGCCATCCGGATGCAGGGCGTCGTAGCAGCGATGGCAGCGATTGCAAAATAAATGCGAACGTTTGACGTGGCGGTAGCGCAGATGTAGCTGCAAAGCTTCGTCACCGCAGTGTGGGCAGCATTCCCGCATGCTCCCCACTGATTGTATGTCTGGTAATAGCAGGCAGTCTCCTATGATTTCTCCTGCAATCGCGAGCGTGGGATCCAGCTCTTGTAGAATGAGACTGGACGAGGATGGACTTCTGCGTTCTGCGGTTTTTTTGATATTGTCAGAGTCAGGGTCAGTATTGGGCGGACTGTTTGTCGTCATACGGGCTCTCCTTACGTAGATTATTTTTGTCGCCTGCATGCAGTATCGGGGTTTCCTGAATGTAGTAGGGCGATTGCGATTGCTAGCGGTAATTTGTTTACGTTTTAGATGTATCAGTTTCTAAACGCAATGTGAGCACGGAAACAATGGCGCAAAATAATGTTAAGTATCAGCTCATGCTGATGCCGTCTGGGCTGAGCTGTGAGCTTCAGGCTGAGAAAACCGTATTGGAAAATGCCTTGGAGCAGCGTATCAGTATGCCGAGTTCCTGCCGCAATGGCACATGTCGTGCCTGTTTGTGTCAGTCCCTGCAGGGGCAGTATCGCTTCACCATAGATTGGCCAGGTCTGAGCCTGGACGAAAAACAGGAGGGGTGGATACTGCCCTGTGTGACTGTGGCCAGTTCTGACCTTAGTTTGCTAGTGCCTTTGGCGAAGCGCCTGAACGCTGAATCTGAGCCGGACTGAAACCGGAATCGGCGTTGCTGCAAAGGCGAGTCTGTTTGTCGCCGCGCACCCAGCACGCGCTGGATAGTTGGGGTTGTGGTTCAGGTATGCCGTCATCGCTGATTTTGGCTAAGCGGCTATCCCATACGGTCACGCCATGTTTATCTAGCTCCAGCCGTATCACCCAGCCCAGCGTCTGTGCTTCATTATCCAGTGCATCGATCATAAAATTCCCTATGCTGTAGATGATAGGTTTGCCTTTGTAGGTCGATGTCTCTTGCAGCACATGGGGATGACCGCCTATCACTGCGTCAGCACCGGCGTCTATCATCTTCCTTGCCAGATGTTGCTGACGTTGATTGGAGTGGTGCTCGTTCTCCCAGCCCCAATGCATGAACGGGATGACCAGGTCCGCTTTGTAGCGTTGCCGCGCTTGCTGAATGTCAAGTATCAGTTGCTCGTCTTCACTCCAGGCTATCCCCGCGGAGGCAGCACCCGCTTCGAAACTACGTGGCATGAACTCGTTATAGCCCAGCAGCGCAATACGTAAGCCCTTGCGTTCTATGATCAGTGGCTGGTGGGCTTCGCGCAGATTATTGCCGCCGCCAAAGTACTGAATCTGATTTTTGTGTAAATGCGTGAGCATTTCAGAAAATGCAGCCCGTCCAAAGTCGCCGGAATGATTGTTTGCTATCGATACCGCATCCACGTGGCGTTTTAACACGCTCAGGCTTTCCGGCTCTGCGCGGAAGGTAAAGTTTTTATCTGCCGCCTGACCATCTTTGGCAACGACGCACTCAAGATTGGCAATCCGGATATCGGTCGAAGCAAAAACAGCGGCAAATGCGGAAAACGGATCTTTTCCTTTAGTGATCCATTTCCCGGGTTGACCATCGAGTACGATATCGCCCGCAAAAAGCAAACTGACTTTTTGCCCATTTTCTGTAGCATGCGTCGAATTTGTTACCAGGAAGGTCATTGCGTAGAGAAGGATGCTGACGCAACGCATTTTTTTGCCGGAAAATAGTGAAATCATGATGCCAGGTTCTTTAAAGTGCAGTGATATTGGAGTTCCCGCTCGACTTCGCCCGCATACAGGGAATTGTGAGGGGTCAGCAGATAGGCTTGTTTGCTACGCCGGAATGGCGGGAAGTAACTGGCCTGATGGATAGGGATATCAGTTTTGCTGGTTTGGAAGTAGACATAAAGCTTGATGTAACTGATGCGACCATGCTCACCTATCATCACGGGCTTGAAACGAAAGCGTCCCTGAATATCGTGGGCGGCGATCCGGTAAGGTTCGCTGCTTAAGCCGGTTTCAATGACCTCGGTACTGCCGGCATAGGTGACAAAACACCTGAGCACAGGCGCAGTTGCTGACCGCGCTGCGAAAGCTGCGACGGGTAGCGTGCTGAGTAATGCGAAGCTCCAGATCTGCATGAGACAAAATAGCAGTTTTTGCATGGTAGTCATTGACCTTGTAGTTATCGGCAAACCGTTAAAAATATCACAAACATTTAGCTTAAGGGAAAGATTGTGCACCTCGGTCAATTGATGTAATCTCAATTTAATAAATCATTTGATTGAATAATTATTGAAGGAGTAAAGATGGCAAACGATATGTCGCAAAATCCGGAATTTCAATCGCTGTTGAAGCAGGTGGTGGAACAGTCCATCCCGTTTTGCAGGCTGATCGGTTTGCAGGTGCAGAGCTTTGCCAGTGAGCGACCAGAATTAAGACTCGCCATGCGGGATGACTTGTTGGGTAATTTTGCGCAGGGCATGTTGCACGGTGGCGTCATCGCTTCTGTCCTGGATAGTGTGGCTGGTGTTGCTATTCTGTTGAAGCTGGCTCAGACCCAGCCACGCGAAGATGCTTATGCGCAGATTCGGGAATTCGGACTGATGAGTACCATAGACTTGCGGATAGATTATCTGAAGCCAGGTAAGGGAAGCGCATTTATTGCGAGCGCGGAAGTGACGCGTTTGGGAAAACGGGTGGCCAACGTATTGATGGAATTGCGCAATGAAGAAGGGGATAGAATAGCCACTGGAGCAGCGGCCTTCATGTTGCATGGCAGAGCTTGAGTTGCTTGCGGCGGACTTGCATCCCGTGCTGATTGCAAGCTGAAAAGGCAGGTATTTTGCTGAATATGCGTTATAGATCAGACGGAACTTTGATAAATTCTTTAAAAAAGCCAGATAAATGCACAAAACTCAGATTTTATTTTACTTCCTCTCAGATTTTGTGCGTATAATCAGATCGTCGTTGAGATTCAAAGTGGTTTTGCAGTATCAGTCTGTCATTTCTTACTGAGGTTGAAACG
This sequence comes from Cognatundibacterium crateris, assembly GCF_010078235.1. Classification (GTDB taxonomy): domain Bacteria; phylum Pseudomonadota; class Gammaproteobacteria; order Burkholderiales; family Burkholderiaceae_D; genus Undibacterium; species Undibacterium crateris. The sequence goes on along the minus strand of NZ_JAABOS010000014.1, from coordinate 9,580 downwards.
ATCTATCGGGCAACTGCCCAAATTCACTGAAATAGGAAATTGTAATGGCAACAGGTATTGTTAAATGGTTCAATGATTCTAAAGGCTTTGGTTTCATTACTCCAGACGAAGGCGGCGAAGATTTGTTCGCACATTTCTCCGCAATCGTATCTTCCGGCTTCAAATCTTTGAAAGAAAACCAACGCGTTTCTTTCGAAGTAACTACAGGCCCTAAAGGTAAGCAAGCTTCCAACATCCAGCCTCTGTAATTCAGAGTCTGATGGCGGAGTAAAGCCAAGCTGATAAAAATCCCCGATTCGTCGGGGATTTTTTTTGCCCGCAAACTGACTTTCGTCAGAAAACAACATTTTTTAACAAAATCAACTTTGCCTTAAATTACACATTTCTCTCGGGTAAAATCTGCAAAGAAGTTAGCAGGAACAGCTGATGGATGATGATTGTAAAATAGGTAATGGTCCTGCCCAGATTTTTGCGTCAGCATAAATATAAGAAATCGTGTCGGTCATTGTTAGGGATCAAGGTTGGGTGGTGAGAAATTTGTATTCTCTGTCAATTGTGCTCAGGAATTAATTAGGTGAGGGAAGAATGTTGAATCTAACTATCAGAATGAGGCTGATCGGTACCATGTCCTTCATGGCCATCATGTTGGCTATCGGTGGCGCTATGGGTGTCATCGGTGTGAAGAACAGTAATGCCATCATCGAAGAGATTTTCACGAATCAATTACCATCGGTCGATGCACTGCAGCAATCCCGTGTTGATCTGGTGCGATCACGCGTGACGATAGACCGTGCGATTGCCCATCCGGAGGCTCCTGATGTAGCAGAAACGATTAAGCGTTCTGAAATGTACGTCGGTAAGTCAGATGATGCATTCAAGAAGTATTTGACTTTGCCTCAGGATGAGGAAGAGAAAAAGTTGTCCGATCAGGTTGCTGTCGCCCGCGATCAGTACATGAACGAAGCGCATCTGAAAATGACGGCCGCGATCAAGGCAGGTAATCGTGACGAAGCTGATCGTTTAAATATGACTGTCGTACCGAAATTATTTACCGCCTACTCCGACAAAATTGCTGAGTTAAGTGATTTTCAATTGAAAGAATCTGAAAGCAAATTTCAGCAAAGTCAGACAGCCTTTAAATGGTTTGTCTGGATTGATGTGCTGGGTGTCGTGGGTGGTCTGGTGGCGGTATTTGTTTCTGCGCATTTTTTGTTGCGCGCAATTTCCCATCCTTTACATCAGACTCTGCGCCAGTTCCGTGCTATTGGTGATGGTGATCTGACCCAGCAACTCAAACCAGAATCTAAGGATGAAATGGGGGAGCTCATTTCCGGCCTTGAAAATATGCGTCAGAGCCTGGTGCAGACGGTGACGATGGTACGTCAAAGCAGTGGCTCGATTGCGGTATCTTCCGATGAAATTGCTTCTGGCAATATGGATTTATCTTCCCGTACCGAGCAACAGGCTGCCAGCCTGGAAGAAACTGCCTCATCCATGGAAGAGCTGACTTCTACTGTGCAACAAAATGCCGATAATGCACGTCAGGCGAATACGCTGGCGCTGACCGCTTCTGATGTCGCATCTAAAGGTGGCAAGGTGGTAGGTGACGTAGTGCACACGATGTCTTCCATCAAAGAAAGCTCGAACAAAATTGTCGATATCATCGCGGTGATTGACGGGATTGCTTTCCAAACTAATATTCTGGCGCTGAATGCAGCCGTAGAGGCGGCGCGTGCAGGTGAGCAAGGGCGTGGTTTTGCGGTGGTGGCCAGCGAAGTCAGAAGTCTGGCGCAACGCTCGGCCAATGCGGCAAAAGAAATTAAAGAGCTGATTGCAAATTCTGTTGATAAGGTAGAAGAAGGCGCGCGCCTGGTCGATGATGCTGGTAAAACCATGGATGAAATCGTGGTGTCGATCAAGAGTGTGGCCGACATCATGGCTGAAATTACTGCTGCCAGCGAAGAACAGCGTGAAGGAATTCAGCAAGTCAATCAGGCGATTACCAAAATGGACGAGGCGACGCAGCAAAATGCAGCCTTGGTGGAGCAGGCTGCTGCTGCTGCTGGCAGTATGCGTGATCAGGCCAGCAATCTGAATCAGGCAGTTGGTATCTTTAAGCTGGAAGCGGGAAGTGGATCACATTCTGCGGCACCGTCCGCACGACCTGCTGCCAGGTCCGTTGCTGTTAAGCCTAAGCAGGAAGTCAGGTCTTTGCCTGCACGTTCCCAGGCGGCTTCGGTTGGTGCTGCGAAGCCTGTTTCGGGCAATGCAAGTAAGCCGCGCGCCGATGAGTGGGAAGAATTCTGATCTGAATTGAAGCTGTGTTTACTAACAGCGCAGACAAAACAGGGAGCCCGTTTGTGACGTGCTCCCTGTTTTTTTTATCCCAAAATGCTTGCGCTAAGATGAGCCGGATTTAGCCTTTTTTCCAGTAGTCCGGTGAGCTGTAGGCTTGCCTCAGATAATCCACGAAAGCCCGTATCCGCAAGGGCAGGTGGCGTCGCTGAGCAAAAATGGCATAAATGTCGTTGCCGGGAGCGGTGTATTCATCCAGTACACTGACCAGCTTACCGGATTCAATTTCCGCACCTACCTCCCACATCGAACGCCATGCCAGTCCTTGTCCAGAGATGGCCCAGTCATGTAGTACTTCTCCATCGTTGCAAACCATATTGCCATCGACTTTAATCGTCACGTTTTTCCCGCTTTGGCGGAAAGTCCAGCCCCGCTGACTGCCATCGGCACTGAAGGCCAGGCAATTGTGGTTACTCAGTTCGTCCAGTGTTTTCGGTGCGCCGTGACGTTGCAAGTAGGAGGGGGCAGCAACCACGACCCGCTTATTATCCGCCAGCTTGACGCCGATCAGGCTGGAGTCTGACAGCGCGGCAATCCGGATCGCTACATCAATGCCCTCACCAATCAGATCCACCACCCGGTCGTTCAGACTCAGTGTCAGTTTTAATTGCTGATGTTGCTGCAAAAAGTCAGGAATTAAGGGGGCAACATGTTGTCGTCCAAACCCGGCGGGTGCTGAAATCGTCAGTACACCGCTGGCGCTGGCGTTGCGTTCGGCAACGGAAGATTCCGCTTCTTCCAGTTCCGACAGGATGCGCTGGCAATCCTCTAAAAAAGAACTGCCTTCATTGGTTAGTGCGATTTTGCGTGTGGTCCTTTGCAGTAATTTGACGCCCAACCTTTCTTCCAGCGCGTCCAGACGCCGGCTGATCATCGCCGGGGCGACCCCTTCCGCCCGAGCCGCTGCTGACAGGCTGCCGCGTACGGCGACCTCAGCAAAAGTGCTGATTTGTTTAAATTGATCCATGAAGAATCATTCCCCCAAAGAGTTTTATTATTGATTTAGCACATTAGCGAGCTTCGGTATGGTTTTGTCAGGTAATGGATAGATGTATTTTTTGCATAGGCGCGTCCATTCGCTTCTGCGTATGCTTTCTGTGCGAGAACTTTTTCCAGAGAGCAGTTTTATCCGGTTTACGAGTATTTATATACTGAATGAAAGCTATTTCATCTTTTATTTTTGCGAAAAAGTAAAAGATAAAGTGATAAATCTCTTATTTATGTTTGTTTTAATTGAATATACTCTGTAGTTTCCTGATCAAAACGGTATGCAGAGGTAAGGTGATGGCAATACATGCAATTGCGTTTGATGCCTACGGCACATTGTTTGATGTGTATTCGGTCAGTGAACTCGCAGAGAAGTTGTTTCCCGGTTACGGTAAACAGCTGGCTCAATTGTGGCGCAGGAAACAGATTGAGTACACTCAATTGCGCACTATGTGTTGTATGTATAAGCCATTTTGGGAAGTTACCCAGGATGCTCTGGTGTTTTCCTGCCGTTATTTTGGTTTGCAATTAGACCTGGATGCGCAAAATGCATTAATGGGTCAGTATGCAAGGCTGACTGCTTTTCCTGAAAATAGGGAAGTGCTTCAGGCCTTGCGGGACAAGGCTTACAAGCTGGCGATTCTGTCCAATGGTACGCCGCAGATGTTGCAGGCAGCGACTGAGCATGCAGGTATGCAGGGTTTGTTTCAGCATTTGCTCTCGGTTGATGCAGTGAAAGTCTATAAAACTGCCCCGGAAGCCTATCAGCTGGGACCAGACATGTTTGGCGTGCCGGCAAAAAATATGTTGTTTGTTTCGAGTAATGCCTGGGATGTCTGTTGTGCTACCTGGTTCGGTTACACCACTTTTTGGGTCAATCGCGATAATGCGCCGCTGGAAGAGTTAGGCGTCATGCCGCATGGCACAGGGCGCACGCTGGCCGATGCCTTACATTTTCTTGAAACATATCAGTGATTTAATTTGATGTGATGCCTTTAATTTATTTTCCTTGTTTATTGCATTGAGTCGGTTTCAATGCGTTTCTTTTTATGGAGAGCACGATGAGTCAGTTGATATTGCCGCAAGGCTTGGAAATTACCGGAGCAATCAAGCCAGGTTACGAACAGATCCTGACCCCGGAGGCGTTAGCACTGGTAGCAAAACTGAGCCGCGCATTTGAGCCGCGTCGTCAGGAATTGCTGGCAGCACGGGTTGCGCGTGCCAAACGTATGGATGCCGGTGAGCGCCCGGACTTTTTGGCTGAAACCCGCCACATTCGTGATGGTGACTGGAAAATTGCGCCGATTCCTCAGGCACTCGAGTGCCGTCGGGTAGAAATTACTGGCCCGGTGGAACGCAAAATGGTGATTAATGCACTCAATTCCGGTGCTGACAGTTACATGACTGATTTTGAAGATTCCAATACACCGAATTGGGATAATCAATTGCAGGGGCAGATCAATATGCGTGATGCAGTGCGTCGCACGATCAGCCTGGAGCAGAATGGTAAGTCTTATCACTTAAACGATAAAATTGCCACGCTGGTCGTACGTCCACGCGGCTGGCATCTCGATGAGAAGCATGTGCTGGTCGATGGCAAGCGTATTTCCGGCGGTATTTTTGATTTTGCGTTGTTCTTGTTCCATAACGCTAAAGAACAACTGGCGCGTGGTGCCGGTCCATATTTCTATCTGCCGAAAATGGAATCCCATCTGGAAGCGCGTTTGTGGAATGATATTTTTGTCATGGCACAAAATGAAATCGGCATTCCTCAAGGCACCATCAAGGCGACAGTGCTGATAGAAACCATCGTTGCTGCGTTTGAAATGGATGAAATCCTGTATGAGTTGCGCGAACATAGCTCCGGTCTGAATGCCGGACGCTGGGATTACATTTTCTCTTGCATCAAAAAATTCAAAAACGACCAGGACTTCTGCCTGGCGGATCGCGCTAAAGTGACCATGACGGCACCTTTCATGCGCTCGTATGCCTTGCTGTTGCTGAAGACTTGCCATAAGCGCAATGCACCTGCGATTGGCGGTATGGCTGCTTTGATTCCGATTAAAAACGATACTGAAAAAAATGAAGTTGCAATGGGCGGTGTCCGCAATGACAAAGCACGTGATGCAACGGATGGCTATGACGGTGGCTGGGTAGCGCATCCGGGTCTGGTTGAATTGGCGATGACTGAATTCAAAAAAGTACTGGGCGATGCACCGAATCAGATTTCCAAGCAACGTCCGGATGTGGAAGTGTCCGCCAAGGATTTGCTGAACTTCCAGCCTGAAACCCCAATCACGGAAGCTGGCCTGCGTTATAACATCAATGTTGGCATTCACTATTTGGGTGCCTGGCTGGCGGGCAATGGTTGCGTGCCTATCCACAATCTGATGGAAGATGCGGCGACCGCAGAAATCAGCCGTTCTCAAGTCTGGCAATGGATACGCTCCAGCAAAGGTAAGCTGGAAGACGGTCGCAAGGTCACTGCCGAGATGGTGCGCGCCATGATTCCGGAAGAATTAAGTAAGGTGAAGGCGGTTGCTGGTGAAGGTGCGACGTATGACCGCGCGGCGCAGATTTTTGAGGAAATGTCGACTTCTGGCGATTTTGCGGAATTCCTGACTTTGCCATTGTACGAAGAAATTTGATACGGCCTATCTTAGCTGTATTGTTGATGTAGCGAAAAGCGATGCCATGTTGATGGTGTCGCTTTTTGTTTTTTGCAGCATGGCGGTGCATAATCAAGGCCGCGCCTGAACTCTGTTGCAGATGGTGGAAAACCTGGCAGGGTGCTGTGCTATGCTTGCGCGCTTATTTTTCAGGAATTTTGTCTATGTCTACTTTGCCCCTCACTCAGGAATCCATGATCGCTCAAACCATCAACTGGATGGAAAAAGCGGTAATCGGTCTGAATCTCTGTCCTTTCGCTAAGGCAGTGCATGTCAAGCAGCAAATTCGCTATGTAGTCAGTGAGGCCAAGAGCGAGCAGGATCTGGTCGAGGATTTGCGCCGTGAGCTGGAGGTGCTGGCGGAAGCGAATCCTGAAAAAATCGAAACCACCTTGCTGATTTGTCCGGATGTGTTACGTGACTTCATGGACTTCAATGATTTCCTGGATGTGGCTGATGCCTTGCTGGAAGAGCTGGATCTGGCTGGTATTTTGCAAATTGCGAATTTTCATCCTGATTATCAGTTTGCTGACAGTGAGATGGGTGATATAGAAAACTATACCAATCGCTCCCCTTATCCGACCTTGCACTTGTTACGTGAAGACAGTATTGATAAAGCAGTGGAAGCCTTTCCTGAGGCGGAAGAAATTTACGAACGCAATATGGAAGCCATGCGCAAGCTTGGACATGAGGGCTGGCATGAGATGTTTGCTGATCAGCCAGAAAGTAAGTAAGCACTCAAGTCGGCACTTAAGTAAGCGAGTAAGCGCTCCTTTTGCCGCAGTGTGGCGCGACAGCGCTCATAGCTTTCGATAAATTATTTATATAAATATACTCAAAAGTAATATGGTGCCGGGCTGCTGCCCGACTGCTTCTTGAGTAGCTTGCTCAAGCCATGAGCGAGCAATCGTTCCTGCTTCGCCAGGAAAATGCGGTATTCTGGCTTTGTTAAAGCGGTGGATGTGTGCAAATCGGGCATGCTAACCTTAATTTCCTGATTTTCGTGTGACTGTGTTCCTGTCGCTGAGTCTGATAAGTGCGTACTGCGCCGCACCAATTCCATAGTTTCCTCTTTGGAAAATGAACTTTTCTGCCATATTTCTGTAGAAAATTCGAAAAATCAGTATGCGTTGAACGAATAACTTAAGAAAATTTGCTTTTGATTGCCTTGTTATTTTGCAGGGCAGCATGTAGAGTAAGGGGTTGTTCTACCTCATTTTTCACCCTTACGTCTTCTATATCTATGGCTTTAATCGTCCACAAATACGGCGGTACTTCGATGGGTTCGACTGAACGCATCAAGAACGTCGCCAAGCGCGTCGCCAAATGGCATGATGCCGGTCACCAGATAGTGGTGGTGCCGTCTGCCATGTCCGGCGAAACCAATCGTCTGTTAGGTCTGGCGAAAGAACTCAATGCGCAGCCTGATCCGCGCGAACTCGATATGATCGCCTCCACCGGTGAGCAGGTATCGGTAGGATTGCTGGCCCTGGCCTTGCAGGCTATCGGCAAGCAGGCAGTATCTTATGCTGGCTGGCAAGTCGCTATTAAAACTGATTCCGCCCATACCAAGGCGCGCATTGCATCCATCGACGATGCCAAAGTCAAGGCAGATCTGGATGCGGGCAAGGTAGTGATTATTACCGGCTTTCAGGGTGTGGATGAGAAGGGCAATATTACGACGCTGGGGCGTGGCGGTTCGGATACTTCAGCGGTCGCAGTTGCTGCAGCACTGCAGGCAAAAGAATGCCTGATCTATACCGATGTGGACGGTGTCTACACGACCGACCCACGTGTCGTGACTGAGGCGCGCCGCCTGAATACCGTGACATTTGAAGAGATGCTGGAAATGGCATCACTGGGCTCCAAAGTGCTGCAAATCCGCTCGGTCGAATTTGCCGGTAACTATCGTATGCCTACCCGCGTTCTGTCATCGCTGACGGATCCATTAATGCCGCTGGAAGAGGAAGCAACTTCTGGCACACTGATTTCGTTTGAGGAAGATACAAATATGGAACAAGCTACCATCACTGGCATCGCATTTAATCGTGATGAAGCAAAAATCACCGTACTGTGCGTACCGGATCGTCCAGGCATCGCCTATCAGATCCTGGGGCCAGTCGCTGACGCCAATATTGAAGTGGATATGATTATCCAAAACCAGTCCGTCGAAGGAAAAACCGACTTTACGTTCACTGTGCCGCGCAATGAATACGCGAAAGCGATGCAGGTACTGGAAGGCAGCGTTAAAGAACATATTGGCGCAACCAGCATCGTTGGTGATTCCAAAGTGTCTAAAGTATCTGTGGTTGGCGTCGGTATGCGCAGCCACGTAGGTATTGCTTCGCAGATGTTCCGCACCTTGTCGGAAGAGGGGATCAATATCCAGATGATTTCGACTTCGGAAATTAAAATCTCGGTGTTGATCGATGAGAAGTATATGGAGTTGGCCGTGCGTGCTTTGCATAAAGCATTTGAACTGGAAAGCGCCTGATCTGCGTTTGCAAAAAAACTTGTTTTTGTGTTGACAGCTAGTTGACCAAAAGCGGTGTAGCAGATATTATCTTGGTCTCGATTGCTGTGAAGCGCAAGCTTTGTGGTAATAGTGTGGAGACGTGGCCGAGTGGCCGAAGGCACTTCCCTGCTAAGGAAGCATCTGGGGTAACCTGGATCGTGAGTTCGAATCTCACCGTCTCCGCCAGTATTTATGATTAAGCCCTTGATTTTCAAGGGCTTTTTCTTTTTTCAGGCTAGCTAGTATGCCATCTGGTATGCCATCCAATTTTGGTTGTAAAAGCTAATGTAATGACGTGGCATAGGCAATGTCTAAAATGATTGTAATTCTAGAGTTTGCAGAACAACAGTCGGGGCTATGTCCCGGATTCGCTTTTGCAACAACAGGCTGGCATCCATTCAAGCCTTGGAAATAGTGATCTGCNAGTTATGCATGGCATGATTTTACGGGAGGGTTACATTCGCTCCCCATTTAAAGTCCAATTTGGTTTGGAGGGAATGAAAATTGGGGTACTTGGTGATTTAAGCCCAGGTTTAGGACATCATCACCTCATCATTGACTCAGGTTCTGTGAAGGCTGGTGAATTTGTCCCCTTTGATGAAAAGCATATGCATTTTGGGAAAGGGCAAACGGAAACTGAGTTAAATCTTGCTCCAGGAAAATACAAATTAACCCTCCAATTTGGTAACGGAGCACATCAGTCATATGGAGATAAACTGAGTAGTAGTATCTACATAGAAGTTCAAAAATAGGATACAAAACTCTAGCGCCTATTGGGCATCTCTACAGGGTTTGACCTGCCCGGAAATTTCCTACCGCTGGTAACTTAACTCGCCGGCCTCANTGACCTGCCCGGAAATTTCCTACCGCTGGTAACTTAACTCGCCGGCCTCAGTAGGTGAATCTTTGAGCATTGTTTTCACAAACTCGTTTGTGGAGTCAAATATTTCAGGCTGGCGTGCGACCTGATTTCGTTGTAGTGCTGCCGCCAGTCCTCGATGATTACTCGCGCTTCAAGGCGGTTCCTGAACCACTCCATCGACAGGCATTCATC
>NZ_JAABOS010000013.1 GCF_010078235.1 Cognatundibacterium crateris | reverse complement strand
TTCGCTATCCGTGAAGGTGGTCGTACAGTCGGTGCTGGCGTTGTTGCTAAAATCATCGAGTAATTTGTAATTTTGTAGTACACTAGTCGGCTGCCGTGTTTTTAAGCACGGCAGCCGACTTTTTTAGTATTCGCTCTTTGTAAAATTGCCACACTCTTTTGAGATGCTGGCTCGCTCTTTATAGGAATGGTTATGTCTACACAAAATCAAAAAATCCGCATTCGTCTGAAAGCATTCGATTACAAGCTGATCGATCAATCTGCTCTGGAAATCGTTGAAACAGCAAAGCGCACTGGTGCCGTTGTTAAAGGTCCGGTTCCTCTGCCAACACGTATCCAGCGTTTCGACGTACTGCGTTCCCCGCACGTGAACAAAACTTCCCGTGATCAGTTCGAAATCCGTACGCACCAGCGTCTGATGGACATCGTTGACCCAACAGATAAAACTGTTGATGCATTGATGAAACTCGACCTGCCAGCTGGCGTTGACGTAGAAATCAAACTGCAATAATCCAGATTTGCCTTCTTTTTAAAAGAAATACGAAAAAATTCAGAAAATTTGACATACCACAAATTTTAGGAATTTCAAATATTTTGCCTTGTAAATTAAAAATTTGCGGGCTATAATGGAAGGCTTAAACGTGGGTCAGCTTCGGCTGGCCTATTTGTTTAAGTTTTTTAAACATCAGCCTCACCCAATCGTAGGTGAGAATGGAGAAAATAATGAGCTTGGGCCTAGTTGGTCGCAAGGTTGGCATGATGCGTATCTTTACTGATGACGGGGATTCTATTCCGGTTACAGTATTGGATGTATCCAACAACCGCGTGACGCAAGTCAAAACTCCTGAAACAGACGGTTACTCTGCTGTTCAGGTTACATTCGGTCAGCGCCGTGCATCCCGCGTAACTAAAGCGGCTGCCGGTCACCTCGCAAAAGCAGGTGTTGAAGCTGGTACAGTCTTAAAAGAATTCCGTGTTGAAGCTGCTAAAGCTGCTGAACTGAAAGCTGGCGATGTCGTGCCAGTAGGTTTGTTCGAAGCTGGTCAGAAAGTCGACGTGCAAGGCGTGACAATTGGTAAAGGCTATGCCGGTACCATCAAGCGCTACCACTTCTCTTCTGGTCGTGCAACTCACGGTAACTCCCGTTCCCATAACGTTCCAGGTTCTATCGGTATGGCGCAGGATCCAGGTCGTGTTTTCCCTGGTAAGCGCATGACTGGTCATCTGGGTGACGTAAAGCGCACTGTGCAAAATCTGGAAATCGCTCGCGTTGACGCAGAGCGCCAGTTGTTGCTGGTGAAGGGTGCCGTGCCTGGTGCAAAAAATGGTCAGGTGATTGTATCTCCTGCTGTTAAAGTTAAAGCTAAGAAGGGAGCCTAATCCATGGAACTGAAGCTCCTAAACGAACAAGGTCAGGCAGCAACTAGCGTTGCAGCATCCGACACTATCTTCGGTCGTGATTACAACGAAGCTTTGATTCATCAAGTTGTTGTTGCTTTCCAAGCGAATGCACGCAGCGGTAATCGTAAGCAAAAAGATCGTGAAGAAGTCCACCACACAACCAAAAAGCCATGGCGCCAAAAAGGCACTGGCCGCGCACGTGCTGGTATGTCTTCTTCTCCACTGTGGCGCGGGGGTGGTCGTATATTCCCGAATACGCCAGATGAGAACTTCTCTCACAAAGTTAACAAAAAGATGTATCGCGCAGGTATCTGCTCGATCCTGTCTCAGTTAGCACGTGAAGATCGTTTGCAAGTGGTTGATAATGTTGCTGTTGATGCGCCTAAGACAAAACTCTTGTCTGAAAAACTCAAAGCAATGGGTTGCCTGGATTCCGTTCTGATCATCACTGATGAATTTAACGAAAATCTGATGTTGGCAGCACGTAACCTGGCTAACGTATTGGTTGTAGAGCCACGTTATGCTGATCCAGTTTCTTTAGTGTTCTACAAGAAAGTGTTGATCACTAAGCCAGCACTGGCAAAGATTGAGGAGATGCTGGCATGAGCGCATTAGTCAAACATAGCGAAGAACGCCTGTTGAAGGTGTTGCTGGCTCCTGTGATTTCTGAAAAAGCGACTATGGTTGCTGAAAAGAATGAACAAGTGGTTTTCCTGGTTACTCCAGATGCAACCAAGCCAGAAATCAAGGCTGCCGTCGAATTGCTGTTCAAGGTTCAGGTTGAATCTGTTCAAGTAGCAAATCGTCAAGGTAAACAAAAACGTACCGGTAGATTTACTGGCCGTCGCAATCATACAAAACGCGCTTTTGTATGCTTGAAGCCTGGTCAGGAAATCAACTTCACTGAGGGGGCATAATTATGGCACTCGTTAAGATGAAGCCAACCTCACCAGGTCGTCGTGGTATGGTGAAAGTGGTAACAGAAGGCCTGCATAAAGGTCGTCCGTTTGCTGCTTTGTTGGAAAAGAAATCCAAAACTGCTGGCCGTAACAACAACGGTCACATCACTACCCGTCATATCGGTGGTGGTCACAAGCATCACTACCGTGTAGTTGACTTCAAACGCAACCACAAAGACGGTATCCCTGCGACAGTTGAACGTATTGAATACGATCCTAACCGTACAGCGCACATTGCATTGTTGTGCTACGCGGACGGCGAACGTGCATACATCATCGCCCCTAAAGGCGTTGCAGCTGGTGATCAGTTGATGAGCGGTTCCCAGGCTCCGATCAAAGCAGGTAACTGCTTGCCAATCCGTAACATCCCAGTCGGTACAACTATGCACTGCGTAGAAATGTTGCCAGGCAAAGGTGCACAGATTGCACGTACAGCAGGTGCTGGCGTTGTATTGATGGCGCGTGAAGGTACTTACGCACAGGTTCGCCTGCGCTCCGGCGAAGTTCGTCGCATTCATATCGAATGCCGCGCAACCGTTGGTGAAGTAGGTAACGGCGAGCACAATCTGCGTAAAATCGGTAAAGCTGGTGCGATGCGCTGGCGCGGTGTTCGTCCTACCGTTCGCGGTGTGGTCATGAATCCGGTCGATCACCCGCACGGTGGTGGTGAAGGTAAAACTGCAGCTGGTCGTCATCCAGTATCTCCATGGGGTCAACAGACCAAGGGTAAGAAGACACGTCGCAATAAGCGTACTACTTCCATGATCGTCTCACGCCGTGGTAAGAAATAAGGGATAACACATGACACGTTCATTGAAAAAAGGGCCGTTTTGTGACGCCCACCTGGTGAAGAAAGTCGAAGCTGCTCAAGCAACTAAAGACAAAAAGCCAATCAAGACTTGGTCCCGTCGTTCGACAATTATGCCGGACTTCATCGGTTTGACCATTGCGGTTCATAACGGTAAGCAACACGTACCGGTTTATGTTTCCGAAAACATGGTTGGTCATAAGCTCGGCGAATTCGCGCTGACCCGTACGTTCAAGGGTCACGCTGCCGATAAAAAGGCTAAGAAATAAGGACCGATGATGGAAACTAAAGCAACTCTTCGCGGTGTGCGTCTGTCTGAGCAAAAAGGTCGCCTGGTGGCAGATCTGATCCGCGGTAAAAAAGTAGATCAGGCATTGAATATCCTGACTTTCAGCCCGAAAAAAGGCGCTGCAATCATTAAGAAAGTGTTGGAGTCTGCAATTGCAAACGCCGAGCACAATGATGGCGCTGACATCGACGAACTGAAAGTAAAGACTATCTATGTCGAAAAAGGTGCGATTCTGAAGCGTTTCACAGCACGCGCTAAAGGTCGTGGTGATCGTATCTCTAAACAATCCTGTCACATCTACGTGACTGTTGGTAACTAAGGAGTCACGATGGGACAGAAGATACATCCAACCGGTTTTCGTCTGGCGGTAACACGTAACTGGTCTTCCCGTTGGTATGCAGGCAATGGCAACTTTGCTTCCATGCTCGGTGAAGATCTGAAAGTACGTGAGTACCTGAAGAAAAAACTGAAAAACGCTTCCGTTGGCCGCATCACTATTGAGCGTCCGGCTAAGAACGCACGCATCACCATTTACAGCTCCCGTCCAGGCGTTGTAATCGGTAAAAAAGGCGAAGACATCGAAGTTCTGAAAGCAGATTTGTCCAAGATGATGGGCGTGCCAGTTCACGTCAACATCGAAGAAATCCGCAAGCCAGAAATCGACGCTCAGCTGATCGCTGACTCTATCGCTCAGCAGCTCGAAAAACGTATTATGTTCCGCCGCGCGATGAAACGTGCGATGCAGAACGCAATGCGTCTGGGCGCACAAGGCATCAAGATTATGTCTGGTGGTCGTCTGAACGGTATCGAAATCGCACGTAAAGAATGGTATCGCGAAGGTCGTGTGCCTCTGCATACACTGCGCGCTGATATCGACTACGGCTTCGGCGAAGCATCCACAACTTACGGCATCATTGGCGTTAAAGTGTGGGTCTACAAAGGTGATCGTTTGGCAAATGGCGATGCGCCTGTTATTGAATCGACTCCGGAAGACGACAAAAAACGTCGTGGCCCACGTCGTGACGATGGCAAGCCAAATAGCCGTCCACGTGCTAAGCGTCCTGAAGGGCAAAATACATCTGGCGCAGCAGCTCCAGCTAAGCGTGTACGCGCAAAAGCTGACGCAGCACCAGCTGAGAAAGCAGGAGAATAATCATGCTGCAACCAGCACGCAGAAAATATCGTAAGGAGCAAAAAGGCCGTAACAAGGGTATCTCGCATACTCGTGGTACAGCTGTTTCCTTCGGTGAGTTTGGCTTGAAAGCGGTTGGCCGTGGTCGTATCACAGCGCGTCAGATTGAAGCTGCGCGTCGTGCAATGACACGTCACATCAAGCGCGGTGGCCGTATCTGGATCCGCGTTTTCCCGGACAAGCCAATTTCCCAGAAACCTGCAGAGGTTCGTATGGGTAATGGTAAAGGTAATCCTGAGTACTACGTTGCCGAGATTCAACCAGGCAAAATGTTGTACGAAATGGATGGTGTCGATGAGGCGCTGGCACGCGAAGCTTTCCGCTTAGCTGCAGCTAAATTGCCGCTGTTGACTACGTTCGTCGTCCGTCAAGTCGGCCAATAATAGGAGTTGTAAATGAAAGTATCTGAACTCCAAGGTAAAGATCAAGCGGCTTTGACCAAAGAACTCAATGATCTGTTGAAGGCACAATTCAGCCTGCGTATGCAAATCGCTACTCAGCAACTGACTAACACTTCTCAGTTGAAAAAAGTTCGTCGTGACATCGCACGCGTGAAAACCGTCATGAATCAGAAGGATGCCAAATAATGAACGATCAAGTTAAAGTGGCATTGAAGCGCACATTGATTGGCAAAGTTGTGTCTGACAAGATGAACAAAACAGTCACCGTACTGGTTGAGCGTCACGTTAAACATCCTTTGTATGGCAAGATCATCGTTCGTACTGCAAAGTACCATGCACACGATGAAGCAAACCAGGCAAAGGCTGGCGACACAGTTGAAATTCAAGAAGGTCGTCCAATCTCCAAGACTAAAGCTTGGACAGTGACACGTGTGGTTCAAGTCGCGCAAGTCGTATAAATTTATTGCACAAAAAATTTTTTGATGCGATAATGATGGGCTGTTATTTACAAAGTACGTGAATAACAGCCTAAATGTCTTTCGCAACACCCTCTCGTTGTGAAAGTGGTTAAAAAAATCGTCCACCTAATCAGTTGGCTCGTGCATTGTAGGTTATGTAGGGGTTTGCTGGCAGGACCAAGACTGACTACAAGCTTGCATTGTGCAAGTTGTGTGGATTAAGTTGGGAAAGAGAACATTATGATTCAAACAGAAAGCCGGCTGGAAGTAGCTGACAATACTGGTGCGCGCGAAGTACTGTGCATTAAAGTATTGGGCGGTTCCAAGCGTCGTTATGCGGGTATCGGTGATGTAATTAAAGTCACTGTGAAGTCTGCTGCTCCGCGCGGTCGTGTAAAAAAAGGTGAAATTTACAACGCCGTGGTTGTGAGAACAGCTAAGGGTGTTCGTCGTCAAGATGGCTCGTTGGTCAAATTTGATGGCAATGCTGCAGTATTGTTGAATGCAAAGCTTGAGCCTATCGGCACTCGTATTTTCGGCCCAGTGACACGCGAACTGCGTACTGAGCGCTTCATGAAAATCGTGTCTTTGGCTCCAGAAGTGCTGTAAGGAGTCGTGATGAATAAAATTCGTAAAAACGACGAAGTCATCGTCTTAACGGGTAAAGACAAAGGTAAACGTGGTCAGGTGCAAGCTTGCATCGACAGCGATTACGTTGTTGTAGCTGGTGTTAATGTTGCTAAAAAAGCAGTTAAGCCAAACCCAATGACTGGCGCAGTTGGTGGCATCGTAGATAAATTGATGCCGATTCATGTGTCGAATGTTGCATTGTTCAATGCAGCTTCCGGCAAAGCAGACCGTGTAGGCTTTAAGGTCGTGGATGGTAAGAAAGTCCGCGTCTACAAGTCGACTGGCGAAGTTGTGAAGGCATAACATCATGGCCCGTCTACAAGCATTATATAAAGATAAAATCGTTGGTGAACTGACTGAGAAGTATGCGTACAAAACAGTCATGGAAGTTCCACGTATCCTGAAGATCACCCTGAATATGGGTTTGTCTGAAGCAGTTGCAGACAAAAAGATCATTGAGCATGCAGTTGGTGACCTGACGAAAATTGCTGGTCAAAAGCCAGTTGTTACCAAGGCTCGCAAAGCGATCGCTGGTTTTAAAATCCGTGAAGGTTATCCAATCGGCTGTATGGTAACTTTGCGTGGCGCTCAGATGTATGAATTCCTGGATCGTTTCATCACTGTGGCACTGCCACGTGTACGTGACTTCCGTGGTGTTTCTGGTCGTGCGTTTGATGGTCGTGGTAACTACAACATCGGTGTCAAGGAACAGATCATTTTCCCTGAAATCGAGTACGACAAGATCGACGCATTGCGTGGTATGAATATCAGTATCACGACAACCGCAAAGACCGACGAAGAAGCGAAAGCGCTCCTCGCCGCATTTAAATTTCCGTTCAGAAACTGAGGTCGCCATGGCAAAATTGGCACTGATTAATCGTGAGCAAAAGCGTGCAGACTTAGTGAAGAAATTCGCTGGCAAGCGCGCCGAATTGAAGGCCATCATTGATGACCAATCAAAGACAGAAGAAGAGCGTTATTTAGCTCGTCTGAAGTTGCAGGCTTTGCCACGTAATTCTAACCCGACCCGCCAGCGTAATCGTTGCGCTTTGACAGGTCGTCCACGTGGTACATTCCGTAAGTTCGGTCTGGGCCGTATTAAAGTCCGTGAAATCGCCATGCGTGGTGAAATCCCGGGTATGACTAAAGCCAGCTGGTAATAGGAGAATATGCAATGAGTATGAGCGATCCTATCGCCGATATGCTGACCCGCATCCGCAATGCACAAGTAGTTCAGAAAACTGTAGTTGCGATGCCGTCTTCTAAGGTAAAAGTTGCAATTGCAAACGTACTGAAAGACGAAGGTTACATTGAAGATTTCGCAGTTTCGGAAACTGCAGGTAAGTCCGAGTTGAAAATCGGCTTGAAATATTATGCAGGACGTCCTGTTATTGAACGCTTGGAGCGCGTATCCCGCCCAGGTCTGCGTATTTACAAAGGTAAAGACGAGATCCCAAGTGTGATGAACGGTTTGGGCGTGGCCATCGTGTCCACACCAAAAGGCGTCATGACTGACCGCAAAGCGCGCGCAACCGGTGTCGGTGGCGAAGTTATTTGCTACGTCGCCTAAGGAGTGAAAGATGTCTCGAGTAGGTAAGATGCCAATCGCTTTGCCGGCCGGTGCAGAAGTTGCAATATCAGCAGAGCAGATTACAGTAAAAGGTCCTATGGGCGTTTTGTCACAAAGCCTGAACGGCTTGGTGACAGTTGCGAACAACAACGGCACTTTGAGTTTTTCTCCAGCCAATGACGGCCGTGAAGCCAATGCGATGACAGGCACCCTGCGTGCCCTGGTCAACAACATGGTAAACGGTGTTACTAAAGGCTTTGAAAGAAAACTCACATTGGTCGGCGTTGGTTACAAAGCGCAAGCCCAAGGTGATAAGTTGAATTTGTCTTTAGGTTTCTCCCACCCAGTTGTACATCAAATGCCAGAAGGCGTTTCCTGTGCTACGCCAACTCCTACTGAAATCCTGATCAAAGGGATGGATAAGCAAAAAGTAGGTCAAGTTGCAGCTGAGGTCCGTGCATACCGCAGCCCAGAGCCATACAAAGGCAAGGGCGTCCGTTACTCGGACGAAGTGGTTGTAATTAAAGAAACCAAGAAGAAGTAATAGGGGTTGACGATGGACAAGAAACAATCACGTCTGCGCCGCGCACGTCAAACCCGTGCCAAGATCGCAGAACTCAAAGTGAACCGCCTGGCCGTGCATCGCACCAATTTGCACATCTACGCAAACATTATTGGCCCAGACGCCAAAGTGTTGGCATCTGCTTCTACATTGGAAGCAGAAGTACGTGCAGAGTTGGCTGGCAAATCCGGTGCGGGTGGCAACACTTCCGCCGCGACTTTGATCGGCAAGCGTGTAGCAGAGAAGGCAATCAAAGCAGGGGTTACCGAAGTTGCGTTTGACCGCTCCGGTTTCCGTTACCATGGTCGCATCAAGGCGCTGGCAGAAGCTGCGCGTGAAGCTGGCCTGAAGTTCTAAGGAAAATTTGTCATGGCAAAAATGCAAGCAAAAACAGCAGCCGACAAGCCGGATGATGGCATGCGCGAAAAAATGATCGCGATCAACCGTGTAACCAAAGTGGTTAAGGGTGGTCGTATCATGGGCTTCGCTGCATTGACAGTAGTTGGCGACGGCGATGGCCGTATCGGTATGGGCAAAGGAAAATCAAAAGAAGTTCCTGTAGCCGTACAAAAAGCGATGGAAGAAGCGCGTCGCAAGATGATCAAAGTGACACTGAAAGACGGTACTCTGCAGCACACCGTTACAGGTAAGCACGGTGCATCTTCCGTCATGATTTCTCCTGCGAAAAAAGGTACTGGCGTTATCGCTGGTGGTCCAATGCGCGCGATTTTTGAAGTAATGGGTATTGAAAACGTTGTGGCTAAGTCCAACGGTTCCACTAATCCTTACAACATGGTTCGTGCGACTTTGAATGGTCTGTCTAAGATGAGTACTCCATCTGAAATCGCTGCAAAGCGTGGCAAGACCGTTGAAGAAATCCTCGGTTAAGGAGAGCGCGATGACTACTAAGACAGTTAAAGTGCAATTGGTCAAAGGTCTGATCGGCACACGCCAGGATCACCGTGCAACCGTACGTGGTCTGGGTTTGCGTCGCGTCAATTCGGTTTCCGAATTGCAAGACACGCCAGCAGTACGCGGCATGATCAACAAAGTCTCGTATCTTGTGAAGGTTGTAGCGTAAGTCGTCAGGCTTATGTTCGGAGCAAATTATGGAATTGAATAACATCCAACCTGCTGATGGCGCAAAACACTACAAACGTCGTGTTGGTCGTGGTATCGGTTCAGGTTTAGGTAAGACAGCGGGTCGCGGCCATAAAGGTCAAAAATCCCGTTCCGGCGGCTTTCATAAAGTCGGTTTCGAGGGCGGTCAGATGCCTCTGCAACGTCGTTTGCCAAAACGCGGTTTCAAATCGCTGGCAACACCGTTCAAAGCAGAAGTTCGTTTGACAGACCTGGAAAACCTGCCAGTGACTGAAATCGACATTCTGGCTTTGAAACAAGCTGGTGTTGTTTCTGAACTCGCACGTACAGTACGTGTGATTCTGTCTGGCGCGATTTCCAAAAAAGTTACTTTGAACGGCTTGATCGTCACTAAAGGCGCTAAAGCTGCAATCGAAGCTGCTGGCGGAACCATCGCTTAATTCAGTGCAGACACCGGAGCAATAATTGGCAACATCTCCACAACAAGCTAAAAGCGCCGCAAGCGGATTCCCATGGGGTCGACTCTGGTTTTTGCTGGCTGCGCTGGTTGTCTACAGGATCGGTGCTCACGTACCGGTCCCGGGTATAGACCCTACTGCATTGGCGGACTTGTTTAAACAAAACCAAGGCGGTATTTTGGGGATGTTTAACATGTTCTCCGGTGGTGCATTGTCACGGTTTACCGTGTTTGCGCTGGGTATCATGCCGTATATTTCGGCATCGATTATCATGCAGTTGATGTCTATTGTTTCTCCGCAACTGGAAGCACTGAAAAAAGAAGGTGAGTCCGGACGCAGAAAAATTACACAATACACTCGGTATGGAACGCTGGTTTTGGCGACACTTCAGGCGTATTTCATTGCGTTTGGATTGGAAGCACAACCCGGTCTGGTGATAGATCCAGGTTTGGCATTCCGTTTTACGACTGTAGTTACGTTGGTAACCGGAACGATGTTCCTGATGTGGTTGGGTGAACAAATTACTGAGCGTGGCTTGGGTAATGGTATTTCTATCATTATTTTTGCCGGTATCGCTGCAGGTTTGCCTGGTGCATTAGGTGGTTTGTTCTCACTGGTTAGCACTGGTGAAATGCATCCTGCTTCGGTCCTGTTAATCTGTGTGATTGCTGCTGCTGTCACGTTCATGGTGGTATTTATTGAGCGCGGTCAGCGTAAGATCCTGGTGAACTATGCAAAACGTCAGGTAGGTAACAAAGTATATGGTGGTCAAAGCAGTCATTTGCCACTGAAGCTGAATATGGCAGGTGTGATTCCTCCTATTTTTGCTTCTTCCATTATTCTGTTTCCTGCGACGATTACCAGCTGGTTTACGAAAGGTGCTGAATCTTCCGGTGGTTTTATTACCTTCCTGAAAGATCTGGCAGCTTCTATGGCGCCGGGTGAACCGATCCACGCCTTGTTGTACGCTGCAGCAATTATTTTCTTCTGCTTCTTCTACACCGCACTGGTGTTCAACAGCAAAGAAACAGCTGACAACCTGAAAAAGAGTGGAGCGTTTGTTCCGGGAATCCGTCCAGGTGACCAGACTGCACGTTACATCGATAAGATCCTGATGCGTCTGACACTGGCCGGTGCGGTTTATATTACGCTGGTTTGTTTGTTACCAGAATTCTTAATCGCCAAATGGAAAGTACCATTTTACTTCGGTGGCACCTCGCTGCTGATTATCGTGGTCGTGACCATGGACTTTATGGCTCAGGTTCAGAATTATGTGATGTCCCAGCAATATGAATCGCTTCTTCGTAAAGCAAATTTCAAGGGCGGGATTCCTTCGCGGTGATTGCCTCGAGGAACAGCAGATCGAATGGCAAAAGACGACGTTATACAGATGCAGGGCGAGATTCTTGAGAATCTTCCGAATGCGACATTTCGAGTTAAGTTGGAAAACGGGCATGTTGTACTAGGCCATATTTCCGGGAAGATGCGAATGAACTACATCCGTATCCTTCCTGGTGATAAGGTGACAGTGGAATTGACGCCTTATGATTTGAGCCGGGCGCGAATAGTGTTCCGTACCAAGTAAATTAAATTGTATTAAAAGGGAAGAGGGCAAAAATGAAAGTTCTCGCATCAGTTAAGCGGATCTGCCGCAACTGCAAAATCATCAAGCGCAAAGGTGTTGTTCGTGTTATCTGCACAGAACCACGCCATAAACAGCGCCAAGGTTAATTAACGTTATTGAACGAGGAATAACGAATGGCACGTATCGCAGGGGTTAATATCCCAAATCATCAGCATACCGTAATCGGCTTGACAGCTATCTATGGTATTGGCCGTCCACGCTCACAGCAAATCTGTGAAGCAACTGGTGTTCTGACCACTAAAAAGGTCAAAGATCTGGACGACAACGAACTCGAAAAGCTTCGCGACGAAATCGGTAAATTCATCGTTGAAGGCGATTTGCGTCGTGAACTGTCCATGAACATCAAGCGTTTGATGGACTTGGGTTGCTATCGTGGCTTGCGTCACCGTAAAGGCTTGCCAGTTCGTGGTCAACGTACACGTACTAACGCACGTACACGTAAAGGCCCACGTAAAGCAGCGCAATCTTTGAAGAAATAATCCAGGCTAGCCCGGATCCAAGGAAAACATTATGGCAAAAGCTCAAAATAACGCGGCAGCAGCACGTGCGCGTAAGAAAGTTAAAAAGAACGTTGCAGAAGGTATTGCTCACGTTCACGCTTCTTTCAACAACACTATCATCACGATCACTGATCGCCAAGGCAACGCGTTGTCTTGGGCAACTGCTGGTGGTGCCGGCTTCAAAGGCTCTCGTAAGTCTACTCCGTTTGCAGCTCAGGTTGCAGCAGAGGCAGCTGGTAAAGTTGCTGTAGAATGCGGTATCAAAAATCTGGAAGTACGTATCAAAGGCCCAGGCCCAGGTCGTGAATCTTCCGTTCGCGCTCTGAACAATCTGGGTATCAAGATCTCCCTGATCCAGGACGTAACACCAGTTCCACATAACGGCTGCCGCCCTCCAAAGCGTCGTCGTATCTAAGCAGCGATATTTGTCGCTGGCATTCTTTCGATTTTTTCGTTAGAATGCAAGCCCGCCATTTTGTTGGCGGGTTTTGT
Organism: Cognatundibacterium crateris; assembly: GCF_010078235.1. Taxonomy (GTDB): domain Bacteria; phylum Pseudomonadota; class Gammaproteobacteria; order Burkholderiales; family Burkholderiaceae_D; genus Undibacterium; species Undibacterium crateris. The sequence continues at coordinate 49,540 of NZ_JAABOS010000013.1, read as the reverse complement.
GTTGGGAAATTTTATTTCAGACAATAAGCATGTTGCTTACTGTCTTTAAGACCACTGTCTGATAGCAGGTAGATCAGACTAGCGCAGCCTGTTCTGCGTCAATTATTAAAGGAAATTACTGTGGCACGTTATATCGGACCTAAAGCTAAGTTATCCCGCCGCGAAGGCACGGATCTGTTCCTGAAAAGCGCACGTCGCTCTTTGGACTCCAAGTGCAAATTAGATGCAAAACCAGGTCAACATGGTCGCACTTCCGGTGCTCGTACCTCTGACTTCGGTAACCAATTGCGCGAAAAGCAAAAAGTTAAACGTATGTACGGCGTTCTGGAACGTCAATTCCGCCGCTACTTCGCTGAAGCAGACCGTCAAAAAGGTAACACAGGCGAAACACTGTTGAAATTGCTGGAATCCCGTCTGGACAACGTTGCTTACCGTATGGGCTTCGGCTCCACACGCGCTGAAGCACGTCAGCTGGTGAGCCACAAAGCATTCACAGTCAACGGTATCGTTGTGAACATCGCTTCTTACCAGGTTAAAGCTGGTGACGTAGTTGCTGTTCGTGAAAAAGCGAAAAAACAAGTGCGTATCGTTGAAGCGCTGTCCCTGGCTGAACAGTCCGGCATGCCTTCCTGGGTTGCTGTTGATGCGAAGAAAATGGAAGGTACTTTCAAGTCCATGCCAGATCGCAGCGACATCGCTCACGATGTCAACGAATCCCTGATCGTTGAATTGTATTCTCGTTAATTCTGAGTTTCACTGCCTGCCTGTTTTTCGACAGGCAGGCTTTTTTCTTTAATGCCATCAGCCTTATCGGTGTAACGAACCGAGGGTATTGAAAAGGACATTTCATGCAAAACAATCTGTTGAAGCCACGTATCATTGATGTGGAAATGCTGGGTGCCGGTCACGCTAAAGTGACTATGGAACCGTTTGAACGTGGCTATGGCCACACACTGGGTAATGCGCTGCGTCGCGTACTGCTGTCGACCATGACAGGCTATGCACCGACTGAAGTGACTATCGCTGGTGTGGTTCATGAGTATTCCTCCCTCGATGGCGTTCAGGAAGACGTTGTTGACATCCTGCTCAACTTGAAAGGCGTAGTCTTCAAGTTGCACAACCGTGATGAAGTAACGCTGACATTGAAGAAAGATGGCGAAGGCGCAGTCTTGGCTTCTGACATCGATCTGCCACATGATGTTGAACTGATCAACCCAGATCACGTGATCGCGAATCTGACTGCCGGCGGTAAGCTGGACATGCAGATCAAGGTAGAAAAAGGCCGTGGCTATGTGCCAGGTAACGTACGTCGTCTGTCTGAAGATGCAAACAAGACTATCGGCCGTATGATACTGGACGCGTCTTTCTCTCCAGTGCGTCGTGTTTCCTATGCGGTTGAATCTGCCCGTGTGGAACAGCGTACCGATCTGGACAAACTGGTCATCAATATCGAAACCAATGGCGTGATCTCTCCTGAAGAAGCAATTCGTCAGTCCGCACGCGTACTGGTTGATCAATTGACCGTATTTGCAGCACTGGAAGGCACTGAAGCAGCAGCTGAAGCACCATCCCGCGCACCTGCAGTGGATCCGGTTCTGTTGCGTCCAGTCGATGATCTGGAACTCACAGTCCGTTCCGCAAACTGCCTGAAAGCAGAAAATATTTACTACATTGGTGATCTGATCCAACGTAGCGAAAACGAACTGTTGAAGACACCAAACCTGGGCCGCAAATCTTTGAACGAAATCAAAGAAGTACTGGCATCCCGTGGCCTGTCTTTGGGCATGAAGCTGGAAAACTGGCCACCTGCTGGCCTGGAAAAATAATTTATCCCGATGAACGGTTCTATCCAGACCGTTCATTTTTTAACGTCGTAAATAATTACCGGCCCGCGACTGATGTCGATAGAAGAGCTGGCATTGAAATCTGAAAGGAAATACCATGCGTCACCGTCACGGCTTACGTAAGCTGAATCGTACCTCTTCCCACCGTCTGGCTATGCTGCGCAACATGACAGTATCCCTGCTGCGTCATGAAGCCATCAAAACAACTCTGCCAAAAGCAAAAGAATTGCGCCGCGTTGTAGAGCCTATCCTGACTCTGGGTAAAACTGACACACTGGCTAACAAACGTCTGGCATTTGCCCGTTTGCGCGATCGTGAAATCGTTCAGAAGCTGTTTGCTGAACTGGGCCCACGTTACGCAACACGTAACGGCGGCTACCTGCGCATCCTGAAAATGGGTTTCCGCGTTGGCGACAATGCACCTATGGCTTACGTTGAACTGGTAGATCGTCCAGAAACAACTGAAGTTGCAGACGCTCCTGTAGCAGAATAACCCGGAAGTTCGCTTCCTTATGCAAAGAAAACCGCTCAATCTGAGCGGTTTTTTTTCGTCTGTTTTCATCTTTAATTTGTGCGTCAGCCTTCGCTGGGCTACAGACTATGCAAAGCGCACTAGGCCATTACGGATTAACTGCGCGTAGCTAAGCCACACTTGTTACAATACCGGACTTCTTTCTTCCCTATGGTGCTGACATGTCGATTCAGACCACATCAGTTTTGTTGGTGATGACGAATTGCCCGGATCGCGCCAGCGCTTTACGTATCGCGCAGGCTTTGCTGGAAAAAAGCCTGGTTGCTTGCGTGAACGTTTATCCGGAAATGCTGTCACTGTACAACTGGCAGGGAGAACAGGAACAAGCCCCGGAAGTGGCTTTGCATTTGAAAACCAGGGCTGAACTCTATCCTCAGCTGGAACAGGCGATCATCGCGCTGCACCCTTATCAAGTACCGGAAATCATCGCCATCCCCGTCGTTCAGGGCTTACCCGCCTATCTGGATTGGGTACAGGCAGAAACAGGAAATAATCACTATGCGTATGACAAGCAGTAACTTCTCTTTGCCCGCGTTCTGGCGGGTCCTGCAGGCAGCCATGATGGCTTTGCTATTGAGCTGGCTACAACCAGCGATGGCAGAAGATTTTCTTGATCCTGAAGTCGCATTTAAGGTCAATGCAGTCATGGTTGAGCCCGGTGTAGCTGAAGTCACCTTCACCATCGCCGATGGCTATTATCTGTACCGCGAGCGTCTGAAATTCAGTTCTGAGCAAGCGAAGCTGGGCGAGCCTGTGCTGCCTAAGGGCAAAGTCAAATTTGACGAAACCTTTAACAAAGAAGTGGAAACCTATCGCGAAAAGCTGGTGGTACGGATTCCGGTGCAGGCTGATAAGGATTTCGTGCTGAAGGTCGCACGTCAGGGTTGCGCGGATCTGGGTTTATGCTATCCACCGATGGAGAGTGAGTTCCCACTCAGCGTCAGCGCCAGTACGAATGCGGCCTCTGCCAATGTGGCTGCAGGCTCAGCATCGTCAAAAGCCGGTGCAGCTGCTGCGACAGATAACGAGAGCAGCAGCATCAGCGCTGCTTTGAAGAGTGGCAAGCTGGTGGTGATTCTGCCGCTGTTTTTCATACTCGGCCTTGGACTGTCGCTGACGCCTTGTGTGCTGCCTATGGTGCCTATTCTGTCTTTCATCATCGTCGGTGAAGGTGCGGGTGTGAGTCGTATGCGCGGCTTCCTGCTGTCGCTGGCCTATGTGCTTGGGATGTCGCTGGTCTACACCGGCATGGGCGTCGCAGCTGGTCTGGCTGGCGAAGGCTTGGCGGCGACTTTGCAAAATCCTTGGGTGCTGGGTGCGTTCTCTGCGCTAATGGTGTTGCTGGCCTTGTCCATGTTCAATGTCTATCAATTGCAGATGCCTGCGGCCTTGCAGACGCGCCTGACCCAGGTGTCTGAAGGCCAGCGCAACAGCAAGGCAGGCAAGCTGATCGGCGTATTCCTGATGGGCGCGATTTCTGCCCTGATCGTCGGTCCTTGCGTGACTGGCCCGCTGATCGGCGCGCTGGTCTACATCAGCCAGACCCGTGACGTCTTAGTCGGTGGTGCGGCGATGTTTGCGATCGCCATTGGTATGGGTGTGCCTTTGCTGTTAATCGGTATTTCAGCCGGTAGCCTGTTACCAAGAACCGGTATGTGGATGGAATACATCAAGCGCTTCTTTGGTGTGCTGATGTTGGGCATGGCCTTGTGGATGATTTCTCCTGTGATTCCGGCCTGGTTGCAAATGACGGGCTGGGCGCTGTTATTGCTGGCTTATGCGGCTTATCTGCTGTGGATACAGCGTTCGGGCCTGTTAGCGAAAGCTTTTGGCCTGCTGTTCGGTTTGCTGGGCGCAATCCAGCTGGTGGGTGTGGTGACCGGCGGGCGCGATGTGTATGCGCCGCTGGCACACTTGCTGGGTACTCAGGTACACGGCGCCAGTTTTCAGCGCGTCAGAACAGTGGCTGAACTCGATGCCGCGCTGGCGCAAAACAAAGGCAAGACTGCGATGCTGGATTTTTATGCAGACTGGTGCGTGTCTTGTAAAGAAATGGAAAAGCTGACCTTCACCGATCCAGCCGTCAAAGCGAAGATGGAAGCGATGCTGTTATTGCAGGTAGACGTGACTGCGAATAACGAGGATGATAAGGCACTGCTCAAGCGCTTTGGTCTGTTTGGTCCGCCGGGTATCATCTTCTTCAATCAACAGGCGCAAGAGATCGCGGGCAGCCGTGTGGTCGGCTATCAGAATGCAGAGAAATTCCTGCAATCGCTGAGCAAAAACGATCAGCCTTAAGCGCTGGCTGGGCACTGAGATGCTTATAACTGTTTATATATAAGCATCTCACTTATCTGTACTTGAATGCGCGGCCTCACCAGTTTTATAGTGCAGTCTTGGTTCTTATGGAGAAAAACATGACTTTACGTTTAGGCGATATTGCACCGGATTTTGAGCAGGATTCCTCGGTTGGTCCTCTGAAGTTTCATGAGTGGGCCGGTAATTCATGGGTGGTGCTGTTTTCCCATCCTGCCGATTTCACACCAGTCTGCACCACCGAGCTGGGTCTGACGGCCAAGCTGAAACCGGAATTTGATAAACGCAATGTCAAGGCCATCGCCTTGTCCGTTGATGGCGCGCAATCGCATCTGGACTGGATTAAAGATATCGAAGAAACCCAGAACACTGTAGTGGGCTTCCCTATCATCGCCGATGCAGATCGTAAGGTCGCCGCGCTGTTTGACATGATACATCCTAACCAGTCCGAGACCGTGACGGTACGTTCGCTGTTCATCATCGATCCAAACAAAAAAGTCCGCCTGATCATCACCTATCCACTCACCACTGGTCGTAACTTTGATGAAGTGCTGCGCGTGATCGACGCACTGCAACTGACCGATGGCTATACCGTCGCTACACCAGGCAACTGGCGCGATGGAGACGACGTGATTATTCCTTTGTCGATCAAAGATGAAGAAGTGATCAAACAAAAATATCCGAAAGGCTATCAGGCACCGAAGCCTTATCTGCGCATTACACCGCAGCCGAATAAATAAGCGCTGCCCATGCTAACAGTGAAAAACCCCGGTCTTTGCACCGGGGTTTTTTGTTTGTGAAATTTGGGTTGCTACAGTTCAGGGCACGGAGCTTGACACCCTGATCAGACACCCTGTAAAGCTTCCCATTCGCTGCGTAACAAGGCATACATCCTGACATCGACAAAGCGTCCGCGGTTGTAGCCAGCACCACGTGCTGTTCCTTCAAATTGAAAGCCGTTTTTGATCGCGACTTTTTCTGAGCCGGTATTGCCAGCTTCCATATGAATTTCCAGGCGGTTCAGCAAAGTGGTCTCAAACAGATAGCGCGTGAGCAGCGCAACTGCTTCGCTCATGATGCCTTTGCCATGGAAGGCGGTAGAAAACAGGGAGTAACCGATTTCACGTGACTGAAAGTAAGGCACTGTTTTGAAATGAAACACCCGGCCCAGTATCTGTTCATCATCACCGATGATCAGAAAGTATTCCATGTTTTCTTTAGAGCTGTGCTGCTCCTCAAAGCGTTTTTCTAGCTGACCCGGCAGCATCAGTTCGGTCGGCAGCCAGGGGCCGCGTGCGTCCAGATCATTGAGTAAGTGGATGAGTTGCGGAATTTCTTCTTTTTTAGGGTGACGCAAATAAAAGCAGCTGCCGCGTAGCATGGTGTCTCCTTCAAATCAAAAGTATAGACTGAATGAATATGCGCCTTCCCAATCGAAATGGCTTGGAAAGGCGCATGAATACTCAGTCTTGCAATTTACATTTAAGCTAAATCAGCGCAACTCAGCTTAGCTCAGCACAGCTCAGCTCAGCGCATAGGCGTGATGTGCTCGGCGTAGTCATACAAAGCGCCGAGGATTTCTTCGGTACGCTCATCGGCCTCTTCAGACAAGGCATCGATGCGTTCAAAGAAAGCGTCGACGGTCATGGCCTGGCCAGCGCCATCGTGTAAGCGTGCGGCGCGGTGCTCTTCCCAGGCCAGGCTTTCTTCCTGGCTCAGACTATCGGGGAAATTACGGGCACGATAGCGGAACAATAATTCTTCCAGACGTTTGTCCTGAAATGCCAGCGAACGCTGTGCGATTTCTTCGCCGGATAATGCGCGTAGCTGATTCAAAAGCTTGCGGTCAGCCGCACCGATAAAGCCATTGTATAAATCCTCGTCCACATCATTGGCAGCGCTTTGCGGACGATCAAATACGGCTTCCCAGATCGCCTGCATATCGGGTGCGGCGGCCGCCAGTTCGGCATGCGCCAGGATGCTGCTCATATCGATACCCCAATGTGCGGCGCGTTCTGCACTCAGGGTGTTGAGCTTGCTGATCACAATGGGCGACTTATTGATGTGGATGGTTTTCAGTGGCAAGCGACTTACGCCTTCCGGCAATTCGCTGGCCTTGCTGAACATTCTCAGTTGTATCTGTTCTGCCGACAGCTGGAATAATTCAGTCGGATCTGCCTGTAAATCCCAGACGATGATTTCGTTTTTATTGGTGGGATGCATAGCCAGTGGCCACACCACGCTGATGCAGCCGCGTTCGGCCGGGATCATGCCACTCACATGCAGCAGCGGGCGGCGCTGTGGCCAGCCTATTTCTTCCATCACTCTTTCTTTTTTACGCAGACCGAGGCAGAAGTCAAACAGACGCGGATTATTTTGTTTGACTAAACGGGCCATCGCGATGGTCGCGCGCACATCGGACAAGGCGTCATGTGCGGCTGTATGCGCGATGCCATTGGCCTTGGTCAGATGCTCCAGCCGGAAGCTGGGTTTGCCGTCTTCATGTTGCGGCCACTGTATGCCGTCGGGGCGCAGCGCATAGGCGGTGCGTACCACATCGAGCAAGTCCCAGCGGCTGCAATTGTTTTGCCACTCGCGTGCATAAGGATCGATCAAATTGCGCCAGAACAGAAAACGCGTGACTTCATCATCAAAGCGTATCGTGTTGTAACCCACACCGATGGTGCCGCTTTGGGCGAAGGCAGCTTCTATCTGCTGCGCGAATTCATGTTCAGGTATGCCGTGTTCCAGACAGGTTTGCGGCGTGATACCGGTAATCAGGCAAGAGACCGGGTCTGGCAAAAAGTCGGGCGCAGGCTGGCAATACAGCATCAGCGCTTCGCCGGTTTCATTCAGCTCGGCATCAGTGCGTATCGCCGCGAATTGCGCCGGACGGTCGCGGCGCGGCACGGCGCCAAAGGTTTCATAGTCGTGCCAGAGAAAACTTAATTCTTGATTCATAAGTAGTGTTTACTTTCTTGGAGCTGACGCCAACATGGTCAGCGTCGTTCCCGCAATTGATCTTCCAGATAGCGCTGGCGGCGGAAGACTAACAACAGCACCACCACGATCAGCAGCATCGCGCCCATCGTGATCCAGAATCCCATTTTGTCCTTCAATAAGGGCATCACTTCGAAGTTCATACCGAAGATGCCGGTGATCAGGGTCAGTGGCATAAACAGCGCCGTGATCACCGTCAGGGTGCGCATGATTTCGCTGGTACGGTGCGCCATCGCAGAAAAATGAATTTGCACCGCCGATTCCAGTGAAGCTTCGAGTCGCCGTGCATGATTCAGCACGCGGCTGATATGTTCCATCACATCATTGGTGCGCACCAGCAGTAAGTCTTTGGCGCGGCCCTGATCATCGGCTTGCCCGTCATGCGTATCGACGATGTGATCACGCAGTTCTTGCAAGGCATCGCGCTGTTCTTCGCACAGATTATCGAGCTTACGTAATTCCAGACGCGAGTCGAGCAAAGCCATCCAGTTATTGAACGGACGGCGCGGGTCCAGCAGCGCATGCTGCCAGCGGTCGAGTTGTTGTGTCAGTGGCTGACGTAATTCCAGATACTGATCCACCATCGCGTTCAGTAAGCGCAGCATCAGGTCTTCCGGTGAGGCAGGCAAACGACTCGCATGCGGATTGCCTTCCGATTTTCCTTTGTAGTTCAACAGCTTTTGTCTGGCATTTTCTATCGTGCGGCTATTGGCCGCGCGCACCGTCAGCAAAGCATTCCCCAGCAAGAAAAATGCGACCGGCACCGTCGCCAGCTTATTCAGTGCGGCGGGGATTTTACGCTTGAAGGGCTCGCCATTTTCCTGACACAGCGCGGAATCAGGCTGCAGAGCCAGCTTGCGGAACACCACCATTTCATAATCATGGGTGCTGTCGAAATACGAGGGATGACTCAGATTGACGGCGTCGGTCAGATGCAGATCGTAAATGTGCACGCTGGTGAGCGCCTCGATGCGGCTGCGCCAGGCTTCCGGATCAGCACTGACTTCATCGTGCGTGGAGTCTATCCACAGATAGCAGTTGCCTGCCGGTGTGCAGTCCGGATTCAGCGTGACCTGATGATCATTAATGTGAAAAATATCCATATCTGGCAGAGAGGAAGCAGAAAAGCAGCACCACAGAAGGATAACAGCGCTGCGCCAGCCGTCAGTATCGCGGTAAGGAGGCGGCTTGGCAAATGCAGCGCAGTGCTGCATCGGAAAGCTTGCTTTGCGCTCGAGGAAGGGAAGGTCAGCAGCACGGCTGCTGACCAGCATCGGTCTGATTTGTGCAGGACCTAAATCAGATTAAAATCAGACCTGAAATCAGACCTGAAATCAGACCTGAAATCAGACCTGAAATCAGGCTTGTTTTAGCAGACGCGCGATGTCACGTGCAAAGTAGGTCAGCACGCCATCGGCACCCGCGCGTTTAAATGCGAGCATGGCTTCCATCATGGTTTTATCGTGATCCAGCCAGCCGTTCTGGGCTGCCGCCTTAATCATCGCGTATTCACCACTGACCTGATAGGCAAAGGTTGGCACCTGAAATTCATTTTTGACGCGACGTACGATGTCCAGATAAGGCATACCCGGTTTCACCATCACCATGTCTGCGCCTTCAGCCAGGTCCAGTGCGACTTCACGCAATGCTTCATCGCTGTTGGCCGGGTCCATCTGGTAATTGGCCTTATTGCTCTTGCCCAGATTTGCAGCAGAACCGACTGCATCGCGGAAGGGACCGTAAAACGCAGACGCATACTTGGCGGAGTACGCCATGATGCGGGTATGGATGTAGCCCGCTTCTTCCAGTGCACAGCGGATCGCGCCTACGCGGCCATCCATCATATCGCTGGGCGCGACCACATCGGCACCGGCTGCAGCATGTGTCAGCGCCTGACGCACCAGCATGGCCGTGGTGACATCATTAAGCACATAGCCATTGTCATCAATCAGGCCATCCTGGCCGTGGCTGGTGTAAGGATCAAGCGCCACGTCAGTCAGGATACCAAGCTCAGGATGCGCCGCTTTCAACGCACGTACAGCGCGCGGAATCAGACCATCCGGATTAGTCGCTTCTATGCCGTCCGGTGTTTTGAGCGAGGCATCGATAGCTGGGAACAGCGCCAGTACCGGTATGCCCAGTTGTACGCAGTCAGCAGCGACTTCTAACAGGTAATCGATGGAGACCCGCTCTACGCCGGGCATGGAGGCGACCGGCTGGCGCTGTTGTGCGCCATCGACCACAAACACAGGATAAATCAGGTCAGCGCTGGTGACGGTGTTTTCACGCATCAGCGCGCGCGAAAACGCATCCTTGCGCATACGGCGCATACGGGCAGCGGGAAAAGCGGAGGGCAGGGCAGAATTTTTGATTGACATGGTGAGATAAATTTTTAGGCTGGTCAACGAAACTTTTCAGAGATACATGCATCATAAGCTACAGGTTGGAGCGTACTCCATGCCTACCGCTTCTCCTCCCTGAGCGGGACACCATTCGTCCCTATTCGAACTGGTGTTACTTTCCCCGGCAACATAGCATGATGCCGGGGATTTTTTTTAGCGGAGCGCTGCAAAACCGCGCGCCTGGCGCCTCACTCAGACCGGATTGGCGTCGCCGTCCGGCAGCGCTGCATGGCCAGCGGCAGCAACAGTATCAACATCTGCATCAGCAGTAGAATCAGTGTCAGCATTGTCGGCTACTGCGGCAGGCAGTTCTTGATCCAGCCCAAGCAATGCGCGCACAGTGGCATCCGCTTCTTCGATACCAATCCGTTTTAAGGCTGAGAATAACTGTACGCTATACGGGAACAGCGGACCCTGGTCATCCTTGTAGCGCTCCAGCACCGTTTTGGCATGACGCAAGGCATTGGCGGATTCATTATTGTTGAGCTTATCGGCCTTGGTCAGGATGCAGTGTATCGGGCGACCGCTAGGTGCAAACCATTCCAGCATCTGTATGTCGAGATCGGTGAACGGACGGCGTGCATCCATGATCAGCACCAGCGCAGCGAGCTGGGTGCGGCGCTGCACATACGCACCGAGCAATTGGTTCCAGTGATTTTTGGCTGCGCCAGGAACTTCCGCATAGCCATATCCAGGCAAATCGACCAGCATGGCGCGGATCTCATCGACCTTGGTTTCATCCTTGCGATGCATCGCAACGTGGGCGCCACCGATGGAAAAGTAATTAATGTGCTGGGTTCGTCCCGGAGTCTTTGATGCAAAACAAAGCTTCTTCTGGTTGCATAGTGTATTAATAGCGGTCGACTTGCCGGCGTTGGAACGGCCTGCGAATGCGATTTCCGGAACATGGGTCCGCGGCAGATCTCGTAAATGATTGACCGTGGTAAAAAAGCGGGCTTGCCAGAGGATAGACATAAAGGAAAGGAAAAGTGGAAAAATGCAACAGTTGGCCGTTATAACGCCTGAAAGCTATTGTACAATAAGGGGTTAGGTAATGGGCAGCGCTATCTTTTTCCGTGCCTACTCTGGTTGCTGTTTCTCTCTTTTCCGCAGCAGCTTCGCAGCTACGTGTCGCCAACAGGGCAGATTTCTATTATTTAGTCTCAGGGTGTATGAATGAAACGTGCTTACTTACCAGTTATGAAGTCTCTTGGCATGGCCGTACTGGCTTTGTCCTCCCTCACTTCAGTCGCGTATGCGAATCAGGAAGCGAAGCCTGCTAAAGCGGATGCAGCCAAAGGCGAAGCGCTGTACAAAAACGGTGATGCGGCACGCGGTATCGTTGCCTGCGCCTCCTGCCATGGTGAAGCCGGAAATTCCACCATCAGTGTGAATCCGAAATTAGCTGCCCAGCATGATGCCTATCTGGTCAAACAACTCACTGAGTTCGCCAGCGGTGCGCGTAATAATGCGACCATGACCGCATTTGCCAAAAGTCTCACGGCTGACGACATGAAGAATGTCGCGGTCTATCTGAATGCACAAAAATCTGCACCAGGCGCGGCGAAAAATAAAGATATCGTCGAACTCGGCAAACAAATTTACCGTGGTGGTATCGCTGAGAAAAACGTTCCAGCCTGTGCCGGTTGCCACAGCCCGAACGGTGCCGGTATTCCAGCCCAGTTCCCGCGTATCGCCGGACAGCATCAGGATTACACACTGGCGCAATTACAGGCTTTCTACAATGGCTCCCGTAAAGATGGCGCAAAGATTCAGGGTTCACGCGTCAACAGTGTGCAGATGACAACGATAGCGAAGTCTATGTCTGAAGATGAAATGCGCGCAGTCGCTGATTACATCGCCGGACTGAAATAATACCGGATGGACTTAAAGCCGCCCCAGCGGTGTGATGGCAGCTTGTTCTGCCTGAGCAGCCAGTTCAGGATTGACGGCTAGTCGCCATGCATGACCGGGACAGTTCTGGCAGTTCCGGATGCCTGAAAAACGGCTGACTTGAAGGAATGATGAAGGGGGTGGCGCGCAGCCATCCCCTTTTTTTTTGATCAGGTGCCGGCCGTCACGCGCTTGCAGCTCAGCGCATCAGACTGGGTGCCACTTCAGTGAGCCGAATATGCTCAGGCCGGGCGCATCAGGCGGGATGTACAGTACCTGAGCTCTGTAGAATTTTCATCGGAACAGTATGGACAATAAGTTGGATTTTGAAAGCCCCACCGATACCGGCGGGATACAGCTGCGCACACGACAGGCCTGGCTGGCTGACAGTGTGGAATTGCTGTCCTCTATGCGTTTTGCCATCAGTATTCTGGTGCTGATTGCAATCGGTGCGGTAATAGGCACCGTGCTCAAACAGAATGAACCCATGCCGAACTATGTGAACCAGTTCGGTCCTTTCTGGTATGAGGTGCTGGATAAATTCGGCCTGTATTCGGTGTACTCCGCCTGGTGGTTTTTGTTCATGGTTGGCCTGTTGGTGGTATCGACCAGCCTGTGTGTGATCCGCAATGCGCCCAAGATGCTGAAGGATATGCGCAGCTGGCGCGACAATGTACGCGAGCAATCACTGAGGAATTTCCATCACCGTGGTGAATGGACTTCGGCGCAGCAGCCAGCTACGGTGCGGCAGCACGCGCAGCAATTATTAGCCAGCCTCGGTTATCAGCAAAAGCTGGTCGCGAAAGATGGCGCCACACTGATCGCCGCGCGTCAGGGCGCCGCTAATAAATGGGGTTATATCCTCGCGCATTCAGCTATCGTCGTGATCGTACTGGGGGCGATGCTGGACTCAGAATTACCTATCCGTTTGCAACGCTGGTTTGGTGGCAAAGTGCCCTATGAAGGTGCCGGTATTATCGCTAACATTCCTCAGCAACATCGCCTGCCATTGGGGAATCCCAGTTTCCGTGGTAATTCACTGATACCGGAAGGCAGCAGCAGTAATACCGCCATCATTACCCAGGCTAGCGGCGTGCTGATTCAGGACCTGCCTTTCACGCTGCAGCTAAAAAAATTCCATATCGATTTTTACAGCAGCGGTATGCCTAAACTGTTCGCCAGTGATGTGATACTGACCGACCATGAAACCGGTAAAAAAACCGAAGCCACCATTAAGGTCAATCAACCCTTAATTTATCAGGGTATCGCGGTCTATCAGTCCAGTTTTGAAGATGGTGGCAGCCGCTTGCAATTGCAGACTTATGCGATGACGGGTGATAGCGCAGCGGGTACTGGCCTGAAAGGCGAAGTCGGTGGCAGCACGCAACTGACCGCCGCAGACCAGCAGAGTTACAGCATAGAATGGACGGGATTCCGGCCCTTTAATGTTGAGAATATGGCGAAGAATGGCACGGATGTACGTGCGGTTGATACGAATAAGAGTTTCAATGAGCGGTTGAGTGCGGATCTGAGTAAGCAATTGGGTTCTGCCGCCAAAAACGTCAATACCAAAGAATTCAAAAACGTCGGTCCCAGCTTCCAGTACAAGCTGCGCGATAAGACTGGTCAGGCTAAAGAATTCATGAATTACATGCAGCCCATGCTGATTGATGGCGATTACATGATACTGAGCGGGGTGCGCGAATCAGCTGCCGATGGCTTTCGTTTTCTGCGCATACCGGCGGATGAGAATGATAGTGTGACGGAATGGATGCGTTTGCGCGCGGCCTTACACAATAAGGCCTTGCGTGAAAAAGCCGCCGATCGCTTTGCCGCCGGCGCCTTACCGGCGAGCATGGCCAACTCTGGCGATATGCGCCAGCAGATCCAGGCCTCAGCGGCCAACAGCCTGGCGATTTTTGCGGGGAATGGACAGGATGCCGGTTTTGTTGCGATCTCGCGCTATCTGGAACAAAAGATACCGGCGGCTGATCAGGCCAAAGCAGCAGATGTGATGATTAAGATACTCAATGGCAGCTTATGGAATTTATGGATGCTGGCCAGGGAGCAGGACGGTTTGCCCGCATTGGAAATGACAGAAAAGCATGCGCGCTTCCTGCAACTGGCGACCACTGCCTTGTCGGATGCGGCCTTTTATCATGCACCTGTGTATTTGCAACTGCGTGGGTTTGAAGAGGTGAAAGCATCGGTATTACAAATTACCCGTTCACCGGGTAAGAATGTGGTGTATTTTGGTTGCCTGTTGCTGGTACTCGGTGTTTTTGCCATGTTCTACATCCGTGAGCGTCGCCTGTGGATCTGGCTCAAAGCGGATGGGCAGGGATCACATATACTGATGGCCATGAGTTCACAACGTAAGACCCTGGATTTTGAAAAGGAATTTGCCCAGCTCAGCCAGGGACTGGCCGCAATCGCACAGGAAGCCAAACCGTGAGTGCCGGGCGCACAGAACGCACTGAACACACAGGACACAGATTATTTACACTGATGCGCATAATTCGCTTCAGGCCGGAGGCATAAAAATGATGGAAATGACACAGAACTACCAGACCCAGCAGAGCTTTTTCAAGCGCCTGAGCATTGTCGACTGGGCGTATGCAGCGGCCTTGTGCGCCGCATCGCTGTTTGCTTTGTCGCGTTTCGGGTCCTTTATGGATATCTACGAAAAAGCGATTTTGCTGCTGGCAGCACCGACCTTTGCCTGGCTGGGCTGGCGCTGGAAACCGGTACGGCCCCTGATGCTGATACTGGCACTGTTGAGTTTGTCAGCCACCAGCCTGTATGCCGGCAATCTGGAGCTGGCGAATCAAAAATTTTTCCTCAAATATCTGCTGTCCAGCCAGTCTGCGATACTGTGGATGAGTACGCTGTTTTTTCTGGCTACCCTGTTTTACTGGGGCGGGCTGATACTGCGTTCAGATTTCGGTTCTTCGGTTGGCTCCATACTGTGCTGGGCCGCCGTGGTGATGGGCTTTACCGGCATGCTGGTGCGTTGGTATGAGTCGTATCTGGTTGGTGCTGATATCGGCCATATCCCGGTATCGAATCTGTACGAAGTATTCGTGTTGTTTGCGCTGATTACGGCTCTGTTCTACCTCTACTACGAGCAGCAATATGCGACGCGTGCGCTCGGTGCTTTTGTGCTGCTGGTGATTTCTGCCGCAGTCGGTTTTCTGCTGTGGTATTCGGTCAGCCGTGATGCGGCAGAAATCCAGCCGCTGGTTCCGGCGCTGCAAAGCTGGTGGATGAAAATTCATGTACCTGCCAACTTCATTGGTTACGGCACCTTTGCGCTGGCGGCCATGGTGGCGGTCGCCTATCTGTTAAAGTCCAAAGGCTGGCTGGCAGACCGTTTGCCCGCGCTGGAATTGTTGGATGATGTGATGTACAAGGCGATCGCGGTTGGCTTTGCCTTTTTCACCATTGCCACTATTCTCGGCGCTTTATGGGCCGCAGAAGCCTGGGGTGGTTATTGGTCCTGGGACCCGAAAGAGACCTGGGCCCTGATCGTCTGGCTGAATTACGCTGCCTGGCTGCATATGCGTTTGATGAAGGGATTGCGCGGTCAGGTCGCCGCCTGGTGGGCCTTACTGGGCTTGCTGATCACCAGCTTTGCTTTCCTGGGCGTGAATATGTTCCTGTCCGGCTTGCATTCCTACGGTACGCTCTGAATCCGGCAAGACGCTTAGCATTCATCTTAAAAAAGCCATGCATGCATGGCTTTTTTATTTGGCTTGTGGCCCCCAACAGCGTGGCTGACGGGATGATGTACTTTAGCCAGCTCCTTGGCTTTCTTACGGTTCGTTTGTTCAGTTTTGTAAGGTTCTGCGAGAATTCCCGACTCATGAGAGACTAGCGCCTTCGCTGCACGGGATCTGACTCAAAAACTGCTGCAGCAACTGGCGTTAAGCACAGCTTATCCATCTACGCTCACAGGAGTGAATCATGATCATACAACGCGCGGCCAATGGCCTGGATCTGCCTTATTCTTCAGAAATCACGCCACGTGCCGTGTTTGAAGAGCGGCGTCAGTTTATCCGCCAGCTCGCGCTGGGCTCTGTGGCTGGCAGCGCTTTGTGGGAAATGGCGAACCGCGAGGCGCATGCGCAAACCGCATCTGCGCAGAAGCTGGTCGCCAGCCCGAATCCGGCCTATGCAATACTGGATAAAAAGACCTCGCAGAAAGATGCGACCACCTACAATAATTTTTACGAATTCGGTACCGATAAATCTGAGCCTGCCATCATGGCAGGCAGCCTGAAGACGCGGCCCTGGACGGTCAGCATAGAGGGCGAAGTTAAAAAGCCCTTTGTACTCGATATCGACAGTCTGCTTAAGCTGGCGACGCTGGAAGAGCGTATTTACCGTTTCCGCTGCGTGGAAGGCTGGTCTATGGTGGTGCCATGGATAGGGTATTCGCTATCGCATCTGATCAAAAAAGCCGAACCCACCGGCAATGCCAAGTACATAGAATTCGTGACCCTGGATGATAAAAAGCAGATGCCCGGTGTGCGCTCACCCGTGCTGGACTGGCCTTACACCGAGGGCTTGCGGCTGGATGAAGCAGCACATCCGCTGGCGCTGCTGACCTTCGGCATGTATGGCGAGGTGTTACCGAATCAGAATGGTGCGCCGGTGCGTATGGTACTGCCGTGGAAGTATGGCTTTAAGTCGGTCAAATCTATCGTCAAAATCCGTTTTACCAAAGAGCAGCCAGCCACGGCCTGGAATAAAACAGCGCCGCGCGAATATGGCTTTTATTCGAACGTGAATCCCGAGGTCGATCATCCGCGCTGGTCGCAGGCGTCTGAACGCCGCATCGGTGAAGACGGTTTATTTGCCCGCAAACGCAAGACCCTGATGTTCAATGGCTATCCTGAAGTGGCATCTTTGTATACCGGGATGGATTTGAAAAAATTCTATTGAATCCAGGCTGTTGCCACCCTCGCTGATAGCACATTCGCTGACTATGAATCTGACTGCACCGCAATTAAGCCGCTTAAAAGTAGTGGTGTTTCTGCTTGCCTTAATCCCGTTTGCTCACATGCTGAGTGGCTTGCTGATGGAGCGACTGGGCGCTAATCCGCTGGAATATCTGACCCGTTACAGCGGCGACTGGGCCTTGTATTTTCTGATGATGACACTCGCAGTCACACCGCTGCGTAAATTGCTGCAACAGCCGTGGTTATTGCGTTTCAGACGCATGCTGGGTCTGTACACGTTTTTCTATGCGGCCCTGCATTTTCTGATGTTCTTTTGGTTCGATCATTTTTTCGATTTGCAGGAGATGTGGACGGATGTACTCAAACGTCCGTTTATTGCGGTCGGGCTGATTGCCTTCTGTGCTTTGCTGCCTTTGGCTGTGACCAGCCACAACGGCATGATCAGGCGCATGGGCGGCAAAGCCTGGCAACGCCTGCATCAGTTGATTTATGTGATTGCGCCTCTGACCGTGCTGCATTACTACTGGATGAAAGCCGGTAAGCATGACTTAACCCGGCCTTACCTGTTTGCGTCGCTGGTGGCCGCCTTGCTGCTGTACCGCGTCGTTATCAAGTGGCGCGAACGCGCTGAACGTCACACTTAATGATGGTGTAAGAATCAGTAGCGCCAGGCGAGGCCTATGCCAAGCTGATGGCTGCGGCTGCTTTGCGTCTGCTTCCATTGCAGGCCCGCATCGAGATCCAGATTAGGGGTGCAGGCATAGATCAGGCCCACAGTCTGATAACGTTGCCAGCGTTTTTCCAGGCGTGATTCCGGCGAAGTCAGACCCAGATCCAGCACAGCTTGCCAGCCTGGGCGGAACTCATACAAGGCCGCGCCCGATAGCCGCCATACGGTTGTGTGCTGACCGCTGCTGGCTTGCTCGTCGCGATAATGGTGCCAGTTCATGTAGACATTGCTGTGTAGCGTCAACTGATCCTGATGGTAGCTGTGTATCAGCGTGGTGCTGAGCTGATAGGCATTGTCGCTCAAGCCTTTACGCTCAGCCCCGCTGGGAATAAAGGCTTCCAGCTTGACGCCATAGCTATGCTGCGCATTCTGAGCAAACAGATATTTGACACCAGCTGAAGCGTCAGCCACACCGGCGAACTGATTCAGTCTGCCTGGCAGATTGAAAAACACATCGAGCTGGTCGCTGGCACCATAGGTGTAGGTCAGCGCGCTGATTTGCTGATTCGTCTGACCTGTGAGGTTGCTGCGGCGGGCATCCGTATTCAGTTCCCATTGCTGTTTTCCCAGGGTTTGTACATTCGGATCTTCAGTCACCAGCGGGTGCGCAGCCCATGCTTGTGGGCTGAGGCAGGAAAGGGATGCGCTGAGCATCAGGATATGAGTAACTGTTGATTTTTGCATCGCTAAAAATTCCACGGCATAATGTGTTTGAAAATTAGCCTACCAAATTTTTATGACAAGCTATCTATTACAAGAAAAATCTTCGGAGACCCTGGTTCAGCGCAGCGCATTGCGCATTTTGCGCCTCATAGGCTGGCAGGTCAGATATAAGCCACTGCCTGGCCCCAGAGGTGTGATCATCGTCTATCCCCATACCTCGAACTGGGATTTTCCTATCGGCATCCTGGCCAAACTCGCGATTGGCATGCCTTTTCACTTCATCGCCAAGTCTTCCCTGTTCGAGGGGCTGACCGGCGCTACTTTAGGTAAAGTAGTGCGTGCGCTGGGCGGTGAACCGGTAGAGCGTGGCAGTTCAACTGGCGCCATCGCACGCCTGGCGAAAACCATGCACAGCGCTGACTGGTACTGGATGGCGCTGGCGCCGGAGGGTACCCGCAGTTTACGGCCACACTGGCGTAGCGGGTTTTACCATATAGCGCTGGAAGCGAAAGTTCCCTTAGCTTGTGCGTATTTTGACTTCAAACGCAAAGAAGTCAGCCTGGTCGACTATCTGACACTCAGTGGTGAGCAAGAGGCAGATATGGAGCAAATTCGTCAGGTTTATCAGGATGTACAGGGCTGTCGGCCACATCTGGCGGGCCCGATACAACTACGTCAGGATCAGCAGTAAGCGTGCATCCGGTCGTTAAGTGAACTCTTCAGTTTATTTTTGCAGTGTGTCCGGATTGCTGCTGAGCGGCTTGGCTTGCGGCACAGATTGCGCCTTGTCCGTCCCCTTGTCCGGCATCGTCAATGGTCCCTTTTGTCCGCAGGCAGTCATCAGGCAAATCAACAGCAGGGATGAAATCAGGGTACGCATCTTGGTTTACCTTAACACCGTATAAAATGGCGTTTTCAAAGATTTAAACCACGGGAGTGTACCATGACTGAAACCGAATTCCTCGATTTGGCTGAAACTTGCCTCAAGCAAGTGGAAGAGATGTTCGAGCAGGCTTTCGAAGACGATTTATACGATGTAGAGTGCGCACGCAGTGGCAATGTACTCACGATAGAGTTTGTGCAGAACGGCTCAAAAATGATCGTCAACAGTCAGGCGCCAATGCAGGAAATGTGGCTGGCTGCACGTAGCGGTGGATTCCATTATAAATACGACGGTCAACACTGGCTCAATACACGCGATGGCTCAGAATTGTTTGCGACCTTGTCCCGGCTGGCGCAGGAACAAGGCGCTTAAGCCTGCTTACTCTTCGATGACTTTGGTCGTTGCAGATAAGTCCGTTACTGCTGTACCCGGTGGATTTTCTGCATAGTAGAAATCTCCGTTGACCGAAATAATTCCATTTGGAATAGGGCGCTCTTCGATAGGAATATCTTTGAGCGCCTTTTGCATATAACCTATCCAGATCGGCAAGGCCAGTCCGCCACCGGTTTCTCTGTTTCCGAGGTTCTTCGGCTGATCGAAACCTATCCAGGCGATTCCCACCAGTTTAGACTGATACCCGGCAAACCAGGCATCGACCGAGTCGTTGGTCGTACCGGTTTTACCGGCCAGATCAGTTCGTTTCAAAGACATTGCCTTGGTCGCGGTGCCAAAGCGGACCACATCTTTCATCATGCTATCCATCAGGAAGGCATTGCGCTCATCAATCACTCGGTTATTTTCATCACCGGCTTTTTCCGGCGCTGCCTGTACCAATACCTTGCCATTGGTATCGGTGATTTTAGAAATTAAATAGGGATTGATTTTGTAGCCACCATTGGCGAACACCGCGTAGCCTGCCGCCATCTGCAAAGGCGTGACCGCACCGGCGCCTAAGGCCAGAGTCAGGTAGGGAGGATTTTTCTCGGGAATGAAACCGAAGCGGTTGGTGTATTCCTGGCCATACTTGGCACCGATGCGATGCAGGATACGGATAGAAATCATATTTTTCGATTTGGTCAGTCCTTTACGCATAGTCATAGGACCTTCGTATTTGCCATCATAGTTTTTGGGTTCCCAGGCCTGACCACCGGTCTGACCGGCATCGAAGCTCAGCGGTTCATCATTAATAATGGTGGCTGGAGACAGACCTTTTTCCAGCGAGGCAGAGTAAATAAAGGGTTTGAACGAAGAACCGGGCTGGCGCCAGGCTTGTGTCACATGATTGAATTTATTCAGGTTGTAATCGAAACCACCGACCAGGGCTTTAATCGAGCCATCCACGGTACTTGCTGCGACAAAAGCCGACTGTACTTCAGGCATCTGGGTGATTACCCAGTTTTTGCCTTCCTGCATAACGCGTATCACAGCGCCGCGCTGTATGCGCTTGTTAGCCGGTGCTTTTGCAGACAGACCGCTGGCTGCAAAACTCAGACCGGCTTCTTCGATGCGAATTTCTTCGCCAGTCGCTAATACGGCTCTTACTTGCTTGGGATTCACTTCGAGCACCATCGCCACCAGCAAGTCATCGCTGTTACTGTGATCGGCTAATTCTTTTTCGATGGCTTCGTCAGCCGCTTCTTTGCCAGATGGGATGTTGATGATGGCTTCCGGACCACGATAACCATGCCGTTTTTCATATTCCATCACGCCGCGGCGCAAGGACAGATAGGCGGCATCCTGATCGGCCTTGGTAATGGTGGTGTATACATTCAAACCACGGGTATAGGTTTCTTCTTTGAATTGCTCATAAACCAACATGCGTGCCATTTCCGACACATATTCAGCATGGACTCCAAAATCGCTGCTATCGGTCTTGGTAACCAGTTCTTCGTTGCGCGCCTGTTCAAATTCCGCATCATTTATGTAACCAAGTTGTTTCATTCGTTGCAAAATGTATTGCTGGCGCACCGTCGCACGCTTGGGATTGGCGACCGGATTGTAGGCTGAAGGTGCTTTCGGTAAGCCTGCTAACATGGCTGCTTCGGCAATGCTGATGTCTTTAAGTTGCTTGCCAAAATAAATCTGGGCAGCGGAAGAAAAGCCATACGCGCGTTGGCCCAGATAGATCTGATTCATATAAATTTCGAGAATCTGATCCTTGCTCAGGTTCTGTTCTATCTTCCAGGCCAACAGAATTTCGTAAATCTTACGCTTGAAGGTTTGCTCGCTGGAAAGGAAAAAATTGCGCGCAACTTGCTGGGTAATGGTTGATGCGCCTTGTTTCGCGCCACCGCTCAGATTGTGCAGCGTAGCCCTTGCAATGCCCAGATAATCGACGCCACCATGCTCGTAAAAGCGATCATCTTCTATCGCCAGTACCGCCTTTTTCATCACATCCGGTATCTCATTAAAACGCACCACATTTCTGCGTTCTTCGCCGAATTCGCCAATCAGCACATGGTCTGCCGTGTAGATGCGCAAGGGCATTTTCGGGTTATAACTGGTAATTGAATCAAGCTCAGGCAGATTGGGGTAGGCCATCGTCAATGCAAAGCCTATCATTAACGCAGCTGCAAGGATCAGTCCTGTGATGATGAACAGGGTATTGAGCAATATCCGGCGCAGTAAGCGTGGTTGTTCAGGTGCAGTAACCATGTTTTTTTCCGGAGTTGTGTTTGTTTGAGCGGACATGAATTTTTACAGTAACGATTGGCAATTTGCATTATAACGTCTCGGCGATGCTGTTCTCGTTCAGCTTTGCTGCAGGATGTTTCTGTGAGCTAAAGAAAAACGTTCGTGGACAATTGGCAACGTAGCTGGGGGCTGCTCTGCGGAAATTCTTTACCAATGCGGTCTATATTGCTAGCATTTCATGTAAGCTTGGATAATTGTTTCGTAAATTGCGGTTTTTAAAGACTTTTTTCTGCGCAATTTACATTTATCCGGTGGTTTTGTTTCAATTTGTAAAAAACACACATCAACGTGTTTATGAGGGGATATTCTTGGCTTTAGATCTTGCTTCACTGCTCGGCAGAAAAAATCCGCCTCTCATCGGTCTGGATATCAGTTCCTTCGATATCAAGCTGGTTGAGCTCTCAGAGGGAAGTAACAAGGCTTTCCGTCTGGAGCGCTACGCGTCTGAACCTTTACCTAAAGGTGCAGTACTGGATGGGAATATAGAAAATATTGAGCAAGTGTCGGACACGATACGGAAACTGTTAAAAAAGAGCGGTACTTCAGCAAAGAATGTCGCACTGGCGATGCCAGCATCAGCGGTTATCACGAAAAAGATTTTCCTTCCGATGACGCTCAGCGATCAGGCACTCGAGGTGCAGGTCGAATCTGAAGCGAGTCAATACATTCCCTTTTCTATGGATGAAGTGAGTCTGGATTTCTGCGTGATCGGCCCGGCCGCGAACCAGGAAGATGTGGAAGTCATGCTCGCTGCTTCCCGCAAAGAAAAAGTAGAGGACAGGGTTGCTGTTGCTGAAGCGGCCGGTCTGCAGTCGAAAGTCATGGATATTGAATCTTACGCGGCGCGTTCGGCAATGCAGCGTTTGATTGAAAAACAGGCCAATGAAGGCCGGGACCAGATTTACGCGATGTTTCAGATTGGTGCCAAGCGTACCTATATTTACATCATGCTCAATGGTGAGGTGGTGTACGAAAGAGAGCAGCAGTTTGGTGGAAGTCAGCTGACGCAGGATATCGTGCGCAACTATGGATTGTCGCAGGAAGAGGCTGAGATTAAGAAGAAAAATGGTGACTTACCCGACAGTTATGAAATGGAATTGCTGGAGCCCTTCCTGGAAAATGCGGCGCTGGAAGTAACGCGTGCGATCCAGTTCTTTTTCACGTCGACACTTTATACGCGGGTAGACCAGATTTTCCTGACCGGTGGCTGTGCTGTGGTAACCGGACTGGTGGATATCGTGGCGGAGCGTACAAAAATTTCTACGGCGGTAGTCAGCCCATTCAAAGGAATGGAGCTGGCGCCCGGCGTCAGTGAAAAAGCATTAAGAAATGATGCGCCAGCCTATACAGTTGCCTGTGGTCTGGCCTTGCGGAGATTTGGCTGATGATAAAAATTAATCTTCTTCCACACAGGGAAGAGAAGCGCAAACAGCTGATCAAGGATTTTTATTCTTTGCTGTTGTTGTCTGCCATCGTTGGTGCGTTGATCACGGTGGTGGTCGGTGCGATTAACGCACGTCAGATTGGTATCCAGAACGACCGTGTGAATTTCATTAAGAAAGAGAATGCCGTCCTGGATGAAAAAATCAAGGAAATTGCCAATCTGAAGCAGGAGATTGACTCGCTCAAGGCACGTCAGCAGGCAGTTGAGGATTTGCAGGGCGATCGCAATCAGCCAGTCTTTCTTTTGCAGGAACTGGTTAAGCACACTCCGGAAGGGGTTTATTTGCGTGCTCTGAAGCAGGATGGTCAGCGTGTTACTGTGAATGGCTATGCGCAATCTCAGGAAAGGGTGGCGGAGTTCATCCGTAATCTTGGCAGTAAATCCGAATGGATGTACAAACCTGATCTGATCGATATTCATTCCGCTGGCATCGGTCAGGGACGCGATGCAAAAAAAGTGTCTGACTTTTCTGTGAATGTAGGCATTAAGCGTCCACGTGAGAAAGATGAGGCACCAGCCTCTGCCGCTGAGCTGGCGAAGCCTGGCCCTGCTAAATGAAAGTAAATGACATCAGTCAACGAAGAGAATTGGAAGGTCGGGGATGGCAATAAATGTTCAGGAAGCGTTTGATGATATCAGCGCTCAATTTAAGGACCTGAATGGTCTGCATCCGGGGCTGTGGCCTATCGCGCCGCGGCTGGCTGCGGCATGCGGCGTGCTGGCAGTGGTGTTAGGTCTGGGCTGGTTTTTCTACTGGAGTAGCCAAACCGAAGAAATCGAAGCACGCCAGCAGGAAGAGCTTAGTCTCAAGCAGCAGTACCGTGACAAGATGCAGCAGGCGATCAATCTGGATGCCTTGAAAGATCAGCGTGCCTTGGTGCAGCAATACGTGGCGACCATGGAAAAGCAATTGCCGAGTAAGGCAGAGATGGATGCCTTGTTGTCCGATATTAACCAGGCTGGTGCTGGCCGGGGTCTGCAGTTTGACTCGTTTAAACCTGGCGTGCCGGTAATCAAAGACTATTATGCAGAATTGCCTATCGACGTAAAACTGTCAGGTAACTACCATGATTTGGGAGAATTCGTGTCTGATATTGCAAAATTGCCGCGTATCGTCACTCTGAATAATCTGTCGATTTCTGCGAACAAGGATGGCTTGCTGACCCTGGATGTCGTTGCGAAAACTTTCCGCTATCTGGATAAAGATGAAGTACTCGCCCAGGCTAATTTGAAAAAGGCGCCCAAGAAATGATGCGTAAATTTCTAGTTTTGACGGCCTTGCTGGGGCAAACACTGATGCTGAGCGGCTGCGGTGACAATGGCGCATCTGAGCTCACAGAGTGGATGGAGTCGGTAAAAAAAGAGACCAAGCTGGTCACGCCCAAACTCAATCCGCCTAAAGTCTATGTGCCTGTTTCCTATGAAGTGAAAACGGAAGTCGATCCCTTTAATCAGGAAAAATTGCTGGCAGTGTTGGCTCGCATGAAGCCCGACAGTGGGAATGGCTTGCGACCCAATATGGACAGGCCACGTGAAGAGTTGGAAGGTTATCCGCTGGATGCCTTGAAAATGGTAGGGGTGATAGAAAAGAAATCAGCCCGTATCGGCTTGGTACAGTCGGATAAAAAAGTGTATCAGGCCAAGCAGGGTGGTTACATCGGACAGAATTTTGGCTTGATCACAAAAATTACCGATGTTGAAATCCAGATTAAAGAAACGGTCCAGGATGCAACAGGAGAATGGGTTGAACGTAATGTTAAGCTTGAGCTGCAGGGGAGTCAGAAATGAAAGCGTTGATAAATACAAGTAAAAGGGGCGCTATGTTTGTCAAAGCCTGTTTCCTGTTACTGATGGGGCTGACACAGTTGGCTTTTGCTCAGTCGAACAGTATTGAGTCTTTGGTCACCAATCAGCAGGGGGCCAATATTGTCGTCAAGATCGGCATGAAAAATCCGCTGAACAAGCAGCCCGCGGGTTTCTCGATTGCCAGCCCATCCAGAATTGCACTGGATTTTCCTGATGTCACGAATGGCACAGGTAAAAGCACTGTGGATGTGAATATCGGTGATCTGCGTACTGTCACGCTGGTCGAGGCATCTGGCCGTACCCGCATGATTTTCAATCTCAACAAGCCGCTCAACTATGCCGCTACGATAGAAGGAAAATACCTCATCGTAACGATAGATGGTTCCGGTGGTGTCGCTACCGCAGTGAATTCACAAGGCTTGCCAGTGAATCCTGATGCGGCTCCACAAGGCAAACTAAGTTTGCGTGACATTGATTTCCGTCGCGGCGTCAATGGTGAAGGCCGTGTCGTCGTAGATCTGCCTCTGAATCAGGTTGCTGTCGATGTGCGTCAGCAAGGACAGAAAATACAGGTGACTTTCCTGAAAGTCGCTTTGCCGGAAATTCTGCGCAAACGCCTGGATGTCGCGGATTTTGGCTCTCCTGTGCAGACGATCACCACAACACCAAATGGCGAGAATGTACAGATGGTGATCGAGCCTAAAGGATTGTGGGAACAGAGTTCGTATCAAAGCGACACACAATTCGTGCTCGAGGTGCGCCCGATTAAGGAAGACCCGAATAAACTGGTGCAGGGCACCCAGGGTTACCGTGGTGAGCGAATTTCGTTTAACTTCCAGAACATCGAAGTCCGGGCGATTTTGCAGATTATCGCTGAGGTCAGTGGCCTGAACGTGATCGCCAGTGACACGGTGACCGGCACAATCACCTTGCGTTTGAAAGACGTACCTTGGGATCAGGCGCTGGACAATATTATGCAAATCAAGGGTCTTGATATGCGTAAAAATGGCAATGTGATCTGGATTGCCCCTAAAGATGAATTGCTGACCAAAGAGAAGCTGGAACTTGAGCAAAAGGCGCAGATTGCAGAGCTGGAGCCTTTGAAAACCGAGGCTTTCCAGTTGAATTATCAGAAAGCAGAAGCATTCAAACAAGTATTCGGTGTGGATGGTTCTTCCACAAATCGCCTGTTGTCCAAGCGTGGCAGCGCAGTGATAGAACCTCGCACTAACCAGCTGTTTATTACTGATATTCCATCCAAGATCGAGGAAGTCAGAAAGCTGATACAGAAAACGGATATCGCATCAAAACAGGTGTTGATCGAAGCCCGTATTGTAGAAGCAGATGATAAGTTCAGCAAAAATCTGGGTGTGAAATTAGGCTTTGCTGACATGCGTGGCTTGCGTGGGGGTGACGTCGGTTACCAGTTGCAAGGTAATCAACGGGTTGCATTGACTGGCAATTACCTCGGCGTGGGTGAGCAGACTGGCCAGGCGAAGATCACGGATCAAAGTTATATCCCGAACACTCAGTTTGTGTCTTTGCCTGCAGCTGGTATTAACGGCTTGAATCCGGGTAGTTTAGCGGTCAGCCTGTTCTCTTCAGCGGCAAACCGCTTCCTGAATCTGGAATTGTCCGCATTGGAAGCAGATGGCAAGGGTAAGATTATCTCCAGCCCACGCGTGGTGACTGCTGATCAGTTGAAGGCACTGATCGAACAAGGTACAGAGTTGCCGTATCAAGTTGCAACAGCCAGTGGTGCGACCTCGATTTTCTTCCGTAAAGCGACTTTGCGACTGGAAGTTACGCCACAGATCACGCCTGATGGCAATGTGATACTGGATGTGGAAGTGCATAAAGATAGCGTAGGCCAGGAAACCAGGATGGGTTTTGCGATCGATACAAAAGAAGTGAAAACCATGGTTTTGGTTGAAAATGGTGGTACTGTGGTATTAGGGGGTATCTTCCAGCAGACCGAACGTGATAATGTGACAAAAGTTCCGTTTTTTGGTGATTTGCCACTGTTTGGAAATCTGTTTAAGAGCACAGGGAAAACCAACGATAAAACGGAGCTGCTGATTTTTATCACGCCGAAAATTATGGCGGATCGTTTCAGCAACAAATAAGCAAAATCACGGTATTTTTTAACTGACACAATCTAATTCATGTATTTGTTCAACTACAGGTGTTCCATGGCTATGTTTCTCCGGTTACTGACTGGTTTGTTTTTATCAGCCTTCCTGGCTGCTTGCGGCGGTGGCGGCGGCTCATCTGGAAGTAATTCATTTGGCAGCACCGATCCAGGTACAGGCCAGACAACAAAGACCGGAAAAATGGATGTTACTCTTTTTGACAGTAACGGCAGTCCTACCAACGTGATTAACAATGCAAATGGATTGATCGCCCGGGCACGGGTCTACAACAATACGGGAACTCCTGTGGCAGGCGTTGTAGTGAAGTTTGGCGTTGATGATGCTAATGTGGCAACCTTGTCGCCTAGCACAGGTTCTGCACTGACGGACCAAAATGGTGTCGCTGAAATTGCCATTAAAGCTGGCAATCCGGGTGCGGCAAGCATCACTGCCAGTGCAACCTGGACAGGATTTGCGGCAATTTCTGCCAAAGCAACTTTCTCTGTCGGTTCACTCCCAGGTGCAATTCCATTTGCTGTTAATTTTGTTTCAGCCAGTCCAAGTACCAAATCGATCGTTATCAAAGGAGCTGGTGGTAATGGCCGCACCGAAATTGCATTGTTGACCTTTAAAGTTGTTGATAGCAATAACGGTGGTATCGCCAATAAAAAGGTTAATTTCACTGCCAAGAGTTCTGCACCTGTGAATTTAGCGACCACGTCAGGGGTGACTGATTCAAATGGAAATGTGGTTGCAACCGTGTCTTCAGGCACGCAGCCAACGTCTGTTTTGGTCAGTGCGACAGTTGATGGAACCAGCATCGCAACAAGCTCAGATACGGTCTCCGTGACTACAGGTGTTCCGACCCAAACCAGCTTTAGTTTAGGCGTAGAAAAAATCAATGTTGAGGGGTTTGATGCTTTCGGCATTGAGAACAAATTGACTGCGTATTTAGCAGATGCGAATGGAGGTGTGGTTGCTGATGGCGTGCCTATCGTATTCAAAGCGGATAGCGGTGCTATCGTTGGTGATGGTGGACTTGCGGACACAGCAAGATGCTTAACAAAGAATGGTAGCTGTTCAGTCACTTGGCGCAGTCAGAATCCTCAATTACCTGTAGTGCGAGTGGTTGCAACTGCAGTGAGTGGCTCAGAGAACTTATCGGCCAATACTGGTTTTACCAATAGTGCGTCCTGGAATCCTACCGTTGAAGGCTGGCAACCGAGTGTCGTCTTTGGAAGTGCGACCTGCGGAGATTTAAATTATAAAATATACCTCTCAGATCGAAATGGTTATCAACTTCCAGCGGGTACTGTATTGAGTTTTATAGATAGCACTAACGTGACAGCAACGATATCACCAACTACGATAACGGCATTCAATACTATAGATTTCAAAAAAACTGAACATACAGTCATTTTAAAACCAACAGATAAATGTCCGAAGGGATCTGGAGTGACCACTTTACAGATTGAAACTCCAAACAAGGTCAAGGAAACTAAGGTTATTTCGATTACTTATAATTGATCTATATGGTTTGATGTGAAATTTTTCCCTCCGGAAATCGATATCTAAGACTCATATCGGACGGTAATTACTCGCAGTAGTTAGGTGAATATTCATACCGTTTTTGCGAGTCTTCCAGACTGCCTGCTACACGCAGGCAGTCTGCTTTTCGCAGGTCGATTTGTCTTACTTTCCTTGTCAGGCTCTGGGATGCAGTAAATTCGTTTGATTCGCCTGAGTCATCTTCCACAACTTCCCCTGTCACCTGGGTCTTGAGCCTCGTTTCTTTCGTATTAGCCCATCTTATTCCTGCAATTTTTTCATCTGCTGCCATAGATGCAGCATCTTATGCGATACTGTCGTATAAGGCTTTGGTATGAAAAGATGGTCAGCTGAGTTGGGATTTTTCGTTCCAAACATGCTTGAACGCTTTGCATTGATTTGTCAGCCGGCTCCCTCAATAGGCATGACAATATTAAGATGTGCATACCAAAATTTGGCATTTTCAATATTCAGTGATATTGAAAATAGAGAAAACAGAATTCAATACTCAGATCAGACTTCAGTCTTGATAGGAGAACAGAATGAACTTGTCCGACTAAAGTAAGACAGTGAAATCGTTGAAACGCTGTCTAATCAGAATTGGCAGAGTAAAGCAATACGACTGCCTCCGATTCGCTCCCGTGAAGAAAGTAGCCTGGGACATTTCTTTCTTGTTGATTTCGTGCAGAAGGTATTGGTGCAATGAGTTACGGTAGTATTTTCCTGGTGGGATTGATGGGCTCCGGTAAGACCACGGTCGGCCGGGCCCTGGCAAAAAAACTCAATAAACGCTTTATTGATTCAGACCATGAAATCGAGGCGCGAACCGGCGTCTCGATTCCTGTCATTTTTGAGATTGAAGGCGAAGCCAGTTTCCGTCAGCGTGAAGCCGATGTCATTCGCGATCTGACTGCGCAAGACAACATCATACTGGCCACCGGTGGTGGCGCCATCCTGAACCCCGAAAGCCGGCGTTTGCTGGAGCAGCGCGGCACCGTGATTTATCTTCGTGCCAGCATACACAGCATTTTGCAACGCACCCGCAACGATAAGAACCGCCCTTTGTTGCGCACGCCTGATCCACGTAAAAAACTGGAAGAGCTTGAGGCGCAGCGCCATCCCCTGTATCAGGAAATTGCCCATGTCGTGATTGAAACCGGTCGCCCGAATGTGCAGCATCTGGTGCAACATATTCTTGATAAACTTCCTACTCCCAGTCCCGATGTGCCGCAACTGACGGCGACAGTTATGAATAATTCCGTATCATCTATAAGCTCTGCTTTGAGCAGCAATGCAGGCATTCAAACCTTGCATGTCAATCTGGGTGAGCGTAGCTACCCTATCTATATTGGTCAGCATTTGCTGAATGACGCGCCTATCCTGACAAAAGCGATACAAGCAAAGCGCGTCGTGATAGTGACTAATACCGTCGTTGCGCCGCTCTATCTGTCTGCTTTGCAGCAGCAACTGCAGGATATCGGTAAGACCGTGTCTGCCGTGATTTTGCCGGATGGAGAAGAGCATAAGCATTGGACTACCCTGATGCAGATTTTCGATCATTTGCTGGAACAAAAATGCGACCGAAAAACCTGCCTGATTGCTTTAGGTGGTGGCGTGATTGGTGATATGACGGGATTTGCCGCTTCTGCATTTATGCGCGGTGTTCCGTTCGTGCAGATACCGACCACTTTACTGTCACAGGTGGATTCATCAGTGGGAGGTAAAACCGGTATCAATCATCCGTTGGGAAAAAACATGATAGGTGCGTTTTATCAGCCACAAGCGGTGCTCGCCGATACAGCGACCCTCAATACCTTGCCCGATAAAGAATTGTCGGCAGGACTCGCCGAAGTCATTAAACACGGCGCGATTATTGATACGGATTTTTTTGTCTGGATAGAAAAAAATATAGAGGCGTTGCGCGCCAAAGATCCGGCCGCACTTGCTTATGCAGTAGCACGCTCCTGTGAAATCAAAGCTGAGGTTGTGCGCCAGGATGAGCGCGAAGGTGGTTTGCGTGCCATACTGAACTTTGGCCACACTTTCGGTCATGCGATTGAATCTGGTATGGGCTATGGTAACTGGTTGCATGGTGAGGCAGTGGGTTGCGGTATGGTGATGGCAGCAGATTTATCCTGTCGTCTGGGTTATCTGGATTTTGTGTCGCGCACCCGGATTAAGCAACTGGTGGAAGATGCAGGCCTGCCGGTCACCGCACCTGATTTGGGAATTGAACGCTGGCTGGATTTGATGGAAGTAGATAAGAAAAATGAAGGAGGGCAGATTAAGTTCATACTGCTCAAGCCCCTTGGCTGCGCTCATATTACATCTGCACCCAAGGACAAATTATTAGAGACTTTAAGTCATAGTATTCTGCCCTGACGATGATGTTTTCCGACACGCATTTAGCTTCCTATGCCGCCCAGTCTGCGAGTTCGCGAGGGCGGCTTTTTATTGAGCCCGGTTCCGATACACGCAGTGAGTTTCAGCGTGACCGTGATCGCATCATCCATTGCTCAGCTTTTCGCCGGCTGGAATATAAGACCCAGGTGTTTGTGAATCATGAAGGTGATTTATTCCGCACCCGCCTCACGCATAGCCTGGAGGTGGCTCAGATTGGTCGCTCAATCGCACGCAATTTGCGTTTGAATGAAGATCTGGTTGAAGCCATCGCACTGGCGCATGACCTGGGCCATACGCCTTTCGGTCATGCCGGGCAGGATGCCTTAAATAGCTGTATGGAGGGTTATGGTGGATTCGAACATAATCTGCAGAGCTTGCGTATCGTCGATGCACTGGAGGAGCGCTATGCTGCGTTTAATGGCTTGAACTTATGCTTCGAAACACGAGAAGGCATACTCAAGCATTGCTCGCTCACGAATGCTCGGCAACTCGGCGACCTGGGTTTGCGTTTCATCGAAAAAACGCAACCCTCGCTGGAGGCCCAGCTGACGAATCTGGCAGATGAGATCGCCTATAACAACCATGATATTGATGATGGTATACGCTCAAATTTATTAAGTGAGCAGCAGATGATGCAAGTCAGCCTATATGCGCAGCATCGTCAAATAGTGGAAACGATGTATCCTGGAATTCAAGGCAGGCGCGCTATCTCTGAGACGATACGGCGTATGATCAATACGCTGATTACGGATCTGATCTCGACCTCGCAGGCGCGTATTCTGGATGTGGCGCCAAAGACGATAGAAGATGTCAGAGCAGCGCCAAAACTGATTGCATTCTCTGATGCTGTACACTTACAAGCCAGCGAGTTGAAGCATTTTTTATTTCAGCACTTGTATCGCCACTATCAGGTGAACCGCATGACATCGAAAGCCCGCCGCGTGGTACGTGAATTATTTGATGCCTTGATGCAGGAGCCAGGTTTGCTGCCGCCTGATTATCAGAATCAGCGCAAAGATGATACGCAGGTACAGGCCAGAAAAATTGCGGATTATATTGCCGGTATGACCGACCGCTATGCGATGCGCGAACATCGTCGTTTATTCTCTATCCATGAAAGTTAATGCAGGAGTTCTTATGAATCTTTTTTCAAATGCCAATTCAAAAAAATCTGTGAAAGCCGTATTTACGACCAGCCTGCTGGTTGCAAGCTTCAGCGTCAGCGCACTGTCATTCAGCGATCTGAGTAATCAGGATGCGAGTACCGGGCTGAAGGCCGCACTGGATAAGGGCTCGGTGGCTGCAGTTGCTAAGCTGGGCGTGGAGAACGGTTTTTTGAATAACGATAAAGTCAAAATTCAATTGCCCGGTTTATTGGAACAAGTCAGACCAATATTGAAGATGACTGGTAAGGGTCAGCAGTTAGATGAACTGGTCGTTTCTATGAACCGTGCGGCTGAAGCGGCAGTTCCTATGGCAAAACCCTTGCTGGTGAATGCAGTCAAATCGATGACGCTGACTGATGCGAAAAACATTTTGACCGGTGGTGAAACATCGGTGACTGATTTCTTTAAACAAAAAACTGCCTCACCGCTGATGCAGCAATTCCGACCTATTGTGAAAGGTGTTACCGATAAAGCGGGATTGTCGGCGAAATACAATAGCGTAATGGGCCAGGCGCAAAAGCTGGGTGCGGTATCTGAGCAGGAAGCAACGGTCGAAGGCTACGTCACACAAAAAGCTTTAGACGGTTTGTATTTGATGATTGCTGAAGAAGAGAAAGCAATACGTCAGGATCCACTGGGTGCAGGCAGTAAAGCGATCAGCAAAGTATTTAGTCTGCTCAAATAAAATCTTGCCGCGCCGTGATAGGCAACAGTCCCTAATTATTGCTGCTTGCCGCCGATAAGTGCTGGTGCAGCTTACTATCGGCGGCGCTTGCGCCGGCTACCTGAGCTGCCTGCGATCCAGCCCTGAGACACGTACAACATTCGCTGTAGTTGTTTCGGTTTTAAACTGGGCAACCAGCTCAGAAAGCCGGTCTGATTGTTCCCGCATACTTTCCGCAGCAGCGGCTGCCTGTTCGACCAGCGCTGAGTTTTGCTGGGTCATTTCATCCATATTCGTGATGGCATCATTCACCTGATGTATACCGGTGCTTTGTTCATTGCTCGCATTACTGATTTCATTGACCAGACTCGCAACTTTACGAATGTCCTCGACGACCCTGCTCATGGTACGTCCCGCCTCATTGGCCATCGTGCTGCCTGATTCAACTTTGTTCACGGAATCATTGATCAAGCCCTGAATATCTTTAGCTGCAATCGATGCGCGTTGGGCCAGGCTGCGTACTTCCCCCGCCACCACCGCAAAGCCGCGCCCCTGCTCACCGGCTCTTGCAGCCTCTACCGCTGCATTGAGTGCAAGGATGTTGGTCTGGAACGCAATGCCATTAATCACATTAATAATTTCCTCGACTTTTCTGGAGCTGTCGCGGATATCATTCATGGTTGCCACCATGCGACTGACAACGAGTCCGGCTTGCTCTGCAACTTCGGTGGCAGAATTCACAAAGCGATCAGCCTCTCTCGCATTTTCTGCATTTTGTTGCACCGTAGAGGTTAACTCTTCCATGGAGCTGGCCGTCTCTTCCAGAGTGCCAGCCTGGACTTCGGTTCTCGTTGATAAGTCGGCGTTGCCGCTCGCAATTTCTCTGGCTGCAGTCTGTATGCTGGCAGATCCTGTCCGCACTTCCTGAACGACTTGCGTTAAGCCTTCTCCTATGCCGTTCATTGCGGTCAGCATTTTGCCTATTTCATTGTCGCTCTTCGCTTCTACTCGATGACTCAGATCGCCGCTTGCCAGCGAATTAGCCAGGGCGGTGGCCTGTTGAAGAGGGCGTGTTACAACGCGGCTTACCATCGCCATAAAGAGCAGGCCGCCTGCAACTAACAGGGTAATCGCTAAGCTACCCAGCCAGATGATCTGTTGCATACTCTCTTCCGCCAGCTCGCTACTGTTGACGCTACCGGCAAGTATCCATTTCGTGGTGGGAATCGTACGGAAGACAAGCAGTTTTTCTTTAACTTTTGTATCCGTCTGTTTGCTGTCGGCTGAGTCGTAACGCAGCAATCCCTGTTTTTTTTCCAGCATGGTTTTCACAAATAACTGGCCATCAGCTGATTTCGAATCAAGGATGTTATTGCCTTCGTCAGAGGGATGTATCATCAGTGTCCCTTGTTGCTTGCCATCTTTCATATCAAACGCGTAGAAATAACCCGTACTCTTAATTTTCATCGCTTTGATTTTTTCTTTGAGCAGGCTCAGTGTGGGGTCGATATTGATACCTATGAATATCGCGCCTGCCAGCTTTCCATCACTACCCATGAATGGGTTGTAGTAAGTCATATAATTTTTGCCAAACAGTTTGGCGGCACCGGTGAATTTTTTTCCTTCCATGAGCAGGGGATAGGCTGGGTGTGCTTTATCCAGTGCCGTGCCGATTGCGCGCTCACCGTTCTCTTTTTTTAAGGAGGTCGAGACCCTGATAAAATCATTGCCATCCTTGACGAAAAAAGTCGCAATTGCACCGGTACGGGCAGTGAATGCGTCGACTTGTTCATACTGATTATTGATGAGCTGCTCATTCAGCGTGAGTGCAGCTATGCTTTTTCCGGCGACACTGATTTTTTGATCGGGATTAACCGCCAATTTTTCACCCAATTCAACGCGAAAATTATTTCCTGTTCTTTCAGCGTCCGCTTTTACTGCGCTGTCAAAGACTTCAAAGCTGTCATTAATTGAATCAAGTAAATCGGTGATGTCATTGATCGCACCTTGCTCTTGAGAGCGGTGGAGACTGTAGGCCACTGCACTGGTGAAAATCAAAAATACGAGTACTGCACCGGTGAATACACTGACACCGAGGAATTGCCCGATTTTCTTTTCCTTGTTTGAAGGCGTTTTCATATCGCATCCATTTTCCCAAATTATGGCTGTTGGCCTTGAGTTGCTTAAAACTCAGAAAATTGTTGTCCTGTATCAATATGTTAGGCAACTATTTTTAGAAGTACAGACTGTCACCCGCGGTTTTAACAATAAATTGCATAAGCTAATAAACTTGTTTTTTTATGTTCATTCAATACATCTGGGATCGACGCACAATTGTCGCAGCAAGGAATAGTGGCTCAGATAGTCCAGACGATTGACTGTTTTAGCTTGCAGCAATTTATGCCTCATCGGGTTTTGTGCAGAAGCTCGTATTGCTGTACCAAAGCCTGGAGTTGGGGATTGCGTAGTTTCACTTAAGTAGATCTTGTTGCAATGCGGCATGAAGATTTCTGTTAATTTGTAAGGAGCGCATATTCACAGAACAGCCACACAAGAGAGCTTGCATGAATAGTGCAATGGTAAGTCGTAAAACAACACCAAACTCTGGAGACCGACATGTCCTACAAAATGAAATCCCTGATTGCTGCTGCATTAGTTAGCTGGTCTGCTGCCGGTATGGCAGCTGAACCGATCAAAATCGGTGTATCTGGTCCATTCACTGGTGGCTCCGCGCCTATGGGTGTGTCCATGCGTGATGGCGTCAAACTGGCTGTGGCTGAGATTAATGCGAAGGGCGGTGTGCTCGGACGCCAGATTCAATTAGTAGAACGTGATGACGAAGCGAAGAATGAGCGCGGTGTGCAGGTTGCACAGGAATTGATTAATAAAGAAAAAGTCGTCGCTACAGTCGGTTATATCAACACTGGTGTCGCGCTCGCTGCGCAGCGTTTTTACCAGGAAGCCAAAATTCCGGTGATGAATAATGTGGCGACAGGCAGCGTGGTGACCAAGCAATTTCTGCCACCGGATCACAAGGATAACTACATCTTCCGCACTGCAGCCAATGACACCATACAATCGGCCATGATCGTGGAAGAAGCGGTCGGCAAGCGCAAATTTACCAAGGTCGCGATTCTGGCTGACTCTACCAACTATGGACAGCTCGGTCGCGAAGATCTGGAAAAAGCACTGGCGGTGAAAGGCGTGAAGCCGGTTGCAGTCGAAAAGTTCAACATCAAGGATGTGGACATGACGGCCCAATTGCTCAAGGCGAAGCAGGGTGGTGCACAGGCCGTGCTGACCTATGGCATAGGACCTGAGCTGGCGCAGATCGCCAATGGCATGGAAAAGCTGGGCTGGAAAGTACCGATGATAGGCAGCTGGACTCTGTCTATGGGTAATTTCCTCGACAATGCCGGTAAAAATGGCGATGGCGCTACTATGCCACAGACTTTTATCCAGGAGCCGAATACGCCTAAACGTAAGGCATTCATCGAGGCCTATCAAAAGTCTTATAAAGTCGAGCGCATTCCTTCTCCTGTCTCCGCTGCACAAGGCTATGACTCGATCTACCTGTTGACCGCAGCTATCCGTCAGGCCGGCACCACTGAGGGTGAAAAAGTCCGTGAGGCGCTGGAAAACCTGAATGAAAAGGTAGATGGCGTCGTTACGACTTACAGCAAACCATTTACCCACGACGATCACGAAGCGATTAAAGCTGGTATCCCGGTCATGGGTGAGGCCAAGAACGGACACATCGTTCAGGCCAAATAAACAGCTGGTTTTTCCTGGTATTTTCCTTGTGGTGCAGACCGCTGATTGTTTGCAGCGGTCTGTACTGACTCACCATCACATCTGTTGTACGGCTTCAGTCTGAACCTGATACGGCTTCTGGCTGGCTGTCGGCACATGTTGAGAGGATAGGGGGCAGGATCAGCCTTTCCACTGTTTAAGCCGTGGCAGAAGCTGAATCCTGACGCACTTTTCCTCATTTACTGTCGGGTACAGAAAATGGAAATCCTGTTACAACTTGTGTTTAGCGGTATCGCGCTGGGTATGATTTATGCGGTCATCGCATTCGGTTATCAACTCACTTTTGCCACCTCCGGCACCCTGAATTTCGGACAGGGGGAATCGCTGATGCTGGGCGCGCTGGTCGGTCTCAGTCTGGTCGGTCAGATACATGGCGGACCGTATATGAATTACTGGCTGATGATACCGCTGGTGATCGTATTTGGCGCTTTGCAGGGCATGGTGGTTGAATGGATAGGTGTCCGTCCGGCGATTAAAATCAAATCCGAATTTGGCTGGATTATGTCCACTATTGCGCTCGCGATTATTTTCAAAAATGTCGCTGAAAATATCTGGGGCAAAGACGATCTGACTTTCCCTTCCCCTTTGTCGGCAGCACCGTTTCAGATTTTCGGTGCCAATGTACAGGCGATGCAAGTCGTCGTGGTGCTGGGTGCACTGGCGATGATGCTGGCGGTTGAAATGTTCAACCGTAAATCGATCTACGGCAAAGCCGTGGTAGCGACCTCGAATGACCGTGATGCTGCAGGACTGATGGGGATTAACACCAGCATGGTGATTACGTTTTCGTATGCCTTGTCATCTGCTACTGCTGCGTTTGCCGGTGTGCTGGTCGCACCATTGACACTGACCGGCGCCACTATGGGTTCCGCGCTGGGTTTGAAGGCGTTTGCAGTGGCGATCATCGGTGGTCTGACTTCCGGTGTCGGTGCGATTGTGGGCGGACTGATACTCGGTATTGCAGAGACCCTGACTGGATTTTATATCTCCACCGGTTACAAGGAAGTGCCAGGTTTGCTGTTGCTGTTACTGGTGCTGGCGGTGAAACCTGCCGGTTTGTTCGGTAAAGCAGCAATCAAAAAAGTATAAGGAGCCATCATGCGTAACAAGAGCTTCCTGTTGGGGCTGGCCGGAGTGGCCGCGCTCGGGCTATTTCCGGTGTTTGTACACAATCCCTATTACCTGCATCTGGCTGAAACCATCCTGATTTATGCCATCCTGTTGTTTGGGCTGGATATCGTGGTCGGCTACACCGGTCAGGTATCTCTGGGTCATGCCGGTCTGTTTGGCATAGGCTCCTACACTACCGGTGTGTTAGTGTTTAAGCTGGGTTGTCCGGTGCTGCTGGCGCTGCCAGCCAGTATCGCGGTGACGGCATTATTCGGTGCCTTGCTGGCGCTGCCTGCATTACGTGTGACGGGCCCATATCTGGCCATGGTGACGCTGGCCTTCGGTACCATCATTCAGATCCTGATTAATGAAATGACTTTCCTGACTGAGGGGCCGATGGGTATCAAAGTCGCCAAACCGGTTCTGTTTGGACAAAAGCTGGGTGAGGTTGGTCATTTTTATCTGGTTGCCGGTCTGATGGTGCTGGCGCTGATTGTGGTACACCGCATTCTTCGTTCTCATCTGGGGCGCGCATTTCAGGCTTTGCGTGACAGTCCGATTGCTTCCGATTGTATGGGGGTATCGGTGTATCGCTACAAGGTCTACGCCTTCGTCATCAGCGCAGCACTGGCGGGTCTGGCCGGGGCTTTATATGCGAGCTCTGAAGAGTATATCTCCCCCAATACCTATAACTTCGAGCTGACCATATTATTCCTGCTGGCGGTCATTATGGGTGGCCGCAAGAGCCGTATCGGTTCTTTGCTGGGCGCATTTATTGTGGTGATGTTACCGTCCTTGTTGGCTGATATTGATCTGTTCCGAAAAATCGCGACCGTTGCCGCTGTCGCTGGCGTGGCGGGCTCAGCCTGGTTGCTGGTGCAGGGGCGTAAGACTTTGCGCGAAGTGCTGGTGCCTGTTCTGGCAACAGCTGGTATGGCAGCGTTTTCCTACAAGCTGGAAAACATCACCGACTGGCGTCTGACTATCTTCGGACTGATGACCTTGTTCGTGGTGTATTACCTGCAGGATGGCATCGTCGGATTTGTGCAGTCTATGCTGGGTAAGGGACCACGCCATTTATTGGCGCATAGCGATGCGACGCAACTCAATGACAAACTCGCGATTACCCAGGCCAGCGAAGAACGCATCGGTGTCTTGCTGAGCGCACGTCAGGTGCTGATGCAGTTCGGTGGCCTCAAGGCCTTGAATCAGGTGGATCTGCAGGTGGCAAAAGGCAGTGTGCATGGTTTGATAGGCCCGAATGGTTCCGGTAAAAGTACCATGATGAATGTGCTGACCGGGATTTATCAGCCGACGGATGGTGTGGTTGAATTTGCGGGTAAAGCGATTTCCGGCAATACCCCATCCGCCATTGCGCTCGGTGGTGTGGCGCGTACTTTTCAGAATGTGCAGTTGTTTGGTGAGATGACCGCCACCGAGAACGTACTGGTCGGTCTGCATAACACCTTCCGCAGCAATATCCTGGATGTGATGTTGCATACGCCACGCTATCAACGCGAGGAAGATGCAGCACGGGCGCGGGCCGCCAGCATCCTGCATTTTGTCGGCTTGTCTGATCTGGCCAATGAAGAAGCGCGCAATCTGCCTTATGGTAAGCAGCGTTTGCTGGAGATAGGAAGGGCACTCGGTTTGAATCCGCAACTGCTGTTGCTGGACGAGCCCGCTGCAGGTCTGACTGCTCCTGATATTAAGGAACTGGTGGCGATCATCCGAAAAATTCGCGAACACGGTATCACCATTATCCTGATCGAACACCATATGGATGTGGTGATGTCTATCTGCGATACCGTGACGGTATTGGATTTCGGCCAGAAAATCGCGGAAGGACAACCCGCACAGGTACAGGCTGATCCTAAAGTCATTGAAGCCTATCTTGGTGGCAGTGTCAGTGAAGATCTGGCTGCCGCATCCACCGGCGCAGCCTGAGGAGAGAGCGATGCTGAGTATACAAAACTTACATGCTGCCTACGGCAAAGTACAGGTGTTGCATGGTATTTCACTGGATGTTCCTAAGGGCAAAGTGGTCACGCTGATAGGTTCGAACGGAGCCGGTAAAACCACTACGATGCGGGCGATTTCCGGCATGATCAAACCGAAAGAGGGAACGGTCACGCTGGCTGGCAAAAATGTGACCGGCATGGATTCGCATCAGATCGCACGTGCTGGTCTGGCCCATTCACCGGAAGGCAGAAGGGTGTTTGCCACCATGTCGGTGACAGATAATTTATTGCTGGGTGCATTCCCGCGCTTTACCCGGGCCCGTCCCCGTGGTGATATCGAACATGATTTGCAAAATGCGATGGAGTTGTTCCCGCGTTTGCGTGAGCGGCGCCATCAGCTGGCGGGTACTTTGTCTGGCGGCGAACAGCAAATGCTGGCGATGGCGCGCGCCGTGATGCTCAATCCTGAAGTGATTTTATTGGATGAGCCATCGATGGGACTGGCGCCTATACTGGTGGATGAGGTATTCCGTATCATCCAGCGCCTCAAGCAGGAGGGCAGAACCATGTTACTGGTGGAGCAGTTTGCTGCTGCCGCGCTGGCCGTGGCTGACTACGGTTATGTGCTGGAGAATGGCAGGATTTCTGTGCATGGCCCGGCCGACAAGCTGCAAAATGATCCTGCTGTGCAGGCCGCCTATCTGGGCGGTGGTCATACGCATTGAGGTGCAGGCAGGGCTCAAGCTCTGCCTGCATAGGGGATTAGCGATGCGTGCTGTCCGGCGCGCATCGCCATTTCATCGTCAGAACGGATAAGCGACTCTGATTACTGCCACGTTGGCACCCGGATTCGGGCGCTTGATCGCGCCGTTTGAGAAATGCTGAACCTTCAGACCGACGTCCAGTCCGCTGGCAAACACATAGCCAGCGCCCAGATGATCGCCAAACTGGAAGGCGGTGGAAAAACGACGGCCATTGTTGTTATACACATGGCTGAACAGATGCACACCGATCCCCGCTTCTGCATACACGCCTTTTTTACTGGACTGCTGCCATCTGAATACCGGTGTGAAGCCGACATCAGTAATGTTCTGGGTT
This sequence comes from Cognatundibacterium crateris, assembly GCF_010078235.1. Taxonomy (GTDB): domain Bacteria; phylum Pseudomonadota; class Gammaproteobacteria; order Burkholderiales; family Burkholderiaceae_D; genus Undibacterium; species Undibacterium crateris. The sequence continues at coordinate 8,474 of NZ_JAABOS010000013.1, read as the reverse complement.
GCACCAGGTACGCCCTGATAGGCATTGTTGCGCCATTGCGTCAGCGTCGCATCCCAATAGCCGCCGACGAAGCTGCTATTTGATTTCAGCCATTGCTCATCCCAGTTCCATTGCAGTCCGCCGCGCACAAACTGCGACTTATTTCCGCTGGCGAATTCAGCGGAATAGGAATCAATGGCCGACGCGGCTGAGCTGGCGAGCATACAAGCTGCACCGAGCAGGAATCTTTGTGTTAGTGTTTTCATGGGATGAACAGAGCTTGGGTTGACGATCAGTAAAACAGCAAGACTAACACAATTTCAGGCCTCACTTTTGGCGCGGAAACAAGGATTAATTGCAAGGAGCAGAACAGCGATGGAGCAGACAGAGTTAAATTTACATGCAGCGTTCAGACCGCGCCGTATCGCCTTACTCGGAACAGGTTTGATGGGCCAGCCTATGGGCTTACGCTTGCTGGCGGCAGGACATCAGTTACATGTCTGGAACCGCACGCCAGCCAAAACCAGCATGTTGGTACAGCATGGCGCTGTGCTGGCCAGCGATCCCGCCCTGGCCGTTGCAGATGGCGAATGGCAGGCAGAATTGATTATCACTATGCTCGATTCCGGACCCATCGTGGCACAGGTACTGGAGCAGACTGCACTGGCCTGGCGTGCGGGTATGTGTGTGATCGACATGAGTTCAACCCGCCAGTCCGAAGCGCTGGAATTGCGTGCGCGCTGTGAGGCCAGCGGTCTCGCGTTTGCGGATGCGCCGGTGTCCGGCGGTGTAGCGGGTGCGCAGGCCGGAACCCTGGCGATCATGGTCGGTGCCCGCCCTGAAGTTTTTGCTGAGCTTGAACCTGTGCTGCAGGCGATGGGCAGACCTGCCTTGGTGGGGCCACCGGGTTCAGGACAGTTAGCCAAGCTATGCAATCAGCTGATCGTAGGCGGCACCATACAACTGGTGGCGGAAGCCTTATTGCTGGCACAGGCCGGTGGTGCCGATCCGGCCGCAGTAAGAACTGCTTTGCGCGGTGGGTTTGCCGAAAGCCGGATACTGGAATTGCATGGGCAACGTATGCTGGAAAGGAATTTCATCCCCGGTGGTCAGGTGAAAACCCAGGCCAAAGATATGCGCAATATTCAGGCTGCTGCAACTGACGCCGGATTGCAATTGCCCGCCACCAGTTTGATTGCGCAGTTGTTTGGAGAACTCGAAACATATCGTGCGACCGCCGATCATTCTGCCGCGCTGTTACATCTGGAACGACTCAACACCGGATTGCGCCTCGGCGAGGCGGTGGATAGGCTACCAGAATAAGTTTTGAAAAGTAAAAAAGCTCACCGTGCCAGTTGATTTGTGCGGTGCAATGTAGCCTAGATGGTTCTTTCAACTGAATTCTAAAATGCTTGCCTTGCCAGCACTAAGTCGCTAGCATCACCCTTGAGGATGTTGCGCTCAATAAAAAGTGCGGACGTGCTTTTCTATGTCCGAATACAAACGTTTCATACAATAAAAATCAGCGAAGAGGAGAATTATGGACAAGTTTTGGCTTAAATCCTATCCAGAAGGGATTCCGGCGGACATTAATGTCAATCAATACCAGTCACTGGTTCAGTTATTGGATGAGTCGTTCAAGAAATTTGCGAATCGCAAAGCCTATGCCTGTATGGGTAAATTTCTGACTTACGGTCAACTAGATAACATGTCACAGCAGATCGCTGCATGGTTGCAGGGACAGGGACTGCAAAAAGGCGCACGCGTTGCCATCATGATGCCTAACGTGCTGCAGTATCCGGCGGTAATGGCCGCTATTCTGCGTGCCGGTTATGTGGTGGTGAATGTGAATCCCCTATACACGCCACGCGAACTTGAGCATCAACTGACCGACTCCGGCGCGGAAGCGATTTTCATTCTTGAAAATTTTGCGACCACCTTAGAGCAGGTGTTACCAAGAACGAAGGTCAAGCACATCGTGATCGCCAGCATGGGGGATTTGCTGGGCGGACTGAAAGGGACCATCGTCAATTTCGTGGTCCGGAATGTGAAAAAGATGGTGCCAGCGTTCAGCCTGCCGACCGCGATCCGGTTCAATCAAATGTTATCTGCTGCTGCAGGTAAGCGTTTTCAGCCTGCGAGCCTGCAACCGGATGACGTCGCCTTCCTGCAATATACGGGTGGTACTACCGGCGTCTCCAAAGGTGCGACGCTGTTGCACAGAAATGTGGTCGCGAATATTCTGCAAAATGATGCCTGGCTGCGCCCCAGCATGTCGGGACATGAAGATGAAGCCAAAGTCATTGTTTGTGCTTTGCCGCTCTATCATATTTTTGCGCTCACCGTCTGCAGCCTGCTCGGTACCCGCATCGGCGCAATGAATGTGCTGATTCCTAATCCGCGTGATATCCCTGGTTTTGTCAAAGAATTGCGTAATTACCGCGTCAATATTTTCCCTGCTGTGAACACGCTGTACAACGGTTTGCTGAACAATCCCGACTTTGCCTCGCTCGATTTTTCTGGCTATGAAATCTGCAGCGGTGGCGGTATGGCGGTGCAAAAAGCAGTGGCGGATAAGTGGCTGAAGGTCACAGGCTGTGCGATTGCTGAGGGGTATGGTTTGTCTGAAACCTCGCCGGTTGCAACTGCCAACCCAGCCAATACCAAGGAATTTTCCGGCACCATAGGCTTGCCTATCCCATCGACAGAAATCGCGATTCTGGACGATGATGGTAATCGACTGCCCTTAGGTCAGACTGGTGAGATCGCGATTCGCGGGCCGCAGGTGATGGCGGGTTACTGGAACCGTCCGGATGAAACCGCTAAGGTCATGACTCCCGATGGTTTCTTTAAAACCGGTGATGTCGGCATCATGGATTTCCGCGGTTACACCACTATCGTCGATCGTAAAAAAGACATGATTCTGGTGTCTGGATTTAATGTATATCCGAACGAAATCGAAGGCGTGGTGGCGCAGCATCCTGGCGTATTGGAATGCGCGTGTATCGGTGTGCCCGATGCGAATTCCGGTGAGGCTGTCAAACTGTTTGTGGTGCGCAAAGATCCTACACTGACCGTAGATCAGCTGATGGAATATTGTAAGGAGCAGTTCACCGCTTACAAAAAACCGAAGTACATAGAATTCCGCATGGAACTGCCAAAAACCAATGTCGGTAAAATCCTGCGTCGCGAATTACGTGATGAGAAAAAAGCGTAATTCCAAATACGGAATTTGAGTATCAAAAAAAGGCAGCCGTGGCTGCCTTTTTTTATGTGCCTGCGATGCCGGGTTTGCCGTGCTCGACCACAAAAGTTTTGAGTACTTTAATGCCGGAGTCAGCTTTGCTCACATCGTCCAGCGCTAAGTACTGCGTCGTCATGCTGGTGCCATGGATATCGCTGAGCATAAAGCCGCGTTTATCACTGCGTCCATAGACCAGGTGGGGATTGTCTTGCAGGATTTGCTCAGTCTGGGATTGCGGACGTGAATTCGAGGTCAGTGAGGTGCCGCAAAATTCTGTCGCAATCACTGGATTTGTTGTAGATAGGGGCTGATTCAAATCACGTGCCAGGTTCGCTGCGTAAAAAGTATGTACATCGCCTGACAATATGACGGGGTTCAGATTTTGGTGTTGATGAAACACATCCAGCAGACGCTGACGTGCGGCCGGGTAACCATCCCAGCCATCGGTCCAGATCTGACTGTCACCCAAGGCCTGTAGCGGCGACCCATGTCTGCATGGTGCAAGCAAAGTCTGTTGTGCCAGGATATTCCATTTAGCATTTGAACTTGCCAACCCCTGATTCAGCCATACTTCCTGTTCCTGTCCCAGCATAGTGCGACCAGCGGCAGACAAATCCGCACAGGCATTCGGGCTGACCAGGCGTGAACCTCCGCGGTCAGTCGGATTGCAGGCCTGATGACTGCGGTATTGGCGATCATCCAGCAGATGAAAACGTGCCAGCCTGCCCCAGTCATAGCGTTCATAGATGCGCATGTGCGCGAACTGCGCAGGATGCACCGTCACCTGATGCAGTCTGACTGGCATGTGCTCATAGAAAGCCTGATAGGCGGCGGCACGCCTTTGCAGAAATTGCGGGTTCAGGCGTTCATCGCGATCGGCCGCATAGTCATTCGCGACTTCATGATCATCCCAGGTGACTATCCATGGTGCACAGTGATGCGACATTTGCAGCAGCGGATCGCTTTTGTATTGCGCATAACGGGCACGGTATTCGCTGAGGCTAAAGCTCTCTATATCACGCCGTCTCGGTTTGGCCGGATGCTTCAGATCATACGGCCCCCACTCATAGATATAGTCGCCGAGAAAGGCGATCAGATCCGGATTAGCCGCCGCAATATGCTTATGTGCCGCGTACTCGCCGAATTCCCAATGCTGGCAGGAAGCGACCGCCAGACGCAGTTTACTAAGGCTGTCGTTATCCGGTGCCGTCCGGGTGCGCGCAATGGGGCTGATCGCATCGCCATGCATAAAGCGGTAAAAATACCAGCGATCCGGACTCAGACCGCTGACATCGACATGCACGCTGTGCCCCAGTTCAGGCAAGGCAAATACCTCACCCTGGCGCACGATACGTTTGAAATGTATGTCCTCAGCGACTTCCCAGTTCAGCTTATATACCAAAGGTGGCAATGGCACTGCATTCAATGGATCGGGTAGCAGGCGGGTCCACAGGACCACGCTGTCATGGCGCGGTGAGCCGGATGCAACACCGAGTGAAAAAGGATAGCTGGAAATCAGCTCAGCAGCATGGCTGGGAAAGGCTTGCGATAATGCTGCAAGCGTTCCCAACTGCAGCAAATGCTGCAGAAAGTGGCGGCGGGAAGGCATCGATTGGGAATCTGTTTTCTGGCTTATACTGCGCCGGATAATGATTCCAGCGGTGGAATCTGGCGCGGCTTGCGGTCTTCCCCGGTGGCGACATAGGTCAGGGTTGCTTCCGTGACTTTGACGGTTTCAGCTTGCAGACGGTTACGTTCTGCATACACTTCAACTGAGATCGTGATCGAAGTTTTGCCGACTTTAACAATGTCTGCATAAAATGAGAGCAGATCACCCACAAACACCGGTTGCTTAAACAGGAAGGAATTCACTGCGATGGTGGCTACCCGGCCATTGGCACGACGTGCAGCCGGAATGGCACCGGCGATATCGACCTGCGCCATGATCCAGCCGCCAAATACATCGCCGTGGACATTGGCATCAGAGGGCATAGGCATCACACGCAAGGTGGGCATGTGGGCGGGCAGGCTAGTATGTAGATGTTCAGACATCGCGGACTTTCTTAAAACGTTACAATCATAATGACGCCAGTACGCTGACAGCAGTCTGATTTCATCAGACAATATAGTCAGTTCTGCAGGCTTTACCAATAANCAGCAGCGTTATGGCTCCTTGTCGTACACTGCGTACTGCCTGCGTCGCCATGCCTTGCCGGGGTAATTTTGCGTAAGTCCTAAATAAATACGTAAATTACGCAAAATGCATACCATGGCGCTGCGAGCGCGGCAGGATCAGCCTTAACGGCGAACCCGCCATGATAAACCACTTCAAGAAAAGACACTTCCCATGCGTCGCAGAGACTCTTCGTCACAAATTCCTCCTGACAGTCAGCAAAAACGTGGCGACTGGGGCACGATCAAAACCCTGTTGCCCTATTTTTGGGCCTATAAATGGCGTGTGATTCTGGCATTAAGTCTGCTGGTCGGCGCCAAGCTGGCTAATATCGGTGTACCTGTTGTACTCAAACATATCGTCGACAGCCTGACACTGGCTCCGGGAAATCCGGTCGCAGTCATGGTGTTGCCGGTCAGTTTATTACTCGCATATGGCGCATTACGTTTATCGACCACGGCATTTACCGAACTCCGGGAGTTTGTATTTATCCGCGTTACTCAGCGTGCAGTCAGGACTATCGCCTTGCAGGTGTTCCGGCATTTGCATGCGCTGTCACTGCGCTTTCATCTGAATCGTCAGACTGGTGGCGTCACACGCGATATTGAGCGTGGCACGCGCGCTGTCTCTTCACTAGTCTCGTTTGCGTTGTTCAGCATCGTACCGACCTTGCTGGAAATTGTGCTGGTGCTGATTTATTTGTCCACCCACTACGACATCTGGTTTTCCATCATCACCTTCAGTGCGCTGGTGATTTACATTACTTTTACTATCGTGGTCACGGAGTGGCGTACCCATTTTCGCCGCACCATGAATGAGCTCGATTCCAAAGCCCAGAGTAAGGCGATCGATTCGCTGCTCAACTACGAGACAGTCAAATATTTCAGCAACGAAGAATACGAAGCAGCGCGTTACGACCGTGGTTTGCAGAGTTATGAAGATGCCGCAGTCCGTTCCCAGAGCAGTCTGTCGCTGTTGAATACCGGGCAATCGCTGATCATTGCGACTGCTGTGACCCTGATTTTATGGCGTGCGACGCAGGGGGTGATCGATGGCAGCATGAGTCTGGGTGACCTGGTGCTGGTGAATTCGTTTATGCTGCAACTGTATGTGCCTTTGAATTTCCTGGGCGTTCTATATCGCGAAATCAAGCAAAGCCTGGCCGATATGGAGAAGCTATTTTCACTTCTTGAACAGAATAAAGAAGTCGCTGATCAGGAACATGCACAGCCTTTGCAAATCTCAGAACAGCAGGGCGCCGCGATCCGTTTTGCGGCAGTGAATTTCAGTTACGAGAGTAAGCGCCAGATTTTATTTGATGTTGACTTCACGATACCCGCCGGTAGCACTACAGCTGTGGTCGGACACAGCGGCTCCGGCAAATCGACTTTATCGCGCTTACTGTTCCGCTTCTATGATATTCAGTCCGGCAGCATACAGATACAGGATCGCGATATCCGCAGCTATACCCAGTCCAGCCTGCGCAATGCAATTGGCATCGTGCCGCAGGATACGGTGCTGTTCAATGACAGCATCGCGTACAACATCGCGTATGGCAGACCGGATGCCAGCCATGAAGAGGTGGTTGCGGCGGCGAAAGCGGCTTTCATCCATGATTTCGTTGAGTCGCTGCCCGATGGCTACCAGACCACGGTTGGTGAGCGTGGTTTGAAATTATCCGGTGGTGAGAAGCAGCGCGTTGCGATTGCGCGTACCTTGCTCAAAAATCCGGCCATCCTGATTTTTGATGAAGCGACTTCTGCGCTGGATTCGCATTCCGAGCAAATGATACAAGCCCAGATTAAGGAGATTGCACGCAGCCGCACCAGCCTTGTCATTGCGCATCGCTTATCGACTATCGTGGATGCGCAGCAGATATTAGTGATGGATCAGGGCCGCGTCATAGAGCGTGGCACCCATCAGCAATTACTGGAACAACGCGGTAAGTATGCGCAGATGTGGGAGCGTCAGCAAAGCGGTATGTCTGATGATGCAGATGACGCAGAAGATGAAGATAAGTTGCAGCAGGCAGTGGCCGGCGGACAGCAAAATATGGCAGCAGGAGTGTAAATGGAAACCAAATGGTTAGAGGATTTTGTGTCACTGGCTGAGACCAATAGTTTCAGCCGTTCTGCCGAGTTGCGCCATGTCACGCAGCCTGCCTTCTCACGCCGGATACAGTCGCTGGAGGCCTGGCTGGGCAGCGATCTGATCGACCGCACTTCCTATCCAACCCGGCTCACGCATGCCGGTGAAGTGTTTTATGAACAGGCGATTGCGATGCTGGGCCAGATCAACAATGCACGCGCGCTGTTACGCGGAAAACGCACCAGCACCCAGACCACGGTGGATTTTGCCGTACCGCATACCTTGTCGCTGACCTATGTGCCACGCTGGCTGACCGGACTGGAACAGGCTTTTGGCGAAATTAACAGCCGCCTGCTGGCGCTGAATGTGCACGATGCGGTCATGACGCTGGTTGAGGGCGGCTGCGATTTGCTGCTGTGTTATCACCATCCGCGCCAGCCTTTGCTGCTGGATGCCAGCCAGTACGACATGATCAGCATGGGAACCGAAGCCTTACGCGCCTATACCCGTTGTGATCAGCATGGCGTGCCGGATTTTGTCTTGCCCGGTACCGAAGACCAGCCTTTGCCTTTTCTGGCCTACGCCAATAATGCTTATCTGGGGCGTATGGTGGATCTGCTACTGAATGATGCACGCACGCCGCTGCATCTGGAAAAATGCTATGAAACCGATATGGCGGAAGGCTTGAAAATGATGGCACTGGAAGGGCGTGGCATCGCGTTTCTGCCTGAGTCTGCCGTGACCCGGGAAATACGTCAGAAGCAACTGGCGCGCGCTGACGATGGTAGCGGTGCATGGGAAGTGAATATGGAAATCCGGCTTTACCGCGAGCGGCCATCGATACAGCGTCCCGGCAAAATGCTGGTCTCACGCTTATGGGAATATCTGGAGCAGCTGCAGGCAGAAGCAGTCTCAGGCAAGGCTAAACGCCTGCGGCACGCCTCAGAAAAATAAGGGTTCTGTCGCGAGAAGCCAAACTTAAAAATGTTT
>NZ_JAABOS010000012.1 GCF_010078235.1 Cognatundibacterium crateris | reverse complement strand
TTCGCCTGCCCCGGAACTGCGCCTGAATGGGTGTTGCCATAGGCTTCGTACCGGGTGCGCGAGATGAGAGTCCCATTGGCATCGCTGATGGCAACCGGACTCCCCAGCGCATCAGTGTGGGTGTAGCGTACCTGACCATTGCTGACTTCGGCGATGGCTTTGCCCGCCAGATAATGATATTTGGTGGTGTAGGAACCACCCGCTATGGTGCAGGTACTGCCATTGAGGGTGCCGCCATCCGGGCAGGTATAGGCGGGCGTTGGATTTTGCGTGAGCTGGCGACGGCAGGTCTGGCCATCGGTATTCCAGCCTTGCGGGCAGCTGGGGGTGACGCTGGCCGCCTGGCTGGCGGTGGTGAGGCATTGCCTGCCAGAGAGGGTGCCGCCATTCGGACAGGTATAGATCCATTGCATGTTGGGGCAGAGGAGCCGGGTGGTGGCGCCTGAACCGGATGCGGGGCGCTTGCGTAAGCTGTCATCGCCCGGGCAATAAGCGGTGCGGGTCGCCGGGGTGCTGGTGGTGATGTTGCACACTGTGCCGGAGAGGGTGCCGCCATTGGGACAGGAGTAAGCCAGACTGGCACTCTGGGTTTCAGTCCGGACGCAGAGATTTGCGCTCGCGGTCCAACCTGGCGGGCAGGTTGGGTTGCTGCTGGCAGGATAGTTGCTGGCGGATTGTTCACCGCTGGCCCAGAGTTGTTGTCCTGCCAGGCTGTAGAGCTGGAAGCGGCCCGGGTTGTTGTCGCGGGCGGTGAAGATGCGGCGGCCATGGCCGTCGTAGGTGTAGCTGGCTGCCGCGCTGGCGGTGGCTGCATTGGTGGTTGCACTACGCAGGCGGTTCGCCAGATCAAAGCTGAAGCGGTCATTCCCGCGTGTGCTCAGATTGCCATTGGGGTCGAAGGTGTAGCTCTGGTTCTGGCTGCCGCTGATGGCGCTTAAGCGGTTATTTGTGTCGTATTGGTGGGTCAGGTTGCGCGCGCCTACGCTACTTTGACGCAGGTTATCCTGTACGTCATAGGCATAGCTGGCCTGTCCCCATAGTCCGGGTGCATTGACGGCGATGAGCCGGTCCAGCGCATCGTATTGCATGCTGCGGCTGGTGCTGCCGTCGGACAGATCGGTGATGGTGCTGACATTGGCGTTTTGGTCATAGCCGTATTGATTGGCACTGATCCCGGCATCGCTTAGCGTGGCGGGTAAGCCGCGCAGGTTTTGGGTCACCGAGTGCGCAATCCCATTCCCGTAGCGATAGCTCGCCACTTCGCCATTGGGGTGGTAGGTGATGGCACTGGCATAGGCGCCGACCTGGGTCGCCTGCCCCAAGGCATTGGGTGCGTAGGCAATCTGGGTGCCATCAGGATAGTACAGGGCGGCGGTATGCCCATAGGCATCGGGAATGTGGAACAGATTCCACTCGTGATTGTTGAACTGCAGGGTTTCGCGGTTGAGCAGCCGGCGGTTGTTGTAGGCGTAACTCCAGCGGCTGACGCCGTTGTCAACGGTGGAGAGCAGGCCATCCGGGGTATAGCGGCGGACAATGGCAGGGCTGCCATCGCCGTACCGGGTGCTGTCGAGACGGTTGCGGGCGTCATAGCTGTGGCTGATTTTACTGGAGCCAGCGACATTGGCGCGGTCGCAGGCCTGGCTGGTCAGGCTGGTGCCGCCACTCTTCCAGGCCAGATTGCCCGCAGCGTCCCAGTCTTGCAGGCTTGCACCGAGTTCGGGTTCGATGGTTTTGCACAGGCGCTGGTTGGCATCATACACATAGACGCGGGTCACACTGGTTGTGGTGCCGGCATTCGTCCCGCTGCGGGTGATGGACAGGGGTTTGCCAAACACGTCGCGCACGATGTCCAGATTTAAGCCTTGCGGTGCGCGGATGCGGGATAGCCAGGCTTGCGCCGGATCGTCGTAGGCGAGGTGAGTCTGTGTGCTGGTGTTTCCGCGCGCATCGGTGGTCTGCGTTTGAAAACCAGTCAGATAGTCGGTTCTTTTTTTAAGTATGCCTAATTCTGAATCTGACCAGACATCGGTTATGCGTCCCAGCGCGTCGTACCATTGACGCTGGCCATAGATGCCGTTGGTGGTATAGATGTCTGCAATATTGGCTTGTGGGAAGCTTTGATAGGTAAGGCGGCCTTCGGCATCCCATTGATAGGTCAGCATGGTTTGCGTCGCACCGGGGTTGGCTGCATCATAGGTTTTACTGATGCGCTTGCGCCACATGGCATCGAAATAGTGAATCGTGACGGCATTGCCAGTTACGGTGGTTTGACGCCAGTGTCCTGGGCTTAGGCCATACTCATCGGTGCCGACGGGTTCAAATGTCAGTACGGTGGGGTAATAGGCGAGGTTGCTGTCAGCCGGCGGGGTGATGCGGTTTAATCGACCCATTGCATCATACGCATAGCCCGTAGTGGTGCCAGCTTCATTGGTGAGCGCGGTAATGAGGCCAAGATCGTTGACGACGGCATTTTGCGTACTGCCATCGGCATAGCTGATGTTTTGCGCTAAGCCGAGCTTGTAGTTACTGTACTGCGTCGTGTTGCCGCGCCCATCGGTCAGTGTTTTGGGTGTGCCGTCGGGGTGGTAGGTGTAGCTTTCGAGAGACAGGCCGAATTGCGTTTTGACTTTGGGTAAGGCATTGGCTTCATCATAAATGGTGCGCTGTGCCTCGACTCCATTGACGCTATGACCTTGAATTTGGTTGATGACCCATTTGCCCAGATCATCGTAGTAATCGGTGTTTTCGGTTTTATAACTGCCCAGGCTGCTGGTTTTTGTGACGCCATTGACGCGGGCAAACGTATCGAAGCTATTGACTTGCCAGGTGAAACTGTGACCCTGTCGATTCTGGGAGCGCTCATCAAGGATGTGGGGCGAAAGGTGTTGTTAATTTTGGATAATTTACGCGTACATTACAATAAGCCAGTGAAAGCATGGCTTGCTGAAAATAGGGAAAAATAGAATGCTTTTACCTGCAGGGCCAGAGTCCAGAACGCAATCCGGAAGAGCGAATCAACGCCGGCAATAGCAAGCTTCTTTGGCGATCCACGTGTTAAGTACACCGAGTAAATCTATTTAAATGCCGAGTCAATAGGTCGAATAAGGCGCGCCCCCGACAGAGGTGGCCGGGCAAAACAAGGCTCAACGTTTTTGCGGAATCCCGTATTTCCTGAGCTTGGACGCTATGGTTGAATGTGAAGTCTGCAAGCGCGCGGCCAGCTTACGACTGGAAGGGAAATGCGGATACAGGCGCGTCAACAGACTCTGTTCAAACTGTTGCAAGGCCAGGTCCCAGCTTTCTGTGTCACTGGCACTGTGTTCATCTGCGCTGATACTGCCTTCAGCCCAATCCAGATCGGCCGCGTCCAGTACGCGCTGATCGGACATCGTGATGGCTCTGAACACCACATTTTGTAATTGCCTGACATTGCCAGGCCAGCGATTTGCCACCAGTGCGGCACAAGCCGCGGTATTGAGACGGCACACCGGCTTTTGCGACTGGGTACAGGCGCGCTCGATGAAATGGCGGGCCAAAGGAAGAATGTCATCCGGACGCTCACGTAGCGCCGGCATTTCCAGATGTAAGACATTCAGGCGATAAAACAAGTCTTCCCTGAACAGGCCTTCCTGTACCATTTTGCGCAAATTGCGATGCGTGGCGCTGATGATACGTACATTGACACGTATTTCTTTATCACCACCGATACGACGGAATTTACCGTCATTCAGAAAACGTAATAATTTCGCCTGCAAATACAGCGACATTTCTCCGATCTCATCCAGAAAAACGGTACCGCCATCTGCCATTTCAAACAGGCCCGGCTTGCCACCTTTTTGCGCACCGGTAAAGGCACCTGACATATAGCCAAATAATTCGCTTTCCGCCAGACTTTCCGGTAAAGCAGCGCAATTCAGCTCGAGAAAAGGCGCGTTACTGCGCGCACTGACGCCGTGGCAGGCCTGCGCCAGCAACTCTTTACCGGTACCGGTTTCACCAGTGATCAGCAAGGGTGCATCAACCACCGCAACTCTGGCGGCACGGGTTTTCATGGAACGGATTTGTTCTGAAGCACCGATGATCAGATCAAAGCCATGTCCCTGAGTATTCTGTAATGCATGCAATCGTCCGCCTATGCGTGAAGGCGCATGAAAGGTCAGCACCGCGCCGACCGAGCGATGCAGCGCCGTACCATCCGGCAGCACCGGCTCGGATACCGGTGTCACATCCATGAAAAACGGTTCGCCATGCAGACGCACTTCGCGGCTGGGAATACGTAAGCCTGCCTGCAGTAATTCTTCCTGCAAGCCCTGATCATCCAGCACATCACTCAGTTTGAGCTGAGCTAACTGCGCCTCACTCAGGCCAGTCACGGCTGCCGCAGCGGCATTCGCGATCACCAGTCTGGCTTCACCATCGATGGCCAGTACCGGATCTTCCATCACGGCCATCATGGTGTCGAGATGCAGGCGCCTCCGCATACCGGGTAACACGTCGATGACCTGGATTTGCGCCACGCCGCTGATTTGCTGGCAGGCTTGCTGCAGCGAAGGCAGCATCTCTTTGCTGAGTTCAGGAATATCGATATAGACCTGAGGCGGATCGACCTCGACCGCGACCACGTTCAGCCCACGCTGCGCCAGCACGGCCAGTATTTCGTGGGCAATACCGACTCTGTCCTGAAACTGGATATTAATACGCATGCAATCGCAGCCGGAACTCAGTAAGGTTCGGGAATGTAACCGCGCGGTCTGGCATGCTGCGCACGGAACGCGGTGGTGCTGGCCAAGCCACGCAAACGGCTCAGGTCGAATTGCTCCAACTGTTGCAGTACTGCGCGGTTGACCGTCATTTTGACCTGCAACATCAGCAGGTCCACACTTTGCTGGCTTGAACTTCTGGAAGTCTGCACTCCCAACTCTGCGTGCTCAGCATTTTTTTCTGCACGCCGGGCTGCTTTCAGGACCGCACGCTCTTCTGCTTCGACAAAACACCGGTACACATCGGCCAGTGTGATGATGCCGTTACAGTCGCGGCAATGCCAGGCATCTTTGTCCTTGGCATCGCGGCCGACCAGTCCATCCTTACTCAAGGTCGATAAGATAGAACGGACCAGGCGCGGTGTTTTTCCCGTTGCTTCCGCCAGACTGCTGATCGTCGCGGCGCGTGGCATGACCATCATCACCTGCGCCAGCAATTCGATGGCGGTATAAAAACGGGTATTCAGATTGGCATCTGCAAACACCTGCGTAGAAGAAAACAATTGTTCAAACTGGCTCATTCCAACTCCTTGGGAACAATGATGGGACGGTTCATGCTGCCATAACGGCTCATGAATAAACCTTCCGTGGAAATTGCCGGCCGTTTTCCGGAAACGATGTCGGCAACGAATTGCCCTGAGCCGCAAGCCATGGTCCAGCCTAAGGTGCCATGTCCTGTGTTCAGGAATAAATTACGATAAGGCGTAGGGCCAACCACTGGTGTACCATCCGGTGTCATAGGACGCAGACCGGTCCAGAACTCCGCTTTGCTGACATCGCCACCAGCCGGGAACAGATCACTGACAGAATACTCCAGTGTGGCGCGGCGATCAGCGCGTAATTCGAGGTTGTAACCGGTGATTTCTGCGGTTCCGCCGACACGGATACGGTCGCCCAGACGGGTGATTGCCACTTTATAGGTTTCGTCCATCACGGTGGATTCCGGCGCGGCGCTGGCATCGGTAATCGGCACGGTGATCGAATAGCCCTTGATCGGATAGACCGGAATCCGTATGCCCAACTCGCGCAACAGGATAGGCGAATAGCTGCCTAGCGCCAGCACAAAACTGTCAGCTTTCAGTTCACCTTCAGAGGTAATCACTGAGCTGACCTGATCGCCGGTATACACCAGACGCTGTATGCTGACGCCGTAACGGAACTTGACGCCCAGACCTTCTGCCAGCTTGGCAAGGTTCTGCGTAAATTTGAAGCAATCGCCGGTTTCATCGCCCGGCAGGCGCAATGCGCCGACAAACTTTTCCTGTACTTTAGCCAGTGCCGGTTCTACTTTCAGGCATCCTGCTTTATCCAGTTTTTCATACTTCACGCCATAGCGATTCAGAATCGCGATATCGGCATCAGCACCTTCCAGTTGTGCCTGATTGCGGAACAACTGCAAAGTGCCCTGCGTGCGCTCGTCATAGGAAATGCCAGTATCGGCCCGCAGTTGTTGCAATACATCGCGGCTGTATTCAGCCATGCGCAGCATGCGTCCCTTGTTCACTTCATAGCGGGAGCTGGTGCAATTCATCAGCATCTGCATGACCCAGCGCCAGGTGTTCAGGTCGAAAGTCGGGCGTATCGCCAGCGGGCTATGCGCCATCATCAGCCATTTGATTGCTTTCAGCGGCACGCCGGGACCAGCCCAGGGCGCTGAATAGCCAGGCGATACTTCACCGGCATTGGCAAAGCTGGTTTCCAGTGCGGCACCTTGCTGACGTTCAATGACGGTCACTTCATGTCCAGCCTTTGCCAGATAATAGGCAGTTGCGGTTCCGATCACGCCTGCGCCGAGTACGATAACTTTCATTGTTTTGCTCCTTGATGCCTGTTTTAATAAGTGATGTGTTGTATCTGCTGCTGACTGCTTAGCGGTAAACGCGCTGATAGCGATTGCCCAGACTGGTCAGAATTTCATAGCCTATGGTGCCAGCGCGCGCAGCGACCTGATCGACGGTATTGCTGGCAGACAGCAGGTCCACCAACGCCCCCTCTTGCAGCTCACTGTCAGCAATCGCAGTCACATCCAGCGTAATGGTATCCATAGACACATTCCCTACCAGTGCTACTTCTTGCCCAGCGATATGCGCCACGCCACGATTACTCAGACTGCGCATCCAGCCATCGGCATAACCAACGGCGACTGTCGCGATTTTTGCGCTGTCCCGGCTACGCCAGGTGGAACCATAACCAACGCCGGTATCCGGTGGAATCTCGCGTACCTGAATGATGCGGCCTTGCAAATGCGCGACTGCCTGCATAGGATTAGCTTGCCCTGCGACTGGTGCCACCCCATACAAAGCAGCGCCAGGACGCGCCAGATCGAAGTGATACGCCGCTCCCAGGAATACACCCGAGGAATTAGCCAGACTTGCCTTCGCCTGTGGCAACAGACTGCGTAACTCGGTAAAGCGCGCTAACTGCGCTGCATTCACAGGATTGGACGCATCCTCCGCACTGACCAGATGGCTCATCAGGTATTCAACCTGTATGCCTTCCAGGAAATCTGCATCATTGCGCCAGACTTCCACTTCCTGCGCTGACAGCCCCATGCGCGCCATGCCGGTATCGAACTGTACGATGGCCGGTAATGAGCGCTGCTGTTGTTTCGCCAGAGCACGCCAGGCGCTTACCTGAGCCAGACTATTCAGTACCGGCATGCAGCCATGTTCGAGGAACTCGGCTTCATACCCGACGGGCGAACCATGCATCACAATCAGATGCGCATCAGACGGCAGATGCGGACGCAAACTGATCGCCTCTTCCAAATGTGCCACAAAAAAATGCCGGCATCCGGCCGCATACAAAGCGCCTGAAACCGGGATTGCACCTAATCCATAGGCATCGGCTTTGACGGCCGCACCACATTGCGCCTTACCCAGTTTCTGACTCAGTAAGCGGTAATTGTTTTGCACAGCTTGCAAATCCACCCGCAGCACTGCACCGCTTCTTCCCGTCATTTCTTGCATCATTCACGCACTCCATTGCTCGGTAGCCGGATGTCTGCGAGCCCTTAGCCTGCGAATCTCACTGGCATTTGCCAGAATATCCCAGCTTACGGCTGCACCATCCTTAGTAGAAAGTTTTACTCCACCTAGCAATGCTCATGCCACTGCAAAATAGTCAGCTGATTCAATGACTTACAACACACCAGAAAAAAACTCTGGCAACCAGGTGTATTAAAATCCATACACACCTCACTGATTCTCCAGTCAAAAGACCGAAGCCTCCCTCTAGTGCGTACGAATTCACGAACAGTGTATCAAATTTAGTACACTGTATCGTTTTCAATACGCAATAAAGAAAATCAAGTGCCGATCATCTCAGTCAGAATTAGTTCCGGCAATAAGTAAAACTACGGAGTGAGTTGTATAGATAAGACAGCGCACGAATGCTGGATAAACAGGCTAACAAGCGTTGCCCGTCACGGCGATGGTATGAAGATGGGGAAATGGAACAGAGAAAGGTACTCGCGGGCACGGTGGCTTCCGTGCCGCACGGTCAATCGTTTTAGCCTGAGCCCAGAGTGGTTCAGGCGGCCTGCAAATCGTCTTGCAATAAGCCCAGATAAGTGAGTAAAGGTATGGTGGCAGGCAACAGAGGCTCTACCGCAACCTGACCCTGCCAGGCAAACGCCTGTCCTTCCAGGCTTTGCGGCTCACCTTCCCATTGATAACTGATGAAAAAATGCAGCCTCACATGGGCGTGTGGATAAACATGCTCAACACCACACCAGGGCTGGGCATCGATAATGCGTATACCCAGTTCTTCCAGAAATTCACGCTTGAGGGCTGCCAGGATATCCTCATCAGCCTCAACCTTCCCGCCCGGGAATTCCCAGTAGCCTTCATAAGGCTTGCCGGGCGGACGTTGCGCCAGCAACACGTCCCCATCCGGACGCATCAGTATGCCGACCGCCACATCGACCGGGCGCTTCGCTTTCGCTGCAATTTCAGACATGTTTTCTCCCCGCTGACTGTCCTGCATAATCCCGCGCAAATTGCCAGGCCACGCGGCCTGAGCGCGAACCGCGTTGCAAGGCCCAGCGCAAAGCCTCAAGCCGCGCGGCGGCAATCTCTTCCGCATCACAGCCCAGCGTGCTCAACCAGTGCGCCACGATCTCCAGATAATCATCCTGGCGGAAGGGATAGAAGGAAACCCACAGGCCAAAGCGCTCGGACAGGGAAATTTTCTCTTCTACCGTCTCGCCTGGATGCAGGTCACCATCATCGCCATGGCTATAGCCCTGGTTATCCGACATTTTTTCCGGTAACAAATGACGCCGGTTCGAGGTCGCATAAATCAGTACATTGTCGGATGGACCGGCAATACTGCCATCGAGTGCGACCTTCAATGCCTTGTAACCAGCCTCACCCTCTTCGAAAGACAAATCGTCGCAGAAAATAATGAAACGTTCGTGACGTTCTGCCACCAGATCGACGATATCCGGCAAGTCGGCCAGATCCGCTTTGTCGACTTCGATCAGACGCAAACCCTGGTCAGCAAACTGATGCAGACAGGCTTTGATCAGCGATGACTTACCGGTGCCGCGTGCGCCGGTCAGCAATACATTATTGGCCGGCAAACCCAGCACAAACTGACGCGTATTCTGTGTGATCAGGTCTTTCTGACGTACGATGTTTTGCAAGTCATCCAGCCGTATCGTGGCAGGATGCCTTACTACCTGCAAATAGCCGACGCCGCCGCGCTTGCGCCAGCGGAAGGCCGTAGCCAGCGCCCAGTCCGGCACTGGCGTGGCGGCTGGCAGCAAGGCTTCCAGCCTGGTCAGCACCTGCTCGGCACGATTCAGAAAATGCTCCAGCTGTGTCATATCAGGCGTGATCAGGAACGGTAATCGGCATTGATCGACACATAGTCGTGCGATAAATCACAAGTCCAGACCGTGGCCTGCGCCTCACCACGCGCCAGCTTCACGCGTATCGTGATTTCACTTTGCTGCATCACGCGCTGACCATCGGCTTCCTGATAGTCAGGATTACGGCCGCCGTTTTTAGCAACCCAGACATCATCCAGATACAGATTGAGCTTGCTCACATCCAGATCCGTCACACCGGCATAACCGATTGCGGCCAGGATACGGCCCAGATTAGGATCGGAGGCAAAGAAAGCGGTCTTGACCAGTGGCGAATGTGCGATGGAATAGGCGATTTTGCGGCACTCTTCAACGTCACGGCCTTGTTCTACGGCGATAGTCATGAACTTAGTCGCACCTTCACCGTCACGGATAATCATGTGTGCCAGTTTCTGCGACAAGGCAATCACTGCCTGCGCCAGTTGCTCATATTCAGGGCTGTCGATCTCACTGACTTCCACGCTGCCAGCACCGGTTGCGATCAGCATGAAGGAATCATTGGTCGAGGTATCGCCATCGATCGTGATGCAGTTAAAGGACTGATCAGCTGCCTGCTTGACGAGATGGTCGAGCACTGGCTGGGATACCTTGGCATCCAGCGCCAGATAGCCCAGCATGGTCGCCATATTAGGCTTGATCATGCCAGCACCTTTACTGATACCTGTCATGGTCACAGTTTGACCGCCGACTTGCACGGTAGCCGATGCTGCCTTAGGTTGCGTGTCGGTCGTCATGATGGATTCTGCTGCCAGGAACCAGTTATCTTCCTGCAGATTAGCAATCGCCTGCGGCAAGCCAGCCACCAGGCGGTCTACCGGCAATTGTTCCAAAATGACGCCAGTGGAAAACGGCAGGATCTGGGACGCTTCACAACCCAGCAAATCAGCCAGTGCGGCGCAGGTTTTATTCGCTGCCGCCAGACCCGCATCACCGGTTCCGGCATTCGCATTACCGGTATTGACGACCAGCGCACGGATAGGGCCTGACGCCATGTGCAGGCTTTCCAGATGAGCCTTGGCTACCTGCACTGGCGCAGCACAGAAACGGTTAGTCGTGAACACGCCTGCGACAGTCGCGGTTGGCGCCAGCTCCATGACCAGCACATCCTTGCGATTGGCTTTACGAATGCCAGCCTCAGCATGTCCAAGACGGATACCTGCGACCGGTTTCAGATCAGCAGCAACGGGGATAGGGGAATTGACGGCCATGTTTTTTCCTAGCGATGAAATCAAGCCGACATTGTAGGGCATTTTGTTGCGCTGCGAAGCCTGAGTTAGTATATGCCAAACAAGAAAATCAACGTCGTCATACACCCATGTTCAGACCTGCGCCAGCCGGCAAGGAAGGCTGAGATCCGGGAACTTCAAGGCCTCACATATGGTCAGAGATTTTGCTATTTTGTCACGAAAAAAAACGATTACTTTTCTGAACTCAGACTCACTCTATTTCACCGGCATATTCATGAAGCTGCAGATCCACTCTGTCAAAAAACATCAATACCTGTGCCTGACTTTGCTGGCATTGGCCACACAGACCTGGCAGCTACCCGCACAGGCGGATGAATTGACCACTCCTCCGCGCACAGAAAGCGCTGCTGCAGACAAAAACAATGCCGTCACGCAGGCTGAAGATGGCTTTGGTAATCAGGCCGGGAAAGAATCCATCGGTATCTACAGCGACAGCAATGTACGTGGCTTTTCTCCCGGCAAGGCGGGTAATCTGCGTATAGAAGGCATGTACTTTGATAAGCGTGCTTATCTGGGGCATTTGCTGCTGGATGGCTCCAAAGTCAGGATAGGCACCACCGTCACTGGCTATCCATTTCCGGCGCCAACCGGCATCGTCGATTATCAATTGCGCAAAGCCGGTGATCAGGCTGAATACAGTTATTCTGTGGAGTTAGAAAACTCGATGCGCGGCGCCGGTGACCGTGCACTCGATGCCAATGCGCTGCTGCCACTGACAGCGTCTGATGCGCGCGTCAAAATGGGCATATCGGTTGCGGCATCGGCCTATAAAGAACTGAGCCCGCAGCATGAAGCATCGTATTACCGCTCGGCCGCCATCGTAGGCCATATCCGCAGCGCAGATCAAGGCGACACCACGTTTGAACTGCTACCGTTTTACAGCCACGATCAGGTACCGTATGAAACACCCCACAGCTATTGGTATGTGCCGGATGGGAAACTGCCACCTGCAGAGAGCTATCACATTGCGAACAAGTCAGCGATGAAGGCCGACTGGATGCGCGGCCACGGTCAGTCACGTACCCTGGGTATCATCTACCAACAACAGTTACCAGGGCAGTGGCTGATCAAAGGCAGCCTGATACGTTCAGCGGCCGACTCCCCGCGATCAGAAACGCATGTGATTGAACAACTGTCCGGCAATCGCTGGCAGAACAGCTACTACTCAGAAAAAAACGTCACTAAGCAGGCAGACAGTGCCGAACTGAGGCTGAGTAAAACCCTGCAGCATGAGGACAGCAGGCAGCAGTTTCATCTGGTCTGGCGTGGACGTCGTAGCGAACAACGCTATGGCGGAGAAGCCTACGCCGATCTTGGAACCGTCGAGTTCCGCCAACAGTTTGCCGAACTGACGCTGCCCGCTACGGCCCCTGATTTCCAATATGGCGAACGCTCACTGGACCGCGTACGACAAAATAATCTGGGACTGGCCTATGAATACAAAAATGCACGTGCCACGCTGAATCTGGGTCTGATGAAGTCTTACTATGACAAACAAACCTGGACCGGCACGGTACAGGAACGCAGCTTTGTGCGCATGCAGGATCAACCCTTGCTCGGCTACTGGAATCTCAGTCTGGCCTTAGGAGCTGGCTATTCGCTGTATGGCGGTCAAACCCAGGGACTGGAAGAAAGCGGTGTGGCGCCGGTCAGTGCCAGCAATCGCTTTGCCGCGCTGCCCGCCATCCATACCTCGCAAAAAGATGCAGGACTGCGCTGGAAATGGCAGCAGGATGAACGCAGCCTGAATGCGGTACTCGGCTATTTTGAAGTCAGCAAGCCGCATTACGGCTTCAACAGCCAACAACTGTATACACAGACCGGACAAGTGCAACACCGTGGGCTGGAAGGGAGTATTGCCGGGAATCTGACGCCACATCTGAATCTGGTGATGGCCGCGGTTTACCTGGATGCCCGCGTCAATCAGTCACTCAGCAATACGGCCAGCGTCAGACCGGTTGCCAGCGTGCCGCTGGAGGTACGCAGCTATCTGGAATACAGCCCGCCCCAACTGCCTCATAGTTCGGCCGACCTGGGCCTGCAGTACAGCGGCCCGCAAACGAGTTCAGAATCCAGTGGCAGCCGGCTCGATAAAAAAGTCCTGGTACAACTGGGCTTGCGTCATCAACTGGACTGGGGCAAAGCGAAGCTGCAATTGCGCTTTCAGGTCAGTAATCTGTTCAACCGCGACACCTGGGAAGTGGACAGCGATAACACCTTCTTCCCGGGACGCCCCCGCAGCTGGCGCCTGATTATGACGCTGACGCATTGAGATCAGTTTGGCTACAAAGCTGACTTAATTCTGCCGGATGGGGGATAGACATGTAAGTCTGAAACGCCTTATCAAGGATCAGCTGTTTTAAGCTATCGAGAGATTGAGGCATTCTTTTACAACATATATTTCCTGTCATTCAGGTGCAAAATTTGTTCTTCAATTGTTATTTTCATGCTTAAATCCGGCAAAACATCATTCAAACTATTTCTCTCATTAATATGCGTCTTTCAATTCTACCTATACTTCTTCTGACAGCCTGTTCTAGCGTACCTGTAACGCACCCTGATCTTCCTGGAAAAAGCGCTGTCGAGATAGTTTGTTCACAATTACCTACTACTGAAGCCAAAGCACGACTAGAACGTGCATGGAAGAAGTGCTATGTAGGACCGGAATTACAAGAAATGACACTCATGGTTGGAAAGGTACCCTTAACTGTCCCAGTTGGCTCGACTGGAACTACCCAAGTCATTAATGAAGGAGCCGACGACAAAGGAACCCTGAGCGTACTACTGCCCAATGGAAAAAGAGTTTTGTATGCTCAGTTTTCTAGTTCCAAAAACTGTCCAAGCCTGATTGCCCTTGACAGTGGTCCTGCACTATGGATATCGGCTGCGAAAAACACTGGCACCTGGCTACAAGATCCAAATGCTCCGGGTCCATTTTCAAACTGTAAATAATGTACTGAACAGCCATCACTCCGAACAACTAAAGCGTGTCGAAAAAAATTTACAATTAATCAGTCCAATGTGATTTGTTCATACTCGTCACGCACTAACATAATTATCACAAAAATCAAAATACAAAAAAGGGCGGAACCTGTCCGCCCTTTTTACTACTCACTTTTTACTACTCACTTTTCACTGCCAGCTGGCTCAGGCCAGTTTACCGTGACATTGCTTGTACTTCTTACCGCTGCCGCATGGGCAAGGATCGTTGCGGCCTATCTTCAGGCCCAGCGTGACTTCCGGTTCACCGTCTGCCAGTGCCGGTGGTGCCAGCATTTCTTCCGGTGACGCGTTGGCATCAAAATCGGCATGACGGTAAGACACGTTCTCTACCTGAGAATGTGCCATCTGCTGTTCCGCTGCTTCGATTTCCTCGCGCGACTGTATGCGTACTGTAACGACCGTACGTATCACTTCGCTCTTGATCTGATCCAGCATCTGGGCGAACAGTTCAAACGCTTCACGTTTGTATTCCTGCTTAGGATTTTTTTGTGCATAGCCACGCAGATGGATGCCCTGACGCAGATGGTCGAGTGCAGCCAGATGCTCACGCCAGTGATTATCGATGCTATTCAACATCACGTTGCGTTCAAATCCTGCGAAGGATTCTTTGCCTACCAACTCCACCTTGGCATCGTAGTTCGTGTTCACGACCTGCAACACGCGCTCCAGTATGTCGTCGTCAGTCAGATCAGCCTCGTCAGCCAGCATTTTGCTCAGGTTCAGATGGATGTCCCACTCGGCGGCCAACACGGATTCCAAACCAGCGATATCCCATTGTTCTTCCACCGATTCTTCCGGCACATAAGTACGCACGACATCGTGGAACATGCCATGACGCAGCGAAGTCATCATCTCTGTCATGTCATGCGCTTCGAGTAATTCATTACGCTGCTGGTAAATGACTTTACGCTGATCATTGGCGACGTCATCGTATTCCAGCAATTGCTTACGGATGTCGAAGTTACGTGCTTCTACTTTACGTTGCGCTGATTCGATAGAACGGGTCACCATACCGGCTTCGATCGGTTCCCCTTGCGGCATGTTCAGGCGGTCCATGATCGCCCTGACCCGGTCACCCGCAAAAATGCGCAGCAACTGATCATCCAGCGAGAGATAGAAACGGCTGGAACCTGGATCACCCTGACGGCCGGAACGGCCGCGCAACTGGTTATCGACGCGGCGCGATTCATGGCGTTCAGTGCCAATAATGTGCAAGCCACCGGCTGCCACCACCTGGTCATGCAGCGACTGCCATTCATTGCGCAGCTTATCAGACTGGGTCTGTTTTTCAGCATCAGACAAAGCGGCATTCGCCTCTATCATCTGCACCTGCTTGCCGACATTACCACCCAGTACGATATCGGTACCACGACCCGCCATATTGGTGGCGATGGTGATGGCCTGTGGACGACCTGCCTGTGCCACGATTTCCGCTTCGCGTGCATGCTGCTTGGCGTTCAGTACGTTGTGCGGCAGCTTAGCCTTAGTCAGGATACCGGACAATAATTCGGAATTTTCGATCGATGTGGTACCCACCAATACTGGCTGACCACGGGTATAGCAATCCTGAATATCATTCAGCATCGCACCGTATTTTTCTTCCGAGGTTTTATAGACCTGATCCTGGCGGTCTTTACGCTGGGATGGACGGTTAGGCGGGATCACTACAGTTTCAAGACCATAGATTTCCTGGAATTCATACGCTTCGGTATCGGCAGTACCGGTCATACCGGACAGCTTGCCGTACATACGGAAGTAGTTCTGGAAGGTGATCGAGGCCAGCGTCTGGTTCTCGTTCTGGATACGCACGCCCTCTTTCGCTTCAACCGCCTGATGCAGGCCATCCGACCAGCGGCGCCCTGTCATCATACGGCCGGTGAATTCATCCACAATCACGATTTCTCCATCCTGCACCACATAGTGCTGGTCTTTGAAATACAGTGCCTGTGCGCGCAAAGCGGCGTACAGATGGTGAATCAGGGTGATATGCGCCGGATCATACAGCGATGCGCCTTCTGGCAGCAGACCCATCTGGGTCAGAATTTTTTCTGCTTTTTCGTGACCGGCTTCGGTCAGCAAGACCTGATGCGTTTTTTCATCCTTGGTGTAATCGCCAGGTACCTCTACCACGCCTTTACCGTCAGGAGTCTCTTCGCCTACCTGCAAAGTCAGCAGCTTAGGCACTTCATTCATCTGGTAATACAGTTCGGTATGGTTTTCAGCCTGACCCGAGATGATCAGCGGCGTACGCGCTTCATCAATAAGGATGGAGTCAACTTCATCAACCACTGCAAAGTTCAGGCTGCGCTGCACGCGGTCTTTGGCTTCAAACACCATGTTGTCACGCAGGTAGTCGAAACCGAATTCGTTATTGGTACCGTAGGTAATATCGGAACCATACGCATTTTGCTTGGCATCGTGATCCAGCTGCGCCAGATTGGTACCGGTAGTCAGACCCAGCCAGCCATACAGCTTACCCATGGATTCCGCATCGCGCTGTGCCAGATAATCATTCACCGTCACCACATGCACGCCTTTACCAGACAAGGCATTGAGGTAAATCGGCAAGGTCGCCATCAGGGTTTTACCTTCACCGGTACCCATTTCAGCAATTTTGCCGTAATGCAGAGTCATACCGCCAATCAGCTGCACATCGAAGTGGCGCATTTTCAATACGCGCTTACTGGCTTCACGACAGACTGCAAATGCTTCAACCAGCAAACTGTCTAAAGTCTCGCCCTTTGCAACGCGTGCTTTGAATTCAGCAGTCTTGGCCTGCAAGGCCTCGTCCGACAGAGTTTCCAGCTGAGGTTCCAATGCGTTGATCTCACGCACCGTCTTTTGGTATTGCTTCAAAAGCCGTTGATTACGGCTGCCGAATATCTTGGTCAGGAATGACATGCTATGAACGGAAAGTTAAATTCTGAAAAACGCCGCGGCAAAAAAATTGCTTGCACAGCAACAATATGGATAACTCACGATTTTACCATGTGACACCACCTTGACCAGTAAACACTGATCAAAACTCTGCCACATATCCGGAGTTGGTGACTAAATACACAAAAACAAGCTTATTTCTGATCGAGTTTCGCCAGATTTGCCTGATTTGCGCCCGCCGACAGGAATTTATGCGGGTTTTGCGGCACATCTTTCACCCTGACTTCAAAGTGCAGATGGGCGCCGGTTGAGCGGCCGGTCGAGCCGATATCGGCCACATGCTGACCACGCTTCACGATGTCACCGAGTTTGACATAGATTTTTGAGGTATGCGCATAACGGGTGATCAGTTCACCACCATGATCAATTTCCAGCATATTACCGAACTGCGGATGGTATTCAGCCGCGATCACCACCCCGCCGGCGGCGGCCATAATCGGCGTACCGGTCGGTGCGGAGAAATCTATCCCTTCATGAAAAGCGCTGCGACCGGTAAACGGGTCCATGCGCCAGCCAAAACCGGAGGCGTTATAGGCCACGTTAACCGGCTGGATAGTCGGTAATAACTTAGACTGAATTTTGAAGGCCATCAGCTTGGTTTCCACCACGTTCATATAATCTGAACGGTGTTCTATATCGGTTGCCAGGGTATCCAGCGCAGCCTGCAATTCCTTCATATCCAGCTCTGCAGAAGGCGATTTCAGTATCTCAGGACCACCACGGCCAGGCGCTTCTTTGAAGTTGAATTCTTCCGGTTTGACGCCAGCCAGACCTTGCACCCGCTCGCCGAGTGCATCCAGACGCACCAGTTGCGCCTGCATTTCCCCCAGTCGTGCAGCCATGGCGGCCAGGTTTTCTTTCAGATAGCGCTCTTTTGCGTCCGGGTCATGTGCCAGACTCACGCTGGCTGGTAACAGATTGCGCAGCAGCGGCACATCAGCACTGGCCAGACGCAAAGTCAGCGCCGCCATCAGGGCGCCACACACACAGGTAATAAGCAAAAAGCCAAGTACGGCGAGTATCAGATGATGTGAACTCAGGGTGACCGACTTGGCCTGAGTGAAGCGCGAATGCATTAATATTATTTGCATCAATACGGTCCTCAGAAATCAGGTACTGAATGGTCAGGCGCTTTGTGTTATGGTGTCGCGCATGTCAACACCAACGAAAAATCCAGCGCGTATTTTTATCCATCGGGGCCGGCCTCAACAGAAAGTCAGCGGTGCCGCAGACTATTTGCGTCTGAACGACAAGATGGCGATGTTGTTACCGACAATACAGCGTAATCTGCGCCTGAAACAGGATTGCCAGCACATTCTGCCACGCATGTTCGACAGTTGCGAGGTCTTGCAATTGCAGGATGACGTTCTGACACTGGCAGCACCCAATGCGGCGCTCGCCACCAAACTCAAGCAATCAGGCACGAAATTGCAAACTTGCCTACAAGAACGAGGCTGGCAGGTTAACGCAATCCGTATCAAAGTACAAGTGAAACGCGTGATCGACAAACCGGCACCGGTCAAGCAGATCAGTTTATCCAACCACGCGCTGCACGCATTGACGGAGCTCGAGCAATCGCTGGAAAAGAACAAGCACAATACCGATTTACATGCCGCGTTAGCGCGCATGATCGCGCGCCATCAAAACAAGTAATACCGTAAACAAAGACGGGCTGCATGCTGCAGTGACATACAGCCAGTCTGCGCAATCAACGCTCGCGTTCTTTTTCCCACAACACGTCGCTGCCGCCCGCATAGCGATTCAGTACACGTGACAACACGAATAACAAGTCCGATAAACGGTTCATGTACTGACGTGGATGATCATTCAGTATCTCGGCCTTACCGACACTGACTATCGCACGCTCAGCACGACGACACACGGTACGGCATACATGCGCGATTGCAGCAGCGCGCGAACCGCCGGGTAAAATAAAATCCTTCAGCGGCGGCAGATCGGCATTGTACTTTTCCAGCAAAGCATCCAGTCTGGCGACCTGCGCATCGGTGATCATGGTGTAACCGGGTATGCAGAGTTCGCCGCCCATATCAAACAGATCGTGCTGGATAGAAAACAGCTCATGCTTCATCGTCTCTGGAATATCTTCGCACAGCAACACGCCGATTTGCGAATTCAGTTCATCCACGTCCCCCATGGCATGCACACGCAGCGCATCCTTATCGACCCGGGTTCCATCGCCGAGGCCAGTAGTTCCCGCATCGCCGGTACGCGTCGCAATTTTTGAAAGTCGGTTGCCCATATCGAATAATATTTGGTAAGAAGTCGCAGAGGATAAGCCAAAAAACAGAATAACGCATCATAATAGACCCTCCGCACGATATGGCTTTTGCCGCGCCCTGTATGCCAGGGCAAATTTTTAGTGCCGACCTCTGCTTGCAGCACATCAGTTAGCAAAGCGAATGCAGATTCAGCAAATTCAGTAGATTTAGCAGTTACAGAAGTTCATTTTTCGCGAGTGAGCTACCTGGGATATTGAGGATACAGAATGGCAACACGATTACCGCCCGTACATGCATTGTCAGCCTTCGAAGCTGCCGCCCGCTTTGGTTCATTTGCGGTCGCCGCTGAAGAATTGTGCATTACGCCCTCCGCTTTATCTCACCGCATCCGTTTATTGGAAGAGCACCTATGCGAACGCGTGTTTGTGCGCGAGGGTCGCAGTGTGACACTGACTGAGTTTGGGCGGCGTTATCTGGATGTGGTACGCGCCGCCTTACGCACCCTGTCAGAATTCCCGCTGCCGCATAAAGCGGCCCAGCATCAGCAACGCATCAAGGTCACGGTGCCCCCCACCTTTGCACGCTATATGTTCATGCCCAGACTGGCGGAATTTTCCAGCCAGTATCCGGACATCGAAGTCGAAGTCTATTTGTTTGTACCGCTATATGACCTCAGCTTGTCTGAGAGCGATGTGGAAATCCGCTTCGGTGCCGGTGAGTATCCGAATCTGGTGACCAAAAAACTGTTTGTCGAACCCAGCTTTACCGTCGCCAGCCCGGCCTATCTGAAAACCATTCCACCACTGCGTACACCAGCCGACCTCAAGCATGCGCGCTTATTGCGCTCGGCACTCGAACCCTGGCAACCCTGGTTTGAAGTGGCAGGACTGGATTGGGCCGAGCCAACGCATGGTTTGCGGGTGGATGATCTGGGATTATTGCTGGAAGCGGTCAAACATGGTCATGGCGTCGGTCTGACACGCCAGCATTTTGCGCAAGAGATGATAGAGAGCGGCGACGTGGTCAGACTGTTTGATACCCAACTGGCATCACCACCACATGCCTATTATCTGGTGCATGAAGCGCAACCCAGTCTGCGTCCTGAAGTGGAACTGTTTATTCAGTGGATGCTAACGACTTTTCAGGCGCGCTGATCGCAGACTTGGCTGGCTGCAGCGTCACTGTACGCTGCAAATCTATCCAGGCATCGAGTGGCATAGGCCGGCCAAATAAATAACCTTGCATACAGCTGCAGCCATTGGCAATCAGGAAATCGGCCTGGTCTCTGGTTTCCACACCTTCGGCCACCACCCGCAAACCCAGATGCTCGGCCATAGACAGCATAGACTGCACGATAGCCGTATCATTTTTATCTCCCGGTGTATCCTGCACAAAGCTCTTATCAATTTTTAATTCGTATAAAGGCAGTTTTTTCAGATACGAAAAACTCGAATAGCCGGTACCGAAATCATCAATCGAAAAACGTATGCCCAGCGTGGTTAGTTCCAACATACGCGCTATGGTGTCATGCAGGTTATCGATCAATAAGCCTTCGGTGACTTCAAAAATCAGATGGCGCGGATCAGCCTGGGTCTGCGTCAGCACCGCACGGACTTTGTCAACAAAATCCGGCTGACGGAATTGTTTGGGGCTCACATTCACAGACAGCGACAGGATAAATCCCGCGTCGGCTAACTGATTCAGCGCCAGGCAACCCTGACGCAATACCCAGTCACCCAGCCGGATGATCATGCCAGATTCTTCTGCTACCGGGATGAAAATTGCGGGTGAAATCGGTCCACGCTGAGGATGATGCCAGCGCATCAGTAATTCACCACCGACCGGCTTGCCTAAGCGGTCAACCTGAGACTGTATATACATCTGCAACTGCCCGCCATCCATGGCCTGACTGAGTTCGCGTTCCATGGTCAGGCGTAATTCGATTTCCGACTGCATCCCGGTTTCGAAAAAAACCACCTGGTTACGGCCACCGGATTTTGCACGGTACATCGCGGTATCGGCTTCGCGCAAAATATCATCTGCAGTCTGATTTTCACGCGGCAGCAAGGTCACACCGGTACTGCAGGTAGAACTGTACTGCAAGCCATCGACTTCAAACAACTGCATCATGGCCAGCCGGATTTTCTCAGCCACATTCAATGCCATGTGCGCGCCAGTGCGCACGTCATCGCTGAGATTCGCCAACACCACCACGAATTCATCGCCGCTAATGCGGGCCACGGTATCGACTTCACGTAAGGTATGTAACAGGCGTTGCGTGACTTGTTGCAGCAAGGCGTCACCCACCACATGACCACGCGCATCATTGATCAGTTTAAAGTTATCCAGATCGATATACAGTACCGCACTGATCATGCCGCTGCGATGGGCCGCCTGTAGCAGTGAATGCAGGCGGTCATGCAGTAAGCGGCGGTTGGGCAATCCTGTCAGCACATCAAAATAAGCCAGTCGCTGGATATGCTCTTCTGATTTTTTACGCTCACTGATATCGCGCCCCGTCACCACCCAATGGGTATATGCTCCCTCGTCATTTGCCAGCGGAATGATGTCCGCTTCGAGCC
Source organism: Cognatundibacterium crateris (assembly GCF_010078235.1). Taxonomy (GTDB): domain Bacteria; phylum Pseudomonadota; class Gammaproteobacteria; order Burkholderiales; family Burkholderiaceae_D; genus Undibacterium; species Undibacterium crateris. The sequence continues at coordinate 50,660 of NZ_JAABOS010000012.1, read as the reverse complement.
AGAACTCACTGCCGCCTTTGCTGTAAATAATCGCCTCAACATGCACAGCTTCGAGGCTGCGCACCGCATAGCGTATGCGTTCCAGCTCTTCTGCCTGGGTGTTTGGCCCAGCCAGAAAGTCAGGTTTTTTTCCTAATACTTCCAGACTGTCATAGCCGGTATGGCGCTCAAACGCATCGTTGACCAGCACGATACGCAGGTAATGACTCGCATCCGGTGCTTCAGTATCAGCCAGTATCATCACGATATCGTTTAAACGCGCAACGGCAGCAACGGTCAGGCGCAACTCTTCGTTGGCAGCACGCAGCGATTCCTGCTCCTGCTGCAAACTCGCACTCACTTTCTGTTGTGCCTCCAGCGCAAATTCCAGCCTGTGTATCAGCACATTACAAGTGACTGTCATGAGTGCGCTGATAAACGAAAAGTTGATCGTAATGATCATCCAGCGCAGCAGCGCATTGATTTCGAAACCCAGCAACTGTAAATTCGCATCACCGAAGTAACCGACCAGCAGCAAAGAAGAGGAGGCCAGCAGCAAGGCATACACCGCTTCGCGCAAGGGAAATAAAAACGAGCAAATGACAGGAAAAGCCAGCAGATAAATCAGGCCAGTGACCCCAACCTTGAGCAAAAACCAGATGCCCAGCAAATAGATCAGGGCCAGAAAATGTAAGGCGCGCGCCTTGAAACTCAGCTTGGGCAGAAAGATCAGTGTCGCCACCCAACCCAGCGCCAGCAAGTCGATCGCGACGATAGACCACAAACCTTCACTAATGGCCAAGGCAATACTGGGTAAGGCTGCGATGCCACCTAACACCAGGCCGACAAACAAAATAGCGGACAGCATCTGGTCACGCCATGCGCGCGTCCCCGAGCTCGCAAGCCCGAAAGATAGAAAGCGACGATAACAGTATTGAAAAACAGTCACAACTCTGTCCTTCTCTGATCCTTGCTTGCCAGGCGATGGAAATTGGCGAACTGCGCATACATCTTGTTGCCTGATGCCAGATTGAAGCTGCGGGCAGCACCGGTTTGTCCGTATCTCGGGCGACCATCCCCGTCATGCCTGGCAATGACGATTTAGCCAGCAATGACAGGTAGTAATCTGGTCGAGTTCAGACCGTGGTCAGCCCCAAAAAAGGTCAAAATAAGGTCAAAATAAGGCAAAACCAGACCATAGATATGGCTATGCATCAGCAAACATGAACACTTGTCTTGCTAATGTTATACCAACAATATCAATTTAAACAGGGAAAATTTTTAGATTTTGTCAGCTGTTTTTTTCATCTGTTTTTTCAACTCTTGCGTAGCTGCGCAGCTTCAGGGCAAAGCATGACCGGCCGCTGCCGTCCACAGTGCAAACCAGTCTGACCTGCTCAGCGTATGAGCACAGGCCTGTACCGCCTGTTGTAAGGCCGGTACCCGGCCGGAGCCGGTCAGTACCAAGGGTTTCGACGGATGCTGCAGCACCCAGCTCAATGCGATGGTACTGGCTGGCAGCCCTGAGGCTGCAGACTGGCGTTGCAGCTCGCTTTGTACCCGGGCAATCTGCGCGGTTGGCGCTGGCTGCTGAAACAGCGCACCACCACCCAGAGCGGACCAGATCATCGGAGAGATGCGCAAACGCTGGCACTGATCCAGCGTGCCATCATGCAGCGCCTGCTGCTGCAATATCGACAATTCCAGCTGATTCGTCACCAGCGGAAAACGTGCTGCGAGTAAGTCAAACTGCGCAGTGGTGAAATTGGAGACGCCGAAATGACGCACCTTGCCGCTTTGCTGTAAATGAAGGAAGGCCCCGGCGATTTCATCCGCATCCATCAAGGGATCGGGACGATGTATCAGTAACAGATCGAGCTGTTCTATGCCCATTGCCTGCAGGCTGTTTTCGGCCGAAGCGATAATGTGCGCACGGCTGGTATCGTAATGATGCACCCTATGCGCCGGGCGAAGACGTGATGGCAGGCAGATGCCGCATTTACTCACAAAGCGGAAGGCGGATTTCAGTTCCGGAGCGGCGTTCAGCGCTTCGCCTAATAAAAGCTCGCTCTGATAGTCGCCGTAAATATCTGCCTGATCGATAGTATTGATGCCCAGTTCCAGCGCCTGCTGCAGGAAGCGGACACGCTGAGCCGGCGTCATCTGCCATTCCGCCAGCCGCCACAAGCCAAGGATGATGCGCGAAAAAGCCGGGCCTTGCGGCGCGATCTCTGCTTGCGGCGCGCGCTGGCTCATGACTGTCTCACCTGCGCTATCGTTTGCAGAATTTGCTCAGCCTGGGTATAGCCCGAGGTCAGCATATGTAAAGCCTCATCATGCACCATCAGCAAAGCCGGAAAACCACGCACGCCCCATTGCTGACATTGACGGAATTCTTCCTGTACTGTTGCCATCGCCACCGGCGATGCCAGGGTTTCGGCAAAGCTTGGCTGATCATAGTCAGCGCCCTGGTCGAGCTGATTGATGCTGTGCACGCAGATTTCGCTCAATACCTGATCCTGTGTCACGTCACGGCCTTCGGCATAAAACGCGTGCTGAATCGCCCTGAACACTTGCAACAACTGGCGGCCACTCAAATGATCGGCAACCAGCTTGGCCGTCACCACCGCGCGACAGGCAGGCTCGGTGTCATACACAAAATCAGTTTGTGCCATGGCCTGATCAGAAAACGGCAAACCACTCACCAGCGCGACCTGACGCCAGTGCTCCATGATGGTGCTGCGTTTTTCTGCACTCAACACTTCTTTTTCATAGGCACGCAAACCGCCGGTCATGATGTCCAGTTCAGCCTCGGGCAATGCATTCAGCACTTGCTCCAGTTCCGGACCGAAGCCATAACACCAGGAACACATAGGGTCGGCGATATAAAGTAGTTGCAAGGGTTCTTGTGTCATGTTTTGTCTTGTCTTTCAATATGTGTGCTGTGAATTCACTAAGCTGGCGATTGTAAAGGATGCAGCCTCAGCCTGCTCAGGCAGGGTACAGCGCACCCAGTATGCGCAAGCCCCGGGCACCGGTCACCGCTGGCAGATTACCAGACAGGCGCAGGCAGAACTGGCGTGCCAGCCAGGCAAATGCGAGTGCCTCCACGCACTCGGGTGCCACACCCAGCGCTGCGGTGCTATGCACTTGTGCATTGCTGCCACACAGCGTCAGATAATGGCGCATTTGCTGCATCAAATGGTGGTTATAAGCACCACCGCCGCAGACATACAGCGCATCGCAGGCCGGGCTATGTGCGAGGCTGGCCATGATGATAGTCTGTGCAGTGTAGGCACACAGGGTAGCCTGCACATCAGCCGGAGCCAAGTCGGTAAAATCACGCAATTGCAGGCGCAACCAGTCGGCATGAAACAAGTCGCGCCCGGTGCTCTTAGGCGCAGGCAGTTGCAGATAGGGCTCTAGCAGCAAACGATCAAGCAAAGCCTGGCTCACCTGACCGCTGGCGGCCCAGGTGCCATCCGCATCATAGCCATGTCCCAGATGTTGCCGTATCCAGCCGTCCATCAGCACATTGCCGGGACCGGTATCAAAGCCACTCACCGCCCCGTCGGGACTCAGGATACTGATATTACTGATGCCACCGATATTCACCACCACGCGCTGGTGCGCCGATGAACCGAATATCGCCTGATGAAAAGCGGGTACCAAGGGTGCGCCCTGCCCGCCTGCAGCCAGATCGCGACTGCGGAAATCGGCAATCACGTCCAGCCCGCTAAGTTCGGCCAGCAAGGCCGGATGATTGGTCTGACGGGTCCAGCCCAGTTCAGGCCGGTGTCGTATCGTTTGTCCATGCACGCCTATCGCCTGTACGGTCTGATCCGGAGCCAGTCTGCACAAATCGGCCACGCAGGCCGCATAAACTTGCGCCAGACGCTGTGCCAGTGCGGCTTCGCGCTCGATTTCATTCTCGCCGGGCTGCTGCAATTGCATGGCGGCCTGCTGCAAGCCTGCGTCAAATGGCTGATAAGCAGTAGCCAGTATCTGCATCGTCGCGCCATCCGGCGCAAATTGCACCATCACGCCATCGACGCCATCCAGGCTGGTGCCTGACATCAGCCCTATATAGATATCCTGATTCATGGGAGGTAAAGGATGCATAAGTCCTCAAAAACTACACTGGCTGGCGCGTTCACCCTGACTGTAAAAGCAGGCAAGCTGACACACCTCAGCATTAAAAAAAAGGCCGAACCTCGCGGTCCGGCCTGATGTGATATTGCATTGCGCAGATCAGCGCGAAGCCAGTTTCATGGTTTCAGCCATACGCTCGGGGCGCAGCAAGTTAAAGCGATGCTGCATATCACCGGCGACGGTTTTAAAGCGCGGCATATCTGCACCAGCCAGTGGCGGCGCATCCGGCACGATCACGGACATAGGATCGCGTGGCTCGTTATTGACGCGGAATTCATAATGCAGATGTGGCCCGGTCGACCAGCCAGTCGAGCCGACATAACCGATTACTTCACCCTGACTCACACGGCTGCCTTTACGGATACCCGCAGCAAAACGGCTCATATGGGCATAGGCCGTGGTGTAATTCGAATGATGGCGCACCACCACTAAATTACCGTAACCACCGCTAGGGCCAACCGAATCGATCACGCCATCAGCGGTAGCACGGATAGGTGTGCCGCTGACCGCAGCGAAATCCACACCTTTATGCTGTTTCCACTGACCGGAAATAGGATGAACCCGCATAGAGAAACCGGAAGAGACACGGGTAAATTCTAAAGGCGATTTCAGGAAGGCTTTTTTGAGTGACTTGCCGTCAAAGGTGTAATAGCCGCCCTGCCCACCCGCTTCATCAAACCATACCGATTGAAAAGTCTTACCGGCATTTTTGAATTCACCCGCCAATACGCGGCCGGTGCGTATCAATTGTCCGTTTTGCCAGAAGCTTTCATAGACCACGTTGAACTGATCACCGCGCTGCAGGCGACGGAAATCAATATTAGTCTCAAACATACTGACGATCTGGGAAGAAATCGCATCAGAAATATGCGCTTCATCGGTCGCTGCAAACAGCGAGGAACGGATATTACCGGATGCCATTTCAATCCGGCGTTCGAGCTGGGCTGTGTTGTCGCTGGCGCTAAAGTGTCCGTCCGCATTACGCTTGACTTCCAGGTTGCGCGCCGGTTTATCCGGGCCATCAGACACCGTGGTTTGCAACCATTCAAGGTCGCCATCTTCATTGGTTTTAACACGTATGGTTTTATCTGCGCGTAACTGCAACAGGGTACGGGCGACTGGATCGGATTTGATAAACTTGTCCGCTTCCTGATCATCCACTCCCAGGCGTAACAACAGGCCACTGAGGGTATCGCCACGTCGCACGATATCTTCACGCACATACTGATGTTCAACAGCAGCAATCGCTGCGATTTGCTCATCGAGTGATGGTAAAGCTAAAACCTGGGTAATTTTTTTAACCGGAAGATCTGCTGCATCCGGCGCCAGCGGCGCAACTGCGGTTGCACCTACGGCACATACGGCAAAGAAAAAAGCGGTGACGCTCACAACACGGGAAACACGGGACGAACCGAACAACAGTCTGCTGCCAGTAGCCACACGAAGTAATTTATCTGTAGGACGCATGCAATAAGTTAAAATTGACTGTTTTATAGAAAATTCGAGGTCGTTGCCGCCGTCGACTTTGCAAAAATTGCAAAATAATGCGTGCGGCTGACAAAGTAAAGACGGGATTATAAATCAATAGTCTGCACAAAATACGGCAAAATACCGAGTTTATCCCCACCCAGAATTTGACAAAAAGCTGATTATGGATTCAGAAGCGCAGCCATGACCAGCGGTGTTACAAAAAATTTGATGTAAATTAATTATGACTTCTACAGCTAATCCAACTCCAGTCCCAAGCACACCTAATCAGCTTCTGCCTTTGTCCGATGCGGTCCAGCACGCGCTGGCTGTGACCAAGCGCGGTGTGGATGAATTACTCATCGAATCCGAATTCGCGCAGAAACTGGCGCGCAGCGAACAAAGCGGCGTCCCTTTAAGAATTAAACTCGGTCTGGACCCAACCGCTCCTGACCTGCATCTGGGCCACACGGTGGTGCTGAATAAGATGCGTCAATTGCAAGATCTGGGGCACACCGTGATTTTCCTGATCGGTGACTTCACCTCCATGATCGGTGATCCGTCCGGACGCAATGCCACCCGTCCGCCGCTGACCCGCGAGCAAATCGAGGACAATGCGCAGACTTACTTTAAACAAGCCAGCCTGGTGCTGGATGCGTCCAAAACCGAAATCCGTTACAACTCCGAATGGTGCGATCCGCTCGGTGCGCGCGGCATGATACAACTGTCGTCCAAATACACCGTGGCACGCATGATGGAGCGCGACGATTTTACTAAGCGCTTTAAGGCAGGTACGCCGATTTCTGTGCATGAATTCCTGTACCCATTAATGCAGGGCTATGATTCGGTCGCACTGAAATCCGATCTGGAACTCGGTGGTACCGATCAGAAATTCAATTTGCTGGTTGGTCGCGAACTGCAAAAAGATTACGGACAAGAGCCGCAATGTATTCTGACCATGCCTTTGCTGGAAGGTCTGGACGGCGTTGAAAAAATGTCCAAATCCAAAAATAACTACATTGCGATCACCGAACCTGCGAACACCATGTTCGCCAAGGTGATGAGTATTTCCGATGAAATGATGTGGAAGTACTATGACCTGCTGTCATTCACCTCCATAGAGCAAATCGCAGGCTACAAAAAAGCCGTGGCGGAAGGTCAGAATCCGCGCGACATCAAAGTCGCATTGGCACAGGAAATCGTGGCGCGCTTCCACAGCAAGCAAGCCGGTGAAGATGCGCTGGCAGATTTCGTGAACCGCTCCAAAGGTGGTATTCCGGACGATATTCCTGAACTCAGCCTGAGCGGCGCACCGGTCGGCATAGGTCAGTTGCTGAAACAAGCAAATCTGTGCGCATCCACGTCTGAAGCACTGCGCATGGTAGAGCAAGGTGGTGTACGCATAGACAGCGTCGTGATCAGCGACAAGGGCTTGAAAGTTGAGGCCGGTACCTTTGTGCTGCAAGTTGGCAAGCGTAAGTTTGCGCGCGTCACACTGAGCGCATGATCGCGCTGTTACAAAGAGTCAGTCATGCCAGCGTGGTGGTCGATGGCCACACGCTGGGCAGCATCAATGCCGGTCTGATGGTGTTGCTGTGCGCCGAACGTGGTGATACACGCAAAGAAGCCGATGCCTTGCTGACTAAATTACTGAGTTACCGGGTGTTCAGCGATGCGGCTGGCAAAATGAATCTGAGTATCCGCGATACCCAAGGCGGCTTGCTGCTGGTGCCGCAGTTCACGCTGGCGGCCGATACCCAGTCCGGCACCCGCCCCTCTTTCACACCTGCTGCCGCGCCTGCCGTGGCACAGGAATTGTTTGATTACTTCGTGGACCAGGCGCGCAGCCAGCACGCACAGGTGCAAACCGGTCGCTTCGGCGCTGACATGAAGGTGTCACTCACGAATGACGGGCCAGTCACCTTCTGGCTGGAAACCAAGCGTGCACCGGCTAACACCGCAACACCATCCTGAGCCATGACAGAAATTCTTTTGATACGCCATGGCGAAACTGCCTGGAATGCGGTGAAACGCCTGCAAGGCCATCTGGATATTCCACTCAATGCGGAAGGCCGGCGTCAGGCTAAGGCATTGGCAGCTGCCTTACAAAATGAAAAACTGGATGCCATTATTTCCAGCGACTTACAAAGGGCCGTGCAGACCGCAGGTGAGATCGCGCGCCTGCAAGGCCTGAGCACACGTACAGATCCTGGCTTGCGCGAACGCTGCTTTGGCGGTTTTGAAGGGGAGCTGTATAGCGAACTGCCGCATAAATATCCTACAGAACATGCGGCCTGGCGCGCACATGATCCGGATGCGGAATTTCCGCCCGGTGAGAATGCAGGTGAAACCATACGCCGCTTTCATCAGCGCGTGATGGAACATATTCTGCATTATGCACGTCAGTTCGACGGCAGAAAAATCGCTATCGTCGCGCATGGCGGCGTATTGGAATGTGCGTATCGCGCCGCGAAACAACTGCCGCTGGATGCGCCACGCGAAGTCACGATTTATAACGCCAGCATCAACCGCTTTGTTTACCAGGACGGTCAAATCAGCTTATTACAGTGGGGCGATATCGCTCACCTGGATGCGGCTGATGCGCTGGATGAAATCAATCAGACGCAAGCCTGACAGAGCTGTCGCAGCAGCCTGAAAAGCCTGCTGCGACACGCCTCTATGCGTTATTCACTATTCGCAATTCGCTATTCGCTTAATGTAATTTGATACGTGGATTTCTGACCCGGTCTATGGTTTCGGCCCAGGTCGATAACCAGGTATGAAATAAGCCATTCACCGCGACCTGATGGTGCTTATGCAGCGACCAGTACATCCACTTCGCCAGCGTCCCTTCAATAAATACCGAACCACTGGCGATGGCCCCCATCAGGCTGCCTACCGTACTGTAGTTACCTAAGGATACCAGCGAGCCATGATCCTTATACCGGAAATCGAGTAAGGATTTGCCTTGCAGCTGACGCTCCAGCGAACGCGCGAGCAAACTGGCTTGCTGATGCGCGCTCTGCGCACGTGGCGGCACATTCGGCAGCCCCTCGCCCTGAGCACAGGCGCAGCAATCGCCAATCGCAAAAATCGCCGGATCACGACTGCTTTGTAATTGCGGATTCACCAGCAGCTGATTCAGGCGATTCGTCTCCAGTCCATCCAGATCTTTCAGGAACTCCGGCGCTTTAATGCCGGCCGCCCACACCACGATACTGCTGGGCAGTACTTTGCCACTGACCATGTGCACGCCGGTTTTGCTCACTTGCTGCACTTGTTCATTACTGTGTATTTCTATCGCCATCCCGCGCAATTCACGCGCAACCGCATCTGACAAACGTTCGGGCAGCATTTGCAGCAAACGCGGCGCGGCATCGACAATGGCGATCTTGATTTCTTTTTCGGGATGAAAATTGCGTAGTCCGTAGCTGGACAAAATACTGGTGGTCATATGCAGCTCAGCCGCGAGTTCAACACCGGTCGCACCACCACCGATGATAGTCACGTTGAAGCGGCCCTCCCCGGCCGATCTGGAGGTCGCCTGCGCACGCAGACAGCTATTAATCAGTTTTTCATGAAAGCGCTGTGCAGCGGGCAGCGAATCGAGCATGATGCAGTGCTCACGCACGCCGGGTGTGCCAAAATCATTGGTCTGGCTGCCGAGTGCGATCACCAGCGTGTCATAAGGGATCGCTTGCCGCGGCAGCAGCTCTTCACCATGCTCGTCCTGCACTGGCGCCAGGAAAATTTCCTTGCTCTGACGCGACAGCCCATCCATGCGTCCTAAGCGGAAAGTAAAGTGATTACTTCTGGCCAGCGCAAAATACTCACGCTCATCAGCATGGCTGTCCAGCGTACCGGCCGCCACCTGATGTAATAAGGGCTTCCACACATGGGTGCGGCTGGCATCAACCAGCGTGATGTGCGCCTTACCGCTTTTACCTAAACGCTTACCGAGACGGACTGCCAGTTCCAAACCTCCTGCCCCACCACCGACGATGGTAATTCTGGGTAAAGATGCTGTTGCGTGCATAGTAGCTCCTGATGTCAATATTCATTCCTGAGATCACTTCAAACACCTTGAGTAAGCAGGCATCAGACAGCTCAGGAATTCATACTGCACACAGGAGAAGACTTAAGGAAATTTGAGGAGACTAAATAATCCGACAGCGCAAATCCATGAACAAAGTATACATAGTTTTGATGATTGCCGCCGTGCCGGGCCAGATGCAGAAAAGCCCTAAAAAAAGGCAATGAAAAATGATTATTTGTCACAATAAATAAAGCAGGTCACATAAGCTGTTTTTGCTAATTATTTAGGCAGCTTTCAGGTAGAATAGCGCTTCTTCAAAATTCCCCTCAGATTCATCGTGCAAATCGGACCTTATCTCCTGCGAAATAATTTATTTGTTGCTCCTATGGCTGGCGTGACAGACAGACCTTTTCGCCAGTTATGCAAAGAGCTGGGCGCCGGTTACGCCGTATCAGAAATGGCGGCATCGAATCCTAAGTTATGGGAAACCGAGAAATCCACCCGTCGCACGAACCATGAAGGTGAGATGGAGCCCAAGGCGGTACAGATCGCCGGTGCTGATCCGCAAATGCTGGCCGACTGTGCCCGCTACAACGTGGATAAAGGCGCACAGATCATCGACATCAATATGGGTTGCCCGGTCAAAAAGGTCTGTAATGCCTGGTGTGGCTCAGCCTTATTGCAGCATGAAAGCCTGGTGGGGCAAATCCTCGATGCGGTCGTCAGTGCAGTCGATGTACCGGTCACGCTGAAATTCCGTACCGGCTGGGACAGAGCCAATAAAAATGCCTTGTCGATTGCACGCATGGCGGAATCAGCAGGTATACAAATGCTGACGCTGCATGGCAGAACCCGGGCCGATGCTTACAAAGGCGATGCGGAATACGACACCATCGCACAAGTTAAGGCGACGGTCGGGATTCCGGTGGTGGCCAATGGCGATATCACCACACCGGAGAAAGCACGCTTTGTGCTGGAATACACCGGTGCCGATGCCATCATGATAGGCCGTGCGGCACAGGGTCGCCCCTGGATCTTCCGCGAAGTGGCGCATTTTCTACAAACTGGCGAGCACCTGCCGCCACCGATGATTGCCGAAGTCAGGCAACTGATGCTGCATCATCTGCAGGCGCATTATGCATTTTACGGCGACTATCTGGGCGTCAGAACCGCACGTAAGCATATAGGCTGGTATGTACAGGATCTGGTCGGCGGCGAGGAATTCCGGCAGCAAATGAATCTGCTCACCGACTGTGACGAGCAACTCGCAGCCGTTGGTCATTTTTTTGATTGCATGGCGGGGGAACGGTTACAATACCGCCCCTTTGAAGAAAAACTGGCGGCTTAATCAGCATTAGGTAGCATTCGTTAGCATTAAGTAGCAACGAGCAACACCCATTTGCGTTTTTTGCTGCTACCCGCAGCCACAAAACGCCGCCCTGCATAAACACACTGAACGAACTGAATAAAAACAGCATGAGCAAAGATAGTATCCAAGACGCCGTTCACAAAAATCTGGAAAAGTATTTCCGTGATCTGGGCGAACAACCTGCCTCCAATATCTATGACATGGTGGTACTGGCCGTAGAAAAACCCATGTTAGAAATGGTGATGTCCCGCGCGTCCAGCAACCAGTCCCAGGCCGCTGATATGTTAGGCATCAACCGTAATACCCTGCGTAAAAAACTGCAGCAACACGGTTTGCTCTAGGATAGCTCAGCAGGCTGACACCGATTTCCTCACTCTCAAAACTTATCATGATCAAACAAGCCCTCATATCCGTCTCCGACAAGACCGGTGTGCTCGATTTTGCACGTGAATTGTCAGCACTCGGTGTCAGACTGCTGTCGACTGGCGGTACCGCCAAACTGCTGGCCGATAATGGCCTGGCTGTCACTGAAGTCGCAGACTACACCGGCTTTCCGGAAATGCTGGATGGCCGTGTGAAGACCCTGCATCCGAAAGTACATGGCGGCATCCTGGCCAGACGCGATCTGCCTGAACACGTGGCAGCGCTGGAACAGCATGGCATCCCGACCATAGACATGGTGGTGGTGAATCTGTATCCATTCCAGCAAACTGTCGCTAAGGCAGAATGCTCGCTGGAAGACGCGATTGAGAACATTGATATCGGTGGCCCGACCATGCTGCGCTCTTCGGCCAAGAATCACAAAGACGTGACTGTGATCGTAGACCCGAGTGATTACAGCATCGTGCTGGCTGAAATGAAGGCCAATGCGAATGTAGTCAGCTATGACACCAACTTCACACTGGCTAAAAAAGTATTCGCCCATACCGCGCAATACGACGGTGCCATCACCAATTACCTGACCAGTCTGGCAGAAGACAAGGCCCATGCGACACGCAGTGCCTATCCGCAAACCCTGAATCTGCATTTCGAAAAAGTCCAGGAAATGCGCTACGGTGAAAACCCGCATCAGTCCGCCTCTTTCTACCGCGATCTGAAAGCAGTGGATGGCGCGCTGGCCAACTACACCCAGTTGCAAGGCAAGGAACTGTCATACAACAATATCGCCGATGCAGATGCGGCCTGGGAATGCGTCAAATCCTTCCAGGGCACAGCCTGCGTCATCGTTAAGCATGCGAATCCATGCGGCGTCGCACTCGGTGCCGATGCACTGGAAGCGTATAGCAAAGCTTTGCAGACTGACCCGACTTCGGCATTTGGCGGCATCATTGCATTCAACAGCGAACTTGACGGTAAAGCTGCAGAAGCCGTCGCTAAACAATTTGTTGAAGTACTGATCGCCCCTTCCTTCACCGCAGAAGCAAAAGCGATTTTCGCAGCCAAACAAAACGTGCGTCTGCTGGAAATTCCTTTGGGCGGCGGCGTCAATCAGTACGACCTGAAACGCGTAGGCGGTGGTCTGCTGGTACAGGCACCGGATGCGAAAAACGTCTTGCAGGAAGAACTGCGCGTGGTCTCTAAACTGCAGCCTACACCGCAGCAAATGGCAGACATGATGTTCGCCTGGCGCGTCGCTAAATTCGTCAAATCGAATGCCATCGTCTTCTGTGGCAATGGCATGACGCTGGGTGTCGGCGCCGGTCAGATGAGCCGTATTGATTCTGCCCGCATCGCCTCGATTAAGGCACAAAATGCCGGTCTGACTTTAAGCGGTTCCGCTGTCGCGTCAGACGCCTTCTTCCCCTTCCGTGATGGCCTGGATGTGGTGGTGGATGCCGGTGCAACTTGCGTGATCCATCCGGGCGGCTCTATGCGCGATCAGGAAGTCATCGATGCAGCAGATGAACGCGGCGTCGTGATGGTCTATACTGGCACGCGTCATTTCCGTCATTAACAGTATGCCTTGCTCTTCGCAGGGCAAGGCCAGCATGAAAATATTAGGCATAGACCCCGGCCTGCGTACCACAGGTTTCGGGGTCATCCACAAACAGGGGCAGAAGCTGACGTATATCGCTTCCGGCACCATCAAAACCGTTGAAGGCTCTTTGCCGGAACGGCTCAAGACTATCCTCTCCGGCGTTTCCGAAATCGTGCGCACCTATCAGCCCGATTGTGCGGCAATAGAAAAGGTCTTCGTCAACGTCAATCCACAATCCACACTCTTGCTGGGTCAGGCACGTGGCGCTGCGATCTGCGCGCTGGTGGCGGCCGATCTGGCAGTGGCTGAATACACTGCCTTACAGGTGAAGCAAGGCGTAGTGGGCCAGGGGCGTGCCAGCAAAGAGCAGGTGCAGGATATGGTGCAAAGGCTGCTGATGCTGTCCGGCACACCGAGCACGGATGCCGCCGATGCACTGGGCGTCGCGATTTGCCACGCCCATAGCGGCGATGCCTTAGCCACACTGGGCGCGATCGCGCCTGAGCTGGCGAAACGCGGTCTGCGCGTGAAAGCTGGACGTCTGATAGGCTGACAGGCTGATAAAGCTTTGTGCTCTGAAAGCACAGACTGAGTATTCATGCGCCTTACCAAGGCAAAAATGGTCTGACAGCCTTATTCCGTGCGGACTATCAATACCAGGCAGCTTTTTCCGTTGTATCTGACTGCACTGCTGCGATGAAAGCTGCCGTGCGATGGAAAATGCTGCCTGCACCCTCCTCAAGCTAGACAGAATCGTTTACTATCACTGCTTATTCATACAGTATGAAAGTTCGGCATGATAGGTCGCATCGCAGGTACCCTGATCGAAAAAAATCCCCCTCAGCTACTGATAGATTGTCAGGGCGTCGGCTATGAAGTCGATGTACCGATGAGCACCTTCTACCATTTGCCACCTTTGGGTGAGAAAGTGGTACTGCTGACGCACCTGGCGATACGGGAAGATGCGCATGTGCTGTTTGGTTTCGGCAGCGCCGAAGAACGCGCCACCTTCCGCCAGTTAATCAAAATTTCCGGTGTCGGCGCACGCACTGCCTTATCTATCCTGTCCGGCATGTCGGTCGCAGATCTGGCACAGGCTGTCAGCATGCAGGAAGCGGGCCGCCTCACACGCGTTCCGGGCATAGGCAAGAAAACCGCTGAGCGCTTGCTGCTGGAATTGAAAGGCAAACTGGGTGCTGACCTGTTCTCCGCCGCTGAAGCCAGCCCTGGTGGCGATCACAGTGCGGACATTCTGAATGCACTGCTGGCACTCGGCTACTCAGACAAAGAAGCACGCATTGCACTCAAAGCGGTACCGAAAGACAGTGGCGTCTCGGAAGGCATTAAGCTGGCCTTAAAAGCTTTATCCAAAGCCTGAGCCAACCATCTGAACTACGCCTGAACGGAAGTCTGCCATGAGTATACAAACTGATAATCTGTCTATCGATTTTTCTGAGCCGCGCCTGATCGCTGCCACCCCTGTTTCGCAACAGGAAGAAGCGATAGAACGCGCCTTACGCCCTAAGCAGCTCGATGAATATGTAGGGCAGGAAAAAATCCGCGGTCAGCTCGAGATTTTCATTACGGCTGCACGCCAGCGTCAGGAAGCACTCGATCACACCTTATTGTTTGGCCCGCCGGGTCTGGGTAAAACCACACTGGCCCACATCATTGCGCGTGAAATGGGCGTCAATCTGCGCCAGACTTCAGGACCGGTGCTGGAGCGCGCCGGAGATCTGGCGGCGCTGCTGACCAATCTGGAAGCCAATGATGTGTTGTTCATCGATGAGATACACCGGCTGTCACCGGTAGTGGAAGAGATTTTGTATCCGGCGCTGGAGGATTACCAGATCGACATTATGATCGGCGAAGGACCGGCCGCACGTTCCGTGAAGCTGGATCTGCAACCGTTCACGCTGGTCGGTGCGACCACCCGCGCCGGCATGCTGACCAACCCGCTGCGTGACCGTTTCGGCATCGTGGCGCGACTGGAATTTTATACAGCGGATGAATTGACGCGCATCGTGACGCGCTCAGCCGCTCTGCTGAATGCACCGATACAGGAAGACGGCGCGCGTGAAATCGCTAACCGCGCACGTGGTACACCCCGTATCGCCAACCGCTTGCTGCGCCGGGTCAGGGATTATGCTGAAGTCAAAGGTAATGGTGAAATCACCAAAGCCATTGCTGACGCGGCATTGCGTATGCTGGACGTGGATCAGGCTGGTTTTGATCTGATGGACAGAAAGCTGCTGGAAGCAATCTTATTCAAATTTGGCGGCGGCCCGGTCGGGCTTGATAACGTGGCAGCTGCGATCGGTGAAGAACGCGACACCATAGAAGATGTACTGGAACCTTATCTGATCCAACAAGGCTATCTGCAGCGCACACCACGCGGACGCATAGCGACTGCACTGGCTTACCAGCATTTTGGCGTGGCGATGCCAGCATCTTAATTCGTATCGCATCTGTGTGAACCAACAGGCCGGTCGCTTGAGCACTGACCTGGTTTTGCTGTGGGCACATCTGATCTGCACCGCTGTCTGCACCGGATCCACACTTTTTCCTGAGCGTCGGTGCATGCCAGGCTATTTGCGACACTGAAATCCACACTCACACGCAGATTTAAGTTTCACAAACGATAAAACAAAAAGCACCCGAAGGTGCTTTTTGTTTTTGATCTTCTCAACAGCAAGCCTAAGCTTGCCGATGATTAGAATGCGTGACGGATACCAACGTTGAACATACGTTCTGTAGCGCCGATACCGGAAGCGATGCCACCAGCATTAACCTTAGCATCGTTTTTCAGACGAGAAACGGATGTGTACAGGTTAGTACGCTTGGACAGGGAGTGAGTGTAACCCAGAGCGAACTGGTTAGAACCGTTATCGCTGCTAACTACGTCATTTTTAACCATAGTCAGGGAAGAGATCACTGCACCAGCTGCACTAACTGGAACTGTTACACCAACGCTCCACAGTTTGTATGCAACGCTGTTGTCGTCAGTTTTAACTTTACCAACAGACAACGCACCTTTTGCAACGCCGAAGTCGTATGTTGCGCCAACGAACGCTGTTTTAGTCGCATTTGTGACAACCGCTACATTGTTTTCTGTATGGTAAGCACCAGCTACCAGCAATGGGCCAGCAGCATAAGAACCGGATACACCGATACCACGGCCTTTACCGATATCACCAGCTTGCTCACCAGCAGTGTAAGCCAGGGAACCAGTGAAACCACTCAGGTTGTTAGTCGTGTAGTTGATGGTGTTGTTAGAACGTGGGTTAGTTGCGAACATCAGATTGCCCAGACCAGTTGCGCTGGTGCTGTCAGTTGCGGAACCACCGATGATGCCTGTGCTGAATGGATCGATAGAATCAACCACATCAAATACTGGCTTGTTTTGACGACCAACTTGAACTGCACCGAAATCACCGGACAGACCTACCCATGCTGCACGGCCGAATGCCAGACCACCTTGAGCAGATGCGCCTGTGTCAGCTTGAACGCCCATTTCCAGTTTGAAGTTAGCTTTCAAACCATTGCCCAGATCTTCAGAGCCTTTGAAGCCCAGACGGGAACCGGATTGTACGCCGCTGTCCAAAGAGAAGATGTTGCCTTTGCCTTTAGAAAACTGGCCATTGTTTTCTGCCTGGAAAGCCATATCCAGAACACCGTACACTGTAACGGAAGATTGAGCTTGTGCGGAACCTGCTGCAGCAGCCAGAACGGCCAGAGCGATCAAGGATTTTTTCATTTCTTTTTTCTCCAAAGGATTTTGAGATAAACCTAATTTTGCAAGTGCATCGCAGCCAACTAAGTAAAACGAGTATGCGACACAGCTGCCTAAAAACTGCTAATTCTGAAAACTGTTTTACGTATTTGACCAAATTTTGCTTATAAGCCACAAGCAGAATCACTACTTTTAGCCAAATTAAGCAAGAAATTGTCTCAAATTGACAACGACAATTGCATAAAACACAGCATTTTCCAACTCAACAAGCATTCCTTGAGAAAAAAGAAAAAGCCGCGAAACGCGGCTTTTGTCAGGCTGATGTTGAATCAGAATGAGTGCAAAACACCCACCGCTGTACGTCCGGCACGGGCGCTGCCAGAACCGACACCAATGATACCAAGTGCCAATGAAGTATCCTGGAAAGCTGCAGAACCGGCTTTTGCATACGTGACGGATGCATAGCCTACCGTGCGTTTGCTAAATGCATACTTCACCATTCCTATGTATTGGTCTGCTTTACCTTCGAAGTCACCCGAGCGTTTAGTATTGTAATAAGCGCCTGTCAGCGTGATCTGTTCAGAAACAGAATAATCAGCACCCAAGCCAATTACAGCGATCTTGCGGTTGTTTGCATTGCCTGTTGGAGCAATTGCAATGTTTCCGTCGATCTTAGTCTGCGCATAAGTAGCGCGCAACATGGTGGTCGGATGCACTTTATATTTCGCGCCGGCAGCGAAGCCTGTCAATGAAGCAGTATTCGTCGTATCCTTCATTTTTGCATACGAGATCGCAGCACCATTCGTACCGTCTGTAAAGAAACCAGAAATACCCGCATAGGAGCTTGCACTGTTATCGCCAGCTTTTTCGCCGAAGCCATACATCAACGCACCACCAAAGCCAGACATAATCGGAGAAACATACTTCACAGAATTATTCTGGCGCAAACCTGTACCACCCTGGTTAGCACCGAAACCACCGAAGAATGGCGCAGCATTTAAACCGCTCAGCATCACGTTCGGATTGGTTGCAGCATGTGCCAGACTCAGCGGATCAGCCAAGCCAACCGAGTCCACACCCAGAATATTATTGCGGCCCATCGTGACCGAACCAAAATCGCCCGATATGCCTACCCAGGACAAACGGTCAAACAAAGACGTATTGTTACCTGCCTGGGTAAAACTTTGAGCAGGACTACTGGAACCAAATCCCGCACCAGCTGCACCTGTGTCATTGAACAGTGTGCCTTCCAGATTGAAGTTTGCCTTCAAGCCACCACCGAGATCTTCTGAACCTTTGATACCCCAGCGAGAAACCTGCAATTGTCCCGGCTCCATGGAAAATTTCTTTCCGCCAACCTGACTGGTTGTATACACCATCGATGCATCGACAATGCCGTACAAAGTGACTGAGGACTGGGCTTGCGCCGCAGAGGCAAACATACCGAGAACAGCTAATGCGAGTACAGATTTTTTCATTGTCAAAGTCTCCAAATAAAATTGTCGGTCGGGCTTGTAGACATAGCTCTGATCTTGGCTATTTTGTCCGGGGGATAGTGCAAACACTTCGGAATATTGCTGCTTGAAGTTGAACTCCATTGAACCAAAGGCCATGCATTTGAGCAAAGAGAATTTGCGAACGACCGTATTTATACAAATTTTATGTGGTTAGCAGACAACAATTTGTTGGGAAATCTGTTTTTTTTCAGCGTTTTATTCAGAAAACCCATCAATAATTTCAATTTAAACAAGCATTTAAGGCATATCAAGTATGCGTGGGAAAAGCAGTTGGCAAGTGTGGTGCCAGCCGGGCTTGGATTACAATAAGGCAAAAATTTTCTGCAAGGACTGCCATATGCCATTTCTATCCACCGACCGCCTGATCATAGGCTTAGACCGGGCTTTACGCACTGTTTCTGCCCAAACCAGAAGTTCGCGCCCTGATCCGGATGCGGGCATGGCGGAGGCAGTACTCAGCGAAGCAGAGAAAAAGCACAGTGCCGGTTTAATGCGGGTCAATCACGTGGGTGAAATCTGTGCCCAGGCGCTGTACGATGCACAAGCTGCCTTTTCGCATGCACCGGAAGTAGCGCGCCAGCTGGCACACTCTTGTATAGAGGAAGAAGATCATCTTGCCTGGACCGCACGCCGTCTGAAAGAACTTAACTCCAGGCCCAGCCTGCTCAATCCTCTATGGTATGCCGGAGCCTACACCTGCGGCGTGATTGCAGCTAAGTGTGGTGATGCGGCCAGCCTGGGCTTTGTGGTGGAGACGGAACGCCAGGTAGAAGCGCACCTGGAGGGGCATCTCAGGGAATTACCCGTTGCCGATTTGCGCTCACGTGCCATCGTCGATCAGATGCGCATTGATGAAATCGCCCACGGCGCCGCGGCGCAACAGTTGGGCGCAACGGGCATACCGCTGCCAGTACGTATAGGAATGAAGGCGATGGCCAAAATCATGACCAGTACGGCATACCACATCTGAACTAGTGCGCATCCAGTCAATTCAGNACCAGTACGGCATACCACATCTGAACTAGTGCGCATCCAGTCAATTCAGTCAGGACTTACGCAAAACCGCCCCAGCGGCGTTATGGCGCTAAGTTGCACACCTTGTACTAGGCGTACTGCCTGCGTCGGCAAGGTGTAGCCAGGGTATCAGGCAACATGTTGCCTGCTGGTATAACGGACATCGCTTACCAGCGATGTTTCCTATAGCACCAAAGGGGTTTTAGCCTTGCCGGGACAATTTTTCGTCAGTCCTATCGGCAAAAATAGTTTCCATCAGGAACTTTTTCTGATTTTGTGCTCTAATCCCGCTTCTTTTCAGCATTCTTGCTTCACTAACTAATGCTCAGGCTCAGGAAACCATATTTCCTGTGCTGGCTGAGCTTTCATGTTCTATGCTGAAACATACCTGGCGCGGGCGATTGCTCGCTTCTGCGCCTTAAGCGGAGATATTATGCGCAGCAATCTGCCTGTTACAGGTCGTGAAATTTTGATGAAAGATGGGCATTCCATCGTTTCCAAAACTGACCTGAAAGGAAAAATTACCTATTGCAATCCGTATTTCGTGGAGCTCAGTGGCTTCGACGAAAACGAGCTGATTGGTGCGCCGCATAATATCGTGCGTCACCCTGATATGCCAGCGGAAGCCTTCGCTGATTTATGGGATACCGTTAAGCGTGGTATTCCGTGGACTGGGCTGGTCAAAAACCGCTGTAAAAACGGGGATCATTACTGGGTCAACGCAAATGTCACGCCTTTAATCGAAAATGGTGTGGTGGTTGGCTATATGTCGGTCAGGACTAAGCCCGAACGTAAGGAAATCGAAGCAGCCAGCCAGTTATACCAAAGCATGCGTGCTGGTCGTGAAACGGGTCTGTTACTACGCGAAGGCCGCTTGTTATCCAATACGGTGACTGGACGCATCGCGCGCCGCTTACGGCTCGCTGCCAAGCCAAGACTCGCAATGGGCATGAGCCTGACTTTGCTTTCGCTGCTGATCTGGGGTGGGCTGCATATCGCCGAACACGGCGCAAGCCTGGCAAACGTCGCAAGCCTGATCGCCTGTGCGGCATTGGTGATATATCAATGGACTGTGATCCATGTCAAATTACTCAATCCGGTTGGTATTGCTGTCAGTGCGGCCAGAGCCATCGCAGGTGGCGATCTGACGCGCGACATACCGCGCGGTGATGACACCGAAATGGGTCAGCTATTGCAGGCACTGCGGCAGATGAATATCAATCTGGTGTCCGTCATCAATGATGTACACCTGAATGCCAAAGCCATCTCCAGCGGTACGCGGGAAATCGCAGATGCCAACATGGATTTATCGGGGCGTACTGAATCGCAGGCGTCCAGCCTGGAGCAAACCGCCTCCAGCATGGAGCAATTCGCGGAGACAGTACGTCAGAATTCCGACCATGCAGCGCAAGCCAATACGCTGGCGGACACTGCGTCAGCAGTCGCTCATCAGGGTGGCGCTATGGTGAGCCGGGTCGGCAGTACTATGCAGGAAATCAGCTCCTCAGCGCATAAGATAGAAAGCATCATCAGCCTGATCGACGGCATCGCTTTCCAGACCAATATTCTGGCGCTGAATGCGGCAGTTGAAGCAGCGCGTGCCGGAGAACAAGGGCGTGGTTTTGCGGTTGTCGCCAGCGAAGTCAGGAGTCTGGCACAGCGTTCAGCCAGTGCAGCCAAGGAAATCAAGGTCTTGATTGATGATTCGGTCAATAAAGTCGAACAAGGTAATCAATTAGTTCAGGACACCTCGGCCACCATGCAAAACTTAGTTCAGTCAGTACAGCATGTAAGCGCAGTTATCCACGAAATCACGATCGCCAGCCGCGAGCAAAAGGAAGGTGTGGAGCAAATGAACAGCGCGGTAGCGCACATGGATGAAATGACGCAGCAAAATGCGGCCATGGTGGAAGAAGCGGCCGCCTCGGCGGGGAATTTAGCTGATCAGACGCTGCGTTTGCAGCAAGCCATCAGTGTCTTCACGCTGAGCCGTGCAGGCAATTCTGCACAGTCAGCATCAGTACCGAGACAGGCTGCGACAAGGCAGCCATCGCCGGTCAAAAGAAGCGGAAACAAACAGCTGCGATAGCCGTCGGTATCAGCGCTGACAAAAACAAACCGCCCGGGCTGATTGCCTTCTCATGAAAGTAGTCTTTCAGGATGGCATAGCCGGCCGGATTGGGCGCATTGGCAATCACAGTTAAGCCACCGCCGGTCACCGCGCCGGCCACCAGCGCATACTTTGCACTGTCCGATAAGCCACTGACTAATGAACCCAGATAAGTCAGCGCCGCATTATCGGTGATCGCAGTCAGACCGGTTGCGCCGAAAAACAATACTGTCGTATTCATCCCGGCCAGGATCGGCTGCAACCACCATTCCTGTTTACCGCCCAACACCACCAGACCGGCCAGGAAGAATGCGACCAACAAACCTTCACGCAGCATCAGCCGGTCCTGGAATTGCTGATAAGCTTCGGTAAAGCCCAGGAAAAACAAGAACAAGCCCAGAAACACCACCGGATAATGGGCAAACCAGACGGTCGCTGCCAGGAACAGAAAATGGATCGCTACCACACTCAAAGGTATCGTCGCCGTCGCGCTCTGCGTATTGCTGTCCGTACCAGCATCCTGATCTAAAGCACACAGCTCACGACGGAAAAACACAGTCAGCCACAAAGCATTTACGAGCACTGCAATCGCTGCGCGCCAGCCAAAATTCTGCATCATGAAGGCGATATCCCAGCCCCATTTTTCCGCCACCATCAGCACCGGTGGTGCTGCAAATGAAGTCAGTACGCCGCCTATCGACACATTCACAAACAAGACACCGAGTGTCATGTACTTCATTTTTTCCGGTATCGCTTTAGAGAAAAAACGATCACGTAACATCAGTGCCGCCAGCGTCATTGCGGCCGGTTCGGTGATAAATGAGCCGAACAAAGGTACCAGCGACAGGCACAGAAAATAAGAAGCGAGCTGGGTATTGAGTGGCAATACACGCGCTATGCGCGAAACCACGTTCTGTACAAACCACAGTACCGGACGGGTACCTGCAATCACCAGGATCACGAACACAAATAAGGGCTCGGTGAAATTCTGCGCTTCCAGATAATGGATTGCTTCCTTCTGATCCACCATGGCAGAGATCAGCAATACCAGCACACAGGCCCAAAAACCAAACACGACTTCGACCTCACCCAGCAAATGCCAGAGCCCGGCATGGTGCTTACTCTGGTGCGCCAGATGCAGGAAATATTTGGTGGAAAAAGTATGTAATACGGCCAGTGCAAAAATACCGGCCGCACAATACTGCAGCATTAACTCTGTGTTCATCCTTACTCCTTATGCAGTTTAAGATGGCACACAGCGCTTGCGCCCTGTGGCCTTCAGATTTTTTCCAGCTTGGCGATACTCAGGTCCAGCAACTTCATCCCGAATTTGCCAAAATTGATATGGGCACGCGCATTCATGCCGCTGCCTTCAATATTTACGATCACGCCTTCGCCAAACTTGGCATGTTCAACATTCTGCCCAACCCGCCAGCTCTGCTGCGCAGACGTCTGGCTGAAATTCTGTGCAATCTGATTCACGTCAGCCATGGGCGCTTCATCCCAGGCAGATTTTTTTTGCCCGAACCAGCTGGGTTGCACCTTGGGTGACAACCACTTGAGCGACTCATCCGGCAATTCATCAAAGAAGCGCGAACGCATGTTGTAGCGGGTTTGGCCATGCAACATGCGGGTCTGTGAAAAACTCAGGTACAGACGTTTGCGCGCGCGCGTGATCGCCACGTACATCAGGCGTCGCTCCTCTTCCAGCCCAGCCTCTTCCTGCGCGCTGTTCTCATGCGGGAACAAGCCCTCTTCCAGCCCGGTGATAAAGACTGCATCAAACTCCAGACCTTTGGCCGAATGCACCGTCATCAGCTGCATGGCATCCTGCCCAGCCTGCGCCTGATTATCACCGGCTTCCAGCGAGGCATGCGACAAAAATGCAGACAGCGGTGACATCACTGTAGGTAAAGCGGCATCAGCATCGATAATGACATCGTTAGCGCCATTGTTGAGCAAGACCGGCTGCCTGACAGCCGGACCAGTAAACGCAGGCGCCTCTTTATTGAAGCCCTCTTCCGACACAAACAAAACTGCCGCATTCACCAGCTGCTCTAAGTTTTCTATGCGATCCGCGCCCTCTTTTTCGGTCTGATAATGCACCAGCAACTGGCTCATATCTAACACCACCCTGACCATTTCCGGCAAAGGCAGATTCTGCGTTTCGAAGCGCGCGCCCTCAATCAGACGCACAAAATTAGCCAGTGCCGATCCGGCCTTGCCAGCCACATGCGGTACCGCTGCGTACAGCGAGATATTGTGCAGTCTGGCCGCATCCTGCAATTGCTCTATGGAGCGGGCGCCGATGCCACGGGTAGGGAAATTCACTACCCGCAAAAAAGCCGAATCATTATGCGGGTTATCCATCAACTGCAGATAGGCAATCGCATGCTTGATTTCAGCGCGTTCAAAGAAGCGCTGGCCGCCATAGACGCGATAGGGAATATTCGCCGTAAATAAGGCATGCTCAATCACACGGGATTGCGCATTGGAGCGATACAGGATGGCGATTTCGCTGCGCGCTGAACCTTCACGGATCAGATTCTTCGCTTCATCGATGATCCAGTTGGCTTCCTGGATATCGCTGCTGGCTTCCATCACGCGCACCGGTTCGCCATGTCCGGCATCAGTACGCAGATTTTTGCCCAGACGTTTGCTGTTATTGGCGATCAGGATATTGGCACTATCCAGAATATGACCATGCGAACGGTAATTTTGTTCCAGCTTAATCAGATTTTGTACTTCAAATTCACGCTCAAACGCCGTCATATTGCCCACGTTCGCGCCACGGAAAGCATAAATACTCTGATCATCATCGCCCACAGCAAACACTGCATTCGGACGTCGGTTACCAGCGCCGGCCATCAGTTTCAGCCATTTATACTGCAGATCATTGGTATCCTGAAATTCGTCGACCAGTATGTGGCGGAAGCGCTCCTGATAATGCTCACGTAGCGGCTGATTGCGACTCAGCAGTTCGTAAGTGCGTAACAGCAGCTCAGCAAAATCGACCACGCCTTCACGCTGACATTGCGCGTCATACAAATCATACAGCGCAACCATCTTACGATTGAAATCATCGCTGGCGTCTACCTGGGCCGCACGCAAACCCTGATCTTTGGCGCTGTTGATAAAGTACATCAGCGTCTTAGGAGGGAATTTCTCATCATCGATATTATTCGCTTTCAGTAAGCGCTTAATAAACGACAACTGATCACCCGAATCGAGTATCTGAAAGGTCTGTGGCAGCCCGGCGTCGCGGTGGTGCGCGCGCAATAAGCGGTTACACAAGCCGTGGAAAGTGCCTATCCACATACCGCGCGTATTGATCGGCAACATGGCCGACAAACGCGTTTGCATTTCTTTCGCTGCCTTGTTCGTGAAAGTCACGGCCAGTATGCCGCCAGGCGAAATCTGTCCGGTCTGGATCAGCCAGGCAATACGTGTGGTCAGGACACGGGTCTTACCGGAGCCGGCACCCGCAAGAATAAGTGCCGACTGTGCCGGCAGAGTCACAGCCGCAAGCTGCTCAGGATTCAGATTATGGAGTAAATTTTGCATACCCCGATTATACGTTCAGAACGCAGATACTGGACATATACACAGCTGAATTAGCACGCGAATCTGACATAGCAGATACCGGACTACTGATCTGCCTGTTGAGTGTTTGTTATCGCGCGCGGAAAACTGCATAATGAGCGCCCGCCCTTATCTCACCGGATTTTTACTATGCGCCGTTTGCTTTCTACCATTTTGTTGAGCAGTGCAGCCATGTTGTCTGCTAACCATGCATACGCAATGACCATCCTCAGGCTGGATACCAATATTATCCTGTATGGCAAGGTGCTCCCCGAAGATCTGGCACCATTTCGTCAAGAGATATCACGGGCACCGGTCAAACACGTGGTACTGGCGGAAAGCCCAGGCGGCGACTTACGCTCTGCCTATGGCATTGCAGATCTGATACGAAAAAATCATCTGAATACCTCAGTCAAAGGATTTTGTGTCTCATCCTGCGCCATCATGTTTATGGCGGGTGAACAGCGTCAGATTATTGAAGAAAAAAATTACAAAAAAACGATACTGGGTTTCCATGCGCCTCACAATAAAGAAACCAAGGAAATCGCGGTTGATGGCGTGCCCAGATTGCGTGAGTATTTATTGAAAACCAGCGGTGGCAAGTTCCCGTCTGAGTTACTCGATAAGGCCATGAATATCCGTGATGCCTCGGATATGCTGATTTTCTATTACCCGGAAGAAGGTAAGCAAAGCGTCTGGTTCTGCCCTGCCAATGCGCGCCCACGCCCGAAAGGATGTGAGCGGCTTGAAGGTGACGCCTTGAGTGCGGGCATCATCACCACGCTGGCGCGACTGGATGTTTCAACTCTGGATCCGAAACCTGAAGCAGAAAAATCCGGAGAAGAAAAAGCAGATCCTGTCGAAAAAAGCGTGGAAAAATAAAGGCGCCTGTCACAAACAGTTCCATCTGCTCATACAAACAAATCAGCAAAAGCGCGCGCCGCAGCTTGCGGATCGCGCTCAAAATACACACTGCTGATCACCGCCACCATTTCCGCGCCGCGCGCAACCAGCGGCTTGCAGTTTTCCAGCGTCATGCCACCGATTACAACGCGCGGCAAATCCAGCCCGGCGGCGTCGCTGACGATGTCGGCCGCGGTCGAGACTTCATATTTTTTTATGCGGGATGGATAAAAGCCACCAAAAGCCACATAGCTGGCACCCGCTTCTGCCGCCCGCTGCGCGCGCTCCAAATCGCCATAGCAGGAAGCCCCGAGAATTTTTTCTGGCCCCAATGCCTGACGTGCAGCCTGCACCTGCATATCGGTACCGCCGACATGCAGGCCATCGGCATCAATCGCCTGACACAGTTCCAGATGGTCATTCACGATGAAGGGGACTGCATACGAACGGCACAATTGCAGCAATTCGCTGGCCTGCTGCATTCTGAGTACGGGATTTGCCGTTTTATGCCGGTATTGCACCAGCGCCGCGCCGCCTAGCAAGGCTTGCTCAGTGACGCTGATTAACTGCCGGGTGTCATCCCAGTCCGGGGTAACGAGGTAGAGGCCACGCAGGCCTGCTTGTGATTCCTGAATCATGAAACTCTCATTCAACTATCAATAAAAATACGATGTGGTATGCGTTGCCCGGCACCGACAGCAAACGCTTGCTGCAGACTGCGCTGGGTATAGCTTTGTGCCTGATCAAGTGCAACTTCCAGCGTTTTACCATGCGCGAGTTGTGCCGCAATCGCAGCCGCCAGCGTGCAACCGCTGCCATGAAATTCGCCCACCAGCCTTTCCCACTGCCATTCGCGCGCCAGGCTGCCACCGCGCTGTATCCAGTAGTTGTGTATCAGGCGGTCAGTGCCGTGTCCGCCCTTGAGCAAGACCTCAGCTGAGTGAGTGGGCATCCATGCCGCCAGTTGCGCTTGCCAATCAGCTGTGGTGGTACCAGACAAACGTGCCAACTCAGGCAAATTGGGCGTGATCAGGGTCGCTCGCTGCATTAGCGTTTGCAGCGTCAACACCGCATCATCCTTGCTCAATGCATCACCTTGGCCACTCCCTAATACCGGGTCCAGTACCACTGGCAAGTCAGGCTGTTCATGTCGCAACTGTGCCAATTCTTCTGCTAATGCGTCTGCCAATACACGACTGCCGATAATGCCCAGTTTCACCGCATCAAAGCGATAGGCCTGCAATAAAGTCTGCAACTGCGCCAGCACGATATCGCTTGCTACCGGGTGCACGCTATAGACCCGTTCATGATCCTGCACAGTCAGTGCAGTGATAATAGGCATGGCATGCGCACCCTGGGCTGCAATCGCTTCGATATCGGCCTGTATCCCTGCACCACCGCAGGGATCATGGCCAGCCAGCACCAGTACCAGTGGTCGCTGGACAGCCATCAGGTCACCACGCGTCCGCTCATCGGAGAAGATGGCGAAGCAGCAAATTTACGTGGCATACGTCCTGCCAGATATGCCTCACGCCCGGCTTGTACTGCCAGTCCCATTGCGCTGGCCATACGGACAGGATCTTGCGCAGCAGCGATAGCGGAATTCATCAACACGCCATCACAACCCAGCTCCATCGCAATCGCCGCATCCGATGCGGTACCGACACCGGCATCGACCAGCACAGGTACGCTGGATTGCTCGATGATCAGCGATAAATTCCAGGGGTTGAGTATGCCCATGCCGGACCCTATCAATGACGCCAGCGGCATCACAGCGACACAGCCTATATCCTCCAACATCTTCGCCTGGATAGGATCATCGCTGCAGTACACCATCACATCGAAGCCATCCTGCACCAGGATTTTTGCTGCTTTCAAAGTTTCCGGCATATTCGGAAACAGAGTTCTCTCATCGCCCAACACCTCCAGCTTGCACAGCTTGTGCCCGCCAAGCAGTTCACGTCCCAGCTGCAGTGTGTAGACCGCATCTTCTGCGTTATAGCAGCCGGCAGAATTCGGCAATATGGTGTAACGACTCGGTGGCACTACATCCAGCAGACTAGGCGCATTCGGGTCCTGCCCAATATTCACACGCCGTATCGCAACCGTAATAATGTCAGCACCACTGGCCTCAGTCGCCAGTCTGGTTTGCTCCAGGTCTTTATACTTCCCACTACCAACCAATAAGCGCGAACGATAAGTTGTACCAGCGATCGTCAAACCGCTGTCTTTCTGATTTTGCATTTCAATTCCTTTTTATATCCGCCCCATCAGGCGCAGAGCATTTCTGGCTTATCCAAGTTAAACAGCACTAAAAACGACTTAAATCAAAAGCTGTTTAAACCAAAAGCTATACCACAGAGACTCAGAGACTCAGAGAAAACACAGAGGTACCGTGGATTTCTTACTTCTGCCTTTCTCACTTCCTCTGTGTCTCCGTGTCTCTGTATTGAAGGTTTTCAGTTTTCCCAAACTGACTCCGCCTACCTAATCACAGCACACTCAAAAACCACACCACCGAGACACAGAGGCTCAGAGTAAGCACAGAGGAGAATTTCGCTTTCGAGCTTTTTCTCTATTTCCCTCTTTGTCTCCGTGTCTCTGTGTCTCTGTGTTGAAAGGTTTTCAGGTTTTCCAAACTGACTCCGGCCACCCAATCACAACACACTCAAAAACCACACCACCGAGACACAGAGGTTCAGAGTAAGCACAGAGGAAAAATTCGCTTTTGAGTATTTCTCTCTTTTACTCTTTGTCTCCGTGTCTCTGTATTGAGAGGTTTTCAGTTTTCCCAAACTGACTCCGCCTACCTAATCACAGCACACTCAAAAACCACACCACCGAGACACAGAGGCTCAGAGTAAGCACAGAGGAAATTTCACTTTCGAGCTTTTTCTCTCTTTTCCTCTGTGTCTCCGTGTCTCTGTGTTGAGAGGTTTTCAGGTTTTCCAAACTGACTCCGGCCACCCAATCACAACACACTCAAAAACCACACCACAGACACACAGAGGCTCAGAGTAAGCACAGAGGAGAATTTCGCTTTCGAGTATTTCTCTCTTTTCCTCTGTGTCTCCGTGTCTCTGTGTTGAGAGGTTTTCAGGTTTTATGCTTTTCTCTTTTCCTCTGTGTCTCTGTGCCTCTGTGTTGAATGGTTTCAAGGCTTTTAAGGTTTAAGATTTTCAGTAATCAAACAAGCCCTCAACCGCCACCGATTGCGCGCACGATGTCGACCTGATCCGCCGCCTTCAACGTGCGTGTGACCCAGGCCGGACGTGGAACAATCTGGCGGTTGACGGCGACCGCTATCGCTTGCTGCGTCAGTTGCATACTGGCGATCAGCTCGGACAATAACTGCGCATCCGGTAAGTGATGGGCAGTACCGTTTAACTGAATTTCCATCGTTGTGCTCCTTACTGCTTCTTATAGATTTCAGCACCGGATTTAACGAATTCCACTGCCTTGACTTCCATACCCTGCTTCAAGGCCTGAATTTCAGAAATGCCCTGACTCTGCGCGAAATCACGCACTTCCTGGGTGATTTTCATGGAACAGAAATGCGGGCCGCACATGGAACAGAAATGCGCCACTTTGGCGGAATCTTTAGGCAAAGTCTCATCATGGAATTCGCGTGCTTTATCCGGGTCGAGGCCGAGATTAAACTGGTCTTCCCAGCGGAATTCGAAACGCGCTTTGGACAAGGCATTGTCGCGGATTTGCGCACCCGGATGGCCTTTAGCCAAATCGGCGGCATGGGCTGCGATTTTGTAGGTGATGATGCCATCCTTGACGTCGACTTTATTGGGTAAGCCCAGATGCTCTTTTGGCGTCACATAGCACAGCATGGCAGTGCCATACCAGCCAATTTGCGCAGCACCTATGCCGGACGTGATGTGATCATAGCCAGGGGCGATATCGGTAGTCAGCGGCCCCAACGTGTAGAACGGCGCCTCGTGGCATTGCTCGAGCTGGAGATCCATATTTTCTTTGATCAGCTGCATAGGCACATGTCCGGGACCTTCTATCATAACCTGCACGTCATGCTTCCACGCGATCTGGGTGAGTTCGCCCAGCGTACGCAATTCACCTAACTGCGCTTCATCATTCGCATCATAAATAGAGCCCGGACGCAGGCCATCACCCAGACTGAAGGACACGTCATAGGCCTTCATGATTTCGCAAATATCTTCGAAATGTTCGTACAGGAAGCTCTCTTTATGATGCGCCAGACACCATTTCGCCATGATGGAGCCACCGCGCGACACAATGCCGGTCAGACGCTTGGCGGTCAGCGGCACATATTGCAAGCGTACCCCTGCATGGATAGTGAAGTAATCCACGCCCTGCTCCGCCTGCTCGATCAGGGTATCGCGGAAAATCTCCCAGGTCAGGTCTTCGGCTTTGCCGTTAACTTTTTCCAGTGCCTGATAAATTGGCACGGTGCCGATAGGTACTGGCGAGTTACGGATGATCCATTCACGTGTTTCATGGATGTGCTTACCGGTGGATAAGTCCATCACGTTGTCACCACCCCAGCGTATCGCCCAGGTCATTTTTTCGACTTCTTCGCCTATCGAGGAAGTCACTGCCGAGTTACCAATATTGGCATTGATTTTGACCAGGAAATTACGGCCTATGATCATAGGCTCGGATTCAGGATGATTGATATTGGCAGGAATAATGGCACGGCCGCGCGCGATTTCATCCCTCACAAATTCGGGGGTAATCATCGTCGGAATGGAGGCACCGAAGGACTGGCCAGGATGCTGACGGCCCATCATGTCGGCCAGCTTTTTACCCATAGGGCCGGAGGATTGCAGATTCTCAAGATACTCCTGACGACGCAGATTTTCACGGATCGCGACAAATTCCATTTCCGGCGTGATGATGCCCTGACGTGCATAATGCATCTGGGTCACATTGCGTCCGGCCAGCGCACGCCGGGGCTGACGCTTCAGATTAAAGCGCAATTCTTCCAGTGCCGGGTCATGCAGTCGTGCGATGCCATATTCAGAGCTGGGACCTGACAGCTCCTCAGTATCTGCACGCTCTGCGATCCAGGCGCCACGTACTGAGGCCAGGCCGGAACGGATATCAATCTTCGCCTCCGGATCCGTGTAAGGACCTGAGGTATCGTAGACGTACACTGGCGGATTTTTTTCTGAGCCAAACATGGCCGGCGTGTCAGATTGCGATATTTCGCGCATAGGCACACGAATGTCCGGGCGGCTGCCCTGAACATAGACTTTACGGGAATTGGGTAAGGCTTGAATTGCAGCTTCATCCACTGTCGCAGTCGCGGACAGAAATTTTGGATTGGCATTCATGTGGGTGGCTCCTTTGCACTTTACTTATGGCTTGGAGCCAGCAAAGGAGTTGGTATAGAACCACAGCAAACCTACCGTTTGTGCACGCTCTAGCAGCTTCCCTTCGCTGGCATTATCCAGATCAGGTTCGAGGGTATTTCTCACCCGTTGTCTGCAAATTTATACGCAGATAACAGGACCCCTAGCATTTGTGTTGGCACGACTTCGTTCGTGACAGCGGGCGCATTATAGCGCTAATAATTCGTTTTGTTCCTTTTTTGTATGTTTATCGAACATTGTCTGACCGAAGCGCGGCGGCCCCTCAACCTCAGTGAGACTGACCATATCCGCATCAATCGCAGCGGCCAAATCCTGCTCCAGTATCGGCAGCGCCAGATCAGGCGCGACCAGCAGTTCCGACACGCCATAGGCGCGATTCCTGCCATGCACTTTACCCAGATACAGCGCCATATCGGCAATTTGCAAGACCTTTTCCCAATTCAATTGACTTTCACTCACACCGGAAAACGGGAGAGCGATAAAACCTGCGGAGACAGTCACCTGAATATCACAGCCACCTGCATGAATTTTTTTTTCCCCTATCGCATACAACACCCGTTCAACCAGCGCGACCACCTGGGCATGTTGCGATTTGGGTGAAAACACCAGGAACTCTTCCCCTCCCCAACGCAATACCATATCGCTGTCGCGCACCACAGCGCGCAGACGCTTGGCAACTTCAATCAGCACCACATCACCGGCCGCATGTCCAAGCGTATCGTTGATTTGCTTAAAGTGATCAATATCAAGCAGAACCAGGCAATCCGGGCTATCAATATCGACGGCCCGACGATCCAGTTTCACGTGATCCTGGCGGCTCTTCATCATCTCGACAAATGAGCGGCGGTTATATAAGCCAGTCAGCGGATCGCGCACGGCGTGAAACTCCAGTTGAGAATTTGCTGTTCGCAGTTTCTGGTTTGTCTGGCGGACGCGGCGATACAAGGCAAAAATAAACACCCCTGCGACCACAATCACGATCAAAATTAACATCGTCACCCGCTGCCGCAGTTGCTGATTTTGTAAAGCCGCGTCTTTTAAGGCATTGTCGCGCTCCAGCAATGCGATCTGTTTTTTCTTCTGCTCAGCCTCAAACTGTTCCTGTATGGCGGCAACCGCTTTACTACGGTCGGAACGAAATAATTCAGCATTGATTTCCTGCTGTTTACGTACTGAAGCCAAAGCTTCTTTGTACATGCCAACATGCTCGTAGACTGCTGCGAATTGAGACAATAACTCTTCCACATCGCTCTTCTCACCAGCCTCAGTTGCTATCCTAATGACTTCATTGACCAAATCAACGCCCTGCGTGATTTTCCCTTGTCCAAGCAGGGCGAAACCAATACTGGCTTTGGAAGTTCTGATATAGGCAATTTCCTCAAATTGTTCGGATCGCTGCAGTGCCTGACGGGCCGTGGTTTCCGCCTGCTTATATTGATGATGCTTCAGGTAATAAGTCGTGATATACAACAAACAGTTAATTTCCACTTCTGTCAGACGACTATCGCGAGCGATTTTCAAGGCACGTTGGTGGGCATCAAGTGCCTGATCCTCGCGCCCCAACATTTTCAATGCTATGCCCTCATTATTCAACAGAGATGCGTAATTTTTTGGTGCTCTGGAATAGGGAGTTAACGCCAGAGCTTCATGCACAATCGCCAGCGTTTTTTCCGGATCTTTCATGGCAATGTACAACTGAGCTAAACACTCGAGTATAAATATCCGGTTCTGCTCGCGGCGAAACGGAAGCTGATCGGTCAGCCTCAACACATCGAGATAAAAACGCAGTGAAGTCTCGTGATGACCAAGGGCATAGTTGATGTAGCCAAGTGCGCCGTAAAGTCTGAACCTGGCGTCGGCGCTGACATCCGTATGCAGGTTTGCCAATAACTGGTTCAGCTGCACCAGGGCTTGCTCAGGTTTCGTTGCCAGATGCTGGTGGAAGGCCAGGATAACGTCAGCCATCAACAAGGCGTCCTTGTCACCGGCTTCCAAGGCGAGTTTGCGCATTGCGGCCAGATAGCCCTTCGCCACATTGATATTGCTAAGTTCCGCGTTCAGATGATACAGCGCTCTGAGCGTGGTCAACCTGACCTTGGTGCTGGTTTCCGCATTCTGAGTGCTATAGAGTTGCTCCAGCTGTTTCAACGCCTCAGCATTGTCTGAATCAGCCAGCGTAAAGATATCGAATACTGCTTGCAACTCCCGGTTCTCATCCGCATAGGCAGCTTTGCCTCCCAATAGCGCTATCAACAGGCACAGGGAGAAAAGTATGCGGCAGAGGCTGGGTGTGGATCTATGCATGAAAAATGACAATTTTAGTTAAGTGTAGGATACGCAAATCCGTTCCCGCCGCATCATGCTCACTCGTAACACAAGCCGTTTTGAACATCACACCCTGAAGTAGCTACGCACTTCGTTGAGTCATCAGAGCGTGGCACATCGATCTGCTTCTTTTCGCTGACCGACTGACCGCAAATTATGGACAAAATTGCAATCAAGCAACGAAACTTTGTACTTATACTTTATAGTGCATTTACAGACACTTGCAAAAAAACATCATTAAATCATGTTAAACGGCCGTAAATCCTATGTAAAAACCATCCTTGCATGGCCAGGTTCAAAGTAATCCAACTGAACACAGCATGACCCTCCTTAAAAAGCAGCGCCAAGTCCACGTCAGCAGCACCACTCTCATTTATAATCAAACGTTTAGCACTCAACCAACAGATCATCATGGAATTAGCGAAGTCTTTCGAACCCGCAGAAATCGAACAACATTGGCGCGCCGAATGGGAGCAACGCGGTTATTTCGCGGCCAGCATGGACGATGGCAAACCTTCATTCTCTATACAATTGCCCCCGCCGAATGTGACCGGCACGCTGCATATGGGCCATGCTTTTAATCAGACCATCATGGATGGCCTGACCCGCTACTACCGTATGCGTGGCTATAACACAGCCTGGGTACCAGGTACCGACCATGCAGGTATTGCGACACAAATCGTGGTTGAACGTCAGCTCGATGCGCAAAAAATCTCACGCCATGATCTGGGTCGTGAAAAATTCCTGGAAAAAGTCTGGGAATGGAAAGAGAAATCCGGCTCCACCATCACCGGTCAGATGCGCCGCATGGGGGCATCGGCTGATTGGGATCGTGAATACTTTACGATGGATGCTGAGCGCTCCAAGTCAGTGACTGAAGTATTTGTACGTCTGGTGGAACAAGGACTGATTTATCGCGGTAAACGCCTGGTCAACTGGGATCCGGTACTGGGTACTGCGGTTTCTGATCTGGAAGTGGTATCGGAAGAAGAAGACGGTTCTATGTGGCATATCCGCTATCCGTTTGCGGATGGTTCGGGTCATCTGACCGTTGCTACTACGCGTCCGGAAACCTTGCTGGGTGACGTGGCCGTCGCGGTTGACCCTACCGATGATCGCTATAGCGCACTGGTCGGCAAGTTACTCAAACTGCCTTTGACTGAGCGTGAAATCCCTGTGATTGCCGACAGCTATGTCGATAAAGAATTCGGTACTGGCTGTGTGAAGATCACGCCTGCGCATGACTTCAATGATTACGCTGTTGGTCAGCGTCACGACCTGGAGAAGATCAGCATCCTGACGCTGGATGCAAAAATTAACGACAATGCACCGGAAAAATACCGTGGTCTGGATCGCTTTGAAGCACGTAAGCAAATCGTTGCTGACCTCGATGCGCAGGGCTTGCTGGAATCGGTTAAACCGCACAAATTAATGGTGCCACGTGGTGACCGTACCAATGTCGTCATCGAACCTATGCTGACCGATCAGTGGTTCATGGCGATGAGCAAACCGGCACCAGAAGGCACTCACTTCCCAGGCAAATCCATCGCTGAAGTCGCGCTTGAAAAAGTCGCTTCCGGTGAAATTAAGTTCGTTCCTGAAAACTGGAGCAACACCTATAACCAGTGGCTCAACAATATTCAGGACTGGTGTATTTCACGTCAGTTGTGGTGGGGCCATCAGATTCCAGCCTGGTATGGCGATGATGGACAAGTCTTCGTGGCGCGCAATGAAGCGGACGCGCAGGCTAAAGCACAGGCAGCGGGTTACCACGGTGCCCTGAAACGCGATGATGATGTGCTCGATACCTGGTTCTCGTCAGCGCTGGTGCCCTTCTCCACTATGGGCTGGCCGGAAGAGACACCGGATATACGCCATTTCCTGCCGTCTTCTGTGCTGGTTACCGGCTTCGACATTATTTTCTTCTGGGTCGCACGTATGGTCATGATGACCGTGCATTTCACTGGAAAAGTGCCGTTTAACACCGTGTATGTACATGGTCTGGTCAGAGATTCCAGCGGCCAGAAAATGTCTAAATCCAAAGGCAACACGCTAGACCCGATTGATCTGATCGATGGCATTAAGATCGATGATCTGGTAGCGAAACGCACAGTCGGCCTGATGAATCCTAAGCAGGCAACGGCGATTGAAAAAGCCACCCGCAAAGAATTCGCCGATGGCATCCCGGCCTATGGTACCGATGCCTTGCGTTTCACTATGGCCAGCTATGCATCGCTGGGTCGCAATATCAATTTTGATCTGGGTCGCTGCGAAGGTTATCGCAACTTCTGCAATAAGCTGTGGAATGCGACTCGCTTCGTATTGATGAATACCGAAGGTAAGGACTGTGGCTTCGGTCCGGATGTCACAGATGCAGATCTGGATTACTCGCAAGCGGACAAATGGATCATCTCGACGCTGCAACGCGCTGAGATGGAAATCGAAAAGGGCTTCAGTGACTTCCGCTTCGATAACATTGCATCTGCGATTTATAAATTTGTCTGGGACGAATATTGCGACTGGTATCTGGAAGTCGCTAAGGTCCAGGTACAGCAAGGTACGGAAGCACAACAGCGCGCAACCCGTCGCACATTATTGCGCGTACTGGAAGTGACCCTGCGTCTGGCGCATCCGGTGATTCCTTTTGTGACCGAACAGTTATGGCAAACCGTGGCACCGCTGGCAGGCAAGCAACTCAATCCAGCTGGTGATTCCATCATGCTGCAGCCGTATCCGCTGGCAGTTGCAGCCAATGTGAATGAAGAAGCCGAAGGCTGGATGACGGCACTCAAAGCAATGACCGACGCCTGCCGTAATCTGCGTGGAGAAATGCAGTTGTCGCCCGCATTGCGCGTTCCTTTGTTAATGCAGGCTGCCAATGCGGAAGACAAGGCCAGACTGCAGTCATTCGCGCCTTATCTGCAAGCACTGGCCAAGCTGTCTGAAGTCCAGGTGGTGGATGCTTTACCTGACTCTCCTGCACCAGTTTCTATCGTCGGTGAATCGAAACTCATGTTGAAAGTGGAGATCGATGTTGCCGCCGAACGTGAACGTCTGAGCAAAGAAATCACGCGTCTGGAAACAGAAATTGCAAAAGCTGAAGCCAAGCTGAGCAATGAAAGCTTTGTCGCGCGCGCACCGGCAGCGGTGGTCGCTCAGGAAAAAGAAAGAATGGCGAATTTCTCTGCGACGCTGAATAAACTGCGCGAACAGGCAGCTAAGTTACCAGCCGCCTGAATCCAGTACGACTGATCAGTCTATGATTCAACCGGAGTCCATTGCTATGTGGCTCCGGTTTTTTATTGCATTCAAAAAATAAGTCAAACTAAGGAAATTGAGCTAAGGAAACAACGCCAGCATAGGCTACTCTTTGCAAAACATTGCTCATCCATGCTGTTCACCTGCATACCAATTCTAAAGGCTGCACTCTATAAAACTTAAACAAAATACCAGGACCAACACGTACAATCATTCACCTGTATCGCAGCGACAGCGCTAAAATCCATTGCACTTCCTTACAAACAGACTCAGGAGACATCATGAAAAAAATCAGCCTTTTGGCAGTACTGTTCTCACTCGCGGCTATGCCTTTTGCCTATGCCGATGAAACACCGGTAGGACTCTGGAAGAATATTGATGATAAAACCGGCAAGCCTAAGGCCCTGATACGGATTACTGAGAGCAATGGCGAATTGCAGGGCAAAATCGAAAAGTTATTTCTCGATGATGGTGCAGACAAAAACCCGAAATGCGATAAATGCGAAGGCGCGAACAAAGATCAGCCTGTGATAGGGATGACTATCCTGTACGGCCTGAAAAAAGACAGTGATGAATACAATGGCGGAAAAATTATCGATCCTGCCAATGGCAAGGTGTACAGCAGCAAAATGCACCTGACCGATAACAATAAAAAGCTCAATGTGCGCGGCTATATAGGCACACCTTTTCTGGGGCGCTCCCAGGTCTGGATACGTGAACAGTAATCACCAAACTGGATTTATACACACAATAACGGAAGCAGACGCTTCCGTTATTTTTTGCAACTTCGCATGCCTGTAAGCTGCATCAGGCTGCTGCGCCCTCAGCCTGAACGGTGAAACTATGTCACCCGGCTTGAAAAATTCTATTCCCGCTCTATTGTTATTTCATGGCATCAAGTTTTCCATAAATCAATAACAGCTATCTTGCTCTTAAAGAATTCTGTGCATAGTAAGTAACACATCGGAAAATACGTAGAACAATTTTCATGCCCTGCATTAACATGTTACGCAGTAGAAATCCCGATATCTAGCTGGCCCTCACCTGGACTGATCACATGCTGAAGACTATTCTGACCCGTATCACCATCCGTTTACGACTCACGCTGGGCTTTGGCATAGTGTTGCTGTTGACCAGCGGCATACTGGGTCTGGGCTTATTTAAACTCAGTCAGTTGCAACGCAGCACAGATTATATTTTTCAAACTAAAGTGGCGAGTCTGGATGCCGCAACGGAAATGCGCGAGCAAGGACGGGCCCTTACCCTGACCCTGCGCAAAATGACGGCACCACGCGATCAGAGTGAAGCAGAAAAAGAGACCAAGCGCCTGATCAGTGCCCTCAGCAGCTTTGAAGAATCTGAAGCCGTGGCAAAAAAACTGTTGTCCGATCCGAATGACCTGACACGTTTGCAAGCAGCCATCGTACAAAAACAAGCAGTACTCGCGATTATCAAAAAAATCCAGACCTTCGTTGCTGAAGGCAATTATTTCGATGCCTCAGGCTTATTGCAAACCGAGTTCCTGGTGCCGCATGAAAAATGGATGGCTGAGCTGACTGAGCTGGCCAAATTACAGCATGATGCGATGCGCTCTACCTACGAGCAATCACTGGCGAATTACCGCAGCTCTGTGATCAGTTTGCTCATCATCGGCGTGCTGACCTTGATCTCGGGTGCACTGGCCGGATGGCTGATTGCACGCAGTATCGTTTCGCCGCTCAAAGCTGCGGTTCATATTGCCGATGCAATCGCCAACAATAATCTGACTGCGAGAATAGAGGTCAGGACGCAGGACGAGCTGGGGGAATTGCTCGGCTCTTTGCGACAGATGCAGGATAACTTCGTGCAGACCATCGCCAGGATTAAGGAAAGCGCATCCACCATCACGACAGCCTCACAGGAAATCGCGACTGGTAATGCCGATCTGTCGTCCCGCACCGAAAACCAGGCTGGCTCACTGGAAGAAACCGCAAGCTCTATGGAAGAGCTGACCAGCACGGTCAGACAGAACGCGGACAATGCACGGCAGGCCAATCAATTAGTTTTATCAGCCAGCCAGGTCGCCACGAAAGGCGGCAGTGTAGTTGGTCAGGTAGTTGACACCATGGGCCAGATTAAGAGCAGTTCACAGAAAATTGTCGATATCATCAGTGTTATCGATGGCATCGCTTTTCAAACCAATATTCTGGCGCTGAATGCAGCGGTCGAGGCAGCGCGCGCCGGTGAACAGGGTCGTGGCTTTGCCGTCGTCGCCGCCGAAGTACGCAGTCTGGCACAGCGCAGCGCGGGTGCCGCCAAAGAAATTAAACAATTGATCGATGACTCCGTTGGCAATGTAGAACGTGGCAGCCTGTTGGTGGATGATGCGGGTAAGACTATGCAAGATATCGTCAGCAGCGTGCAGCATGTGGCCGACATCATGAGTGAGATCAGTGCCGCCAGCACCGAGCAAAGCGCAGGCATAGAACAGGTCAACCTCGCGATCACCGAAATGGATGAAATGACACAGCAAAATGCGGCGCTGGTAGAGCAAGCCGCCGCCGCCGCGGAAAGCATGGAAGAACAGGCACTGGTATTAGCCCAGGCGGTCAGCGTATTCCGTTTACCCTGATGCCCACTTCAACGCTGACCCGCGCCGGGCCAGGCTGCCTGAAGCGCGTTTCAGACAGAATGCAGATAGCTGAAATCTGAATAAAATGTCATTCTGGCTTGATGTATATCACTAACAACGAGTGCTAAAAATATACGATGGAGTCAACAGGAATTGTCCTGCATCCCCTAAGGAGCCAAAATGCAAGTTGACCATCATCCATTAGCTGCTGATTTTCCGGAATACAAAGATACTATTCATCATCTGAAAATGAACAATGCGCATTTCGCCAAACTGTTCACCGAATATGAGGACACAGACAAGGCAGTCATCCGTGCAGAAAACGGCGTCGAACATCTGGCCGATGTTGCGTTGGAAGACTTGAAAAAAGTTCGTATCAGTCTGAAAGACCAGCTGTTTCAATTGCTGAAATCGGCGGCAAACTAATCTTCACATTCGGGCAGAGGTGCGCGCTCTGCCCAATGTTCTCTGCCTTCACAGGCATCTCTGCTGAAACGCCACCAGGCACATAATCGGCTCGAGCAGCAGCAGCGGCCAGCAATCAGCTCTGACTTTTCTTATTGCCCCCGGTAAGCGGGCAGGCCGGATTTCGTCTGTCACATAGTTCCACACTGTTTTCCTTGTCTATCGAACGTCACCATGAATCTCCCTCAACTCAAAATCGCTACCCGGCTCGCGCTGTGCTTTGCCAGCATCCTGATCTTCTCTTTTCTCGCCACCGCACTCGCCCAATGGCGCCT
This sequence comes from Cognatundibacterium crateris, assembly GCF_010078235.1. Classification (GTDB taxonomy): domain Bacteria; phylum Pseudomonadota; class Gammaproteobacteria; order Burkholderiales; family Burkholderiaceae_D; genus Undibacterium; species Undibacterium crateris. The sequence continues at coordinate 10,523 of NZ_JAABOS010000012.1, read as the reverse complement.
GCACCAGACCGCAGACGAAACCCGTCAAATGATGGAACATCCTTTGGCAAAAGAACGCATGATTTCTGACTGGTATCGTTACATCCAGGTCGGCGTACGCAGAACCGCAGCGATCGCTAAAAGCAGTGACAGCTCATTACGGGAATTTTTTTCTGAAGACGCCGCAGCGACCATGAAGGGCGCGAGCGATATGCAAAGCAAAATAGAAAGCCTGCTCAGCACAGACGAAGAAAAGAAACTGTTTGCGGATATCACGGCAGAACGGAAAATCTATACCAATGCGCGGGAAGAAATCCTGGCAGCCAAAGAGCGTGGCGATACCGCAATGGCGAACCAGTTGATTACAACGACCTTCATGCCAGCGGCAAAACGCTATCAAGGCCTGATACAGGAATTACAAGAAGAGCAGCGTGAAGAGTTAAACCGGCTGGCGAAGAAGATCGAAGCAAATTATCAGAGCACAAAAACGATACTCAGCAGCTTAAGCCTGCTCGCATTTTTGTGCGGCCTGTTGAGCACCTGGTTGGTGGCACGCAGTATCCTGCGCGAACTCGGCGGTGAACCGGCCTATGCTTCCGCCATTGCGCGACGCATTGCGCAAGGCGATCTCGCGACGGAGGTTGTGTTACAGCCACGCGATCAAAGCAGTCTGCTGTATGCCATGAAAACCATGCGCGATGGCCTGGCCAATATCGTCAGTCAGGTAAGAGCCGGTACAGAAACCATCGCCAGCGCCTCGGATCAGATTGCCGCCGGTAATCTCGATTTATCCGGACGTACCGAAGCACAGGCCAGTGCGCTGGAGCAAACCGCCGCGTCGATGGAGCAGCTGAATTCAACGGTACGTCAAAATGCCGATAACGCGCGGCAGGCCAATCAGCTGGCTGCATCAGCTTCCGATATCGCAGCCAAAGGAGGCGAAGTCGTCAGCCAGGTAGTCAACACTATGCACGGCATCAACAACTCTGCGCATAAGATCACAGAAATCATAGGCGTGATTGACGGCATCGCTTTCCAGACCAATATTCTGGCGCTGAATGCCGCGGTCGAAGCTGCGCGCGCCGGTGATCAGGGTCGTGGTTTTGCGGTGGTGGCGACCGAAGTGCGCAATCTGGCGCAACGCAGTGCCGCTGCTGCGAAAGAAATCAAAGTCCTGATCGGTGACTCTGTGAATCAGGTGCAGGCTGGTAGCAAGCTGGTCGAACAAGCCGGTACCACCATGCAGGATATCGTGCAAAGTGTCGAGCAGGTAGCCAGCATCATGCATGACATTACCAGCGCCAGCCAGGAACAAAGCCAGGGCATAGCCCAGGTCAATCAGGCCATCAATCAAATGGATGATACGACACAGCAAAATGCAGCATTAGTGGAAGAGGCAGCGACCGCTTCGGTATCCTTACAAGATCAGGCGCAGCATCTGGCACAGATGGTCAGCGTATTCAAACTGGATTACGAAAAACCTTTAACTGCACACAGCACTCAGTTTAAAAAAGTAGTCCCACAGACTACGGAATATGAAATGTCTGTACAGAGTGTTACAGCACACAAAAAAATCGCCAACTCCCGCTTTGATGCCTGATCGTGCAAGATAAAACCGCTATCCTTGCTTAGCAATAGCGGTCTTGATGGCAGCTGTGGACGACGCCAACTGCGCCAGACTCAGCTCAGTGCCTGGCTTGCCGGGCCGGACGGAATACCTGGGTATCCTGGTAAAACGCCAGATCCTGCTCTGGCCACCAGCCCGGTATTCCCAGCACCGGTAAAGGGGTGTAATCCGCGGTAGTCAGGCTGTGCTGCGCCAGTTGTGCGGCGACCTGGCTATCGAGCCAACGACACTTTTCATCGGCGTTCGCCGTAAAAAACGCCGGGCTGACCCGCACTACCCAGCTATGCGCGGTAATCGCCTTATACGGGGCAACCAGCTTTTCCATCAAGGCATGGCCAAAGCTCCACACTTCGGCAAACTGACCGTATGCTTCACGTTGCGTGATGAACGCCTGCTGCCACTCATGCTGGCGTAATGCTTCCGTCAGATGATCGCCGCGCGCATCCTCTGCCACCACCAGCAAAGCTGCATTTTCATCAAAGATCGTCGCTGCATCACGTGCCGGGCCACGTGACTTGCCTATGCCCAGTTGCGCAATTTGCGCTGCCTGAAGCGCATTGAGCTGACGTTTAATCAGCGGGAAACGCAGCCAGACCAGGGCGTTGAAAAAATCATGCAGATTCTCGCGCGTGGGAACACAGCCGCTGGCACTGATATGCGCTTCATACGCGACGCCATCCGGCAAGTCTTCCTGCGGGATGAATTGCAAGGGCAAACCGCGATGATTACGCAAGGCGAGCTGCTGTGCCTGTTGATTCAGCCAACTACGCCAGTCAGCTGCGGCCAGTAATTCAACTGCCACTGGCCTGACTGAAGAGAACCAGGCACAGGACCAGTCTATGCCATCAAAAAAACGCTCTGCAGACATTAGGCTGCCTGCATTTTCCAATGTATGGTTTCCCCACTGTTGAGCGGCACAATCACGGTTTCTGAGAATGGCAGTTCGGCGGGTATCGTCCAATCCTCACGCACCAGCGTGATGCTGTCTGAATTACGTGGCAGTTGATAGAAATCCGGACCATTGAAGCTGGCAAACGCCTCCAGCTGATCGAGCGCACCAGCCTGATCGAAGGCTTCTGTGTATAGTTCCATTGCATGCAAAGCGGTATAACAACCGGCGCAACCACAGGCGTGTTCTTTCAAGCCTTTAGGATGTGGCGCAGAGTCGGTGCCAAGGAAGAAGCGTGGGCTGCCGGAAGTCGCGGCTTTCAATAAGGCCTGACGATGGGTTTCGCGTTTCAGTACAGGCAGGCAGTAGTAATGCGGACGTATGCCACCCTTGAAAATTTCATTTCGGTTATACAGCAAATGATGCGCAGTGATGGTGGCCGCGATAGGGCCGGAAGCTTCTGCCACATAGGCAGCCGCATCGCTGGTGGTGATGTGTTCAAACACCACTTTCAGCTCAGGCATATCGCTACGCAGCGGTTGCATCACACGTTCGATAAACACCGCTTCACGATCGAATAAATCTATCTCAGGATTGGTCACCTCACCATGCACCAGGAAAGGCATGCCAACTTCCTGCATGGCTTCCAGCGCTGCATAACATTTCTTCAAATCGGTCACACCGGCATCGGAATTGGTGGTTGCTCCGGCCGGATACAGCTTGACTGCATGCACCAGCCCGCTGTCTTTGGCACGACGAATTTCATCAGGTGCCGTGTTATCCGTCAGGTACAGCGTCATCAGCGGCTCAAACTTCATCCCGGCTGGCAAGGCCGCCAGGATACGCTCGCGATAGGCCAGCGCCTGTGCCGTTGTGGTGACCGGGGGTTTCAGGTTAGGCATCACGATGGCACGGCCAAACTGTGCGGCGGTATGCGGCAAAACACTGGCTAATGCAGCGCCATCGCGCAAATGCAAATGCCAGTCATCAGGGCGGGTAATGGTCAGGGAGGATGGCGTGGAAGTCATGAGGTCGGCTTTCTGAATTCAGGTCAAATACGTTGCAGGCTGCATTTTACCTTGCGGGGCGATAAAGATAAAAAAACCCGCACCACAGCGTGGTACGGGTTGTTCATGAGGCATGCTGAAACTGCCAGAGCGGGATCAGTGGGAAATGATCTTTGCCAGGAAATCACGCGCGCGGTCTGAACGCGCATTATTAAAGAATTCATCTCTGGCGCAATCTTCCACGATCAGGCCCTTATCCATGAACACGATGCGGTTGGCGACTTTACGTGCGAAGCCCATTTCATGCGTCACCACCATCATGGTCATGCCTTCCTGTGCCAGGCCTACCATCACATCGAGCACTTCGTTAATCATTTCCGGATCAAGCGCCGAAGTCGGCTCATCGAATAACATGGCGATCGGGTCCATAGACAGAGCACGTGCAATCGCGACGCGCTGTTGCTGACCACCGGATAACTGACCTGGGAATTTGTCTTTATGCGCGAGCAGACCGACCCGGTCCAGATACTTCAAACCACGCTCAGTCGCTTCTTCTTCTGAGCGACCGAGTACCTTGACCTGACCCAGCGTCAGATTCTGACGTATCGACAGATGCGGGAATAATTCGAAGTTCTGGAACACCATGCCTATGCGCGCGCGCAGCTTGGACAAATTGGTTTTCGGATCGCCGACCGATATGCCGTCGACTGTGATTTCGCCTTTCTGGAAAGGCTCCAGACCATTGACGGTTTTGATCAGCGTGGATTTGCCGGAGCCGGAAGGACCGCAGACCACCACTACCTCACCTTTTTTAACTTCGGTCGTGCAGTCGGTCAATACCTGAAACTGACCATACCATTTGCTGACATTGTTAATCTTAATCATGTGATTCTCCAATTCTGTTCTGAAAAGCGGGTTTCCTGCCAGGCGTATGCCGAGAAAACCCCGCTGTATAGCGTTGTGTACTGATTGAGCTTAGCGGATGATCGCGACTTTCTGTTGCAGCTTCTTGACTGCGGTCGATAAGCTCAGGCACATGATGAAATACACCACGGCAGCAAAGCTGTACATTTCGACCAGACGTCCATCGCGTTGCGCCACTTTGGCAGCAGAACCAAAGAAGTCGGCAATCGACAATATCGATACCAGTGACACGTCCTGAAACAGCACGATAGTCTGGGTCAGCAACACCGGTATCATATTGCGGAAGGCCTGAGGCAGCACGATGTGCGCCATAGTCTGCCAGTAGTTCATCCCCATCGCATAACCGGCCCAGATCTGACCACGCGGAATCGACTGTATGCCGGAACGCATGATTTCGCAGTAATACGCAGCCTCAAACATGACAAAGGTAATCAGGCAGGAAGCAAATGCGCCCACCTGTACCGGTTCATTCGAGCCTGTAATCCAGGCACCGATATAGGGCACCAGGAAGTAAAACCAGAAAATCACCAGTACCAGCGGAATCGAGCGCATGATATTCACATAACCGGAGGCCAGCAAATACACCAGCTTATTGCTGGACAAGCGCATCATGGCCAGCAGCGTACCAAACACGATACCACCTGTCATCGCCAGCAAAGTCAGCTTGAGCGTGAACACCATGCCGGTCTGGAACAAATAGACCCAGGAGCGCTGAATCACGTCAAAATCAAAATTTCCCATTCTTTTCTCCCCGCTTACTTCGCACTGCCAGCAGCAATAAAGCCCGGCACACGCAAAGTTTTTTCCAACAGATTCGACAACAGAATCGCGATCACCGACACCACCAGATAAATTATCGTGGCGGCGCCAAATGCCTCAAAAGTCTGGAAGGACATTTCCTGCATGGAGCGCGCACTCGCGGTCAGCTCGATTAGACCGATGGATAAAGCTACGGAACTGTTCTTGATAATCGCGGCAACTTCATTGGTCAGGGAAGGAATAATGATACGGAAAGCCATAGGCAGCAGCACATAGCGATAAGTCTGCGGCAGCGTGAGGCCGAGTGCTACGCCCGCCATACGCTGACCGCGCGGCAATGCCTGAATACCGGTGGAAACCTGTACCGCGACACGCGCAGAAGTAAAGAATCCCAGACTCAGGACTGCGGTCACAAACGGTGCATTCGGCAACTGCTTAAGCGCATTTCCCATGTCTACCGGCAGACATTCAGGGAATACGAAATACCACAAAAACATTTGTACGATCAGCGGGATATTGCGAAATAACTCGACATAGGCGTTGGCTGCCCTGACTACCCATTTATTGGGCGCAGTGCGCAGGGTACCGATCAGCAAACCGATCACCAAGGCTAATACCCAGGCCGTACCGGCAGTTGCCAGTGTCCACTTCAGACCTGCGATCAGCGAGTCAAAGTAGGTGCCCATCCCATCTGGCGCATCTTCCCAATAGATGTTCCAGTTCCAGTTGTAATTCATTGTCTATCCCTCCTGTACACGACCACAGCAGACCTGCGATGCCTGTAGATTCAGGCCGCACGCTGCCTGGGACGCACAAATTGCGCATCCCAAATAAAACGGGAGGCGAGCTTCGCCCCCCGCTTGTTAACACTTTGCGGCTTCTGTTATTTTTTTACTTTTTTCAGAACAGCTTTTTGTGCTTCCGGTACCGCTGCGTAAGCAGAAGGCTCACCGGAGTCAGTCGGCTTGGCGACCACAGCTTTCAACTGATCAGACATAGGCAAGTTCAGCGAGATGCCTTTTGGTGGAATCGGTTGCAGGAACCATTTATGGTAGATGCGATTGATATCACCCGAAGTCAGTACTGTGCTGATCGCTGTATCGACAGCTTTCTTGAACGCTGCGTCATCTTTGCGCAGCATGATGCCGTAAGGCTCGACCGACAGCGCTTCTTTGCTGATTTCGTAGTCGGCTGGCGACTTGGAGTTAGCCGCCTGAGAAATCAACAGGATGTCGTCCATGACCCATGCCACAGCACGTCCGGTTTCCACCATCAGGAAAGCCTCAGCATGATCTTTGGCTGGCAGAATATTGATGCCCAGATTCTGATCTGCATTCAATGTAGTCAGTTGTTTCAGATTGGCAGTACCGGAAGTGGACACCACAGCCTTGCCTTTGAGGTCAGCCAGAGTTTTGATGCCAGCTGTTTTCTTGGACAGAATACGATTGGCAGTAACGAAAGTGGTTGGTGCAAACGATACTTGCTTCTGGCGTTCAACATTGTTTGTGGTCGAACCGCATTCCAGATCGATAGTGCCGTTGGCCATCAGCGGAATACGTGTCGCCGATGTAACCGGATTCATCTTGACCTTCAATTCCGGCAAGCCCAATTGCTTTTGTACGGAACTGACGATCTTCATACACAGGTCGATGGAATAACCCTGATACGATTGTTTGTCATCCAGATAGGAAAACGGAATCGAAGAGTCGCGTACACCCAGCGTGATCGTCGCTGTATCTTTAATTTTCTTCAGTGTGCCAGTTTCTTCTGCCTGAGCTACACCTGCAATTGCACCAGCGCTGATCATCACCGCTAAAACTTTCAACAATTTCATACCGTCTCCTATAAGTAAACCGAAAAAGTTCATACAAACGAGTTTAACAAAAGCCAAGCTTAACTGATCTTGTTTGTCGCATCATTTCATACGTAAATATACGTAAATTATCCGATATTTTTACGACTTCCGGTAAAACAGTGACAAGTTAAGCGATCTTAGTCCGCTACTTTATCCGTGGGAAAGCGAATAGTGTCACGTAATAAGAATCCCATCGGCATCGCTAAGTTCGTGGCCTTGGGTGGAATAGGCTTTTTAAACCATTTTTCATACAAGCGTGTGACTTCACCTTCATTCATCAGCTTAGAGACTTCTTTATCGACAAATTCCTTGAATGCCTGGTCATCTTTGCGGAACATGATGGCGTAAGGCTCGGTCGATAAGGCTTCACCAACCACCGAGAATTTTTCCGGATCTTTGGCTTTGGCGCGCAATCCATACAACAACACGTCATCCATCGCGAAAGCATCGGCCTGGAAATTCTCCACCATATTGAAAGACTCGGCATGGTCTGCGCCTTCCAGCAGGCGTATGTTCAGATTGCGCGCCTTGTCGCGGTCATTGAGCAGTTTGACCGTAGTGGTTCCCTTGGTGGTGACCACTTTTTTATCTTTCAGGTCAGTCCAGTTTTTGATACCGGAATCGCTGCGCACCACCATACGTGTGGTCGCAAAAAAGTGAGGGATGGTGAAAGCGACTTGTTTTCTGCGCTCAGCATTATTGGTGGTGGAGCCGCATTCCAGATCTGCCTTGCCTTCAGCAATGGCAGCAATCCGGGTGCTGGTATTGACCAGCAAAGTATTCACTTTAAGCTGAGGCAGCTTTAATTCTTTTTTGATCGCATCGACGATTTTCATGCACAAATCCACGGAATAGCCAACAGGCTTACCTTCATTGACGAAGGAAAATGGCACTGAGCTTTCTCTGTGAGCGATCGTAATTGTTTGTGTTTCCTTAATATGAGCCATCGTATTGGCCGCAGCAGGCAAGGCCACCCAGGCTGCGAATATCGCGAGCAAGCAGCGCTGCCAGCCGATGTTGAATTGACGCATAACACCTCCTAATATTGAATTGCTCAGGATGGTAATGACAAACGGCAACAAAATCCAACAAAAAACGCAGATATTTCCAAAATATTGTTTGGCTAAATCTAATAATTAAGCATTACTAAAAAGTCAAAATAGTAATTATCCGACAAAAATTGTGATAATTTCTTTAATGCATTTTATTTGTACGCCAAGCAAATTACCTGTAAGTGTGTCCGGACCACCTTAGCCAGCTCCAGACTGGTGCACAGAGGCAAAACGAGAAAAGCACTTGCTTAACGCAGGCAGTAAAAAACAAAGCGCCCATGATCCGACTGACAAAATGTCAGCTTAGATCATGGGCGCTTTTAAACAAGCTGCCGTATCAGAAACAATACGGCAAAGCCGGATTATGGATACAAGCCACGCACTTCACGCGCCTGCAGTACACGGGTACATGCAATGATGAAGGCTGCAGTACGCAGGGAAACATTCTTATCTTCAGTCACTTCCCAGACTGAATTGAACGCGTCTTTCATAATGCGTGTCAGTTTGTTGTTGATTTCGTCTTCAGTCCAGAAGTAGCTGGAGAAATCCTGTACCCATTCGAAATAGGAAACAGTCACACCACCTGCATTCGCGATCACGTCCGGTACCACCAGCACGCCTTTTTCGCGCAGGATATCATCTGCTTCCGGTGTGGTCGGACCATTCGCGCCTTCCAGAATGATCTTTGCTTTGATCTTATCGGCGTTGAGCAATGTGATTTGCTGTTCCAATGCAGCCGGAATCAGGATGTCGCAGTTCACTTCCCAAAATTCGTGGTTAGGCAGTACTGCTTCGATATCTTCAAAGCCAGCAACGCTGCCATGCTTTTCAACGTGAGCTAACAGCTTAGGTACATTCAGGCCGTTAGAGTGGAAAATCGTGCCGCCGTGATCCTGCACTGCCACCACTTTGGAACCAGCTTCTGCAAACAGACGTGCAGCGATACCACCGACGTTACCAAAGCCCTGTACCGCAATTTTGGCACCAGCGATTTGCAGGCCACGTTTTGCAGCAGCTTCACAACCAACCACGAAGACGCCACGGCCAGTCGCTTCGCGACGACCCAGACTACCGCCCAAAGTGATAGGCTTGCCAGTCACGACGCCGGTAGAAGTACGGCCTTCGTTCATGGAATAGGTATCCATCATCCATGCCATGGTTTGTTCGTTAGTGTTAACGTCTGGTGCAGGAATATCTTTGTCCGGGCCAATGATGATGCCGATTTCAGACGTATAACGACGTGTCATACGCATCAGTTCGCCTTTGGACAAGGTCTTAGGATCAACACGGATACCGCCTTTAGCGCCACCGTAAGGAACGTTCACTGCCGAGTTTTTGATCGTCATCCAGGCAGACAATGCCATCACTTCAGACAAAGTCACATCCTGATGGAAACGCACACCACCCTTGCCCGGACCACGGGAAGTGTTGTGCTGTACGCGATAGCCTTCGAAATGGGCAATCGTGCCATCATCACGTTCGATAGGAACATCAACCACCAGAATACGCTTAGGACGCTTCAGCGTTTCCACCCAGCGAGACAAGCTGCCCAGGTAAGGGGTAACGCGATCGATTTGTTCAAGGTAGACAGACCAAGGGCCGGTTTCGGCCGGAGTCAGGTAAGACGGAATCTGGTGTTGGCTGGACATGATGAGGCCTCCTGCAAGGGTTAGACTAATTATGTGTATTGTTTTGGTGCGAAAATATTGAATTCGCACCAAAAAGGTGACGCATAGTAGTCTTATCCCACGCAGATCAGCCAATGCTTTGTTTGCATTAATCTATGCGCGAAATGCATAACCCTTGATTGGACTGCTCAGGACAGCCAGATGGCACTTAGTTTGGTTCTGTTGCGATAAGGAACTAAAGTCTAGTTGAAGCAGCGACGTAGTGGAAAAATCAGAGAGCTAAAGAGTAGAATTGATCTGCAGCAGATGCAAATTGACCATCGGGACAATTGAACTGTCCCTTTTTGATCATGCGCATCGTTTCAATGCCGGCGATGAGTTTGGTGGCACAATGAAATTTTTTGAATCCCAGCAAGGGTCGCGTTCGGCGCTTGATGGCTCGGTGGTCTTGTTCCACAAGATTGTTCAAATATTTCGATTGGCGTTACGTGATTTCCAGGCCGCTGTCGGCGATCATGCTGCGCACCGCTGCGGTATTGGCGCCGCTCTTGTCGATGGTAATCTTCTCCGGCATGTCGTGCAAGCCGGTCAACAGCGCGAACAGGTACTTCCATTGCCCACCGACTTGAATGTAGGTTTCGTCCATCCGCCAGTTCCGACCAACTGGATGCTTGCGACGGCGAAACACTCTGGCCAAAACCCGCTATATCTTCAGCGCCCAACGATGCACCTAGCATGATCAACCTGTACACCACGTTCACCCATCATTTCCTCTAGGTTGCGCAAACTCAGCGCATAGGCTG
>NZ_JAABOS010000011.1 GCF_010078235.1 Cognatundibacterium crateris | reverse complement strand
GGCTTGGTGCGTTCGAACTTACCTTTTGCCATTTTATTCTTCCTTCAAAAAGAACGATTTATCAACAATAGAAGACCTGCCCCTGCTTGGGGCAGGTCTTTGATTCTTTATTACTTAGCTTTAGATGTAACGATCGCGTCGATCACATTCTTAGGCGCTTCAGAGTAGTGCTTGAATTCCATGGAATACGTTGCGCGACCTTGGGTAGCGGAACGCAGGGATGTGGAATAACCAAACATTTCAGACAAAGGCACTTCAGCTTTGATAATCTTACCACCGCCACCAGCGATCTCATCCATACCCTGAACCATACCACGACGGGAAGACAAGTCACCCATCACAGTACCAGCGTAGTCTTCAGGTGTTTCAACTTCCACAGCCATCATAGGCTCCAGAATAACTGGGCTTGCTTTACGGCAGCCGTCTTTGAATGCCATCGAACCCGCCATACGGAATGCGTTTTCGTTGGAGTCAACGTCATGGTAAGAACCGAAGAACAGAGTAACTTTAACGTCAACCACTGGGTAACCAGCCAATACACCGGAAGTCAGTGTTTCGCGAACACCTTTTTCAACCGCAGGGATGTATTCACGTGGAACAGTACCGCCTTTGATCGCGTCAACGAATTCGAAACCTTTACCTGGTTCTTGTGGTTCAATTTTCAGAACAACGTGACCGTACTGACCACGACCACCAGATTGCTTAACGAATTTACCTTCGATTTCTTCGCATGTTTTGCGAATTGTTTCGCGGTACGCAACCTGTGGCTTACCAACAGTTGCTTCCACGTTGAATTCACGCTTCATACGGTCAACGATAATATCCAGATGCAATTCACCCATACCGGCGATAATTGTCTGACCAGATTCTTCGTCAGTACGTACGCGGAAAGATGGATCTTCTGCAGCCAGACGGTTCAGTGCCAAGCCCATTTTCTCTTGGTCAGCCTTAGTTTTTGGCTCAACTGCCTGAGAAATAACTGGCTCTGGGAATATCATGCGTTCCAGAACAACGATCGCTTTTTCATCACACAGAGTATCACCAGTTGTTGTGTCTTTCAGACCCACAACCGCAGCGATATCACCCGCCATCATTTCTTTGATTTCTTCACGTTGGTTCGCGTGCATCTGAACCAGACGACCGATACGTTCTTTTTTCTCTTTAACAGAGTTATAAACGCTGTCGCCAGAATTCAATTTACCGGAGTAGCAACGGATAAAGCACAATTGACCAACGAATGGATCCGTCGCAATTTTGAACGCCAGTGCAGAGAATTTTTCGTTGTCATCAGCATTACGAACAACTGGCTCATCATCTTCATTCACGCCAGGAACTGGTGGAATGTCCAATGGAGATGGCAGGTATTCAACAACCGCATCCAACATCGCCTGAACACCTTTGTTCTTAAATGCCGTACCGCACATCATAGGAACGATTTCAGAAGCAATAGTACGCTGACGCAGGGCTACTTTAATTTCAGCCTCAGTCAGGTCACCATCTTCCAGGTATTTGTTCATCAGCTCTTCACTGGCTTCAGCTGCCGCTTCAACCATGTTTTCACGCCATTTTTGCGCTTCAGCCAACAGATTTTCCGGAATATCACGGTATTCAAACTTCATACCCTGGGATGCTGCATCCCAAATGATAGCCTTCATTTTAACCAGATCGATCACACCTTCGAACAGGTCTTCAGCACCGATAGGTACTTGCAGAGGTACTGGGTTTGCCTTCAAACGTGCACGCATTTGATCGTACACTTTGAAGAAGTTCGCGCCGGTACGGTCCATCTTGTTGACGAATGCCAAACGTGGGACTTTGTATTTGTTAGCCTGACGCCATACGGTTTCAGACTGAGGCTGCACACCACCTACTGCACAGTAAACCATGCAGGCGCCATCCAGAACACGCATGGAACGCTCAACTTCAATCGTGAAGTCAACGTGGCCTGGTGTATCGATGATGTTGATGTGATGCTCAGGGAAATTATTCGCCATGCCCTTCCAGTAGCATGTCGTCGCAGCGGAAGTAATGGTAATACCACGTTCCTGCTCTTGCTCCATCCAGTCCATGGTAGCGGCGCCATCATGCACTTCACCGATTTTGTGATTTACACCGGTGTAGAACAGAACGCGTTCAGTGGTCGTTGTTTTACCTGCATCGATGTGAGCGGAAATACCGATATTACGGTAGCGCTCAATGGGGGTCTTACGGGCCATAGGATATTCCTAAATCTTTTAATGGACAAAACCGAGCGCAATTTTTTGTGAAAATCGCGCCCGGCCTGATTCAAAATACTTGCCAGAGCCATTGCATAAAGTTCATACAATGACTCCCTACTCTTACTCTTAGAAGCGGAAGTGAGAGAAGGCCTTGTTGGCTTCAGCCATACGATGGACTTCATCACGTTTCTTCATTGCACCGCCGCGACCTTCTGCGGCTTCCAACAATTCACCAGCCAAACGCAAAGGCATGGATTTTTCGCTGCGCTTGTTAGCAGCTTCACGCAGCCAACGCATAGACAAAGCTAAGCGACGGACTGGGCGAACTTCAACTGGCACCTGGTAGTTTGCACCACCAACGCGACGGGACTTAACTTCAACCAATGGCTTCGCATTGTTGATAGCTTGTGCGAACACTTCCAGCGGATCTTTGCCAGATTTAGCCTGGATCTGATCGAATGCACCGTAGATAATGCCTTCAGCAACAGACTTCTTGCCAGACAACATCAATACGTTAACAAATTTTGCAACTTCTACATTACCGAATTTTGGATCCGGCAGTACGTCCCGTTTCGGGACCTCACGACGACGTGGCATTTCAATTCCTTTCAATCTTCAGTTGAGCGTCAGATAACACTTTATTGACACTCGCGACGGGCCATCATAGCCTGCCACTTACTCGGTTCATTCCGAACCGACACTGATCCGTAGAGTCTACGGAGATTAAATTACGAGTTAATTACTTCTTAACAGCCTTAGCACGCTTCGCACCGTATTTGGAACGAGCTTGCTTACGGTCTTTAACGCCTTGAGTATCCAAAGCACCGCGAACCATGTGATAACGCACACCCGGCAAATCTTTTACACGGCCGCCGCGTATCAGCACGACGCTATGTTCTTGCAGGTTATGGCCTTCACCGCCGATGTACGAAATAACTTCGAAACCGTTGGTCAGACGAACTTTAGCAACTTTACGCAAAGCCGAGTTTGGCTTCTTAGGAGTTGTTGTGTAAACGCGGGTGCAAACGCCACGTTTTTGCGGGCTGTTTTCCAGCGCCGGCGATTTGCTCTTAACCACAGCGGAAACGCGTGGTTGGCGAATCAGTTGATTGATGGTTGGCATCGTTTTTAATCCAACAAAATACAACGTTAATACAAACCCGGAAACGGTTGCCCGGGAACTAAAAATCAATTTTCCCCGTTTGAATTTGCAGAGAGGCACGCTGAAACGCATGCCATTTGCCTGTTTTTTATGCAAAATTTTCGTGACTTACAGGCACAAATTGCAGCAAAAAACATTAACCCAAAATCGAGAACTCGCAATTTTATGTCTGTTCACGCAAGCATGTCAATGAATTTTGACGGCTTAGGATGCCTCACACTGAGTTAGCGAGGTTGTTCAGAGTAGGCAATTTCGGCGATAAATCAAGCATCGCTGCCGGTTTGCAATCAAAATTCAGGGCAAATGCCTCCCCGCCTCTTCATCTTAAAAGGAACGACAAGTACAACTGCCGTTATCTACCTTATGCGTTACACATCCGATTAAGACCGAAAAGATCGAACAAATGCCTTGAGGCCGCATAAATCCTTTATATTGACGCCCTTTATACAAAACTTGCACTCCGGCACAGGGACATCCCACAGATCACAGCCATGCCTACCTCCAACCGCTTTTCCCGCATTTTTTTATTAAGCAGCTATGGCTTATTGTCTGCGCTGCCATTCTTCCCTTACCTGCAACAACAATCCGTGGATCACGCCGGAACGATACTGGCATCCGGGCTGCTGGCCTGGATCATGCTGTGGGCGGTATTCAAAAGCCCGCGCTGGTTTCATTGCCTGCTATTGCCAGCGATGCTAATGATGCCTGTAGAAATCTACCTGCGCCTCTACTATGGCCAGGGTATATCCACTCATCATCTGGGCATCATGCTGGAAACCAGCCCAAAAGAAGCCGCCGAATTCCTGGGCAATAAAGTGTGGTTATTGGCAGGGCTCAGCATCCTCATCGTCGCCTGGTGGTGGCAGTTGCAGCGCTTTGTCTGGCGTAGCGATGTGCTGGCCTGGCGTCACCCCAGCCGCTGGCTGGCACTTTGTGCAACACTCGTCATCAGCGTGATCAGCAGCTATGCCTACTGGGTAGGGGTGCAGGCACAAACCGCTTCCGGCAAATCAGGCAGTGCCTCTACCCGTGCCGCCATCAGTGGCAAGGCGATATCTGTGTCAGCGTTGGAGGCCGGGCGGCAACGTTTAATCCAGGGCCCAGGTCCGGCGCCGGCATGGCTGGTACCGGTCGCTGACGAGGAAGTGTTTGCGCGCGTCTGGCCATTCGGCCTGATATTGCGCAGTATCGACTTCTGGAACGAGCGCGATTACCTGAATCATTTATCCGATAAAAGCCGCACATTTCACTTCGGTGCGCACTTACAAGGCGACCCGGCCGCGCCGCAAGTAGTAGTGATGGTGATCGGCGAATCCTCACGCTACGACCGCTGGAGCCTGAATGGCTATGACAGGGAAACCAATCCGCTGTTAAGCCTGGAAGAAAATCTGGTCAGCTTTAGTGACATGATTTCTGCTGTGTCAGCCACCCGTTTGTCAGTGCCTATCATCGTTTCGCGCAAACCGGCGGCACAAGGCTTACAGGCTGGCTTTTCAGAAAAGTCTTTTTTGTCTGCCTATCGCGAAGCGGGTTATAAAACCTACTGGATTTCGAATCAGATGAGTTTTGGCCAGTTCGACACGCCAACCTCGGTATTTGCCAAAGAGGCCGATGTGACCCAGTTCCTGAATCTGGGCGGCTATACCAATCAATCCAATCTGGATGATGTGTTATTTGCGCCGCTGGAACGCGCGCTGCAGGATGCGGCCCCAAAAAAGCTGATCGTACTGCATACCCTGGGCAATCACTGGAATTACAGCCACCGTCATCCGGCGGAATACGACCACTGGAAACCTTCTTTATACGGCGTGGTGAATCCCGCCTATACCGATCTGAAAAATAAAGAAGCACTCAGCAACAGCTATGACAACTCCATCCTTTATACAGACTGGGTCTTGTCGGGCTTCATACAACGCCTGAAGGATAGCGGCATATTGAGTTCACTGATGTATGTATCCGACCATGGTCAGACTTTGTATGACGGCAGCTGCAATCTCGCGTTTCATGGGCATAACACGCAGTATGAATTCCATGTACCGGGCTTTGTGTGGTATTCCGACGCCTATTTAGAAAAATACCCGGAAAAAATCCGGCAACTGCGCGCCCATCAGCGCGCGCCGCTGAGTACAGAAAACGTGTTTCATACGCTGCTGGACATGGCAGACATCCGCTATCCGGACGAAAAACTGGAACGCAGCATAGTCAGCCCGCGCTGGAAGCCGCATCTTCGCTATGTCGATAGCTATGGCTGGACGAATTACGACAATGCGACGATCAAAGGCGAATGTCGCGAAGTGATCGATAACAAAACGCCGCTGTCACAAAAATAGACTCCGCCAGGGCTGTGCCAGACTCACCTCTTGGTACAGCCTGGCAAGGCCGAGCGCAACGCGCTCCCGCATGGCGACAAATTCGCTTACACTTCTGACATGCGTATTGATACCCCACCCACATTGAGTGTGATCACTCAGAATGAGAGCGTTGTGCAGCTACAAGGCTGCTGGCTCGCGCATACCCTGTGTCACGCTGAGCGGCTGTCAGAGTTACAGCAGCAGTTGAATCAACTGGCCTTACGTCCAGCCTTGCACTGGGATCTGAGTCAGATTGAAGCACTGGATCATCTGGGGGCGCAATTGCTATGGCGCGTATGGCAGCAACAGCTCCCTGCGCACGCCAACATCAGCGAGCAGCACCTCGGAATATTTGAACGCTTGCATACAGTCAGCCAGCTTGCCCAACCGGTCGAGCCCAAACCCAGACTGACACGCGTGATGAGACTGGGCAGCACGGTGCTGGGCTTTTTTGCACATTGTTTTAGTTTCGTGGGTTTGCTCGGTCAGCTGATGCTGGATCTGGGTCGCTTCATCCGCCATCCTTTGCGTGGCCCCTGGAAAGAAATTTCAGCCAATATCTACCGCATGGGCGCTCAGGCGCTGGGCATTACTGCGCTGGTGGGGATATTAATCGGCATCGTGCTGTCCTATTTATCCGCCCAACAGTTGAAAACCTTTGGCGGCGACCTGTTCATCGTCAATTTGCTGGGCATGAGTATTATCCGCGAGCTCGGCCCTATGTTAGCCGCCATCCTGGTAGCCGGGCGTTCCGGCTCTGCGATCACCGCACAGCTAGGTGTGATGCGGGTGACCGAAGAACTGGATGCGATGCAGGTCATGGGTATCCCACATGGATTCCGGCTGATCATGCCGCGCGTGCTGGCCTTAGCGATAGCAATGCCCTTAATTGTGATCTGGACCGATATCATGGCGCTAATAGGCGGCATGATCGCCGCCCAGGCGCTGCTAGGCATGAGTCCCGCGTTTTTCATCTATAAACTGCCGGAAGCGGTGCCTATCCTGAATTACTGGATAGGCTTACTCAAAGGCGTGAGCTTTGGGGTGCTGATCGCTTTGATCGCCTGCCATTTTGGGCTGCGTATAGAACCAAATACTGAAAGTCTGGGCCGAGGCACAACCAGTTCGGTGGTGATCTCAATTACTATGGTCATCATTGCCGATGCTTTGTTCGCCATCATTTTCAGCAAAACCGGGTACTGACATGGCAGAGCAGAACACAGAAAATCTGATCCGTATCCGCGGCCTGCGTACGCAGTTCGGACGCATGGTGGTGCATGACAATCTGGAACTCGACGTCAGACGTGGTGAAATTTTATCTGTGGTCGGCGGCTCGGGCACCGGTAAGACCGTATTGATGCGGCAAATGCTGGGCTTAGAAATCCCTAAGCGCGGCAGTATCGAAGTCTTTGGCGAAGACATCCATGCACCGAAAGCCGGCAATCTGGATTATCTGCGTAAGCGCTCAGGCATGTTGTTCCAGCAGGGCGCACTGTACTCAGCACTCAGTGTGTTCGACAATGTCGCACAACCTATGCGCGAACTGGGCAAGCTACCGGAAGATTTAATCCGTGATCTGGTTTACCTGAAGCTGCACATGGTCAATATCGGCTTTGAGCACGCGCGAAAAATGCCAGCCGATCTGTCGGGCGGCATGGTCAAACGTATCGCACTGGCGCGTGCACTGGCGCTGGATCCTGAGCTCTTGTTTCTGGATGAACCCACAGCCGGTCTGGACCCTGACCGCTCTGACAGTTTCGTGGAGCTGATACAGTCGCTGCACCAGCAACTGAGTCTGACCGTGATCATGGTAACGCATGACCTGGACAGCCTGTTTGCTTTATCCAGCCGGATTGCAGTGCTGGCAGAAAAGCGCGTGCTGACCTTAGGCAGCCCGCAAGAAGTGGTGCGTTTTCCGCATCCGTTTATCAAACAATTTTTCCTGGGCGGCCGTGGACTACGCGCCATGGAAGTACTGCAACCCCAACCTGACCGGGAGTGATATGGAAAACCGTTCACATGCTTTAATCGCAGGATTTTTTACGATCGCCTTACTCGCACTCGCTACGCTGCTGGCGATCTGGCTGGGGCGCGACAAAATCCAGCGCACACCCTATGAGATCGTGACCAAATCGGCGGTATCCGGTTTGAATTTACAAGCGGTAGTACGCTACAAAGGTATCAAGGTCGGCAATGTCACTGACATCGATTTCGATGACAAAGTACCTGGACAAATCATACTGCGTCTGGAGGTGCTGCCCGATACGCCGGTGACCAATGCGACCTTTGCGACACTGGCTTATCAGGGCGTGACAGGTATCGCTTTTGTGCAGCTCGATGAAGATGCCAAAGCGCAGCAAAGTCAGTTACTGCAGGCTGGCGCCAGCATCGCCCGTATACCGCTGCGTCCTGGCATGCTGCAAAATCTGGAGCAACGCGGTATCGCTATCCTGACTCAGGCTGAAGAACTGACCAAACGCCTCAATCATATGCTGGACCCCGACAATCAGAAATCGGTCGTTCATACCCTGGAAAGCTTCGGCAAACTGGCTCAACGCTGGGAAGCGGTACCGGATCAGATCAATCCGGCCTTACAGCAATTACCGGTGCTGATGCAACAAGCTGGCAGCACCTTACAATCGGTGAATCAATTGTCTAAAGATGCCAGTCAGCTGACCCAGAACCTGACTCAGTTCAGTACCCGCCTGCAGGGCCCGGACAGTCCTGTCTTCCGCTTCAATCAAAGTCTGGAGTTGTTCAACAACACCTTGTATTTAGATACTCTGCCCCGTCTGAATACGCTGAGTAATGAGGCGCGCCAAAGCCTGCGTGCCGTTGGTCGCACCGCAGAAAGTCTGAATGAACGCCCGCAAAGCATCCTGTTTGGCCCACCGCCAGCGTCACCCGGCCCGGGCGAACCTGGCTTCAGTGCACCTGCCAGATAAACCAGATCACCCCAAGCTTGCTTAAACTATGCAAAAGCCAGCTCCCGTATTTAATTAAGGACAAGTATGTTTTCTATCCTGTCAGCTGATTTCTCTAAAGATGGATCGTCCCGCGAATTGAAGCGGATACTGTCTGGACTGCTTACGCTGCTTGCTATCGCCAGCATGACCGCATGCAGCAGTAATCCGGCACCACTCAAACAACAATATGATCTGGGTCCGCTAACTGCCACCCCTGCCAACCCGATAACATCAGCGCCAGCCAGTCTGCGCTTTGTACTGGCCGACATACAGACCACGGCTGCGCTCGACAGCCAGGCCATGCTCTACCGCCTGCAATATGAGAATGCACAACAGCTGAAAGCCTATGCCTATGCGCGCTGGAGCATGCCGCCGGCACAATTGATACAACAGCGTATCAAGCAGCAGACCAGCGCTGCCGGTGGTTTGATACTACAAAGGAATCAGGCCGCGCCTGACACACCGGTGCTGCAACTGGAATTGGACGAATTCTCACAAGTCTTCAGCTCAGCCAGCAGCAGCCACGCCCAGCTCAATGGGCGCGCTCTGATCAGCAAAGGCGGAAAAGTGCTGCGTCATCGTCAGTTTCAGATCCAGCTTCCCGCCAGACAGGCTGATGCAGCAGGCGGGGCGACTGCCCTGCAACAGGCAGTGGACCAGTTGATCGCTGAGTTACAGCAGGAAATCCTGCAGTTGAACTGACATGTCTATTCATGCCGACAGCGCTGCTGCGCCAGCTTCCGAGCTGAACCTGATACGCCAAAGTTCGCCGTTCGCACGGGTCAGTTTGCTGGCTTACGTCGTACTGATTCTGTACGCGAGCTGGTATCCGTTCACCGGCTGGCAAGCCAATAATCTGTCGGCGCTGCCCGATGTATTACGCCAGTGGCCGCGTTACTGGACATGGTTTGATGTGATCACCAACGTCATCGCTTATGTGCCACTGGGCGCATTGTTTGTGTTTGCCCTGTATCCGCATATAAAGGCTGGCTGGTCTGCACTGCTGGCTGGCCTGGCCGGTAGCTGCATCTCAGTCTGCGCCGAATTGGTCCAGTATTTTTTACCGAGTCGTGTCACGTCTGTCGTCGACATACTCACCAACAGCAGTGGCGCCATCCTGGGTGCCTTGCTGGCTGCATGGCTGACACCCTGGCTGATGGAAAAAGGACGTTTGCGCTTATTACGCAAGCAGTGGACTTACCAGGAATCCAGTCAGGAAATCGTGATACTGGGCCTGTGGCCGATGGCGCAGCTGTATCCTCAGGCCTATTTATTCGGACTAGGTGGCATTTTTCCGATTCTGTCTGAGCACCTGAGCCAGTTCTTTGATATGGACATCGATCTGAGCGCACTGATCTTGCGCGGGACCGAGCTGACACCGGAAGAATATCTGTTAGCCGAAGCCCTGATCACTGCCTGCGGCTGCACTGGCGCGCTGCTGCTGTGCATGAGTCTGCTCAACCGCCATGCACCAAAATTCTGGCTATCCGCTTTGCTGCTGAGCCTGGCTATCGTAGGCAAGTCACTGGCTGCAGCGCTGTTCTTCCAACCCGAATATGCGTTTGGCTGGCTCACCCCCGGCGCGCGCGGTGGCTTGCTGATCAGCGCGATTATGCTGTACGGCTTTTCGTTTGCGCCTCTGCATGTGCAGAAAAGGCTGGCGTTCGTACTCATGCTGCTGAGTCTCATGGTGCTGAATATTTTGCCGGACAACCCCTACTTCAGTGCCACCATGCAAACCTGGGTACAGGGGAAATTTTTGAACTTTAACGGTGCCGCGCAGTTCTTATCTCTGTTCTGGCCCTTCCTTGCACTGTGGGCGCTGTTGCGCAAACCGGCACAGCACACAGCAAGGCTGGCGAAGGAGGAAACGCAAACGCCTCAGGTGTAATACCCGGCATTTGCAGTATCATAGGGCTTTTGCAAAATCGCCTGCTGCCGTGGAATCCGTTTCAGATGCCAGCTCAGTGCGATGACTTTGCGTCGTTTGCCTGGCATCCGATATCACTCAATATCCGAAATTTCATATCATGTCCGAACCACTCTACTTTCAAAAACATGTTTTCTTTTGCATGAATCAACGCGAAGATGGTCGCCCATGCTGCATGGAGCGCGGTGCGCAGGCTGCGCAGGAACATGCCAAGCGCCGCATTAAGCAGCTGGACATGAATGGTCACGGCAAAATCCGCTTCAACAAAGCCGGCTGCCTCGATCGCTGCGAAGAAGGGCCGGTCCTGGTGGTCTATCCACAGGGAACCTGGTACACCTTTGTGGACCAAAGCGATATCGATGAAATCATTGATGTCGACCTGATAGGCGGCGGCGTAGTCGAACGCCTCAAACTTCCGAATACCTGATTGAACCACCAGGCTGGTGCGTACACGCAGAGCTCAGCCTGATTACGCTGCTTGTACTGATAGTCCTAGGCATGAACGCTCAAACTGAACACTTCCTGATTGCCGGCTCGGCCGGCCAATTACAATGCGCACTCGATTTACCCGATCCTGAGTTGCAGACCTCTCCACGCGGACTGGCACTGGTTGCGCATCCGCATCCGCTCTACGGCGGCACCATGGATAACAAGGTCGCGCAAACCCTGGCGCGCACCTTTACCGGCCTCGGCTATGCCGCTGTACGCATGAACTTCCGTGGCGTCGGTCAGTCTGGCGGCAGCTACGATGCCGGCATCGGTGAAACCGACGATATGGAGCTGTTGTTGCAACATATGCGGCAACGTTATCCCGATCTGCCACTGGCACTGGCCGGTTTTTCATTTGGCACCTTCGTACAGGCCCGCCTGCAACAGCGCTTGCAAACGCAGGACCGCGCAGCGCAAAGGCTGGTGCTGATCGGTGCCGCCGCCGGTAAATGGGAGATGCCTGAGATCCCATCGAATACCATCTTGGTACATGGCGAGCTGGACGACACCATTCCTCTGTCCGCCGTACTGGACTGGCTGCGCCCGCAAGATATTCCGGTCACCGTAATACCCGGTGCCGATCATTTTTTCCATCGTCGTCTGCACCATATCAAACAGCTGGTCACCAGTCTGTGGGATAAGGCATGACGATCTGTTTCACCTCGTTTGATCAATGTCACCCATGAAAAAATTTCTCGCTACTGTTGCTGCCTCGCTGCTGACGCTGTCTGCTGCGATGGCACAAACACTCCCTGCTCCAAGCATTGCAGCCAAATCCTGGCTGCTGTTTGATGCTACCAGCAATCAGGTTATCGCTGCGCAAGATCCTGATCTGCGTATAGAACCCGCCTCGCTGACCAAGATCATGACCGCCTATCTGGTGTTTTCTGCATTAAAAGAAAAAAAGCTGGATCTGAACCAGACGGTCAATGTATCGACCCGTGCCTGGAAGGTGGATGCCAGCAGTTCAAAAATGTTTATTGAGCCGAACAAGCCAGTCACCATTAATGAATTGCTGTATGGCCTGATCGTTCAGTCTGGTAATGATGCTGCTGTCGCGCTGGCTGAAGCCGTGGCCGGTAGTGAAGAGGCCTTCGTGGTGCAAATGAATCGCGAAGCAGAACGTCTGGGCATGAAAAACAGCCGCTATGCTAATCCGCATGGTCTGCCCAGCCCGGACAATTTCGCGACTGCACGTGATTTGTCTACCCTGGCAAACCGCCTGATCACCGATCACCCTGAATACTATAAAACCTATTACAGCACCAAGAGCTACACGTATAACAAAATCACCCAACCTAACCGCAACCGTTTGTTATGGCTGGACCCGACCGTAGACGGCATGAAAACTGGCCATACCGAAGCAGCTGGCTATTGCCTGATTTCTTCGGCATCGCGTCCGAATGGCAGTGGTCAGCGTCGTCTGATTTCGGTAGTGACCGGTACCGCCAGCGATCAGGTACGTGCGCAGGAAAGTCTGAAGCTGCTGAACTGGGGCTATCTGAATTTCGATACGATCAAACTGTATGCCAAAGGTCAGGCGATCCAGACCCCGGAAGTCTGGAAAGGCAATCAGGCCACAGTCAAGATCGGTTTTGACCGCGATTTGTATGTGACCCTGCCTAAAGGTGCGGCGGCCAATCTGAAACCTGCGCTGGAAAGAAAAGATCCGCTGGTGGCACCGATAGCTCAATACAGCAAAGTCGGTACCGTGAAGATGATGTTAGACGGTAAAGCCGTTGCCGAATTCCCGGTACAGGCGCTGGAAAAAGTGGATCAGGCCAGCATATTTGGCCGCGCCTGGGATTCGATACGCCTGATGCTGAAATAAAATAATTCGGTTTCGCTTAAAGCCAGAGTGAGTATGCTCTGGCTTTTTTTTGTATAAAAAAAAGAAATATTTTAATTTCCGCAACACAATAATTGCAATTTACACTATTATTCTTCGAAGCTAATGATTGCTCTTATACCAACCCAGTCTAAGCTCAGATATTTTTTACACTGACTTACCTTGCAATGAAGGAGACACCATGAAAGTGCTTTTGGGACTTTTAACAGTATGCACACTGTCTGCTTGTAGCAGTCTTGAAAATCAAGCAGCCAACGAGAGTAAAACCATTGCAGACGAAGCTGATTATGTTACTGGCAGTAATATTCGTCAGCGGAATAGGCAAATTCAAACTCTGACGCCTTCCCAAGCTGAAGACTTGAAACGTGGAGCAATCGTAAGCGGGCAAAAGGGCTGAATAAAAAGCGATATTTAGTTTGTGGTAAGGCGTGGCTAGTAAAGGGCATTACAGGCACCGCATCGTTATCATAAAAAACCTGTTGTAGCGGAAAGTGCCTGTTCATGCTTAGTTTGAACTGGCACTTTTTATGCGATATTTGCATAAATTAACAAGCGCAAACATGTAAGAATTAGTGCTCCTAATCCCAGACACTAATTCCATCATGAATGACCCACTCGTATACCTTAATGGCGCTATGACGCCATTGTCCGCAGCCCACATACCTGTACTCGACCGCGGTTTTATTTTCGGTGACGGTATTTACGAAGTGATCCCGGTTTACCAGCGCCGCATGTTCCGTGCCGATCAGCATCTGGCGCGCCTGTTCCGTAGTCTGGAAGCGATAGGTATTCCGAATCCGCATAACAAAGAAGAATGGCTGCAGCGCATACGACAAGTGATGGATGCGCATGAAGCGGATGATCAGATGGTCTACCTGCAGGTGACCCGCGGTGTCGCGCGCCGTGCCCATGCGTTTCCAAAAGAAGTGACGCCTACCGTATTCATCATGACCAACCCCATCGTATTGCCAACTCCGGCTGCGCGTGAGCATGGTGTGGCGTGTGTATCCATGGAAGACCGGCGCTGGCTGCATTGCGAAATCAAGTCGATTTCCTTGCTCGGTAATGTACTGGCGGCACAGAACGCAGCGGAACATCAGGTCGCAGAAAGCATACAATTCCGCGATGACTATCTGAGCGAAGCGTCGGCGTCCAATGTATGGATAGTCAAAGACGGTGTACTGATGGGACCGCCTAAGGATCACTTGATCCTGGAAGGCATACGCTATGCTTTGATAGAGGAACTCTGTGCACAACTCAGCATACCGTTTGAAATGCGCCGCATCAGGCGCGCCGAGGTGTTCGCTGCCGATGAAATCATGTTGTCATCGGCGACCAAAGAAGTGCTTGCAGTTGTGAAGCTGGACGAGCAGACTATTGGAAATGGCTTACCCGGCCCCATATACCAACAATTGTATGCGGCTTATCAATTAGCCAAAGCTGCCTGAACGGCTGCCATCCCTCCTGACTCTGTGTGGATGCCTGCAGCGCAGTACGGCATACCACTCAGAGAATGGAAAAATCATGGAAATGAAACCTATCCCGCCAGAACAAAGTCTGATCGAGTATCCGAGCGAATTCCCGATCAAGATCATGGGCGCTATGCATGATGCCTTTGCCCAGACCATGGTCGAAGTCGTCACTTTGCATGATCCTAGCTTCCATGCCGGGAAAATGGATATGCGTCCATCCAGCAAGGGCACCTACCTGTCACTGACAGTCACCGTCTGGGCCACCAGTCGTGATCAGCTCGACAATCTGTATCGCGACTTGTCCGGTCACCCTATGGTCAAAGTGGTTCTTTAAACATCAGGCAAAACCAGCGCGCAAAAAAACAAACCCTGCTACGCGGCCATCTCTGGCGCGCACAGCAGGGTGCTTTGTTCAGCTAAGGTTCACAGCTCGCTAAATCTCCGAAAGTGATGCGTGCTGACGCTGAGTTATGCAGTAAGCGTAAATAACAAGGCTGCAGCCACCCCGCCCAGCAAGGGGCCAATGACCGGCACCCATGCATATTTCCAGTCACTGTCGCGCTTACCAGGTATAGGCAAAATCGCATGCATAATGCGCGGCCCCAGATCGCGTGCCGGACTCATTGCATACCCGGTCGTACCACCGAGAGAAACACCTATCCCCAACACCAATAAGCCAACTGGCAAGGCATTCATCGCGCCCAGACCCACTTTAGGCGCTGCCATATTCAGTACCGCATACACCAGGACAAAGGTCGCGATGGCTTCAGAGGCCAGATTTCCAAACGCGCCACGTATCGCCGGACCGGTGCAGAATACGGCAAGCTTGGTATCCTGACACGCAGTCTCAGCGAAATGCCGGTAGTACACCACCCACACCAGAAACGCACCCATCATGCCGCCCGCCATCTGCGCCAGGATATAGCCAGGCACCAGCGCCCACGAGAACTTATCGGCGACTGCCAGGGCAATCGTCACCACCGGATTCAAATGCCCGCCACTTGCTGCCGCTGTACAAAATACCGCGACAAAAACAGCCATCGCCCAACCTAAAGCAATCACCACCAAACCGCTGTTAAAGCCCTTGGTTTTATTCAAAATCACATTAGCGACAACACCATTTCCCAATAAAACCAACATGGCGGTGCCGATAAATTCAGCAAATAAAGGATTCATTTTCCACTCTTTTTTATATTTGAAAGTGAGCCAGCGCAGTCACTATGCTGATGCGGCATAGATCGCAGCGTTGACACTTTCTTGTTCAGATTTCGTCTGCCCAGGCTTTGCTGGCATTGACCGCACGCTGCCACCCCTTCATGCAAGCCTGGACTTCTGCTTGCGGCATCGCAGGCTTAAAGCGCTGGTCTAATTTCCACTGACTCTGGATTTCGCTGAGATCTTTCCAGTAACCGACAGCCAGTCCAGCCAGATAGGCCGCGCCCAGCGCTGTGGTTTCTGTGATTTGCGGACGTACGACATCGACGCCCAACATATCGGACTGAAATTGCATCAGCAGATTATTCGCGACCGCTCCACCGTCAACACGCAGTTCAGCAATGCGACCATCCAAATCGGCTTCCATCGCTTTCAATACATCGACAGATTGATAGGCAATACTATCAAGCGCAGCACGTGCGATATGCGCAGAACTGGTGCCGCGTGTGACACCGAACATAGTGCCGCGCGCCCGCGGGTTCCAATGTGGTGCACCCAGACCAGCGAAGGCCGGAACCAGATACACACCGTCGCTGTGTGGAACACTTTTCGCTAATGCTTCTATTTCTGAAGCACTACGGATGATACCCAGACCATCACGCAGCCATTGCACCACGGCGCCGCCGATAAAGATGCTGCCTTCTAAAGCGTAGTGCACTTGATTGCCGATTTTCCAGGCAATGGTGGTGACCAGATTATTTTTTGATTCGATAGGTTTTTCACCCGTATTCATGACCAGGAAACAACCGGTGCCATAGGTGTTTTTAACCATGCCAGGTTCAACACACATTTGTCCGAATAAAGCAGCATGCTGATCACCGGCGATACCCGCCAACGGGATTTCTGATGCGAACAAAGTGGTTTTAGTTTTGCCATAGACTTCAGAACAAGAGCGCACGTCAGGCAACATGCTGCGCGGAATATTCAGTATGTCGAGCAGCTCCTGGTCCCACTCCAAAGTATGAATATTGAACAACATGGTGCGCGATGCATTGGTCACATCGGTGACGTGCAATGCCTGTTGCGAGAAATTCCAAACCAGCCAGGTATCCACTGTGCCGAAGGCTAACCTGCCTTGATTCGCAAGTTCACGTGCACCAGCAACATGTTCTAAAATCCAGCAAATTTTAGTCGCAGAAAAATACGAATCTATCGGCAAACCCGTTTTGGAACGGAATTTTTCTTCCAGACCTTGTGCCTTTAACTTGTCGCAAAATTCCGCGGTACGACGGTCTTGCCAGACGATCGCGTTATACAAAGGACGGCCAGTTTCTCTATCCCAGACTATCGTGGTTTCACGTTGATTCGTAATGCCGATGGCAGCAATAGAACCACCCGCCAAACCGGCATGCGCGACCGCTTCTGCAGCGACACCCGCCTGGGTTGACCAGATTTCCTGAGGATCATGTTCAACCCAACCTGGTTGCGGATAAATCTGTTGGAACTCTTTTTGCGCGACCGCTACCACGCTGCCGGTACGGTCAAACAAGACTGCGCGCGAACTGGTCGTGCCTTGATCTAATGCCAGAATAAACTTTCCATCCATTGGTGTCTTCTCCATCTTGTCTAAGGTTTTTTTAATGAATCAATACTGAAGGTGATAACTGTGACTACTGCTTAACTGCTGATTTTTCCGAATTTCCTAATAAATTTATTACTGCAGCCAGTGCTGCTTTAGGGCTGGTTTAGGGCTGCTTTAGCTGAGTTAAAAATTGCGTCAATTTATCCTGCAAAGCCTGTACCGTTGCGGGCGTGGCATGCAAACCTAATTTACTTCTGCGCCACAAGATATCGTCCGTCGTGCGTGCCCATTCGTGTTCAGCCAAATACCTGACTTCGGCTTCATATAAGCCTGGACTCAATGGTTCGCCAAGATCGGACAGTGCATGACACTCACTCAGAATGCGGTCAGCGAGGGTGCCATAACTGCGTGCATAGCGCTGTGCCAGCGCGGCTGGCAACCACGGATATTGCGCTTTAAAACGCTGAAAAAATCCTGAGAAATCCGCACCTGGAATATCGCCACCGGGCAGCGATGCATGGGCTGTCCACGCCGGTTTAGTGATACCTAAAGCGGGCGCCAGCAGATTGACCGCCTCCTCTGCCAGGTAACGGAAGGTGGTAATTTTGCCGCCGAATACAGACAAGATTGGTGCCTGCTCATGTGCAGCGTCCAGCTCCAGCTGATAGTCGCGCGTCACGGCTGAAGGGTTGGCCGCATCTTCCTGTTCCAGCAATGGACGCACGCCGGAATACGTCCACAACACATCCGCCGCTTGTATGCTTTTTTTGAAATAGCGGTTCGCCGCATCACACAAATAGCTGACTTCATCGGATGAAATGTTGACGCTGCCCGGATCGCCCTTATATTCCAGATCCGTGGTACCTATCAGTGTAAATTCCTGCTCATACGGAATAGCAAAGATGATGCGTTTGTCGGGATTTTGAAAGATATACGCATGGTCATGATCAAACATCTTGTTGACGACGATGTGACTACCTTTGACCAGGCGCACCTCGTTTCTCGCCGTCTGATGCAAATGCTGGTGCAATAATTCACTTGCCCATGGCCCCGCCGCATTCACAATGGCACGTGCTGTAACTTTGATTTCAGTCTGTCCGTCTTTGACTAAAGTAGCCTGCCACAAGCCAGCTTCCCGTTGCGCAGACTGCAGCTTAGTGCGCGTCATGATGCGTGCGCCGCGTTCTTGCGCATCCATCGCATTCAAAACCACCAGACGCGCATCGTCTACCCACGCATCGGAATACACGAAACCCTGATGCATGCTGTCTTGCAAGGGCGCACCCAGTTGATGCTTATCTAAGTTCACGCCGCAAGAACCGGGTAGCAATTCGCGGCGGCTCAGATGGTCATACAAAAACAGGCCGATACGTATCATCCACGCCGGACGTAAATGCGGCACATGTGGCATCACAAAACGCAAAGGCCAGATGATATGTGGTGCTGAGCGCAGCAAAACTTCGCGCTCTTTCAGTGCTTTACGAACCAGTCCAAATTCATAGTATTCGAGATAGCGCAATCCGCCATGGATCAGTTTGGTACTGGCAGAAGAAGTATGCCCGGCCAGGTCATCTTTTTCGCACAGCAAAACACGCAAGCCGCGTCCGGCAGCATCACGTGCAATACCCGCACCATTGATACCACCACCCACAACCAGTAAATCGTAATGTTGATCATTCACCATGATGCCAGGCCGCCATTGCAATTAGGAAATTATTAAGATAAAGACAAAAAATTGACTCTATTTGTGTTACCAAAAGTCAATTTATTTGTTTTAAATCGATCATAAATCACTAAACGAATAATTACAAGTTCGCTTTCGAACATTTATTTAATTAATTGAAAGCTAATTTTTACGCATAGGTTGCAGTGTAGCGATGTGTTGTAACACCAGGATTTCAACCTAGGTGGGATGGGAAAGGTGAGCCAATAGTCAGCTCGCTGACTATGCTATCCCTGGCGATACCAGGCGACGCAGGCCGTAGCACAGCACGACCAGGAGCCATAACGCTGCTGGGGCGGTTTTGCGTAAGTCCTAAATATCTAAAGCGATTTCACTTTGCAGAACCAAGCCGGGTGTGGCCCGGCGGCCACTTACCTTTCTTGCTTCGCCAAGAAAGGTAAGCCAAAGAAGGCGACGCTGAAGACTGCGCCCTGCGGGTGCCGCACTACGTGTCGGCACAATTTGCGCATCACGTAAAACGGGAAAGTGTCGAAACTCGCTACGCTCAGACAACGACACTTTCTAATCCGTTTTCCGTGAAGCACAAATTGCTTAGTCAAAAGCGATGAAAATCAAAGGCGAGCTTGCTAAGTATACGGTTACTCAATCCTAAAGCACCTGCAACGTAAAACAACTTAGCGCCATATTTCCGCCAGAAATACACTTGCCACATGCTTCGATTACAATGTTCATTTTCGTTTTCGAACATTTTCTCTTTCGTTGAAGGAAGCTTGTTACATGCCAGCCAAGTTGACACCGTCATACAGCCAGACATCCGCGCAAACGCTCAATCTGCGACAGCAAGAATTATTAGCGAACGTACAAAGAGAAGGCTTTGCTTCGGTCGAGCAACTCGCCGCGCAGTTCCGTGTGACGCAGCAAACAATACGACGTGATATCAATTTACTGGCTGATTTGAATTTATTGCGCCGCTTTCATGGAGGAGTCGGCCTGACTTCCAGCGCGGAGAACATGGCATATAACACACGCCAGACTTTGCTCTCAGACGAAAAACGCCGTATCGCCGCTTTGGTGGCCAGCCATATTCCTGATCAGGCCACCCTGTTTATTAACCTGGGCACCACAACGGAAGAGATTGCGCGTGCTTTGTGCCATCACAGAAATTTGCGGGTAATTACCAATAACATGAACGTTGCCAGCATCATGAGTAACTATCAGGATATTGAGGTGATTGTGACCGGTGGTGTCGTGCGTGCGCGTGACGGTGGCTTAACCGGTGAAGCGGCCGTGGATGTAATCAGTCAGTTTCAGGTCGACTTTGGCATCATTGGCATTTCCGGCATAGAAATGGATGGCACCTTGCGTGAATTTGATTACCGGGAAGTGCGGGTTTCTGAAGCGATAATCAAACATTCGAGAACTGTATTTTTAGCGGCAGACCATACGAAATTTGACCGCCCTGCTTTAGTCAAATTAGGGCATTTATCGCAGATCGATGTGCTGTTTACCGATCAGGCGGTGCCGGAACAAATGCATGCGACTTTTGACAAAATCAAAACCAAAATTATGCTGGCTTGAGAGCCGTGATCGCACGAGAGCCTGAGCAGTAAAGCTTCTGAGTTATTTCAACGCGACTTCAGCCAACAGCCATTCGCGAAACGCACGCACCTGTGGCTTATTGAGCGACTGCTCCTGATACACCAGATGATAGGAAACCGGGCTGGGTATTTCTATCTCAAACAAGCGGACTAACTGGCCACTTTCTATATCGGAATGCACGATTGCATGTCGCCCCAGAGCGATGCCCTGACCGTCCACTGCGGCACGCGCCAGGATAGACGCGTCTTGGTAAACCAGGCCACTGGTTGGCTCTTCATTGTCTAAACCCGCAGCGCGAAACCACGGCTCCCAGGGTTCTTCTTCACAGCGCAGTAAATGCGATGCTGCCAATTCAGCGGGCGTCGCTGGCAATTTACCACCGTGATAGCGCGGACTGACCACGGGGTAATAATAATCGCCCATCAAAAATTCAGACACCAGGCCGGGATAATTACCGAGTCCAAAACGTATCCCGATATCGATAGAGTCACGCGAAAAATCGGCCAGTTGATTACTCGATTGCAAACTCACTTCCAAATCCGGATAGTGTTCGATAAATCGCCCCAGCCGTGGTGACAACCAGCGTGCCGCAAACGAGGGTAATGAAGTAATCCCTAGCCGCTTTTGTTGATTGCGCTTTTGCAATTGCTCGGTGGCTTCAGCTAAATTTTGCAAGCACAAACGTATCGCTGCCGCATAACGCTCACCTTCAGCATTCAATACCAGACGCTTGCCGTGACGCGTAAATAATTCTATGTTCAGCTCTTCTTCCAGCGCACGCACCTGATGGCTGACCGCGCCGTGGGTAAGATGTATCTCTTCCGCCGCCTTGGAAAAATTCTGATGTCGCGCAGCAGCTTCAAATGCGCGCAGTGCTGCAAAATTAGGCAGTTTTCTGATATCCATTTTTCATATATCCATCATCAGCAAGACACATAACAATGTGAATTTTATTAGCAAGCAAAGCCAAAATTTCTCGTTTTGTCGATGAATTAGAAACACCTACAATACGTACATCTCAATGCAGCATTGAATTTCCCTCTGATAAATCAATTTTTATTGGTTTTTTGCTGCACAACAAGGAGCAAGGAAATGACAAATAATTTTGCAAACCCATCTTACACGATCACTGCTGGAAAAACACTTTCCGGCGTGTCCCCTGTTGACCGACAAATCAAAGTTGTATGTGGCCGTATCTGGCTGACAATCGCCGGTGATGACAGTGATTTCTGGCTCGCTACAGATGAAACGGTCGTCATTCCAGCGCATCGTATGGTCGTGCTGGAAGCAGATCAACAAGCAAGCAGGATCGAATTACAAACGGTCACCAGCCCGGCTGCCGCCCATCAGTCCGAATTCGCCGTGACAAACTACTTGCAAAAGCTGACACAAAAGCTAAACCACGTCTTTGCTTAATGGCAAAGACACAAGCTACAAGAGGCGAGGCAAGCCGCTTGTAGCTGCTTCTGGCTGCTTGTGGCTGCTTATGGCTATTGATAGCTGGTTGACCGCAGGAAAAACGACCATCGCCAGTCAAGGATGTTAAACTAGCGGTCTATGCAAAACAGCACCTCTACTTCCACTACCCCCATCATTCTGCATCGCGGCATTGAGCCTTATCAGCAGACCTACGATGCAATGCGCACATTTACCGATGCGCGCGATGCCAATACGCCCAATGAATTCTGGATAGTCGAACATCCGCCGGTATTCACGCTGGGACTGGGTGCGGATCAGTCGCACGTGTTGGCGGCGCATGATATCCCCGTGGTACAGACGGATCGCGGTGGTGAAGTGACGTATCATGGGCCGGGCCAGGTCGTCATATATCTGATGATGGATCTGCGCCGCAGCCATGCGCAGGCAAGACTGTTTGCACGCGAATTTGTATTTAAAATTGAACAAGCCGTCATCGATACCCTCGCCCATTATGGCCTGGCTGGAGAGCGCAAAGAAGGCGCACCCGGCATTTATGTCTGCGCTGGCCCCTGGAAAGGGGCCAAAATTGCGGCTTTAGGATTGAAAGTACGCGGCAATGGCTGCACCTACCATGGGGTATCACTGAATGTCGATATGGACCTCGCCCCCTTTTCCTGGATCAATCCCTGCGGCTATGCGGGACTGGCTACCGTGGATATGAAAACCCTGGGCGTGCAGGCAGCATTGGCCGATGTACAGCAAAGACTCGCACAGAATTTACAAGACCTCTTATCCGTTACTCACGAAACTCCCTGATTTTTCGAAACGCTCCGTATCATGACAACCGAAAATACACCTGCATCCCCAGATACCACAGCCAGCCCAGCGGCCTACGATCCTACTGAAAAACAAAAAGGCGCGAGCAAAACTGCGCGTATCCCGATCAAGATCGTACCGATGGAACGTCTGCCTAAGCCAGACTGGATACGGGTAAAAGCCGGTTCGCCGACTACGCGTTTCTATGAAATCAAAGACATCCTGCGCGCTAACAAACTGGTTACCGTCTGCGAAGAAGCATCCTGCCCGAATATCGGTGAATGCTTTGGCAAAGGCACTGCGACTTTCATGATCATGGGTGAC
This sequence comes from Cognatundibacterium crateris, assembly GCF_010078235.1. GTDB lineage: Bacteria > Pseudomonadota > Gammaproteobacteria > Burkholderiales > Burkholderiaceae_D > Undibacterium > Undibacterium crateris. Next base: position 60,260 of record NZ_JAABOS010000011.1, on the reverse strand, counting down.
AAATGTACACGCCGCTGCCCGTTCTGCGACGTTGGTCATGGCCGCCCAGACCCGCTGGATGTGAACGAGCCACTGAATCTGGCGAAGACGATTGCGGAACTCAAACTCAGCTATGTGGTGATTACCTCGGTTGACCGCGACGACCTGCGTGATGGCGGTGCGGCGCACTTTGCAGAATGCATACAGAAAATCCGCGAACTGTCGCCGGTGACACGCATAGAAATCCTGACGCCGGACTTCCGTGGCCGTATGGACCGCGCGCTGGAAATCCTGAACATGGCACCACCGGATGTGATGAACCACAACCTGGAAACCGCACCGCGCCTGTACAAAGAAGCACGCCCTGGCTCTGACTACGAATATTCGCTGAACCTGCTAAAACGCTTCAAAGAACAGCATCCACATGTGCCGACCAAATCCGGCATCATGGTCGGACTCGGTGAAACCGATGAAGAGGTGTTGCAAGTCATGCGCGATATGCGTGCACACAATGTCGACATGCTGACCATAGGCCAGTATCTGGCACCAAGTGGCCACCACTTACCAGTACGTCGCTATGTGCATCCTGACGTATTCAAAATGTATGAAGAAGAAGCTTATAAAATGGGCTTCGCCCATGCAGCAGTCGGCGCGATGGTGCGTTCCAGCTACCATGCAGATCAGCAAGCGCATGGCATAGGCGAATAATAGTCTCTTCGCTCGAAAGCTAAGGCCGGGGCAGGTCTGTCACACACTTAAATTGTGCGACTCGCCCCGCGCTTCAAAATTACTCCAAGCGGAACATGCTTTGCAAGCGGCGCACAGATAACAGGCATGTGCCCACCCCAATCAGCGTAATCCTCCTCACTCCCTTGATTCTGCATCCTGGCCGCCCAGTCCGCCTTATTTCTAAGAGATAGCCTGAGAATTTCATCTTCACTGAAGAAAATACCGCCAACTCAGACGCAGGGGCATGCCGGCACTCCAGAAACAAAATTCAGGATAGAACAATAGCCAGGCTGCGGTTCAGCACACTGGCTATTGATTTGTTATGTCATGTCAGAAGGCGGTGACGGTCACAACCGGAATCGAGCCATTAATGCTCAGATTTCCTACAGTCGACACTGCCGGACTCACGACACCAATATTCACTGGTGTGATGGCAACGACGAGCTGGCATTGTGACTTCGCTGGCACACTACCGAAAGTAATCGAGGTGGTTCCGGATGAAGAGTAAGAAAAAGAACTCGCTGTACACCCAAATTGCGGACGCTGAGTAATCGTCACATTGGCACCAAAATCGACATTAAAACCAACGCCACTCACAGCCACTGCATTGATGTTGGTAGCGGTAAAAGTATAGGTGCTGATGTTTCCTTTTACTACGCTCAATGGCGTTGCTGCAATAGTCAATACAGATGAAACAATTGGTGCATCCGTACTGCCACTGCCACCACCACAAGCACTTAAACCGAACAGACTGATTGCCAATGCGGTAGCAGGCAAGACGCGATTTTTCAGTGAATTTTTCATCAAATTATCCTTTCATTTTCATCTGAGAATCAGGTCATCTGGCAGAGGCACTATCATGCTTCCTGCGTGATAACCAAAGTGGGAAAGACTTTCGCTGCGGTGATCCCGTTCTGTTAGCGCGTCTATCATAAACTGGAATTCCAGCAAAGATGGATTCAGGGGAGTCACGGCGAAAATATCTGCTTCCCTGTCTGCGCAGGGATGATGTGATAGCTGTTGAGCGCTGAATATCCGGCACGACAGCCAACTAGTACTGCCTATTATCTCATCATCCGGACATAGGCACCATTCTGTCATACCTTCTGCTCCCGATCTAACTGCAGGTTTTGTGATAAATCATACGCATACAAGTGAATTGACGATTTCATTTTATCAACTCAGCCATTCCCTCACCTGCAAACAGCCAGAATCGGTTCTTCTTCATTGGTGAATTCAAAGCTATCCGGCATGGGTGGCAGCCTTCACGTCTTAGACCTCAAAAATTCCAATTACAGCATCTACGTTTCCATTTTTCTTAACTTATAAGACATTGCTATCTCATTTATTAAGACAATCAATTTCCCAATATATGCTCAGCGCTTCATGATTCGCCCATCTGTAACGCGATGCAGCTACCAAGGGCTGATTATGCAAACGAAATCAAATGAAACTAGTATCGCCACCCGCCTTCGAACAGGCTTTGGCAAAATTCTGATCATGATGCTGGCACTGAATGCTGCCATAGAAGCCGCCAGAGCTAGTGTGCATGGCAATGGATTTACTGTGGTCGCCAGCGAAGTACGCAATCTGTCACAACGCAGCACCACCGCGGCGAAAGAGATCACGACGCTGATCACTGACTCATTAAAGAAAATTGAAGCTGGCGCGCAGCTGGTTGAACATGCGGGAACCGGCATGCAGGAGGTCATCTCCTGTGTTCAGCAGGTGTCTGCCATGGTCGGTGATATTAGCGTCGCCAGCGGAGAACAACAGGCAGGCCTAGAAGAAGTCAATCAGGCGATTTCTATGATGGACCAAGTAACGCAGCAGAATGCGGTACTGGTTGAACGGGCCAGCGGCACCGCGCAGACCCTGACATCACAAGCCGGTGACCTGAATCAACTAGTCAGTATCTTCAAGACCAAGCCTCTCGCTAAGCAGACTGTACTGCGTCTTTCTGATACGACGTACACGCCTTATGTAGCGCAACCAGCCATTGCGTAGTCGCACACAGATATGAACGCGGGAACCGTCAATAAATTAATTAACGAGGAATGGAAGGAAACAATGAAGACACACACTATCACAAAGGATGCGCGGCTGACTGCCCTGCATGATCTGGCAATCCTGGACAGCAATAGCTCAACGTATTTCGATGCATTGACCCGCCTGACGGCTGATTTATTCGGTCTGCCCAACGCTTATATTTCACTGATCGATAGTGACCGTCAATGGCTGAAATCCCCCATTGATGCGGGTCAACGATCCGGCTATAGCTGCAGCGCCCGGGAATTATCGTTTTGCACCTATACGATACAGCGTCCGGAAGTGATGGTGATTGAAGACGCGAGCATGGATGAGCGTTTCAAACATCATCCTATGGTGACCGGCCCATCACAGATACGCTTTTACGCAGGCGCACCACTGGTCACTGCGACAGGTCACGCTATCGGAGCTTTATGTATCACCGATAGCCAGCCGCGCCAATTGGATGAGGCACAACGTATTCAGTTAAAAGGACTGGCTAATCTGGCGATGGCGCATATCTCACTGCGACGCGCAGTCGGTCATATTGATCCAGTCAGTGGCTTACCCAATCAATCGCAACTGTTAGAAGATCTGGTGGCCGTATCATCCATCGCGGCCGGAGAGGAGCGCTTACTGGCATATATTGATATACCGGATGCCGCAAGCGCTTCAGAAATCGCCGCTGCGCTGGGCGCCAGCGCGTGTGATGAACTGGTCAACGCAGTAACTCAACAACTCAGGCTTTTGTTTTCCGGCAAGGCGAATCTGTATCATATAACGACTACCCGCTTTGCCGTGCTATCCACGGATTCTGCAACAGTGGAATTGATCAGTTGCCTTTATAGTCTGGATCAGATGCTGCATGAACCTCTGCGCAAAATGCCTGTTCCTTTGAATCTGTCTGTGCGTGGAGGAATCGTCGTCTTTACGGCAGGACCTGATGCAGCAACCGAGGCCCCCAGAAAAGCGCTATCGGCTGTCAATCAGGCCAGATTAGTGCAGCAAGACTGGTTGGTCTATAACGCCAGGGATGACCAGCTGAGTCAGCGTTCATTCCACTTGCTGAATGATGTGCAAACAGCAATCAGAGATGATGCCTTATATATGGTGTATCAGCCAAAACACGATTTACGGACAGGTCTATGCCATTCAGCTGAGGCACTGCTGCGTTGGGATCATCCGGAACTGGGCCCCATCTCTCCAGCTGAATTTATACCGCTCATTGAAAGAACCGCGTTTATACGTCCGCTGACTGATTGGGTCATCCGTACCGCGATGAGGCAACTGCGCGATTGGAATCTCAGTGACCCAGGTATGCGAATCGCGATTAACCTCTCCCCGCGTAATTTCGAAGAGGAAGATTTATGTGAGCGTTTGCAGGCAGCCTGCAAGGATTTCGGGATAGATCCATACCTGGTAGACATAGAATGTACTGAGGGGATTTGGATGGAGAGTGCACGCTGCTTGCAAACCCTGTATGAAATCCGGGCCATGGGTATGGGAATAGCATTGGATGATTTTGGCAGCGGCTACAGTAATTTTTCTTACTTACAAAAAGTACCGGCAAACTTCGTTAAATTGGATCAGTCACTGATACGCCATGTGCATCGCAGCGAATATGATCAACGCATCGTACAGTCTTTAATAAAGCTCGCCAAAGAGCTGGGCTACACAGTGATTGCTGAGGGAGTAGAAACGGAAGAAGCATTGGCACTGATACGCACCTGGGGCTGTGACGGGGCGCAAGGTTATTTTTTTGCAAAACCGCTGACACCTTTGTCTTTCAAGCAATGTCGCAATCAGTATGTTCAGCGCAAAATGTAGTATTCCACACTGAAGCAGGCCCTGGCTATCGGCTAAGCGGATTTGTGGGACTCGCAAACCCTCAAAAGAGCAAAGTACCCAAGCGGCAGGAGATACGTACTCAGGCGGTGGGATATAGCAGCCCGCAAGTCATCGGCGATATTTCAGTTTTTTCCCGACCCAGTCAGGGTATAATCGTGGGTTCAGCAAGTTTCCGCATGTTTGCCAGCCCCTGTCTGGTCTGATCCGGTCGCTTACTGCAGAGGCTCAGTTCAGATGAACGCTCTGCCAGCAAGTCCTGTTTTTGTCTTGCAGCGTATCACGCAGCACAAGTTCAGCCCTTACTCCTCACCAGCGAAACGCATACGTGCGTCTCATCCCGATTATCCGTGCGCAGTCTGATGCGTACCGGCGTAACACCAGCCAGCTGCTGGCTTACGTCATCATTAGAAAGAGCCAACATGGCAAAAGAAGAATTATTGGAAATGCAAGGCGTTGTTGAAGAAGTCCTGCCCGATTCACGTTTCCGCGTCAATCTGGAAAATGGTCACCAACTGATCGCCTACACCTCAGGCAAAATGCGTCAGCATCACATCCGTATTCTGGCTGGTGACAAAGTCACCCTGGAAATGTCGCCCTACGATCTGAGCAAAGGCAGAATTACTTTCCGCCACATCGAAAAACACACAGGTGGTGGCGGACAGCCACGCCGTCGTTACTAATCAGTTCAGGCTGACTGTGTAAGCAGCGCCAGCATCTCGCGCTGACTGCACAAGCGCGCGCCCATCTGATCTTTAACCAATACTTTTTGCTCCTGCTGTGCATCCCCGGCGGCATCTGCCAGATTCCATGCTCGCCAGGATACGGCTTGTCCTTGCGGGAACAAAATTTCACCATCCAGTGGTAATTGCTGCTGAAAACGACTCAGCAACTGTAAGGCCTGCTGCAATTGCGCCTGATCGGCTGGCCGGAAGAGTAAATCGATCGGGGATAGCGCCTGCAGATAAGGCTGGCCAGTCAGAAATTGCCAGGACAGCGCACCATAGACCCGAAAGCGCAAGCCAGCAGCAGCCGCGCTCTGCTGCAAGGTACGCAAGTCATTTTGCCATTCTGGCAAAGCCAGTGGTAATACCGTATTGAGTGCCAGTCCGGACTGATGTTCTATGATGTGTTCGACCTGCACCCGGACTGCCAGGCGACGGCGCTGGCCATGTTGACCGGGCAGCTCCAGCCCTATACATATTTCATCATCTGCCGCGTCGCTGTCGCGTCTGCGAACCACTGCAGGCCACTCCTGCTGTTGCCAGTCACGTACCGCACTTTGCCAAGGGGAGGATTGTGCAGCTGCCAGAGTTTCCCAAGCCTGATGGGAGAGCCAGACCAGATCATGCCTTTGAAATTGTTCTACCTGTTCCACGTATGCGCTCATTGATTGCGTTTTGCTGAGGATAATACGGCATCTGCGATGTTTTGCGCCAACCTTCTGCCACCACGCTGCTGACCAAGCGACGAGCGGCGATCCGGTCCCGCACACTTCGCCAAAGCGGCCAACAGAAGTTCAGATGTCGGCTGCGACCAGATGGCATCAATGCCCCCCATCGCCCAATAATGCGCAACACCCGGCGCAAAGCCAGGATCACGCTTATTCAAAGTGCGCACTTTGTCTTCACTCATGCCTGTGATACTGGCCACCGCTGACGCTGCCATCACGTGTATCTGCGCGTCTTCCAGCGCATAGCACTGATCAGCCATCATACCGGTGGCGACTATCGCGCCAGATAAGGCCTGATCGTAAATCAAAGCCAGGACTGGCATATCGGCCATACGCGCCAGTTGCAGACTCTTAGCCAAATGGGCCATAAAACGTGGCAGTCCCAGCATTTCTTCCTGCCGCCGCAGGCGCTGCCCTGCAGTATCGATCAGCAGTAACAGCGGCCGTTGTGGCTGCTGTTGTACCGCTTGCATTACCAGTGCCGCCATCTGCCAGGCGAGTTCCACACCTATCGCTGCATGCCGACGTAAGGCGATCAGGGTCCAGCGCTTTGCCATGATCGACAACTCACCATGCACCAGTTGTGCGTCGCCCTGCAACTGCCAATCCGATGCCGATACATTCAGTAAGACCTGCAGCAAGGGATCATCATGCAGCGTCTGCGCAGTATAGGGAGTAGCGGGCAGCTGGTCAGATAACAATGCGGCTTGCAAACGTCGCTGCAGCAGTTGATGCTCGTCCCTGCAACTGCTCAGCGACAGCGATGGAGCAGAGCTATAAGCTTGTATCAATTCAGGCAGAACGGCGCGGAAGCTGGCGATATCAGCAGACACCAATTGCACGATATCGCCCTGTTCCCAACGGTGTTGCGCTCCTGTCGTCGCCATGATCTGCGCCTGATCAGCAGGATCATATTCAGCGCGACCACAGGCACTGGCAATGACCTCCGGGCCGGACATGCCTAATCTGGCGTTGGCCGACATCACGATCGCATTTGCACTGTAAGCGACTAAGCCCATACCGCCGAAGCAACCGCGTTGCCCGCCTATCAGCATGAGTACAGGTATACCGGCGGCACGCACTTCCAACACGGCGCGCAGCAATTCGGCGATGGCGAGCAATCCTGCATTTGCTTCCTGCAAACGGACACCGCCTGAATCACCGAGCAGCACCAATGCTGCGGGTCTGTCCTGTAATGCCAGGCGGCACAAGCCCAGCAATTTAGCGCCATGAATCTCGCCCACAGAACCACCCATGAAACGGCCATCCTGCGCCGCCAGATACAGCAATTGTCCGTTCAGATAGCCACTGCCGATCACCACGCCATCATCCGCAGCCACCGGCAATCCCAATGCCTGTAGCTGCGGGCTATGTTGAAGTTCAGAGGGTGGCAGAATTTCACAAAACGCATCAACCAGACCTGCCAGCCGCTCACGTGGACTGGCGTTGGCAAAGTTCAGGGCCGGATTGTATGGGCAGGATGTCATGCTAGCCACTTAGTGCTGGGTCGCAGCCTGGCGCTGGGTATCGAAAAAGTAAGTCATGCGCTTACGCGGACTCAGATAGTCATACACCTCTGGTGCCAGCTGGCCGGGTTTCAGACTGGCCGCGATTTCGACAGAGATTTCATGCTCCAGATCCAAAATGATGGCTTCGCTTTTGGGGACTGACGGATCGTAAATCAACACACTGGGACGTAAAGGTTTGGCGGAATTCACCGCCACCACCATGCCCAGCGTGCCATCGGATAGCTTGACAATGGTACCCGGCGGGTAGATGCCCATACTACGGATAAACAGATTTAGCGCAGCGGTATCGAACTGCTTGCGCATATGACCGAACATATGTGCCATGGCCTCATACGGACTCAGTGAGTCAGCGGGATCAGGCCGGTTACATAAATTATCGTAGGTATTGGTGATTGCTACTATCCTGGCCAACGGGCTGATTTTATCGCCGCGCAAATAATTCGGATAACCAGCGCCATCCGCGTATTCATGATGCTGAGCGATGATGTCCTGCACAGGCTTAGCCAAACCGAGTTTATCGGCGATCTGTAAGCCGTACCTCACATGCTGCTGCAACAGGTTTTGCTCCGCCCGGCTCAGCTCTCCGGCTTTATTGGCAATCCGGTCAGGAATTTCTATTTTGCCGATATCATGAAACAGACAGCCTATGCCCAGCAGCTTGATATCCTGTTCGGAAAACGCGAGCTCTTTGGCCAGCATCATGGTCAGGACGGTCACATTCAAAGAATGAAAATAAGCTTCTTCACCCGCTATTTTGTCATTCATGAGATGAATCGCAATGTCTTTATCGACCAGCAAAGACTCCAGCATTTGCTGTATCAATTCATCCGCCTGGCGCACCGACTCCTGGGGTCGTGCGAACAAATTCCGGGTGATATTTTTTAAGGTGCCCGCCGCTTTCATCAATTGTTTTTCACAGGCAGCAATCGCTTCACGTTCTCTGATCAGCCGGTCTATTCTGGCTTTCTTCTCACGGATTTTTTCCTGTTCCTCAGGCGTAGGCTGCGCAATCGCAGTTGGTACTTCCAGCGCTACCACTGCAGCTGGTGTCAGTGGTCTGCAGTCTGAGCGGGCAGGATTGACGCGCAGGGTTTTTACGCCCAACTGGCGTAAGGCCTGCAACTCGGCTTCGGTTTTGATCTTAAAACTGTTGAGTGCAAAGGAGTGTTCTAACCATGGCAAATCAATATGCACATATAAACCTATGCATAATTGCTCAATGGGGACATTCACAGTTATTGGTGCAGCGCACATATTGGTTTTGAGTAAAAAAAGTCTACTCATTCTAGCAGTCCGCAAAGCAACTTTCCCAACTTGTTGCCACTTTCGCCCCTGGCGCATTTTCCGGGATAGTCAGACAGCGGGAGTCAACATGAAAAAAAACGATATTTGGGTAAATTAACTATGTTTTGCACTGTTTTTTCTCAAGTTTTACCTAAGTCCATCGTTAACATTTTCCTAGACTCACCCCCGTAAAAAACCATGTTCCCGCTAAAACCCCTGCTGCCGTTAAAGCCTGCTCTGGAACAACATCCGTCAGGCACACCTGTCGCCCTCACAAAAAAAAGTAGCGGTGACAGGGACGATCAACAGCAGACTGACTGGCCGCTAAGGGACAGGCGGATTAACGACCGGCGCCAGCTGGAACGAAGAGGCTCACAAAGCGCTATCCTGCTTAACACGCGTAAAGCGCAGGGCAGGAGAAAATCGATAGGTCGCCGTGTGAATGACCTGCCAGCCGATGACAATGTCCATCTGAGTATTTCTGTGCGAGGCTGATGCGCCATCAGATTTAAAAATGCACAGATGCTGAACAGCTTTCATCTTTGTTCTATTCAGTAGCTGATTAACTGGCTGATTGGTGTAATCGAAGCTCTATCTGATCCAGCGCTAAATCTGACCGTATATTTTTCTGTAATGGCAAAAGCAATCAGTCCGTACACCTTGAATTGCCGGCTGGATGGTGAGCAAAATGTGGCCGAACTGGCACAGCGTTTGAACTCAGTGCACGACACGCCAGATCAGACTGCTGGCAACCACACACAGCAAAGCGATAAACAGTTTTTGTACGATACGTGCCGGTAAATGGCCGATCAGGCGACGCGCCAGTAACATGCCACAGATAGTCGCTGCGACAAAAACCGTGGATAAGACCAAGGGCAATTGCACCCCATGCATCAGTGCCGACCCCACCCCCATACTGCCTACCAGCGAAATAAAAAATAGTGAAGTCGCGACTGCGCCATGCATACTCAAGTTGGTAAATTGCCGCAGCATGGGCACGATGATAAAGCCGCCGCCCACCCCCAGTAAGCCCGTCATCAAGCCTGCCAAGCCGCCGATAGACGCGATCAGCGCACCGGTTCCGGCATTCCAGTCAAAACGTCCGGTTTGCTGATTGATACGCGCCAGCGTTGGCTTTTGCTCAGCCCCGGCTTCGTCCTGTTCCAGTTGCATCGTCAGACGCACAGCAGCGAGTAGCAAGACCAGCGCGAATATTCCCATCAGCCAGGTCTGTGACAAACGATGCGCCAGCTGCACGCCCAGCCAGGTCGGCACTGCACCCGCCAAAGCCATCACAATAGCAGCGCGATACCGTACCAGGCCCTTACTAAAGCCTTCTATGCTGCCGATCACAGCGCCCGCAGTCACCGCAAGCAAAGCAACTGGCATTGCTTGCTGCATGCTCCATCCCTGGCTGTAAACCAGCGCAGGAACCGCCAGTATGCCGCCACCGGCACCAGTCAGGCCCATGACCAGACCAATACAGGCACCGATGATCAGTGCGGTGAATTCAGCAAATAGCAACAAGGTGTCTCCTAAAAACAGGCCACTTGCCGGCGAACAAAGCAATTGGCAAACGGCACAACTTTGTTATGATAGTTGACATTCTTATTTTCAGGCAAACCTCTCTATGGCTGCGCACATACACAGCTTCTACGATACGCAGACCGGTACTGCGACCCATCTCGTGTTTGATGAGGACGGTGGCACAGCCGCCATAATCGATCCCGTGCTCGATTATGATGCCAAAGCAGGACGGACGAAAACGACGAATGCGGACCTGCTGCTCAGCTTCCTGCGCGAACACAATCTGCAATTGCGCTGGATACTGGAAACCCATGCCCATGCAGATCATCTGTCAGCCGCAGCCTATTTGCGTGCGCAGGCGGGTGGACAAATCGCCATCGGTGCGCGCATAGGCCAGGTTCAGCAAGCTTTCAAAACCATCTTCCATCTCGAACCTGAATTTGCTATCGATGGCAGTCAGTTTGATGTGTTGTTTGAAGATCAGTCGGTTTTTCAAATAGGCAGCCTGAGCTGCCGTGCGCTGGCGGTGCCGGGTCATACTCCGGCAGATATGGCGTATCAGATAGGCGATGCGATCTTTGTTGGCGACACCCTGTTCATGCCTGATGTGGGCACGGCACGCTGTGATTTTCCCGGTGGCGATGCGCATCAGCTGTATCAGTCGATACAGAAGCTGCTGGCCTACCCACCTGAGACGCGTCTGTTCCTGTGCCATGATTATCCGCCAGCTGGCCGACCGGTCTGCATGGAAACGACGGTAGCTGCACAAAAAGCAAATAACATCCACGTCAGGGATGGCATCAGCGAAACGGACTTTGTACAAATGCGGCAGCAACGCGATGCGGGGCTCGACATGCCCGCCCTCTTGCTGCCATCGGTACAGGTGAATATCCGCGCCGGTGCTTTTCCTCCGGCGGAATCGGATGGCGTCCATTATTTAAAAATTCCGCTCAATCAGTTTTAAATCAGTCTTAGGGAAGAAGGAAATCAGCATGAACTCTGCCATTCGCCGTATCGCAATCAGTACCGGTGGCGGTGATGCGCCTGGCTTAAACGCGGTGATCCATGCGGTCGTCAAAGCGGCTCATCAGCGACAATGGGAATGCTATGGTATCCGTGAAGGTTTCAATGGCATCCTGCGGCCGGACCGCTACCCACAGGATGGCATCATCCCGCTCAGCACGCAGATGGTGGAACAGATTTCCCATCTGGGCGGCACCATACTCGGCACCACTAATCATGGTAATCCGCTGCACTATCCGACCACCATGCCCGATGGCAGCGTGCAGGAATGCGACCGCACACCAGACATACACCGTGCTTTACAAGAGCACCAGATTGATGCGCTGATCTGCATCGGCGGTGATGGCACGCTGACGATTGCGAATGCCTTACATGAACAGGGGCTGCGGGTGATCGGGGTTCCCAAGACCATAGACAATGATCTGGATAAAACCTTTACTACTTTTGGTTTTGATACCGCAGTCGCCTTCGCCACGGAATGCGTGGATCGCTTGCACAGCACGGCAGCGGCACACCAGCGCATTATGGTGGTCGAAGTGATGGGACGTTATGCTGGCTGGATCGCCTTACACAGCGGACTGGCCAGCCATGCGCATGCCATATTGCTGCCGGAAATTCCTTACGACAGCGCTAAGCTGAGTGATTTCCTGATCGCCAGAGAACAAGCTGGTCATCACTATTCCATCGTCTTAGCAGCCGAGGGCGCAACAACCATACAGGGACAACGCGAAGTACAACAAGCAGCCAGCGCGGGCTATGTTGAGCGTCTGGGCGGCATAGGTGAACAACTGGCACATAGCCTGCAGGCCAGTACTGGCAAGGAAGCCCGTGCTGTGGTGCTCGGACATTTACTGCGTGGTGGCAGCCCGACTGCATTTGACCGCGTATCTGCACTGCGCTTCGGTGCAGCAGCAGTGCGTGCGCTGGAACAGGATATGTCAGGCGTGATGGTGGCTTTAGCCTTTCCTAACGTGAATTATGTACCGCTGGCAGAAGTGGCCGGACGCATGAAGGCAGTACCGGCAGACAGCGATACCTTGCAGACCGCGCGCGATCTGGGCATCTGTCTGGGTGACTGAGCCGGCGGCCCTGCGTCAGTGCAAGTCACTGAGCTGGCCGCTTGTGATACCGGATTCGGGCAACTTCCATTGCCGCAGGAATTCTTCGAACTGCAATGCAGGAAGCGGTCTGGCGTAGAAATAACCCTGTACTTCATCACAAGCATGTTGCTGCAGAAAAGCGAGTTGCTCCTGGGTCTCCACGCCTTCTGCTATCGTCATCAGCCCCAGGTTACGCGCCATACTGATGACAGCGCTGACGATAGCCTTATCTTCAGGGTCACTGTTAATGTCACGCACAAAGGACTGGTCAATTTTCAGCTTATACACTTTGAATTGCTTCAGATAGCTGAGTGAAGAATAGCCGGTACCGAAATCATCAATCGACATTCTGACGCCCTGCTCATGTAACTGATTCATGATAGCAATTGCTGCCAAAGGTTCATGCATAGCTACACTCTCGGTCAGTTCCAGTTCCAGACAAGATGGCGGCACCGCCGCTTCGCGCAGTATTCTGGCGACCATCTCCGGCAAATCTTTATGACGGAACTGAACTGCAGACAAATTCACAGCCATCAGCAAGTCCGGCATCCCTTGTGCGCGCCAGTCACGCAGCTGGTTGACTGCTGTGCGCATCACCCATTCACCAATTTCCAATATCATGCCGCTTTCTTCAGCGACCGGAATGAACTCAGCTGGTGAAACCATGCCTAACACCGGATGACGCCAGCGTAATAAGGCTTCTGTACCGATCACCTGATCATTGTGCAAAGAAATTTGCGGCTGATAATGCAGTTCAAACTGATTCAGGCTCAAGGCATGACGTAAGGCATTCACCAGTTCCAGATGCCGCAATGAACGGTCCTGCATCTCTTGCGTAAAGAAACGGAAAGTATTACGGCCGGAGTGCTTCGCCATATACATCGCCGCATCTGCATTCCGCGACAGCGTCTCTAAATCCTGCCCATCACATGGATACACTGCGATGCCTATGGATGGTGTGATATTGAGTTCAAAACCATTGATCATAAATGGCGCACTGACCACATCGATCATTTTTTGCACCACTTTCTCAACCTTGTGTTCATTGATGTTATTGAGCAGAACAATAAATTCATCACCACCCAGTCGCGACACCACATCGTCTTCGCGCAGATTATGACTCAGACGTCCGGCGAGATCGATCAGCATCGCGTCACCCGTGCTGTGCCCCAGCGTATCGTTCACATCCTTGAAGTGATCGAGATCGAGAAACATCAAGGCAATTTTTTCCTGATTGCGCTCAGCCAATCTGATTGCGGCATGCGCTTTTTCTTCCAGCAGTGTCCGGTTCGGCAAGCCGGTCAGCGCATCATAATGTGCGAGGTGACGAATGCGCTCATCATTTTTCTTCTTGTCGGTGATGTCTTCCTGAATTGCCAGAAAATGGGTGACCACACCGTGTTCATCGCGAATAGGAGAAATATGCGTCAGATCAACATGCTCCACTCCATCCGCATAGCGGTTGATCAGCTCGCCTTTCCAGCTCTCCCCCTGTTTCAAACAATCCCACATTTCCAAATAAGTAGTCGCAGGTGTTTTGCCTGACCTCAGAATGCTGGGTTTCTGTCCCTTGACCTGTTCCAGCGTCATACCTACATTCTCCAGGTAGCAGGTATTGGCATATTCAATTTGTATACGTTGATCAACAATAATGATGGCATTCGAACTCTGCGCCACTGCCAGCGACAACTTGCGTAAGGTCTCGCCTGACTGCTTGCGTTCTATACCAATAGAAATCAGACCTGCCGCCATTTCCAGCAACTGCAACGAGAACTCAGAGGGCTCCCGCACTTCTTCATGGTAAATCGCGAACGCACCTATGGGCTGACCGGAGGAAGAGAAAATAGGCTCGGACCAGCAGGCACGCAAGCCAGCCTTTTCTGCCAGCGGCCAATAATCTTTCCAGTAAGGATGGGTAGACAAATCGGCAGCGATAGTTCGCTGGCCGGTCGCGATGGCGTTACCGCAGGAACCAACACCGGGCCCAACATGCACACCCTGAATCGCATTACTGTAAAAGTCCGGCAAGCTTGGCGTTGCGCCTGTTTTGATACTGACTCCATCACTGTCGAGCAACAGCACAGAACAAATAGAATCAGGAAGCATCGCTTCCACTTTTAGTACCACATCCCTGTACAGTTCAGGCAAGCTGATTGCTGCGGTAATTTTCTCCAGCATAAAGCTGCGCAATTCTTCCATCTGCAAAGCATGCTGTTTTTCTGCTTCCAGTTCGAAACGGTTTAATACATGACCTACGTCGATCACGAATTCGGATAACAAAGTCTGCACCACCTCATCAAATGCGCCTTGGGACTCTGCATAGAGATTGAAAGTGCCGACCACTTGCTGATGCGTAGACAAAGGCAGCACTGCCGCAGAACCCCAGCCATGGCGCTGTGCTAATACGCGCATTTCAAGCGGTAATGCAGGGTCGCTCAGATCCTGACACCATACCGGCTGATTGGAGGTAAATGCCTGCGTTTGTAATAAGTGACTCTGTCCCGATTGTTCACTCTGAAAGAACTGGTTGTACTCAATATCGTCCACGCCGACACCAAACCAGGCGGGTGCAAAGAATCGATTCTGCTTTTTGTCGTGAATTGCAATCCAAGCCATCTTTAGTCCAGCCAGTATCACCGCGTCACGGCATATACGCGGAAACAGATCTTGCTGCTCTGTGATACGCAGTATCGACTGGTTGCATTGCGCAAGCGCCAGATACAATTGATTGATGCGTTGATTTTTTTGTTCTTCGGCATTCTTCTGCTGCTGTATCTGTGCCAGCCTGCCCTGCGTGACCTGGATCCATCCCATCACACTGTCATGGTGATAGTCCGATTCTGGGGCACGCTGTTCAAACTCTCCCTTGCCCAGACTAACCAGACTTGCATGCACGGCACTGACCTTCGCACCCAATACCCGTGACAAAGAGCGATAGGCATGCCACAACAAGCCCACCGTAACAAAGCCTATCAGTACGAATAGCAGGCGTAACTGATCAGAACGTTTTTCTGCATCCATCAACGCCTGTTGTAGCCGGTGTTCCATCAGATCATGCGCTTCTTCGATAGGACGCATGATGGAAAACTTAGCAGCGCGATAGGCTTCATCATGTAACATCCGTATCGCGCGGTCACGGCTGCGATCTACATAGGGACCGGGATTTTCAACCAGATGCATCGCTTCGCGCTCTATCTTGGTCAGAATGTCTGAATTGGTTTTTGCCAGCTCCAGCTGCGCATATTCCGCTTCACTGAGCCCTGCCTTTTGCATCAATTGCATCAAAGGAATACCGCTATTGGCTGCTTGCTGATGTCCGCCTTCTCCCGGCGTCAGGTCCCAAAAACTGTGCCGGCCAGTAGCGGGACGTGGTCGCTTTCCCTCACGCACATCCAGTATGTAGAAATAGTAATTTTTATAGGTCAGATCACCAGTGACGACATAACTACGCACCATGCGTGTTAAATCATCCGAAGTCTGTAACAGCTCTTCCGATAAGTCATGCGATAAAAAACGATTCTCATTGATATGATCAATATTTTTTTCCGCTTGAAAATAAAATACGAAAGCCAGCGCGAACAGCGCAAATGACACCAGCGTCAGCCAGAAGCTACGGGTAAAGACAGATAAACTCTGGTCAGCAATCATTCCACTATCCTCAGGTTCGCGATGGCAGGGCGTGACGAATACGTGAACTGCCCTTTACTATGTTAGTTCGCGCAACAAATACTTTTAGGAAATACCGAAGACTTATTGCCCATTGTCAATCAAGTGTCAGACTTAGACAACAAGACTCCGGTTCACGAGAGTCAATTAATTCCTGTAGGAAACAATTGTTTTCATTGACGATCAGCTTTGTACGTATTCAGGCGAGGCAGAGAAGGTGGAAGAGCGGGGAAAGCGGTTGTGCGGCGAGCAAAGGCAGTTTGGCGGGCGGCTATGGCGCTGAGCGGCGTTCAATTGCTGCTCAGCTCAGGCTGGATGTGGATGTTTGACGCTATCCATCCAGCCGGCAGGCAGAGGATCAGGCGCTGAGTTCCGGATCCAGCTTGGGATGAATACGAACCAGCACGATACGGGGTCCATTCATTTTTTTTACAACGGCATCGAAACGCTCGAAAGCAATTTTCTGCCCCTCAGCCGGTAAATCGCCTAGTTTTTGCATAATCAGGCCACCAATAGATTCCACCTCATCATTATCCAGATCGAAGCCCAGCGCCATGCCCAGCGTATATAAAGGCAGACTGCCTTTACCGATCAGGGTGCCATCATCCAGCAGTGTCCAGTCATTTTCATTCTGACGGAATTCATCCCGTATCTGTCCGACCAAGGCACCCAGCAGATTGTCCAGGGTCAGAAAGCCGACCGGCTTGCTGCCTTTGTGCCCGACAATCGCGAAATGCGGCGCGCCTTTTCGGAAGCGACGGAATAATTCCAGCGCGGGCATGGTAGGCGGCACATATTCGACCTGACGCAAGTGTTTGCTCAGGTCATCCAAAGGCTTACCGGCCTGCTGCGCCAGAAACAAGTCTTTCATGTGCAACATGCCTAAGACGGTTTTTTCGTCTTCATCGAAATACGGATAACGGCTGAAGCGGTTGCGCATGGCCGTCGCCATGTTTTCTTCCAGGCTGGCGGACTTATACATCGCTGCCACTTCGTTAATCGGTCGCATCAGGTCAGAAATTTCCAGGCCGCCAAAATCCAATACCTGCGCCATGATGCTCCACTCATCGCGGGTTTCCTTATCACCGTCATGTCCGCCGCGCAGGATCAGCTTCAGTTCTTCCGGAGAATAATGGGCATCGCCGCCATGGGAAGCATCCAGCCCCAGCCAGCTTAAAACTTTGTTAGCACTTTTATTCAGTGCCCAAATGACAGGGAACATGCCCCAGTAGAACGCATACAAGGCTGGTGCAGTCCACAACGAGACTTTTTCCGGCATGCGGATCGCCATTGATTTCGGCGCGAGTTCACCGACGACGATGTGCAGGAAGGAAATGACAAAGAAGGCGAAGAAAAATGAGACGCCGTGTATCAATTCCTGAGAAGTGACACCGGCCAGTGCAAACAGCGGCTCAAGCAGGCGCGCGAAAGCTGGTTCACCGATCCAGCCCAGTCCCAGCGAGGCCAGCGTGATCCCCAATTGGCAGGCGGACAGGTAGGTGTCCAGATGTTGATGTACGGTTGCCAATAAGCGGCCGCGGAATCCCGCGCTTCTCGCAATACTGCGCACCCTTGTCTGCCGCAGCTTCACCAGACCAAATTCTGCAGCAACAAAAAAGCCATTTAACAGAACCAGAAAAAAAGCAGCAATGACCAGCAATAAATTATTCAACGCCATACTCTCAGAATGAACACCACGCTACTGTAGACTAAATTGGCAGCATTTGCATACGTCTAAGCCGGTTTTATCTGCGAATAGGAACTTTTCTTACAAGAAACAGGTCTGAACAGGCGCTGATTCTTACGCCTTCACATGCAGCGAGGCCCGTGGCTATCGTGTTAAATCCAGCAAAGCTGCATGACAAAGCCAGCAAAATACGATACAACCCTGCTTATTCATCAGACAATTCTTTGCCGCAAGCATATTCTGCGCCTATGAATACGACAAGTATGGTGGGATATGTGGGATACCGCCATGACGAACGCATCGTGAATATCCTCTGAACATCTAAGAAGGAGAAGCTATGTCTTTTGACATCATACTGACAGAGATAGAACAGGCGCTGCAACAGGATATGCAGTGCAAAGAGTTAGGTCATGCACGTGCCCTGATCGCAGCGCTGCGCCCGGAACGCATCACTGATGTGCAGCGTGCCACCGATAATGTACGTGCGCTGTGCTTCGTGCTGCGCCAGCACAGAAGCTGGCGCCTGGCCTTGCGTCAGTATCTGATCAATCTGATCGGCAAACGCAAACTGGTGCATTTGCTGACCGACACCGGCATCACCCTCAACAACGGTTTCTGGGGTGCAGCGGCGACCCGTATCGTTAACCGCATGCTGCCGCCATTAATCAACGATGACTATGTGAAAGACATCTTCGGTCAGATCTTCCATCATCCCAAAGATTATCTGTGGGTGAATGGGGTTGCCAATTCGGTCTGGCATGATCTGATACTCAGCACTGGCTTACGCGCACGCACTCCACGCGCTACCCATGCGGCGCTGACCAATGAAGTTCTGAATGCGGTGCAAGTACTGTCTTACCGTATCACCACCATTGGCCTGGAAGCAGAACTGGTACGCAATTACCCGGCGATAGAGAAATTTGAATCTCCCTTTCTGCGCCAAAATGATGAGATCAATGACTATGTGCTGGCATATCGCGGCTGGTTGCTGGACCGCAGCCAGCGTCGCGAAGATTGCCGTCAAATGGAAGTGCTGCTGACGCAATGCGAAGACATCGTGCAACGCATCCGCAAAACCGCCGCCGTCACCGGTGTCTCCATCAGCCTGACCCGGCTCCTGCTGCGTCTGACCCAGAG
The DNA here is from genome assembly GCF_010078235.1 of Cognatundibacterium crateris. GTDB lineage: Bacteria > Pseudomonadota > Gammaproteobacteria > Burkholderiales > Burkholderiaceae_D > Undibacterium > Undibacterium crateris. Next base: position 41,273 of record NZ_JAABOS010000011.1, on the reverse strand, counting down.
TATGGACCGTCTGCGCACCTTGCTGGCCATACTCGATAGCCAGGATGCAACACAAACCATAGACATCAGTATTCCGCTGTTTAAGGAATTAGTCTGCGCAGATAATAAGCAACACAGCTTGCGCGAGCTCATGCAAAGCAATACCGAGCTATTGTCCTTGCAGGTCACAGAGAGAGCTGGCAAAAGCGGTGAGCATTACGTGACCAATACCCGCGCCGAATGGCTGGGCATGCTGCATTCAGCCCTGGGGGCTGGCTTTATCGTCGGCTTCATGGCCCTGATCAAAATACTGTTCGGCGCGATGAGTATGGCGCCTTTTGGCTACGCCTTGCTGTACAGCCTGAACTATTCATCCGGCTTCATGCTGGTCCATGTGCTGCACTACACGATTGCCACCAAACAGCCCGCCATGACAGCTGCGCTGATCGCGCGTGCGATTGATGAAGGCAAACAAAAGCTGGATGAACTGGTTGAACTGATCGTCAAAGTCTTCCGCTCACAACTGATCGCGATAGTCGGCAATATTGGATTAGCCATGCCAACTGCCTATATCATTGCCTGGCTCTGGTATGGGGTCAGCGGCAACCATCTGGTCAGCCCGGAAAAGGCGCAGCACTTACTGCATGATCTGGACCCGCTGCATAGTCTGGCGCTGCCGCATGCGGCAATAGCCGGGGTTTGTCTGTTTTTATCGGGACTGATTTCCGGCTACTACGATAACAAGGCCAGCTATGCGCACATCCCCGCCCGTCTGCGGCAACTCGGCTGGCTGCGTGCGGTGCTGGGCGAAGCCAGATTACAGCGCGTGACCGAATACATAGGCAATAATCTGGGTGCGCTGGCAGGGAATTTCTTCTTCGGCATCATGCTGGGTTCCATCGGCCAGTTCGGTCAGTTCTTTGGTTTGCCGGTCGATATACGCCATATCACTTTTTCCAGCGCCAACTTCGCGTTTGCACTGGTCGGACTGGAACATCAGATGGACTGGCACCTGATACTGTACACCTTGCTGAGCATACTGCTGATCGGCCTGGTCAACCTGGGTGTGAGTTTCAGCCTGGCCCTGCTGGTGGCCCTGCGTTCGCGCCGCGTCAGTTTTGGCAAGGGCAGCCATTTACTGGGCTTGCTATGGCGTCGTTTCAGAACCGGTGCCCGTGACTTCTTTCTACCCGAAAAAGCGCCACAACCAGCAGCAGAAACAAAGCAGCCTGCAGCAGACGACTGCGATGGGTTAGCATCCACCCCTGCTACCGGTGACGAGCATCGCACCGAGCCAAATTTCAACGACCTGCCTGAAGCTGGCACACAAGCAGCCGATCAGGCCATCACTGGCGACGAAGCGCCAGCAAACAATGGCGACTCGTCGGAATCCACTACTCCAGCGCGTCAGCAATCGCTGCTGTAGGTATCACTATTGTAAGAATCGCTGCTGTAAAAACAGGCGTCTGACCACCTGCATTGTGGTCAGACGCTTTTTTTCCAGAACAGAGCACTTGATGCAGCGCAATCCTGCGTTCTAAGGGCAGAACGGCGACTGTGGCGGCACCTACAATAGGCCTTCCCTAGCGCACAGCAGACTTCGCCCATCTCCCTATGTCGACACCCCCCTTATCCCGCCGTTTTGTGCCGCACACCGTGCTCGAAGACATACTGGCGATACTAACTGGCACCTTGTTTGTTTCCTTAGGCGTGGCGCTGTTCAATCAGGCCGGCTTACTGACCGGCGGTACCGCAGGTTTAGCGTTTCTGGTGCATTACCGCACCGGACTCAGTTTTGGTACGGTATTTTTTGTCATCAACCTGCCCTTCTACTATCTGGCCTGGAAGCGCATGGGCTGGAAGTTCACCTTGAAAACCTTTTGCTCGGTAGCGCTGGTGTCGCTATTGTCTGGCCTGCATCCGCGCTTACTGCATCTGCTTGACAGCAATCTGGTCACGCCATTTTATGTGGCACTGATGGGCGGATTGCTGATGGGGGTAGGTTTTATTGTGCTGTTTCGCCATCAGGCCAGTCTGGGCGGCATCAATATCCTCGCGCTGTATCTGCAACAAAGCCGAGGCATACGTGCGGGTAAGTTGCAAATGGGCGTAGATATTTGCATCGTAATGGCTTCGCTGAGCGTGGTCACGCCAGTCGCCTTGCTGGCATCGGTGCTGGGTGCCTTTGCACTGAATCTGGCGATCAGTCTGAATCACAGGCCGGGTCGCTATATGGCGGTATAAATCGGCGGTATAAATCGGCGGCGTAAATTGGCACTGTAAATCAGCTTACGTATGCTGTATTGCAACAAAATCAGATTCAGGATTTTCTGGAACAAGCACTCTATTTCTGGAAAATGACAGTAAAACAAAGAAGGTTTCTGTGTAGAATTGAGCGACAACGTCGCGCATTTTGCGCAACCTCCGTACAACTCAAGGGCACAATCAGCCAGTCAGCCTGCGCATGCCACAGCGGCTAACAGCGACGACTCACGGTGTCCGGACTAAGAAAGAACACGATGAATCCAGCGATGCACACAGTCGTCATCAGCGGCACCGGCCTGTACACCCCTTCCGAATCCATCTCCAACGAAGAACTGATCGTCTGCTTCAATGCCTACGTCAATCAATTCAATGCGGAACATGCGGCAGCAATCGCGGACGGCAGCGTGAAAGCACTGGAAGAATCCAGCGTGGCTTTTATCGAAAAAGCGTCCGGTATTAAATCCCGTTATGTGATGAATAAATCCGGTGTACTGGACGTAAACCGTATGGTACCGGTGCTGCCTGAGCGCAGCGATGAAGAACATTCCATCATGTGCGAAATGGCCGTCGCTGCAGCTACCCAGGCTTTGCAAAATGCGGGCCGTAACGCAGCTGATGTCGATGCAGTGATTTGCGCCGCATCGAATATGCAGCGCGCCTATCCGGCGATGGCAGTCGAAATCCAGAGTGCACTTGGAATAGATGGTTATGGCTATGACGTGAATGTGGCCTGTTCTTCAGCCACCTTTGGTATTCAGGCGGCTGTTACTGCGATTCAGTCCGGCCAGGCTCGCGCCGTGCTGGTCGTGAATCCGGAAATCACCAGCGGTCATCTGAACTGGCGTGATCGCGACAGCCACTTTATTTTCGGTGATGCCTGTACCGCGATTCTGCTCGAGCGTGCTGATCTGGCCAGCTCTGACAATCAGTTTGAAATCGTCGGTCTGAAGCTCAAAACTTCGTTCTCCAATAACATACGCAATAACTTCGGCTTCTTAAACCGCGCGGATGAAAGCGGTGTCGGCAAGTCCGATAAACTGTTCCGCCAGCAAGGCCGTAAAGTATTCAAAGATGTCTGTCCTATGGCCGCAGAAATGATTACCAGCACCGTGCAGCAATCCGGCCTGGCGATCACCGATGTGAAGCGCTTCTGGCTGCATCAGGCGAATCTGAATATGAACCTGCTGATCGCACGCCTGATCCTGGGTCGCGATGCGACTGCGGAAGAATCGCCGACCATCCTCGATACTTATGCCAATACCTCATCGGCTGGTTCCATCATCGCTTTCCACAAACACCAGGAAAATCTGGATAGTGGTCAGCTCGGTGTAATCTGCTCTTTCGGCGCTGGTTACTCCATAGGCTGCGTCGTCGTCAAGAAACGCTGATCGCAACACTGACAGCAAAAAAAATGCCGCGAACAACATCGCGGCATTTTTACTTTCGGGCGCTCAGCAACGCTGGCAAGCAGATTCAGACCTTTAAAGCTTGCTCCAGTAATTGATGCAATTCCTCGAAAGAAGGCTGTCCCACATAACGCTTGAGGATCACGCCATCCTTGCCGATCACATAGGTGGTCGGCGTCAGTTTCACATCATTGAAAGCGCGTGCGATACCGCCATTGGTATCCAGTGCGATATGAAACGGCAGCTGACGGGTTTCCGCATAATTAATCACATAATTCGGCGGGTCATAGCTCATGGCTACGCCTATATACTCCAGACCCTGCGCATGAAAACGCTGATAGGTCTTCACCATCTCCGGCATTTCCGCGATACAGGTAGTGCAGGAAGTCGCCCAGAAATTCACCATCACCACTTTGCCACGCAGGCTTTGTGCGCTGATTTTTTCACCTTTCAGATTGGTGAAACTCACTTCAGGCATCACCGCTTTGGCGGAATCCGATTTCACCAGCACTATCCCCAGCACAGCCAGCGCAAGTACCGCGATCACGATGAAAATTTTCAATTTACGTGGAGAAGAGGGTTCCAACATAGGGTATCCAGGGTATGAATAAAACGGTTAGCAAGGCTGCCTATTATACGAGTTGCGCAGGTCGCCAGCTTGACTCAGAACAGTTTAGCCAGCGGCACGACAACACCTGTAAACCAGGTCCAGTTATTCGCTGCCTGGCTCATGCCCTTAGTCACGCCAAGATCGAAACTCAGGCGCGGTGTCGGACTGTAGCTGGCTGCCAGCAGGATTTGCGATTGCGGCTTGCTACCACGGCGCTGGGTACCTGACCATTCTCCGAGTAATTTGGTTTTATCGCTGAGGCTATACGTCCAGGCTGAAGACAAGCCAGTTTGCCAGCATGAAGTACCCGGATCGCAAACACCCAGGCGCGTCGCATTGAGGTTATTGTCAACATGCCAGTCGCCCAGATCCTGGCTGTAAATACTGTTGAGGCCATAATCACGCTGACCGGAACCGAGCACGGAACCGGCAGTCGGCAATTTCACACTGAGTTCCAGTCCGAATGCGGTCTCCTTATTCATGATAAAGGCGCGCTTGAGTACCAGGTTGGTGTCGCCCACACCCTGTTCCAGCACTCCGGCTTGTGTATTGCGTATTCTGGCTTCACCGCCGAGCAATACACCCCATTGTTCTGACCAGGCCAGCTTCATCAGATACGGCAGACTTTGCCGCCGGCTATCGCTGCTGGCAGTCAGCATGCCCAGCTCCAGCTCTAATTGTCCCACTGCGGGTAACTGAGCAGAATTGGATACCGATGGCCGATACGGTGAAATCGGCTCTTCTTCAGCGACACAGACCATGGGCATCGCGACCAGTAACAAGCTGATGACAGGGAATTGGGCATTTCTGAGATGCATAGCTGGCTTTCAGTGGTTAGCGATCTGAGGGGGAGTAATGGTTTTTCCCGCCACATGGGTCGTCAATACGATGGCCGTTGAGGTGGAGCCAAATGCGTTCAATTCATTGATGATGCGCTGTAAATGCTCTACATCACTGGCCAGCACCCGCATCACGCAGCCATCTTCGCCGGTCACGGTATAGCAATCTATGATTTCCGGACAGTTTGCCACATATTGCGCGTAGGGCCGTCCCTGCTGGGTAGAAACGCGGATCATGGCGGTGATCTGGTAACCCAGCGCCCTCGGATTAATATCGGCCTTATAGCCGCGTATCACCCCTGAAGCTTCCAGCCGCTTGATGCGCTCAGAGACCGCGGGCTGACTTAAATGCACTTGACGGCCAATTTCGGCATGGGAAATGCGCGCATCTTGTTGCAATAAAAGTAAAATTTTATGATCAAACTGATCGATCTTGGAATTCATAAGCTTTTCTGTGAAATTTCCATTGATTGCGCTGGGAATCAGTCATTTTACTGATGAATGCCCCTTCAGAGCCGCAAGTGTGCTTGTTAAAGTAGAGCTTACACTAAGTTCAGCCCCGGAAAACAGCCATGAGCCACCACATCACACCGAGTCAGATTGCAGAAATTGCCCACACCTACCAGACCCCGTGCTGGGCCTATGACGCCAGCGTCATCCGCTCCCAGATCGCGCGTTTGAAACAGTTTGATGTGATTCGCTTTGCCCAGAAAGCCTCCAGCAATATTCACTTGTTACGCCTGATGCGCGAAGAAGGTGTGCTGGTGGATTCTGTCTCGCTGGGCGAAGTGGAACGTGCACTGGCGGCAGGTTATACACCGCTGCAAACTGGCGATGCTGGCCATGCGCCTATCGTATTTACCGCCGATCTGCTGGATCGTCAGGCTTTGCGCCGCGTGGTGGAATTGAATATCCCGGTCAACTGTGGCTCTCCGCAAATGCTGGAGCAACTGGGACAAGCCCATCCCGGCCATCCGGTATGGCTGAGAATTAACCCCGGCTTTGGTCATGGTCACAGCCGCAAAACCAATACCGGCGGTGAACAAAGCAAGCATGGCATCTGGTTTGAAGAATTACCGGCAGCGCTGAGCCTGATCAGGCAATACGGCTTGCAACTGGTCGGCTTGCATATGCATATCGGCTCCGGCGTGGATTACAGCCATTTGCAAAGCGTATGCGATGCGATGATTGCTCAGGTCAAATTACTCGATTGCGATATCCAGGCGATCTCAGTCGGTGGCGGTTTATCGATACCGTATCGCGCAGGTGAAGCTATTGTCGATACCGATCACTACTTCGAATTATGGAATCAGGCCAGAATGCAGATAGAGGCACATCTGGGTCATCGCATCAGTATGGAAATCGAACCCGGCCGTTTCCTGGTCGCGCAATCGGGCTTGCTGATCGCAGAATTACGCGCGCAAAAACAGGTAGGCAATAATTTCTTTGCACTGGTGGATGCAGGCTTCAACGATCTGGCGCGTCCAGCGATGTATGGCAGCTACCATCAGATCAGCGTACTCACAGCCGAAGGCGAGGCACGCACTACTGAACTGCGGCCGACCGTCGTCGCGGGTCCTTTGTGTGAGTCCGGTGATGTGTTCACTCAGGAAGATGGCGGTGTCGTGACCAGCCAGGATTTGCCAGCCAGCGAAATCGGTGATTTGTTCGTGTTTCATGACACCGGTGCATATGGCGCCTCGATGTCATCCAACTATAATTCGCGACCACTGATACCGGAAGTGCTGGTCGATGGAGAGCAAATACGTCAGATCCGGCGTCGCCAGACAGTACAGGAACTGATCGCGCTGGAACTATGAGTTGGCGCTAACGGTCAAGTCAGCTTGACGAGCCAGTTGAACTTAGCGGATATCTTCCAGGATACCCGCTTTGCGCGCGCGTAATATCGCGTCATTCAATTGTTCGATCACGCCGTCATCCTTGTCTGATCGGATTGCGAAATGCAGATTTTCCGTCATCAAGGGATTAGGTAATACCGCAAGTTCCACATCATCAATTTGTGGCAAGCCGGCTTTATTCTCTTCGCGCAAAGTCTGCAAACGGTTTTCCAGCATTTTGGGATTCTTTACAGGACTGGCAAACACGGCAGCATCCATGCGTTTAAACAATAGCTTGTAAATCCGGGACAGCGGCTCCGGGCTGTCTTGTTCCAGCTTAAACAACTTATCCTGATGCGCTTCGAAAGCCTCATTAAATTGAGCGCCACGCGGAACGCCTACACTCTTGCCCTTCAGATCATTCCAATCATGAAAAGGGAATTGAGCATCAGCGCGGGTCACAAGAAAAATGTAACGGCTATGCACTGGCAGGGAAAAATGGAAATTTTTTTCGTTCTGCTTATTGCGCGCCATTCCGAAAATCAAACCCTCACCGTTTGCCGCTTTGTTGATCGCACGACGCCATGGATAGAACACAGGCTGCAATTGCAGATTTTCACTGATCGCAGCGAAATCCAGGAAATTCTCCATCCGCATCATTTTCGGAGCCTGGCCTTTTGCATCGACCATTTCCTGCATGAAAACCGGGATGGGCAGGCGTGTCCCGGGTTGCGCTGCGACGTCACGATGCCAGACAGACATGATCAACATCACACTGCACGGCAATACCACTTGAGTCAACAAACGGAAAAAATAAGCGGGTCGCATTCTGGATCACAAGCTGGGTTAGTCGGATGCAGACGTACCAGCTAAGCGCCTGCGACATTAGGCCGTAGCGACGAGGAAAATGGCTTTCACACAATTTACATGTCAATAAGAACTAATATATTTGCCCGATTCTGACACAGAAACATTTTTAAACGATAATTTTTTTTCAGTTACAAAAGGGAAAATGTCGCTTTTTTTTCCTTAGAACTTACGCAAAACCGCCCCAGCTGCGTTATGGCTCCTTGTCGTACTATGCGTACTGTCTGCGTCGCCATGCCTTGCCGGGACGATTTTGCGTAACTCCTATTCCTATTTTTTCAGACAGTCTTGGTAAAAACGACTGACACGCGCGGCGACTTGTCGGTCGTGCGTGCCAAAACCGATATGACCGGTATCCGGCAAACGCAGCAGCTCAGCCTGCCCACCGGCTGCCTTGATGGCATCGGTAAATCGTTGTGCTTGCTGTACGGGCACGGTCACATCCTGTTCACCATGTAGTAATAGCCAGCGCGGCCCGCCAGAACCGAAACTGAGGTTTTTTACGTGATACAGCGGACTGGCAGCGCGATAAGCTGGCTCGGCCTGATCCGCGCCTTGCCCAAATAACTGCATCAACATCCGGCGCTGAGACATGGGCCCGCTCATATCGTCGGACGAACTGCGCCACCAGGCCAGTAAGTCGGTAGGCGCACCATGTAAGACCACGCACCGCAAGGCGGCCTGCTTTACTGGCGAGCGCTTTGCTGCCGAAGCAGGCAGCGCAGTCAGCGCCAGCAAATGCGCACCGGCTGAAATACCAAAGCCAGCCAGGCGGTCAGGCTGTATGCCCAAGGCCGGCGCCTGTTGCTGCACCCACTGCAGAGCGCAACGCGTGTCCTCTGCCTGCGCAGGAAACCTTGCGGCTGGTGCCAGCCGATAATCAATGCTGAGTGAGGCCAGTCCCTGCTGACTAAGCCAGCTCTGTAATCCGTGATAATCCTCACGCGAACCGCTACTCCAGCCACCGCCATGCACCACCAGTACCAGCGGTGCAGGTGCTGGAGCAGCTTCTGCTTTCGTGCTGTTGGCAGCGGCTGGCAAAAAATCAAACTGCAATCCACCGCAAGCGGTGAAGGTCTGCCATGGCTGCGTTTGCGCTGCTGTCTGATTCGCAGCAGTCATCAGCGTCAGCCAGAAAAGCGTCTTAAAAATGCGTGCAGTGCATAGTCCAACGGAGCGGGCAACATTGTGTTCCGCCATGATTTCCTCTCAGTTTTACTGTCTTGAACACGCAAAAAATTCAGGTCAATGCAATCTCAGGCAGGCTGGCGGAACGGCTACCCGCTTGCGGCGGATTATCGGCGGCTCGGTAAGTGAACACCATAGAAAACTTCGTCTGCACGGTATGGTTTTTACCCGCAGCGTGGAACAAATTACTATGGAACAGCAAGACATCACCCTGTTGCAAAGGCACAGGCACGGCCTGTGCCAGCAAGGCCTGATTTTGTTCCACATCGCTGCGCAGGAACTGGGCCGTATCGAGCTGTTCCGGCTGCACCTGCCAGCGGTGCGAAGCTGGAATCACCAGCAAACAGCCATTCTGTATCGTCTCATTGCGCAAAGCCAGCCAGGCCGATACCAGTTCTGCGCGCGCAAAGCCCCAGTAGCGGCTGTCGCGATGCCAGCCGGTTGCGGTCGAATACTGTGGCTGCTTGGTCATGATGCAGTTATGGTGAGCCTGCGACAGCAAGGCGCCATCTCCCAGTAATTGCAATAAGGGCTGGCTCAGCGCAGCGCCGGTCGCCCAGTCAGCCAGCAAAGGATCGCGCGCATACGCCTGCAGCAAGCGACGCGAAGTCAGCCCCCCTTCTGCATCGCGTGATACCGGAGCACCTGGGTAGCGGGTATCTGCTTCGTACTCGATGGGCTGGCTCTGTTGCAGTACCGCCTGCTGCGCATAGGCCAATACCTGCTCACAAAAATCTTTATCCGCCAGCCCGGGTAAAATCAGATAGCCCTGATCCTGAAAGGTCTGGATTTGTAAACTGCTCAACATAATCACTATCGCTTTGTAAAATACTGAGGACAGACGCAGTGGCAAGCCAGGTCAAACCTGGCCATGCCGGAAGTCCAAAAGAATGCCATTGTGCCACGTACAGCAACTGCATACCGGAACAGATCTTCTTACGCAGATCAACAACAGTGCCGGTAAAACCAGGAAAACAGCGGGTTTTGCAGCGCAACAGGGTTTTGCGTCATAATAAACAGCGATTTATTCAGCTGAAGCGCTACATCCTATCCGGAACTAAGCGTGGAGACACCACCCCCGTCGCCCATGCAGTCCCACGCTTGCCTGGGACCTGCTTTAGTACACTTAGCGTATAGCCCTAACACTCACTTCTCATTTAAGAAATAACAATGACTCAAGCCGCATTAGAAAACATTAATGTCAGCGCATTCGACACCATGCCGACACCGGAAGAACTGCATGCCCGCCTGCCTTTGAGCGAACTGGCTGGCGATGTCGTGGAAAAAAGCCGCGAAACCCTGCGCGCCATCCTGGACCGCAAAGATCCGCGCCTGTTCGTGGTAGTCGGCCCCTGCTCTATCCACGATCCGGTGGCGGGTCTGGATTATGCGCGGCGCCTGAAGGCTTTGCAGGAAGAGCTCAGCGATGTGATGCTGCTGGTGATGCGGGTGTATTTTGAAAAACCACGTACTACCACAGGCTGGAAAGGCTATATCAATGATCCTTATATGGATGATTCCTTCCGCGTCGATGAAGGCATGGAAAAAGCGCGCCGCTTCCTGCTCGATGTGTGCGAATTGGGCTTGCCGACGGCAACCGAAGCACTTGATCCGATTTCTCCGCAATATCTGGGCGACCTGATCGCCTGGACTGCGATTGGTGCCCGCACCACGGAATCGCAAACACATAGGGAAATGTCGTCCGGCTTGTCGACACCGGTAGGCTTCAAAAATGGTACTGATGGTGATATCAGCATCGCGATCAATGCGATCCTGTCTGCCTCCCACCCGCACTCCTTCCTGGGACTGAATGGTCAGGGCCGGGTAGCGATCGTGCGTACCAGCGGCAATCCTTACGGTCACGTGGTATTGCGTGGCGGCGGCGACCGTCCAAACTACGATACGGTATCGGTCGCGATGGCGCAGCAAGCTTTAGTGAAAGCCAAACTGGCACCGAATATCGTGGTTGACTGCTCGCATGCCAACAGTTATAAAAAACCGGAATTACAACCTCTGGTCATGGCCGACGTGGTGAACCAGATCGCGAATGGCAACCAATCTATTGTGGGGGTAATGATAGAGTCGAATCTGGCGGCAGGTAATCAGGCTATTCCTGCCGATCTGAGCGAACTCAAGTACGGCTGTTCGGTAACGGATGGCTGTGTCGACTGGGATAGCACAGTCAGCATGTTGCGCGCTGCTGCCGAACGTTTGCGTCAGAAACAGGCTGAATAAGTCGCCGATACAAAAAAAGGCACCGGAAACCCGGTGCCTTTTTTCTTGCTCAGACCGCCAGCCGCGGCGGTCTTGTGCAACTTACTTCGCTGTTGCCGCTTTCTTCGCAGCGCCGGCAAAGTCACCCGCGTAGAAGTGGGCGAAGCTGTCCGGTTTCAGGTATTTGCGGATCGCCGCATTCACCTGTTCCAAAGTCACTGCAGCCAGCTTGGCATCCATCTCTGCTTCAAAGGCCATCGTACGGTTCAGGTACAACTGTCCACGCAGGGCGCCTGCCAGTGCCGGGTCCTGAGCACGGCGCACATTATTTTCCTGAGCGATGGATTTTTTCGCATCGGCCAGTTCTTCTGCAGTCACGCCATCCTTAATCAGCAGAGCAAGCTCTTCTTTCACACCATTCTGCAATTTCTGCAGGTTTTGCGGTGCGTAAATCGCATACAAGGCGACGCTCGCATTGTTATCCAGTGCAGGCACGTTCAAGCCACTGCCAGCACCGTAGCTGATGCCCTCTTTCTGGCGCAGACGGTTGAACAGGCGCGATTTAATACCGCCACCCAGTATTGAGTTCGCCAGACGCAGGGCTGGATAATCAGCGGCCTGATCATTCATCTGGAATGGTAATGCAGCAAGGTAGAAGGCATTTGCTTTATCCGGTGTTTCCAGCAATTTAGCCTGACCAGCCGCATCCACATTCAGTTCCGGAGCGCGGGTGAACTTGGACGGGCTCTTCCAGTCACCCACTACTGCCGCCAATTTGGCTTTGACTGCGGCAGCGTCAAAATCACCGACCAGACTGATCTCTGCTGAACTGGCACCGTAGAAGTTTTTGTAGAAGTTCTTTACGCTGTCCAGTTTGGCTGCATTGTAGGCGGCCAGTGAGTCCTCCAGATCCGCCGTGTAGCGAATATCGCCTTTCTTATACGGCGCATTGCGCAAGGCATTTAAAGCACGGCTGGCAACTGCCTGAGGCTCGTTTTTCTGCGCTTCGATCGCCGCTGCATTTTCCTTCACCAGCAAGTCAAATTCAGCTTGCGGGAAAGTCGGGGCACGCAAGACATCACGGATCAAATCCATCAGGGCTGGCAGATTAGCGCGCACGGTATCAAAGCTGACGGTCAGATTTTGGCCTGAGCCTTTGATATCGAGCTTGGCTTTGAGCTCACCCAGTTTAGTTTCGATCTCAGTACGGCTCAATTTACCGGCACCACGCAACAACATGTCAGCAGTCAGATCGGCGGGTACAGACTGACCAAACAGCGTGTTCTCATCGCCAAAGTGGAACACCATGCGGCCATTGACGGTTTCGCCGCGGGTTTTCTTGGCCAGCAGCGCGACTTTGGCGCCATTCGCCAGCGTCAGACGCTCAGTGCGTTTATCGATGTTAGCCGGGCTGGCATCGAAGGTCTCACCAGCAGCGACGGTAGCACGGCCTTTATAACCATCCACCAGTTTCGCTACATCCGGTGCAGCTGGAATTTCGGCACGGTCTGGCTGTGCTACAGGCAGGAACTGACCAAAGCTGCGGTTGTCCGGCTTCAGGTAATTTTGCGCTACGCGCTGTATATCGGCAATCGTGAGTGCTTCGATACGGTCGCGTTCGATAAAGAACAGACGCCAGTCACCGAGTGCGATGGATTCAGACATCGCGACACACAATTTTTGTGGGTCATTGATGGTTTTTTCCAGCTGATTCAAGAGATTGGTTTTGGCAAATTTCAATTCCGCTTCGGTCACTGGCTGTTTAACCACACCTTCCACGGTCTCGATCAGGGTTTTCTTGGCCTGCTCCATATTCTGATCTTTGGACAGGCTGGCCAGGAATACCGCATAACCAGGCTCTGCCAGTTGGAAAGCGATATTGTCAACGCCAACAGCTTGCTTGGTTTCTACCAGTTGCTTATGCAAACGGCCATTTGGCGAGGAACCGATAATCTCTGTCAATGCAGAGACTGCGGCAGCATCGATATGGCTGCCAGGTGCAGTTGGATACAGTACCGCAGCTAATTGCTGATCACTGACACGACGTACGGTCACTTCACGTACACCATCACGCGGTGCTTCACGGGTCCAGGTAGTGGTCAGCTCGCGTTTTGGCTTAGCGATTGCACCGAAAGTTTTTTCTATCAGCGCCAGGGTTTTCTGCGCATCAAATTTACCTGCCACCATCAGCACCGCATTATCCGGCTGATAGTATTTGCGGTAAAAGGCTTGCAGATTATCGATCTTCACGCCTTCCACGTCAGAGCGTGCACCGATGGTGCTGTGACCATAATTGTGCCAGTCAAAGGTAACGGCACTGAGCTGCTTCCACAACACGGAGAAGGGATTGTTTTCGCCCATTTCCATTTCATTGCGGACGACGGAGAATTCGGTATCAAGGTCAACGCGTGCAATTTTGGAGTTGACCATGCGATCCGCTTCCATATTCAGCGCCCATTGCAGATTGTCTTCACTGGCGGGGAAGGTTTCATAATAATTGGTACGGTCATAGAAAGTAGTACCGTTGAACTGCATGCCGCGCTTACTCAATTCCTGCATGATATTGCCGCTGGTTTTCGTCCCTTTGAAGACCATGTGTTCGAGCAAGTGGGCCATCCCTGTTTCGCCATAACTTTCGTGGCGTGAACCCACCAGATAAGTCACATTGACGGTGGTGGTTGGCTTGGACGCATCTGGTGCCAGCAAGACGCGCAAGCCATTCGCGAGGCGGTATTCAGTAATGCCTTCAACAGAGGTATAAGCGGTGGCGGCAGCCACTGCTTTCGGTGCGGCGGCCATCGCTGGCATCGCAGCGACACTGCTAACAGCCAGAGCAACAGCAAAACAGATAGGTTTGAGTTTCATTCTGATTCCATTTCATTTAAACGGTTAAATTCACTGCAAATTTCTGATGCATTTCTGCATTTTCGTTTTGATGAAGACTGATACAACGTCATGCCGTCCAGGCTTAGCGGCTCAGGAATTGGCACCGGTAGTAACACTCGCCATGTCGCCGCTGTGGCAATTTTTTCTTCAGTCCGGTTGAAGCGCAAAACGTGGATGCAGCATAACAAATCCAACAAGAAAAGGTAGGACTGGTGACCAAAACCCGTATTCCTGCGATGAACCAGGTTTTTTCCTGAATGAAATTGTGGAAAGCGGAGGTAAAAGCGTGGAAGTGCCGACTGACTTGCGGGCGACAGGCACTGAGCGGAGCAGCTCAGTGCCTTTATTTAAGGTGGGGGGTTCAGATCCAGGCATCCGTCAAAGTTTGCGTAATTCCTGCATACAACGGGTATAGGCTGCGGCGATCTCATCCTGGGCAAAATGGCGTCCGTGCTGCACCACCTGGCGGCCACCGACATAGACATCACGCACCAGATTGTCATTACCGGCAAACAGCCAGCTATTGAGCACATGCTCGCTCTGCAAACCAGCCAGATTCTGGTGGGTATCATCCAGCACCAGCATATCAGCGCGGTAGCCGACGCTGAACTGTCCGACCGGCCGGGCGCTGGCTTGCGCACCACCTTGCAAAGCGGCCTGCCACAGGAAATCACCAACCCGCTTTTGGGTCGCCGTACTGGCGATATTACGACCCTGCAGCCGCAAACGCTGACCATATTCCAGCCAGCGTAATTCTTCGACCGGACTCTGGGATACATGGCTGTCGCTGCCTATGCCAAAGCGGCCACCCGCAGCCAGATATGCAGGCAGGTCGAAAAAACCATCGCCCAGATTGCCCTCGGTGCTGGTACAAATACCCGCCACTGCACCGCTGGCGGCCACGGCACTGACTTCCTGTTGCGTCATATGTGTCGCATGCACCAGACACCAGCGGCTGTCCAGCAGGCCGCTGTCGAGCAGATACTCAACCGGACGTCTCCCGGTCGCGGCCAGACAGGCCTGCACTTCTTTCATCTGTTCTGCGATATGGATATGCACAGGACGCTGCGCTGGCAAAGCCTTCACCAGTTCGCGGATTTGCGTCATGCTGGCTGCGCGCAGGGAATGCGGTGCCACCCCGACTTCAGTCTGTGCATCACGTTCTGGTTCCAGCGCCTGCACCAGACCGAGGATATCGTCGACACTGGTAGCAAAACGACGCTGATCCTCACGCAAAGGCTGCTCACGGAAATCAGCATAGCTGTACAGCACAGGCAGCATCGTGATCCCTATACCAGTCTGGCGCGCGGCAGCTATCAGGCGCTGCGCCATTTCCGCTGGCCGTGCATACATCGCGCCCTGTGGATCACGGTGCAGGTAATGAAATTCACATACCCCGGTGTAGCCCTGACGCAGACATTCCGCATACAACTGGGCGGCAATCGCCTGACTCTGTTCCGGGCTGATATGCAGCGCATAGCGATACATCAGGTCACGCCAGGTCCAGAAACTGTCCTGCGTGTCACCAGCCATTTCGGTCATGCCCGCCATCGCACGCTGAAAGGCATGCGAATGCAGATTGCTCATACCCGGCAGCAGCCATGTCACCTGTTGTTCTGTCGCGCTGGCGGCCACGCCGCTCTCTATCTGAGTCAGGCTACCGCTGGCATCCCAGTGCAGACGCACCTGCTGCGTCCAGCCTTGAGGTAACAGCGCATGCTGTGCATATAAACTTTTTGTGGGCATCATTGCTCTCCTTGCGCGAATGCGATGCAGCTGGACAGTAAGGCTTGCAACACGGGTTGCACCTGCTGTGCCAGGTCTGGCCGGTAAGCATAGGGGGCCGCTTCATTCATATAAACGCACTGACTCATTTCCAGCTGTACCGCATGGATATGGCGTTCAGGCTGACCATAATGGCGGGTGATATAGCCACCTTTAAATCGGCCATTAAATACATGGCTGTAAGCAGCCGCAGCCGGCGTGCTGTGCAGGCTGTCTGCGAGTGCCTGTTGCAGTGCCGGTGCACAGGATTTTTGATCTGCGGTACCGAAATTCAAATCCGGCAAGCGTCCCTCAAAAAAACGCGGCACGACGGAAGCGATAGAATGCGCATCCCATAACACCACGCGTCCATGCAGCGCCAGCAAACGCTCCAGCTCACGCTGTAATTGCTGATGGTAGGGCTGCCAGTAGTGCTGAATACGGCGCTGCACTTCGGCCTGATCAGGCAGTTGGTCAGGCGCATACAGTGCTTGTTTGTGGAAGGTATCGACCGGGCATAAACCGGTCGTATCCTGGCCCGGATACAGGTTGGCGTTGTCAGGAGCACGGTTCAGATCGATCACATAGCGCGAATATTCAGCGACCAGCACGGATGCGCCTAAGCCCTGCGCCATGTTGTACAGCAGCGGCAAATGCCAGTCGGTATCGGCTTTTTCTGCAGCGACTGGCAGCATCTGTGCCGCCACTTCCGGTGCAATGCTGGTTCCGACGTGCGGCATGGATATCAATAGGGGGACGGTCCCGGCCTGGAAATGAAAAGCTGCTGTCATACTGTACTCCTGCCTGTATAAATAATTGATTTGCTGATGTTCAGAATTGTAAAACGCGGCTGATACGGTCAGCGGCCGCCCGCGTCATGCTGATAAATTCCTGCTGCCGCAAGCTGCTGCGCTGTGCCGGTGCCATCAGGGTCAGGGTCGCTACCAATTGGGTTCTTCCTGCAAACACCGGTGCGCTCACCCCCCACACGCCCTGATCGACTTCATTCTCACTGGTGGCATAGCCGCGCCTTTGTATGTCAGCCAGCTCCAGTTCCAGCACCTCACGCTGATCGCGCCGATTGTGCTGATCGTGCTGATCGTGCTGGGCGGACTGCCCGAGAAAATTCTGATCCAGCAGACTCTGACGTAACTCCGCTGAGGAAAATGCCAGCAGGGCTTTGGCCGACGCGCCACGCACCGTGCCGTGGGCACGGCCTTTCGCGAATGAACAGCGCAAAGCCTGCTGACTTTCCTGCATGTCCAGACAAACCACTTGCCCATGCAGGTAACACAATAAACCCACACTTTCTCCGGAGCGTTGTACTAGCTGCCCGATTTCCTGACTGGCCGCCTGCATCAGCCAGGAATGCTGATCAAATCCATGTGCCAGTTGCACCGCCAATGGTCCCGGCTCATACAAGCCGCTGTTGGCATGCTCCTGCACCCAGCCCCATTTCTTTAAGACCAGCAAATGACGGTAAAGGGTACTTTGTGGCAAACCAGTCAGCGACACCAGTTCGCGCACCGGCACCGGCTGTCCTTGACGCGCGATACAGGTCAGTACCTGCAACACACGCTCGCTGGCAGCAATAATGACAGGCTCATCCTTTTGAGGGATTGAAGCAGGATCAGGGATAGGCATCAGGCCATGCTAACACCAGATTGGGAAAAACGAATATACACTTTCTCATTAAATGAGAATAACGGTAAAAATCAAGGCACAGTTACACCTGGTCAATCCGGCTAAAACATCAAAGCACATCAAATTTGCTTGATTAGTAATAATAAATACCTGTAGGCACTTTTTTTTACATGTAAGCAAAAAACAAGCATGTATTCATTGCCAAACATTGTATTTTTTACTACCCTAATTGGAACGAGAATTTTTGCCTAACTTGCCCCACCCTTCAGCGCCCTATCATGATCAGTCTGAGACCCGCCCGCCCCCAGGATGCACAGGCTGTTGCCGACCTGCTTGCAGAACTCGACTACCCAGGCTCGCACGCCTTTATCGAAAGTCGCATCAAGCAATTACTATCGCATCCGGATGCGACCCTGATCGTAGCGGTCGATGAGCAAGCGGTATTGGGTTGCATCTCGCTGCACTTTATTCCCCAGTTGGCGCTGGCGGGCGACTTTTGCCGCATCAGTTACTTTTGCGTCGCCGACGGCGCGCGCAACCGGGGCATAGGCGCACTGCTGGAACAGCGTGCTGTGCAACTGGCAGCCGACTATGGCTGCGACCGCATAGAAGTACATTGCCATGAAAGACGCACAGACGCGCATCGTTTCTATGCACGGCAAGGTTATGCGGAATCGCCCAAATACTTCAATAAAAAAATAAGCTGAGCCTTACACCATCAGGCCAGAGCAAGCCTGCCATCGTCGCGCCAGCGGCTCAAATATAATCCGGAATGGCAGAACTCTTTATGCGCTGCATGGTCAGAGTTGCACGCGTCGTCAGCGCTTCCTGACACACCTCAATTAACGAAAAGACCGATACATGCGACTTACAAAAAAACAATGCGCACTTGGGTTAGCAATGGCAGTACACACACTGGCTTTTGCAGACACGCCACCGGCACCGACTACACCAGCCAAACTGCCTGCGGTCACTGCTGATGCCGCAGCAGCCAGCGCTGCCACAACGGCAAAACCGGCTGCTGAAACGCCATCTGACATCAAGCCTTACGATAAAGTCGTCACCGCAGACGCCAAAACCCAGGCAGGTCTGATCAAGCTGCACACCATCAAAGGCAAACTGTATTTCGAATTACCGAAAGCGCTGATCAATAAGCCCTTGCTGATGGTCGCCAATGCGACTGCAGTGCCAGCCAATGTGGACCATGTCGGTAAATCCCTGAATGAAGATGTAGTGCGTTTCACGGTCAAGTCGAATCGCGTCTATCTGCAGATCGTCTCCCACTCTTATGTCAGCGCACCGGACAGCAGCATCACACCAGCCGTGAAAGACTCACAGCGTGATGCAATTTTGGCGGTGTTCCCGGTCGAGGCCTATGCCAAAGACGGCGCGCCAGTATTTGAAGTCAGCCGCCTGTTCACCTCAGAAGTCGGTGACTTCAGCGCCCGTTCCACCCTGCGTGCCGCTGCCATGGATAGCAGCCGCAGCTATATCGACCGCAGTAAAGCCTTTGCCGGCAGTGTACGGGTGGATGCAGTGCAGACTTATGGGCTGATGCCGACACCAATGCCGACCATTCCTGGCCTGCCGCCTTTGCCAACGCCGCCGATACGCAGCGCAACGGTGGATGTCGCCTATAACATCGTGCAATTGCCGGAACAAGCGATGAAACCGCGCCTGGCGGATGACCGCGTTGGCTTTTTCGGTTTAAGTCAGGTCGACTTTGGCACAACAGAACACGGCGTGAAAACTGAGCGCCTGATTGCGCGCTGGCGCCTGGAAAAAGCAGACCCGGATGCTGCGATTTCCAAACCGGTCAAACCGGTGGTCTGGTATATCGATAAATCTACCCCGGCCTGGCTGGTCCCTTATGTCAAGAAGGGCGTGGAAGCCTGGAATGTCGCATTTGAAGGCGCAGGTTTCAAAGACGCGATTCAGGCCCGTCCCTTCCCGACTAAAGAAGAAGATCCTGAATTCGATCCGGAAGATGTACGCTACAGCGTGATCCGCTGGGTTCCCTCCAAAATCCCGAACGCCTATGGTCCGCATTTATCCGATCCACGCTCAGGTGAAATCCTGAATGCGAATATCGTGATGTACCACAACATCATGCAATTGCAGCGCGACTGGTATGTGACACAGGCTGGTGCTGTCGATCCACGCGCACAGAAATTGCCGCTGCCGGATGATCTGATGGGTGATCTGGTGGCCTATGTGGTCACACATGAAGTCGGTCACTCTTTGGGCTTCCCGCACAATATGAAATCCAGCTCGCTGTATCCGGCAAACAAACTGCGTGACCCGAAATGGCTGAAAGAAATGGGCCATGTCGCCACACTGATGGATTACAGCCGCATCAATTATCTGGTGCAACCGGAAGACAAGATCGATCCACAGCTGTTGATTCCAAAAATTGGCCCTTACGATATGTTTGCCACCCACTGGGGTTATGCACCGATTCCAAGTGCCAAAACGCCACAGGAAGAATTGCCCATCCTGCGCGCCTGGATACGCGAGCAGGATAGTAAGCCCTGGCTGCGTTTCTCTGCAGTGAAAAAAGAGGATGACTTTGGTGAACTGACTGAAGCCGTCGGTGATGCCGATCCGGTCTACGCCACTTCACTCGGCATCAAGAATCTGCAACGCATCGTGAAGCAGTTGCCTGCGATGGCGATTAAAGCAGACCGTGATGACCGCACATTGGAAGAATTATATGGCGCGACCTGGAGTCAATGGCAGCGTGAAATCGGCCACGTCGTCAGCGTAGTCGGTGGTTATGACAACCAGAATAAACATGGTGATCAGGCCGGAGCGATTTTCTCTGCCTTACCTAAAGAGCGTCAGAAACAAGCGGTGAAATTCCTCGGCGAACAGGTATTCCAGACACCAAACTGGTTATTCGAACCCGCAATTACTCAACGTCTGCGCCCTTCCGAACCGGCCGCCAGACTGGCAGCGGCACAGCAAGCGGTACTGAATAATCTGATCAGCCGCAGCCGTAGTAACCGTCTGATTCAGCAAGAAGCAGCAGCAGGTGATAAGGCCTACACACTGGCCGAACTGTTATCTGACTTACGTGGATCAGTGTATGGCGATGCGAATACTCAGGCGCGCCGTACCCTGCAACGTAATTACCTGAATGCACTCACCGACAGGTTGAATGCCAGCGGTAATGACGATAGCAAAGCCTATGTACGTGCTGAAATCAAAACGCTGAAATCAGTATTTGCTGGCAAAGCCTCCGGTGCCCAAAAAGCACACTGGGACGAGTTGACGGATTTGGCCAGCCGCGCGCTGGACCCACATGCAGTACAAGCACCTGCAGCTACACCGGCCTTGGTCTTGCCGCGTGCTATCGGTGCAGAAACTGAAGTGTGCTGGCCTGAGCACTGATCTGAGCTACTAGTGGATGCTACAGCTCCGGTCTGACTGGGCTTGTAGCATCAGATACGCGGCATCCAACATGCTAAAAGCGTTGCGTCTGCAACGCTTTTTTTAAACTGCACCGGAAGCGGATCTGGTCTGCCTACAAGCCTGATGTTTGTAGCAATCCGCGTAAATTTGCCGCAGACCGGCAGCGTCATTTGCATTATGCTGTGCGCTGCATTGATGAGTATGAATGCACGATGTCACTGATCAACGAAGGAGTAAGTTGTGCGTATCCGTTTCACGATTCCTGCTTCTGTTCTGAATTTCTGTCTCTGCTTTAGCCTGCTTACAGGCCTGCCGGCTTCACAGGCAGCACCGGCATCCACGCCGCTGACTGCGGCAGAAAAAAGCTTGCGCTTATTTCCTGAAACACGAGACTGGCGCACTGTCTCTGCACAACGCACGCTGAGCGCTGCCGTACTGGCCGAACGGCAGCCTGCCTTGCTGGCAGCATATCGGCAAGCGATCAACAACCCCGACATGTTGGAAAGCGCTGACTGCTCCTGGTCAGAACGCGCCTTTCTAAATGACTTAAGGGGCGCTGCCTTCTATACGCTGGACATCAATCAGGATGGACATGAGGATGTACTCTATACCGGCAGCGCACTATGTGCAGAAGGCAATGCCACACTCATCTGGTTTGGCAGCGCACAGGGCTACAAGGTAAAACAGGATGGACTTTTTCGCGAACAGGTCTTGCGTATATCCAGCGATGGCAGTCAGTTCAGCAGCATTGCAGATGCCTGTTGCGGGGCTCAGACAGAAGAATATTTCATCGGCAGCAGCGACAATCTGAGGCAGTTCGCTACTGCGAAATTGCGTACCGACACCCAGTTGCCTGAACACACCGCAAATCAGAAAAATAGCATCTCCGCGCATCAAGCCCTGATACTGCGCTCCTCACCCAGCCAGCAAGACCATTACGATACCGGTCTCAGCCGCATGATGCGACATGCAGTGTATGGCAATATTGTAAGACGCTATCTGGCAGGGGCAAGCTACCGGATCCTGGGCAGCGAATACAGACAAGGTCAGCACTGGCTCTTTATATCGGTGAACGCAGACAGCGACCGTCTGGTCACACAGGACCCCTATCAAGGTGTGCGCAGCGGCTGGATCAGGGTCGCCAGCACACCAAGCCGCGCAATGCATCTGATGAATAAGGGGCGCTGAAATACAGTGGCGCGGATAGCCGCTTACTAAGCGTGATCTGGCCGCCAGCGTGGCCGACTATAGACAGAAAAGGATACTATGTTAGTTAAACATATCAGCACCATCAGCACCATCAGCACCATCGCGCTAATCGCTATCAGCACCCCACGCTTAGCGCTGGCGGATATCGTCGATTCACCTATGCCCTGGCTCAAGAAACAAAACACCACCGCACCTGTCGCTGCCAAAGTCCCCTGGCAGGAAAAACGTCATGGCGAAATCGTCACCGACAATTATCGCTGGCTGCAAAAGAAAGACGATCCGAAAGTGATCGCCTACCTGAATGCAGAGAATGCCTATACCGAAGCCATGACGGCAGATATTCAGCCCCTGGCAGAAAAGCTGTTTCAGGAAACCAAGGCGCGTATGAAAGAGACCGATCTATCGGTACCGGTGCGCAAAAGGAAATACTATTACTACAACCGCACTGAGGCAGGTAAGCAATATCCCATCTACTGCCGTCGTCCGGCCGATGCGCAGCTCAACTATGACGACAAGGCCACCGAAGAAATACTGTTGGACGAGAATCTGCTCGCGCAAGGACTTTCCTTTTTCGAACTCGAACAAAGCCTGATCAGCCCGAATGACCGCTATCTCGCTTACCTGACTGATACCACCGGATACCGCCAGTACACCTTGCAAATCAAAGACTTGAAAACAGGT
The DNA here is from genome assembly GCF_010078235.1 of Cognatundibacterium crateris. Classification (GTDB taxonomy): domain Bacteria; phylum Pseudomonadota; class Gammaproteobacteria; order Burkholderiales; family Burkholderiaceae_D; genus Undibacterium; species Undibacterium crateris. Next base: position 18,469 of record NZ_JAABOS010000011.1, on the reverse strand, counting down.
GAAATGTTGAGTGACCGTGTTGAGCGTGTAACCAGCCTGGCCTGGGCAGCGGATAGCAAGACACTGTTTTTTGTACAGGAAGATGCAACCAGCAAGCGCTCGAACCGTTTTTTCAGATTGACGCTGGGGGGCAAGCCGATACCGCTCTATGACGAAAAAGTCGAACAATTTTCACTGCAAGTCGGCACAAGCCATGACGAGCAGTTCGTCGAATTGCAATCCGTGGCGACCGACACCACAGAATCCTGGCTCATTCCTGCGAGTCAACCACAAAGCAAACTGCGCAGCGTACTCGGGCGTCAAAAAGGCCATCGCTATCAAGTAGAACACCGCGATGGATTGCTGTATATCATAACCAATAAACACGCTCAGAATTTTAGGTTGATGACTACACCACTGGCTAAGCCTTCAGAAAAAAACTGGACCGAGCTGATTGCGCATGACAAGAATGTCTTATTGCAGCATATAGAAATTTTCAGTGACTATCTGGTGGTATCGGAATCCAGTCAGGCCCTGAACCGTATGCGGGTATATGATTTCAAGAGCAAACAATGGAAAGCCATCAGTTTTAATGATCCTGTCTATCTGGCGATGAGTGGTGGAACGCCCGAATATCAGTCAACACAACTGCGCATCTCCTACCAGTCGCCCATCACGCCACCTATGGTGATGGATGTGGATATGGCCAGTGGCGAACGCAAGGTGCTCAAACAACAGGAAGTGGTCGGTGGCTACGACGCCAGCCAATACGAAACCCACCGCTTGTGGGCAACCGCCAAAGACGGCGTCAAAGTGCCTTTATGGATAGTTCATAAAAAAGGCGTGCCACTCGATGGCAGCGCACCGACTTTGCTGTATTCCTATGGCAGCTACGGCATGTCCACGGAAGCGACTTTTTCACTGGAGCGGCTCAGTCTGCTCAATCGCGGTGTCGTGTATGCTGAAGCTCATATACGCGGCGGCAGCGACATGGGTGAACACTGGCATGAAGATGGCATGCTGATGAAAAAGAAAAATACCTTCACTGATTTCATCGCCAGCGCCGAATATCTGATACAGGAAAAATGGACCAGCCCGGATAAACTGATCATCGAAGGCGGCAGTGCCGGTGGACTGTTAATGGGAGCAGTGACTAATATGCGTCCGGGCCTGTTCAAAGCCGTGCATGCTGCCGTGCCGTTTATGGATGTGATGAATACCATGATGGATGCCAGCCTGCCACTGACAACCGGTGAATATCTGGAATGGGGTAACCCGAATCAAAAGGCGGCTTATGATTACATGCGCAGTTATTCGCCTTACGACAATATAGAAAAGAAAGCCTATCCGGCCATGCTGGTCACCACCGGACTCAATGACAGTCAGGTGATGTACTGGGAGCCGGCAAAATATGTGGCCAAACTGCGCACCTATAAAACCGATCAAAATCCTCTGCTATTAAAAATCAATATGGCAGCTGGTCACGGCGGTGCGTCCGGGCGCTATGACGCATTGAAAGAATCCAGCTTCAACTTCGCCTGGATGTTGGGACAGTGGGGGATTAAAGAGTAATCAGGCGCTGTCCAAAAACAGAAGGCTCGCTTTAAGTGGCGAGCCTTTTTGTTTATCAAACTCCCTGGTCGAAAACTCTTAGTGTTCAGAGAAGCTTTCCCAGGCCAATAGTATTCAGCTTGTGCTGAATGCTTGCTTGTACAGCAAAGAGCCCGCTCTGAATAGCGCCACAAACACTGACTCACTCGCTTGACTTTAACTTTTACACATGTAATCATTTACAAATGTAAACGATGAAACATCAATATGTATCCAACTGAAATCAGTGATGCCGAAGCCCTCATTATGCAACTGCTTTGGGCGCAGCACCCTCAATCGGCGGAACAGCTGTGTGCCGCACTTTGTACAGCGCAGGGCTGGCAACCTGCCACGGTGAAGACTTTGCTCAATCGTTTACTCAAAAAAAATGCGATCCGTGCGGAGAAGGAAAGCAGGTATTTTTTATATAGCCCAGTTCTGAAGCAAGAGAAATGGGTCGCGTCAGAAAGCAAGGGCTTCCTACAACGTGTTTTTGATGGGCAGTTAGCGCCAATGGTCGCTCATTTCAGCCAAAGCAAACAATTGTCGAAGACGGATATCGCTGAGCTGAAGAAACTGATACAGGATTTGGAAAATGAGCGCTGATTTGCTGCAAGCCGGCTGGAGCATATGCATTGCACTCACATTGGCATTGGGCGTGATTCTGATCCAACGTATATTCTTATATCGCCTTACCGATGGCCGCCTGGTGTATTTCAGTTGGTGGACATTACCCTTATCTGCTATCGCGCTCTTTTTTCCTCCACCCCGAACAATCCTGCCTGATTTAGTCACTCCAGTCACAAGCGGATTGAACAACGCCACTGTTATATCCGTCCCTGTCCTTGATTCACCTGTTTATCCCGCAGTGATCATCATTGGCTGGTTATCGATAAGCCTGCTGCTGCTCTGTATATCAATCTACCAGCAGCGACGTTTCATTAAAGGTCTAGGACGTCTACACCCGGTAGCGGAATTTTTCGTATCAGAGCGTAGTGATATCAGTCCGGCGCTGATTGGATTGATACATCCGCGCATAATCATGCCATCGGATTTTTTTGAGCGTTACTCCACTTCTCAACAAGACCTGATTTTGAGTCACGAACAGGTACATAAACAACGTCTGGATCTGTGGGCCAACGCCGCATTTTGGTGCTTACGTTGTATTTTCTGGTTCCATCCACTGGTCTACATCGCACATCATTATTTCCGTTTGGATCAGGAACTGGCCTGCGATGCAGAAGTTTTACGGCGCTACCCTGCGCAACAAAGCAACTATGCGCAAGCGATGCTCCATACCGTCCTGCAGGAACAAGCACACTCGATTTACTGTAGCTGGCAACATCACCACCCACTCAAGGAGCGCATCATGCAGTTAAAAAAAACAGGAAAAGCCCAACACAAACTACCCTCTTTGTTGCTAATACTATGCACAGCATTAACCGGTACTGTGAGCGCATGGGCCAGTCACAGTAGCAAGGTAACTGGCATGCAGGATGCCGCACCTGTGAGTCTAATCAGCACGGAACGGCAACGCTACCGGATACAGACGAAGATTACGACCGAAGACAGCATAGTCTCCCCCGCAATCATTGCTGTGCAAGGAGCAAAAACAAGTCTGGAGCTGGCAGATGGAAAAAATACCTGGAAATTTGTGCTGCAGGTTGACACACCTGAAGCAATGATGGGGGAAAAATACCAGCAGCTTAGTAAAGAAAAGCAAGAGCAATTCTCATCAGCTCGGGCAGCTTATACCAAGCTGGAAATCTACAAAAATGATCGTCTGCTGGCAACGCCAAGCCTGATTTCTCAGCTCGGGCAGCAAAGCCGTATAGAAAGCAGTAGCGATCAAAAGGAAAATGACATAGCGATCGACTACAGCGTTGCGAAGATTAAGTAAGCGTTGAAACAGATCAGTGCCCACCTGCACTGATCTGAGTAATGCCGGAATCCGGGTCAGGAATTTTTCTGACAACTACGCGCTTCATGCGCAGGCAAATCCTTAATCAGCGTATCCAGCTTGCCTTTATCATCGCCATTTAACTGATGTAGCTGGTAGGCGAATTTATTGGTGGTCAGCGCGCGTGGCATGATGCGGGCAGTGCGTACACCTTTGTTATTCAGATTACTCAGATGCTGTTTAGCCGCTTCTTCTGTCTTGAATATGCCTAAAGAAATACCCCAGCGCAGATTACTCTGATCCTGAATGACGAAATAATCAGTCACACCGATACGTTTCAGTTCACTGATTTTTTTATCCGCACCCTCCTTGCTTCCCTGAGATGGAATAAACACCATATGGGAAGCGGTTTCTGAAATATTGATGCGTGACTGACGGTCGCCCAATGCCAGGGTTTTCAGCTTTTCTTCAATTTTGGCCGCATCGCTTTGCTGGAAGTTACCGAGCTCCAGACAAGCGATGACTTCCATTTTCTTTTCAGGTTCGGCGGCAGCGGGCTCGCTGCTGGTCTGCGCCGCACTGGCTGAAATCTGCACCAGCTGGTCGGTACGCACCTGCTGCTTCAAACGTTCAGGTTCACGCGCTTCCAAGGGCCATTTTCCGGCCAGTCCGAACTGATAGCCAGCCAGTGCCAGATTACTGATGAACAGGGTCCAGAATACAAATCGCAACATGGTCAAATCTCTTTTTCAAAGTGGGCTTGATTGTGCCACGACAAGCAGCCCCGTCAAGACCAGATTCGGTACATGCAGAGCAGAAAATCCCAGATGGGGCGTCAGATAAGGGGCGGCGCCACCGGAAATCAGACAAACCGGCGCAAGCTGTGCAGCAGCTGAATCCTTGCCACGGGCCTGCAAGGCCTGATAAGCCATGCGTATCGCCCCGGCTTGCGCATGTATGCAGCCACTGACGATGGCCTGATCTGTATTGTCAGCAAATGGCTGACTCACACCTATGCTTTCTGCTACCTGGGGTAATTGCGCAGTATTTCTGGCCAGCGATTCTGCCATCAGCTTCAGACCCGGCAAGATCATGCCACCGGCAAATTCACCCGCTTTTGTCACGGCATCCACCGTGGTTGCCGTGCCACAGGTAGCGACCAGCTTATCGGTGTCGGGATACAAAAAATGCGCACCGATGGCAGAGGCAAAGCGATCACAGCCTAATTGGGTCGGCTGCCTATACTGATTGATCACGCCGGCACAGCTGGCTTGTGACTGAAACCAGTGCACAGGCACATTGGCAAATAAGGGCTGTAACTGACTCAACAGATGTTCACGCATGGCGGCACCTGCTACATTTGAAATCCAGATAGCGCTGACCTGCTTGTGCAAAGTTGTACTTTGCCAGTCAGCGCTGAGTTGTGCGATATCTGCATGCGCAATGGAAGCCAGTTGCAGCCATTGTGGCGCTGTCTGCGCAGCAAGGGCTGGCTGACACGGGTGCATGGCCCACTTGACGCGTGTATTGCCCGCATCGATCAATAACAACATATTCATCCTTCTTTAAGCGTGACTGGCAGCCTGCCGTAAAGAGACATCACCCGCAACGATAGTTCTGATGCCAGCCTGGGTTTGCAATAACAGACAACCCTGAGTATCCACCGCCAGCGCAATACCTTGCTGCAATATCTGCTCTGCTTCCATGATCTGTACTGGCTGATTCGCATAGGCATGCAGTGCATTCCAGCGCTCTGCGAAAGCGGCGAAGCCCTCGCGGCCAAACTGATCCAGGCAGCGCGCGAGTGCATTCAGCAAACGTGCCAGCAACAGGTTTTTGTCCATCCTGGCCAGCCAAGGGGCATCAGCGACTTCGCGCCCTATCTGAGCTTCCAGTTCAGCTGGAATTTGTAAATTCAAACCTATTCCGGCCACAACCCAGCTGCCACCCTGCTTATCGGCTGCACTCTCAACCAGTATGCCAGCGAGTTTTTTACCATCGCGCAAAATGTCATTCGGCCATTTTAGCTGCACCGGCAAGTCCAGTGCCTGCAGCAGCTCCGCCACCGCAACCCCGATTGCCAGCGGTAATCCAGACAGGGTGTGGGCAGCGGCTGGAAAATGCCAGGCCAGTGAAAAAGTCAGTACGCCACCGGGCACAGAATGCCAGCTGCGGCCGGCGCGGCCACGGCCTGCAGTCTGGCGCTCGGCCACCAGCAACACCGGGCGCTGTAACTGGCCCAGACGTGCCATCAGATCCGCATTGGTAGATCCGGTTTCGGCCAGCACTTCCACATCGGCCAGCATGCCGAAGGGATCACGCTGAGCACGTATGCTGGCCGCATCGTAAAGGGCAAGATCATCAGTCATAAGTTGGATTTTCCGGGTCAAGGCCAGGCATGCGCTGCCTGCACCAATAAAAAACGGCACCGTAGTCTGACTACGGTGCCGTTTCTATTTTACTTCAGCTCAGCTTAAGCTTCGCCGCCTTCTGTCACATCACTTGCTGCGACTTCAGGTACTGGTGCAAAAACTGCTTTTTCTGCTTCCAGCATAGCCTGACGTTCGTCGGCTTCCCAAGTCTCTTTCAGCTTGCGTGCACGGTGGAATGCCAGACCGGTACCCGCAGGGATCAGACGACCCACGATGACGTTTTCTTTCAGACCGCGCAGACCATCTTTCTTGCCCATGATCGCCGCTTCTGTCAGAACACGTGTGGTTTCCTGGAAGGACGCCGCAGAGATGAAGGAGTCGGTCGACAAGGAAGCTTTGGTAATACCCAGCAAGATATTTTCATATGTTGCAGGAATGCCGTTTTCCTTCGTGACGCGATCGTTTTCATCGAGCAGCTCGGAACGTTCTACCTGTTCACCCACGATGTAGTTGGTGTCGCCTGGATTGACCACAACAACACGACGCAGCATCTGACGCACGATCACTTCAATATGCTTGTCATTGATCTTAACGCCTTGCAAACGGTACACGTCCTGAACTTCATCAACGATGTAGCGTGCCAGCGCTTCGATACCCAGCAAACGCAGGATGTCTTGCGGATCAGCCGGGCCGTCCACGATCATCTCACCTTTGTTGACAACCTGGCCGTCATGCACCAGAACCTGCTTGTCCTTGGTGATCAGGAACTCATGCTTCTGACCGTCCATGTCGGTGATTTCCAGACGTTGCTTACCTTTGGTTTCCTTACCAAACGCAACGGTACCTGTGACTTCTGCCAGCATACCTGCGTCTTTTGGTGAACGTGCTTCAAACAACTCAGCAACACGTGGGAGACCACCGGTAATATCACGGGTTTTCTGGGATTCAGTAGGAATACGCGCCAGAACTTCACCAACGGTAACTTGCTGACCGTCTTTCACTGTAATCAGCGCGCCAACCTGGAAGCCGATCGTCACTGCATGCTCAGTACCGGCGATTTTGACTTCGTCGCCATTTTCATTGAGCAGCTTAACCTGTGGACGTACCGATTTGCCTGCTGCGCCACGACGCTTAGGATCGATCGCCACCAGAGTGGACAAACCAGTCACTTCATCAACCTGTTTTGCAACAGTTACGCCTTCTTCGACGTTTTCGAATTTCACCGTACCGGTGTATTCGGTAATGATAGGACGGGTCAGCGGATCCCATGTTGCCAGTGCAGTACCCGCTTTGATCACCAGACCGTCTTTCACGATCAGGGTCGCACCGTAAGGTACTTTATGACGTTCACGCTCACGGCCATGGTCGTCAGTGATCAGGACTTCACCGGAACGGGAAATCACGATCTGATCGCCTTTACCGTTAGTCACATAACGCATGGTTGCTGTGAAACGGATAGTACCGTTGGATTTTGCTTCTACCGAAGATGCCACTGCGGCACGCGACGCTGCACCACCAATGTGGAAGGTACGCATCGTCAACTGTGTACCAGGTTCACCGATGGACTGCGCAGCGATAACACCAACTGCTTCACCAGAGTTAACCAGATTACCGCGACCCAGATCACGACCGTAGCACATCGCGCACAGACCGTAACGGGTGTCGCAAGTCAGCGGAGTACGGACTTTGACTTCATCGATGCCCAGCGCTTCGATGCGTTCGACAGAAATTTCGTCCAGCAGTGTACCGGCAGCGTACAGTGTTTCCTGAGTTTCAGGATTCACGATATCGTTGGCAGCAACACGACCCAGGATCAGATCGCGCAGCGGTACGTTCACTTCACCGCCTTCAACCAGGGCCTTCATGGAAGAGCCATTGGTTGTGCCGCAATCGTCTTCGACCACCACCAGATCCTGGGTAACGTCGACCAGACGACGTGTCAGGTAACCGGAGTTCGCTGTCTTCAACGCAGTATCAGCCAGACCTTTACGCGCACCGTGAGTGGAAATGAAGTACTGCAAAACGTTCAGACCTTCACGGAAGTTCGCAGTAATCGGTGTTTCAATAATGGAGCCGTCAGGTTTCGCCATCAGACCACGCATACCCGCCAGCTGACGAATCTGTGCAGCAGAACCACGCGCACCGGAGTCGGCCATCATGTAAATCGCGTTGAAGGATTCTTGCGTACCGACTGTGCCATCGCGACGTGTGACGGGTTCAACTTTGAGCTGTTCCATCATCGCCTTACCGACTTCATCACCGGTTTTGCCCCAGATATCCACCACTTTATTGTAGCGTTCGCCTGCAGTCACCAGACCGGATGCATATTGCTGTTCGATCTGTTTTACTTCGTGCTCAGCCTGAGCAACCAGTGTGACTTTTTGCGGTGGTACCAGCATGTCGTCGATACAGATAGAGATACCTGCACGGGTCGCCAGGCGGAAACCGGATTGCATCAGCTGATCGGCAAATACCACCGTTGCGCGCAGACCGCACTTACGGAAGGAGGTATCGATCAGTTTGGAAATTTCTTTCTTCTTCAGCGGACGGTTCAGTACGCTGAATGGCAGACCTTTAGGCAGAATTTCAGACAGGATGGCACGGCCAACTGTCGTTTCATAACGCTTGATGGTCTTAACGAATTCACCAGTTGCCACATCTTTTGGATATTCCGTGATACGGACGGTGATACGTGTCGTCAGTTCCACTTCCTTGTTGTCCCAGGCGCGGATCGCTTCGGAGACGTCAGGGAACATCATGCCTTCGCCTTTACCGTTGATCTTTTCACGCGTTGCGTAATACAGACCCAAAACGATATCCTGAGAAGGAACGATGGATGGTTCACCATTGGATGGGAACAGAATGTTATTGGATGCCAGCATCAGTGTGCGGGCTTCCATCTGTGCTTCGATAGACAGAGGAACGTGAACCGCCATCTGATCACCGTCAAAGTCAGCATTGAATGCCGCGCAGACCAGTGGATGCAGCTGGATCGCTTTACCTTCGATCAGTACCGGCTCAAACGCCTGAATACCCAGACGGTGCAGCGTAGGCGCACGGTTCAGCATGATAGGATGTTCGCGGATAACTTCTTCCAGAATATCCCATACTACCGGTTCCTGAATCTCAACCAGTTTCTTCGCTGCCTTGATGGTTGTTGCCAGACCCATCAATTCCAGTTTATTGAAGATGAAAGGTTTGAACAGTTCCAGTGCCATCAGCTTAGGCAAACCGCACTGATGCAGTTTCAGCTGTGGACCCACCACGATAACGGAACGACCGGAGTAGTCAACACGTTTACCCAGCAAGTTCTGACGGAAACGACCGCCTTTACCTTTGATCATTTCAGCCAGAGACTTGAGCGGACGCTTGTTCGCGCCTGTCATGGCTTTACCGCGACGACCGTTATCCAGCAGGGAGTCTACCGCTTCCTGCAGCATACGTTTTTCGTTGCGTGTGATGATTTCCGGAGCGCGCAATTCCATCAGGCGCTTCAAACGGTTATTACGGTTAATCACACGGCGGTACAGATCGTTCAGATCGGAAGTCGCAAAACGACCACCATCCAGCGGTACCAGAGGACGCAGCTCAGGCGGCAGCACTGGCAGCACTTCCATGATCATCCATTCTGGCTTGATGCCGGAACGTTGGAATGCTTCCAGAACTTTCAGACGCTTAGCGTACTTCTTGATCTTGGCTTCAGATTTAGATTCTTTGAGTTCAGTGCGCAGGGTTTCTGCATCACGGTCGATGTCGATAGAACGCAGCAATTCGCGGATACCTTCAGCACCCATGAACGCGGTGAATTCATCACCGTATTCTTCGTATTTGGCAGCGTAATCGTCTTCCGACATGATCTGGCATTTTTTCAGCGGCGTCATGCCCGGATCGGTCACAACATATGCTTCAAAGTACAGTACGCGTTCGATATCACGCAAAGTCATGTCCAGTACCATACCCAGACGGGATGGCAGGGACTTCAGGAACCAGATGTGCGCAGTCGGGGAAGCCAGTTCGATATGGCCCATGCGCTCACGACGTACTTTAGCGAGTGTGACTTCAACGCCGCACTTTTCGCAGATAACACCGCGGTGTTTCAAACGCTTGTACTTACCGCACAGGCATTCGTAATCCTTGATCGGTCCGAAAATTTTGGCGCAGAACAGACCATCACGTTCTGGCTTGAAGGTACGGTAGTTAATGGTTTCTGGCTTTTTAACTTCGCCATAAGACCATGAACGGATTTTATCCGGTGACGCCAGACCAATCTTGATCGCGTCGAATTGTTCGTTTGGTTGGACTTGCTTGAATAAATCGAGCAGGGCTTTCATGTATATCACTCCAGTTAAGCGCGGCAAACGCTTGGTGGCTGAATAGTGCTGCAAGAGAAGTTGTTTCGTCGCTGACCCTGTTCGCATCGACGGGAGAGCCAGAATTTACCTTGAAAAACTGGTTCCATCAGATACCGGGAACGAAAATCCACTTCCAAACTGCGGGCTAGCTGAATGACCAACGCCCGAAACACGTTCGGGCGGTGGTTTTACTACTAAGACTACAAAAACTTTGCTCTGTGAGCATCACCAGCAAGAAGGCCTTCCTGCCGGTGATAGCGATCAGTCGCGCTCCAGGTCGATATCGATACCCAGAGAACGGATCTCTTTGACCAGAACGTTGAACGACTCTGGCATACCGGCGTCGATCACGTGATCGCCCTTAACGAGATTTTCGTACACTTTGGTACGGCCATTCACGTCATCGGACTTCACGGTCAACATCTCTTGCAAGACGTAAGACGCGCCGTACGCTTCCAGTGCCCAAACCTCCATCTCACCGAAACGCTGACCACCGAACTGAGCTTTACCACCCAGCGGTTGTTGCGTCACCAGAGAGTATGGTCCAGTCGAGCGGGCATGCATTTTATCATCAACCAGATGATGCAGCTTGAGAACATGCATATAACCCAGTGTGACTTTACGCTCAAACGCTTCACCGGTACGGCCATCAAACAGGGTGACCTGGTTTTTAGACGGTGTCATACCCAGTTGTTCAGCGATATGGTCAGGGAAAGCCAGATCCAGCATGCGGCGAATTTCAGATTCGTGGGCACCGTCAAATACCGGTGTTGCAAACGGAACACCATGTTTCAGGTTGTTCGTCAATTCCAGAATCTCAACTTCGGACAAGCTGTCGATGTCTTCCTGTTTACCAGATTCGTTATAAATCTTCTTCAGGAATTCACGCAGTTCTTCCACTTTGGCTTTTGCTTTCAGCATTTCGCCGATACGCAAGCCCAGACCTTTTGCTGCCCAGCCCAGATGCACTTCCAAAACCTGACCCACGTTCATACGGGATGGAACACCCAATGGGTTCAGTACGATGTCAGCCGGTGTACCGTCAGCCATGTAAGGCATATCTTCGATAGGCACGATACGGGAAACCACACCCTTATTACCGTGACGACCCGCCATCTTGTCACCAGGCTGCAGGCGACGTTTAACGGCCAGATAGACTTTAACCATCTTCTGTACGCCAGGTGGTAATTCATCGCCCTGTGTCAGTTTGGTACGTTTTTCTTCAAATGCCAGATCGAACTGATGACGTTTTTCAGCGATGGAATCTTTCATCGCAACCAGAGCGTTGGCAGCATCATCAGCAGCCAGACGAATATCGAACCAGTGATATTTGTCTATGCTTGCCAGGTATTCTTTAGTGATCTTGGTACCTTTGGCCAGTTTGTTCGGGCCGCCGTCAGCGATCTTACCTTCCAGCATACGTTCCAGACGCTCGAATGCATCGCCTTCCACGATACGCAGCTGATCGTTCAGATCGAGGCGGTAGCGTTTCAGTTCGTCATCGATAATCTGTTGTGCACGTTTGTCGCGTTGGATACCTTCGCGGGTGAAGACCTGTACGTCGATGACCGTACCTACCATGCCGGATGGCACGCGCAGGGAAGTATCTTTCACGTCAGAGGCTTTTTCACCGAAAATCGCACGCAGCAGTTTTTCTTCCGGTGTCAGCTGAGTTTCACCTTTTGGTGTCACTTTACCGACCAGTGTGTCGCCAGCAGTCACTTCAGCACCGATGTAGACGATACCGGATTCATCCAGACGCGCCAGCTGATTCTCAGCCAGGTTGGAGATATCACGGGTAATTTCTTCTGCACCCAGCTTGGTGTCACGTGCCACAACAGACAACTCTTCGATATGAATCGAGGTGTAGCGGTCGTCAGCAACCACTTTTTCGGAGATCAGAATCGAATCTTCGAAGTTATAGCCGTTCCAAGGCATAAACGCGACCAGCATGTTCTGACCCAGTGCCAGTTCGCCCAGATCGGTCGAAGCACCGTCAGCCAGTACGTCACCGCGCGCAACCACGTCGCCGACCTTCACGATAGGACGCTGGTTGATATTGGTGTTCTGGTTGGAACGTGTGTATTTAATCAGGTTGTAAATGTCGACACCGACTTCGCCAGCCTGTGCTTCGTCATCATTCACACGAATAACGATACGGCCCGCATCGATGTAATCGACTTTACCGCCACGCAGTGCCTGCACGGTCGTACCGGAGTCAACTGCAACAGTACGTTCAATACCGGTACCGACGAATGCTTTCTCAGGACGCAGACATGGAACAGCCTGACGCTGCATGTTGGCACCCATCAACGCACGGTTCGCATCATCGTGTTCGAGGAACGGAATCAGAGAAGCCGCAACGGAAACCACCTGGCCTGTCGCCACGTCCATGTACTGTACGCGTTCTGGAGATACCAGAATTGTTTCACCAGCCTGACGGGAAGAAACCAGTTCATCGGTCAATGTACCAGCGCCGTCGATCGTCGCATTCGCCTGAGCGATGATGTAACGGCCTTCTTCGATTGCAGACAGATAATCGATCTGGTTAGTGATCTTGCTGTCGATAACTTTACGGTATGGTGTTTCCAGGAAGCCGTATTCGTTCAGACGCGCATACAGAGCCAGCGAGTTGATCAGACCAATGTTCGGACCTTCAGGAGTCTCAATCGGGCATACACGGCCATAGTGGGTCGGATGCACGTCGCGGACTTCAAAGCCGGCACGTTCACGGGTCAGACCACCAGGTCCCAGTGCGGAAATACGACGCTTATGCGTGATTTCGGACAGCGGGTTAGTCTGATCCATAAACTGGGACAACTGGGACGAACCGAAGAATTCACGGATCGCAGCAGAGATCGGCTTGGAGTTGATCAGATCGTGCGGCATCAGGTTGTCGGCTTCAGCCTGACCCAGACGCTCTTTAACAGCACGCTCTACACGTACCAGACCGGCACGGAACTGATTCTCAGCCAGCTCACCAACGCAACGTACACGACGGTTACCCAAGTGATCGATATCATCCACTTCGCCACGGCCATTGCGCAGCTCAACCAGGATCTTGATCACAGCCAGAACGTCTTCGTTAGACAAAGTCATGGCGCCAGTCAGTTCATCACGGCCAATACGGCGGTTGAACTTCATACGGCCGACCGCGGACAAATCGTAGCGTTCTTCGCTGTAGAACAGGCCATTGAACAGCGCTTCTACAGACTCTTCTGTTGGCGGTTCGCCAGGACGCATCATGCGGTAGATCGCAACACGGGCTGCCATCTGGTCAGCTGTATCGTCAGTACGCAGAGTCTGGGAGATGTAGGCACCCTGATCCAGATCATTGGTGTACAGCGTCTGGATATCGGTCACGCGTGCATCGCGCAGACGGGCCAACAACTCTTCTGTCAGCTCATCGTTGGCGTTAGCGATGACTTCACCGGTATCCGCATCAATGATGTTCTTGGCCAGTACACGGCCTAACAGGTAGTCTTCAGGTACGGAGATGTGTTTAACACCACCGGCTTCGATTTCACGTACGTGTTTCGCGTTGATACGCTTGTCTTTGGCAACGATGACTTTACCGGATTTGTCGGTAATATCGAAACGTGCGACTTCGCCACGCAGACGCTCAGCAACGAATTCCATTTCCGCGCCATCGCTGTGCAGATTGAAATTGTCGAATACGAAGAAGTTCGCCAGGATCTGTTCATTGTTCATGCCGATAGCACGCAACAGAATAGTGACAGGCATCTTACGACGACGGTCAATACGGAAGAACAGAATGTCTTTTGGATCGAATTCGAAATCCAGCCAGGAACCACGGTAAGGAATGATACGTGCTGAGAACAGCAGCTTACCGGATGAGTGAGTTTTACCGCGGTCATGTTCAAAGAACACGCCCGGGGAACGGTGCAACTGAGACACGATCACACGCTCAGTACCGTTAATCACAAAAGAACCTGTGGTCGTCATCAAAGGCAATTCGCCCATGTAGACTTCCTGTTCCTTCATTTCCTTGACGACTGGCTTAGTCGGGGATTCTTTGTCCAGAATGACCAGACGCACTTTCGCACGCAGTGGCGATGCAAAGGTCAGACCACGCAGTTGACATTCCTTGACGTCAAATGCCGGATCACCTAAAACATAGGACAAGAATTCGAGACGAGCGAACCCGTTGTGTGAAACGATAGGAAAAATCGAAGTGAAGGCTGACTGCAAGCCCTCATTTTTACGGTTTACCGGCGTTCTGTCTTCTTGCAGGAAACTTTTATACGACTCGATTTGAGTCGCCAGCAAGAACGGAACGTTGTGGACGTTGGCGCGCTTCGCAAAAGATTTACGAATACGCTTCTTCTCAGTAAATGAGTAGTGCATGGACACTCCGTGAGTGACAAGGAAGGATGGAGAATTCAGGATTCCTGGCACAAAATTCAAGTAACTCTGCGACAAAAAACCTCAAGTCTCAGCCCTCGGTCTTAATGAACAGCTAAACAACCCTGAACGACAAAGAAGCCAAAGAGGAACCCTCTCTTACAAGAGGATTCCTGCCTTTGACTTCGGCAAATCCGAAGATTTGCCTTAATGCGAAATTACTTAACTTCGACTTTCGCGCCAGCTTCTTCCAGCTTTTTCTTAGCGGCTTCAGCGTCAGCTTTAGCAACACCTTCTTTAACTGCTTTAGGTGCGCCGTCAACCAGATCTTTAGCTTCTTTCAAGCCCAGACCGGTGATTTCGCGAACTGCTTTAATAACGCTAACTTTGTTTGCGCCAGCTTCAGCCAGAACAACAGTGAATTCTGTTTGTTCTTCAGCTGCTGCTGCAGGACCAGCTGCTGCTGGACCAGATGCAACTGCTGCTGCGGATACGCCGAATTTTTCTTCGAAAGCTTTTACCAGGTCGTTCAGGTCCATTACGGACATCGCGCCTACGGCTTCCAGGATATCGTCTTTGCTAATTGCCATTTGAAACTCCAATTAATTAATTACATTGATACGGTATTTGACGGAAACAAACACTGCAATTAAGCAGCTTCTGCTTCTTTCTTCGCTGCCACAGCTGCCAGAGCGCGTGCAAATGCAGATACAGGTGCCTGCATCATGCCCACAACTTGCGCCAACAGTACTTCACGGCTAGGAATGCTTGCCAATGCAACAACGCCAGCTTTATCCAGCGACTTGCCTGCATAGTTACCTGCTTTAACAACCAGTTTGTCGTTGGTTTTTGCAAAGTCTTGTACGACTTTAGCAGCTGCAACGGCATCTTCCGAGATTGCATAAATCAACGGACCGGTCATTTCAGAAGCGAGGCTGGCAAATACAGTTCCCTCAACAGCGCGACGTGCCAGTGTGTTTTTCAACACACGCATGTATACGCCTTGAGCGCGTGCAGAAGCACGCAATTGCGTCAAATGACCGACCTGGATGCCACGATATTCAGCCACGACGATAGTCTGTGCAGTTGCTACTTTTGCAGAGACTTCAGCGACGACGGCCTTTTTGTCATTCAGATTGAGACTCACGGTCAACCTCCATTAATGATAGTCAGTAGGCATATCAGGATGACATGCTTCCTTCGTATCGTTTCGAACACGGCGTCCGAAGTTAGGAGTTTCACTGGCGGACCAGTAATCACTACAAAACTTGTTCGGGTACACCATCTGCGTTGGGTTCCTCAGACTTGCGCCTTTGGTGTTTAACTGATTCCTGACGGACATCAGCCCAACGGTCTTTGACACTCTGGACAGATATTTCTATCTGTCCAGCCCAAAGAATCGCCCCATGACGTTAGCCATGAGGACTTAATTGCTTACTTAAGCCAGATTTCCGTGGTCAACACGTACGCCAGCACCCATCGTGGAAGAGATGGAAACTTTACGCAGGTAAACACCTTTGGAAGAAGCTGGTTTTGCTTTGTTCAAAGCATCGATCAACGCTACCAGGTTGGCTTTCAGATCTGCATCTGCAAAAGACTTACGACCGATAGTAGTGTGAATGATACCAGCTTTATCTGTACGGTACTGAACCTGACCTGCTTTTGCATTTTTAACTGCAGTTGCAACGTCTGGAGTAACTGTACCAACTTTTGGATTTGGCATCAGGCCACGTGGACCCAGTACCTGACCCAGTGTACCAACGATACGCATCGTGTCTGGAGAGGCGATCACTACGTCAAATGGCATGTCGCCAGCTTTAACGCGTTCTGCCAGATCTTCCATACCAACGATATCTGCACCGGCTGCTTTCGCTTCTTCAGCTTTTGCACCTTGAGCGAATACCGCTACACGTACAGTTTTACCTGTACCTGCTGGCAATACAACTGCGCCACGAACAACCTGGTCAGATTTCTTAGGATCTACACCCAGTTGCACGGAAACGTCGATGGATTCGTTGAATTTCGCTGTTGCGCACTCTTTGATCAGAGTAACTGCGTTGTCGAAAGAGTAAACTTTCAGACGATCAACTTTAGTTGCGAGCAACTTTGCTTTTTTAGATAACTTAGCCATTACAGACCCTCCACCGTGATACCCATAGAACGGGCAGAACCAGCGATAGTACGGACTGCTGCGTCCATATCAGCTGCTGTCAGATCTTTTGCTTTAACTTTAGCGATTTCTTCAGCTTGAGCACGAGTGATCTTACCAACTTTGTCAGTATGTGGCTTAGCAGAACCTTTAGTGATGCCAGCTGCTTTTTTGATCATGTATGTTGCTGGAGGAGTCTTCATCACGAATGTGAAAGACTTATCAGCAAATGCGGTGATCACAACAGGAATTGGCATGCCTGGTTCCATACCTTGGGTCTGCGCGTTGAACGCTTTGCAGAATTCCATGATATTCAAACCACGTTGACCCAGAGCTGGACCGATAGGTGGGGATGGATTTGCTTTACCAGCTGGCACTTGCAGCTTGATAAAACCAATAATTTTCTTTGCCATGTTGGCTCCTAAATAAAATGAGTATTAGCGCCTGACTTGATACTGCTACTGCCAGGCTCCTCGGCTTGCATCAGTTTCTGAATTACTGCTTTCATCGTACTGACTGACGATTAATTCTTTTATTTTGATCAGACTTTTTCTACCTGAGCGAATTCCAGTTCCACTGGTGTCGCACGGCCAAAAATAGTCACGGTGACGCGGACTTTCGATTTCTCGTAATTAACTTCTTCCACGCTACCGTTGAAGTCTGTGAATGGACCTTCTTTAATACGAACCACTTCACCAACTTCATACAAGACTTTTGGTCTTGGTTTTTCTACACCATCCTGCATCTGCTGCAATATCTTATCCACTTCATGCTGAGGGATAGGAGATGGTTTATTTGATTTACCACCGATAAAGCCGGTTACCTTGCTGGTGTTTTTCACCAAATGCCAGGTATCGTCAGTCATTTCCATTTCGACGAATACATAGCTTGGGAACAGCCTGCGCTCAGTCACTGCCTTACGGCCGTTACGCACTTCGATAACTTCTTCAGTAGGAACCAGAATGCGGCCAAATTTGTCCTGCATTTCTGCGCGTTCAATCCGCTCTACCAGAGCGCGCTGTACACTTTTTTCCATACCGGAATACGCATGGACGGCGTACCATCTTTTAGCGCTTTTAGGCACAGACACCACTGGCGCTGTACCTTGTTCGTTTTCCTGAATGTTTTCGCTCATTATTTTTTCCATCCAAGGATTACGTCATACAACATAAACTCGAGGAATTTATCTGTTCCCCAAAGGAAAATTGCCATCACCAGCACAAAACCAAAAACAACTGCGGTGATCTGACCTGCTTCCTTACGGGTAGGCCAAACTACTTTCTTGGTTTCACGAACAGATTCTTTAGCAAATTCAACAAAATTGCGTCCCAGATCTGAGACTGCCAACAAACCACCTGCAATTACCAGACCGACCACCAGTGCAGCAGCGCGCACCCAGGTAGACTGACCAGCAAGAACATAAAATGCAGCAATTCCAGCAACTACAGCAAAAACCGCCAGAATGACTTTATATTTGTCATTGGAGGTACTGACTGTCTGGACGGAATGATTAGACATACTGTATTTACTTTCGGCGCCCTGCGGCTTTGATGGTGGCAGGGGCGGAGGGAATCGAACCCCCAGCCTACGGTTTTGGAGACCGTCGCTCTGCCAATTGAGCTACACCCCTACATTTTGAAACTGGCTGAATTTGAGCGGCAACCAGAACAGGTTGCCGCGCTTGATTCATTACTACAAATTACTCGATGATTTTAGCAACAACGCCTGCACCGACTGTACGACCACCTTCACGGATAGCGAA
>NZ_JAABOS010000010.1 GCF_010078235.1 Cognatundibacterium crateris | reverse complement strand
GCCTTGCGGCGTTTGCTTCGAATCGTTTTGTTCGTAAGCAGCAGAGAAACGAGATTATGAAGCTTCGACCGGATTGTGTCAACACCTTGATCAGAATCTTCTGTTTATTCTCTTCAAACCGTTGTCTTAACTATTATTCGGCGCAACAAAAACTGGTTTGCACTTAGCATCACGAGATGAACTACGATTTATTTGATGCGCTCGCTTATACATCCGCCCAGCCAGAAGAGATAGAACCGGGTGTGGTTCTGCTGCGCGGTGCAGCCAGCCATCTGGTATCTGACATCCATCAACAACTAGGCGCTATTTTAAATATCTCGCCATTCAGACATATGTTCACGCCTGGTGGACGACGCATGGCAGTTGCAACCAGCAGTTGTGGCCCGTATGGCTGGATTTCAGATCAGTATGGATATCGCTATCATTCTGCTGATCCCCTCACGGAGCAGCCATGGCCAGCGATGCCAGTCAGTTGGGAGCAGTTTGCACGCGAATCTGCCTTGTATGCGGGCTTTCCAGATTTTCTGCCCGACAGCTGTCTGATCAATCGCTACCAGGCTGAGACTCAGTTAAGTTTGCACCAGGACAAAGACGAAAAAGATTTCAAGCATCCTATCGTTTCTGTGTCTTTAGGTTTAAGCGCACAATTTCTATTGGGCGGAATGCGGCGCGAAGATGCAAGCCGCAAAATTCCCCTGATGCATGGTGATGTTTTAGTCTGGGGCAATCAAAGCCGCTTGCGCTTTCATGGTATATCGCGCATACAGGCCGGATATCACCCTGTATTTGGAGATTGCCGGATAAATCTGACATTCAGGCGGGCGGGCTAAGCGGGGCTTCATCGGACCTGAACGAAAATAAAAGACTTTACCCCGCTCACCGCAAGTCTACAGACAGTGATATCTTCTTACTAATGCAGCAAATAGTCTGCCGCGCTTCAGGCACAGCTTAATCACCTGTCACTCACCATCACCTGGAACACTGTACACATCTATGGCTTATTCCTTAGACCACTTACTGGTAATCGGCATTTCCTCACGTGCTTTATTTGATCTGGAAGCGGAAGATGAGATTTTCCGTGAACAGGGGCTGGATGCTTTTCGCTCCCACCAACTACGACATGAAAACAAGGTCTTAAATCCGGGAGCCGGATTTGCACTGGTCAAAGCTTTACTGAAGCTAAATGCACTGGCGCCTGAGCAGCGCATGGTAGAGGTCGTTGTGATGTCACGTAACTCATCCGAAACCTCGCTCAGGATCTTTAATTCGATAGAACACTATGGACTGGACATCAGCCGTGCTGCCTTAACTGGCGGCGCACCGCTCTCTCCCTATCTCAAGGCATTTAATGTCAGCCTGTTTTTGTCTTTACATGAGGATGATGTGCAGGCTGCGATCAATTCTGGCGTCGCGTCCGCGATGCTGTATCCCATGCCGCCCAATGCGGCCGACATGGAACAAATACGCATCGCCTTTGATGGAGATGCCGTGATTTTTTCGGACGAGTCCGAAAGAATTTATCAGCAGCACGGGGTTGAGGCGTTTGAGCAGCATGAGCGAGAGAATGCCAAAAAGCCTTTGCCCGAGGGACCGTTTGCACGCTTGCTGGTTGCACTCTCGTATCTACAAAATCAGTTCAGAACGCCGGATGGCCGCGCTTTTCCTATACGCACAGCTCTGGTCACAGCACGTTCCTCACCGGCGCATGAACGTGTGATTCGTACTCTGCGCGCCTGGAACATCGCCATTGACGAAACCTTTTTCATGGGTGGCGTAAATAAATCAGAAGTGCTGGCCGCTTTTAAACCGCATATGTTTTTTGATGATCAGCATGGTCACTGTATCAAGGCATCTGATTTTGTACCTACCGGCCGCGTACCTATCCGCCAGAATCAACAGGAACAGCAGGAACAACAATAAAAAACGGAGGCATCAGCCTCCGTTTTTTAATACAGACTCAGCAAACTATCAGCGCTGAGCAACTGCATCCACTACGCACAATGCCGTCATATTCACGATACGACGTACTGTTGCCGATGGTGTCAGGACGTGCACAGGTTTTGCGCAACCCAACAGGATAGGACCAATCGCCACATTGTTGCCGGCCGTTGTTTTCAACAAATTGTAGGCAATATTAGCGGCATCGATATTTGGCATGACCAGCAGATTGGCATCGCCATTCAAAGTCGTATCCGGCATCATTTTTTTCCGGAAGGCAGAGTCGAGCGCGGTATCGCCATGCATTTCGCCATCAATTTCCAGATCTGGCGCATCGCGACGGATGATCTCCAGCGCGGCACGCATTTTCTGCGCAGATTCACTATTACTCGAACCGAAATTCGAATGCGACAGTAAAGCCGCCTTAGGCATCAGACCGAAGCGACGCATTTCTTCAGCCGCCATAATCGTGATTTCCGCCAGTTGTTCTGCAGTCGGATTTTCATTCACATGGGTATCCACCAGCACCAGCTGACGGTCTGGCAGTACCAGCGCATTCATCGCTGCATAGACATTGACGCCTTCGCGCTTACCCAACACCTGATGAATGTAGTTCAAGTGTAGCGTGGAATTGCCAAAAGTACCGCAGATCATGCCATCTGCATCGCCCTTATGGACCATCATGGAACCAATCAGGGAGTGACGGCGGCGCATTTCCAGTTTGGCGTATTGCTCAGTGACGCCTTTGCGAGAAGTCATCTGGTGGTAAGTCTGCCAGTAATCACGGTAGCGCGGATCGAATTCCGGATTGATGACTTCAAAATCAATACCAGGACGAATGCGTAAACCGAATTTTTCTACGCGTTGCGCCAGAATTTGCGGACGGCCAACCAAAATCGGCGTCGCCAGCTTTTCGTCTACCACCACCTGTACTGCGCGCAGTACACGCTCGTCTTCACCTTCGGCATACACAATGCGCTTACGTTCAGCCGGTGCTTTCTTCGCGATCTGGAACAGCGGCTTCATAAAGGTGCCGCTGTGGTAGACAAATTGCTGCAACTTATCTGCGTAAGCCTGCATATCCTGAATCGGACGCGCAGCCACACCACATTCTTCTGCCGCTTTAGCTACCGCTGGCGCAATCTTAATCATCAGGCGCGGATCAAATGGTTTAGGAATCAGATATTCCGGACCAAACGACAGGTTACTAATGCCATAAGCGGAAGCCACGACGTCAGATTGTTCCGCCTGAGCCAGCTCAGCAATGGCGTGGACAACAGCGATTTCCATTTCACGGGTGATGGTGGTTGCACCACAATCCAGCGCGCCACGGAAGATATACGGGAAGCACAATACGTTATTAACCTGATTCGGGAAATCCGAACGGCCAGTCGCCATGACCGCATCGTCGCGCACCGCCTTGACTTCTTCCGGCAGAATTTCCGGTGTCGGGTTGGCCAGTGCCAGAATCAGAGGATTCGCGGCCATCATTTTGACCATGTCCTGCTTCAGTACACCTGCCGCAGACAAACCAAGGAAGATATCGGCATCAGGAATGACATCGCGCAAAGTGCGCGCACTGGTGTCCTGCGCAAAGCGTGCCTTGTCCGGATCCATCAGTTCTGTACGCCCCTGATACACCACACCTGCTAAATCTGTGACGAAAATATTTTCGATCGGGAAGCCCAGATCGACGATCAGATCCAGACATGCGAGCGCTGCTGCGCCTGCACCTGACACCACCATCTTGGTTTTTTTGATGTCTTTACCGACGACTTTCAGACCGTTCATGATCGCCGCGCCGACGATAATCGCAGTGCCGTGCTGATCATCATGGAAGACCGGTATCTTCATGCGCTCACGCAGCTTGCGCTCGATATAGAAGCACTCAGGGGCTTTAATATCTTCCAGATTAATACCGCCAAAGGTAGGCTCCAGCGAAGCGATGATATCAACCAGCTTGTCCGGATCTGGTTCATTAATCTCAATATCGAACACATCGATACCGGCAAATTTTTTGAACAGGACGCCCTTACCTTCCATCACGGGCTTCGATGCCAGTGGGCCGATATTGCCCAGACCCAGCACCGCAGTTCCATTGGTGATGACACCAACCAGGTTGCCACGCGCCGTATATTTAAATGCAGCAGTCGGATCAGCAACGATTTCTTCACAAGGAGCGGCAACGCCAGGAGAGTAAGCCAGCGCCAGATCACGTTGGTTGGTCAGTTGCTTGGTTGGCGTCACGCTGATTTTGCCCGGTGTCGGGCATTCATGATATTCCAGCGCTGCCTGACGCAACTGCTGACGAATTTGCTCTTTCTGATCTGCTGAATCCATACGGCCTTCTTTCTTTTTTACTTACTCAAAACTTACTGTTGGAGGATAGGCTCTAGATTCTAGCAGAGCAGGCTTTCATTCTTCATACGTATTTGTACGGTTTCTATGCTTTTAGCGCATAGGTCCATGCCTAATTCGAATGAATAAACCCTAATCGCATAGCAAGCCACTATCCAACCAATAAAAACAATTAATTTCACAAATAAATTACATATAACTATCATCAATACTACTTTGATAGCTAAGTACCTGGCGCAGCATAACATGAAGCTCGTCATCCCATGCAATCCTGCAACAGAACACCCAATCCAGTATGAAAGGATACAAAGAATGCAAACCGCGCTCCAGCTCCGCCAAGCAGTACAAACATTATGGCAACGTGTCAATAATTGGCAGACTTTCCATACCTACAGTCTGTCCCCGGATGTGCAAAATATGCTACTGACCGCCAGCCGGGTCTGAGTCAAAACCAGAAGCGCATACCCTGTGTTTCCGCTGACAAACTCAGCCGCACAGACTCTGGTATTCGGTACAATGCGCGCATGCTCTCCGAATTTGATTTAATCCAACATTATTTCGCCCATCACTCCCCGGCCGACTCGCATCTGGTACTGGGTGTGGGTGACGACTGTGCGTTGATACAGCCAACGGCTGGCATGCAAACCGCAGTTTCTACCGACATGCTGGTCTCGGGCCGACACTTTTTCCCTGACGCCGACCCGCGTATGCTGGGACATAAATGCCTGGCGGTGAATTTGTCGGATCTGGCTGCGATGGGCGCGCGTCCTATGGGCTTTAGCCTGGCGCTGGCCTTACCAGAAGCGAATGCTGACTGGCTGCATCCTTTTTCGCAGGGCTTGCTGGCACTCGCCGATCAACATCAGTGCCGTCTGATCGGCGGCGACACCACCAAAGGGCCGCTGAATATCTGCATTACGGTATTTGGTGAAATCCCACCGGGGCAGGCATTACGTCGTGATGCCGCTCAAGTCGGCGATGATATTTGGGTCTCTGGCACCTTAGGTGACGCGCGGCTGGCATTGGCCGGATACTGGCAAGAGCTGGAATTAACTTCGGATGTCCATCAACAGGCAGCGCTGCGTATGCATATGCCTACGCCCAGAGTTGAGCTGGGACTGTCGCTGCGAGGTATCGCCCATGCGGCACTGGATATCTCAGATGGCCTGACTGGTGATCTCGGGCATATCCTGAAGCGCTCAGGTGTTGGTGCGAGTTTGTGGGTGGATGCCTTGCCAGCCGGCCCTATGCTGCAACAGCAAGAGCTTGCACTGCGCCGGCGCTTTTGTCTGACTGGCGGCGA
Source organism: Cognatundibacterium crateris (assembly GCF_010078235.1). Lineage (GTDB taxonomy): Bacteria > Pseudomonadota > Gammaproteobacteria > Burkholderiales > Burkholderiaceae_D > Undibacterium > Undibacterium crateris. The sequence goes on along the minus strand of NZ_JAABOS010000010.1, from coordinate 151,929 downwards.
CGACTATGAATTGTGCTTCACCGCACCTTCGGACCAACGTGCGCAGGTACTGGCGGCAGCGGCAGCCAGCCAAACCCGGGTAAGCCGCGTCGGCCAGATTGAAGCACAACCCGGCTTACGCTTATTCGATGCGCAGCAGCAGCCGCTGCAATTACATTTACAGTCTTTCGATCACTTCTCTACCCCATGACCACTCTGGATAACGGGCAAACGGCCCAAATACTACGCCCCGGTGCACGCTTCATGTTCAGTCATCCTGCGCATATCCTGGCGCAAGGCTTTGGCAGTGGCTTATCGCCCAGTGTTCCGGGTACCATGGGCACCCTGTTTGCCTGGCTGAGCTTTAATATCTTCAGCGACCGCTGGCCTGCGTTTTTCACTCCCTGGAACTGGTTGCTCATCATCGTGATTGGCTTCGTAGCCGGCATCTGGGCTTGCCATATCACAGGCAAAAATCTGGGTGTCGCCGACCATGGCAGTATGGTGTGGGATGAGATTATTGCGTTCTGGCTGGTTTTAGTTTTGGTCACCCCTGCGGGTGCACAGGCGCAGACTGCTGCGTTTCTGATTTTCCGCTTCTTTGACATGGTAAAACCACCGCCGATACGCTATTTTGACCAGCGCTTCAAAGGTGGCTTTGGTGTGATGTTCGATGACATTGTGGCGGCCTTTTTCTGCCTGCTGTGCATCGCACTGTGGCGCAGCTTATAGCAGATTGCCACGTTTCATCTCGAATAAGCAGATGGCAAACTTCAGGCATGTATTGCCTTAATTACACTCTATCCGCATAATATTGCGCTCAACGCAATACATAGGATACGACATGCAAGTTGCCCGCTGCGCCTTAAGCCTGATTATCATCGCCCAGTTTTTCTGTGCGCCACTTGTCGTCGCCAGTGATGAGGCTGGGGAGTCCGTTCCCGCTGTAAAGTTCGACTTCTCCATGGATATGGAAGCCATCTGCAAACTGCCTGAGTATCCGGCCGCTGCGGTGCGGCGTGGCATAGAAGGTGACACCAAGTTAAAGCTGCATATCGATGAGCACGGCAAAATTGCAGCCTTTGACCTGCTGCGCAGTGCAGGCTGGAAGATACTCGATATGAGTATTATGAATCATCTGTCTGGTTGCCAACTTCTGCCACCTGGTGACTATGCACCACAATCAAAAATCTTCGTCTTGCGCTGGTTATATGAACAAGGTTACTCAAGTCGTGCTGAGCTGGACCTGGCCAGTTGCAAAAAATCAGCGACTCTGCGTATCGCCGAAAACAAAGACATCGCCAATGATATCGTGGTCGGCGTCATGGTTTCATCCAGTGGTAAGGTGGTCGATGCAATCATTCAATGGGGAAGCGGCGATGAAGCCCTGGATAAGGAAAGTCTGCGCATTGCGCGCTCCTGCGAATTTACTCCCGCCGAGTTCAGAGGCAAACGGGTAGCGAAGGCTGAATCCTTGCGACTAATCGGTCTGACTGATTAAGTCGAGTCAACAGGTATCAAGCGATCTATGCACTTCTTTGCTCCACGCTCAGGGAGTCCCAAGCCTAAGCCATCGCTGCAGCAGCGCAAATCTGCTGCCCAGTAACAGTTGGCAGACAGTTCGTATATTTTCTTTTGCAAACAGGCTTCACCTCAATACAGACTAAGTGGTAAAGTAGTTTCCACAGCTCATGATCGGGCACGGAATCAGACGTGATCCGGAGCATTCAATAACCAGACGGGAGACGCATCATGCAGAATGCTATCGAACTCGCAGCAAAAGTTGGTGAAGAACTCAAATCCAGACGTCTGTTACTGGCGGTCGCTGAATCCTGCACCGGCGGTGGCGTCTGTCAGGCATTAACAGAAATTGCAGGCTCCTCGGAATGGTTTGACTGCGGCTTTGTCAGTTATTCCAACTCCTCAAAGTCTGAACTCCTGAGTATTCCGGCCGCACTGATTGCGCAACATGGCGCGGTGAGTGAAGAAATCGCTGCCGCCATGTCCGAGGGCGCAATCGCTAATTCTGAAGCCCATGTCGCCCTGTCCACCACGGGCATCGCCGGGCCTGGCGGTGCGGTACCTGGTAAGCCAGTAGGGACGATCTGCTTTGGCTGGACTGTCGGTGGGACAACGCATACCGAACGTAAAATTTTCAGCGGCGACCGCCACAGCGTGCGTGAACAGACTGTGGCCTACGCATTAGAAAAATTATTACGCTACCTCGAGGAAATTTGAGCCACGCGGGCAGCGCTACCTAAGTGAGCGAGTGCCTGCGCTTAACGGTTCTGTGTCAGTAACTCGTTCAATAATACCGACTGTACTTTGTCGGTTGCCAGTCGCTGGTTTAAATCAACGCGCATCTGTTCACGGATGCGCTCCATTCCCTCTTCGGTTTTCAGGTCGTCCGGCTCTATCGTAGTCATCGTGATCGGAAACATCTCGGTCAGCGCCTGTTTGTTCTTTGCCAGCCAGTCACGGTCCGCATTCTTGACCTGAATATTCACCTGCATTCGTATTACCTGCCCATCCAGATTCACCACGGTCTGGGGTAGCGCCAGATAACTGGGCTTATTTTCATTATTGGAAAATTTGGTAAAAAACACCGCACCAAAGATCACCAGAAAACTCAGCAGCGCAACGATGGCGGCATAAAAGGCAAAATTATCTCCCTTGCCATTCGCCTTCTGGCGCTCACGGTCCAGCCGCTCCTGGCGCTGTTTCTCTCTGGCGATATCCTCTGCCGAACGCAGTATGCGTGGCGTTCTTTCCACTTTCACAGCAGCGGGCTTGCTATCGTTATCGACATCAAATTGCAAATGCGACAAGTCATCCCCAAGCGGCGGCGCGGGATCTCCGGGATTTCTGATATCCTCGAAATCAAGTTGTGCACTGAGCAAACTGGCCCGTGATTTATCTCTCGCCATGCCACGCCATCCAAGAATTTTGACTGCTATCTATGTGCAAAAAAGGAGCACATAATATTTCATTAGGTAAACATATTTTACCCGACTCTCCTGACAGCTCCATCACTGAAATCGCCCGAAACTTAGAATAATTAAGCATGCAGACTGACGCCGATCAGCATAAGCAAGCCCCAATGCATGATACGATAAAAAATTACCTATATAGAAATACGTTACAAAGCGGAACTACTTAATTGCGGGAAAATATCCTAAATTCGATTATCATCACGGCTCTTTGCGGTATTTGATTGAATTGACGAGTATGCACACCTCCCGCCCCGCCCTTCCCCTGAACAGAAATACTAGCCTCGATAACATTAAAGGCTTACTGATTTTTCTGGTGGTATTCGGCCATTTGGTGGAATTGCACATCGCCAGTGATGCCTTCCTGCGTCCAATCTGGATTCTGATCTATACCTTCCATATGCCTATGTTTGCCATGGTGTCGGGCATGCTCTCAAAACCCGATCTGAACCAGCACCAATCCGGCCAGCTGATACGGAATATCCTGGCGCCCTTACTTGCTTTTGAATTGTTGTATGAATTGACGGAGTATGCGCTGACAGGCAGTTTCAGCGTCTACGCCAAACTGATCGCGCCTTACTGGATGCTGTGGTATTTGCTGAGTCTGTTAAGCTGGCGGCTGTTGCTGCCACTGTTTGCGCGCTTACAATTTCCCGTGCTGATTGCGGTCTTACTGGGTATGGCAGCCAGCTATTCCGAGCACAGCGGTTATTTTCTGAGTGCTGCACGGACGCTGACTTTCTTCCCGTTTTTCGTACTGGGCTGGACGCTGGGGCCAGATTTCTTCCAGCGCTGGAAGAGCAAACCACAATGGCTCTTGCTCAGTTTGCTGATCTGCGCCAGCGCGATCGTTGCTGCCATGTTGTTGCCTAAGCATTTTGACTATCGCTGGCTGTACGGCAGTTTCTCATTGCACAGGCTGGGTTTGGCAAATCTGACGGGCAGTATGTATCAACTGATCCAATACGTAAGTTGTACTGTGATCGGCCTGGCTGTTTGTTATCTGATGAGTCGCCGCAACTGGGGACTGGCAAGAATAGGACAGCAATCCATGTATGTCTTTTTATGGCATGGAATGGCACTGATTATTCTGCACAATACGGGCTTATTAAACCGCATCTTGCATCTGGAAGACACGGCACGCTTATTGGTATCACTGGGAGCGAGTGCCCTCATCGTCTGGATGGCTGCCCACCCGTATTGCGAATTACTGACTAAAAAACTCATATTGCAACCTGCGCAATGGTTATTGCTACAGCAGGATAGCAAAACAGAGCAAGTCACTTCCTCTGCCAAAGGCGAATCCAGACATACCGGCTGAAATATGGATATGGGAATACAGGCACGACCAGTCCAATTCTAAAATCCTGGTCTGAGTAAACATGCGGCTCGCAGCCGCATTTCAGGCTGAAAGCCGCATCTGATCAGGGTCTTGCCTTGAGCAGCCCTGCCAAATGGGCGATAGGCAGGCTATTCGGGCGCAAATAGCAGGGAAGTTGCGGGCTACAAGCTGAAGCCAGCTTAACGGATCTGAATATTGTCTTCAAATTGCTGCGGGTGCTTGCCTTGTATGCCAGCATAGAATTGGCGAATTTCCAGCATGTCGGCAGCGATATCGCCAGTCGGCATAAACATCTTCCCTATGCCACCTACCTTGCGACCGAAATCCAGGTAACCCAGGGCAATTGGTACACCAGCGCCAAGCGCGATATAGTAAAACCCGGTTTTCCAATGAGTGACTTTGCCACGTGTACCTTCCGGCGGCACGATCACGGTCAGTCTGTCACTGGTGTGAAACGCATCCACCGTGCTCTGTACCAGATTACCGGAACGGCTGCGATCCACCGCAATCCCGCCCAGCCAGCGCATCACGCCACCCAGCACAGGTGGAAACAGGCTGGCTTTCCCCATCCAATAGACCCGCAGACGCAGCACAAAGCACACCATCAGAGTCACTGGAAAATCCCAGTTACTGGTATGCGGCGCTGCAATCAGCACATATTTTTTTTCGGCCGGCTGTATGCCCTCAACGCGCCAACCGGTCAGCCGTGCGGCCAGGACGGCGATCCAGCGCATCAATGTGTTTATGATAGGAGTTTCGAAGATAGTCAGGTGCATGCCGTAAGTATTTGATATAAAAAGGGAAACTTCCCTGTACTCAGGGAGACGGCATTATAGGTAAGTATTGCTGGAGAGGGTAATTTTCCAAGAGAAATATTGCGTTTTTCGACCTAACACTCCAAAAACCTGACAAACGGAAGATTTTCAGTGAGATGCCGTCGATCCGGACACCCGGGCGGGTGCACCGGAATCCGCAGAATAAAAACTAATGCTCTATCCAGCGCAATACCTCTTCCCATTGCTCCAGATCTTTATCCACGCGGGATGGCGCGACATCCCAGATGGTCGCGCCATGGGCCGCCAGCTGTATATAGTTCTGGGTGTCACGTAAATAACCGATCACCGGTAAGCCCAGTTGATTCACATAATTCGCCAACTGATCGGCAGAACGGCTGCGTGCATGGACGCGCATACCTAATACGCCGACTTCGCAACGGTGTTTTTGTTGAGCGAGCAGATTCAGAAAATCCTGCGTCGCAAGAATATCGAAAATCGATGGCTGCAAAGGAATGACGATTTTGCTCGCCAGCGCCAGCACCTGCTCCAGTGAGTCACCGGCCAGACCAGCGGGCGTATCCAGCACCAGATGCGCTTTGCCTGTTTTGGATGGTAAGGGATCAGCAGGCTGCCAGGGGGTGATGCGCGCCAGATTATCGGGGCGGATTTTCAGCCAGCTGAGAGAGGATTGCTGAACATCCATGTCCCCCAGCATGACAGTCTGACCCTGAGCCGCAAAATATCCGGCCAGATTAGTGGAAAAAGTGGTTTTTCCTACGCCCCCTTTGGGGTTGGTCACAGCAATCACACGCATAGTCAGTTTCCTCATTCATGATCAGCAAAACGAAAGACCTGAAATCCATGAAACTCAGGCCAGTGAATTCATGTTGAAACCTTAAACAACGCGCCAGCGCCCCCGCTTACGCGTTGAAATCGACAGGAACCAGTAAGTCCAGCTGCTCTTGCGTCAGGTAACACCACTCGCCCTCTTCCAACTCCAGCGATGCGAGTGTTAACTTACCTATCGCGGTGCGTTGCAAGGCGGCACAATGATTACCTGCTGCCGCTAACATGCGCTTGACCTGATGATACTTGCCTTGCTCCAGAATAATCTCGATCTGAAACTCTGCGACCTGCCGGCACATCTGGGCGGCGAGTGGTGCAGGCTCATCATGTAATTGCACGCCACTGAGTAAAGTACTGACCAGTGCCTCAGTCACCGGTTCAGCTGTCGTCGCCAGATAGACCTTGGGCACATGGCGCTTAGGCGATGACTGCGCGTGGATGAAAGGACCATCATCAGACATCAGCAACATGCCAGTGGTATCGTGATCCAGTCGGCCAACCGGCTGCACATCGCGCCAGCTGAACTGCTCTGGCAATAAGGTCAGGACACCGGGATGGTGGCTGGGCTTACGCGAACATTCAAAATTGGATGGTTTATTCAAAGCAATGTAGACATGCTCGCGATAAGTCCATTCTTCCTCGAAAATTGTGAACCGTAAGCCATCGGTTTCCAACGTCAGCTTATAGTTATCGACAACTTCATCCTGGATGCTGACCTCGCCATCCTCTATCAGCTCGCGGCAATACTTGCGCGATCCAAATCCCTGCGACTGCAGAATACGGTCTAAAGATAATTTACTCATTACAAGACTGTAGCAGAACTATGGCATGCAGGCAAAGCAACATACCTCCATCCATAGGCAATTCGTTCAATGCGGGGTTTCAGCGATTTTGGCAATTTTCGGTATGCTCATACTGAAACGCGTTCCTTCGCCAACGGTACTGGACACCCGTATATCGCCACCCAGCACATCTTTGACCAGGTTGTAGACGATGTTCAAGCCGAGTCCACTGCCACCTTGCCCCAGGCGGGTGGTGAAGAAGGGATCAAAGATACGACCAATATTGGCTGGTGGAATGCCTTTACCATTGTCCGTCACTGTGATTTCGATGAACTCCCCATCCATGTCGCGCCCCTCTATACGCACCCGGCCGCGCACATCTGCATCAAATGCATGGATGAACGCATTGTTAATCAGATTGGTCATGACCTGGCCCAGTGCGCCCGGATAGCTATCCAGCAGCATTTTCGCGGGAATATCAGCAATCACTTCATGCGGCGTCTTACGTATCATGGGTCCCAGCGTCAAGATTAATTCATCCATCATCTCGTCAAGCGCAAACTGGCGACGATTGGCACTGGTGCGATCGACCGCGACTTGCTTGAAACTGGCGACCAGCTCGGAAGCCTTACTCAAATTACGCAGGAGCAAATCCGTCCCAAGGCGGGCATTGGATAAATAATCTTCCAGCACTGACTTGCGTAAGCCTTGCTGGAATTGCTGATAAATTTCATTGGTTTGCTGCTGCAAGGTACTGGCGACCGTCACACTTGTGCCTATCGGCGTATTCAATTCATGCGCCACACCAGCAACCAGCGAACCCAATGCCGCCATTTTTTCTGTGCGCAGCAATTCCTGTTGTGCGCGTTGTAAATCTTCAAGCACAATAGTCAGCTCGCTATTGGCCACTTCCAATTCGTGCGTACGTTCTGAAACGCGTTTTTCCAGTGTGACATTCATATTGCGTATAGCCTGTTCATTCTGGCGCTTTTCCGTAATATCCTCCTGAACCAGAATCAACATGGTTTCCTCGGCAATTCTTACCAGACGGCCAGACAATTCGCACAATAACAAACGACCGGCGATACCGCTGCGGCACCAGGCTTCGTAGCCATGTATTTCACCATCACGCTCCAGGCAATTGACGACATGATGGAAATCATCCATGTCGCGCCACAAATACTCTTGCATGCTGACTTGCCCAAGTATGGTTTCATGCGACCAGCCGAACTGGCGCACCCAGGCATCGTTGACATCTGCCATGCGGTAAGTGGGATTTTTTCTGAATACCGTCATCGCGACCGGTGAGGCCTGAAAAATCGCGATAAACTTTTCTTCTGTTTCGCGCAGTATTTGTTCAACCCGCAGCCGTTCTGCGAGCTCTTGCTGCAGCAAGGCATTCTGATGTTCACGTCCCGCAATCAGTTCGCCCAGGTTCAGACGCATTTTGTTCAGCCCCTGCGCCAGGTTGCCGATTTCATCCTGACGTGTCCAGGCCAATGGCTGCTCCATCTGGCCGCTGGCCAGCCTTGCGGTTTCCTGCTGCAAAATTTGTATAGGTCGTATGATACGGCGGTCAAACAGGAACCAGATCAAGGCAAAGGAGAACAAGACCTGGGCGCCCAAGCCCAGCAATTGCGTGGCTACATCTTCCAGCAAGTCATGCTTTACATTAGCGGTTGTGAGCGAGATTTCGACTTTACCGATAATTTTGTTATCAAGAATGACAGGGCGGATATCCGTGAGTAATGCAGCACTGGATCCAGCTTCTTTTTTTTGGCTGACAAAGTCGGAACCCGCTTCATCGGTGATGGCGATACTGACAACTTCGGGATTGCGCATCACGCCACTGACAAACTGGCGGCCAACCTCTTTATCTACATTCCAAATCGGTACTTCCATCGCTTTTGCCAGCATATCGGCGTACTGCACCATGGGATTGCGTATGCGTAGCTGTACTTCACGCTCGTAGCGCGCCAGCACCATGAAGTATCCGAACACGAGCGCAGGCAGCAAAATGCCGAGTCCGACACCAAAAATCGAAATTTGTCTTAAAGAATATCTTTGCAAAGCAAGCCTCGTGCAGCCGTTTATTTTGCGTGCTGCTTGCGCCAGAGTTCCATATTCGACTCCAGCAATTTATCCATCACTTTTTGCTTATCAAGTTTATACATTGCTTTTCCCACACGGGCCCGCATTTCCGGCGTATTGCAAGGCGACTTGTGCGGAATGGTCAAATACAGATTTTCATTCGTAATCGCAGGATAAACTGCCTGCAGGCTAGTGATTTGATTTTTAGCAGCAATTGCTAATCCCGGCGCCTCTTCATAAATCAGATAGTCTGCACGTCCCAAATTCAGTATCGCCAGTGCCTGCTCCAGGGTAGCAACGGTTGAAATGCGTAAAGATTCCTTGGCATAACGGTCGAATTCTTCACCGAAGCTGTTATTGATAACGGTGACACCACTTTTCCCAGTCAGGTCACTCCATTTTTTATAACGGACTTTGCCACCCTTTCTGATCCAGATGACAGTACTGGTTTCACGAAAGGCGGGATACACATAATCCATGTAATCAAAACGAGGCAAGGTCAAAAAGGCGCCGGCCATCAAGTCCACTCTGCCCAGTTTTGCCTCTTCCTGCACTCTGCCCCATGGCCCAAAATAGCGGACTTCAACCGGAATACCTATTTCTTTTCCTATGGCCTGTACGAAATCAGCATTGGCACCGATCAAGCGGTTTTCATCTTCAGGATCGCGCCACAAATAAGGCGGATATTCGGGATTCCCTGTAGAGATTATTTTTTTACACGACTCCGGTACAGTCGCCTGTACCTGCGTCCCGGCAGAAATGAATAGGGCAAGCCCTATGCCTAAATGGAAACATTTCGAAGATATCCTGCGCATTATCATTTGCATGCCTCTTGGCAATAAACTTAAATCTGACTTGCAGTCTAACTGCGAGATTCTTTTGAGGCAAGAAAGGGATTTTTGTCTCTGCTTTTTTGTTGTGCTGATGCAGAAAAGAAATAGAAAAACGGCATAACAATTTAAAAAATGTTATGCCGTTATCCTTATACGCAATCAAATTAATCAGAAGAACAATTATCTGCGCACGATGCTGGAACCGCTGTTTTTCACTAAGTCACCAGATTGCAATCCTGGATCCTGGTCAAAATGAAAACTCTGCTTGTTGCCGTTATCATATTGAACTGTTACATTCCAGACTTTGGCAGTTTTCACTTTCTGTTCAATTTTATGACCCGCCATCGCGCCGCCTGCAGCACCCGCAATGGTTGCCAAATCACGACCGGTACCGCCACCAACCTGATTTCCTAACAATGCACCTGCGACACCGCCTGCAATGACGCCGATAGCACTGCCTTCACCGTCTTTTTCACTGACATTGACTGCAACAACACGCCCGCATTCTGCGCAGACCGGTTGTTTTTTCTGATTGCTGCTCATATTATTCGATGCAGATGCTGTTTTTGCCGCAGCGAGCGCATTGTTGTACACGGCTTTCGCATCCCTTAAGCATTGCATGCGGGCACTGGAGCTGGTTTCTTCTGCACACAATTTTTTATCGTCGGCATAACGGCTGGCCGCCTGCTTCGATGCTTCACTATATTGCTGCTTAGCCATCTGCGCATTTTGCGCAAACGCTGCTGAGGCAGAACTCAATAACAAACCAGCCAGAATTAAATTTTTTTTCATGATCAACTCCTGTTGAAAAACGGTGAACCTGTAAAGCATAACGTCACACCACTGAATCAGATGACAATTATCACAATTACTCACAATTAATTTCCTGCTTAGAATTGCATTAAATAATTAAGTTACCTCAATAAAATANTATCACAATTACTCACAATTAATTTCCTGCTTAGAATTGCATTAAATAATTAAGTTACCTCAATAAAATATAGGACTTACGCAAAATTGTCCCGGCAAGGCTTGGCGACGCAGACAGACCATTTGTACGGCAAGGAGCCATAACGCCGCTGGGGCGGTTTTGCGTAAGTCCTAAAACTATATGGCAAACAAAAAGCCAGCTACTGACAGGTAGCTGGCTTCGCAACAAATCATGACAACTGGCAGAAAATCAGAGTTTTGCTTTGATCAGTTTGCCCAGTTTTTCTATGCCTTCGTGGATGCGTTCAGGTGAGACCGTGACGAAGGATAAGCGCAAAGTATTTTTCTCTGCTTCATTCGCATAGAAAGGCCCACCCGGTACAAAAGCAACATTCTGTGCAATCGCCTCGTCCAGCAATTGCTTGCTATCCATATGTGCAGGCAAGGTAACCCAGATGAACATGCCGCCTTCTGGACGAGTCCAGCTGACGCTGGCTGGGAAATGCTGACTCATGGCTTCCAGCATGACATCACACTGACGCGAATACAGCGCGCGGATGGTAGGAATGTGTTCGTCAAGGAAACCATCCTTGATCACTTCATACACCACCATCTGGGTCAGCTGGGCAGTATGCAGGTCAGAAGCCTGCTTAGCCTGCTCCAGCTTGCGGATCAGCGGAACTGGCGCCACGATATAACCCAGGCGTATGCCAGGCGTCAGCACTTTAGAGAATGAACCCATGTAAATCACACCATCCGGATTCATGTTCAGCATTTTTGGCAGCGGATCGCCGCTGTAGCACAGATCGCCATAAGGATTATCTTCAATCAGCGGTATACCCATGCGTGCGCAGGTTTCAACCAGCTCATAACGACGCTCAACTGACAGCGTACGGCCTGTCGGGTTCTGGAAATTTGGCAAGGCATACATCAGCTTAGCGCCCTGACCTTTTTCTGCCACGGAAGCAGGGATCAGGCCATGTTCGTCGGTATCTACCGATTCAAACTGCGGCTGATAAACGGAAAAAGCCTGCAAAGCGCCGAGATAGCTTGGTGTTTCCACCAGCACTTTACTACCTTCATCGACCAGAACTTTGCCGATCAGATCCAGCGCCTGCTGGGATCCGGACACCATCATGATTTGCTCAGGCAAAATCGTTGAGGTTGGCGTGGACAGGGATTTCGCCAGAAATTCACGCAGCGGCGCATAACCATCGGTAGGACCGTACTGCAAAGCCATCTTGCCTTGCTCTGTCAATACTTTGTCAAAGGCGGCCTTCATCCGTTCTACCGGGAAAGTTGCAGGAGATGGCAAACCGCCGGCAAAGGAAATGACTTCCGGACGCATGGTCACTTTGAGAATCTCACGGATCGCAGAGCTTTGCAGTTGCTCGGCGCGAACGGAGAACTTCCAATCTATAGGGGTGGGATTTTCAAGTTTCATGCTAGTCTCACTAAAAGTCATGCCATGTCGGCAATTTTGTTGTCGTTAAATAGTATTAAAGCAAATTCCAGAACAGCGGCGTGACGTGGCGGTCAAGCCAGCCGTGTGCATTAAGCGAGCTCTGCGATCAACTCGATTTCAACGCAGGCGCCCATAGGAATCTGCGCCACACCGAAAGCTGAACGTGCATGTTTACCCGCATCGCCGAATACCTCAACCATCAGCTCAGAGGCACCGTTGGTGACCAGATGCTGCTCTGTGTAGTCAGGTGTGGAATTCACCAGACTCATCAGTTTTACAATACGTTTTACGCGTGTCAGATCACCACCACATGCGGCTTGCAAAGTCGCAATCAGATCTACAGCCACTGCGCGGGCTGCTTGCTTACCTTCTTCGGTAGTAATATTTTTACCTAACTGCCCTACCCAAACTTTGCCATCCTGCTTGGCGATATGACCAGAAATAAAGACCGTATTGCCAGTCTGGGCATACATCACATACGCGGCGGCTGGCGTGGCAACGGCAGGTAATTCTATATTCAGCGATTTGAGTTTTTCGTAAACAGACATAATTAATCCAGAGTAAGGGCCGCCGGGAACAGCTGGCGAGGTTTGCGGCAGTGGTCGCAGGCGAACATGCCTTCGAATAACGTACTATTGTAAGCCTGCCCCTGTGTGATTCATACCCCCAAAATCGAGTGGTCTTATTGATTTAATTTGGCATAGTCTATCATTATGCGGTTTGCACCGATGAATCTTCGTTTTTCAAGTATCAGTCCGGTACCAGAAATCAATGCCGTTTTGCGCACATCAGAACCGGGGTTCATTGCATCATCCAGAGCGCGGTGCAGGCCAGCGAGGCCCCCATCGTCAGATTGAAATAACGCAAGCGTTGACCGACCAATAGCCAGGCACGTAATTGTTGTCCCATCCAGGCCCAGGCCAGCAAACTTAAAGCACTGGGTACCGCGAAACCTATGCTCATCCAGGTCATACGGTTCAGAAAATCACTTTGTCCGATTGCATAGGTGGAGGTTGCTGCAACCAGCATCATCCAGGCTTTTGGATTAACCACCTGAAACAATGCAGCTTGCGGCAAGCTCAATGCCTGCATGCCGCGGTTATCAGCCAGGCTGGTAGAAAAACACAGTTTCCACGCCAGATACAATAAGTAGGCGTTACCCAATAGTTTCATAATCAGTATCAACACCGGATACTGTTGCAATACCAGCGTGCCACTACTGCCGACCACCCACATCATGATGACGAAACCCAGTGGTACCCCTGCCACCTGCGGCAAGGCGGCGCGAAAACCGTGATTCACACCGGTGGTCGCGGCTATCGCGACATTCGGGCCGGGTGTAAAAGAGCCTATCCAGGCAAATACTGAAAAGGCAAAAAATTCAGTCAGCGGCATGCTAATTCTCCTGCGGTTGTTGAGCAGGACTCATTATTCAGGACAGCGGACGGCACCTCTGCAGGCTGGGTCTGTTCTAACTGCAGACTGGGCTGCTGCATTTGCTCCAACTGCTGCAGACTAAGTGTCGATGGTGCGTCCCAACTTTCAACGACGACTTTTTGCTTAGCGGGCAGGTGCATTTGCATTCCCTCGGATAACCAGTAATCAAGCGGATCCTCACTGATCGTCAGCCACACTAATCCGGAATGCACGCAGACTTGATGCGTATGCGTCCCTGTCCAGGACTCAATCTGTCCGGCGGCTAACTGCAACAGCTGGTGTTCTGCTTGTTTTTGCATCTTATTCTCCTTTGTTGGCTCCCTGCATCAACAGGAATAAAGACCCGTGGTCTGATCAGGCGTTTGTGCTATCCTAAACGGAATTACCGATACAGTACCAGTACACTAAAAACGATAATTCACACACTGTACTGGACACTTCCCCATGACAGCGGACGGAGACACGCCCCATGCAGACCCCACATTTTTTTATTTCCCGTGATTCCGGTGGTTCACTGGTAGAACAGATATTCCATGCGGTTGCCAACCGCATTGACGACAAGTTGTTACGAACCGGTGCACGCATGCCTTCGATACGCCAGTTCGCAGATGAACAGGGGGTGTCGCGTTTTACCGTAGTGGAAGCCTATGACCGTCTGGTCGCCAAGGGTTATCTGGAATCGCGGCGCGGTGCCGGATTCTATGTGCGTGAGCGCGCCTCCATGGTGATGAATACGCCGGTCACGCCGCCCTTGCCGGATAGCGCGCAACAGCTGGATGTGGTCTGGCTGGTCAGGAATATGTTTCGTCAATTACCACCGCAGAAAATGCCGGGTTCTGGCGTCTTACCGCATGACTGGCTGGATGGCGAACTGGTCGCTAATGGCCTGCGCGCCATCAGTCGTCTGAACCAGAACCTGCTACTGCATTACGGTACCCAGCAAGGCTTTCTGCCACTGCGCCAGCAACTGCAATTGAAGCTGGCGGAACAGGAAATCGCCGCCGCACCGGAGCAAATCGTGATGACCACGGGGGTGACGCAGGCGCTGGATCTGGTGGCGCGTGAATTTACCAAACCCGGCGATACGATTTTTGTTGATGATCCAGCCTGGTTCCTGATGTTCGGCTCCTTCGCGATTTTAGGCACCAAGGTCATCGGCATACCACGCCTGCATGATGGCCCGGATGTGGTCAAACTGGCTGAACTGGCTGCAATCCACAAGCCTAAGCTGTACATCATCAATTCTGTGATGCATAACCCGACCTCGACCTCGTTGTCAGCAGCGAAGGCGTTTCAGGTACTCAAAACCGCTGAGCTGCATGACTTTATGATTGTGGAAGATGATATTTATTGCGATATGCATCCTGGCAGCGCAGTACAGTCGGCGACCCGGATCGCAGCACTCGATCAGCTTAACCGTGTGATTTACCTGGGTGGTTTTTCTAAAACCCTGGCTGCGAATCTACGGGTTGGTTTTATCGCGACTTCACCCGAACTGGCGATACGGCTGTCGGACCGCAAAATGTTATCGACTCTGACCACCACAGAAATCGGTGAGCGGGTAGTCTATAAAATTTTATCGGAAGGTCATTACCGTAAGCATGTAGATCGCATTCGCGTCAAACTTGACGGTGTGCGTGACCAGATCACCAAACGGCTGGAAAACCTGGGCATGAAGGTCGAGCATCGCACCCCGGCGGGTATGTTCTTATGGACAGATACCGGACTCGATACGAATAAGCTGACGGAAAAAGCCCTGGAGCAAGGCTATCTGCTGGCACCGGGCAGCCTGTTTTCGCCGCAGCAGCTACCGTCCACCCGTATGCGTATCAATATCGCTGCCATGTCCGATCCCGGAGTCTGGGATTTTCTGCAAAAAGCCATGAAGTGAAGCTCCGGTCAGCTGGCATAAAAAGTAGCGGCAGGTGCCACTCAGTACACGCGGACAACAGCAGAAATCCGGATATCTATGCTACATTCTGTCAGAATCCCTGCTTATTCACGCTCAGCTTGACGTAAAATAGCAGCTTCTCTGCGCTGCACCATCTGGTTTGCCCCGGCCAATTGAAAATGACCGGGCGCAGATAGCGCAGTCTAAAACGACACCACTTAACCATGACACTTGCATCCAGACTTGTTATCGCTTTCGCTACCGGCCCACGGCCAGGTCAGCGCACAGCCTTAGTCTGTGGCTGCTATTGCACGTATTGTTGCACTTGTTGTCGCACTTGCTGCTTCTGATTCCTGCCGGTCTGGCGATGCCAGTACTGCGCCAGCCACTTGGCTAACACTCATTTTTCTCAATATTTTTCTAAATTACGATGGACATTCAGCTCTACGACAATTGGGAACGCCGCTTGCGTCCTTTTACTCCACTGCGCAATGACTGGGTAGGTTTGTACTGCTGCGGCCCGACTGTGTACGACTATGCGCATATCGGTAATTTACGCACTTATCTGTTCGAAGATATCCTGCGCCGTACGCTGGAATGGAATGGTCATACCGTGCGCCATGTCATCAATATCACCGATGTAGGCCATCTGGTCTCAGATGGCGATGATGGCGAAGACAAGATGGAAAAAGGCAGCCGCAAGGCCGGTGAATCTGCATGGCAAATCGCAGACCGCTTCACAGCTGCATTCAAAAACGACCTGAACAGCCTGAACATTCTGGAGCCCGCAATCTGGTGCAAAGCGACCGATCATATTGCCGAGCAAATCGACTTTATCTCCTGCATAGAAAAAAACGGCTATACCTATCGCACCAGCGATGGCATTTATTTTGACACCAGCAAACAGGATGATTACGGCTATCTGGCCCGTATCAAACGCGATGCCATCAAGGCTGGCAGCCGGGTTGAACTGGGTGAAAAACGAAATGCCACCGATTTCGCGCTGTGGAAATTCAGTCCGGACAACGAGCAGCGTCAAATGGAATGGGATAGTCCCTGGGGACGTGGTTTCCCGGGCTGGCATATCGAATGCTCGGCGATGTCAGCCAAGTATCTGACGCCTTGGTTTGATATCCATTGCGGCGGTGAGGACCATATCTCCATCCATCACAGCAATGAGATTGCGCAAAATCAGGCCTGCCACGGCACGCGCCTGGCGAACTTCTGGATGCATGGCTATTTCCTGCAAATCGATTCCGGCAAGATGTCGAAATCCAGTGGTGACTTCCTGCGCCTGCAAACCCTGCTTGACCAGCATATTGATCCGCTGGCCTATCGCTATCTGTGCCTGACTGCGCATTACCGCAGCCAGATGCAATTCAGCTTTGAAGCGCTGCAATCTGCGCAAACCGCATTGCAACGCCTGCGTGAGACTTATCACGCCTGGCCAGCCGGAGGCAGCGTTTCCAGCGCCTACCAGGAAAAATTCACAGCCTTTGTGAATGAAGACCTGAATGTGCCACGCGCACTTGCACTGGTTTGGGAAATGTTGAAATCCGAGCTCAGCGATGCCGATAAAAAAGCAAGCATCACTGAGTTTGACCGCATCTTTGGTTTAGGTCTGGCCAGCTGGGTACCACAGGCATTGGAAGTACCCGCTGAAGTGCAGGCGCTGGCAGAACAACGTCAGGCAGCCCGTGCCGCGAAAAACTGGGCAGAAGCAGACCGCTTACGCGCAGAATTGCACGCACTTGGCTTTGAAGTCGAGGACAAGGCTGGCAGCATGCAGATCAAGCGTCTGTAAGCACTGCGAAAGCAAAGAAAAAAGCTGATCCCGCAAACGGATCAGCTTTTTTTATATCCCGGCACCGGCACCTGCACGACAGGATTACAAACGCTTTTCCAGCACTACCCGGATCGCCGTCGATCTTGGCGTCTCTATGCTGCGCAGCCTATTTCCCTGATAGGTATAACCTTCGGCTGTCACGAGCGGCTGATGCAGCACATTCAGCAGCGACAGGCGTAACTGTAAGCCCTGCTCCCACTTCCACAGACTGTAGATATCCAGACCACGGTTCACACTGCTATAGCTGTTTAACCAGGCTGCGGTTCGCACATAGCCTCCGGTCTGTAAATTCAGATTCATCCCCAGCGTGTGATTGGCATTGCGCTGATAATCCAGGCTCAGATTGCCCGTTACCGGCACCTGCGCCACCAGACGGTTATCCGGGCCAGGTACACTGTCTACCCTCGACCAGTTACGCGCCAGATTGAAGCGCACATCCACCGCCGGTGCCGTTGGCCACCACAGTTTCAAAGGAAAACGTGCATCCATTTCTACCCCAGCGATCAATGCGCGGCCCTGATTGTCTGGCCAGCTCACCCACGCCCCATCCTGACGAAATAGCTGAAAGGTGGTGATATTGTCGACCCGTTTCCAATATGTGCTCAGGCTCACTACACTGTCTTTGCTCAGATAATGTTCGTACGCCAGATCAATGCCCCAGGCCAGCTCAGGCAGCAATTTGGGATTACCTTGAAAATCAGCATTGGTCGGGCTGTTTGCATTGTTGACGGTATAGCGCCGCGGCACCAGATTGCGCGTAGTCGGCGCTTTGTAGGTACGCGATACTGCCAGTCTGAGCTGATCCTTTTCACTGCCGGGCAGCTTCCATAACCATTGCGTGACCGGGCTGAGTACACTGGAACGGGTGTCGACCGGCTGCATCGTCAATCCACTTATGGCGGTGTTCAGGCCCTCCCAACGTAAGCCCAGATAAGCCTGCAGCGCGGGTGATATCTCCCACTCATCCTGGGCAAAGACTGCCAGCCTGCGCACATCGGCACTGTATTCTTCGTTCAGCCGGCTCAGTTCCCCAGTAACAGCGGCATGATCGAGCTGTAGCCGTTGCTCGCTGCGGCGTACCAGACCACCGTCCCAACCCAGCGCGAAACTATGTTGCTCATTCAGCTTCATCAATAATTTTCCACTGGCGCTCAGATTCTGATCGACCGCATAAGACACGACATTACGCACGAATGGTGAGGTAGCGGCGGGTCGGGAATAGCCATCAAAAAAATAATCAGAATCGCGCCTTAGGTAAAACCCACTGACTTTGCTGTCGAGTTTGATCTCAGGTGAAAAACGATGGCTCCAGCTCAGGTCGCTGCGCAGATGGCGGGTGTTGGCATCAGAGCGGTAATCATTATCGGGATAATCCGAAGCTTGTCCCAGCACAGTCTGTTCGTGGTTATTACCGCGCATGCTGTTCCGGCTGTATTCCAGTAAATTCTGCCAGACCAGCTGATCACCATTGTCCAGCTTCCAGCTCAGGCGCGGCGCCATGCTGAACTTATCCGTTTGAAACCGTATGTCTTCATGAAACCGGCGCAAACCGATGAGTGCATTCTGCGTATCATGCACCGTCTCGGTCGTCACAGGCTGGCTGCCGCTGCGGTTTTGCGTCAATGCGGCATTCAATGACCAGCTCAGTTTTCCATTGCGGTCTGCCATATCCAGGCTCAGCCCGGGACTCAGACCCGCCTCACCATGCTGGGCGCTGATTTTAAGCTGGGTAGCACTCCGTTCCACGTTTTTTCGCAAGATGATATTGATGCTGCCAGCAATCGCCTGCGCACTGAATTCTGCTGTCGTACTGCGATAAATTTCCACCCGCTCAATCAACTCCGGCGACAAACTATCGATAGAAAACCCAGGTGGCACCGGCTCGCCATTGATCATAATCTGGGTATAACCGGAACCCAGACCACGCATACGAATTTCGGTGCCAACCACAGAAATACCGGGTTGCCGTTTTAAGGCTTCAGCCAGACTCTGTTCGCCAAACTGCAGCAACTCACTGCGCGCGATCACAATTTTGCCGGCGCTATCCTGACGGCGCTGACTTTGGGTATCGGGGGCGGTGATTTCTACATTCTGGATTTTTTGTTTATCGTCAGCCCCATCCTGCGCCAGCACGATAGAGCTGACGGCACTGCTGATGCACAGAGCGTATGAGATCGTCCTGATTAAACCAGTGTCAGAGACATGCGCAGATTTTTTGAAACAAAACTTAGTTGGCATAAGAAAGTAAATGAAACAGGCATTTTTAAAAAAGCACATTATGCTTACTTGCTGAGCATGAGGGATTAAAATGTGATGAATGCGGTGATTGGCGGGACGAGTCGCCTCAGTTTCCGAAACAGGCCTGCTACACTGCGAATATGCTAAATTTTTTTCCTGCCAATCCAGTGCCGCCCTACGCATCACCCGCCATGCGTACCGCACCGACCAGCGCACTGACCGCGCTTTACTTACTGTGCTTTCATAGCCTGCTTTGGATAGCATTAAGTAGTATTGCCGCGCTCATGAAGGTCAGTGATAGCCTGCAGTCCGGTCAAATACAGAACCCAGAATTTGGAAGTCTGCACTGGTTTACTGGCTGGTGGCTCAGCTGTGTTGGCTATCTGGTGCTTACCTTCAGTCTGCATCTGCTGATCCGTAGCAGGCCCGGGATTTTTCAACACAGATTCGCGATTGCGCTGGGATTACTGATACTGCTGGCGCTGTATTTACCAGTCGAACTACTTTACTGCGCGTTCCTGTCCGTGTACGACGCCAAGTCGGGCCTGAGCTGGACGGATTGCTGGCATTACTGGCAAAAACTCCCTAAGTTTCACTGCTTCACAGATGGCGTCATTGCCACGGCAAGCTATGCCAGCATGGTTGCTTTTGCTGTGTGGTCTCAGGGCAGACAACTGGAAAAAGCATGGCTACAAACACAGACGGATAATTTACGCTTACAGCTGGAATTGGAACAGCAGCACCTGCTTACCTTACGCGCTCAACTGGAGCCGCACTTTATTTTTAACGCACTCAACAGCATCAGTGCACTGGTGCGTAGTAACGACAAGACTATAGCGCTGCGCGGTATACAAAAACTGAGCCAGTTATTGCGCTACGCAATCACAGCCAGCCAGCGGGAATGGATCAGCCTGTATGAAGAGCTGGAATTTTTACATGACTACCTGGATTTACAGGCTATACGCTACGGTGATCGTTTGGCACTCGACATCGCTACGCCAGCATGCTGGATGCATGAGCACATGATTCCTCCTTTGCTGTTGCAACCTTTACTGGAAAACTGCCTTCGGCATGGCGCAGACTCACAGTCTGAAACGACCGCAATCTCGCTGCACATAGAAAAGCAATCGGAAGAGCTGAATATCATCTTACGCAATCAATTCGCACTCACGGCCACACCCAATCCCGGACTAGGTATGGGCCTGCCCCATACACACACCCGGCTGTCTGCCGCGTATGGCGCCAGCGCAAGCCTCCAAACAAACAAATCAGCCGGCCAGTTCATCGTCACACTCCGCCTGCCTGTCGCACCATGAAACCCGTTCAGTCATCACAACCGGGGGGAATCCGGACACCAGTACGTTGCATTATCGTCGATGATGAGCAACTCGGACGCATCAACCTGCGCCTTGCGCTAGAGCCTCATACCAACTGGCAAATAGTCAGGGAATGCGCCCATGCAGCGGCTGCCAGGCAGGCACTTTCAGAGCAAACTGTGGATGTTATTTTTCTGGACATCCGAATGCCGGGTGACTCCGGTCTGCAACTGGCGAGGGAGCTGTTGGCAGCAACTACGCAAGGGCTGGACAACAAGCTCCCCTTGATTATCTTCGTCACCACGTTTGAACAACATGCGATCGAAGCGTTTGAAATTCATGCGCTGGACTATCTGCTTAAACCAATCGCCGATGAGCGCCTGCATACAGCACTGCTCAGAGCTGAGGCGATGCTGGAACAACAACAGCAATCAGCACTGGCCAGGAGCTTTCGGCAATTCCTGATCGATGAAGAACCAGCACAGGCCAGTCAGTCGTACTGGCAACAAATTTACATTCCGGCACCTGGAAAAATCGACACCCTTCAAGTCTGCGAAGTACTTTGGCTGGAGTCAGCCGGGAACTATGTGCAACTCCATCTGGCACAACGTACAGCGCTGTTCCGCATCACGATCAGCAAACTACAACAACATCTGAATCCCGCCGATTTCATTCGGATACATCGACGCTATCTGGTCAGCAGGCCACAAATCCTAAGTTTGCTTACCGAACCATCACTATCTCTGCGTCTGCGCTGCGGCGCTACACTGCCGGTAAGTCAGAGTTATTTGCAAGATTTGAAAGCAGCATTACATAATAATTAATTAATAACCAACAAGAGAATCACTTAGGGGTTCGCAAGATTGTTATGGCAAAGCTGAACAAGCCTTTGCAGCGCTGGGGAACATCGCTTGCAAGCGGGAACCATAACGCCACTGGGACAGTTTGGCGTAAGCCGCATAAGAAAATCAGATAATAATTTTGCCTTGAAATATCTTGCCCTGCCCCCCAGATAGCGAGCACTCTGTTTTGCGTGTGTTACTGATCTGTGCCAGGCAAAACAGGCAAAAGCACGAAAAACCTCTATCTAACTAAGCCAGTCTTCCCAAGCTAAATTCCGAGGAAAAAAATGTCAGAAAAACAAACCCTGGGCTTTCAGGCCGAAGTCAAACAGTTGCTGCAACTGATGATTCACTCCTTGTATTCCAACAAGGAAATCTTTTTACGCGAATTAATTTCGAATGCATCGGATGCATCCGACAAGCTGCGCTTTGAAGCGATCAATAATGCTGCGCTGTACGAAAACGACAGTGA
Organism: Cognatundibacterium crateris; assembly: GCF_010078235.1. Classification (GTDB taxonomy): domain Bacteria; phylum Pseudomonadota; class Gammaproteobacteria; order Burkholderiales; family Burkholderiaceae_D; genus Undibacterium; species Undibacterium crateris. The sequence goes on along the minus strand of NZ_JAABOS010000010.1, from coordinate 129,853 downwards.
ACTGCAAATCCGGGTCAGCTTTGATAAAGCCGCACGCACCATCACGATTTCCGATAACGGTATCGGTATGAGTAAAGAAGATGCGATTGCGCATCTCGGTACCATCGCCAAATCCGGCACCAAGGAATTTTTTGGTAAGCTGTCTGGCGATCAGCAAAAAGACGCGGCCATGATAGGTCAGTTCGGTGTCGGCTTTTACTCCGGCTTTATCGTCGCCGACCGCATCACCGTCGAATCGCGCCGCGCTGGTCAGCCTGCGGCTGAAGGCGTACGCTGGGAATCCGAAGGAAGCGGTGACTTCAGCGTAGAAAGCATTGCGAAAGCGAATCGCGGTACCGACATCATCCTGCATCTGCGCGAAGGTGAAGATGACTTCCTGTCAGCCTGGAAACTGAAATCTGTAATCCGTACTTACTCCGACCATATCTCGCTGCCGATCAAAATGCAGAAAGAAGAATGGGACGAAGAGAAGAAAGAAAACGTACTGAAGGATGAACTGGAAACAGTCAATCAGGCCAGCGCATTGTGGGCACGCAGCAAATCAGACGTGACCCAGGAACAGTACGACGAATTCTACAAACACATTTCGCACGACTACAGCGCTCCGCTGAGCCACACCCATAACCGGGTTGAAGGCCGCAGCGAATATACCCAGTTGCTGTACATTCCGGCACGTGCACCGTTTGATCTGTGGGACAGAAATAAACGTGGCGGCATCAAGCTGTATGTAAAACGCGTGTTCATCATGGACGATGCAGAACAACTGATGCCGGTCTACCTGCGCTTCGTCAAAGGTGTGATCGACTCCAACGATCTGCCGTTGAATGTGTCGCGTGAAATCCTGCAGGAAAGCCGTGATATCAAAGCGATTCGTGAAGGCTCGACCAAGCGCGTACTCGGTATGCTGGAAGACCTGGCGCATGCAGAAGGCGAAGAAGCAGCGGCCAAGCATGAAAAATACGCGACCTTCTGGACAGAGTTCGGTCAGGTGCTGAAAGAAGGCATAGGTGAAGATCATGCCAATAAAGACCGCATCGCCAAATTGCTGCGCTTTGCCTCTACCCACAACGACAGCGATGCCCAGAACGTATCGCTGGCCGACTACCTGGCACGCGCCAAAGAAGGTCAGGACAAGATTTACTATGTGACCGCTGACAGTTATGCCACCGCGAAAAACAGTCCGCATCTGGAAATTTTCCGCAAAAAAGGTGTGGAAGTCTTGTTGCTGACTGACCGCGTCGATGAGTGGATGCTGTCCTTCCTGTCTGAATTCGAAGGCAAGGAACTCGCTTCAGTCGCCAAAGGTGGCCTGGATCTGGGCAAACTGGAAGACGAAGCTGAGAAAAAACAGCATGAAGAGACCGAGACCCAGTTCAAAGAACTGGTCGAGAAAATGAAAGCTGCACTGGCCGATAAAGCCAAAGACGTGCGTGTGACCTTCCGTCTGACTGACTCCCCAGCTTGTCTGGTCGCGGATGAGCACGACTTATCAGGCAATCTGGCCCGTATGCTGAAGGCCGCTGGTCAGGCTGCGCCAGAATCCAAACCTATTTTGGAAATTAACCCTGACCATCCGCTGGTACAGAAGCTGAAATACGAAGAAGCGAAATTCGCTGACTGGTCGCACATCCTGTTCGACCAGGCTTTGCTGGCGGAAGGCGGTAACCTGTCTGACCCTAGCGGCTTCGTGAAACGCCTCAATGAAATGCTGTTAAATGCATAAAGCAAGCGACTGAAGCCCAATAAAGCTTCGGTCGTGCGCTCTGGCCCGTCCTATCAGGACGGGCTTTTTTTATTTTACAACGACAAGTGAACAAAGAATGACAGCTGGCTACGTCGCTCTTTCAATCGCGGCACCAGCAATTCACTGCCACACCATCCTTGCGCGTGAGCACTCGCGCCACTATGATGAAGTTAGCCCTCAACCCACTGCCCAACTGTCATGCTCTTGCTTCAGCCTACGACAGCAACATATGCTGAGCGCGCGCGCACAACGCCAGCAACTGTCAGCTTGCCTGCAAGCGGGGCAAAGTCAGCCGATTCTCCGGCACCCCAGACAGACAAAGCAAGTGAGCTCAAGGATCAGCCAGCTAAATCATCAACAGCCAGCAGCCAGCTTGCACTCAGTGAGGAAGCGAAATCCTTAATCAACCAGCTCAAGGCGACTGACAGCGAAGTCCGGGCACATGAATTTGCTCATCTGGCTGCCAGCGGTGGACTGGCGACGGGTGGCCCTAGCTTTGTGTATCAAAAGGGACCGGATGGGCAGCGTTATGCGGTTGGTGGCGAGGTGAATATTGATACATCTGCGGGATCTACGCCTCAGGAAACCATACAACGCGCCAGAACCATACAGGCTGCTGCATTAGCACCGGCCGAGCCTTCGGGACAGGATTTTGCAGTGGCTGCAAAGGCGCGCAATATGGAGCAACAGGCGATGGCTGCGCTACAACTACAACGTTCAGCGGAGATGCAGCAGGCTTACAGGACACAGGCACAATCCAGTGAGCAGGCTAAGAACAGTGTTGATATTCAGGTTTAAATTCAGGTTTAAATTCAGGTTTAAATTCAGGTTTAATGTCTGCACCCGCTCAGGCTGGACTCACCAGCTTAAATCGCTGGCGACATCCTTCCAGTGCAGTTCACGAATCAGCTCAGTCAGCTCAAAACCATGCAGAATAGGATTCTGTTGCTGAAACCAGACCAGCGTTGCCGCAGACATCAGACAATCCGGATGGTGCACAGGTTCTGCAAAACGCAAATTGACGGCACAGGCGTACTCTGGCAACGCTGGGTAGTGTGCATTGTCTTGTATATCGCAAAACAGCAAATAAGGTTTGCCTTGCCAGGCGCGCTGACGGATATCATGCACAAAATCCGCCACAATATCCTGATTGATTTTCGGGTCTGCCACACCCTCAATAAATCCGGAATAAATATTTTTTACATAAATGTTGTCAACACTCTGAAACTCTGTACCACACCGAAACAAGATTGTTTTCATCACTGCACCAGGTAGCTTGACTAGAGATACAGGCATTATTGCTGCATTAACAGTTTTTGTAAAAAAAAGACCTGAGCCCAACTATGCGGGTATCAGGTCTTTTTTATTTCACATGGGAAACTGTTTATCTGATTTTAGGGATAAACCCATGGGATCAGGCCAAGTTTAGCGTCGTAGACACCATAATTCAGCGCACGACCATCCGTTTATTTACTTGGAAAAATATGTTCGCGCTGTTGTTTTTTAAACCAGTCTGTGAGCATTTTTTCCTCATATTGCAGGCTGGTATGACCTGATGGGATCATGCTACTCATGAGAAAATTCATATCTTTAATGTCTTCTGTCGCCTCCGCCAGCACCTTGCCGCTGCTATCGGTCATTTTGTGGTGCAGGCTTATACGTGGCCAATACAAGTCTTTGACAATGCGGATATCATTGATTCTCGCACCCTGTGACGGACGCACATCACCCGCGAGATCCAGATCCGTCACAGTGACCTCCCACTGCACGCCATCTGGCAATTTTTTTGCCAAGTCCTGAAAAACTGCATCGAGTTCCTTCGTCACACGTTGCTGGAAAGCTTCACGTGTTTCGCTGGTCGGGCGGATATCTGTGTATTTATCAGGGTCTTGCCAGGTGACCTTGACCTCGCCAGCATGGGCTAAGGAAGTCATTGAAACTAAAGCCGATGCAAATAAGATCGCTAATGGGTACTTTTTCATTTTTACTCTCCAAAAATTAGTCTGTGATCAAAGTGACAGTAGACTTGGAGCACTGAATTGATCGCAGCTACATCATTCCAGTCTATCGTGAGGTTCTCTACGAATTGCGGTAAACAGTGAAAAGACAAAAAACAGCCGCTCGCTGTTTTTTGTCAGAACCTCAGTCAAAACATCAAACTACCAGAGCCGTATTCAGTGGGTGACGCGGGTGGTGCGTCCATTGGATAACAAACGCACGCGTTCACCGGCACGGAAAAACTCGTCGGCTTCCTGTACGATCGCTTTCATTTCTCCACTGTCCAGGCGTACCGTAATTTCCAGGCCGCGTTTCTGGTTCATATTTCCTTCAACCTTCTGACCGATCAGCCCGCCAGCAATTGCACCAACGATACCTGCAGCAACTGCGCCGTTTCCACCACCTATACTGGAACCCGCAGCAATGCCGCCTAAAGCAGCGCCAGCGGCGGTACCAACACCGCTCTGGCCTTTTTCTATCATCACTTCACGCACAGACTCAACCACGCCCATGCGCACGCTTTGCTCATTCTGAGTCTGGCTCGCACGGTAGACACTGCCGGAATTAGATGGGCTTGCACAGGCACTCAATAAAGCAACCGAAGTAATCAAACTCAGGGCAACAAATTTTTTCATCATGCACTCCTTTTATCCGTTTCATTAACATCACGCTGTTCACTCTGTTACAACGTAGAGTATCGCGCTCACGTTGACAGCATAGTTGACTCCCGCAGCATACATCTAATGAATTCGCCATAGTCTTAAATTTTCAGACCTGGCGTACCATCGCACTTTACTGCACTGTTTTGTCTATAAAATACCCAGCGGCAAGCTTTCGCCCTACCCTTGATTTTCTCCGTAATCGCAAACACAGAAATGACATCCGTCCAATCCGAGCTGCAAGGCTTTCCACCCCTGATTAATGCGCAAACGCATACCATGATACTGGGCAGCTTTCCCGGTATCGCCTCACTGCAGGCGGGGCAATATTATGCCCATCCACAAAATCAATTCTGGCGTCTGCTGTCAGCGATGCTCAATGAAGATCTGCGCGCACTGCCCTACCAACAAAGGACAGATGCCTTACTGGCACATGGCATAGGACTGTGGGATATCTACGCATCCTGCTACCGCGAAGGCAGCCTTGACAGTGCGATACGTATGGGTCAGCTGAATGATTTTTCTGCGTTACAGGATCAATTCCCAAGTCTGCAAAGGATAGGGTTCAACGGGAAAGTTGCGGCAAAAATTCAAACTCATTTCCAGCAACAAGGTTTTCAGACCCTGATCCTGCCCTCCTCCTCGCCAGCTAACGCAAGCTGGAGTTTCGAAAAGAAATTGTCGGTATGGCAGCAATTATTACGTTTTGATGCACAATTTTCCTGACTTATCGCCTGCTTCTGGCACAATGTATAACAAGAATTCCCTGCAACAACATGCAGCGTGAACATAGCAACACAGGAACACGTCTAATTACCCTTATGTTAATTAAAAGAAAATCAATCGAAGCAGAAGCCAATCTGCGTTCAGGTCCCAAAGCAGCGATAAAAAAAGCGCCCCGCAAACCGAAATATGCGCCGGTCACCTTATCGGAACTGGATGGCGTGCGCTTTCTGCACTTTGGTACCGAATGGGTGCAGGGTGCAATGCGTATACGTAAGCCAGATGCGATAGAGCTTGAATATGCGCAACAAATGATGACGTGGATGTTATTCAACAAAGCGCCTGTCCATGTGGTCCAGCTCGGGCTGGGTACCGGCGCACTGACTAAATTCTGTTATCGCCAGTTTCCTGAACTGCAGGTGACCGCTGTAGAACTCAATCCAGCCGTAATCAGTATTTGTGAGAGCATGTTCAAGCTGCCGGCCAATGATGACCGTCTGCAGGTATTGGAAATGGATGCACTGGATTTTGTGAATGACAGCAATAACCACGCTTGCTTCGATGCCTTACAGGTAGATCTGTATGACGCCACAGCGAAGGGACCTGTACTTGATACAGCTGAGTTTTACCAGGCTTGCGCCGCCTGCCTGAAAGACGACGGCATTCTGACGGTGAATTTATTTGGTGAGCATCCTAGTTACAAGCGGAATTTAAAAGCGCTGCGCTTCGCCTTCGATTGCGTCATGTGTCTGCCTGAAGTACATGATGGGAACGTGGTCGCTATCGCATTCAAACAAAAGCCGGAGCTGGACTTCACAGCACTGTATGAGCGTGCCAATGAGATCAAAGCACAGACTAAATTACCAGCGAAATCCTGGGTAAATGGTTTGAAAGCTGCGGCTGATCCGGGTTAAGACCGGCTAAACACTGAAACCATAAACAGTCATGAAAACGAATCCGGAACGGCAGCTGAATTTGCAGCAGATTTTCACCTGGTTGATGGCAGATGGCCTGATACAGAAAGAAGATGCCAAGCAAAAATTCAATGAGGCGCAAGGCATACTGAAAAATGCGCCATCGGCCATGCATGCGTTGACCGCTGCTGCCCAATGCAAAATTGTGTCTGCAAAAGCGCCCCACGCCTTGCTGACGCTGGACTGGCTGACAGAATGGACGGCACGTAAAGTCCATCTGCCGTTTTACCGGATCGATCCGCTGAAGATAGATTTCACGTCGGTCTCAGAAGTGATGTCTGCCACCTATGCAACCCGTTTCAATATTTTACCGGTGGAGTTATCCGGCAATACCGTGGTGGTCGCCACCACAGATCCTTACAACCGTGAATGGCAGGATGAAATCGCCAGGATATCGCGCAAAGACATCCGTCTGGTGTTTGCCAATCCGCTCGATATTTCACAATACATAGGCCAGTTTTTTTCACTTGCCAAGTCGATTAAAGACGCACGCAAATCGAATGGCAATGATCTGGGCTTACGCCAGAATCTGGAACAACTGGTCGAGCTGGGCAAATCCAATAAGCAAGTGGATGCGAATGACCAGCACATCATCAATATCGTGGACTGGTTGTGGCAATTTGCGTTTGATCAGCGCGCGTCTGATATCCATCTGGAGCCCAAGCGGGAATTGGCGGTCATCCGCTTCCGCATAGATGGTGTACTGCACCAGGTATATCAGGTGCCGGCAACGGTCATGATCGCGATGATTGCGCGTATCAAATTATTGGGCCGTATCGATGTAATTGAAAAACGCCGCCCACAGGATGGCCGCATCAAAACCCGCACCGCCGCAGGGCAGGAAGTCGAATTGCGTTTATCGACTTTACCTACTGTGTTCGGCGAAAAAATGGTGATGCGTATTTTTGATCCGGAAGTCGTAGTCAAAACCTTGCCGGAACTGGGCTTTCCGCCGGAAGATGCAAAACGCTGGGATCATCTGACGGCGAAACCGCACGGCATTATTCTGGTTACAGGACCGACCGGATCGGGTAAAACCACTACGCTGTACACCACGCTGAAGGCGCTGGCGACGCCGGACGTCAATGTCTGCACAGTCGAAGACCCGATAGAAATGGTGGAAGGCAGTTTCAATCAGATGCAGGTACAGTCTGCGCTTGATCTCGATTTCTCCGATGGCATACGGGCGCTGATGCGTCAGGACCCGGATATCATCATGGTCGGTGAGATCCGCGATCTGAAAACAGCGGAAATGGCAGTCCAGGCTGCGCTGACCGGTCATTTGGTCCTGTCTACGCTGCATACCAATGATGCGCCCTCCGCCATCATGCGTCTGCTGGAGCTGGGTGTCCCCTACTATCTGCTGGAAGCGACCATCATAGGCATATTGGCGCAACGGCTGGTGCGCACCCTGTGTGTGCACTGCAAAGCGCCGGACGGCAGTATCACCGATCCGGTCTGGGCTTCACTGACCGAAGAATGGGCGCTGCAAAAACCTGCAACCATTTATCGCCCGGTTGGCTGCCCGGAATGTCGCCAGACTGGCTATTTAGGACGAACTGGTTTATACGAACTATTGACAGTCACGTTGCCTTTCAGCAAACTGATTACCGAAAATGCGGATATTCATGCCCTGCGTCAACAAAGCATACGGGATGGTATGAAGCCCTTACGCATAGCCGGCGCTGAAAAAATTATAGAAGGACTCACAACTGCGGAGGAAGTCCTGAAAGTGACTTCATCACTCGTCTAAACGCTGCCATCTGAACAGATTGCTATGCCCAAGTCATTCTCCCAGACTATACTATTGCCGCTATTGCTAGCAACGACGGTGTATTTTGTCGCAGGCAGACTGGGTATGTTGCTGGCAATCCCGCCTGGCTATTCAACCGCGCTGTTTCCTGCCGCAGGGATTGCATTTGGACTGGTGCTATCGTTTGGCGAGCGCATGTTACCGGCTATTTTTGCCGGACAAGTCCTGTTTCATCTGTCACTGAGTTTCGGCCAGAGCACGGGACTGAGCATAGACTCCGTCTCGTTGGCGCTGATACTGGCGGGTATCGCTGTATTTCAGGCAGCTGCCGCGCAGCGCCTGATACTCCATGCGCTCAAGGAGCGTCTGGTATTGGATAGCAACCGCGATATTTTTTACTTCTTCCTCTGTACCGTCGTCGTTTCACTCATCAGCAGTGCAATGGGTGTCACAGCACTGCGCCTGATGGGACGTCTGAGCAGTGCGGAAGCCGATAGCAGTTGGCTGGTGTGGTGGGTCGGTGATGTGCTGGGTGTGATTACCACTACCCCACTGGTGCTGGTGCTGTTTGCGCGCCCTGCCGCCCTGTGGCGCTCACGGCGTTTCAATGTGCTGGTTCCACTCAGTCTGTGTTTGTTGGTGGTACTGGTAGCCTTTCTGTTTATCCGTGAACGTGAAACCCAAAAGCAGCAACTTGAGTTCCGTCTGGAAGCCCAGCGTATGAGCCAGAATATACAAAACAGGCTCAACAGCAATGCGGACGTCATGGACAATATAGAGCGCTTGTTTTCGAGCTCCAGACATGTGGAGCGCGAGGAATTTGCGACATTTGTACAACATGCACTCAGAGGAAATCCAGCCATAGGTCTGCTGACCTGGGTACCACTGGTCAGGCATGCACAAAAATCAGAGTTTGAGCGCAGCGTCGCGTCGGAAGGTTATCCCACATTTCGAATGACTGAAAAAGATGACAACGAGCGTTACCGCCCGGTCAGAGACAGGGATGAGTATTTCCCCATGCGCTATCTGCAACCCTACAACAGCCCGCCTGATCTGGCCGGATTTGACCTCGGGTCCGTGACGCGGCACCGCAACGCAATTGAAGACGCACGCGACACCAATCAAATCACAGCGACCGACCCCATGCTGGATGAGCGTGGTCAGAAAGTGGTCATGCTGTATGTGCCTGTCTATTTGCGTGGACATGCCATCTCTACGCCAACAGAACGGCGGGAAGCCTTTGACGGCGTCGCGGCCGGCATGTTCCGGGTAGCCGACATGATTCAGGAAACGCTGAGCCCTCAGGAAAAAAACGATATGCTGATCAAATTCTATGATCTGTCTTATCCGGTATCGAATGGGGTATTTATCGACACCATAGGCGCGTCTGACCCAGCCTTTCAATTTCAGTCCACCATCCATTTCGGCGGCAAACAATATGCCTTTCTGGTTCAGGCTTCACCTCTGTACTGGAAGACGCACATCTCCTGGGTGACCTGGAGTGCGATGGTAGGCGGGCTCTTGTTCACCGGCTTATTTGGTGCTTATCTGCTCATGACCAGCGCCCACACCTATAACGTGGAAACCCTGGTGAAACAAAGAACAGCGGAGTTGCATGAAAGCGAAGAACGCCTGAGTTCGATACTGGATCATGCAGCCGAGGGCATATTGACGTGTAATACGGCCGGGCTGATACAGTCTGCCAACCCCTCTGCCGAAGCCTTGTTTCATTTTCCGCCCGGTAGTCTGAAGGGACGTCAGTTATTCAGTCTGTTTCCGGAAGAATGCGCGCAAAAGACACTGCATCAACATATCGATGCGATCACAAGCATGGAAAACACATCGACTATGCCCAAAGCGAACCGGGTGGAAATCCGCGCCAGACAACGTTCTGGCGACGATATTCCGCTGGAGCTGGCGATGACGCGGGTCAGCTTGGGCACCCAGACTTTGCTGGTCATCATCCTGCATGACCTGAGCGAAATCAAGCGGGCGGATAAATTAAAAAGTGAGTTCGTATCGGCGGTGTCGCATGAATTGCGTACCCCGTTAACCTCAATCCGTGGCGCACTGGGTTTGCTCAAAGGTGTGGTAGCGCCAAACATCCCTGAGCAGGCACAAAAATTATTGGATATGGCCAATGACAACGCGGTCAGGCTGACCTCGCTGATCAACGATATTCTGGATTTTGAAAAACTGGAATATGGTGGCATGCAGTTTCATCCCGAAGACCACGTATTGCAGCATCTGGTCAATCAGTCTATCGAAGCCAACCAAGGCTATGCCGAGAATTTCCATGTCAACCTGGAACTGGCAAAACAACAAATACCGGACTTATGGGTGCATGTGGATGCCCAGCGCTTTGTACAGGTGCTGTCCAACTTGCTGTCGAATGCGATTAAATTTTCCGGCAAAAAAGCCCAGGTCGATGTGCGTCTGTCAGTCCGTGGCGACTGGATTAAGGTGGAAGTGCAAGACTATGGCATCGGTATTTCTGACGATTTCAAATCCAGTATTTTCCAGAAATTCACCCAGGCAGAGGCCAACTCAGCCCGCAAATATGCAGGCACCGGTCTGGGTCTGAGTCTGAGTAAAACCATGATAGAAAAAATGGGCGGAAAAATTGGCTTTAAGAGCGAAGAAGGTCATGGCTCCTTGTTTTACCTATTACTGCCGCTGATACCACCGCCTGATCAGCGCAATCCAAAAATATGAATGCTGCAGAACGAGTAAAGCAGCTTCATGCCAGCTCAGCCCGTGCCGCTGCCACACCGGCCTGCACATCCGGATAGCGCAGGTGCATCCCCAGTTCGCACCGGATACGCAGATTCTTAAGTCGCCGCGATTCCGACATAAAACTCAGTTGCACCGGCGAGACCTGCTGCATCAGTTCAGCACGCGTCAATCGTGGTGCTTTTGGTAAGCTGAACTGATCAGCCACTAAATCAAAGTAGTCCGCCATTTTCAGATCGCTGTCATCCACCGCATGGTAGACACGGGAGGGTTTGGCACGGAACAATGCCAGGCGTATCAAACTGGCCAGATCATCGGCATGAATATGATTGGTGTACACATCTTCCGTCTCAGTCAGAGCTGGCGAGCCCTTGCGCAAACGTTCCAGCGGCAGCCGGTCTGCCGCATATATGCCAGGCACACGCAGAATGGAGAGCCGGGACTGTGAAGCACGCGCCCAATCCCTGAGCAGGTTTTCAGCCGCAACCCGGCGTATCGCACGCGCATTCTGCGGCGCCACCGGACGGCATTCATCAAACTCAGCGCCGCCACAATCCCCATATACGCCGGTGGTGCTGACATAAACAAGGCGGCACTTGTCAGGTAAAATGGCGGCCAGATTCCGGGTGCGGCTATCCATTTCGCCCTCCGCTTTGGGTGGCGCCAGGTGCACCAGCCACTGTGCCAGCCCTTTAAGACGGTGCAAACTGGCGGGCTGATCCAGATTACCAATCACAGGAATAGCACCGGCAGCACGCAATTCAGCTGCCCGCGCTGGCTGGCTGGTCAGGGCAAATACACGGAAACGTTCGCGCAGCAGCGGTAACAGCCGCATGCCGACATCGCCACACCCGATAATGAGCAAGCGTGGCTTGCCGATTTTTTTAAACTGTTTTTTCATGCACAGGATTGTATGACTTTTCAAGTAACCGTGACCCCGAGTGGTCGTCAATTTAGCTGCGAAGCAGATGAAACCGTACTCAATGCAGCACTGCGTGCTGGCCTCATCCTGCCTTATGGTTGTAAAAATGGTGCCTGTGGCTCCTGTAAAGGTAAGGTCAGCAGCGGCAGCGTTGTTCATGGCAACCACCAGCAACGCGCGCTGCCTGATACCGAAGAAGCGGCTGGCATGGCGCTGTTCTGCTGCGCCAAACCGCAAAGCGATCTGACCATAGAAGCGCGTGAAATTGTGAGCGATGGCGACTATCCGGTCAAGAAACTGCCGACCCGCGTCGCCCGTCTGGAAAAACTGTCGCACGATGTGATGCTGGTTGCGCTGCAATTGCCTGCCAATGAAAAACTCAATTATCGCGCTGGTCAATATATTGAATTCCTGCTGCGTGACGGCAAACGCCGCAGCTATAGTATGGCCAATGCGCCGCATGATGCAGAACAGATCACGCTGCATATCCGTCACATGCCGGGTGGTGTGTTCACCGACCAGGTATTCAGCAGCATGAAAGAGCGCGACATCCTGCGCTTTGAAGGCCCGCAAGGCAGCTTCTTCCTGCGAGAAGACAGTGACAAGCCAATTATCCTGCTGGCTTCCGGCACTGGCTTCGCACCGATCAAAGCCTTGATGGAACAACTGATCCACACCGGTTCGACCCGCCCGGTCAGCCTGTACTGGGGCGGCCGCCGTCCGGCTGATTTATACATGGATGCGCTGTGCCAGGAATGGGCTGCCAGGCTGCCGCATTTCCGCTACATCCCTGTAATTTCAGATGCGCAGGCAGAAGACAACTGGAGCGGCCGCAGCGGCTTTGTACATCAGGCGGTGATCGCCGATGTGGCGGATATGTCGGGCTATCAGGTCTATGCCTGCGGTGCGCCAGTGGTAGTGGAATCTGCAAAACGTGATTTCAGTGCGCAATGCCAGTTGCCCGCCGATGAGTTCTATGCCGACTCGTTTACCTCCGAAGCCGATCTGGCCGGCTGAGTGCAGGAAACAGGTAAGCAGAAAAAATTCTGAAACGGGTGGAAATTTATTTTGACGCAGTGCGCAAAAAGTCCTACTATCCGTTTTATGAAAATTTCTGCTGACATGTCCTCACCAAATATCGTGCGACGTCGCCGCTCGCTCTGCGAGCCTGGGCGGATGTGTTAGTGTACCTGCGCGTCAAATGAGCGTGCAGCACCAGACCAAAGCCACAGGCCGCCCCTGTGGCTTTTTGTTTTTCTGTTCATATTTAATTTTTTATCCACCCTTGCTTGATCACAGGAGTCCAGAATGGAATTCAGTCAGTACAACGTAAATTCTCTGATGTACATCACGCCGCGCCCGGAAATCGTTTTTACTGAAGGCAGCGGCATGTGGCTGACCGATCATACCGGCAAACGCTATCTGGACTATTTGCAAGGTTGGGCGGTGAACTGTCTGGGCCACAGCCCGGCTGTGATACACGAAGCCCTGGTCAGCCAGTCTAAAAAACTGCTGAATCCTTCACCAGCTTTCTACAATGCGCCTATGGTAGAACTGGCGACCATGCTGACCCAGCAATCCTGCTTCGACCGCGTATTCTTCACCAACAGCGGTGCCGAAGCCAATGAAGGCGCAATCAAACTGGCGCGTAAATGGGGTCAGCTGAATAAAAACGGCGCATTTGAAATCATCACTTTTGATCATGGTTTCCACGGCCGCACCCTGGCAACCATGTCAGCTTCCGGCAAACCGGGCTGGGATACTTTGTTCGCACCGCAAGTGTCTGGCTTCCCGAAAGCCGATCTGAATGACATCGCTTCAGTCGAAAAACTGATCAGCGATAAAACCGTCGCCGTCATGCTGGAACCAGTACAAGGCGAAGGCGGTGTGATACCGGCCAGCCGCGAATTCATGCAGCAACTGCGCGCCTTAACCCAGAAGCACGGCATCCTGCTGATCGTGGATGAAGTACAGACTGGCATGGGCCGCACCGGCGAATTGTTTGGCTATCAGTTGTCCGGTATCGAACCAGACATCATGACCCTGGCGAAAGGCATAGGCGGCGGCGTTCCACTCGGCGCACTGCTGTGCCGCGAAGCAGTCGCCTGCTTCGTACCAGGTGATCAGGGCGGCACCTACAATGGCGCGCCACTGATGACAGCGGTTGGTATCGCCGTGCTCAAAGAACTGACCAAACCGGGTTTCCTGGATGAAGTCAAACAAAAAGCCGCTTACCTGAGCGCGGAACTGATCAAACTGTCGGAAGAATTTGGCCTGCAAGGCGAACGCGGCGAAGGCTTGCTGCGCGCGCTGAAACTGGGTGACAACATCGGCGCAGAAATCGTGGAAAAAGCCCGCAATCTGGAACCGGTCGGCCTGCTGCTGAACTCCCCACGCCCTGACCTGCTGCGCTTCATGCCAGCCCTGAACGTAACCCGCGAAGAACTGGACCTGATGCTGAGCAGCCTCAAAGCCATCCTGCGCGACATCAAAGGCTGATCACACGGATAGTTTCAGAACAGGCAGCGTCACCGTAACGACGCCTGCCCTATGCGCCAAACAAACTAGCCATGCACACGCATGGCTAGTTTGCTTTTCAGACCTGACGAACACCGCAATACCCTGCCCGATTGCCCGTATCCATCGCCTGCGCCAGCATCAAGTCTATGCAAATATCGTCACTTCCTATTTTCAGAGAGCCTTACTTTCTGCAGACAATTTCCAGATGACTATGCCGAATGCCGCATTTATGATGTTTTTGGGTGATTTTTGTGCTCTGGTTTCTGTTTGCGTAGCTTGATTGAAGTTGGCGGTACCAAGGCGGTAACACGGTAAGGGGCTTAGACGAAATCCATGACGCCCTACAATTCATTCCGTCTTTTGGTCTTATCCGCCGCATCGGCAATTTTCCAGGCCGTGCTCGGCAAGCCTAAGCGATGACAAACGACACTGTAACCTGACATGATATCCGCTGATGGCCGGATATAGCCTACGACCTTGAATTTAACACCCTTAACCGTAAGCTCAGCGACATAACGATCATTCCCTTTGAAACCGTTCAGTGGCACATAGTAATCCAGCGGCCAGCTATCTTGAGTCAGTGGTTCTTCTGATCTAATGATGCCATTCTTTGGCTGTTCGACGTATTTCAAAGAATAGTCGTCAGGTTTCAACTCCTTTAAAAAAGCCTTCTGATAAGACGCTACATAATCGTCAATAGCGCTCAGCGGATTCAGCGTATTTGGATGCCAGTCTCTCATCTCGGGGTCATACAATTCGCAACTGCCTATAGTTCGCGCATTTACCTTTGCCGGCTCGATGTAAGGGCGCTGCTTCGCAGCTTCAGCCGAACCAGAAAACATGAAAGCCAGTGCTGCTGCGGATAATGTTTTGAGCATGTCATCCTCTTTTAAACTGGTTACAAGTTCTGAATTGCTTGCTTGAGAGTTATTTGAAACCGAGGTCGCGGATTCAATATGTTGCGATGTTTTGATGGCGACACGGTAAGGCGGAATCCCTTGGCCTATACGGCACAAAAGATGATTCCCTTTGTACCCGACTAATTCATTCCACCTTAAAGCTTTGTCGCTGAACCAGCCGTGGCCTTGCTGCGTTGGTGTCCAGCATGATTTGAGCGGTGGTAGCTGTGCCTGTGTTTTCGCTGACAGAATTGTCAATAAGATGTTTGAATTGAACTGGCAAGAACCGTGAAAAATAAGGGTTCGAAGTTGATAATGAACTAAACGTCATGCTTTCGCATTTTTGTGGATTTTCACCGATCCTCTCCATGACTGCCAAGTTAAATTTCACTTTGATTGTTACCGGTTTTCCAGATCTCGCGAAGGTATCGAAGCCAATTGTAAAACTGTCTTGACCCACATATTCGGCGTCGGCTTTGTATGAAACCAGAAAATGTGTTTTATCACTATCCGTTTGGTAAACCACACCATGTTTTGGTAGGTTAACTATATATAATTTTGAATTGTCCCTCAAACTCTGAAGAACATCATAACCACCTAATTTCTCACTCCACTTATATCCGAGCGCTGTAAGTGCCGCCCCTCCAACAACAAAGTTATTTACCGCAGAGCCCACATGACGCTCCTGATTGCCCACATCCCGACAAGTCTCCATCAGATTGGGATCCCGCACTTTAGCTGTAGATGAATGCACACTATTTCCTAGTGCCAATTGTACTTAAGGGACTTCTGCTGTAAATACCATTTCCATCTCTCCGTCTATAAAGTGATCAGCGTAGTCAAGCAAGGAAGTTATGTCATCAATTGAAGGCACAGGAATCTGGTTTTGTGTAGCACCGTAAGGTGGAATCACCTGGTGCACACGGCGCAACAGATGCATCCCATAGTGCTGTGCAGTTATCTTTATTTACACATTCGTCAAACCAAGACTTTATAACGACTGCTGACAAATCGCTATGCTGAACTCCGCATTGATGACAATTTTGCGCGGTTTGGCTGCTTCCCTGGCCTTTTGTGTGGCTCTGCTGCCGCAGGCAGAAAGCCGGTGACAAAAAAACCGCTCGCCGTTGCCGGTGAGCGGTTGCTTGCTGCGGGCCGTGGAAAGTCCGCGCTGAATTGCCGGGGCAGGAATCAGGGCTTCAGCACGTAGTGCATCACTGAATAGCCGGGCAGGCTGGTGCTGAAATTGTTTTGTGTAATCGTGGCCTGTACATTGCGTGCTGTGACTTGCGGGCCGCTGGCATCCACGCCCCAGGCCTGTACATAATTAAACAGCACAGGATTTTTAATTTGCACGCTGGCGGTGATCGGCGTTGCCAGGCGGTTGATCGCGATGATGTGCAGGGTGTTCGGGTCTGTGGCGCTGACGGCAGCATAGACAGTGCCATTGCCATTATTGGTGGACACAGCTTTGACCGAGACTTCAGGGAACACGGACTTATTCCCGTCGTAGTTGCGGAATAATTTAAACGCCGCGCCGATATAGCCTTCTACATCGCCAAAATAATTCGCCAGATACACGCCTTGCTTACCGAATGCCCCCAGTGCATCCGCCTGCGCCACAGCACCGGTGACATCATCACGTCCGCCGAAGTCATACTCCGTCACGGCCAGTTTGGTGCCCGGATAAAAGTCAGCCACGGATTTCTGTAACTTAGGCAGTAAGGCGATACCACGGCCGTCGGTAAAACCGTAACCAGGCTGCGTGATCCAGGTCGGTTCCACATACTGCGCATCCCACAGACTGCGTGAAGCCTGCACCCGGGTCGCCTGATCATACGAGGCTTGCGGATAGTAGTGGAAGGAGAAGGCATCCAGCAAACGCTTACCGGCAGCGGTCGAGGCCTGACGCATTTTATCCAGATAGACATTGGCAAAAGTCATGCCGTTGTAGCGGTAGCGGTCACCGGTATTTTTCGAGATATACGGTTCCACATTGTATTGCCCCCAATCGGCTGGCTGCCTTGCCTGCGCGCCATCCCACACCGACCACAGGCTGAATAAACCCAGGTAGCCACTGACTGCAGGGCCAAAGGTTTTAGCACTCGGATCAACCCGTTTGATGGTAGTTGCGAGGTCCAGATTTTTTTGCACGACGTCAGCGACGGTGCTCAGTTGCGGATACAGGCGCTCGTGGGTACCGTTACCAAATTGCGAAGGCCACAAATGCCAGAGGTCAGGCTCGTTATCCAGCTCATAGCCTTTCAGGCCTTTCGCAGCCGAACTCTTACCGTATTTTTTGATGATGAAGTTCAGCTCTTCATCGATGTACACCACATTGTCGTTTAGGTTAGGTGCCAGGCTCAGGGCACCGGCACTGGCTGGTTTATCATTGACGATGGTCAGCCAGCGATTAACATCGGCATTCGATGCACCGGGCGCATCCTGCCACAGCGGCCAGCCATTGCAATTGCCTGGCGGGTTCATATTGACTATGTCTTTAGGTAATTTGCCTGCCGCGGGCAATTGCAGCAAAGAGAAGGTATTCAAGGCCAGCGACTGGTCGTGAAATGCCTTGATCGCCGCACCCGGCGCATAGTAGGCCAGACCAGCAGTCTGGCTCGGATTACCGGCACCGCTGGAATAGCTGACGCCAGCATTCGACGAGTGACACCAGTCTGCGCCGGAATTGCTGACGCCGTTTTCCCAGTTGTAGCTGGTCATATTATTGCCGCCCATACGACGCGAGGTCAGGTTCAGGCTTTCCAGATTCGCGCGTCCACCATGCGCATCCCAGCCAGCGCGGCCGCTGCCGTCGGCATAGGCATTGAAGCCGTAAATCAAGGGGCTGATCGCTTTACGTTCGGCCTGGGTGTCAATCGTAAATGTCACATTCTGTGCGTAAGAAACAGAAATATCCGTGGACATCCCCAAAATTACCAGAACTTTCATCAAATCAGATGGTCTCATCGCACTCTCCTGTTTGCAATTAGTTTCCACATGGAAATACTTAGCATTCGGAGGACGTTATAAACATCCAATTTCCTGATTTCAACTTTTCTTACAATTCGGTAACATCTATTACCAGATTAGCGAGAAGATCCCTGATCTTATTGCAACTTTTCGGTGTTTTTTCCCGTCCATCAAACCCTCACAATCACTATGAAATTGTCCAACATCGCACTTACTCTGGCCCTCAGCGGTCTGGTCAGCAATGCTGTCGCTGCGCCCGGCTATTACCGCTTCCCCACCGTCCATGCAGATACTGTGGTGTTCACCGCAGAAGGCGATTTATGGAAGGTTGGCGTACAAGGCGGTCAGGCGCAGCGTCTGACCACCCATCCGGCAGCGGAAATCCAGCCAGCGGTATCCAAAGATGGCCTGTGGCTGGCATTTGCCGCTTCCTATGAAGGCGCGACTGAGGCGTATGTCATGCCTTTGCAGGGTGGCCTGCCTAAGCGCATCAGCTTTGATAACGATGTGGTGCATGTACTGGGCTGGACCGCGCAGGGTGAAGTCTTGATCAGTACGCTCAACAGTACCGGTCCTAACGCGCATCGCGTGATTGCTGCGATCAATCCGAAAACACTGGAACGCCGGATTTTCCCGGTCGCCGATGCCAATGAAGCGGTGCTGGATGACAGCGGCCGTTATCTGTATTTCACCCGCTTTGGTCTGCAAATGACCAATGACAATGCCAAGCATTACCGCGGTGGCGCAATTGCCCAGTTGTGGCGTTTTGATCTGCAAAGCAAAGAAGAGGCTGTCCGCCTGGCCGGTAATGAAAACAGTAATAACCGCCGTCCGATGTGGTGGCAGGGCCGCCTGTATTTTGTCAGCGACCGTAACGGCGCATTCAATTTGTGGAGCGCCAATCCGGATGGCAGCGATGCCAAAGCACTCACCAGCCATCAGGACTGGGATGTGCGCAGTGCCAGCCTGGGCGATAGCAAGATCGTATATCAGCTGGGCGCAGATCTGCATGTATTCGACCTCAACAGTAAAGCCGACCGCACAGTCAACATTGATCTGGTGTCGGATTTTGATCAGCAAAGAAAGCGCCTGATCCGTACACCGCTGGATTATCTGACCGATACCGAATTAGCTGGCAAGTCAGAAAAACTGATGTTCACTGCGCGTGGCAAAGTCACTATTGCCGGACTCGGCAATCAGCGCCGTATCGATCTGGCGATACCGGAACAGGCACGTGCGCGCGCCGCCGTGTTCTCGCATGATGATCAGTCTGTATTTGCGATCGTTGATACCACCGGTGAAAACGAAATCTGGAAATTCCCGGCCAATGGCATCGGTAAAGCCGAGCAACTGACGAAAGACAGTGACTTCCACCGCTTGCAAATTTTCCCTGCACCGGATGGCAAGCATCTGGCGCACACCGATAAGCGCGGGCGCTTATGGTTGCTCGATCTGAACACCAGACAGAATCAGCTGATCGATGATGCAGGCAAAGCCGGTGCCGGTAATCACGCAGAGATCGTCTGGTCACCGGACTCAAAAACCCTGGCTATCGTGCGTTCTGCAACCAGCATCAAACGCAATCAGATTGCCTTGTATGCGCTCGATACCCGTCAGCTGCATTTTGTCACCAGCGACCGCTTTGAATCGCAATCGCCGGTATTTTCGCCAGATGGACAATGGCTGTATTTCCTGTCTGAGCGTAACTTCCAGGTGGCGAACCGTTCCCCCTGGGGTGACCGCAATATGGGCCCGGCCTTTGACAAACGCACAGGCATTTATGCACTGGCACTGCAGGCGAAAAATCGTTTTGCGTTCAAAGCAGATGACGAGCTGAACAAGTCCGCCCCGAAAGCAGAAGAAAAAGCTGAACCGAAAGCGGCAGACAACGCGAATGCAGCTGGCAACGACAAAAACGCCGACAAAGCCGCAGCCAAACCTGCAGCTCGTGCCGCAATTCCTGCGATTGAATACGCAGGCCTGGCAGACCGGCTGTATCAGGTTCCTGTCAGTGCGGGTAACTACCGTCAGCTGGCGGTTGATGACAAGCGCTTATATGTACTCGAGCGTGAAAATGATGATCGCGCCAGCCTGAAAACCATCGCCTTCAGCAAACAGGGTGCGACGGCAGAAGTCTTTATCAGCGGCATACGTCAGTACGATTTGTCGGCGGATAAAAAGCATATTATGTTGCGCAATAGCGCAGGTGAATTCCTGATCGTCGATGCCGGTGCAAAACTCCCGAATGACATCAGCAAAGCCAAGGTCAGTGTGCAGGACTGGAGTTTCCCGTCCGATCCTAAGCTGGAATGGAAGCAAATGCTGGGCGACGCCTGGCGTATGCATCGCGACTACCTGTTCGACACGCAGATGCGCGGCGTCAACTGGCTCAAGGTGCGCGACAAATATGCGCCGCTGGCAGAACGCATAACTGACCGTGCCGAACTCAATGACGTGCTGGCGCAAATGGTCAGCGAAGTCGGCACCCTGCACTCGCAATTCCGCCCCGGTGATTTGCGCCGCGCAGCCAGCGAAGGCACGCCGGCCTCACTCGGCGCCGTGCTGAGCCGCAATGCGCAAGGCTATAAAGTAGAGCACATCTACCGCAGCGAACCGGATTTGCCGAATGAGCGTTCGCCCTTAGATCGCCCCGACGTGAATATCAAAGAAGGCGATGTAATCCTGGCAGTGAATGGTCAGAGCACGAAAGAAGCACGCGATATTTCTGACCTGCTGCTGAATCAGGCCGACAAGCAAGTGTTATTGCAAGTCCAGCGTGGAAACCAGACACCGCATCAGGTGATCGTGCATCCGGTCAGCATGATGAAGCATGCCAATCTGCGTTACAGCGACTGGGAACAAAGTCGCGCAGCACGGGTACAGCAAGCATCGAATGGCAAGATAGGTTATCTGCATTTGCGTGCAATGGGAGCCCAGGACATCGATGCATTTGCGCGTGAATTTTATGCCAATGTCGAACGCGATGGCCTGATCATCGATGTGCGCCGTAACCGTGGTGGCAATATCGACAGCTGGATCATAGAAAAACTCTTGCGTAAAACCTGGGCCTTCTGGTCACGTGCCGGTACTTCGCCTTACACCAATATGCAACAGACTTTCCGTGGTCATCTGGTGGTGCTGGTGGATGAACTGACTTACTCGGATGGTGAGACATTTGCAGCCGGTATCAAGGTACTCAAACTCGGCCCGCTGGTAGGTAAACGCACCGCCGGTGCCGGTGTCTGGCTGTCCGACAATAATGCATTGCTGGACGGCGGCATGATACGTGCCGCTGAAACCGCGCAGTTCAGCATGGATGGCCAGTGGCTGGTGGAAGGCACAGGCGTGGCACCGGATGTGGAAGTAGAAAACCTGCCACATGCCACCTTCATAGGCCAAGACCAGCAACTGGAAACAGCCATCCGCATGCTGAGCGACAAACTCAAAGAGCAACCGGTTAAAGCTTTGCAGCCGCAAGCGATACCACCACTGAAATAAACCTGCTGCCAGAAGCTAAGTCTGCATCAGCAACAAGCCCGGTCATTGCGATGACCGGGCTTTTTTTCTGTTTCAAATCACTCTCAAGGAAAATGACGCAAATTCAAAAAATTCCGCACCATGTATCCAGGACTAGATGCTGCGCTGGTTTGCAGATACACTATATCGAACAACGCAGCGCTCGCTATTCGCGCGTACTTGTCCATTGTTTCGCCTGAGTCAGCAAGAGATAAAAACCAAAAATGAAGTCAAAATTTTTTTTCGGGCTTTTTTTAATTTTTATACTCACCCTCATTATTCAATTCGTTCATCGTACAGACACTGAAAACGATACAAGCTCTACGCCAGCATATACGAAAACAGCGCACCTCATTTCTTCCCAAGCGGCCCCTTACCCGGTTGAGAAAAGTTTTCCCAGCAGCGCAAAAAAAATAAGTCCAATTTCTGAGCAGGTCGACAAACTCATAGCGACAGGCAAACCAGCAGATGCATATTCAGCATTTATTCTCGTACAGAATTGTATCGATTTCGAAAAACTTGGAACGATTCCATTTTTTTCATTTCCGAATACGCGGTCGATGACAGAGGAAGAAATGGATGATGAAGCCGAAGTATGTAAAAACATGACTGAACGCATGCGTACTTCGCGTCTTGATCATTTAGCCTTTGCAGCAAAAAATGGCGTATCAGGTGCAGACGTACGTTTTGCGGAATTAGGCCCATTCGGCGACCGATCTGCACTACGTCATCGGTCTGATGATCCTCTGGTTGTAGAGTGGAAAAAGCAAGCCATTTCGCAATTAAGCAGCAATGCAGATAACGGAGTTTACGGAAGCCTGATTACTTTGCAAAAAGAGTTTTCCGATAATAGCGGAATTACTGAAAATAACGCATACCAGGCATTGAAATACGCAGCTGCTATCCGGAAAATTGACGATCACATGGGAATATTTAGCATTTATAGTCAGGACTATCTGTTTCAGCTGCAAAATAAACTGAGTAAAGTTGATGCAGAAAGGGCGATGCAGGAAGCAAATGATATCTATCAAAGCTGGTTAAAGAATTCTAAACAATAATATTTCCAAGAAAAACTTTCCTCACGATCAAATAAAGGATGCGCTGTAAAACCGTCATTGTATGGACTGATTTAGCGTCTAATCCACCATGCGCATTCATCAATTCAACGACTTTATCAGCATGCACCAAAGTACCACCTATCGACATAACATTGCCAGTTACATCAGCATATGCAAATGATGCACTTATCAGTGCCACTCAATAAACTAAAAAAAGTAGGTATGCCCAGTCAACAGGCACGATTTATTATTTTGAGAGAGCTGAACACAGTAGCCTTATTAGGCTATGCGTATCTTCTTAAATATTCTGTATGCACGTCAGCGCAACACAGCCGCCGCACTTTTAATCTTCACATCATGCATCATATGCAGGTAAGCCTCAACATATCCTTTATGAGAAGCACCGACTATGCTCAGCACCCGCTGTCCTGGCAATGGATCCAGAATCTCACGGATATTCGATACCATGCGCAGATTACGTGTTTCCCAGTAAGCGACATAGGTACGGCCATATTGCCTGGCTGACTGATCTTTCAATACAGCGCCAAAGTCACTGCGGTACACCAGCATGGCCTGGTCGGGCCGGTTCAATACGCGGTACATATTCAGCACGCCTTCCTCGCTATCTAAACGGGACTCCAGTGCCTGGTCCTGCTTTAGTCGACAGGCTGTTGCAGGATTGTCCCATAGCCGTTGCATGATGTCGCCAGCAGCCTTATTGTCTGCCTCATCTGCAGAAACAGAATCCGCCGTATGATCATCAATCGCATAGACGCGCTCCAGCCCCAGGCGCACCGCCAGCGGCGCGGCAAGCAAAGTATTTTCACTGCGCTTTTCAGCTAAGCCCTGAAGTTTTTCAGTAAGTATCTGGTCCAGTCCGTTACCCGCACGCCGCTCGGCCGCAGGCAGCTTTAACCATTGCACCAGCGCAGAGACTGGCTCACCGGCAGCCAGAAATACGGCAGCCAGCGAACGTCGCTGATCCGCACTGGGAGCCGTCGGCCAGGCAGCAAGCAATCGCGTCATTTCAGCTGTCGCTTCAGGCACATCGAGTCCGGTTGCCTTGTGCGCCGCTGTGGTGTCCCAGCAATAGGACTTCACTGCGTCGGCATATCGTGCGCTATAGCGACGCATATAGTCACACTGGCTGCCGGACAGCGCTTCAATGGTGATGATACTGGGCTGCCAGGCTTGCAGACGGCTGATCAGCGTCTGCAGAGAGCGGGCTTGAAAACTGGCCGGTAATGTCGAAAAATGCGGCGTCCCCAGTACCAGCACTTCATTTGGCTTTGCACTGGCCGTCCTTTTCAGCTGACTGGGATTGAAGGCGGGCGCTTCAGCTTGTGCCGCAAACACCGTCGCTGAAACAAGGGCGCTAAGGAGTGCTAAGATTTTGATCATCCTGTTTCCTTTTAATGAAATCGCCTCAAAGAGAATGTTTTACCCTCTTGAGGCGACAGGATAAAACGCTTACAAGGTCGGGCGTATCCCGCACAGCAGTGTCATCACTGTAATCGGGAAACAAAGAGCCCCTAAACTGTCGCATTGTCCAGAAAACAAATCAAGTATCTCAGGAGTCTCGTATGTCTACACCAGCAAACCAGCCATCCGGCTTACCCCTGGCCATTGTCGCCGACAGTGCGCCTTTGCGTACCGTCAAATCGCTGTACCCGGAACAGTTTTCTTTGTTAATGGAAGGCCGCAGCAAGCAGCCTTTAGGGACGCTGTTTGGCTTGAATCAGTTTGGCGTGAATCTGACGCGGCTGGCACCGGGTGCGATATCGGCCTTACGTCACGCTCACTCGCTGCAGGATGAATTCATCTACATCATCAGCGGTCATCCCAGCCTGAAAACAGATGAAGGCCTGACCCAGCTGGCACCGGGGATGTGCGCGGGCTTCCAGGCTGGCAGCGGTAATGCGCATCAGCTGATTAATCTGAGTGAGCAGGATGTGGTGTATCTGGAAGTCGGTGACCGCAGTGCAGGCGATCAGGTCAGCTATCCCGATGATGATTTACAGGCGAGCATGATTGATGGCCAGTGGCGCTTCAGCCACAAAGACGGCAGCCCTTACTGAGGCTGCCGGCACGAATCCGGAGTGCGTGTAACTAGGGCCTGTTAACATTTAAATTGCGAGATGCGTTCAAGCCAAAACGTGGGCTGGCAAGGCGTGTGTCGCCGTCAGGGCTGGTGCCCCTGACAAGACACGCAACGCAGTCCAGCACGCGTTTTGGCTTGAACCCGGAGGGAAAGGGGTAAAACAGCCGCATGGCGTTGTTGCATCCCGCTGACAGTGATTACACTGTTGCGCGGGCTGCGCCTAGCCCTGCAGCTGTTTTACCCCTTTCGCACACGTAATTTAAATGTTAACAGGCCCTAGCTGCGCTCACCGGGGTAACCAACCACATCCTTGTAGGCGTGCCAGGTGGCATGGCCGATGACCGGTATCAGGATGATCAGTCCCAGATTCCAGCTCATCATGCCTATCACCACGGCCGCCACGATGCAGAGCCCCCAGAACAGGCAGGCCGGTACATTGATGAACAGCGAGACGCAGCTGATAATCATGGCGGTAATCGCATCGGTATCGCGGTCCAGCATCAGCGGTATCGAGACCCAGGAAATCGCAAATACGATGCTGGCGAATACCGCGCCTATGCAGGCATAGACCAGTACAAACTCCAGGTGGTCGAGCGAGAATAACTGGCTCAGAAAGCTTTGCATGCTGGGCATGCCCTTGTTATAGAACAGTGCAAAAATCACCAGCGAGGCGCGCGCCCAGACCATCATGATGACGGCCAATACCAGCGCCAGTACGCCGATATTGCTCCAGCGGCCGCGCATAGAAAACACACTGCCGAGCAAGCCTGAACGCTGATTTTCCATACGGCGGCTGATGTCGTATAAACCCAGCGCCAGCAAGGGACCGATCAGTAAAAATCCACAGCTGAGTGCCGATACATATTCGGGTGCATTGTGCAGCACCAGCTTCAGCACCATGCCCATAAGTGCGAAGCAAATGCCGTAGAAAATACTGGTCGCCCCCGAGGCACGAAAATCCTGCCAGCCAGCTTGTAACCAGCGTAGCGCCCTGAACATCCCGACCCGGCGCACCGGTGGAAACGGAGACTCTTTATCGATGATAGTACGAATATCCGGCGGCGCGCTGTCGCCGCCTCTGCCCTGTGCCTGGTCGCTCATGCTGCCTCCTGTTTTTCCGTATGGAAATGCACATTTTTGTAGCAACAATACTAAGGTGATCAGCGCGCTTTAGCAATCAGGAATGTTGCAAATTTCAGGAAACTTACATTGCAGTGCAATAGCTGGCTCCAGCTCAATGAGGCGCCATGAGCGGATTCAGAAAATCTTTTAGCACCGGCAGCAGGCGCGGTGCGAGTGGCAATTCCGGATTCATATAAGTGGCGATATTAGCGGCGCGCTCAGCCGGCGCCAGCTTGAGCACATGATTCATGCCGCCGATGATTTCCAGTCGCGCAGCAGGTAAAGCGGCTTTCAGTGCCTGCGCCTGTTCGGTGCCGACCTGGATATCATGATCGCCCTGCACAATCAGCACTGGCAACTGCAAACGTGCCATTTCCTGTGCCGGGGTATAGCGGAACCAGGAAATCAAAAACGGCTGCACACTGGGTCGGAATAATGCTGCCAAGGCCGCCGGTGTATCGGACACGGTCTTGCCTTCCTTCAGACTGCTGAGTGCCTCGTTCGCCTGCGCCAGCAAGTCAGCAGGCATGCCACTGGCCTGTAACTGCAAACGAATAACATCAGCTGGATTTTGCGCAACGCCTGCGATCGCCACCAGCGCATGCACAGCCTGCTTTTGCGCTGCCAGCACGGCGATAGAAGCGCCCTCACTATGCCCCATCACAGCGACCTTAGAAAACCTGGTATCTGCCTTCAAATACGCGAGCCAGGCGGCTGCATCATCGACATAGTTTTCAAACCGTAACGCAGATTCCGTACTACCCGCCGCCAGACTGGCGGCCACACCACGTTTGTCGTAACGCACGGTGGCAAAACCCGCATCTGCCAATTGCTCAGCCACCAGCCGCAAGCTATTGTTTTTACCGGGCAGCCCCAGCGAATTGCCATCCCTGTCGGTCGGGCCTGAGCCGGAAATCAAGAGCACGACCGGCGCAGGCTTGGGCTGTGCCGGAAGTATCAGGCTAGCTTGCAATATCCCGCTGCCAGTATCCAGCGAAATCGCCTGCTCGCTGCGCTGTGCGCGTGCACCCGGCAGCAGGCAAGTCAGCGTCAACAACAGGGTCAACAGTTGCAATATATTTTTCTTACTCAGCATCAGATAGCGCATTTGTATTGGTTTCCTTATTGCGTAGATGATAGGCTGGGATGCGGTTTGGAATCAGGTACTCAAATCAGAACCGACCAGAAACAGCACTGTCCAGTTACACCTGAACCCACAGATTTGTTGAAGCCAGCCTTAACAAAAGCTTTATATCTCACCTGCTGGTTTTTAGCCAATTTTTATATGAATTTGCATATCGTTCTCTTGTCAGCATCACCCGTTCACAGGAGTCATGTATGCAAGCACCAGCCAGCACTATGCCTGATCTGCAACTGCCAGCATCGGCGGCGCATATGCAGCGCAGGAATAGCAAAAAGAGAGCACTTTATCTGACGCAAATTGTTGTTGCACAGTGCAACCAGCAAAGGCTGCGCGCGCTATTGATACAGCTATGCGGGCAGCAGCTGAATTATCTGCGTACCCAAACTGCGGATCATGGTTGCGCTACCCGATTTCTGATCAGTAGCGAAGTTAATCTCAAGATGTTTTTTCCGCTCTTAATGCGTGAATTGCCCAGTGCTGAATTCGGAAAAATTTCACAGATTTTTGTTGAGAGATATTAGGGCCTGACGAAAAAACACAAGTAACAGACCACTGGCAGACAAAAGGAAAAATGACTATGAAACAAATGCAAGGTATCTGGATACCCTTAATTACGCCCATTTCCGGTGCTGAAGTCGATGTTCCGGCCTTACAAAAACTGGCAGGCCATTATTTTTCTGCCGGCGTGAGTGGCTTAGTGGTCTGCGGCTCGACCGGTGAAGCGTCTATGTTGTCGGAGGGGGAAAAAGCCCAGATACTGGCCGCAGTACAGGATGTCGTTCCGGTCGGTTTTCCCGTCATGATGGGCATAGGTGGCAGTTACACCCAGCGTGTCGCAGAAAAACTGACGCGTCTGGAAAAATTCGGTACCCCTCCCGACGCCTATCTGATTTCTGCTCCCGCTTATGTGCGTCCGTCACAGGAAGGAATTGCCCTGCATTTCCGTGCATTATGCGAAGCCACTGAACAGCCGATAGTGCTGTATAACATACCTGCACGTACCGGCGTACACATTGAAACCAGTACCTTGAGTGCACTGAGTGATTGTCCACAAATTATCGGTATGAAGGACTGTTCCGGCCGGCTTGAGCAGGCAGCCAGAATTTTGCGTACATCGCCATTGCGCTTAATGTGTGGCGATGATCACCTGTTGAGTGATTTTCTTTCTATCGGTGGCCATGGCGCCATTTCGGCAGCGGCACATATCCGCCCTGACCTGTTTTGCGCTCTGTATGCCATGATCAGACAAGGTGAAACAGCACGCTCATTAATCCTGTTTCACCAATTGTTTCCGCTGATCCGCTTATTACATTGCGAACCTAATCCCGCACCGCTGAAAGCCGCCTTATCTTTGCTAGGCATGGCTAAAGAAGAATTCCGTCTGCCGATGACACCGATGTCAGCGAGCGGCAAACAATACCTGGCCAGGGAACTGGGAAAGGTCATGCAAATTCCGGCGCCGCAGCTGACTGGTATCAGCCCGGCAAAGCGCGGGACTAACTTGGTTTTTCCCAGCTGTGTAGTGTGATACCGGGCAGGAGAGTTCACTATGTTGCTACATCAATCTGATGTTGAATCCGCGCTTTTTTCCTCATGGTCTGCGTCTGCCAGTGTTGAAAAACGCCGCTGTGCAGCTTGTTTCATACTGCTGTCACCACTCGCGCTTGCGCTACCGGATCAGCCATTGGCGGCGCTGACCGCTTTGCTGCTGCTCTTCATCCTTAGCAGTACTCTGCTATGCAAACAAAGCCGCTCAGTCCAGCTGCGCTGTGTCAGGCAGAATATGCTGTATTACGCGGTGATGATGCCAGCCCTGCTGTTCATCGTACACAGCAAACACCTTGCGCCAGGCCTGCAAGCCCTGATCACCTTTTTTTTCCTGCTAAATTGTCTGCTAACTTGCCTTCTGAGTTTTCTGTTGTTCTGCGCGCAAACAACCAGCATCACGCCACGTCAGCATCACTTGAACTTGCTGCACGCCTTACATTTCCTCAGCCTTAGCCTGCTCATCATCTGCTTACTCGACGCTGCATTAATGATGCTGAAACAGATCCACTTCGCGTAACCGGAATCAGCCATGTATACCCAGATCATTGCACCACCTCAAACAACCCATCTCTGCTTCTCACGCCAATTGTTAAAGACGCTTGCGCAATTCCGTGCGCTGCATGGCCGGAATGTCTTGTCCGCTGAACAGCTGCATGCAGACAACGGTGATGGATGGTACATCCGTCTATGGAAATTGAACGCGCCTGCCTATCAGATTGCTGCCGGGAGTCTCGCCACCGAGCTCAATCAGCTTGCCGGGCCGTATCAGGATTTGCTGCTGCATCTGCAGCAGCATCAATGTAAAGAAGCATTTCTGAAACAATGGCAACCAGACCGTATCGTATTTCCTTGCATCGCAAGGGACTTGGATCTGCCTAGCATCAAATGGCTGAGCCATACTGTCCAACACATCCGTAGCAGGAATACCCAACAGGAAATTGTGGTCTGGACCGATATCACTCAGCAAGACTGGCAGCAATATGCACCACTGGCGCAAATTTGCCAGCAATTAAGGCTGACGCTACATGGAGGGACTCACAGTACAAGTATCTGCAATACAGCGCCAGCCATAGCCGAATAAACAGCGTCAGGCTTAGCCTTCATGGGTGCCGGAAATCGCTCTTTCTATTCGACGGTCAGGCACCAGCCAGATCAAGGCAACCAGGACATACGTGAGCATAGAAATCTGTGGCATCCAGAAGGCAAAAATGATCCCGATTAAATATAACACTGGCGACATTTTTCCTTTCCAGTCGCTGCCCACGGCCTGCTTCAATAAGGAATGCTCGCCTTGACTGCGGATGATCAGAATCTGCAGAATAAAGTAAGCAAATGCTGACCACAGCAAGACCACACCATACAAAGCCACCGGCATCATGGCGAAATGATTCTCGCCCATCCAGCCAGTGGCAAACGGTATCAGCGATAAGCTGAACAACAAATGCAGATTAGCCCACAATATGCCGCCAGTGACCTTTTTGCAGGTATGCATCATGTGATGGTGATTATTCCAGTAAATACCGACATAAATAAAGCTCAGCACATAACTCAGAAAAACCGGCAGTACAGGCATTAGTGCCGATAAATCCGCGCCATGTGGCACCTTCATTTCCAATACCATAATCGTAATCAAGATCGCGATCACACCATCGCTGAATGCTTCTAAGCGGGTTTTACCCATTTTTATCTCCTGTTGTTTGCAATCCTGCCGTCAGTTGCTATTCACCTCTGATGTTGATAGCTATCCCGCCTAACAGACAGGTAAAGCAAGGGAAAAGCAACGGGCTGTTTAAAAGCCAGCAGTCTACCCAAGTCGGGACAGCTTGGCATGATCAAACAGACATATTTCTTCTCTCCTCCTAAGTTTTTGCACAAGATGTGTGCCCTGCATTTCGCGCCAGCTGGAAAGGCATTCACGACAAGATGCCGCCATATGTCGCATTTCAGTCGCCGGCCAGGTCTGCCCTCTTTAAGCTGCGATCAGTCCCAAACCGATCAACCAAGGAGAACACCATGTACCGCCAATCGATGACCGCCCTGTTATTCACTGTGTGTGCTTACGCTTTGTCTATGCCGCAAGCGCATGCCTATTCCGAGCCTGAGTTCCAGACGGCGTTTCAAGCCTTCCGCGCCAGCGCTGGCAATGAAGAGCGCGCCGCCAAAGCCTTTCAGGATTTGCTCAAAGCCGAGCCGGGTCAGCCTTTGCTGATGGCGTATACCGGTGCAGCAACCAGCAAGCTGGCAACCACCACCATCTTTCCCTGGAAAAAAATGTCGTATGCCGAAGAAGGTCTGGCCATGATCGATAAGGCGCTGGTGTTGGCTGATAAAGAACCGGCGCAAATGCACGGCAATGTCTTACAACTGCTGGAAGTCAAATTTGTCGCCGCCTCGACGTTTCTGGCAGTGCCGGAATTCATGAACCGTCAGCCACGTGGCCAGAAACTACTGGACGACATACTGGCCCATCCGCAGTTGTCGACTGCAGAGCTGGGCTTCCGGGGCGAAGTCTGGATGCGGGCGGCGCGTCTGGCGCAGCAACAAAAACGCAATGCCGATGCAAAAAAACTGGCGGAAGAAGTGATACGCAATCAGGCACCGCAAGCAGAAAAAGCCAAACAATTTCTGCAAGGATTAAGCGCATGAAAACCGTCATTGAATTGCACGGTGTGCATAAATCCTATCAGCTGGGTCAGCATCTGGTGCGTGCATTGCGTGGCGTGGATTTGCAAGTGCAGGCGGGAGAATTGCTGGCCCTGACCGGCCCTTCCGGCAGCGGCAAAAGCACGATACTGAATCTGTGCGGGCTGATTGATCATGCCGATCAGGGCCAGGTTGTGATACAGGGCAGCGATATCGCCAGTTTGTCCGAACGCGAACTGACACTGCAAAGACGTCAAACCATAGGCTTTATTTTCCAGAGTTTCAATCTGGTACCGGTCATGACGGTGGCAGAAAACGTCGACTATCCCTTGTTCTTAAATGGCGTGCCGGAAGCAGAGCGCAAAGCCAGAGTGGCGGCACAACTCAAGGCGGTAGGGCTGGAAGAACATGCGCAGCACAGGCCGGATGCCTTGTCCGGCGGCCAGCGCCAGCGGGTAGCAATTGCGCGTGCACTGATCAAACGTCCGGCTTTAGTGATCGCCGATGAACCGACAGCCAGTCTGGACTCAGTCACCGCAGATCAGGTGTTGGACCTGATGCGTGAACGCGGTCAGGCTGAAGGAGCGGCGTTTGTGATCGCCAGTCATGATGAGCGTTTAACCCGTCGTGCTGACCGTATTGTGCATTTACTGGATGGGAGACTGCAATGAAACAATTCGGTTTAGAAAGCACCTGGCTGCGCTTTGCCTTTCACAATGCCTTGCGCAACCGGCGCCGCTCTTTAGTCACCGTCAGTGTCGCCGCACTGGGGTCGGCTGCATTACTGCTCGCAGGTGGTTTCGCTTATTCGACTTACGAAGGTCTGGCGCAGTCCGCCGCGCGCAGCAGCGGGCATCTGATCGTCGGTACGGCAGAGCACTTTGATAAAGAAGAAGACACACCGCTGCAATATGGACTCAGCAATGTGGCACAGCTGGATAAGCAAATCCTGAGCGACCCTGCGGTACGTTATGTACTGCCACGCGTAGAATTCAGCGGATTGATCAGCAATGGCGATAAGTCCACCATTATGCTGGGCGTAGGCATAGATGCAGATGCAGAGTTTGCCGTCAAAGGTCCTTTCCTCAAAGTCGTGGCTGGCAGCATACTGCAAGACCCGAATAGTACCGACATTGTTATCGGCGAAGCCCTGGCGCGCAGTCTGAAAGCCACACCCGGCAGCAATCTCACACTGATGGTCAGCACCACAGAGGGCGCGCTGAATGCCATGGATGTGAATGTGCGTGGCATCGTCACTACCGGCATACCCGACATCGACAAACGTCTGATTTACACCGGCATCCACACCGCACAAAGTCTGCTGCATACCGATAAGGTCAGCAGTCTGGGCGTATTCCTGAACAGCATGCAGGCGACGCCGGAAGCGCAGCAAAGACTGCGGCAACAACTGAACGGGCTCACCATACAGAACTGGGAAGATCAGGCTTTTTTCTATAAATCGGTGCGGGAATTGTATAACCGGATTTTCGGTGCGCTGGGTTTCATCATCAGCCTGATCGTGGTGTTTGTGGTGGCCAATGCGATGGCGATGGCCATCATAGAAAGAACCCGCGAAACCGGTAGTCTGCGTGCCATGGGTACCCTGCCCGGCGAACTGATACGCAGTTTTTCGTATGAAGGCATGTTCCTCGGTGGCAGTGGTGCTTTACTGGGCGCAGCCATCGCAGTCGCTGTAGCCTTGCTGTTGACCGTGTTCCCGGTGCAAATGCCGCCACCACCCGGCCGCTCTACCGGTTATCCCTTGCTGATCAGTCTGGACCTGAACATGTATGTGCTGACTATCAGCGGCATGATTGTACTGTCCATGCTGTCCTCTGCACTGATTGCGCGCCGTACCCTGAACCAGCCTGTGGTTGATGCGCTGGCCCATACCTGAACTGGAAAAGATCATGAAAAACTTACGCTACCCTGGCTGCATCACCCTCCTGACACTGGGCTGCCTGTTCAGTCTGAGCGCCGCACAGGCCACTGAGGTGAGCCAGATCATCAAAACCACCGATCAGCTGCGCACCGGTGGCGGCAATATGCAGGTTGAAACCGAAATCACTACCTATCTGCGTGATGGAACGCTGGAAAAAGAACGCAAATACCGCGTGTATAGCCAGGCCCAGCGCCAGTCACTGGTCTTGATGCAAAGCCCGGCGGAAAAAGGACAAAAGGTGTTGATGTCGTGCGATGATTTCTGGATGCTGCTGCCGGGCAGTCAGCGCCCCATGCGTATCACAGCAATGCAGAAATTACTCGGTGATGCCTCGGTCGGCGATATCGCGACCATGAACTGGGCCGATGATTATCAAGCCACCCTGAGCGGCGAGGAAGTATGCGGCAATCAGCCCTGCCTGCATTTGCGGCTGGATGCGAGTCGTAAAAGTCTGGCCTATCAGCATATAGAACTGTGGGTAGGTAAAAAATATTACGAACCACTCAAAGCTGACTTATACGTGCAATCTGAGAAGCTGGCGAAACAAGCGAGCTTTGTGATGGATAAAACGCAGGCTCCGTCTGCGGTAGTGGAAATGCGCCTGAGCGATCAGCTCAGCAGCCACAAAGAGACACGCATACGCTATCTGAGCCGCCATTCGAAAACCGTACCGGAAGCATGGCTGAATCCCATGTTCCTGGCGAAAAATCCGGTATTGGAGTGAGCCTCATGTCTGCACTCAAACCTTCCCGCTCTGGCCCCGGCCTGGTAGCCGCATTGCTGTTATCAGGCTGGCTGATGCCACCGGCACAGGCCGCAGAAAACGATTTCAGCTATAGCGGCAACTGGCGCACTTTGCTCAGTTCGACCCGGCGCAATACTGGCGGCCCGGCTGCGCAGGCAGAGCAACTGCAACCCGGCCTCATCAGCACTGTGCAAAGCAGCCTACAAACTGAGCTGGAACTGAAGGCGCAATACCGGAATCTGCACAGCACGGTGACTACCCATGCAGAAAAAAATGATGGCAATGCCTCTCATGCCACGGCATGGCTGAATGAGCTGTATGGCAATCTGGATCTGGGTGCCTGGCAATTGAGCGCGGGTAAAAAAATCATCGCCTGGGATGTGGGTTATGGCTTTCGCCCGAATGATGTGATTCAGCAGGAAACCCGGCGCAGTCTGATCAGCCAGACCGCGATAGGTAAGCCGCTGGTCAGTCTGGATTATTTTACGGCTGAGCAGGCACTGAGTCTGGTCTGGGTGCATCCCGCACACCAGAACAACTGCGAGTGTGATCAGGAGCAGGCATTGGCGGCACGCTGGTATCAACGCAGCGGCAATGTGGACTGGCATGGCTTTGCACGTTATGGTCAGCAGACTCAGGCCAGTCTGGGAGCGGCCTTTTCCTGGGTCGCCAACGATGCGATGGAATTACATGGCTCGCTGCGTTACCAGCAACAGGCAAACCAGCTTCAGTATGTGGGTGGCAGCGGGTTGGCACGCAGCACGCCCTGGCAATGGGGCATGCAAAAGCAAGTCAGCCAGTTGTTGCTGGGGGCGAATCTGACCACTGAAGATCAGCATAGTTTTTTTTTGGAATACTGGTATGACGGCAGTGCGCGCAGCCAGTCTGACTGGCAGCAGTGGCTGCAGCATAACCAGCGCTTGCAAGTGATCGCAAGGCAAGCTGGATGGCAGACAGCGGCGGCTGCGAATCTGGCCTGGCAGAATACCGCATTCAACGCAGCCAGCAATCTGCGCCGCCACAATCTGTTTGCACGCTGGAGCCATCAGCAAGAAGCCTGGCAGACGGCCATCGACGTGCTGTGGATGCCGGAAGATGGCGGCAGAATCAGCAGCTTCAGTGTGGAATGGCAGGGTGACCGCTGGCGCTGGCAGGCCGGTCTGCGTCTGCTGAATGGCCCGCAACAGGCGGTAGTCCGACAGCTGCCTGGCAGCCACAGCGCCTATGTTGCGGCTAACTGGGCGTTCTGAAATACGGCCTGGATGCAGCCTTCAGTGTCGTTATTGCGAACTCAGGGCAGCTCAGCCCTGAGACTAATTTTGTTTCATCATCAAACCACGCACCACATCATTGAAGGCGGTCACCAGCTTGGGATCAAACTGCACTTCGATATTGGCATTGATTTCTGAAATGGCGCTGAGCAGACTCTTTTTATAACTACGGTCTGAACGTTCCGTTGTGATCGAACAGAAGGTATCGATAATCGCCAGCATGCGGCCGCCGGGATGGATTTGCTCACCACTCAAACGATTCGGATAACCGCTGCCGTCATAGAACTCGTGATGATCGAGCACCATTTTTGCAGCTTCATCCCAACCGGAAAAACGCTGCAACATCTGATATCCGATCAGCACATGTTCCTGGATGATGCGCTGCTCCTCACGTGAAAGATGTCCTTCTTTGTTAAAGATGGAGTGAGGAATAAAGGCCATCCCTAAGTCATGCATTAATACCGCTGCCTGTAACTGATCCGGGTCGACCACCGTACCGACTGCCTGATTCAGTGCCTCTGCCAATTGCACCGTCTGCGTACTGCGATTTTTACGGAAAATGCTCAGATTATCGATATAAGAAGCCCAGTTTTGCATCAGCACCAGATCAGCAGGCAGCGCCTGTACTGTGCGTTCAGTCTTGGCTGGCTCAGTTTTGGAAGATACCCTGCCGCCTAAGGCAATAATCGCATCGCGGAAATACTCAGAGCGCAAACCCGCGGCGCTACGTTTTTGTAATTCCTCACACACAGCTGCCAGCCGTGCACGCCGCTGCTCGTCACCAGCGCCTTCATTAATCAGCTCCATGAGTAACTGTTCAATTTCATCGGTCGCCAGCAGTAAAAACTCACCCAGCTCAGGAAAATACTGTTCCGGATGCGCGCGCAGCACAGAAAAAATTTCCTCTATCCTGTGCATCAGCGCATTGAATGGCGCCAGTCCCACCATCTGGCAATTGCCTTTGAGCGAGTGCATGGAGCGGAACATACGATGTATGTATTCCGAGCCACCATGGCGGTTCAGAGCCTTGACGCAGGAATCCACTTCGATACAACACTCACGTGTGCAATCGACAAAATCATCAATGATGGTGCGTTCCATTTTCAGGAACTCAGGGCAGGTGAAGAAATTACTCTGTACGGTAGTGTTCATATTTCCCGGCTTTCAGTAACTGAGTTGGCAAGGTTAAAGGACATGACACAGCTTAGGGGTACAGCAGAGAGGCAATATGCGCGTCAGACAGGCGTTGTTACGCAGCACGCAGTTGTTCTTACTATAGTGCAATTCGGAGAGCTTGGACAGCATTCCGGTACAGACCGAAATGTCGGGCGATATTTTTGCTGAGATTTACGAATTAATGTTGGTTTTTAGCTCATTGGCCTTCGGTTGCACAATTGGATAAGAAAGCCGCCATCTCATCTACTCATAGGCTTTTAGTCCATCAAATGATGTAACTGCCAGGAAATTCGAGCAGTTATTTTTTTTACTTTTTGGAGATTTAAATGAATAGCATTTTTTTTAGCATAATCGAAAAACTAGCTGATAGTCCAACGATGATAGTGATTTTCATGCAGTCTTTTTTCCTTTATCAAATTGCAAAAAAGAGATGAATAATAAATAGCATACACAAAGTTAGGAAACTACTCGACTAGCTCAGTAAGTACGTCTTTCGCAAACAATTTACTATGCTAGTTGACTTAGAGTGCACTCCAACCCCCAGACTATACCCATGACCACGACTCTGACGATACAACAGGCCGCCGCAGCGACCGGACTCAGTGTGCATACCTTGCGCTATTACGAGCGCATCGGTTTGCTCGATCCCATCAGCCGGCGCGACAATAGCCACCGCTTATTTCGCGAAGAAGATTTGCTGTGGATAGCGTTCCTGCTCAAGCTGCGCCGCACCGGTTTGCCGGTACGCGACATGCTGCAATATGCGGCATGGCGGCGGCAAGGAAATACCGTTCAGAGTGTGGCTGCACGCAAAGCTTTGCTGATTGCGCATACGCATAGCGTGGAACAGAACCTGGCTGAATTACACAGCAACCTGCAAGTCTTACAGCGCAAGATCGCGATGTATGAAGAGTTGGAGCTGGGTAATGCGGTCCAGATAAGGCACAAGGAGCCATGATATGCAAACACGACCTCACAATGAAATTGCCTCAATCAGCACCATCCCCATGCGCGAGCTGGGAAAAAACGGACCGCGCGTATCCGCCATCGGCTTAGGCTGCATGGGTATGAGCGATTTTTACGCTGGTCGTGACGATGCAGAATCGGTCGCCACCTTGCACCGTGCGCTGGAACTGGGCATCACCCTGCTCGACACCGCCGATATGTATGGGCCTTATACCAATGAAGAACTGATAGGCCGCGCAATGCAGGGCAAGCGTTCGCAATGTTTTCTGGCGACTAAATTCGGCATCGTACGCGATCCGGCGCATCCACATGCACGCGGAGTGAATGGCAGTCCAGACTATATACGTCAGTCGGTAGAAGGCAGTCTGCGCCGCTTACAAACTGATCATATCGACCTGTATTATCAGCACCGGATAGACCGCCAGATTCCTGTCGAAGAAACCATGGGTGCGCTGTCGGATCTGGTGCGTGCTGGCAAAGTACGCTACTTAGGCTTATCAGAAGCCTCAGTCGCCACCATAGAACGCGCCCATGCGGTACACCCGCTGACTGCGGTACAGAGCGAGTATTCGTTGTGGACGCGAGACCCGGAAGCCGGCGTGCTGGCCGCCTGTCAGCGCTTAGGCATAGGCTTTGTGCCTTACAGCCCGCTGGGCAGAGGCTTTTTGACCGGAGCCCTGACCAGTCCTGAACAGTTTGCAGAAGATGACTACCGCCGCCACAGTCCGCGTTTTCAGGGCGAGAACTTCACGCGTAATCTGGCGCTGGTCGCTCAGGTCAGACAGCTGGCACAAAGCTATCTATGCACACCTTCACAACTGGCGCTGGCCTGGGTACTGGCGCAAGGCCCACATATCGTGCCAATCCCCGGCACTAAACGGCGCCGCTATCTGGAAGAAAATCTGGGTGCCCTGCAAGTCAAGCTGAATGCCAGCGACCTGGCCACGCTGAATCACTTATTCCCGCCGGACGCCGCTGCCGGTGAACGTTACAGTGCGGAGAGCATGCGGGTATTGAATGGCTGATTATTAACTCTAGAGCTCATGGCGCAACGTGCTCTGCTACAGCGAAAGGCTACTCATTTTTGAGGCTGCAGTAACCATACTGATTCGGTGGCGGGGGCTTTGCCTTTGATGCCACCGGCAACCGCTACACGTGTCAGATGACTGAGCTGATAGTGCTGCGCATAATGTTGCTGTACTTCTGACGCCAACACCGCAAATGGTGGCCCGTCTGCCAGCGTCTGTTCATACTCATAAGTGATCAGCAATTGCGCAGCATATTGGCTCAGCGCCTGCAGATGCTGGCTATAGGCGGCACGCATGGCTGGCGGCAAAGCCACCAGTGCAGCTCTGTCGTACACCGCATCGACAGCCCCCAACAAAGCCGCGTCCAGGCTGAAAAAATCACCGACAAACATATCGATACCGTCTGCACTGAAGCGTAATAAACCAGCATGCTGCGTAATGAGCGGCTGCAGCTGTAATTCTTCAAATAATGCGCGGATCGCGATCTCGCTGAGATCGATGCCAGCCAGCCGGTATCCACCTTGTCTGAGCCAGTGGATATCCAGCGTCTTGCCACACAGCGGCAAAAATACACGCGCTCCCGGTGCCAGCTGCAGACTGGCAACATGCTGAGTTAACAGGGGGTTCGCTTGCGCCAAATGGAAGGCGATTTCTTCGCGTTCCCATTTGCCGTGCCAGAATTCTGCTTCCATTTTATTTCCCTTGAAGTTATGCGGTCTGAATCAAGGCTGCATGCACTTGCATCGGCATCGACTTCGACATCGGCCAGATCGCAGTTTGAATATGCGTTGCCTGAAAAAGAATAACAACTCAAGGTCAAGTCAGAATGCATAATCACTGTTTCAGCATACACGCTGCTGACTGTCCTGCCACGCGGCATATTGAATGTAGCCAATTCCAAAAATTAATGCGTATCGCCCTGCACAAAAAGCGTAAAACACATACAGCGGACGCGCTACCCGCCTGAAAAAAAACCCCGTCCTTCTGCAAAGACGGGGTCTGTTTGCCAGCTTTGCGACCAGGGTCGCAATCCTTAGCGGAGCTTACTTCTTACGCTGAGGCGGTAAGTCTGTGCAAACGCCTTTATAGACTTCTGCTGCCATGCCTATCGATTCACCAAGCGTAGGATGCGGATGGATGGTTTTACCGATGTCCACGGCATCTGCACCCATCTCTATCGCCAGCGCAACTTCACCTATCATGTCACCGGCATGGGTACCGACTATGCCACCGCCGATGATGCGCTTGCTTTCTGCATCAAAGATCAGTTTGGTGAAGCCTTCATCACGGCCATTCGCCACAGCGCGACCCGAGGCCATCCATGGGAAGACGCCTTTTTCAACTTTGATGCCCTTGGCTTTGGCTTCGTCTTCAGTCACGCCTACCCAGGCCACTTCCGGATCGGTATAGGCCACAGAAGGAATGACCTGTGCATCGAAATAGGCTTTTTCACCGGCCGCTGCTTCGGCTGCCACATGTGCTTCGTGAACGGCTTTATGCGCGAGCATAGGCTGGCCGACCAGATCACCAATCGCAAAGATATGCGGCACGTTAGTACGCATTTGTTTGTCGACGTTGATGAAACCACGGTCTGTCACTGCCACGCCTGCTTTGTCGGCAGCGATTTTTTTACCGTTCGGGCTGCGGCCAACTGCGACCAGTACCAAATCATAGAGTTGCGGTGCAGGTGCGGCTTCGCCTTCGACGGCAGCAGCGAACGTGACTTTAATCCCTTCCGGCAGCGCTTCCACGCCCACGGTTTTGGTCTTGAGCATGATATTGTCAAAGCGTTTTTCATTATGCTTCTGCCAGACTTTCACCATATCGCGGTCGGCACCCTGCATCAGGCCATCCATCATTTCGACCACGTCGATGCGTGCACCCAGCGTGGAATAGACGGTCGCCATTTCCAGACCGATGATGCCACCACCAATGACCAGCATGCGTTTCGGTACCTGACGCAATTCCAGCGCGCCGGTACTGTCAACGATGCGCGGATCAGCCGGAACAAAGGGCAAATTCACAACGGAAGAACCGGCAGCGATAATCGCCTGTTTGAACTGCACGACTTTTTTACTGCCGTCAGCTGCAGTCACTTCGATATGGTAAGGGCTCAGGAATTGACCCACGCCTTGCACCACATTGACCTTACGGGCTTTAGCCATGCCAGCCAGGCCTGTAGTCATTTTTTTGATGACGCTTTCTTTGTAACCGCGCAGCTTGTCGATATCAATCGCCGGTTTCGCGAAACTGACACCCAGCGCTTCCATGTGCGAGGTTTCGTCGATCACCGCCGCCACGTGCAACAAGGCTTTAGATGGAATGCAACCTACATTCAGGCAAACACCGCCCAGCGTAGAATATTTTTCTACCAGCACGGTATTCAAACCCAGATCCGCCGAACGGAAAGCAGCTGAATAGCCGCCAGGACCCGCACCCAGAACCATCATGTCGCATTCAATATCGACCTGACCGGAATAGCCAGACGCGACTGGAGCTGGTACTGCCGGCGCAGTTGTGGCAGGCGCGGCAGCTGCAGGCGCAGCTACTGGTGCAGATGCTGATGCAGCAGCTGGCGAAGCTGCAGCGCCTGCAGCTTCGACCAACAACAGCACAGAACCTTCAGCAACTTTGTCGCCGACTTTGACTTTGACTTCTTTCACCACACCCGCATGGCTGGATGGAATTTCCATACTGGCCTTATCGGATTCCACAGTGATCAAAGACTGATCCACTTTAATGGTATCGCCCACTTTGACCATCAATTCGATGACTTCAACTTCTTTGAAATCACCGATATCAGGTACTTTGACTTCAACGATGCCAAGCACCGCAGGCGCGGCAACTGGCGCAGTCACAGCTGCGGCGGCAGCTGGTGCGGCAACCGGAGCAGCAACTGCAGGTGCGGCTGTTGCTGTTGTTGCGACCGGTGCTGCTGCAGCGCCGGCTTCCGCCTCAACGATCAGCAGCAAGCTGCCTTCAGCAATTTTGTCGCCGAGTTTGACGCGCAGTTCTTTGATCACACCAGCGTGGCTGGATGGGATTTCCATACTGGCTTTGTCGGACTCAACGGTGACCAAAGACTGATCGACCTTGATGCTGTCGCCGACTTTAACCAGCAATTCGATGACTTCAACTTCTTTAAAATCGCCGATATCGGGAACTTTGATTTCTATTGTGCTCATGCCCGGTTCTCCATTCACAGCAAGGTTTTACGCATGTCGGCCAGGATATCGGCCAGATAGGCAGCGAATTTGGCAGCCATCGCGCCGTCGATCACGCGGTGATCATACGACAGCGACAAAGGCAGCATCAGGCGTGGCACAAATTGCTTGCCATCCCATACCGGTTTGATGCCGGATTTGGACAAGCCCAGGATCGCGACTTCAGGTGCATTGATAATCGGCGTGAACGCAGTGCCGCCTATGCCGCCTAAAGAGGAAATCGTGAATGTCGCACCTTGCATATCGGCCGGTTTGAGTTTGCCGTCACGCGCTTGCGCTGACAGTTCGCCCATTTCACGTGCGATCTCAGAGACAGTTTTCTGATCCGCGTTTTTCACCACCGGTACTACCAGGCCATTCGGCGTATCCGCCGCGAAACCGATGTTGTAGTACTGTTTCAGGATCAGGTTTTCG
Organism: Cognatundibacterium crateris; assembly: GCF_010078235.1. Classification (GTDB taxonomy): domain Bacteria; phylum Pseudomonadota; class Gammaproteobacteria; order Burkholderiales; family Burkholderiaceae_D; genus Undibacterium; species Undibacterium crateris. The sequence goes on along the minus strand of NZ_JAABOS010000010.1, from coordinate 88,057 downwards.
CCAGTTGCATCGAGTGAAGCATTAAATGCCGGGAATTTTTTGAGTGCTGCCACACTCGCCTTGATCACAAACGCCAGCATCGTCAGCTTGACTCCGGATTTTGCCAGTGCTTCGTTAGACGACTTACGGAATTCTTCCAGGTCGCTGATGTCGGCTTCTTCAAAATGCGTGACATGCGGGATCATGACCCAGTTGCGATGCAGATTCGGGCCAGACAGCTTTTTGATACGGGACAGTGGCTGGGTTGTGGTGGCACCGAATTTACTGAAGTCCAGCGAAGGCCAGGCCAACAAATTCAGACCAGTGCCGCTGCCATTCACCGGTGCGGCTGGTGCTACGGCAGCGACTGCAGTCGAACCAGCCATAATACCCTTGACGAAGTTCTGTACGTCTTCCTGAGTGATACGGCCTTTTTGACCAGAACCGGCTACACGGCTCAGATCCACGCCGAGCAGACGTGCAAACTTACGGATGGACGGGGAAGCATGTGCCTTACCCGCAGCAGCGGTGGCGACTGGCGCTGCAACTGCAACCGCAGGTGCGGGCGCTGGAGCAGGAGCCGGTGCAGCAGCAACTGGCGCTGGTGCCGCTGCTGGTGCCACTGCCGGAGCAGGCGCTGCCGCTGGTGCCGGTGCCGCCACATCAGCGCTGGCTTCCACGATCAGCAGCAAGGAACCTTCAGCGACTTTATCGCCGAGCTTCACTTTAATTTCTTTGACGACGCCGCCATGGCTGGAAGGAATTTCCATACTGGCTTTGTCAGATTCTACGGTGATCAGGGATTGATCCACTTTGATGGTGTCGCCGACTTTGACCATCACTTCAATAATCTCGACTTCTTTGAAATCGCCGATATCCGGGACTTTGACTTCAATTGCGCTCATAAATTAGCTCCGTTTGCGTATCTTTGGTAGGGTGCGTCGTGTGCAGCCAGCCGGGAGACGCATCGCATCCCCCGGCGCTGACATTACACAGTCACCGGATTTGGTTTATCAGCATCAATGCCGTACTTGGCGATTGCCTGGGCAACCACGGAAGCAGACAAAGCGCCTTCGTCCGCCAGGCTCTTCAGTGCAGCGATGACGACGAAGTAGCGGTTAACTTCAAAGAATTCGCGCAGTTTGGCGCGGGTATCGGAACGGCCATAGCCATCGGTACCCAGAACTTTATAGCTGCGGTCTTTAGGAATGAAAGCACGGACCTGTTCTGCAAAAGTACGCATGTAATCGGTCGATACCACGATAGGGCCCTGGGTATCTTGCAGGCATTCAGTGATATAAGGCAGACGCGCGTTTTCGGTCGGGTGCAACATGTTCCAGCGTTCAGCATCCTGGCCATCGCGTGCCAGCAACGTGAAGGATGGCGCAGACCAGACATCGGCAGCGATACCCCAGTCGTTTTTCAGCAATTCAGCAGCAGCAATCACTTCACGCAGAATAGTGCCGGAACCCAGCAACTGGACACGGTGTTTAGTGACTTCCGGTGCTTTCTGCAACGGGTACAGACCTTTCAGGATGCCCTCTTCCTGACCTGGCTGAATACCTGGATGGCTGTAGTTCTCGTTCATCAGTGTGATGTAGTAGAACACGTCTTCCTGGTTGGTGATCATGCGACGCAGACCGTCGTGGATGATCACAGCCACTTCATGCGCGAAGGTCGGATCGTAAGGTACGCAGTTCGGGATGGTGGACGCCAGGATGTGGCTGTGTCCATCTTCATGCTGCAAACCTTCGCCATTGAGTGTGGTACGGCCAGCCGTACCGCCCAGCAGGAAGCCGCGTGCGCGCATATCACCCGCAGCCCAGGCCAGATCGCCGATACGCTGCAGACCAAACATCGAGTAATAGGTGTAGAACGGGATCATCACACGGTTATTGGTCGAGTAGGAAGTCGCCGCAGCGATCCAGGAACTCATACCACCGGCTTCATTGATACCCTCTTGCAGAATCTGACCGGCTTTATCTTCACGGTAGTACATGACCTGGTCTTTATCGACCGGTTCGTACAGCTGACCTACCTGGCTGAAAATACCAATCTGACGGAACAGACCTTCCATGCCGAAAGTACGCGATTCATCAACCATGATAGGCACGACGCGCGGACCAACACTGGCATCACGCAGCAAGGCGGTCAGGATACGCACATAGGCTGCAGTGGTAGAGATTTCACGGCCTTCAGCAGTTGGCTCCAGCATAGCCTGGAACGCAGACAGCGCTGGCACTACCAGCTGTTCATCCGCTTTCTGGCGACGTTGTGGCAGGTAACCACCCAGAGCACGGCGGCGCTCATGCAGATACTGCATTTCCGGCGTGTCATCCGCAGGTTTGAAGAATGGGATTTCCGGCAATTGCTCGTCAGCGATAGGCAACTGGAAGCGGTCACGCATCGCTTTGATCGCTTCATCGTCCAGCTTCTTGGTGTTATGCGCCGTATTGCGCGCTTCACCAGCCTTACCGAAGCCAAAGCCCTTGATACTCTTAGCCAGAATCACAGTCGGCTGGCCTTTGTTTTCCTGCGCGACTTTGAATGCTGCATAAATTTTGTGTGGGTCATGACCACCACGGGTCAGACGCCAGATATCGTCATCCGACATATTGCTGACCATTTCCAGCAATTTCGGATGCTTGCCGAAGAAGTGCTTACGCACATAGGCACCGTCTTTGGCTTTGTAGTTCTGATATTCACCGTCTACGGTTTCCATCATCACTTTTTGCAGGATGCCTTCTTTGTCTTTCGCCAGCAATTCATCCCAGCCACCGCCCCAGATCACTTTAATGACATTCCAGCCAGCGCCACGGAAGTCGGATTCGAGTTCCTGAATGATTTTGCCGTTACCACGTACCGGACCATCGAGGCGCTGCAGATTACAGTTGACCACGATAACCAGATTGTCCAGCTGTTCGCGGCCAGCCATACCGATCGCGCCCATGGATTCCGGTTCGTCCATCTCACCGTCACCGCAGAAGGCCCAGACTTTACGCTTCTCTGTATCAGCAATGCCACGTGCATGCAGATACTTCAGGAAGCGGGCCTGATAAATCGCCATCAAAGGGCCCAGACCCATCGATACGGTAGGGAATTGCCAGAAGTCTGGCATCAGTTTTGGATGCGGATAAGAAGACAGGCCTTTGCCATCGACTTCGCGGCGGAAGTGCAGCAACTGTTCTTCGCTGATACGGCCTTCGAGGAAAGCGCGGGCGTAAATGCCAGGTGCGGAGTGGCCCTGAATGTACAGCAGGTCGCCGCCATGTTCTTCGGTCGGTGCATGCCAGAAGTGGTTAAAGCCTATGCCCAGCATGTTCGCCAGCGAGGCAAAGCTGGACAAGTGACCACCAAGGTCGCCATCCACACGATTGGCCTTGACCACCATCGCCATCGCATTCCAGCGCATGTAAGAACGCAGACGTTCTTCGATTTCCAGGTTGCCCGGGCAATGTACACCCTGATCAGCCGGGATGGTATTGACGTAAGCAGTATTGCTGGAGAAAGGGATATGGGCACCGCGACGGCGTGCCAGATCCAGCATACGCTCCATCAGATAGTGGGCACGGTCCGGACCTTCAAGCTCGATCACAGCTTCGAGTGCATCTAACCACTCGTTGGTTTCCATGACATCAGGATCATTAACGGCTTGCGCCAGAACTTGGTCTATCTGAGGTGACATACGGGTCTCCGGTTGGTGCGCTGATGAGTACAACGCGCGTTAGCATTTCGACGAATTTACAGCTTCAATTTTTTTAGCTTAAGCATTCTAACAGGGCTTTTTTCATTTTCCAAATAGTGATATTTGATTTCATAATACGGGATTTTGTTTGCACTGCAACACACTATGAAAAGCCATGTTTGTTTCATCAAGTCACTACATTCCATCAGGTAAGCTGTCGTTTTTTTGTCATGGTTTCACCAGCACGCATGACGAAAAAAAGCAGGACAATGATTGCTCATTGCCCTGCTTTTATTGTTACTTCTTATTGACTGCGTATTGACTACTTATCAACTACCAGCTCAAATGTTTGCTTGCTTAGGCGGACACAGCACGACTTAGCCCTGCTGCGTCGACCTGTTCACAGAATTATTTGAACTGATACTTCAAACCTACTTTGAAGTAACGGCCAATTGCACCGCTGGCATCCATAGGGTTGTAGCTCATGCCACCATAAGTCAGCGGGTCCAGCGGAGCCACTTTGTCGAACAGATTCTGCACCGAACCAAACACTTCCAGATTTTTCATGGCTTTCCAGCGGAAAGACAGATCAACCGTCGTGAACGAAGCCAGTGTGCAATCCGCAGTTGGCGCATTGCTGCCGTCAGCCAGTTTGGAAGCGCACAGGTCGCCTTCAAAAAAGACATTCTTCATTTTGCCGCGATAGTTGACCAGACCCGTCACATTCCAGTCGCCTTTATCCCAGCCCAGTACAAAATTGACTTTGTCTGCTGGTGTACCGGCGCAGTTGGAGGTGTCGCAGTTACCATGGGTGCCGACGTATTCATAAGAAATGCCGCTCTTCTCTACGCGCTTCCAGGAAATGACGTGAGTCCAGCGCAGATCCGCTGTCAGCTTGCCGTATTCACCCAGATTGAAACGTTGTTTCGCATCCAGATCCAGACCACGGATTTCTGTGAAGCTGGAGTTACGGTAAGGCGCTTTGGAAATCACCAGGGTACCAGTGTTAGGCACCACCACTCCATTGATCGTCAGGTTGTTATCCTGACGGATCGCGGTTGGCAAGGCAGCCGCTTCGGCATAGGCCAGAGGGTTGATTTCATTACTGCGTTTGATTTTCCAGGCGTCGATCGCGAAGCTGGTGTTAGGCAGCGGGTCCCAGACCATACCCAGGGTATAGCCTTTGGAGGTTTCCGGTTGCAGGCTAGGATCGCCCACTTTCACCGCAGCCACAGTCAGCGAGCAGTCAGTCGTGGTTGCGCCTGGCAGCGGTGTACCGTTCGGGCAGCGTACAGGATCACGCACGGTGGCGGAACCGGTACTTTGGCTGGTCGGACCGGATTCAGCGGCACCCGGTGCACGGAAGCCTTCAGAATACGTGCCACGCAAAGCCAGTTCTTTGAGCGGCGTCCACTTGATACCCAGTTTTGGCGTGGTGGAATTGAAGTTGGTGTATTTGTCGTAACGGACTGCAGCAGAGGCTTCTACCGATTTAACGATAGGTGCCAGCACTTCAGCATACAGCGCATAGACCTTTTCATCGCCTTTTGCTGCCACATAGCTGGAGTTGATCGAACCGTCTTCACTGCCGCTCAGTGCCGGAGAGTCATACGATTCTTTGCGGTATTCCGCACCCACTGCCAGACCGAGCGAACCGGCCGGTAATTTCATCAATTCACGCGAAGCCTTGAAGTCGATGATATCCATCTGGGTTTTGCCATCTGCGACTGCAGTGCGACGCAGTGCATTGTATAAAGTGGCGGAATTTTTACCAGCCTGGGCACCGATGTAGTAAGGGAAGTAAGGACTGGTCGAATCACCCAGCGCCGACTTCAGCGCCGACATATTCAGCATATTGGTGTATTCCAGCTTGAGCTTGGATTCCGAATGCAGGAACGCAGTGTCGAAATCCCAGCCTGCGTAATTACCCTTCAGGCCTACGACAAAGCGGTTGAAGGAGTTATCTGCATTGCGGCGATGGACACCGATATCAAACGCAGAATAACGCATACGTACAGGAACGCCATAAGGATTCTGCGGATGGGTTGCGCCCAGCAGCATGGTGTTACCGTAGTTGATGACACCATTCGGATTTCCGGCATTTGGCGGGAAAGCGACGGTAGGTGTGATACTCGGCGGCGTCAGATCAAAGCCTGTTTTACGCTGGGAATAACCAAACTCTGCATAGGCTTGCAGATCTTCAGACACCTTCCAGGTGCCGCGCGCGAACAGGTTCACGCCATCGATTTGTGGCTGCATGGAACGGAACTGATCCTGATTCCACAGACAGCCACCTTTCGGATCCTGATTAGTAATCGCGGACAAACCTGAGCAACCAGGCAAAGAGACATAATCCAGAGTTTTCGGATCACGCAGAGAACCGGCCGGGCTGGCGGTGGCAGAGTTATTGCCAGAAATGTAGCCAACGGCAAATTGCGTTGCCAGCGGATAGCCCCAAGGACGCAGATCACCAGCACCGATCCAGTCACGGCCCTTGCGCTCTTTGTTATAAATCTCATTGGATTTATACACTTCTGCATTCAGGATCACGTTGTAGCGATCTTCATCATAATCACCAAAACCGGCTGTCAGCGAGGCCTTGGTCTGATTATTGTCATGGTATTTGGAGGTACCGGCGGAGGCGGAAGCAACGATGCCTTTGTAATTCTGTTTCAGAATAATGTTGACCACGCCTGCAATCGCATCCGCACCATACACCGCGGAGGAGCCGTCTTTCAGGATCTCGATGCGCTCGACCACTTCCATAGGAATGGTGCTCAGATCGGTAAAGGTTTTCTGACCGTCGTCGGCACGGCCAAACGATGCCATACGGCGACCATTCAGCAACACCAGCGTCGAAGTCGCGCCCAGACCACGCAGGGAAATCGCGGTGGAACCCGCCGCAAAACCATTACCAAAGCCAGTCGGCAGCGAGCCTGCGCCGTCAGCAGCCAGCGTTTGCAGATACTCCGCCACGGTCGCCTTACCAGACTTATCGATCTCAGCCCGGTTGATAATCTGTACCGGGGAAGCTGTTTCTGCTTCTGCACGTTTGATATTGGTACCCGTGACTTCCACGCGCTGAATCTTGCTTTCTTCCTGCGCCTGGGCAGGCAAGGCTGCGATGCCGGCAGCCACCATCAGGCTGCCGGAAAACATCACGCGCAATGAGCGCGCTAATACTTTCTCTTTATACATTGTCACACTCCAATTTTATACATTTTAATTAACACCAACTAGCGCCAGTTACTGGCCGTTCCAGAAAATTTTTCAATCAGATTTCAATAATTCAATGCAATTCTGAAAATCAATTTTCACAAACCAGATGAAGCCATCTGGCGTTTTAAGTGTCAACGAATTATGAATTGAAGTTACGAAAAAACAACAAAACAGCTTACACCCAAGTATAAACACGTATAAAAAACTCAACTAAGATGCCTAAAAAAAAGACAGCCAGAAAGGTGTAGAGTCCAAACACTGAAGGGCAGGCACCCGCTGATACGTTATAGCCTGGCTGCATCCTTTATAATCTCGCTTTCACCTAGCTCTCTACCCACCATCATGACCGCCCAAATCATCAACGGAACCGAACTCTCCCAACAAATCCGCGCTGACGTTAAACAACGTGCCGCCGCCCTGACTGCAAAAGGCCAGCAACCTGGTCTGGCAGTAATTCTGGTTGGCGACAATCCCGCCTCCCAGGTCTATGTACGTAATAAAGTCAAAGCCTGCGAGGATTGCGGCTTTTATTCGGTATTGGAAAAATACGAAGGCAATCTGAGTGAAGCTGAATTGCTGGCGCATATCACCCGCCTGAATCAGGACCCGAAAATCCACGGCATCCTGGTGCAACTGCCTTTGCCAGCGCATATCAATGCCAATAAAGTCATCGAAGCGATCGCGGCAGAGAAAGACGTTGATGGCTTCCACATCAGTAACGCCGGTCTGCTGATGACCGGCCAGCCGCTGTTCCGTCCATGCACACCGTATGGCGTGATGAAAATGCTGGAATCGATTGATTACCCGGTACGCGGCGCCAACGCGGTCGTGGTCGGTGCATCTAACATCGTCGGCAAGCCGCAAGCTATGCTGCTCTTGCAAGCTGGCGCTACCGTCACCATCTGTAATTCCAAGACCCGTGATCTGGGCGCACACACCCGCAATGCCGACATCCTGGTTGTCGCCACTGGCAAACGTAATCTGGTCACTGCCGATATGATTAAGCCAGGCGCAGTCGTGATCGACGTCGGCATGAACCGCGATGATGAAGGCAAGCTGTGTGGTGACGTCGATTACCTGCCAAGTAAAGAAGTCGCGGGTTACATCACACCGGTACCGGGTGGCGTTGGCCCTATGACCATCACGATGTTACTGGTGAATACTATCGAAGCTGCAGAAAGAATGTAAATATGAAGCAAGCCTATCCATTGCTGGACCAGAGTGATCTGACCCGTTTTCAAGATATCCGTGCCGAACAGGTAACGCCCTCAATTGCCGAATTATTGAGTCAGGCGCGCGCAGTCGTGGCCCGTCTGAGCAGCGCAAGCGAGGCGCCGGACTGGGAACATTTCGTCCAGCCTTTGGAAGAGGCGACTGAAAAACTCGGACGCGCCTGGAGTGTGGTCGGCCATCTGAATGCCGTTGCTGACACACCGGAAATGCGTGCAGCCTACAACGACAATCAGGCCGCTGTGACTGAATTCTGGACCGAGCTCGGGCAGAATCTGGCGCTGTTTGAGCGCTATAAAGCACTGCAGGCAAGTCCGGATTTTTCTACGTACTCACAGGCGCGCAAAACCATCGTCGAACATGCGATCCGCGATTTCCGCCTGAGCGGCGCAGAATTAGCGGACGACAAAAAGCAGCGTTATGCAGAAATTCAGGAACAGCAAGCTGCGCTGACCACCCGTTTTTCTGAAAACGTGCTCGATGCCACCAATGATTTCGGTCTGTGGGTGGACACTGAACAAGAACTCAGCGGCTTGCCGCAAGATGTGATTCATGCCGCCAAGGCAGCGGCAGAAAAAGACGGCAAGTCCGGCTATAAATTCACGCTACATTTCCCGTCTTATTATCCCCTGCTGCAATATGCAGAAAACCGCAATCTGCGCGAACAGATTTATCGCGCCAATGCGACCAAAGCCTCAGAACTGGGTGCAAATCCTGACTGGGATAACAGTGCCATCATGCGTGAATTACTGGCCTTACGGCGTGAAGAAGCGCAGCTGCTCGGCTATGCGCATTTTGCTGAAGTCTCGCTGGTCAGCAAAATGGCTGATTCGCCGGCACAAGTGATCAGCTTCCTCGAAGATCTGGCACAGCGTGCGCGTCCCTATGCTGAGCAGGATTTGCAAGAACTGCGTCAATTCGCACAGGAACAATGCGGCCTGACTGAGCTGCAAGCCTGGGATGTCGCATTCGTGTCTGAAAAACTGCGTGAACAGCGTTATGCGTTTTCTGAGCAGGAAGTCAAACAATACTTCCCTGAACATAAGGTCGTGGCCGGTTTATTCCGTGTCATCCAAACCCTGTTCTCAGTCTCGATTTTGCCGGATCAGGCACCTACCTGGCATCCGGATGCCAAATTCTTCCGCATAGAAAAAGACGGGCAATTACTCGGTCAGTTTTACCTCGATTTATATGCACGTTCCGGTAAGCGTGGCGGCGCCTGGATGGATGATGCGCGCGGCCGCCGTCGTATCGGTGAACGCATACAAACCCCGGTCGCGTATCTGGTCTGTAATTTCTCAGAACCGCTCAGTATCAATGGCGTAGCACGCCCGGCCTTGTTCACCCATGATGAAGTGATCACCCTGTTCCATGAATTCGGTCACGGTCTGCATCATATGCTGACCCAGGTCGACGATTTGTCGGTGTCCGGCATTTCCGGTGTGGAGTGGGATGCGGTCGAGCTGCCATCTCAGTTCATGGAGAATTTCTGCTGGGAGTGGGACGTGTTGCAGGAAATGACTGCGCACATCGATACAGGTGAGACGCTGCCACGCGCGCTGTACGACAAAATGATTGCAGCCAAAAACTTCCAGTCCGGCTTACAAACCCTGCGTCAGGTTGAGTTTTCGCTCATGGATATGCGCCTGCACAGTGAGTTCGATCCGGCTGACAGCAGTGTCAGCATACAAAATGTGGTAGATGCAGTGCGCCGGCAAGTTGCGGTACTGATGCCGCCGGCCTTCAGCCGTATGCAGCATTCCTTCAGCCATATTTTTGCCGGTGGCTATGCGGCTGGCTATTACAGTTATAAATGGGCAGAAGTCTTATCCGCCGATGCGTATGCGGCATTTGAAGAGACGGCAGCGCAGGAAGGCAGCAGTCTGTCGGCTGCGACCGGCGAACGCTTCCGGCGTGAGATTCTGGAAGTTGGCGGCTCGCGCCCGGCCTTGGAATCCTTCCAGGCCTTCCGTGGCAGAGCGCCTGCCATCGATGCCTTATTACGTCATAGCGGCATGGCCGCCTGAGCCCAGCCAATGGAGAAATTTATGCCTACTTTGCCCCAAGCATTCCGCCCTGCCCTGCTGGCCTGCACCATGCTGCTATGTGCCGCGCAAGCCCAGGCGCAGTTGTACAAGACAGTGGGTCCGGACGGGAAAATCACGTATTCCGACACCCCACCGGCCGCCAATCAAAAGCTGCTGGAAACCCGCAGCCTGAATCCTGCGGCCGAAAGTAATCGTTTTCCTTACGAACTGTCACTGGCTGTAGGTAAAAACCCGGTCACGATTTATACCGGCAATAACTGCGCGCCTTGCAATGAAGGCAAATCCTTGTTGAAGTCTGCGGGCGTTCCGTTTTCCGAAAAAACAGTGAAAACCAAGGAAGACAGTGACAAGCTGCAGCAAGTCAGTGGCGATATCCAACTGCCTTATTTGCAAGTGGGTGGCCGCGGTCTGCATGGTTACAATACCGAGGATTGGAAAGGCGCGCTCAGCAGTGCCGGTTACCCGGCCACTAATATGCTGCCCGGCGATTACCGCTACCCGGCTGCGGAAAGTGCTGCGCCCGTCACAGCTGCCGCAAACAAGGCAGCAGAACCAGCTGCGAAGAAAAAGAAGCAGCCTGAACCTGTGAAAAAAGAAGCTGACAATGGATTCCGGTTCTGAACAATGAAGATAGACTTTCACAGCAATGTCGCCGACAAGCTGAATTACACCTGCCGCCTGATACGCAAAGCCTATAACGCTGGCGCCAGGCTGGTGGTGTTTGATACAGATACCAGCCAGCTACGTCAGCTGGATGAAGCGCTGTGGACGCTGACGGAAGCGGAGTTTTTGCCGCATGTAGGTATGGACCATGCATACGCCAGTCTCACCCCCATCATTTTCAGTGCAGGCAGGCTCAATGACAGTCCGCATTTTGATTTGCTGATCAATCTGAGCAGCAGCGTGCCTGAACATTATCAGCAATTTGGCCGCATGATAGAAATCGTGAGCCAGGACCAGGCAGCGACCTTGTCCGGGCGTGAACGCTATCGCCATTATCAACAGCAGGGGCATAGCCTCAGCCACTACCCAGCCAAATAATATGAGTAATCTGATCGATGCCAATATTCCCGTTCTGACTGAGGTCATTTTGCCTGATGCAGAAGCAAGCGCAGCACAGCCTGCGCCCGCTACGCAGCTGCCAGTGGTGCAGGACGACATGAGCGCGGCTATGGAACAAGCCACGAATAACGAGCCTCAGCAAGACTGGCAAGAGCTGGAACAGAATGTAAAAGAAGCCGTGCTCAAACAAGTGCTGACGCGCGTGGATTTCGTACTGGAGCACCGCGTCAGAGATGGACTGGCCGATGTACTGCAAACAGCGGTGGATAAACTGGCAAACGATATCCGGGCCGGTCTTAGCAAATCGCTGGAAGAACTGATCACACGCTCGGTGAATCAGGAAATTTCCAAACTGCGCTCAGGCAAATAAAGCGCAGCGCGGCCTGAGCAAGGCTGCGCTCAGGCTGGTCAGTACCAGCTCAATACTCTCCTCAGTAACTATCTCACAGTCAGACTATCCGACTGTCAGACTTTGCGAAGACTCTTAACCATGAAAGTGATCGTCCTTGGCGCTGGCATCATCGGCACCTGCAGTGCCTGGTATCTGGCGCGTCAGGGGCACGAAGTCACCGTGATAGACCGCCAGCCTGCAGTGGCGCTGGAAACCAGCTTTGCCAACGGCGGCCAGATCTCAGTCTCGCATGCCGAACCCTGGGCCAATCCCGCTGCACCCGGCATCCTGTTACGTTCACTTGGCAAAGAAGATGCGCCGCTGTTATTCCGCCTGCATGCGGACTGGCAGCAGTGGCGCTGGGCGCTGGCATTTCTGCGCGAATGCAGCCCACACAGAACAAAGCAGAATTTGCGTCAGATCGTGGCACTGGCCGACTACAGCCGGCGCTGCCTGATACAACTACGCGCAGAAACCGGGATTGCCTACGATGATTTACAGCGCGGCATCCTGCATTTTTATACCGATGAACAGGAGTTCAGCCGCGCCCAGCGTGTTGCTGCGCTAATGCGTGAACTCGGCTGTGAGCGCCAGACCCTGACGCGTGAGCAGGTGCTGCAAACCGAACCGGCGCTACATCCGATTGCCCGGCGGCTGGTCGGTGGAGATTACACCGCCAGCGATGAGTCCGGTGACATCAGGATGTTCGCCGAGCAGCTCGCGCAACAAGCCCGCAAGCTTGGGGTGCAGTTTTTATTCCAGAGCGAGATTTCCCGCCTGATTCCGGATGCAGCAGGCGACAACCTACTGGCCGTTGAAATGATTAATCCGCAAGGACAACACCAACAACTGACGGCCGACGCCTATGTCATGGCACTGGGCAGTTACTCAGCTTCGCTGTTAAGGCCGCTCGGAATACCGCTGTCGATTTTTCCGGCTAAGGGCTATTCGGCGACCTTTAATGTGACCAATCCCCGGGCTGCGCCTGAGGTATCGCTGACCGATGATGCGCATAAGCTGGTGTTCTCGCGTCTGGGTTCACGCTTACGCGTGGCAGGAACCTGCGAAATTAACGACTACAGCCGAGCGCTCAATCCTGTGCGCTGCGAAGCACTGCGCCGTCGTACCCGGGAATTATTCCCTGATGCCTGCGATTATGAGCAGCCCAATTTCTGGGCCGGGCTACGCCCGCTGACGCCGTCCAATCGCCCGTATATCGGACGCAGCCGGATTCCGAATCTGTATCTGAACACAGGACATGGCAGTCTGGGCTGGACCATGGCCGCCGGATCTGCGCATGCGCTGGCCGATATCATGGCCGGACGGCAGCCTGAAGTCGATTTTCAATTTTCAGGCTGAACTGAGCATTTTTACTGCGGCAGCGTTATCTGGGCACACCTCAAGCGCACCGTAATTTGCAGGCATAGAGATCACTACATCGTGTAGCGTATTCTTGTTGCTATGCACCATAATTATGCAAAATATCCCTTCATCAAATATCCTGAATTGCGCTTTACCCAGCAATACTGCACCCGACTCCACCAGCATTTACCATGCTGCACCGCACAGGTTTAATTCCTCAGTCTGCCTTGTTTGCTTTTGCACTGAGGGTTTAGCCACTTTCTCACAAAAAAACACGCTCAGTTGACGAACAATTTTGGTGCAAATCCTCCCAAAAACCAGGCATATAAAAAATGCTGCTTGGCAGAAAAAACCGCAGAAAATAGCTTTGAGAAATAAAATTTCTGTTGTACCTTTTGTCTATTCAGTTTTCTGAATAAGTTGGTTAGCAGTATTGTTGTCCTACTTAAAATAAACCTTAGGAGTATGTTCATGTCGTTCAAAACTAAAATGATTCCACTGGCTGGCGCAATCGCTTTCGCTTTCGCTGGTTCTGCGGCAGCTCAGGAAATGGTAGTAAAAATCGGTCACGTGGGCCCTGTGTCCGGTGCGATTGCCCACTTGGGTAAAGACAATGAAAACGGCGCCAAAATGGCGATTGAAGAGCTGAACGCTAAAGGCGTTTCCATCGGCGGCAAAAAAGTAAAATTCGAATTGCTGGCAGAAGATGATGGCGGCGATCCAAAACAAGGCACTACCGTTGCGCAAAAACTGGTTGACGCGAAAGTCAACGGCGTTATCGGCCATCTGAATTCCGGTACGACTATTCCTGCTTCCAAAATTTATAACGATGCAGGCATTCCTCAGATCTCCCCTTCCGCAACAGCCGTTCCTTACACTAATCAGGGTTTCAAAGGCGCGTTCCGCGTAGTAGCGAATGACGGTCAGCTGGGTGGCACATTAGGCCGTTACGCAGTACAGATTTCCAAAGCGAAGAAAGTCGCTGTGATCGACGACAAAACCGCGTATGGTGAAGGCGTGGCTAAAGAATTCATCAAAGGCGCAAAAGGTAAAGGCGCTGAAATCGTGGTACAGGAACATACGACAGACAAGTCCAATGACTTTGCAGCGATCCTGACTACCATCAAAGCAAAACAACCTGACCTGATTTTCTTCGGTGGTATGGATTCTGTTGCAGGTCCTATGCTGCGTCAGATGAAAGCACTGGGCGTGAATGCTAAATTCATGGGTGGTGACGGTATCTGTACTGCGAAACTGGTTGAACTGGCTGGCGATGGCATCGGTGAAGGCCAGGTCGTCTGCGCGGAAGCCGGTGGTGTTCTGGATGCACAGAAAAAAATCAATGATGACTGGAAAGCCGCATACAAGAAAAAATTTGGTGTAGAAGTACAGATCTATGCACCGTATGTGTATGACGCAGTCATGACCATGGTAGAAGCGATGAAGCAGGCTAACTCTGCTGAACCGGCAAAATACCTGCCTATGCTGAAAAAGATCAAATACAAAGGTGTGACTGGCGATATCGCATTTGATGACAAAGGCGACATCAAAGACGGTACACTGACTTTGTTCACTTACAAAGCAGGTAAGCGTGAACAGCTGACTGTAACTAAGTAATCCGCCTTACACGCAATAAAAAAAACCGGCAGTTCGCACTGCCGGTTTTTTTATTGCATCTCAGCAGCCGGAACCGGCCGCTGCATGCATTATTTCAATGCCAGTATCCATTTCACCAGCGTTTTCGCTTCGGCTTCACTGACTTGTGCATTCGCTGGCATAGGGATCGCGCCCCAGGTACCAGAACCACCCTTCAATACTTTTTGAATCAGCTTGGCTTCTGCTGTTTTATCGCCTGCATATTTTTTTGCGACTTCTTTGTAAGCAGGACCAACCACTTTAGCATCCACGTTATGGCAAGCCATACAGTTTTTTGCCTTTGCCAGATCAGCATTAGCCATTGCGGAACCAGATGCAAAAACAGCCATCAGTGCTGCTGCGTATACAGTTTTTTTCATTGCTCTCTCCAGGTTAAAAATGCGCGTTCATTTTAGCTGTATTTTCTCAAGTTAGAACAGAACTTGAGAAAGTGTTGACCTGTTACAAATACCGCTTTACTCTTCACACATTACGTCGACTGTCTGACGGTGTGCTTTAACTAAAGGATACGGTTCTATGCTGCTCATCATTCCTCTGATTTTGTTAGTGGTGTTAAAGTTGGCTGAAGTCTCCATTTTCGCCGCTATGTCGTGGTGGTGGATAGTCGGACTCGCTGGATTTGCCTTCCTTTGGTTTGAATTTTTCGAGCGTTTCTTTGGACTGGATAAACGCCAGGACAGTGCGCACTATGAGAAAATGAAGCAAGAGCGTATCAAGCGAACTTTCGATAAAAAGACTGGCCGACAGTAAGGCTGCCATCAAAAGCCGATGCGTACCAACGGCTTTTTGACGCTTATGACATCCGCAGATCACAAACTTCCCGAACTCAGACAATTACGCTATTTTTTGGCCGTGGCCGAAGAACTACACTTTGGCCGAGCCGCACAACGCCTGCACATGACCCAGCCACCTTTGTCGCAAGCGATACAGGCACTGGAGCAAACGCTGGGTGCCGCGCTGTTCATACGCAGCACGCGCCAGATCAGTCTGACGGCGGCTGGTAATGCGCTGATTCCGGAAGCACAGAAGCTACTGCAACAGGCACAGTACCTGCCTGAACTCATGCAAGGCTATGCTGCCGGAACCCTGGGTCAGCTAAGTCTGGCCTTTGTGTCGATTGCCGATTACAGCGTGCTGCCGCCACTACTCAGGCAATACCGCACACAATCACCCGGGATACGAATTGCGCTGCGCGAAGCGACCACGGATGTGCAGCTACAGGCGCTGGAAGCCGGTGAAATTGATGCGGGTTTTCTGATTCCACCGCTGCCTGAACATCTGCAAACGGACTTACATTACCGCAAAATACTGAACGAAGCCCTGATACTGGCTGCACCAGACCAGTTGCTGCCGCCAGGACCGGTACAACTGGCGCAATGTGCGGGTCAGGAAATCATCCTGTTCCCGCGTCGTATCGCACCGGCTTTACATGATTCGATACTCAGCTGCTTTGCACAGGCTGGCCTGACGCCGGTGATAGGGCAAGAGGCGATACAGATGCAAACCATAGTCGGACTGGTTTCCGCTGGCATGGGAATCGCACTTGTGCCACAATCCGTCGCGAACTTAAAGCGGCCCGGCGTGGTCTACCATGCCTTGCTGGACGAGGTGCCACAAGTGGAAATCGGCATCGCCTGGCGTAAAGATAATCACTCAGCCGCGCTGGCCGCTTTTTTACAGTTATCCGATACCTATGTCTGACAGGGCTGAGCTGTGTTTGCGCTAGCAGCCCCCTGTCCTTATCTTCACACTGAAACTGATTAGCCATTATGTTGATACACCCAAATCCTGATCCGGTTGCCTTCGCACTGGGCCCGCTCAAAATTCACTGGTATGGCCTGATGTATCTGGTTGCCTTCACCCAATTCATACTGCTCGGACGTTACCGGCTGCGGCTGCCGCATGTCGCAGCCAAAGGCTGGACCCGCGAGCATATCGATGACATGCTGTTTTACGGTGTCCTCGGGGTGGTGCTCGGCGGCAGGCTGGGTGAAGTACTGTTTTACGGCCTGCCGTATTACCTGGAACATCCGCTGGAAATTTTGATGGTCTGGAAAGGCGGCATGTCTTTCCATGGCGGTTTCCTGGGTGTGCTGATTGCGATGGCACTGTGGGCGCGCCGCACCAATATGCATTTAGCCGATGTGTATGATTTTATTGCACCGCTGGTGCCGCTCGGTTATGCGGCTGGCCGTATCGGAAACTTCATCAATCACGAATTACCCGGCCGTCTGGCCAGCCCGGATCTGCCATGGGCCATGATCTGGCCCGGACAGGCATTACCGGTACACCCTTCGCCGATTTACCAGGCGCTGGTCGATGGCGTACTGGTGTTCTTCATCCTGTGGTGGTTTGCCAGCAAAGCGCGCCCACGTCTGGCGGTTGGTTCGCTGTATGTCATCCTGTATGGCTGCACACGCTTCCTGACTGAATACTTCCGCACCCCGGACTATGAAGTGCATGTACTTGGCCTCACGATCTCGGCCGGGCAAATGCTGTCCTTCCCTATGATCATCGTAGGTGGCATCTTAATGCTGCTGGCCTATCGTAACGCACCTGCCGTCAGCAAGCCTGCCTAAGCTGAAGCAGATAAAAAAATCCCGGAAGATCAGATCTTCCGGGATTTTTTTTCACGATAGTACTCAGGGTTTGGCCGGTACGTAGAGGTCTATCATCGCTGTCACCGCGTCGCGGCAGACTGCACAGAATTTCTCACTGCGATCAAACATAATGCATTGCATTTCAGGCCGGTAGTAACCTGTCGACTCATAGTTAGCGCCTTCAAATGCGCCTATGGTATGGCGGTGTGGCGCGCTATTGAGTAACTGTGTCGATTTAGCCAGGTCGGTTTTAAACAAGGCATTCATTTCCGATTCGGGCCGGTTGGCAGCGCGCAATTCAGCGCGTTTTTTCTGATAAGCGCGCGATGCCTCGTCATACACCTGCTTAGGCCAAGGGGTCGGCAATGGTGTAGCTGCTTGCAGATACTGCTTCCACTTGAGTTGCGCCGGATCTTTCATCGCGGTCACATTCGGTTCCCAGGGTTCATTACGCAATCCCGTACTCTGATAGGCAACCGGCGAGGTATAGTATTCATCGGCCAGACCCGCGAAATGATGGCCGAACTCATGCACAAACAAGTAATTCGACCAGTCGCTGCCAGCAGCTGCGGTACTGAACTGACCAAAAATCCCACCACCGCCGTAGGTCTGGTTGTTGACCAGAATTTCGATAAATTCATACGGCGCATTTTGCGCGATGCTGCGCAAAGCCTGATTATCCAGCGTCAGGATATAGCGTTCGCTGCCAAACACATCGTAACGCGCACCCAAAGCCGAAGCGTGATACACACCAGTCGATGGGCGCGATACGCCGCTTTGCGGGGTAGGTACAGCGATAGCCCAGATATTGAAATCGTTTTCGCGTTCTTTAAATGGCGTGACGGTGAACAAATGCTTGGCCAGACGGCGTGCGTCTGCTTCAAACTTCGCCATTTCCTGCTGGGTATAACCATCGCCCATAATCAGCAAATCCACCTTATCCGCGGACGCACCGCTGACGTGAACAGGTATCGGTTTTAAGCCGCTGTCTGGCTGTTTTTTAATTACATCCTGCGCATCCGTATCGACATTCACACTCCATACCGGCACAAAGCGATTGCTCTCGTCACGCTTGAGTACGCTGACGGTGACTGGTTTTTCAGGTTTAGGAAAACGCAGGGATTCCTGAAAACTACGTTTGAGTTTCGCCGCTTCATCGGTACTCTGCCATTCACCGAAAATAGTGGAAAAGCCGCGTGAATACAGCAATTCACCGCTGGCAGCGTCGCGCACCTCAAATTTATTTACCCCACGATTGGTCTGATCGATGCGCTTCTCCAGATTGCCCGGCCACGGCAAAGGCTCAATCAATACACGCTCTATCGCATACTGTTCAGACTTGGCATCGCCACTATGCTGATAATCGACCCTTACTGTAGCTGGGGTAGCCGGGGCAGACGCCGCCAGTGCGCTGCTGATGGCAGCCGTGCTCAGACAAGCTGCCAGGCTCATTAATTGGAAAAATTTTTTCATAAACACTCACAAAAAAAGAGAGGAATCCTTTGCTGAATGCTTGCTGATTTGGACAAAAATTCTGGTCGTAGCGTAGGAAAACATCGCTGCGCAAAATTATTTAGCAAGATTTCGGAAGATCGCATTGTAGCGCCATGGTTCACCGTGGATGTACACAGAATCAGACATACGCAAAAAAATTTTCAATTTCAGTGTGTAGTGCTGAACTTTTCATCGTTACACTGATTCCAAGCAGCCTGTTCTTTGTAGTCAGTACCAATCACAGCGCCACAAAATGCGCCACATAAGGCGCATCCAGCTGAACAGCCACTCAATTTTTTAAGGATATTCTTATGCGTCTTACCTTGCTGAGTCTCGCACTCGCTTCTGCATTTCACGCACTGCCCGCCAGCGCCGCGCCAGCTAACAATGCACCGGCTGCCGTAGCCAAACAGGCCGCCCCGCAATCCGGCATTGATTTGCAATGGATAGACAGCAGCGTACGGCCTCAGGATGACTTTTTCAAATTCATGTCGGGCAAATGGCTGGCAACGGCAGACATTCCGGCTGACCGTGCACGCTTCGGCTCTTTCGATCAGTTGCGCGATCTGTCTGAACAAAGCTCGCATGCAATTATCACTGCACTGGCTGCGGACAAGCATTTGAAAGCCGGCAGCAATGAACAAAAAATCGCCGATCTGTATAACAGCTTCATGAATGAAGCACGTGCCGACAAACTGGATATACAACCACTCAAAGCAATCTTCAGCCAGATCGATAAAGTCAGCCGCAAAGAAGATTTGCCAGCGCTGATCGCGCAACTGGCACACCTGGGCGTGTCTTTACCCGTGCAATCCGGCGTGGCGCAGGATGCACGCGATTCCGCCAAATACGCGGTCTATATCAGTCAGGGCGGCCTGGGCTTACCAGACCGTGATTACTACCTGAAGGACGACGACGCCAAGCTGAAGGGCTTCCGAGAAGCGTATCTGAAGCACGTAGAAAAAATGCTGGGCATGAGCGGCGAGAAAGACGCCGCCCAGGCAGCGGCATCCATACTCGCGCTGGAAACCGCGATCGCAAAAATTCAGTGGACTAAGGTGGAAAACCGCAACCCAGTCAAAACCTATAACAAAGTCGAAGTCAGCAAACTGACTGAGCTGATGCCGGGCTTTAACTGGACCCGCTATTTTGAAGGCACGGGTGTAGGCAAAAAAGTCGATTATGTGATCGTGCGCCATCCAAGTTTCTTCACTGCCTTATCCAAAGTGCAGGAAGACACAACACTGGCTACCTGGAAAAGTTATTACAAATGGAAAGTGCTGAGCAGCTATGCGCATTTGCTGTCCAAGCGTTTTGTGGATGAAGATTTCGCGTTTTCCAGCGTGACGCTGCGCGGCATTCCAGAAAATCAGCCGCGCTGGAAGCGTGGTGTATCTCGTGTAGAAGAAAGTCTGTCTGAAGCGCTGGGCAAAATCTATGTGGAAAAACACTTCCCGCCTGAAAACAAGGCACGCATGGAAAAGCTGGTCGCCAATCTGATCGAGGCTTACCGTCAAAGCATAGAAACGCTGGAATGGATGAGCCCGGAAACCAAGAAAGAAGCGCTCACCAAACTGTCTAAGTTCACCCCTAAGATAGGTTACCCGGATGTCTGGCGTGATTACAGCAAGCTGAACATCAAAAAAGATGATCTGGTTGGTAATGTGATACGCGGTCGCGAACATGGCTATCAACGTCAGCTCGCGAAACTGGGTCAGCCGGTAGACCGTAAAGAATGGGGCATGAGCCCGCAAACCGTGAATGCATATTACAACTCGCGTCAGAATGAAATCGTGTTCCCGGCTGCTATCCTGCAACCGCCTTTCTTCAATCCGGCAGCGGATGATGCGGTCAATTACGGTGGTATCGGTGCGGTAATCGGCCATGAAATCAGCCACGGTTTTGATGACTCCGGCAGCCAGTCTGACGGCGACGGCAATCTGCGCGACTGGTGGAGCAAAGAGGATAAAGCTAACTTCGGCAAACTGACCACAGCGATGATCGCGCAATACAATGCGTACAGCCCGCTGCCTGGTTACAACGTGAATGGCGCGCTGACGCTGGGTGAAAACATCGCCGATAACTCCGGTCTGTCTATCGCCTATAAAGCCTATCTGATTTCGCTGGGCGGCAAACCTGCGCCGGTGATCGATGGCTATAGCGGCGAACAACGCCTGTTCATGGGCTGGGCACAAGTCTGGCGCGGTAAAGCACGTGATGCAGAGGCGATCCGCCTGCTCAATACCGATCCGCATTCACCGGCTTCAGTTCGTGGCAATGCACCGCTGACCAACATCCCCGGCTTCTATTCCGCGTTCGGCGTTAAAGAAGGCGATAAGATGTACGTCGCGCCGGAAAAACGCATCACCATCTGGTAATCAGCATGTTCTGCTGAATGCAGCAGCATTGAGCAAGACAAACCGGACAGCCACTTTCTGAAACGAAGTGGCTGTTTTTTTACTTGACGACTTACAAGCTCAGCATATACAGTCAGGGCTATGAACTCTCACATCCATCATGTCGCCACATGCAACAAGCGCACCGCAGCTCAGACTGCCGGGCGTCAGGCCGCATCGATGCTAACACCAGGGCTACAGCTAAGGCTAACAGCTCTATCCTCGCTACATCTGCAACAGCCAGGCTGATTCCTAATCAGCAGCACGCAATACATACAATACTTAGTACAACGATGTCCCTGGTAAAACAGGACATCAGGCTCCACCCAAACACCAAACTGATCATTTCATGATGCGTAGCGTAAGCATACTTTGCACCTCGAGCACACCTGAGCAAGTCCGCC
This sequence comes from Cognatundibacterium crateris, assembly GCF_010078235.1. Classification (GTDB taxonomy): domain Bacteria; phylum Pseudomonadota; class Gammaproteobacteria; order Burkholderiales; family Burkholderiaceae_D; genus Undibacterium; species Undibacterium crateris. The sequence continues at coordinate 66,531 of NZ_JAABOS010000010.1, read as the reverse complement.
TCTGCAAGCAGCAGGCAGACACAGCTGTTGCTGCGCGCCGCGATGGTTTTGTCACGCTACGACTAAGGCTCGCTTGACTGGCCGCGCGTCCACCGGTGGCAGCCAGTAAGCATACAGGCCACCGCTGGATGTTTCCCCGACGGGCATCCCTACACTAACCCGCTGATCACGCATCGTCGCGCTGTATCGCAGCGCACGCCTCCTGACTTAGGCCTTTATCATGGCTGACAAGCTGCTGTGCCGGTCGCAATAATCATTTGCTTCCGGCGCAGTTTGTGGCAAACACACATTCCCGGAAAAAGCGCTACATCTGTATCGCAAACAGTCAGCAATTCATGGCATGATGCTTAGGCAGCAGCTATTTTTTTCAGCACCAAACACCTATCCATACCACGTCAATCAGGAGCCCTTCAACACTATGTATATGCCAGCTGCCTTCAACGAAAACCGGCCTGAAGTATTGCACGCATTGATACGCACTTACCCGCTGGGCTGCCTGGTCAGCCACAGCGATCAGGGTTTGACTGCAGATCATATTCCTATGCTGATGCTGCCAGCTGATGCCATCCATCCGCAAGGCAGGCTGATCGCACATGTAGCGCGTGCCAATCCGGTCTGGCAGCAGCAGGGCGAAGTCATGGTGGTGTTTCAGGGGCCGCATGCGTATATCACGCCAGCCTGGTATGAAGAAAAGCAGCAAAGCGGCGCGGTGGTGCCGACTTATAACTACGCCGTGGTGCATGTGCATGGCAAGCTGCAAACCGTCGATGACAAGCCTGCTTTCCTGCAGATACTGGAGCAACTGACCGATTACTTTGAAGCGCAACGCAGTCATCCCTGGCGCGTCAGTGATGCACCAGCTGATTACATACAGACACTGATGGAAATGATAGTCGGTATAGAAATTCCAGTGGAACGTATCACAGGAAAATGGAAAACCAGCCAGAATAAGTCGGTGCAAAACCGCAGCAATATCGCCGCTGGTTTGCGTGAACAAAACGACAGCGCAGCACAGGCACTGGCGCATATCACGGAACAACAATTATTTGGCGCATAAAAAAATCCGCCAGTCTTACAATTGGCGGATTCTGCTTACACGGTCGCAGTTTAATCCTGCACGACACCTGCACTCGCCAGCATCGCATGCAATAAAACATTGCAACCTGCGGCCAGATGCGCAGGCTGAGCATCTTCAATTTCATTGTGGCTGATGCCATCTTTGCAGGGCACAAAGATCATGCCAGACGGCGCCAGTCTTGCCGTGTAAATCGCATCATGCCCAGCGCCTGACACCACATCCATCGTGCTGTATCCAAGTGCAGCCGTGGCGGTGCGTACCGCCTCCACACAATCGGGATGGAAGGGGCAAGGCGGATAATACGAAACCCGTTCTGCATGAATTTTCAGACCAGTCTCGCGGCTGCGTTGTTCGATAAAGGCCAGAATTTCCTGATGCATGGTATCGAGTAATTCAGCTGTGACATTGCGTAAGTCCATGCTGAATTTCACTTCACCCGGAATTACATTACGGCTGTTGGGAAACACCTGCACCATGCCCACGGTACCACGCCCATAAGGCGGATAGCGGTTACCGATATTCACCACTTCCTGCATGATGCCGGTTGCGACTTGCAAGGCATCCTTGCGTAAGCCCATAGGCGTCGGTCCTGCATGCGCCTCCATACCGGTCACAGTGCAATCGTACCAGGATAAACCCAGCACACCAGGAACCACACCGATGACTTTTCCTGCATCTTCGAGTACGGGTCCCTGCTCGATATGCGCTTCGAAATAAGCGCCGACAGGATGCTGTCCGGGCACCTGATCACCCAGATAGCCGATGCGTTGTAATTCATCTTTAACGCTCAGTCCGGCGGTGTCGGTCGCGGCATACGCATGCTCCAGACTGAAGGCGCCGCAAAACACGCCTGAGCCCATCATCACCGGTACGAAGCGCGACCCTTCTTCATTCGTCCAGAACGCCACTTCCAATGGCGCCTCCGTCTCTATCTGATGTTCATTCAGGGTACGTATCACTTCCAGCGCCGCCAGCACACCGTAATTGCCATCAAATTTACCGCCGGTCGGCTGGGTATCAATATGACTGCCGGACATGACCGGCGGCAGTGCCGGATTGCGCCCCGCGCGCCGCATAAACACATTGCCGATCTGATCGATAGTAATACTGAGTCCGGCGGCACGGCCCCAGGACACCACCAGATCACGGCCCTGTTTATCCAGATCGGTCAGCGCCAGCCGTTTTACGCCGCCTTTTTCAGTCGCACCGATCTGCGCCAGTTCCATCAGCGATTGCCACAAACGTTCCTGATTAATACGTAACTGCTGTACGGACATCGTGCTTCTCCTTGAGTTGCAATCAATACGCTTTGCGCATTTTATCCATCGCCGCAAACACGGCGGAATACGGTGGCCGCTTCACATACTGACCGGCTCCGGCCACTGCACGCAAGTCACCCAGCTGATATACCAGCTTGCCGCCGCTGATGGTATGGGTAGGCACGCCCCTGACCTGGCGGCCTTCAAACACATTGAAATCACCGCGTGAAAACTGGGTCTTCACCGACAAAGTTCTGCTGGCGGCCGGGTCCCATAACACCAGATCGGCATCGGAACCAGCAGCAATCACACCTTTACGTGGATAGATATTGAAGATCTGGGCGCAATTGGCAGAAGTCACACGCACAAATTCAGAAGGCGTGAGTTTGCCGCTGTTGACCCCGGCATCCCACAGCACCATCATGCGTTCTTCTATGCCGCCGCAGCCATTCGGAATTCGCGTGAAATCATCTTTGCCCGCAGCTTTCTGGGCCGCGCAAAACGTGCAGTGATCGGTCGCTGTGGTGTGCAGATTCCCACTCTGTAAACCCTGCCACAAGGCTTGCTGGTGATGCTCCGCCCGGAAGGGCGGACTCATCACATGCGCAGCAGCCTGAGCAAAATCGGCTTGCTGATAAACGCTGTCGTTCACGGTCAAATGTCCGGCCAACACCTCACCAAACACCCGCTGCCCATTGCTACGGGCACGTGTGATCGCGGCCAGCGATTCTGCGCAGGACACGTGGACAATGTATAGAGGCGTATGCAGCACATCGGCAATCGCGATCGCACGCTGTGCGGCTTCTGCTTCCACTACCGGTGGCCGTGACAGCGGATGAGAGGCAGGTCCGGTTTTACCCTGTTGCAGTAAGGCTTGCTGCAGGCGGTAAACCAGCTCACCGTTTTCCGCATGCACAGTCGGCATCGCACCCAGTTCCACTGCGCGTGAAAAGCTGTTAACCAGAATTTCATCATCGGCCATGATGGCGTTTTTGTAGGCCATGAAATGCTTGAAGCTATTGACGCCATGCTCCTGCACCAGCGTGCCCATATCGCGATGTACGCTGTCATCCCACCAGGTAACCGCAACATGAAAAGAATAGTCGGCTGCAGATTTTTCTGCCCAGCCGCGCCATTGCTGAAACGCCTCCATCAGACTTTGCTGAGGATCGGGAATCACAAAGTCGATGATACTGGTGGTGCCGCCTGCGAGCCCGGCGGCAGTCCCGCTGAAAAAATCATCCTGGGTGACCGTACCCATGAAAGGCAACTGCATATGGGTATGCGGATCTATACCGCCCGGCATCACATACAAGCCACCGGCTTCGATGACTTCGGCACCGGCCGGTGCCTCAAGCCGGGCTGCTACTGCCAGAATCTTCCCGCCTTCGCATAAGACATCGGCGCGAAATTCTGTGTCTGCATTCACTACCGTACCACCACGTATCAAGATACTCATCGCGACTCCTGAAACTAAGACCACATCGACCACCCGGCTGGCTGCCAGCCGGAATTCAAGCTGCGCGCTTGCCCTTCATCAGCAGCAAATAAATCACACCTGACAGCATCAGACCCAGAAACCAGGCATAGGTGTACAGGGTTTTCCAAAAATCAGAAATATCAGGGAAAGAAGCTGGAAAGGCGGCATTCAAAAAGCCCGGTATATTCGGCAATACGCCCAGAATAAAGGCAGCGACCGCAGCCATATTCCAGCCATTCTGATAGCTGTATATGCCCTGTTCCTGATACAGCGCTGCAACCTCAATACGGGTGCGGCGGATAAAGTAGTAATCGATAATCAGGATACCGGCTATCGGTCCCAGCAAAGCAGAGTAACCGATCAGCCAGGTGAAAATATAACCCTGGGTGGTTTCCAGTATCTTCCACGGCATCATCACCAGCGCGATACCGGCCGTAATATAGCCACCGGTTTTATACGAAATTTTTTCCGGATTCAGCGCAGAAAAATCATAAGCGGGTCCCACCAGATTCGCAGCCAGATTCACAGAAACGGTATCAATCAGCAGGATAATCAAGGCTACCAGGACCGCCGCGCCTGTCATGCGGCTGGCCAGATCGACCGGATCCCAGATTGCTTTGCCGTACAAAACAACGGTAGCCGAAGTCACAATCACCGCCAGCAAAGCCAGCAAACCCATAGGCGCAGGCAGACCGATGGTCTGGCCCAGCACCTGATCGCGCTGGGATTTAGCAAAACGTGTGAAGTCAGGAATATTCAAAGCCAGCGTGGCCCAGAAACCTATCATGGCTGTGAGTGAGGGCCAGAAGCTGCTCCAGAACTGACCGGCTTTTTTGCCGCCTTCAGCAAACTGTGAGGGTTGATCGAGAATAGGGCCAAAGCTGCCGGCTTTCTGATAAACCCAGCCCAACAAGACGAAGCAAATCAGGATTTTGAGCGGCGCGGTATAGGTTTCCAGCTGGCGGATCGCATCCATGCCATGAAAGATATACCAGAACTGTATGCCCCAGAACAGCAGAAAACAAACCAGTTGTGCGGCATTAATGCCTAGTCCTGGTAAGGCATCGCCACCCAGCGGATGGCCGAGTAACACCCCGCCCAGCGTATATATCATCTGACCGCCAAACCAGGTCTGGATACCATACCAGCCACAGGCCACGATGGCACGCATCAGCGCTGGCAAACGCGCTCCTTGCACACCAAATGAGGTGCGTGCCAGCACCGCATACGGGATGCCGTATTTAGCACCGGCATGACCGATCAGCAGCATGGGGATCAATACGATAGCATTCGCGATAAACACGGTACTGACCGCCTGCACGGCAGACATGCCGCCTTCGATCAGGCTCGCAGCCAGGGTGTAAGCGGGAATGCACATGACCATCCCGACCCACAAGGCGGCGAAATGGTACCAGCGCCAGTTACGCTGCGCCTCCGTGGTCGGGGCCAGGTCTTCATTCCACAATCGCCCACTTTCAGTATGCATCATTGGTCTCCTACAAAATTCGGTTTAAGTGTTGAAACGGTGTACCTCGCCGCTGGGTTTGCAGCAAGCGGATATACGCAAAAATTGTTCCGGCCTGCATCAGCACAGCAGCATAGACTGCGCTGGCAGGCTGGCAAGCGTTCAGCATCGCAGCATACTACGCCTGCCTGCGCACGACGTTCTGTTTTTTGTCAGCATGGCCGACATTTCAACACTTAAGTGTGACGAGGCTGGATCAGCCGTCATCACAGACTTCCTCAGAATCAAGCTTCAGATCAGGCTTCAGGATTGCGACGCCGGTTCAGCACGCGGGTTACGCGGGTCCTGGGTCCAGTTCATGTAGGTCTTACCGGTATCCTGCGGCAGCATGCTGATGCAGCCTTCTACCGGACAAGTGATCTGACACAGATTGCAGCCCACGCATTCTTCAGCCTTGACTTCATAGCGACGGCCATTCTCTGCCGTGATGAGTTGGGCGATAGACTGATGGGAAGTATCTTCACAGGCCACATAGCAACGACCGCACTGTATGCAGTCATCCTGATTGATGTGCGCGACCACCTGGTAATTCATATCCAGGTATTTCCAGTCTGTGGTTTGCGGTACCGCTTTGCCACAAAAGTCAGCGATGCTGGCATAGCCTTGCGTATCCATCCAGCGCGACAAACCATCCTTCATTTCATGCACAATACGGAAGCCATGCAACATCGCCGCGGTGCAGACCTGCACCGAACCGGCACCCAGTGCGATGAATTCAGCCGCATCCCGCCAGTTACCGATACCGCCTATACCGGACAACGGCAAACCGCGCGTGGCAGGGTCGCGTGCAATTTCCGCCACCATATTCAGCGCAATTGGTTTAACCGCACTGCCACAGTAACCGCCGTGGGTACTTTGATGACCGACTATCGGCCGCGCTACCATCTGCTCCAGATCGATGGACGTAATCGAATTAATGGTATTGATGAGTGACACCGCATCCGCACCACCCGCCAGTGCCGCCCGTGCCGGGACCCGGATATCGGTGATATTCGGCGTCAGTTTAACGATCACCGGCAAGGAGCAATACTGTTTGCACCAGCGTGTGATCATTTCCACATACTCAGGAACCTGACCGACGGCAGCACCCATGCCACGTTCCGGCATACCGTGCGGACAGCCGAAATTGAGTTCTATGCCATCTGCACCGGTCGCCTCCACCAACGGCAAAATACGCTTCCAGCTGGCTACATCGCAGGGATACATCAGCGAGACAATCATGGCGCGGTCTGGCCAGTCTTTTTTCACTTGCGTGATTTCGCGCAGATTGATGTCCAGACTACGGTCGGTAATCAATTCGATATTATTGAAGCCGATGACCTCACGGTTTTTGCCGAAGTGCGCGGAATAACGCGAAGAGACATTCACCGGTGGCGGATCTTCACCCAGGGTTTTCCATACCACCCCACCCCAGCCAGCTTCAAACGCACGTACCACGTTGTAGGCCTTATCGGTCGGTGGCGCAGAGGCCAGCCAGAACGGGTTAGGCGATTTGATACCTGCAAAATTAATCGACAGATCAGCCATATCACACCTTCGCATTCAGATCAGAGTGGATCGCCAGCGCAGCCAGCTTTCCGTGTTGTACCGCCTGCACCGTCAAGTCTAGGCCGGCAGCGATACAGTCGCCGCCCGCATACACACCTTCCAGGCTGGTGCGGTATTGCACATCAACCCGGATTTTGTCGTGCTCAATATGGATATCGCGCGCATCGCCATCGCTGAAGGTTTGCGTATCCAGCGTTTGCCCTATCGCTTTAAAGATTGCCTGCGCCGGAATATCTGTGATGGCGCCATCGGCGATCAGACGCCCCGCATGTTCTCGCGTTTGCACCACGCGCAATCCGCTCACCTGACCCTGTGCATTCAGCAGCACTTGCTGCGGCTGTTGCCAGGTCATGATTCTGACCTGGTGATCACGCGCAATCGATTGCTCGTGTGCGGTGGCAGACATCTGCTGTGCACCACGGCGATACACCAATGTGACCTGCTCTGCACCCAGACGGGCGATCTGCACCGCCATGTCGATTGCCGTGTTACCGGCGCCGATCACCACGCATTGTGCAGGCAGCGCCAGGCCCAATAAATCCTGGCTCTGGCGCAGTTCAGCGATATAGTCAACCGCAGCTAACATGCCAGGTGCATCTTCCTCTGCCAGACCAAGCTGACGGCTGGCACCCAGCCCTATCGCGAGAAACACCGCATCATAATCCCTGCGTAAATCGCTCAGATGAATTTGCAGCCCCAGCGTCTGATTGCACAGGATGCGAATGCCGCCTATACCCAGCAGGAATTCGATTTCATGCTGCGCTGTGTCCTGCACCAGCTTATAGCGCGCGATGCCGTATTCATTGAGGCCGCCTGCTTTGGCTTGCGACTCATAAATCACTACTTCATGACCATGCATGGCTAACTGATGCGCACAGGCCAGTCCAGCCGGACCAGCACCAACGATGGCAATAGTTTTACCAGTGGCAGGCGCACGCTGAAATGGATGGGAAGTGAATTCAGCATGATCGAGCGCATAGCGTTGCAAGAGGCCGATACGCACCGGTGCCGCTTCGCTGTCATGATTACGTACACAGGCATGTTCACACAAAATCTCGGTGGGACACACACGCGAACAACTCGCTCCCAGTATGTTTTGCTGCAAAATGCCAGTCGCGGCACCCTGCAGATTGCCGCTGGCGATGTTCTGTATGAAGGAAGGCACATCAATTTCTGTCGGGCAGATACGGGTACAAGGCGCATCGTAGCAGTACAGACAACGCGCACTTTCGAGCGCAGCCTGACGCGCATTCAGCGGCGGCTGTAAATCACTGAAGCGCTTGAGCAGTTCAGTCTGTCCTGCTGGGTTTGTTGCAGAGTTTGATGCTGAAGCTGATGCTGATGCTGCGGAGGTTGAGGCAAGATGCTTTAAGGCTTCCAACATGGGTGGCTCCTATCGTCATTGCTACATATACATAGGTACATCCTGAAACATGAATCAACTTAAGTGCTCAATTGCGCTGCCAGACCTGCAGTTCAGCTGCAAGCCTGGCGGTGCAAACTTACTTCATTTGGGGAAAAGCAAATTCTGTACCTTTACTGACGCTGTCCGGCCAGCGCTGCATCACGGCTTTCAGACGGGTATAGAAACGCACGCCTTCCGGGCCATAGATATGATGATCACCGAACAGGCTGCGCTTCCAGCCGCCAAAGCTGTGAAATGCCATCGGTACCGGCAAAGGCACATTCACACCCACCATGCCGACTTGTATCATCCTCACGAATTCGCGTGCGGTACCGCCATCGCTGGTAAATACAGCGACGCCGTTACCATATTCATGCTGATTGATCAGTTCAGCGGCGGACGCCATATCTGGCACCCTGAGCACACATAAGACCGGGCCAAAGATCTCCTGGCGATAAATACTCATATCAGGAGTCACATGATCAAACAGGCTGCCGCCGGTAAAAAAGCCCTGCTCACAACCTGGCACCACATAGCCGCGCCCATCTACGACCAGCGTAGCGCCTTGCTGCACGCCTTCAGAAATTAAGTGTTCTATGCGCTGTTGTGCGGCTTTGGTGATCACCGGCCCCATCTCTGCATCAGCTGCCTTGCCATGGTTGACTTTCAGCAGGCGTACGCGCTCTGCCATGCGCTCTACCAGCGCATCGGCTGCGCTGCCCACTGCCACAGCAACTGAAATCGCCATGCAGCGTTCTCCGGCAGAGCCATAGGCAGCGCCCATCAAAGCATCGACTGCCATATCCAGATCGGCATCCGGCATGACTACCATATGATTCTTGGCACCGCCGAGTGCCTGCACCCGCTTGCCATTGGCGCAGCCACGCGCATAAATTGCTTCAGCGATAGGAGTGGAGCCGACGAAGCTGATCGCCTGCACATCGGGATGATCCAGCAAAGCATCCACCACTTGCTTATCACCCTGCACGACATTGAATACCCCATCCGGCAAACCGGCTTCGCGCAGTAAGCGCGCATGCAGCAGTGAAGGCGAAGGATCGCGTTCTGAGGGTTTCAAAATAAAGGTGTTGCCGCAGGCCAGTGCAATCGGGAACATCCACATCGGTACCATGACGGGGAAATTAAATGGCGTAATCCCGGCCACCACCCCCAGTGGCTGACGCATGCTGCAGGCATCGATGCCACGTGCGATCTGCTCGGAATACTCCCCTTTCAGTAATTGCGGAATACCAATCGCAAACTCCACGACTTCTATGCCACGAGCAATCTCACCTTTGGCATCGGCCGTGGTTTTGCCGTGTTCACGCGTCAGCATATCGGCCAGCTCATCGCTGTGCTGATGCAGCAGATTCAGGTAATTCATCAGGATGCGCGCACGTGCCAGTGCCGGTGTATTGGCCCAGCCGCTAAAAGCTTGTTTAGCCGCAGCGACCGCCAGTGCCACATCGTCCGTATCACCCAGCGCCACTTGTCCCTGCACCGTGCCATAAGCCGGATTAAAGATATCTGCGTAACGTGGCAAGCGGCTCTGATGCAGGCTGCCATTGATAAAATGTTCTACTTGATAGGTCTTCATGCTTAAGCCAGGTTTTTGAGGATTTGATGTAATTTGCCGAACAACAGATCGATATGTTGTTTTTCCAGGATAAGCGGTGGCGACAAGGCGATGATGTCACCGGTGGTTCTGACCAGCACACCTTCCGCAAAGGCTTGCTTATACGCTGCCATCGCACGTGCACCTGGTTTGCCCGGAATCGGCTCCAGCTCAATCGCACCGATCAGGCCGACATTGCGTAAGTCGATCACATGCGGTAAGCCTTTGAGCGAGTGCAATGCATCTTCCCAGTACGCCGTCATGCTCTGCGCATGCTCCAGCACTTTTTCTTCTTTAAATACCTGCAGCGAAGCCAGTCCGGCTGCGCAGGCTAAGGGATGACCGGAATAGGTATAGCCGTGGAAGAACTCAATACCGGCCGGGCTCTGCATCAGGGTTTCGTAAATCATGGAGCGGCTGAATACGGCACCCATAGGCACCACACCATTGGTCAGGCCCTTGGCAGTCGTCATCAGATCAGGCCGCACATCAAAAAAATCGGCTGCAAACGGCGTCGCCATGCGGCCAAAGCCGGTAATCACTTCATCAAAAATCAGCAGGATGCCGTGCTTGTCACACAGTTCGCGCAAGCGTTTCAGATAACCCTTAGGCGGCAGAATCACACCGGCTGAACCGGACAGGGGCTCGACGATCACCGCTGCGATAGTGGAGGCATCATGCAAGGCGACGATACGTTCCAGTTCATCTGCGAGGTGGGTACCGTATTCCGGCAAGCCACGGCTAAACGCATTTTTTTCCAGATTATGGGTATGTGGCAGATAATCCACGCCACCCAGTAAATTCCCGAAGTGTTTGCGGTTGGCCGGCAGCCCACCGACTGACATACCACCAAAACCGACACCATGGTAACCACGCTCACGGCTGATGAAACGGGTACGCTGCGCTTCGCCACGTGTGCGGTGATAAGCGAGCACCATCTTCATCGCAGTATCCACCGCCTCGGATCCCGAATTGGTGTAAAACACCTGACCAAACTGATGGCCGCTGAAAGCGATCAGTTGCTCCGCCAGCTCGAACGCGGCCGGATGGCCCATCTGGAATGCGGGTGCATAGTCCAGCGTTGCCACTGCTTGCTGCACCGCACGCACGATGGTTGGATGCGAGTGTCCCAGCGGCACACACCAAAGACCGGCGGTGCCATCCAGAATTTCACGTCCCTGCTGATCGCGGTAATACATCCCTGCGGCCGATGCCACCACGCGTGGAGCCTCTTTGTAATCACGATTCGCTGTGAATGGCATCCAGTAGGCATTCAGCTGTTGTTTGTTAAGCATATGCTTTCCCCTGAAAAAATTTACCAACTGGTAAAAGTATGTTGAAATCCTAAATAAGCTTATGCAGGCTTGACATATACAGCAGCCACTCATTTTCCCAACCGTACAGTTCAGGATAACTGTACAGTCAGAACCAGTGTTCACATAAAAAGGTGTCGCGATGGACGTGATTGAAAAACCAGCCGGTCCGGCAGACCTTGACCAGCAGTGGCCCAGACTACATCTGGAGCGCGGTAAAAGCACCAGCCTGGTCGAGCAAATCGTGCAGGAAGTCAGTCAGCTGGTCAGGCAACAGTCACTGACTCAGGGCAGCAAAATGCCCTCGGTGCGTCAGTTTGCGAAGTGTAATGCGGTCAGTACCTTTACCGTGGTGGAGTCCTATGAAAGGCTAATCACGCTGGGTTTGCTAAGTTCGCGCCGTGGCTCCGGTTATTTCGTCAACCGGCCTGCTACCCTGGCCAGTCCGGCTGTGCCCATCCCGCAACTGACGCAGGATGCACTGAGTCCGGATTTGTATTCCGGCGTGTCGACCGCCTTGCCAGTCGGTTCCGGCTGGCTGCCACCGGAATGGTATGGCGACGATACCTTGCTCGATTCGGTGCGTCAGGCGATGCGCATTCCCAGCCAGCGACTGCGCGGGTATGGCAATCCGCTAGGCTTTCCCAGCCTGCGCCAGCATTTGGCGCAGACTTTGTCACAAGACTTATTTGCAGTCGATCCCGAACAGATACTGCTCACACATGGTGCGACCCATGCCTTTGATCTGATCCTGCGTACTCTGTGCAAAGCGGGCGATGTGGTCCTGGTGGAGACCCCGGGCTACAGCAATCTGATCTCCCTGATCCGCCATCATGGCTGCATACCGGTTGGCATACCGCGTGATGCCAGCGGTCTGCAGCTGGATGTGCTGACAGAGAAAGCGGTGCTGCATCAGCCTAAAATCATGTTCGTCAATACCGTACTGCAAAACCCACTCGGCACCAGTCTGAACCAGCCCCAGGTACATCGCTTACTCGCGCTGGCTGAGCAATTCGATTTCTGGCTGGTGGAAGATGATATCTACCGTGAACTGTGCCCACGGCCTGAGCCTTCGCTGGCGGCCATGGATGGCTTGCGGCGCGTGATACGGGTAGGCAGTTTTTCCAAAGTGCTGTCACCGGCGCTGCGGGTAGGTTCTATCTGCGCCTCGCACTCGCTGACCGGTGAGCTGTTACGCATCAAGATGCTGGCTGGGCTGACGACTTCAGAAATCAATGAGCGTGCGGTGCTACATGCGCTGAGCTCCAGCCAGTACCGGCGTATGACGGAAAGGCTGAAGCGGCAGCTGGATCAGGGGCAGATAAAGGCACAGCAGATATTGCAAAGCGCCGGCCTGCAACTGCTGGCACAACCGCGTGGCGGCATGTTTGTCAGCGCCGGTTTGCCGAACGCCACACAGAGCGTGCATCAGCTCACCCAACTGGCGCAGGATGCCGGTATTTTGCTGGCACCGGATCACTTCTTCAGCCTGCAGGAATCGCCCTACCCCTGGTGGCGCTTCAATATCGCCTGGTGTGATTCTCCAATGTTGCTGAGTTTTCTACGGAGTCTGTGAGATGGACAAGCGCACAGAGAAACGTACGAATGAGCGTACGAATGAGCGTACTGAAAAGCAGAGCGATCAGCGCGATCAGACCAAGGCCAGGATACTGCACTGTGCCATCGAAGTCTTTGCCGAATCCGGTTACGCTGGCAGCAGCCTGGCCAATATCGCGGAAAGAGCAGGTTTATCGAAACAAAACCTGCTCTATTATTTCTCCAGCAAACAAGCCTTATACCTGTGTGTGCTCGATCAGATACTCGATCAATGGCTGGAAAAAATGGACATACTGGCAGACGAGAGTCAGGAGCCAGCCAGTCTGCTGCGCAGCTATATTGCCGCCAAACTCAGGTTTTCACGCGAACAGCCCGAGGCTTCACGCGTGTATGCGATGGAAGTGATCAGCGGTGCGCCGGTATATGGCCAGGCGATGCAAGCAAAAATCTTGCCGCAGATGCAAAAAGATATCGCCATCTTCGAACGTTGGATCAGCGAAGGCAAGATGGCTGCGCTGAACCCGGCCCACCTGTTGTTTTCTATCTGGGCGATGACCCAGTCGTATGCAGATTTTTCCATTCAAATGGGGCTGGTGCTGGGCCATACTGCACTGCAGGAACAGGATTTTCAGGCCGCCGAAGAATTGATCACAGATCTGGTGCTGAGCCGCTTACTCTCCCAGCCCCTCAGGCAGAAAAGGGCTTAAAAAATGTCTATGATGCTGCGAAGTACGGATATACTTTTGTACAGGTATAGAGCTGATACTAAACCGCCACAGCCGCGGAATGGTACTTGGTCATATAGCTTGTACACTTATGTTAAATGATGTGCTTGCTGGATCAGATTTCGCCATCTGCCTCATTAAAAGTCCTCGTACCTGAGGGTCAGCGACTGATTTCTGCCTAACATATTTACTCCAGCACGAACGGGATACCAGCCTTGTTAGAACAACTGATCAACCAATTAGGATTCCGCCGTATCGGCGTTCGGCTTGCTATCAGCTATGGTTTACTGCTGGTACTGATCGCAGCGCTGATATTGATGCCATTTTCACAAATACAGAAAATGACAGCCCGGAATAAGGAATTCACTCAGAAAGAAATGCGCAGCCTGCTCGATGTTCAGGCGCTGAGTCTGTCTGCCGAAAGCGTCAGCAACGCCTTATTACAGTTGCTGACTTCCAGTCGTGAAAAACGTGAAATTGAGTATGCGCTGGTGGATGTCAAGAATCGCCAGATCACGGATTTAATCGAATCGCTGGAAACTAATCTGACCGATCAGATGCAACTGGATAATTTGCAGAGACTGAAGCTGCGTAAAGAAAATTACTACCGCATCTTTAATGAGATGGTGAATCAGCTCGAAGATCAGGGTCAGGAAATCGCTAAACAGACTTTCATCGAAGATGTACAACCAGCCCTGTCCGCCTTGTTACAGGAATCAAAAATCCTGCTCGACTATGAGCAAAAACTGGTGCAACAACACCAGTTACAATCCCAGGATGAGTTAGAGAAAACCGGCCTTCTGGTCATTATCCTATCCTCAGTCATCATCCTGTTTGCCGCCATGCTCGCCTGGCTGACTACGCGCAGCGTAATTAAGCCCTTAGCCATTCTGGAACAAAATGCATTACGAATAGCTTCCGGTGACTATACATCTCAAGTCCCTGCCAGTAATACCGAGGAAGTCACTCGGGTAGGTACGGCGCTGAATCTGATGTCGGCAGCAATTGCACAGCGTGAAAGCGATATCGAGCAGTTTGCGTATTACGACCCTATCACTCGATTGCCAAACCGGACCTATCTGCTGAAAGCATTTGAACATCAGGAGCTGGAACATTACGGCATGATACTGATGGATCTGGCGCGCCTGAAAACTATCAATGAAACCCTGGGGTTTGACACTGGCGACTATGTCATTTCTGATGTCGCCAAGCGCATCCAGGAGGTCACTCACGCCTTTGATTCGGGCCAGACGCTTTTACTGACCAAGCTGACAGGTGGTGCTTTTGCGCTGCTGATACCGGCACATCATAAAGACACAGTGACAGAGATTTTTGAACGGATTGATGCCGCTATGGGTCAACCTGTACGTTGCAATCAACATGCAGTTGACGTCAGTCTGGTCTATGGTTTCGCTATCGTCACCGAACAAAAAATCAGCCTGATCAGCCTGATGCGGAATGCCGAAGTCGCGCTGTATGCGGCCAAGCGCTATACGCGGCAAAGCGCATGGTACAACGATGCGCAAGAAGCTTCCCGGCTTAGCCACTTAAGCCTGTTGTCAGATTTGCGCTCCGCGGTCAAAGCATCAGAACTGCAAATGTGGCTGCAGCCAAAACTGAATCTGCAAAATGGCAGCATTTACGGATTTGAATCACTGGTGCGCTGGCAGCATCCTGAACGTGGCTTTATCTCTCCGGCTGAATTCATCCCCTTTGCCGAAAAAACCGGTTATATCAGCATCGTGACACAATGGATGCTGGACAGTGCCTTACTTAAGCTCCATGCATGGAAACAGCATTACCCTAATCTTAGTATTGCAGTCAACGTCAGCACCTATGATTTACGTGACCGCAGCTTTCCTGAGCGCGTCGTCAGCCTGCTCAAAAAATATGATATTGCGCCCCATCTGCTTAAAATCGAAATGACAGAAAGCGGCATCATGGAAGACCCGCAAGCGACGATAGAATTACTCAACAGACTCAGGGATACCGGGGTAGGCCTGTCTATCGACGATTTTGGCACCGGCTATTCGTCACTCGCCTATCTGCAAAAATTGCCGGTCGATGAACTCAAAATTGACCGTAGTTTTGTGTCTGATATCCAGCATGCCGAAGCCACCAAAAAACTGGTCAGAACCATTATAGAAATGGGTCATGGTTTGAACCTGCACGTGGTGGCAGAAGGTATCGAGCAAGAGCAGGAAAAAGCCACCCTGATCGAACTCGGCTGTGATGCCATGCAAGGCTACCTGCTTAGTAAACCCTTGTACGGAAACTCTCTACAGGAGTGGATGAACGCGCATATACCCCTGTCGCAAAAAACATAATTTTTCCGTTTTTTGCCAGCATTTTTATGCAAAGAGGCAACTTCCCGATTACTATTGCTTAAATGCAGTATATTTCTGAGTCAATAAGACGGCTTAGTTTGATTAAAGCGAACAATACGCAAGACTAAAGCCTAAAGTGAGATTTCTCTTCCTTCGGAAATCTTTACTCAGCAACGACCTCATCTGATATCCAGTTTAAGTTATGCAGCCACCGGAATTTCCCCATGACGAAGAACTCCGCCTCACGACATTGAGGCAATGCGGATTACTTGATACGCAGTCTGAAGAACGTTTCGACCGGCTGACCAGACTGGCGCAACAGCTGTTTCAGTGCAAAATAGTCTTGATTTCTTTGGTTGACGCCAAGCGTCAATGGTTAAAATCCAAACAGGGTCTGGATGTCTGCGAAACGCCAAGAGATATCTCTTTTTGCGGGCACACCATACTCTCCTCCGACTTGCTGGTGGTCGGGGACGCGAAGAAAGATCCTCGTTTTGAGGACAATCCCTTGGTGCTGAATGCGCCGTTTATCCGCTTTTATGCCGGTGCACCTTTGCATGCCCCAAACGGACAAAGGCTGGGCAGCCTGTGTTTGATTGATGATCAGCCACGTCAACTGAACGAGCATGAAGAAAAAATTCTGTGTGAACTTGCCGCTTGTGTAGAGCACGAAATTGCCAATCAGCAAGCGCAACGCCAACACGATGCACTGTTGACGCTAACCCGTATCACTTCACTGAGCTTTGAAGATCCGATCACGCTGTTGCGTGAAACACTGGCACTCGGATGCCAGTATCTGCAACTCACAACCGGTATTATTTCGCGCAAACTGCCAGAAGATAAGCTGGAAATCATGGTGCAGCATCCTGCCACCGATGACAGCCTGGAGGGTAGCGTTTACCCACAATCTGAAACCTATTCTGATCTGGTTAACCGTGAACATGGTGTGTTCGCCTTGCAAAATACCTACGCCAGCGCGTACCGGCTACATCCCAGCTATGCTAAATTTAAACAGGAAACCTATATCGGTATTCCTTTATTCATGGATGGCAAGCGCTATGGCACGCTGGGATTTTCAGATAAAGTCGCGCGCGCGCAACCGTACTCAGAAACTGAAAAAGAGTTCATCAACATCCTGGGTGACTGGGTCAATGCGACACTGCGACGTATCGAGCTAAACAACTCCCTCGCAATGCAGGAATTAATGAATACTGCGATCGCAAGAGCTCAAACGCAATTTATTAAAGGCAAAGAACGCAGTAAAGGCTTCGACACCCTGCTTGAAGATATGCTGCAACTGACCGACAGTGAATATGGCTTCATCGGTGAAGTCCTGTATGACAAATTACAGCAACCCTATCTGAAAACCTATTCCATTACTGATATCGCCTGGAATACTGCCACCAAAGAGTTTGTACAACAAAATCTCGCCAAAGGTCTGGAATTTACCAATACGCGTACCTTGTTTGGGTATGCAATGCTGACCCAGGAAATTGTGATTGCGAACGATGCAAAAAACCATCCCCGGGCAGCAGGCATTCCGGAAGGCCATCCTGAGCTCAGGAGCTTCATGGGCATACCAGTTCACCATGATGGCAAAATGTTGGCGATGATAGGTCTGGCGAACCGCAAGAGCGCTTACTCCCGGAAACTGGCTGATTTTCTGCAGCCTATGCAAATCACAGTTGGTCAACTGGTGAATGCCGAACGCATACAGCGCCAGCACGAGGAAAGTGAAAAACGTCTCGCCAATATCATAGAAGGCACCAATATCGGCACCTGGGAATGCGACATTCCGTCCGGAAATACGATATTTAATGAGCGTTGGGCTGAAATGCTGGGTTACACGCTGGACGAGCTGTCACCAACAACCACGCAAACCTGGCTCAATCTGTGTCATCCCGACGATCTGAAAGTAGCCAGTCGATTATTGCAACAGCATTTCAGCGGAGAGGTTCCTTATTATGATCTGACCACGCGTCTGCGCCACAAGAACGGACATTGGATATGGGTCAGGGATCGAGGTTGTGTCGTCAGCTGGAGCAGTGAGGGGGAGCCACTGGTGATGTCTGGCAGTCACCAGGACGTGACGCAGGAACGCTTGGCAGAAGAAAAACTGGCCCATGCCTATGAATTACTGGAACAATCGAATGCAGCAGCGCGTATCGGTACCTGGGAATATGATCTGTTGGGCAAAAAGCTAACTTGGAGCAAAGTTACCCGGCAAATTCATGAAGTGGCGCCGGATTTTGAATGTGATAATGAGCAGGCACTTACATTTTTCAAAAAAGGAAAGTACAGGGATCGCATCCGGACTTTGCTCCATGACGCGGAAAACAAAGGACAGAAGTTTGACGATGAATTCAAAATCATTACCGCCAAAGGCAATGAACGCTGGGTGCGGGTCATAGGTTTAGCGCAGTTTAAGGATTACCAGATCCACAAACTGTATGGGATTTTTCAGGATATCAGCACCACCAAAGCCAGCGAACAGGCGATGCAGGATCAGGCTGCGCATACTCAGGCAATACTCGACAATGTGCTCGACGGGATTATCACCGTCAACCACAAAGGCAGGATAGATGCAGTGAATCCGGCCGCAGCCAATATTTTCGGCTACCAGCGTGATGAACTGACGGGTCAGCATTTCAGTGTGCTATTGCCCGAGCGTGCGCAAGTGGGCTCGCATCTCTACCAGGGACGCCAGCTGGATGAACAATCGGTACTCGGAGCAGCACAAGAAACCGAGGCACGCAAAAAAGATGGCAATGTATTCCCGCTGGATTTGTCGGTATCTGCAGTAACACGTCAGGGACGGCCTTTATACATAGGGCTGATGCGCGATATCACGGAAAGAAAGCGGCTTGATCGCATTAAGAGCGAATTTATTTCTACCGTCAGTCACGAATTACGCACTCCTCTGACGTCCATTTCAGGGGCCCTCGGCTTATTGCTCGGCGGCGCAACCGGCACTTTGCCGGACAGCCTGACACCACTGCTCAATATTGCAAGTAAAAACAGTCAGCGCCTGACCTATCTGATTGATGATTTGCTCGATATGGAGAAGCTCAGCGCAGGAAAAATGCACTTCCACATCCAGCAATTGGCCTTAAACGCTTTACTGCAACAATCCGTAGAAACTCATACTACCTTTGGCGCGCAGCGGCAGATACGGCTGTCTGTCAGTGAGCCTGTACCCGATGTCCTGATCTCCGTAGATAGTCAGCGTTTCATGCAGATTATTTCCAACTTACTGTCGAATGCCATTAAGTATTCACCGCAACAGGAAACGGTGATGATCTCTACCAGTTTGCATCATCACTTTGTACGCATCAGTGTTACCGATAAGGGGAATGGCATCCCCAAAGAGTTCAGAAGCAGAATATTCCAAAAATTTGCACAGGCGGACTCCTCCGATACCAGAGAAAAAGGGGGGACTGGATTAGGTTTGGCGATTACGCGTGAGCTGGTAGAACATATGGGGGGGCAGGTTGGTTTCGAATCCATGCCAGGTCAGGGTGCCACGTTTTATTTTGAGTTGCCCTACCAATTCGCCGCGCCGGCTCACCCTGAAAGTCAGGCAAAGGTATAATCCCGCCTTTACATGCTGACCCGGCATGTCGTCTTTTTTGAGTATTTCCCATGATAGTTTTAGGCGTTGAATCATCTTGTGATGAAACCGGACTGGCCCTGTACGATACCGAGCATGGTCTGCTTGCCCATGCTCTGCATTCACAAATCGCTATGCATCAGGAGTATGGCGGTGTAGTGCCTGAACTGGCTTCGCGTGATCATGTACGCCGTGCGCTCCCCTTGCTGCAGGAAGTCATGCAAAAGGCAGGTAAATCCAGGCAGGATATCGATGCAATCGCTTATACCCAGGGCCCTGGCCTGGCGGGGGCGCTGCTGGTCGGTGCCTCATTTGCCTGTGGCCTGGGTATGGCGCTGAACAAACCTGTATTGGGTGTGCATCATCTGGAAGGGCATTTGCTGTCGCCCTTACTCGCTACACCTGCACCGGAATTTCCGTTTATCGCATTGCTGGTCTCCGGTGGACATACGCAATTGATGCGGGTCGATGGTGTAGGCCAATACCAGCTTTTGGGTGAAACGCTGGATGATGCGGCAGGCGAAGCCTTTGATAAGTCAGCCAAATTACTTGGCCTGGATTACCCGGGCGGCCCCGCCATTTCAGCCATGGCGGAACGTGGTCAGACCGGCGTACACACCTTTCCGCGCCCCATGCTGCACTCCAAGGATTTCAACTTCAGCTTTTCCGGTCTGAAAACTGCGGTGCTGACCGTCGTCAAAAAATCAGAAACGCCTTTGAGTCAGACCGATAAAGAAAACATCGCACGTGGTTTTGTGGAAGCCATCGTGGATGTATTGGTGGCCAAGTGTGTCAATGCCATGAAACACTCAGGGTTGAAACGCTTGGTGATTGCGGGCGGGGTCGGCGCGAACCGGCAGTTAAGAGAAGCACTGAATGCAGCAGCCACTAAAAAGCGCTTCACCGTGTATTACCCTGAATTGCAATTCTGTACCGATAACGGTGCCATGATTGCCTTCGCCGGTGCGATGCGCCTGAAAAACAATCCGGCACTGGCGACCACCGATTATGGTTTTAATGTGCGCCCGCGCTGGCCACTGCAAGAACTGCAACCGGCCTAATACCAGCTGCCCGCCTATCCATGCCTTGCATTGTCAATCCGCAGCAAGCATGGACAGGCTGAGCGTTTATTCTTTTTTGTAGACCCCACAACCTACAATCACACCCTCGTACTTTTCGACATACATAGACTTCGGCTCTATCTGCTTAGACACCGGATTAACGAATTTATAGTCTTGCCAGCCGCTGCCTTTCTTTTTCACCAGCTCAATACGCTCACGTACGAAGTACTTACCATCCGCATCTTTCAGATCGGTGAGGTCCTTGCCTATCATCTTGGGATTGATATGGGCGAGATTTTTACCGTTGATGTCATACACAACGATGTACAGGTCACGATCCTGATACTTGCCATCTTTTTTATTGATATCAGCGACGGTACTGTCAATACCGTTTTTTTTCATGCTGTCGATAGTCCGCTGTACCATCGCTTTTGCTTCCGCTGGCGTACCCTGTTCCTGCGCCCATGCTAAGCCAGCACTTAAGCCGCTAACCAGCAGCAGCATTTGCAAAAAATTTTTGAATTGAGGAAGTTTCATCATCATTGCGCTCCTGGAAGAAAATTAAAACAAATCCGGATCTTGCTACTTGATGATAGTTGAGGAATTACCAAATTGAAATTTTTTTTTATTTGACAGCAACAGCGATGTACGTCTCAGCCATGAAAGCGTCAGGCTTCCAAAGCAGAGACGTGTTGTGGTTTATTTCTTAGGACTTACGAAAAATTGTCCCGGCAAGGCGAAACAGCCCTTTGGTGCTTTAGGAAACATCGCTGGTAAGCGATGTCCGTTACGGCAGCAGGCAACATGTTGCCTGAAACCCTGGCTACACCATGGCGACGCTGGCAGTACGAGCTGTACGAGCTGTACGACAAGGAGCCATAACGCCGCTGGGGCGGTTTTGCGTAAGTCCTATTTCTTTTTGCTACCGATTTTACTTTCTTTACCAGCCATCAGATTCGCAATGTTCTGACGATGGCGATAAATCAACAAACCACACATGATGAAGACGGCCAGCATCATCGTGTCAGGGCCAAACAAAAATCCATAATACAAAGGCGCAAACAGAGCAGCGATTAATGCCGCCAGCGAGGAATAACGGAAGGCATAAGCTATGATCAGCCAGGTCGCCAGCGTTGCCAGTCCCAGCCACGGATTAATACCGATCAGCACACCGGCTGCAGTCGCAACGCCTTTACCGCCGACAAATTTGAAGAATACCGGCCACAGATGTCCGATAAACACGGCCAGTGCCACACCCGCCAGCGCCAGCGTGTCCAGGCCAAACTGTTCACTGAAATGCTGCGCCAGCCAGACCGCAAACCAGCCTTTAAGCGCATCACCCAGTAAGGTCAGAATCGCGGCAGCTTTATGACCGCTGCGCAGTACATTGGTCGCACCAGGATTCTTGGAACCATAGGTACGCGGGTCAGACAAACCAAAGCCATAGCTGACAACAACAGCGAAAGAAACAGAGCCAATCAGATAAGCGAGAAGCATTGCAATTAAGGTGTACATTTTTTCCTTCAGAGATGAGCTGTTACATGGCCGGACGACGCTTAAATTTGTACATCGCCCCGATTAGTGAAGCCAGAATTCTATCCTATACCCGGCTGAAATTACTCTTCTAATGCGCAATGCACAGCCTGTGCTGACAAAGCATCTATCAAAATCTGCGGTGCAATTCCTATCAGATAACCACGGCGCCCGCCATTTATGTAGATGCGCGGCAGACTCAGTATGCTTTCCTCGACATATACATGCATGCTCTTTTTGGTGCCAAAGGGCGAGGTCCCGCCGATCAGATAACCTGAGTGTTTCTGCGCGACTTCAGGCTTACATGGCTCTATGTTTTTTCTGGCGGTTTGGCGTGCGAGATTTTTAGTCGATACCTTGCAATCACCATGCATCAGCACAATCAAGGGCTTCGCCGCTTCATCCTGCATCACCAGCGTTTTAATCACACTATGCTCATCCACCCCAAGCTCGCGCGATGAGACAGCGGTACCACCATGCTCTTCATACGCATACGGATGTTCAGAATAACTGAAGCCTTTTTTCTTCAGAAACTGCGTTGCGGGCGTTTCTGACACATGCTCTTTTTTTGCCAATTTTTTCTCCATACTGAATTGTTCAATTCCGCTAAGCCCGCGGATGATGCAGTGCATGCAGCTGCTTCAGGCGTTCTTTAGCCACATGGGTGTAAATCTGCGTGGTAGTGATGTTCGCATGACCAAGCAATAGCTGCACCACGCGCAGATCAGCACCGTGATTCAGCAGATGCGTGGCGAACGCATGACGCAAGGTGTGTGGTGACAGCGATGACCGGATACCGGCCTGAAGTGCATACTTTTTAATCAGCACCCAGAACATTTGCCTGGTCATGGCGGCGCCACGTGCGGTGACAAACAGTGCATCGTCAATTTGCCCTTGCAGGATAACGGGACGCGCCGTTTGCAGATATCTTTCTAACCAGCTGCGCGCATGCTCACCAAAAGGGATCAGGCGGGTCTTACTTCCTTTACCGGTGACCCGCAGCACGCCTTCATTCAGGCCGACCTCGGTGGTTTTGAGCTGCACCAGTTCGCTGACGCGCAAACCACAGGCATACATTAACTCTATCATTGCGCGGTCGCGCAAACCAATCGCACTGTCATCCGGCGCTTGTATCAAGTCCTCCACCTGTGCTTCACTGACAGACTTGGGCAGTTTTTGTGCGGCTTTGGCAGAACGCAGCTGTTCTGTCGGATTTTCACTCAGGCTGCCAGCGCGCACTGCGAGCTGATAAAAACGTTTGAGTACACTGAGGCGGCGGTTAGCACTGCTGGATTGCGAGCCAGGATTTTTTTCAGACAGGTAGGCATTTAATTCCGTACTTCCGACCTGGTACAGATCACTGACTTCATGTTGCTGCAACCAGGCAGCAAAAAAACGCAGATCACTGCGATAGGCTTCTATCGTATTTTTAGACAATCCCTCTTCCAGCCACAGCGTGTCGCAGAAACTGTCTATCTGCGCCTGTACCAAGACATTCAGCTCTATAGTCTGCACCGGTACCCGGCCGCGGCGACGGCCAGTCAGCGCAGCAGTCGTCTTAAGCGCCATACTGAGTGAGACCTTCATGGGCCAGTAACCAGCGTTTTACGCCAAGATGAAAACCGCTTTCGTCATCATGGTGGGCAAAGCCACCCAGTCCACCTGCCGCAGTCACCCGATGACAGGGAATCACCAGCGGGTACCAGTTGGCACCGCAAGCCTGCCCTACTGCACGCGGTGCCGAGCGTATTTGCCGCGCGACCTCGCCATAAGTAAGGACGCTACCGCATGGAATTGCGGCAATCGCTTGCCAGACGCGGTTCTGGAACTCACTGCCTCGTGACTGTAAAGGCAGGGAAAAGCGAAAATGCGGATCAGCGAAATAAGCGCGCAATTGCTGATGTATCTGCTGATTCAGTGCGTCTGGCGCTGCTTTTTCATCGAAACGCGGAGGAAGATACACCAGCTCGGTCAGCACCCCATGCGCGGTACGTATGCCCATCGCGCCAAACGGAGCGCTGATGATGGAGTCGAACAGCTCGGATTCAGCTTTTGTCATACCTGGTTCTGTAAAGATGAAAAACAAATAGAAGCTTGAAACTGTGCACAGCCAGGGCTGGAAGCGGATCGGCTCCTTAGCTCAGCATGCAAGGCATGAGCGATATATTAACAGCCCACGCTACAGAATGAATACACAAAGAAAAAAGGCGCATCTGCCGATGCGCCTTTAAAAATTTTTCGCGTTTTTGGCTGTTTAGTTGGCTGGCCTGGGGCCAGTCACTCAGCTTATATGAAAAACGCGCGTCTCCTCAGTGTACGGTATGAGTACCGTTTTTTTGCACTACCGCCTTATAAACCTGTGCTGCGAAATTCTGAACTGCGCAGAATATAGCATGACGAAATACCAGTGACAAAAAAAACTAAGTAAAAATACGGCACTGTTGCAGAAATGTAAAAGTACTAAAAAAACATATAAAAATGTGGTAAACAAAAATAAGACCAAGCATAGACTGGCTAAGCTTGGTCTTATCAAAATTTACAATAGCTTTACAGGCTTATTTGTAAATCAGATTTGGCAGCCACATGGTAATCTGCGGCACATAAGTGATCAATAACAGGAAAGCCACCATCGTCAATAGCCACGGCATCACGGCGACTGTGAGTTCGGTAATCC
The DNA here is from genome assembly GCF_010078235.1 of Cognatundibacterium crateris. GTDB lineage: Bacteria > Pseudomonadota > Gammaproteobacteria > Burkholderiales > Burkholderiaceae_D > Undibacterium > Undibacterium crateris. Next base: position 41,821 of record NZ_JAABOS010000010.1, on the reverse strand, counting down.
CCATTTTCGTAATACCAGATGCGACATACAGATTGAGCCCTACCGGTGGATGGCACATACCGACTTCCATATTGACCACCATGATGATGCCGAAGTGAACCGGGTCTATACCGAGCTTCATCGCAACCGGGAACAATATCGGCGCCATGATCAGCACGATGGATGAGGGTTCCATCACATTACCGGCTAACAGCAACAGGATGTTCACCACCAGCAGGAAGCTGATCACGCCAAAACCCTTATCCATGATCCAGCCCGCCATCGCCTGCGGAATGTTTTCACTGGTCATCAGGAATGAGAATAAGACTGCATTCGTGATGATATAGAGCAGCATGGCCGACATGGAGGCAGAATCCAGCAAGACTTTGGGCACCTGTTTCAAACCCATGTCCTTGTACACGAAGACCGCAATCACAAACGCATACACGGCAGAAACTGCGGCTGCTTCGGTCGGTGTAAACATGCCGGTATAAATCCCGCCCATCACGATCACGATCAGCAACAGGCCCCATGCACTTTTACGGAAAGCGGCCAGACGCTCGCCCCAGCTGGCCTTAGGCATACGCGGATAATTATGCTTGCGGGCCAGGAACCAGGTAGTCAGCCCCAGGAAGAATGCGAGTAATAAGCCTGGTACTACACCAGCCATAAACAGCTGCCCAACCGAGGTATTGGTAGATACCGAATACATCACCATCACGATAGACGGTGGGATCAGAATCCCGAGCGCGCCGGAAGTCGTGATCACCCCGGCACCAAAGCCTTTGGGATAACCCTGCTTTACCATCGCTGGCAAAATAATCGATCCTATCGCTACCACGGTTGCAGGCGAAGAACCGGACACCGCAGCAAACAAGGCGCAAGCCATAACGCCAGCCAGTGCCAGACCACCATGCCAGTGGCCAACCATAGACGCCGCAAAATTAATCATGCGCCGCGCCACGCCACCATGCGTGAGGAAATTACCAGCGAGAATAAAGAACGGAATCGCCATGATTTCGAACTTTTCTATACCGGTGAACAATTTCAGCGCCACCGATTCTATCGGCACTTCTGTCATCGTAAACAAGAAGGTCAGAACCGTCAGGCCTAGCGAAATCGAAATCGGCATGCCAGTCAGCATCAGGACCAGCAACAGGACAAAAATAATGGCGGCGTTCATGCTTTCACCTCTTCTTCCAGACCTTCGACATGGGCATGATCGTGCTTAGGCAATTCGCCGGTTTTGATAAACGTCCAGCACACCTGCAGGAAACGGAAACACATCAGATAAGAACCGAGTGGGATGGCCAGATACACCCACCACATCGGGATTTCCAGATCGGCGGAAGTCTGATCAGTATGCGCAATCTCCCACACAAAACTGCCACCCAGGGTGCCGACGATACCGGTGAACAAAGCACCAGCCAGCAAGCCCAGGATGACAAACTGATTGCGTCGGGTTGGAGACAGTTTATTGATCAGCACATCCACCCCAACATGTATGCCGGTGCGCACACCATAGGCTGCACCGAATTTGGCCATCCATACAAACATATAGATGGTCAGTTCCTGCGCCCAGCTGGTATTCATTTTTAGCATTGCATCCTGTACGACAGGAATATCAAAGCCAGACAGATAACGGTGTAAAACAGCGAAGAAAGTAACCAGAGTCGCAGCGCCCATCAGGGATGCGATCAGCCACTCTTCCAGATGATTGAGAAATTTCATCATGTGTCCTGAAGAGAGAAAGGAGCATGCAGAAGCAGGCGCTGCGGATTTTCTGCAAACGCCTACACGAATCGAACAGTTTACTTAGCGCCCAGACGGACCGCTTCTTTATTCACATTCGCAATGAGATCTTTACCGATGCGGCCTTCCATATCCTTCTGCACTGGCAGCAAGGCCTTGCGCCATTCTGCTTTCTCTTTATCAGTCGGGACGTAGACTGTGGTCTTGCCGGATTTGCGCACAGCTTCTAAAGCATTGTCATTTTCCTGTTGCGCAATCGCGTTAGCATATTTGCTGGCAGCCTTCATCGCGCCATCCAGCTCTGTGCGTACATCCGCCGGCAAGCCGTCCCAGAATTTTTTATTGACGATCACGGCATAACCCAGATAGCCGTGGTTCGTTACAGACACATGCTTCTGCACCTCATGCATTTTCTGAGTGTACATATTGGATGGCGGATTTTCTGTACCATCCACCACGCCAGTCTGTAATGCCTGATACACCTCAGAGAACGCCAGTACCTGCGGATTGGCACTCAGGGCACGCATCTGTGCATCCAGCACCTTGGAAGATTGAATACGTAATTTCTGCCCTTTCAGATCAGATGGCAGATGGATGGGCTTGTTAGCAGACATGACTTTAAAGCCGTTATCCCAGAAAGCCAGGCCGGTTATCCCCTTAGGCTCCAGTTTTTTGAACAAATCCTTACCGATCTGACCTTCCGTTACCGCGTACAACACATCTTTGTTCGGGAAAATATACGGCAAATCGAAGACTTCAAATTCTTTTACGCCCAGCGGACCAAATTTCGCCAGCGAAGGTGCCAGCATTTGCACCGCGCCCAGTTGCAAGGCCTCCAGCTCTTCTTTGTCCTTGTACAGGGTACTGTTAGGATACAGCTCGACTTTAACGCGTCCCTTAGTGGCTTTTTCAGCGAGTTCTTTAAAACGTTCGGCCGCTTTACCTTTTGGCGTATCACTGGCGACCACATGACTGAACTTAATCACGATGGGGGCCTGCGCATGCGCGACACCACTCACCAGGGAAGCAGTTAACAGGGAAAAAAGTAGTGTCTTGATCTTCATGCTGGTCTCCGGAACGTTATTATTGAAAAGTGCAACAGCTTTGCCACCACTATTGCTTATAGTTAATTTATTGATTCTATGTGATTATTCAAAATTAGCCATAGCTATACTACTGTGGATAACCACTACGTGTTGCGTATGCGTCAGTATCAGTGCTGCAGCAGGTCGATTACACTATCCGGCATGAAAAAATTCTACCAATCGCAAACCTGGCCCAATCAGAAATGGCGCTGGATGATACCTATCCTGTTGCTGGCTCTGTTTCTGGCAACCTTGATCTGGCTGCCATGGCAGGCACAAAAGATGGAGGCCAACGAGCGCCAGGAACAATTGATCGCCGATACCCTGTGGGTGGAGCAGGCCATCATCTTTCAGTTAGACCGGAATGATGAAGTGGTGCGACAAATCGGTTCCGATGTGGTGACGGCCGGGATACAGCCGAAAGCAGTGCTGGAGCGCTTTCAGCAACTACTGTCCAGTAACCGCGAAATCGCCCGTATCAGCTGGCTAGGACCCGAGGGCGAAACGGTAGTCTCAACCGAGAAAAAAGGGGCGCCATCCAAAGCCGGGCCGCCTCCGCATACGCTGGTATCGAGCGTATTCGAAATCGACCGCAAAACACGCTGTTTCCTGCCTGCGCTGGATGCGGAAGCGCAGAGAAACAGCTACCTGATCAGCTGTCAGGTGCCTTTGTATAAGCAAAACACGCATTACGGCAATATCGTGATCAGCTACCTGGCCAATGGCATCCTGGAAGAACTGGTGCCCTGGTGGTTTGCGCAGGAAAATCAGATTTCCATCCTGGACATTGATGATACGGTGTATGCCAGCCGCGCTTCCGGTGGTGTGGGCAAAAACGTCTACACCCATAACCGCACACTGGAATTGCCTGAACTGAGTTTAATCTTACGCACCAACAGCACCAAGACTGAGCCAAAAATTCTGTCCAATCTGCTGGTCGTCACGATAGTGCTGCTGTCGATAGGATTAATCTGGAGTCTGCTGGCCTTATGGCGCGACATTAACCGCCGGCTGGCCGCCGAAGGCGCGCTGCGTCAGCAAGTCATTTTCCGCACCGCGATGGAAAACTCACTGGTAACCGGACTGCGCGCGCGCGATATGCATGGTCGCCTGACTTATGTGAATCCGGCTTTTTGCAAGATGGTTGGCTATCCGGCGGAACAAATTATAGGGCGCGTTCCGCCTATGCCTTACTGGGCGCCGGAAGCCTATGAGGAATATCAGGAGCGCTTCAGTCAGTTGTTGGCGGGCTCCATCCCGCAGGATGGCTTTGAAACCATCTACCTGCATGCTAACGGTGAACGCATCCCCGTCTTGATTTATGAGTCGCCCCTCATCGATGAAACGGGCAAGCAAACTGGCTGGATGAGCTCGATACTCGATATCTCTGAGCTCAAACATGCACAGGAAATCACACGTCAGCAGGAAGAAAAGCTGCATGCGAGTGCCAAACTGGCGACCATGGGGGAAATGGCCTCCATGATGGCGCATGAACTGAATCAGCCTCTGGCAGCGATTTCCAGCTATACCACCGCAGCCTCGAATCTGATACAGGCAGGTGTAGCGGACCCTTCGCTGCTGCAAAGCGCACTGGGTAAGGTCAATACCCAGGCGCAGCGCGCGGGCCAGATCATACGCAGCGTGTATGACTTCGTCAAAAAACGCGATCCGGACCGCCAGTGCATCCACATCCGCGATGTAATCAACAGCGTATTGCCACTGATAGAATTACAGGCGCAGCCCTCACACATTACGGTGTATGCCGACATGAGTGATCCTTTACCCGCATTGCTGGCTGACCCGGTATTGCTGGAGCAGGTTTTGCTCAATCTGACCCGGAATGCGATAGAGGCGATGCAAAATACGGCACAGTCACAAAAAATTTTACGCCTGCAAATCAGCTATGATGAGACAATGCAGCGGATTGAGATTCTGGTGATTGATCGCGGGCACGGCATCTCACAGCAAGTTGCAGAAAAACTGTTCTCCCCCTTCTTTTCAACTAAGAACAGTGGAATGGGGATGGGTCTGAATATTTGCAGAACAGCCATAGAATTTCATGGCGGGCAGCTGACCCATAGTGCAAATCCTGAAGGCGGCACGATATTCCGGCTTGCCTTACCTGTCATCAGCGAAGACAATACTGCCGCGCAAGGCTGATATCGCCTGAGTTTGCCTGGATCGCACTCAGGCTGGCCATGCATAGAAAAAGCCTAGCAGGCACTTAACAACCAGTGTGGAGAGACTATGTTACACATCATCGACGACGAAGAAGTGATCCGGGATTCGCTGTCCTGGCTTGCCCGTTCGCGCCAGATTGCTGCCGTCGGCTATGCCAGCAGCGAACAGTTTCTGGCTGGACTGGAGCAAGGCTTCCGCTTCGATACCGAGGGTGATTGCGTGCTACTGGATGTGCGTATGCCGGGGCTATCCGGCACCAGCCTGTTTGATATGCTGTCAGCCAGAAAACTGACCAAACGTTTGCCGGTGATATTCCTGACCGGTCATGGCGATGTACCAATGGCGGTCGATACCCTCAAGCGCGGCGCCTTTGATTTTTTTGAAAAACCCTTCAACGACAATAAGCTGATGGACCGCGTACTGGAAGCGCTGGCGATATCACGCGAAGCCGGTGTCACGGCACAAATCCATGAACGCCTGGCCAGTCTGTCGGCGCGCGAAAAAGAAGTGCTGGATCTGATTTTGCTCGGCAAAATGAATAAAGTCATCGCCGATGAGCTGGGTATCAGTATGCGTACCGTCGAAGTCCATCGAGCCCATATTTTCGATAAGATGCAAGTCAAAACAGCGGTAGAACTGGCTGGTCTGCTTAAATAAGTCCTTATCTGTATCCTATTTAGGATGCTCAGGCCTGCTATAGTCAGGCCACTTCAGTCAGCCTTCTTTGTGTATCTATGTCTGTCTTCAACCTGCTGTTCCCCGATTTCAGTCTGATCTTGCTTGGTTTCCTGCTCGCACGCAAACAGCATTGGGGCGGACATTTCTGGGCAGGAGTGGAAAAGCTGGTCTACTTTTTCCTGTTTCCGGCACTGCTTTTTTACACTACTGCCAGAACCCAGTTTGATTTTCATTCTACCGGCAATATGCTCAAGACCGGCATCGCGGCAACTTGCTGCGCAATGGTTTTGGGCTGGCTCACGCAATTTATCTTCAAAGCGCCACCACGTTATTTTGAATCCGGCGTACAGACTGCATTCCGCTTCAATTCCTATATCGCCCTGGCGATCGCCTCCCGCCTCGCCGGTGAGCAAGGCACAGGACTAATGGCCATCCTGATCGGCTTCCTGGTCCCGCTGTGCAATATGGCAGCCGTCTATGCGCTGGCCCATAACAGTGGCCGCCTGCTCAAAGAAATCGCGAGCAATCCCTTAGTGGTCGGCACCGCCAGTGGTGTGATTTTCAGCCTGCTGGGCTGGCATCTGCCGGATGGCGTAGCCGCGACCTTATCCAGACTGGGCAATGCCTCGATTGCACTCGGTTTGCTGGCAGTCGGAGCCGGTATCCGCCTCAGCGGTTTGCATGAAGCCAAAGGCTATGCGGCCAGTTTTCTGACCATCAAACTGCTGTTGCTGCCCGCAGCTGGCTGGCTGATTGGACGCTACCTGCAATTGCCCTTGCTGCAATTGCAGATCGTCGTCATTTTCTGCGCGCTGCCGACAGCTTCCAGTGCGTTTGTGCTGGCGGCACGCATGGGTGGCAATGGACCCTTCGTCGCCTTTCTGGTATCGGCCAGCACTTTATTATCAGCGCTGAGCCTGCCATTCTGGTTAAGCGTAGTCAGGCCCTAAGCGGGTAAATTCACGCCATGCTGCTGCAAAGCCCAATGGATGTGCTCTCTGACCATGGCGGACGGATGCTCGGCGCGTGCCGATAAGGCCTGCACGATTTCCGCATCGGCATAATGCTCGCCAGCGGCATTACCGAGTCCGACCGCCAGGTTACGTAACCAGCTTTCATGGCCAATGCGCCGGATAGGGCTGCCTTCCATATGGCGTAAAAACTGTTCCTCACTCCACAGGAACAAGTCCACCATACGCGCACGATCCAGCCCGTGGCGTACTGCAAAATCATCGACCACCGCTTTTTGCGCGAATTTATTCCAGGGGCAGGCGAGCTGACAATCATCGCAGCCATACACCCGGTTGCCAATCAGACTGCGCAATTCCACCGGTATAGAACCTTGTAACTCTATCGTCAGATACGACACACAACGCCGCGCATCGACCTGATAAGGTGCGACGATGGCCTGGGTCGGACAGGCTGTGATACAGGATGAACACTGTCCGCAATGCTCAGTCACGGGTGCATCGATGGGCAGTGGAATATCGACCAGCAGCTCGCCCAGAAAAAACATGGAACCCGCATCACGACTGATCAGCAAGCTGTGTTTGCCACGCCAGCCCAGTCCGGCCTGACTGGCCAGCGCAACTTCCATCACCGGTGCGGAATCGGTAAACGCACGATAGCCGAAAGCGCCGATTTCCTGCTGTACGCGGTCGGCCAGTTGCTGTAGCCGGTTCCGCAATACCTTGTGATAATCGCGTCCCCTGGCATACACAGAAATCACCGCATCCTTGGCCGTACGACCGGCTTCGCGCGCGCGCCAGCCCTCATTATCCGGCAGATAGTTCATACGCGCTGAAATCACCCGCAACGTACCCGGCACCAGTTCCTGCGGACGGCAGCGCTTCATGCCATGTGCCGCCATATACTGCATTTCGCCATGATAGCCCGCGTCCAGCCAGCGCTGCAGGCCAGCCTCAGCATGACTCAGATCGATATCGGCAATCCGGATTTCAGCAAAACCCAGCTCGCGTCCCCAGTCCTTGATACGCTGCGCGAGCGCCTGTAATTGGTCGGGCTGCAGCGTCATCGCAGGCTCTTTGCATTTGTGTGAGTACCCGCACACGGCAGTTGTGGCCACACAAGGATGGAGCGATATGCTATGTTAGGCAAATTCATGAATAGAAAAATAGAGATTTAGCTGGAAATGTCACATTATAAAACTACCCTGCACGATGAAGCGGCCACCCAGGCTTTAGGAAAAAGTCTGGCGCAAGTGCTGCAGCCCGGCATGCTGGTGTTTTTACACGGCGATCTGGGTGCCGGTAAAACTGCACTGACACGCGCTCTGATCCATGCGGCCGGACATCAGGGCAGCGTCAAAAGCCCCACCTATACGCTGGCGGAACCGTATGCAGTGCATTTACATGGGCAGCCGGTCACGATCATGCATTTTGACCTGTACCGCATGGGAAGTCCCGAAGAATTTATCGATGCCGGTTTTCGCGAAGAACTGAATGCTCAGACCTTGTGCCTGATCGAATGGCCGGAAAAAGCCGCCGGTGTGCTGCCAGAAGCCGATTTGCATGTGCATTTATCGGTCGCCGGTGATGGTCGTGAGGTAGAATTGCACGCGTTGTCTGCAAAAGGTATCGCATGTCTCGCATCACTCCACTTCGCTCCGAATCTCTGACTGGCGGCGTCCACGCCAAAAAACGCCGCACCCTGCTGAAAGCCGGTGGCACGCTGCTGCTATCGGTGATGGCTCCGCACACTGCACAAGCCGCCAAAATTCTGGCGGTACGGGTCTGGCCAGCGGAAGATTACACCCGCGTCACGCTGGAAAATGACAGCGAACTGAAAACCAATCATTTCACAGTCAAAAATCCGGAACGCCTGGTGGTCGATATTGAGGGGCTGGAGCTCAATCCAACCTTGAAAGAACTGGTGGCGAAAATCCAGTCTAATGATCCATATATCCGTCAGGTGCGGGTAGGTCAGAATAAGCCGAATGTGGTCAGGCTGGTGTTTGATCTGAAGGAGGAAGTCAATCCTCAGGTATTCACATTGCAACCGATAGGCAACTACAAACACCGACTGGTGTTTGATCTGTATCCGGCCCAACCCACCGATCCGCTGGCGGCACTGATAGAAAAAGGTGAGTGGCAAAAAGAAGCGACCCCGCTGCAAGTTGCGCCGACTACCCCTAACCTGAACAATAATACTGGCAAACCCGAATTGCGCGGCGATGAGAAGCAAGCAAACAAGCCGGGCGACAAGATACCTGATAAGCCAACGGAAAAACCAGACACCCAGCTGGCTGAAAAAAGTGATAAAAATCGCGAAAAACCAGTCAGTCGCCTGATTACGATTGCGATTGACCCCGGCCATGGCGGCGAAGACCCGGGCGCGCTGGGACGCAATGGCAGCCGTGAAAAAGACGTGGTGCTGGCGATTGCCAAACGACTCAAGGCAAAGATTGAGCAGCTGCCGAATATGCGGGTGATGCTGACGCGTGATGGCGATTATTTCGTGCCTTTAAATGTCAGGGTAGAAAAAGCACGTGCAGTGCAGGCTGATCTGTTTATGTCGGTACATGCAGATGCTTTTGTCAACCCATCGGCGCGCGGCTCCTCAGTATTTGTACTGTCTGAAAAAGGCGCCTCCTCGACCGCTGCGCGCTGGCTGGCAGATAAGGAAAATGCTGCGGATCTGATTGGTGGCGTCAATATCAAAACCCATGATAAACAGCTGGCCAGTGTGCTGCTGGATTTGTCCACCACGGCTCAGATCAATGACAGTCTGAAGCTGGGGAAAGTCGTACTGAACGAAATCAGCGGTATCAACAAATTGCATAAGGGTGCGGTAGAACAGGCCGGCTTTGCAGTGCTGAAAGCGCCCGATATTCCCAGCATATTGATAGAAACTGCCTTTATTTCCAACCCAGAAGAAGAGGCACGCCTGACCGATAGTGAGTACCAGGATCAGATGGCAGATGCCATCGTCAAAGGCGTCAAAAAGTATTTCTCGAAAAATCCACCCTTAGCCAAAAGCCGTATGGCTTAATCGGCGCGCCCGGAGCACTCAGCGCTGTCCTTACCGCGTTCAGCGGAGGATGGCGCGGGCTCCAGCCAGGCATTCGAATCGCAGGCAGTACCAGCTGCTATCCAGCGTCGCACACGCCGTGCAAACCAGGCATCCCAGCGCTGCGGCAGCCAGCGCCAGTAGGCGGATGGCTGAATCAGCATGCCACAACGGTAGCAGCCATCCTGCTCACTCCATTGCAAAGCGCGGCAACTGCCGGACAACTGCCACAAAAAAAATTGCGCTACCGGGCAAGGCTCGGCAGCGCAACAGATTCCACAACCATTACAGGGCAAGCCCTCAGCGGGCTTAGCCGGCGCCTCCGGATGTATCCAGATCAGTCTGGCCGAAGTCCGCTCTGCTTTCATCGCAGCGTAGCCGCTTCAGGCCTTGCTGGCGACGCGGCGGAACAGTTTCCACAATGCGCCCAGCAAAAGTGGGATCACCGCGGCACCGACACCGATTAAGACGATGGTATTCAGGTTCTTTTGTATGAAGGGGATATTGCCGAAGAAATAGCCACTCAGTACCAGGCTCAGTATCCAGAACAAGGCACCCAGCACGTTATACAACTGGAAGGTGCGATGCGTCATGTCGGAAAAACCGGCGACGAAAGGTGCAAAAGTACGCACGATAGGTACAAAGCGCGCCAGCACTACCGTTTTACCGCCATGCTTCTCATAGAATTCATGGGTTTTTTTCAAGGCATTTTTGTCTATCCAACGGTAATCGCGCTCCATCACCTTATGCCCGATCAGACTACCTATCCAGTAATTGACGGTATTACCCGAGATCGATGCGATCAGCAGCAAAGCCACCAGCAACCAGGGGTTCATGGCGCCAGTCGCGCAGAAAGCGCCTGCGATGAACAGCAGGGAATCGCCGGGTAAAAATGGAAAAATGACAAATGCAGTTTCACAAAACACGATAGCAAACAGCACAACGTACACCATCGTTCCGTAATTCGCGATCACCTGCCCCAGCATTTTATCGACATGCAAAACCATGTCTAAGAGTTGCATCAAATCCATTTTCACCTCAAGTAAGGAAACCGCCGCAATCATACACTAAGGCGCATGCCGCGCAAGGCTGAAAGCATGTCAGGATGGAAGGCAAGGCCGCTCAGCAAAGGTATAATCGCAGGAATGAATGCAAATACTCCCTCCCCTCAGTCTGTCCGACCTATCCAGGCGCTGCCCGACCACCTGATTTCGCAGATCGCTGCGGGTGAGGTGGTGGAACGCCCTTCCGCTGTCGTCAAAGAAGTGCTGGAAAACGCGCTTGATGCGGGTGCCAGCAATATCCAGATCCGGCTGGAAGAAGGCGGCGTGAAACGCATCGCCATTACGGACAATGGGCGCGGTATCCCGCCCGAGCAACTGCCGCTGGCGGTAGCGCGTCATGCGACCTCTAAAATATCTTCGCTGACAGAGCTGGAAAATGTCGCCACGCTGGGCTTCCGTGGCGAAGCGCTGGCTTCGATCGCCTCGGTATCCTTGCTCACACTGACCACGCGCACAGCCGATGCCGCGCATGCCTGGCAAATTGAAAATGGACAGATTTCACCGGCTTCCGGTGCACCCGGCACCACCATCGATGTGCAGGATCTGTACTACAACACACCGGCACGGCGTAAATTCCTGAAGTCAGAACAGACGGAATTCGGCCATTGCGCCGAAGTGGTGCGCCGCATTGCGCTGGCGCGTCCTGATGTGTCCTTTTCCCTGAGCCATAACGGTAAAGCGGTCGATCACTGGAATGTGAGTGCAATCGACAAACGCAGCGCGCAAATCCTGGGCGAGAATTTTGCAGTCGCGCGGCTGCCGCTGGATGAAAGCGCCGGTCCCTTGCGTCTGCATGGTTTTGTCGGTTTGCCGACCGCTTCCAAAGGCCGTGCAGATGCGCAGTTTTTTTATGTGAATGGCCGTTTTGTACGTGACAAGCTGCTGACCCATGCGGTACGCGCCGCTTATCAGGACGTCTTACACGGCGACCGCTATCCTTCGTACGTACTGGCCCTGGATCTGGACCCGGCGCTGGTCGATGTGAATGTCCATCCGTCTAAAATTGAAGTCCGCTTCCGCGATAGCCGTGCGGTCCACCAATTTGTATTCCATGCGGTGCAGCGTGCCTTGGCACAGACCTCCGCAACCGCCTTCGGCACCGTGCCGGCGCCAGCCACTGCGGCCAGCGCGACTGCAGTACTGGCCGGAAAAACCATGCCCTGGGTCGCAGGTGAACAAGGCAGCTTTGCCAAGGAATTTGCAGCCGCCTCGCCCTATGCTGGCAGTACGCCCGGCTATACCGGTGCTGGCTCTTCCTACCCATCAGCCTGGCCACGGCCCGCAGCGCAAGGGGGCGTCTCACAAAATCTGGCGCGCTATGGCGCCTTATTTCAGGCACCTGAATCCGCTGCAGTATCTGAGCCCCACCCTGCTACGCTGCCAGCACGTGAATTGCCTGCCGATGAAAATCCGCTGGGCTTTGCACTCGCGCAGTTACATGGTGTGTACGTACTGGCGCAAAACGCCAAAGGCCTGATATTGGTCGATATGCATGCAGCGCATGAACGCATCCTGTATGAGCAATTGAAGAACGCGCTCGATGAAGACAGCATGCCAGTACAGGCCTTATTGATACCGGTGACGTTTTATGCCGATACCATCGAAGTCGCAACAGTGGAAGAGCATCAGCACACCCTGAAAACTCTGGGCTTTGATATGACAGCGATTTCGCCAACCACACTGGCAGTACGCGCGGTACCGGCCTTGTTGAAGAACGCAGATGCGCAATCGCTGGCGCGTGATGTACTGCGCGATGTCAGGGAATTTGGCGGCTCACGCGTACTGATAGACCGCCGCAATGAATTGCTGGGCACACTGGCTTGCCATACTGCAGTCAGGGCCAACCGCAGTCTGACTATCCCGGAAATGAATGCCCTGCTGCGCCAGATGGAACAAACCGAGCGCGCCGATCAATGCAATCACGGACGGCCAACCTGGGTGCAGCTGGGGCTGCAAGACCTGGATAAAATGTTCCTGCGCGGTCAGTAAGCCACACCTGCAGAACTGGCTGCCCGCTACATGTTGCAGGCAGCCAGCTCTGCTTCAAGAAAGTAAGAAATACATGAAGTTGACCAATAAAGCCATCGCGATTATGGGCCCGACTGCATCCGGTAAAACGGCTGCAGCACTGGAAATCGCGCGCCATCTGCCAGCCGAAATCATTTCGGTTGATTCTGCGCTGGTATATCGCGATATGAATATCGGCACCGCCAAACCCAGTGCAGACGAACTGGCAGCGGTGCCGCATCACCTGATCGACATTATCGATGCGGCAGACAGCTATTCAGTCGCCAGCTTCCGCAAAGAGGCTGCACGCTTAGTCCAGGATATACAAAGCCGCGGCAAACTGCCCTTGCTGGTGGGCGGCACCATGATGTATTTCAATGCACTTAAACACGGACTCGATGAACTGCCTGCAGCCGATGCAGCGCTGCGCGCTGAACTAGATACAGAAGCCGAACGCATAGGCGTACCTGGCTTGCATGCGCGCCTGGCACAAGTCGATCCGGAAACCGCAGCGCGACTGGCGCCAAATGACAGCCAGCGCATACAACGCGCACTGGAAATCTATCACCTGACTGGCCAGGCTATGTCGGCACTGCTGGCAAAACAAGTACGCAGCGGCCCGGACTTTCCTATGCTGTCTATTTCACTGGAACCCAGCGAACGCTCGGTGCTGCATCAGCGTATCGAGCGCCGCTTTGATCTGATGCTGGAACAAGGCTTTCTGGATGAAGTACGCGCCTTAAAACAAAGGCCTGAGCTGCATGCTGACCTGCCATCTATCCGCTGCGTCGGTTATCGCCAGGCCTGGGATTACCTGAATCAGCATTGCAGTTACGAAGAAATGCGTGAACGCGGCATCATCGCCACCCGCCAGTTAGCCAAGCGCCAGATCACCTGGCTACGCTCCATGCCCGAGCGCCACGTGATCGACTGCCTGAGCGCGCGCCCATTGCTGAGCATACTCGACACCACCTATAAATATCTGAACGACGCTTGACAAAGGCATCAAATCTCTCCATAATGTCGGTCTTTCGGTGATATAGCTCAGCTGGTTAGAGCACAGCACTCATAATGCTGGGGTCGGTGGTTCAAGTCCACCTATCACCACCAGAATGCTAAGCCCTTTGATTCGCAAGAATCAAAGGGCTTTTGCTTTTGCCTCAGCAAAAAAATATCACCCGCCTGCATTTCAAAGGACTGTACGCCTTCAAAGCTAAGCAGATCTCGCCTTGGCAATATCCATCTGCATCAACGTTATCACTCAGATTTTGAGCACAAAAAAAACCCCGGAAAAACTTCCCGGGGTTAATTCGTTTGCGCTGCTTTCGTGTGAGCAGCTTTTGCATGAGCACTTCCGTTTACACAGCTGCTTATTTGGCTTTAGCCGCATTCACAGCTGCTGCTGCATCAACAATACCGCCACCGCAAGCCGGGCAGTTTGCCGGTGGACGACGCGAGGTCTTGATCAGCAGATCTTTGACCTGTGCCTGAGTCAGCTTAGGATTCACAGAAAGCATCAGCGCAACCACGCCGGCAACGTGTGGTGTCGCCTGAGAAGTTCCTGCCATTCCGCCGTAGGCATTCACTTCAGCAGAAGACATCGCCGTGTAACTGGTTTTCCCTGTTGGCAGTGTCGAGAAAATGACATCTTCTGCTTTAGAATAACCACCACCAGGAGCAGCAACCGTCACTGTGCCGCCGTAGTTGGAGTAGTAAGCGCGTCCGCCAGTAATATCCGTCGATGCAACGGTAATCACACCCGGGCAATTTGCCGGGCTGGACAACTTGGCATCAATTGCTTCATTACCCGCTGCGATCACCACGATCGTTCCCGCATCCATTGCCGCCTTGTAGGCAGCGGCCGTGGTTTTGCTACAAGCATGAATACCACCCAGCGACAAATTGATCACATTGGCTTTGTTGGCATTGACTGGCATGTTAGGAACTGTCAGTCCGGCAGACCATGCAACTGCATCAGAAATGTCGGACGTGCTGCCACCGCACTGCCCCAGTACGCGCAACGGCAACACTTTCGCCATTGGTGCGACACCGGTGATGCCTTTGCCGTTATTGGCAGCAGCGGCTATCGTTCCCGCCACATGGCTACCATGCCAGGAGCTGTCATCTGCACCAGACGTTTTGAAGCAAGAGGAATTAGCATCCACCCAGTCGCCCATATCCAATGCATCTGGCCCGCGCACTGAGCTTCCGCTGGCTGGCTTAGGCAAACGTGCGACCACATAACTGGAGATAAAGTTGTAGCCGTATTGTCCAGCCTGACCGCCTTGTGCAGGAATCAGATTGTCCATCAGATCTTCATGCGGGACGTAACCGGTATCAGCAACTGCCACCACAATACCTTTACCCTGCGTGACATCCCATGCCGCCGGGAGGTTCAGTCCACCTGGCTGCTTACTCGATTCCTGCATATCCCACTGCTTGCTTGCATAGGACGGATCGGTAGGCACAGCAAGGCGGCGCATGATGTAATCCGGCTCAGCGTATTCAACCGAACTGTCACTTGCTGCGATCTTCTTGGCCAGGGCGATCAACTGAGAAGTCGAGAGATTGCCGCTTGACTTATAAACCCAGGCGCCGGTTGCTAACTGACGTTTAATTTCAAACGTCATACCAGTACTGGCCGTAGCCTGCTGCAATTTGGACAAGCGTTGCGCCTGCAAATTCAGCAGTTCACCCTGGCCACCTTTGGAGGATGCATAAGCCTCCGCGTTGAAACGGTCATTGCGATACTTCACAATGATCTGATCCAGATACTCCTCCTGCCCTGACTGCACTTTGTTTGCGCTAGCCTTGCTTGGTGCGGTTACATTCGCTGTTGTGGTGCCAGATACCAGCACCGCACCGAATGCGGCGGCAAGGATAAATGCCGATTTTTTGAGTGTTAATTTCATAAATTGAGTCTCCGATGTCTAAGTTCCGTGAACTAATCAGCGTTAGTTGCTAAATGGGATTTTGGTGAGGTTGGCGATGATGGAGCTACTATCACCACCCGCCCAGGCATCTCCCCAGGTCACGTAAGAGCCATCTTTTGCCACTGCCAAAAATGCACCGTAAGGTGTCGCATAAATGGCGCGAATATTGATCAGCTTAGCGGCCACATCTGCACTGTCGCCACCTTTGCTACCCATGCCCCAGGTCACGACTGTTCCGTCAGATTTCAACGCAGCGAATGCAAATTTATTAGCAGTAATTGCCACTACATTCGTCAGGCGTGCTGCCACTGCCGAGCTGTCACCGCCATTTTGCGGATCACCCCAGGTCACAACGCTGCCATCTTGTTTCAATGCCGCGAATGCATATTCGGAATTCACGATCGACTTCACATTGACCAGCGAGGACTGAACCTTATTCAGGCTGTCATTCATACGGATCGCATCGCCCCAGGCGACGACGGAGCCATCTTCTTTCAGGGCAGCGAACGCTGTGTTGGTCGAATAAACCTGCGCAACATTAACGAGTAACTTAGCCACAGAACCGGCATCAGCTGAATCAACTTCTGCGGCGTAACCAAACGCAGTAGCCGCTTTTTTGCCATCGATTGCGACACCGGTATAGCCATTCATGAACAATTTGGCACCACCTGTTACCTCAGGAACCGGTACCGACTGATCATCACCAGAATGTCCGTAGCCATATCCCCAGTTGACCACAGTGCCATCTTTACGCAAAGCCAGGAAGTCGTAATTGCCGCCGACGATTTGTGTGACATCTTTGAGGATAGCCTTCACATAGCTGGAATCGCCGCCGGTACTCTGTTTACCGAAAGTAACCACCGTACCATCCTTTTTCAGGGCAGCATAAGAGCCCTCATTGCTGACGATGGTCAGCACATCTTTCATGGCGGCTTTCACGGCAGGACTGAAGCCAAACGATTGATTGACCATCATTACATCAGCATCCTTCATGCCACGGGCACGCCCCCAGGCTGCGACGGTGCCATCTTTTTTGACCGCAAAATAGGCGACTTTACCCGGAATAATCGCGGCAACATCAGTCAAAGGATCGGTCGCAATCGCACCAGTGGCTGGATAGGCGAGTTTAGGATCTGCAATACCAACAAAGCTACTGCCCCAGGCTTTCACCGTTGCATCAGGCAAAATGGCAGCAAACCCACGTTCAGAAGGATAAAGTTGAGTAACGTTGGTAATACTGGCTGACAATGTACCGCCGGCACCCCAGACCGGATTACCCCAGGCAATTGGACTTCCCGATTTAAGGACTGCAAACGCTGCAGCGGAGCTGAAGACAGAGTTAGCCGCCAAGGTTTGCGAAGCACTCACATCACTGCAGCTGGCAGTCGCTACCACAGCAGCATCAGGCTGAGTGTCTTGTATGCTGAGTCCGCTACCCAGCTTAACGCCACCCGCCGTAGCCCAGCTGACTGTCGGTGCGGACGCGCAATTGCTCGCATTGACGACGGCAGTTAAGGTACTGCCCCTGGCACCGAATACGTCGATACTGACTTCAGGTTTTGCCTGGGCCAGTACTTCACTCAGTTGGGAATCCCCCCCGCAACCTGCAACCAGCATCCCTACGGTCGAGGTCAGTAAAATGGATTTATAGTGTCTCATATAATTTATGTTATCCAGAGAATTGATCGAATTTTGAGCAATTAATTTTCACAACAAAAGCAAACGTTTCAAACTTAGGTAAAAAATTTTCACTCATGGATATATTAGCCACAAGAACATTAAAAGAAGATACTTTTGCAGGCATTTCGATATAAATTATTACAATAAGGTTACAAATACGTCCCTATTTCGCAACACTTATGCACAGGTCGTTGGTTTTTTCTTTTGTTTTTGCTACGTAAGTGCCAAAAAAAATACCTGCCGGGCAGCAATCCCGGCAGGCAATGTTAGCAAAAGATCAGTTCGTCGTTAGATGAAGTTTCTTGCAACAGTTTAGTTTCAGATGCCCCTTTTTTGTGCAGTCAGTCTGGCGACTACTGCCACCAAACGGTCCACTTCTTCGCAAGTGTTGTAGAACGCCAGCGAAGGCCGCACGGTGGCTTCGAGACCAAAACGGCGCAGGATGGGTTGGGCACAATGGTGGCCGGAACGGACTGCAATTCCTTCCTCATTGAGCGCTTTACCGACTTGCTCGGTCTGATATCCAGCCAGCACAAAAGACAATACGCTGGCTTTGTCTTGCGCCGTTCCGACCAGACGCACACCGGGAATCGCCTGCATGCCATGGGTGGCATATACCAGCAAGTCATGCTCATAGCGGGCGATGTTTTCTATGCCTATACGCTCTATGTAATCAATTGCCGCGCCCAGTCCGACTGCATCAGCGATGTTGCCGGTTCCCGCCTCAAAACGCGCCGGTGGCGGCTGATATACGGTGCGTTCAAACGTCACATCGGCAATCATATTGCCACCGCCCTGCCAGGGTGGCATCTGTTCAAGCAAGGCGCGTTTGCCATACACCACGCCTATCCCGGTTGGCGCAAATAATTTGTGTCCGGAAAACACAAAAAAGTCGGCATCCAGCGTTTGTACATTGACACGCATATGAGAAACAGATTGCGCGCCATCGACCAATACTTTCGCACCAGCCCGGTGCGCCAGCTCTATGATCTGCGCGACCGGAACCACGGTGCCCAGCGCATTCGATACCTGCGTAACGGATACCAGTTTGGTGCGGCTATTGAGTAAACGGCTGAACTCGCTGAGCAAGACCTGGCCTGTATCATCGACCGGTATCACCCGCAGTTTCGCACCTTTACGCGCTGCAAGCTGCTGCCAGGGCACAATGTTGGCGTGGTGCTCCAGATGTGAAACGATAATCTCATCATCCTTGCCTATGTGCTGCTCCCCCCAGGTATTGGCGATCAGATTGATGCCTTCGGTGGTACCGCGCACAAAAATAATCTCTTCCGGCGAAGCGGCACCGAGAAAGCGAGTGACTTTTTTACGCGCAGCTTCATACGCATCGGTGGCACGGGCAGCCAGCTCGTGCGCGGCGCGATGGATATTCGAGTTTTCGTGTGCGTAGAAATACGCGATGCGGTCTATCACCGATTGCGGTTTCTGGGTGGTCGCTGCATTGTCGAACCAAACCAGCTGACGCCCATTCACTCTTTCCTGCAAAATGGGGAAATCAGCGCGTATCGCATGCACATCAAATGGCGGTCGGGCACTGGCTGCCAGATTTGGCACGGCGCCCGCATGGTGTCCACTGGGGCCGGGATATCTGGCTGGTTCAATGAAGTAATAGGCTTGCGCAGGATCGGACGGACGTGCTGCCGCAATCCCGCCAGAATGCAGCGCCGGCTCATCTTTGCTCAGCAAGCCACGCAAGTCATGATCTGTCGGTGTATTGAAACTTTGCAGATCAGGCAAACGGTGTCCGCCTGCAGCGGATGGATAAGCACTGGCTTCACCCAGAAAATAATACGGGCTGGCCGCTGGCGTAGCGTGATGCTCAGACAGCAGGCTGATCGCGGGAAGCGCCGCCGCATAGCCTGGCGGCACGCCCTGCGCGAGCCCTGATTTGGGAGAAGCTGGCGGCGCTTCTTGCAGACCCGATGGCGCAACCTGCAACACAGGCGCGGGTAACGCTGCGGCGTTCCCCGGTACTATTTGGCGCTCTGGACGCTCTGGTCTGACTTCCCCGTTCGGCAAGGTGGCGAAGAAATCATTCGCCAGTTCTGCCAATTGCGCCAACGCTGCCGGGTCAGGCAAACCACTGCGATGAGGTAGTGGGGCTGTACTCATGGGTTTTATTTGTAAGTATCGGGATAATCATGGAACTTGCCAATTTCTACATCGTCAAGCACCGCCAGTGCATCGTCAGACTGTATCGCGAGTGAGCAATACAGAGAAATCAGATACGAAGAAATTGCATTACGGCTGATGCCCATGAAGCGCACAGATAAGCCCGGGCTCTGCTCGCCGGCCAGACCTGGCTGGAACAAGCCAACCACGCCCTGACGTTTATCACCGACGCGCAGCAACATGATTTTGGTTTTGCCATCGGCCACCGGAACTTTGTCCGAAGGAACCAGGGGAATACCACGCCAGGTCAGGAATTGCGAACCGAACAGGCTGACAGTAGGTGGTGGCACACCGCGTCGTGTGCATTCACGACCGAAAGCAGCGATCGCCAGCGGGTGGGTCAGGAAGAATGCAGGCTCTTTCCAAACCTTGCTCAGCAACTCATCAAGATCATCTGGGGTAGGTGCTCCGGTCAGTGGAAAAATACGCTGTTCTTCGGCCACATTCGCCAGCAAACCATAGTCAGGATTATTGATCAGCTCACTTTCCTGGCGTTCTTTGATGGTCTCTACCGTCAAACGCAATTGTTCCTTGATCTGGTCATGCGGACTGCTGTACAGATCAGAAACCCGGGTATGCACATCGAGTACGGTGGACACCGCATTCAAAAAATATTCACGCGGCTTTTCATCGTAATCGACAAAGGTTTGCGGCAATTCAGACTCATCACGCTGGGAACAGGCGACCCGCACATCGCGTGGATTTTTCACCTTATTTAAGCGATAAATACCCGCTTCGACCGGCAGCCATTCCAGCAAATGCGTGAGCCAGCGCGGGCTGACGGTAGAGAGCTTAGGGACGGTTTTCGTTGCATTCGCTAACTGGCGCGCTGCATCATCACTCAGTGCTAATTGCGGGGAAGGTACTTCTGCCATATCTGCTCCAAAATTTAAGGTGGTTGAAAAACTGCTGTTAAAGGTGATGCAAAATCTGTCAAAAAAAATCCTGCGTCTAATTAGGAATCAGAGGCAGGAAGGTGTTGTATTTGCTGCTGTATTTGCTGTTGAGACCCAGCCTGTGTCACGTGTGCACCCGCCGGGACATCCTGGGTAATCCAGACATTACCGCCGATCACAGCCCCGCGGCCCAGCGTGATGCGACCCAGCACAGTCGCACCGGCATAAATCACGACATCGTCTTCCACCACAGGATGACGTGGCAGGCCTTTTTGCAGATTGCCGTCTGCATCAGTGGGAAAGCGTTTAGCGCCCAAGGTTACAGCCTGATAGATGCGTACATTGGCGCCTATCACTGCCGTCTCCCCGATCACGACGCCAGTGCCGTGATCGATGAAAAAGCCAGTTCCTATGCTGGCACCGGGATGGATATCAATACCGGTCTGGGCATGAGCCAGCTCGGCGGCAATGCGCGCCAGCAGCGGCAGACCGAGCCGGTACAACTGATGAGCGATACGATGATGTATCAGTGCCAGTATGCCGGGATAGCACAGCAGCACTTCATCCACGCTGCGCGCTGCCGGATCGCCTTGATAAGCGGCCAGCACATCGGTATCGAGCAGGGTCCGGATTTCCGGCAGCGAACGTGAAAAGCTGCGCACGATTTGTAAGGCTTGTTGCCCGATATCCACCGCATCTTGCGCCTGATAGCGGGCGGCATACTGCAACTCCAGTCTGGCTTGCGCATACAAGGAATGCAGCACCAGATCCAGCGTGTGACCGACATAGAAGTCTTCGCTTTCCTGACGCAATTGGACTGGCCCGAGACGCATAGGAAATAAAGCACCACGTAAATCAGTCAGTATCTGCGCCACCGCATCCCGGGAGGGCAGTTCGCGCCCGCCGGGTTCGGTAGGACGGCGGCGCGCTTCGCGCCATTTCTGCCTGACTGCGGCTAACTCACTGACAACCCGTTCGATATCAAAATCCGGCACCCGGGTATCGATGGGAAGAATCGTTTTGACTTTGGCATTCACACTCATTTGCGCTTACTCCGTCTGTTCAAGCCTATTTAACTTTGTATCCACGGCAAACCGTGGAAACGCCAACCATCGGCTGTGCCACGATGATGCTGCTCGTTAATCTCGCCCTCGAATCCCTCAAGCACATTGTGAATATCAGTAAATCCAGCCTTTCTGGCCGCTTCCGCCGCCAGTGCTGAACGCTTGCCGCTGCGACAGAGCAGCAGGATTTTTTTATCTTTAGCAACTTTGGCTTCCAGCTCGCGCACAAAGCGCGGATTGCGGGTCAGGCTGGTGCCTGTTGCCCAGGCTACGTGAAGACTGTCAGGCACATAACCGACAAAGCTGCGCTCTTCTGCGGTGCGCACATCCACCAGCACCGCCGCCCCACTCGAGAACAGTGCCCAGGCCTGCTGCGGTGACACGCCATCAGCAGGCGACAACGCCGCCAGCACACTGGTTCTGACTGCATCCTGTGCTGCCGGTGGAATGGAATCATGTAATACGGCGCTCATACGCGGCCCTCCTTAAGCTGGGTCTTTATAAAAATTTTCTGTTGCAATATATGAATTGCGATTAACAAGAATAAGAAACTTGCGCGTTCAGGAAAACGAATAAATACGCGTTTAGATATAACAATTGTGCGTGCATCCTTGATGCCAGAAACAATTTCAATATAGCAACTAAAGGATTGGGGATTTTTATCGGGAATGACATCCGTACTGACTTACACAGGTATTCATAAGAACTCAGGGTGATGTGCAATTCTGGCAATCGGTTGCTATTTGGCAACCCAAAAACCCGCGAAGCAGGTATCTGCTGCGCCATTTGAGCGCTGGCGGCTTAAACAAGTGGACGCAGCAGCGTTCGTTCAGTATTCTTCCTGTATCTGGATGAAAGTATTTTTCTGGAACAAGATTTCAAATTGCGCATAGCCCAAGCTGTAGCCACATGTACGGTCTGAGCTTTAAGCATGCAATCTGAGCATCGTTGAGAAAAATCACCATCCCCAACCGAAAGCATCAACATCACGACCGTCCATCACGAAGCAGCACTGCCTGCGCCAGTTGTATTCGGCAGGCTGTCAGTGCGCTGCTGGAACGGGATCCGGACATTTTTATGTGTTTTAAACGGCGTGATTATTTTTAGGAAATAAATGAAGGAGTCAACCATGGTCTCGGAAGAAACGGGTGTCGTCTACGGAACAGAGGATTTACTGGCGGGTTTATGTAACTCGGTGATCCGCGTTCTGAATGTTGCGACACATAGTAAGGTGCATTATTCCGCGATGGTGCAACGTATTACCAAGATAGGACTTAAGCCGGACATCGGCTGTTTTGTGCTGTTCGATGGCGGTTTTTCAGGGCTGGTGGTATTGAATTTCAACGGCGAGACTGCCTTGGAAATCTACGAAAAATACATGCTCAATATGGGCATGCCTAAGTCAGAACTGGCCACCTCTTTCACATCGGATGAAGTCGCCAATATTCTGGGCGAACTGATGAATCAGATCGTGGGTGACTTCACCGGTAAGATACGACGCGAACTGCAGACCAATATCACCCAGAACCAGCCAAAAATGCTGGTGCTCAACAAGCAGGTCATGCTGAGTGTGGATACCCCACTGGATCGTCCGGAACTGCGCCGCGTCTCCTTCTTCACTGAAAAAAATAATATCTTCTATCTGGAACTGGCGATAGACCGTACCGAATTCATCAAGCTGCATGATTTCGATGCGCATGAAATACCAGATCCGGATGCCTTGCTGGACTTCGAACAATCGAGCCAGGAGGCCAATGCCGCACCGTCTGCTGCGCCAGCCTCAGACGATGATAACGATGAGTTGCTCAAGTCTTTAGGTATGTAATTGCGCGGAAGCGCCTCGTTCTGAACGGCACCTGCGGGTGCCGTTTTTGCGTCTGCCATCCGCTATGCACTTTTCAAAAATAAAAAACCCGCTGCCAACCTGTGGCAGCGGGTTTTCTATATTCAAGCAATCAAAATCAGTGTGGAATAGTCCACGGTATCAGATAGGCCTGTATGCAAGTCATGATACCGATTACGCAGGCAAAGAACAGACTATGCCTGAGCGTGAAGCGGAATAATTCTGACTCCCGGTTCACCAGCCCGGTTGCGGCGCAAGCCACCGCAATGGATTGTGGTGAAATCATTTTTCCGGTCACACCGCCAGTCGTATTCGCAGCGACCAGCAAGGTATTGGACACATCGATCTGGGTAGCTGTAGTGTTTTGCAGCGAGCAGAACAAGGCGTTCGACGAGGTATCCGAACCAGTCAGGAATACACCCAGCCAGCCCAGGAAAGGCGAGAAGAAAGGAAATGCCACACCGGTACCGGCCAACAGCAGCGCCAGTGTCGACGACATACCCGAATAATTAGCAACAAACGCAAAACCTAATACCAGGCCGATGGACAAAACCGGACGCTTGAGTTCAAGCACGGTTTCGGCGAATGCCAGCACCGCATCGCGTGGTTTGAGACGCAACAGGATGGCGGACAAAATGGAAGTCAGCAGGATAGCGGTGCCAACAGCAGACAGCAGATCGAGCTTGAGTATGGCTTCATACGGTTTAGGGCTGGCGACGATAGGTGCAGTCTTCACCACCAGCTGATCCAGAAACGGCACATGGAATTTCAAGACACTGCCAGCCAGTGCGCCATTCGCAGCAAACAAGGCTTTGAACGGCTTCAGGCTCCAGATCGTAACGATCAGGGTCAGCAGTCCAAACGGCGCCCAGGCACGGATAGTCTGTGCTGTGGAATACGGGGAACGACGCTGTTCACGTGTGCTGCCGGCATTGCCTTGTGCTGTGCCACCGTGCAGCGACAAGGCTGCGGCGCCACCACCAACATGCTGCACCTGACGCGCGCTGGCCGGGCTCCAGTATTTCAGGAACACGGTTAAGCTGATCAGACTGACCAGTGCCGAAGTAATGTCCGGTAATTCAGGACCAATGAAATTCGAGGTCAGATACTGGGTCACGGCAAAACTGCCACCCACTACCAGCGCGGCCGGCCAGGTTT
The DNA here is from genome assembly GCF_010078235.1 of Cognatundibacterium crateris. GTDB lineage: Bacteria > Pseudomonadota > Gammaproteobacteria > Burkholderiales > Burkholderiaceae_D > Undibacterium > Undibacterium crateris. Next base: position 17,282 of record NZ_JAABOS010000010.1, on the reverse strand, counting down.
CACGCACACCTTTAAAACCATCCATCATCCACACCAGCCAGAATGGGACGAACACCGACAGGAAAGGCAATTGACGGCCAGCGGTCGCACCGATCAGGAAGGGATCGATCCCGGTCACCTGACCTGCCACGATAATCGGTATCCCCATCGCACCGAATGCCACCGGCGCAGTATTAGCGATCAGGCACAAACCTGCTGCATACAAGGGATTGAAGCCGAGGCCAACCAGCAAGGCAGAGGTAATCGCGACTGGCGCACCGAAGCCTGCAGCGCCCTCCAGAAAAGCACCGAACGAAAAGCCGATCAGCAGCATCTGCAAACGCTGGTCATCAGTGATCGATAATACCGAGGCGCGTATTACTTCGAACTGACCAGTTTTTACCACGATTTTGTACAGGAACACCGCAGTGATAATGATCCACGCAATCGGCCACAAACCATACGCAAAACCATAGCCAGCCGCAGCCAGCGCCTGGGTCAGCGGCATCCCATATTCAAACACGGCGACAGCCAGTGCCAGCGCTAGTGTGATGGCGGCAGCGATATGACCTTTGATACGAAACACGGCCAGTGCCACAAAGAAAAACAGGATAGGAATACTGGCGACCAGCGCCGATAAACCCAGGCTCCCTAAGGGCGTGTAAATCTGATTCCAAACTTGCATTCTGGTCTCCTCCAATATGCATTTATTAAATTGAATGTAGCGGCTTACAACGAAACAGTGTCAGGCCCGGCTCAGTCTGTTTTCCCTTTGTCTTTGAGCAATTCGGAAAAGCTGCGCGGGGCCGGTTTTAAGGGGGTGCGGTGGGCGGTCCAGCCCATCTGGGCAGTTGGCGTCAGATGTCTGAAGCGCGTCACCACCCAGCGGAAGCTGCGGTATAACTTAGGCGCGGCATAAGCGCCGCTCCAGAATTTCCAGATCATTTTTTCGCTTTGCGAGAAATGTGCGCCCTGCCCTTTTAAAGGATGTGCGACTTGCTCTTGCGGATGGCGGTTCGCCTCGGTGCGCAGGCGTATCAGCAATTCAGGAATCGGTATCCGCACCGGACACACTTCCGCGCAGGCGCCGCACAATGAGGAGGCAGTCGCCAGATCGGCGGTGCTGTCCAGCCCCAGCAAATGCGGTGAAATGATTTTGCCTATCGGCCCCGGATAAGTGGTGCCATAGGCGTGACCACCGATACGCGCATACACCGGGCAATGGTTCATACAGGCACCGCAGCGTATGCATTGCAGCGTACTGCGCAATTGCTGATCGGCGTAAGCCTGACTGCGGCCGTTATCGAGCAGGATCAGATGCATCTGGCGCGGGCCATCTTTTTCACCGGCACGGCGGGGACCGGAGATCAGATTGAAATACGTGGTGATCGCCTGACCGGTGGCGGAGCGCGTCAGCAGACTGGACAAGGGCACGATGTGCTCCAGTTTCTCCACCACTTTTTCTATCCCCATCAAGGCGATATGCGTGTCGGGCACGGTGGTGGTCAAACGGCCATTGCCTTCATTTTCGACCAGCCACAAAGTACCGGTATCGGCAGCGGCGAAATTCACGCCTGAGAGTCCGATGTCGGCGTCGATAAAGGCCTGACGCAGTGCGCGGCGCCCCGTCTGGATCAGGGTATCGACGTCCTCGCTGTAAGGCGTATCGGGAATATTGTCGGCAAATAAGGTGCCGATATCCTGCTTGGTTTTATGGATTGCGGGCATCACGATATGCGAAGGTTTTTCATCGGCCATCTGCACGATGTATTCGCCCATATCGGATTCCAGACAATGAATACCATGCTGTTCCAGCGCATGATTCATTTCGATTTCTTCGCTGACCATGGACTTACCCTTGATCACACGGGTCGCCTGTTGCTGGCGCGCGATCTGCAAAATCAGCTGATTCGCTTCCTCTGCATTTTGCGCCCAGTGCACTTGCACACCGGCCTGCGTCAGCTTGAGCTCCAGCTGCACCAGCAAATCCGGCAAACGTGCCAGCGCGTGCTGGCGTATCGCTTCGCCCAGATCGCGTAATTGTTCCAGTTCGCTTTGATCCGGAAACTGCACACTGCGTTTATTCTGCAAAAAATCCATCGCGCCGCGAAAGCTTTGACGCAGCTTAGGGTCATTCACAGCCGCTTTGCTGCGCGCCTGGAAATCGGCGGGCGCGACAAACTGTAAAGGCTGAACCTGGTTTTTCATCTTGTGCTCCTTAAGCCAGCTTATCGCCAAGGTCATCGATCAAAACCACCCACAGCGCGCGCGGACCATGTGCGCCGTAGGCCAGGGTTTGCTGAATATCGGAGGTTTTAGACGGGCCGGAAATCATGACCAGATTACTGGGCATACCCTGCGCCCAGCCCTCAGCCTGACAGGCGGTGTAGAGGTCAGCATGTAACTGACTCGCATACAGCAGCGCGATATGCAGCGGCGGCACCAGCGACATCGTGCGCGGCATGTCAGGTGCAGCGGCAACGATCAGGGTGCCGGTACTGGCGATGGCTGAGCGCACCACCGTGAATCCGGCATCGACCTGTTCAAACAAAGCCTGCTTCCAGTGCTCGATAGGCTGATCGAAGTTCAGCAACGCTATCTGTTTCGGCAAACAAGCTTGCAAGGCCTGACTCGCAGGATGGGCGGTATGGGTGAGTATGCGCCGGATGGTGGTGTCGCTTAATTTTTGCGCCAGTTGTGCAGGCCAGTCGGCGTCCTTACAACACAGGACTTCGGCATGTAACAACTCCAGCTGTTTTTTCATTTCACTGAGCAAATATGCGGCTGCTGGCCGCTTTTTGGCCTGAAAGTGTTGCTGGATGCGGACATCTAATTGCGCCACCGGCGCCGCAGGCGCACTCTGCTGTGCGGCAGTTCGCAAACGCTGCAAAATCAGCTCACGGGCGGCGCTCATACTGGCTCTCCGGCTGACTTGGCGGATTGCAGATCAGTTTGCAGATCGGCTTGCACTGTATCGGTTGCATTGGTACGGCGCCATAAAAAACTCGCCATGTGTTCAATGCGGACTGGTTGTTGCTGGTATTCGGCGGCATGACGCAGATTCAGCAGACAGCCACAATCGGCAGTGACCACGCCTTGACAAGAGGTAGCGCGCAAGGCCGCCAGTTTATCCATCACCATCGCGCCGGAGATGGCCGGATGTTTGAGTGAAAAGGTACCGCCAAAGCCACAGCATTCGGATTCACGCTGATGTTCAGCCAAGGTCACTGCGGGCAGTTGCGCCAGTGTCGCCACGCCGTGCTGACGCGTGCCCATCTCACGCCGTGCGCCGCAGGAAGTATGCAAAGCAACGCGTTCAGTCTGGGTATTGGCCTGCGCCAGCTGCGCGAAATCCAGCTGCAATACCTGCTGTAAATATTCAGTGAGTTCAAACACCCGTTCAGACAAATTGGCTGCGCGTTGCGCCTGCAATTCATCATCAGCAAACAGCCGCAGCCAGTGATGTCGCATCATGCCAGCGCAGGAGCCAGAAGGAACAATCACCGGCCAGTCTTCAGTAAACAAGGCCATCTGGGCGGCGGCGACGGCACGCGCCTGCTCAGGATTGCCGCTGCTGTAGGCGGGCTGACCGCAACAGCTTTGCTGCTCGGGATAGTGCACCGTCATGCCTTCACGTTCCAGCAGGCGCACGGCATCCATGCCGGCCTCGGGCACAAACATATCGACCAGACAGGTAACGAACAAGTAAACGTGTTCAGATCGCTTGGGATAGATTCTGCTTTGCACGCGGGTCTCCGGCTGCTTATTGTGACGATTTATAAGTAAAAGTTTTGCGTATAATCTCAGCGACCTGACAGAACACCAAATTGGTAGGACCAATTAATACGGAATACACAATGACGACAAACAGCCGAGGCCGGGTGGAAGAAGTAATGCGTAAGCTGGAGAGTGCGCTACTCGATGGCAGCCTGCCCAGTGGCAGCCGTTTAGCGCCGGAGCGCCAGCTGGCGGAGCAATACGCGGTATCGCGCAATACGGTGCGCGAAGCGATACAGCGGCTGGCGGCACGCGGTCTGTTGCGCGTTAAACCCGGTGCCGGTGTATTTGTGAGTGAACAATTGCGCAGCCATCTGCCCTCACCCTGGGCGCAATTAGTCAGCGATCATCCGGCGTTACGCTCTGATATCCTGGAATTCCGGCGCGTACTGGAAGGCGCAACCGCTTATTTTGCGGCACAACGCGCCACTGACAGCGATAAACAAAAAATCCGAGGTCTGATGCAGGCGCTGAAAACTGCACATGACGAACAGGATACGGTGGCCGAATCCGATGCCGACGCACAGCTGCATGAAGCGATCGCGATGGCTTCGCACAATGTGATGTTCCTGCATTTACAGACCAGTATCATCAGCATGTTACGTGAACATATCACTGTCAACGGCGTCGGTATGCGGCAACAAGACCCGGTGATTTCGGCTCAGCTGATGCAGCAACACCAGGCCTTTGCGGATGCGATTTGCGATGGTCAGCCGGAAGAAGCACGCACTGCCATGCATACCCATATCGACTTTGTACGGCGCTATTTCCGGCAAGACGACGATACGCAGGCCAGTGCCAGTTAAAGAATTGGTTGTACCAGTGAGCCAGCGCTGCGGGTGTTGTCGCTAAAAATTGGTCCTGGTCCACCTGGCTAAGGGCTAAAAGTGGCCCAAATGAGCCATCTGACAGAATTTTCAAGCGAACGATGAAGATTTTTCAGCGCAATGTGCACAAATCACTGTGGCGTATCCTTACCAGATTTCCCAAGTGCTGGTGGCCTGATTCAGATAACCACATTGCAGCAAGGCTGCAGCAAACTGGCCGCTGTCGACCTGAGCCAATATGCCAGGCATCACCTTTTCCATCAGTTGTGGACCATAGCCGTCAGGGCTAAGCGCAAAATGACGGCTGCCACGCAGTGCTACCCGTATGCCCGGCACAGGAATAAACACATGACCATCCACCTGCAACGCCAGATCATCCCGCATAGAAAATGGCGCAAGTATGGCATCGACCTCGCCCTCCGCCAGCATGAGCACCATTTCATGCCAGTTTTTCATATCCAGGCAATGCTTCACGCCAAGTTGCTGCAAAGTCGTCCAGTCCACGCTCCAGTCTTTACTGCACACAAAGCGCAGATCACGTAAGTCTTCTTTTTTGCGGCAACGCAAAGCCATTTCATTGCCAGGCAAAGTGTAAATACCAACCAGGGATTGCTCTGCCGTGATGACGGGCGCTGACAGCAGTACCTCGCTTGCGATGGCCTGTGCATCCGTTTCCCATACTGTGGTTCCGAGGATGGATAACTGCGCGGTTTGCAGCATACGCAGTCCGGTCGCATAGTCAGTCACGGGTACCAGCACGGCTTCCGACTCTGGCAAATAGTCGCGCAAGGCCTGCATCAGAAATCGCAGCTCGACCATGTCGCGTCGTATCATGTCAAAAGCCGGCGACTCTGCATCATAAGCCACGCCCTGCTGCATTAGTAATTGCCAGTCGTCGTAGACATCTTTCGGCACCCCGACCTTGATGGTCCCGGTGGACACATCAGGCGCTTCCAGTGGCAAATACATCGTAATCGTCGTGCCCAAACCGGTCTTGCTTTCCACCAGCATGCGGCCACCGAGAACGAAACTGACTAAATGCTGGCACACATGCAGCCCCAGCCCGCTGCCTGCCTTGCCTATTTTTTTGAGCAACATGGGTTGCAGTATTTCTTTGAGCAAGGCCTCATCGATACCCTGGCCATTATCGGAAAAAATAATCCTGACTGTGGCTTCATCGGATTTGCTGGCTTTAAGACTGATCAAGCCCTGCTCCACCCCGTCTAAAGCATGCACAAATGCATTATTGAACAAGTTGAGCACCAGCTGTGTAATCGCGCCAGGATAAGAGTTCATCACGATGCCGTATCCCACATCGATCAGCATGATGTGATTCGATAATCTGACGCGGCTCTGCAAGGCTGCGCAGCTTTCATCCAGCAAAGTCTGCAGTGAAAACTCACGTTTCTGGCTATTGCGCTGACCGGAAACCAATTGTTTAACGCTGAACATCAGATCATCCACCTTTTGCAGGTTCTGACTCAACATGCTGGTGCCCTGCTGAAACTGGGCCGAGAGATTGCGCAAACCGCTGCGCGTGGCTTCGCCTTCAGCCATTTTTTTAACTGAACGGAGGCATCCGCCAACGTGGAGTTCAACAGGACCAGATTACTGACTGGCGATACCAGCTCATTGGCCACGCCATGTACCAGCGCATCCAGCATCAGATAACGCTCATTTTCCATGAACTGATGTCGCATCTGATCTATTTGCTGCAAGGCCTCAATCAGACGCTGATTGCTGGTATCCAGCGCTTTCGTCAAACTATCGGCCCGTTCTTGCAACATGGCAAGCTGGGCTGCATCCTGACTATGTTGCGTTTCCAGCAGCGATAAGCTGCGACTGTCTTTCCATCGCAGATAGCCGCTGACGGCCAGTGTCAGCAGCAGTCCAGTCAGCAGTAACAGCAAGGCCCAAAACACGCGGGAACCGGATAGCGGCCATGCAAGCAGGACGCTGGCAAACGCAAGCAAGCCAGTCAGCGCAGTTCCAGTCAGCAAGTATGTCCAAAGAGCCTTGCCTGGATAGCGTTTCTCAAATCCCAAATTATTCTCTCTTCCCCAAAAATTGCACTTCACCCACACCATGTCGTCATACTGCAAGACTGCAGTATTGCAAAAACAAGGCAAATGCCTGGGGCCAGATCACATTACATTGCGTATGCGCAAAGCCGCACTCACTTACCAGGCCTGATGTGTTGCGTAAAGAGGATGCGCACCGTGAGTGGCTTCAGCAAATTCAGCCCAGGGTTGCTGCACAACCTGGACTCAAGCGCAGAATCGTACGAAATGGCCTGGTGGATCTTGCCGACACGCATGCGGGACACAATGCATCTCTTCATCTCCAGGCATATGCTGAATGATTAATGTATGCGCTGAATATCAATGTTAACAGCCCTGGTGTCCGGAAAGATGCTGAGGTCGGACTTACGCAGATTTCTGGCAAGGCAGATGTGCTTCATTTAGGCCGTCCAACACGTGGATAGCGAGCCCTTATGCAGCCAGCACGGCGATAAGCAAAGTTCAGCAATTATTGTTGCATAAAGGTCAAAGCTCAGCCTCACCATTTGCAAATTGATACATTTCCGTGAAATCAGCACATAGACATACGCGAGGCTTGATGGCATTACCTGACTGTATTTATTGCCGCTCGCCAGCATTCATTTCTTCTTATCAACAACAAGTAATTTCAATCTGAAAACAGACGTTACTTATTGTTACTTCTAAATAAGAGAAATTGGCTTCAAAACGTCGTTTAATGCATACTTTGTTTTGTCGCAGAACAACTTCTCTTTTTACGAAATTTAGATGATAAGTTGTACGCAACCAGAGAATTTTTCGATATTATCTAAAACTCAATTAAGTATTGCCGAAGAATGAGATCAGCATCCTGGACACCTCTGACAATAATCGTCCCTATGATTCATACATTTTGCTGGTCCGTTCCTGATCTCTGTCAATTCTTCGGCTATATGATTTTTACTCCATTTAACGCACAATTTGCATATCTACGCTAATGAAGAACGATAGACGCGTCATTGACGCCGCCACTTTAGAGAACTTACGTCGTACGATATTGACGATGTTTGCAAAAAATTCATTTAACGACGTTGGCATACGCGAAATTTGCAAAAAAGCCAGGGTCAGCCCGCAAACGATATACAAATACTTCGGCAGTAAAGAAGAAATGTTGTATGCCTGCGTGCGCCAAGACATAGAAAAGCTAAATGAACAGGCATTAGCAGCGGCACGCCGCCCACGCTCAGCCGATCAGCAGATACGTGCTTTTTTTGAGGCATGGGTGCAATATTTCGCTAAAAACCCGAATATCGCCAGCATCGTATTTTTGAATATTCCACAAACCTACTGGGTCAGCAAACGCCACTTCCTGCAGTTGCGCGTAAGTCTGGCGGGGCACGCCACCATCAAACGTGGACAAAAAGCCGGTGTGATTACCAAGAAAATCGACCCGATACTGTTACAAGATTTGATGATGGGCGCTTGCCACCGCGTGATGATACGCTGGCTGACTTTAGAGAAAAACAATCTGCCTGCGCTCAGCAAGCAAATGATTACCGGCGTCATGAATATGATCAAAGCCTGATCTGCCTGCACAACAAAAAGCCAGCAAACGCTGGCTTTTTTTATGTCATCGCACTGGAATCAGGTGGAACGAACCAGATAGCCAGTGAGCTTCCTGACGACGGGCAAGGCCATTAACAGCGTAGGAAATGCAAACAGCCAGGAAATACCCCAGGCGCCGAGCCAGGCATGCACAAAACCGGACGACCAGCCCAGGCTGCGCAAAGTGCTGACTGCCGATATCACGCAAGTCATCAATATCGATAACAAGAATGGCATCACCAGCGATGCATAGCGCGCCGGTAATTTGGGTAATCCGAAAATGGTGTTTGATGTATGTAATTGCATAAATTAGCTTCCATAAGCTGCCAGACCTGTGCCCACTACGCGCAATATGCATAACAACTGCACCGGTTCTGGCCTGTGCCACTAGGCGTGTTGCCTGAGGTTATACGCTTACGGCTGTGTATTTTCATACATAACACGGAGCATGGTGCGTGAAATATTGTTTCCTAAAAGAATGGCACCCGACTGTATGCAACACAGTCTTGCTGCGCTTAAGCAGCCTCAGCGATCAGCGGAAAGCCCTCATCGATCCAGCCAGTCACACCACCAGGCATGGTTTTGACTGGCATGCCCAGACGGGCCAGCCGGATCGCTGCGCGTATCGCGCCATTGCAATGCGGACCTGCGCAGTAGACGACAAACAAAGTCCCGGCAGCATAGTTCTTCATGGTCGATACCACGATTTTTCCATGTGGCAAACTGATCGCACCCGGTATATGCCCAGCTGCATACATGGCATGGCTGCGCACATCCAGCAATACAAAATCCTGCTGCCCGCTGCTGATTGCATTATGTACATCCCAACAATCCGTCTCCCATTCCAGCATGGCAGAAAAATGCGCCAGTGCGCGTGGGCTGTCTGCGGCAGCAACTTCGGTAACCAGTGACATCGCGTTTCCTTTCAGGCTAAGTTTGAACTGTAGTTTGACTTGAATATGTGCCTGACACCAGTGGCACACAGGTCAATCTACGTTAAGATTACGCCATGAAAAATCATCTGGTTGCTGCACTTGCTTATGAAGGTTTATGCACTTTCGAATTCGGCTGTGTGACCGAAGTGTTTGCCCTGCACAGACCGGAATTACAAACCGATTGGTATCAGTTTGCGGTGTGCAGCCTGACACCAGATAGCATGCGGGCTGCAGGCGGTTTGCGTATTCAATGTGAACACGATCTGAGCCTGCTGGCACGCGCAGATAGCATCGTCATTCCGGGCTGGCAGGGTGTGGACGTGCCAGTTCCGGTCGAACTGACTGAGGCTTTACGCGCGGCAGCAGCACGTGGCGCCAGAATTGCCTCGATCTGTTCCGGTGTTTTTGTGCTGGCCGCAGCAGGTCTGCTGAATGGCAAATCCGCAACGACACACTGGCGTTACGCCGCAGACTTACAGCGTAAATTTCCTGCGGTTCGCGTCAATCAAAATGTGTTGTATGTGGATGAGGGTAGCATCGTGACATCGGCCGGTTCAGCTGCAGGCATCGATATGTTGCTGCATCTGGTGCGCAAAGATCATGGTGACCGTATCGCCAATCTGGTGGCACGCCGCATGGTGGTGTCCGGGCATAGAGATGGTGGTCAGGCCCAGTATTTACCGCGCCCAGTATTGCCAGCCGGTGCCGGGGCGATACAAGTACTGATGCAGCAAATTCGTGCTGAACCGGGGCAAAGTTATCCGCTCGCGAAAATGGCCAGGATCGCGGCAGTCAGCATACGTACCCTGCAGCGTCAGTTCACTGACAGTACCGGTATGTCACCGGGTGTCTGGCTGACCCGGGAACGCATTGCCAGCGCCTGTGAATTACTGGAAGAAAGCGATCTGCCGCTGGCGCATATCGCCGGACACTGCGGCTTCGGCTCTGAAGAAAGCATGCGCCATCATTTCCGGCTATCGCTACACTGCAGCCCCTCGCGCTACCGGCGTCAGTTCGGCTTGATGAATAAGAATGAAAGTGACGATGGCAATGGCATCAACACACTACCCGCTGTCCGTTGAGGTTTTCTGACCCTGGGTATGCGCCACTGCAAAATATCTGCATCCTGACTATGCTATAAGCGAACCAGGAGAGAACATCATGGGAATTTTTTATAGTCCGCTCAGCCCGTTCTGGGCATTGATGCTGACCGCCCCGGCGGCGCTGGCGCTGCTGCATGCGCTGCGTTCGGTGCGCAAAGCGCAACTGGAACAACCCACCGTTTTTTCAGCCTGGTGCGCCAGCATCATTCTGCTAGCCCTGATCTGGCGTATGCGGGTCCCGGTGCTGCCTGATCTGCATCTCCATCTGAGCGGTGTCGCTCTGTTTAGCCTGATGTTTGGCCGTCACCTTGCGATTTGCGGTATCAGTATCGCGGTCGCGCTGTACACCTTTGAATACGAAGGCAGTTGGTCAAATCTGGGCGCAAATATATTGCTGCTGGCCGTCATTCCCTGCTGGCTCAGTGACTTACTGTTGAAAAAGACCCAGCAATATCTGCCGCATCATATGTTTGTGTATTTGTTCGGCAATGGCTTCTTTGGTGCCTTACTGGTCAATGCCAGTGTGGGTGGCAGTACGATGGCGTTACGCAGCCTGCTATTCCCCGATGCCGCCCTGCCGGCCGATGCGATTGCCTACATGCTGTTGCTGGCTTGGGGAGAAGCATTTCTGGTGGGATTTTTGGTCACCATCTTCGCCGTGTATCGCCCAGCCTGGTTGCTGACCTTTGACGACAATCTTTATTTGCGTGGCAAATAAAGACTTCGTTCAATTAATTAACGTGTCTTGCAAGGCAAAAAAAAAGCGAACACAGGCGGCATAGACCTGCATTCATTGCCAGTAACAGTTACAGCAAGCACCAACGCTGTTGCCAGCGTCGCATAATACGTCTGCTCTTTAGTTTGATTGCAGACCAAACCAGCCACCCCAGGCTGGCAGCCTGAGCACGGTGCCATCACGCTCATAAGGCAGTTGTACCGCCTCCAGTGTGCTGGCTCCTGCAATGTCCGGCAGATTCAAAGTCACGGCATCTGGCGACAAGTTGAACGCCGCAAACACTTGCTGCTCACCCAGGCTACGCGCTAACAACAGTACCGGTTCAGGCGCATCGAGGAAGCGTATATCGCCGTGTAACAACACCGCTTGCTGCTTACGCCAGCGCAAAATATGGCGTACATAATTGAGTACCGATTGTGGATCGGATTCCTGCTGGTCTGCAGCTTTCGGCAAATGTTCTGCAGACACAGGCAACCACGGCTTATGCGTCGAAAAGCCGGCATACGGTGCAGCTGCCTGCCATGGCATAGGCGTGCGACAACCGTCACGTCCTTTAAACTCTGGCCAGAAAGTTTTACCGTAAGGGTCCTGAATATCTTCAAATGCGATATCCGCTTCGGTCAGACCAAGCTCATCCCCCTGATACAAACAGGGTGTACCACGCAAAGCCATTTGTAAGGCATAGATCATTTTTGCAAATGCCGGGGTCGGCGCAGCACTGCCCCAGCGCGACATGACGCGTGCCACATCGTGATTACCCACTGACCAGGAGACCCAGCCGCCTTTAACGCGTGACTCATATTGCTCGACTTGTTCGCGGATGTAGCCCGCAGTGACCGATGGCGTCAACAGATTGAAGCTGTAGGCCATATGCAGCTTGTCTTCACCTTCGGTATATTGCGCCATCACGGCCAGCGAATCGTCGGCACCGACTTCGCCAATCGCCACCGCATCATACGCATTGAGCAAAGCCCGCACGCGCTGCAGAAAGGCCAGATTTTCCGGCTGAGTTTTATCATAAATGTGCGCTTGCATGCCGTAAGGATTGGTATCCTGCACTGTCTTGGTATCACGGTTTGTCGCGGGCGGATTGCTGCGCAATTGCTGATCATGAAAATGGAAATTACATGCATCCAGCCGGAAGCCGTCCACACCACGCTCCAGCCAGAAACGCATCGCATCCAGATGGGCTTGCTGCACTTCAGGATGATGGAAATTCAGATCCGGCTGACTGGTCAAAAAATTATGCAGGTAATACTGACGACGACGTGCATCCCATTGCCAGGATGAGCCACCAAATACCGACAGCCAGTTATTCGGTGGCGTTCCATCCGGACGCGGATCAGCCCAGACATACCAGTCGGCCTTAGGATTATCGCGACTCTGGCGACTCTCGATAAACCATGGATGCTGATCTGAGCAGTGCGACAACACCTGGTCGATCATAATTTTGAGACCGAGACGGTGTGCCTTTTCCAGCAAGCGTTCAAAGTCTTTCAGCGTTCCGAATAGCGGATCGACATCACAGTAATCGGAAACATCGTATCCAAAATCTGCCATAGGCGATTTAAAAAACGGAGAAATCCAGACCATATCCACGCCCAGCGCCGCAATATAATCGAGCCGTTCCGTAATACCAGGCAAGTCACCGATACCATCGCCATTGCTGTCGGCAAAGCTGCGTGGATAAACCTGATAAATCACCGCTTCACGCCACCACTGCGCCGACTGAATGGATTGCGCTGAATTTTGTAAATCGTTGGAAGTTTTCATAGCCTTTTATCTTTTAATACGGATGCCCAATTGCTGCGCCTTCATATTCTGAGGCAGGCAAACAAAAGGATAAAATCAAGCTGATACAGCGCTGTGCCTATCCTGCCGCATGCGCGTCACGGACAAAGTGTCTGATCACGCAGATGCTCGTCGAGTATCGCTGCCACACCCAGAAATGCGGGATATTGGGCAGTGATCAGGAAAGTTGGAATCTGAGCCAAAAATGCAGAAAAGCGCCCCTTGGCTTCAAAGCGCTGACGGAAGGCTGACTGAACAAAAAATTCGCCCAGTCTTGGCACGATGCCGCCACCGATGTAAATCCCGCCGCCCGCACCCAGTGTCATCGCCAGATTACCCGCTACCGTACCCAGCATAGCGCAGAACAAAGACATGGTCTGATGAGACAGTGCGCAACCGCCATCCAATGCACGCTGACTGATCTCAGCGGCAGTCAGAGGCGTATCAAGTTGCACTTCACCCAACTCCGCCAGAACACGATACAGCAGTTCGATACCCATGCCTGAAATCAGGCGCTCCGCTGATACATGCGGAAAGTCACGCCAGATACGTTCCAGTATGCGGGTCTCCAACTTATCGACAGGTGAATAAGTGACATGCCCACCCTCACTGCACAGCGGTATCCAGCGCTGACCGCAAGGAATAATGCCGGACACACCGAGACCGGTTCCGGCGCCGAGCAGGCCTATTACCTTCGCGGGTTGCACAGTACCGCCGCCTATCTGCACTTTCTCCTGCGGACGCAGATGTGGCAATGCCATCGCCAGCGCAGTGAAATCATTGACCACCAACAGCGTATTCAATTGCAGCGAGCGCTTCAACTCCTGGATAGAAAAACTCCAGTGATGATTGGTCATACTGACGATATCCCCAATCACAGGATTGGCGATTGCAATCGCAGCATCGGTAATACGTATACTGCTCAAGGTATTTTGCTGAACCAAACTCAGGTAAGCCAAAATCGCGCTACGCAAATCCGGATAGGCATTGCAGGCAAAAACCTGTACCTGTTCAAACTGCTGCGGACCAACTTCGATAGCAAAACGTGCGTTTGTGCCGCCGATATCGGCCAGCAAGCGCGGTGTCACGTCAGCTTGCATTGTGATTTCCTGCACCGTTTTTCTCACTTAAAAATTTTCCGGGATCAAATAGAGAACAGCGTGTGCCTGGCATGGTGACCAGCACACGATATGTAGGAATACTACATTTATTCCAATAGGCTGTCTATTTTTTTAAACACACAGCTTAATTCAACCGACAGCAAAGGAATTTCACTTCCAACAGCAACGAAATAATGCTAAATTTCAGTCATTCTAAATGTAGTCAAACTACTTAACTACAACACCATAATGACAGAGACAATTTCCTTATTGCGCGCAATACGATCCCCGTCAGCACTTGCGCTGTTATTGATGGTGGCCAGTTCAAGCTGGGCCACCACCAGTCCGGCCAGCGCCAAACTCAGCCTGGCCGATTGCGACATGCCCACTCACCAGACAGTTTTGCATCCCAGTCAGCTAAAACAGAATGACGCCAGTGCGCAATGGCTAAGCCCAGAGCTGATCCACTGGTCTGGGCAAAAAACTCACAGCGACGCCGCGCAATACCGTCTCTACTATTCAAACTCGGCAGGACTGCATATTGCCCACGACGGCAAGATGCAAGGTGAAGATGGCAAGCTGGCACTGACACCGGCTACGCGCGCTCCGGCCAAACCAGATCAGGCACAATTTCAGTATCTGCCAGCAGGGCTGCAATTCCAGTTAGAGCAAGACCCCGACCGGATACGACAATTACTGCGGTCGCAACTGATCATCGCAAAAGAAGATGGCAAGGGTAACGTCCTCAGCTACACCCACCTGCAACATGCTGCAGCACTCGACGCTTTATATATAGGCGCGCAGCAGGCCACACTCGGCGTCAGCCTGCCCGGGCAGGGCGAAAAAAGCGCCGGCACGCATTTTCAGTTATGGGCACCAACTGCGACACAAGTTGCCGCATGTGTATACAAGAATGGCAAAGCGAACGCTAGCCAGCTCAGCCTCATGAGTTTTGACGCCGCGCCTGGCACCTGGCATACGACACTGAAGCAAAACTTATCCGGCCATTACTACCGCTATCTGGTGGATGTGTATGTAGCAGGCAATGGCATAGTGCGCAATCTGGTCACAGACCCTTATTCCATCAGTCTCAACACTGACTCGCAGCGCAGTTATATCGCTGATTTAAATGCAGCCAACTTAAAACCGGCCGGATGGGATCAGCAGCAACGTCCGCAGCGCGTCAAAACGGCCACGGACATGGCGATCTATGAATTGCATGTGCGGGATTTCTCAATATCAGATGACAGTGTGCCGCGTCGTGACCGGGGTAAATTTCTGGCATTCACACACAACAACTCCAAGGGCATGCGGCACTTGAGCGAGTTGAGCCAGGCTGGTCTGACCGATGTCCATCTGTTGCCCATATTTGACATTGCAACCATCCCGGAAAAAAACTGCATCAACCCGCGCATCAACAGCAAAGGCGCTGATCCTAAGGCGCAAACCGTGATCGCAAAAATCGCTGAGCGCGATTGCTTCAACTGGGGCTATGACCCCTACCATTACAGCGCGCCGGAAGGCAGCTATGCCAGCAATCCCGAAGATGGCGCCGCCAGAATCCGCGAATTCCGCCAACTGGTGATGGCCCTGCATCAGGCCGGACTCAGGGTGGGTATGGACGTGGTCTACAACCATACCGCCTACACAGGCCAACATGCACGCTCCGTACTGGATCGCATCGTGCCCGGCTACTATCATCGCCAGAGTCCAAGCGGAAAAATCGAAGACTCAACTTGCCAGCCTTGCGGCAATACCGCAACAGAAAACAAGATGATGGCCAAGCTGATGACGGATTCCGTACGACTCTGGGCGAAACAATATCAGATCGACTCTTTCCGTTTTGATTTGATGGGGCATCAGCCGCGCGCTGTGATGGAAGAACTGCGGGATCAGCTGGCTGCCGATAATGGGCGCGCCATACAGTTAATCGGTGAGGGCTGGAATTTCGGTGAAGTCGCTAATAATCAGCGTTTTGTACAAGCCAGCCAGCTTTCATTAAATGGCAGTCAGATTGCGACTTTCAGCGACCGTGCGCGGGATGCCTTGCGCGGCGGCGGCCACGGTGATACGCCGGACAGCATCAGGCAGCGCCAGGGCTATATCAATGGCATGCTGGATCGCCCGAATAGCAGCGTAACCCAGGCATACACTCAGCAAGAAAAAATGCGTGCAGCAGATATGGTCAGGCTGGGTCTGGCCGGTTCGGTCGCCAGCTACCGTATGCAAACTGCGAATGACACGGTGCTGCGCCTGCAGGATATCGATTACAACGGTCAGCCTGCAGGCTATGCGAGCCAACCAGGTGAAGTGGTCAATTACGTAGAAAACCATGACAACCAGACCTTGTTTGATCTGAATGTCTACAAACTGCCGGACAACAGTACGCCTGAAGACAGAATGCGGGTACAGGTGCTGGGCCTGGGCTTTACCCTACTCAGTCAGGGCATACCCTATCTGCATGCGGGCAGCGAAATCCTGCGCTCCAAATCCATGGATAGTAATAGCTATAATTCCGGCGACTGGTTTAATGTCCTCGACTGGAGCTATCGCAGCAATGGCTATGGACGCGGGCTACCGCCTGCTAATGATAATCAGCAGTTCTACCCGCTGCTACGCACCTTATTAGAGAACACTGCCATCCCACCGGCGCAGTCCGACATCCTGAGCACCAAGGCAGCTGTACTGGATTTATTAAAAATCAGGCAAAGTTCAAGCTTGTTCCGGCTCAGCGATTCAGCGGATATCAGTCAGCGTTTACGTTTCTTCAATACCGGCGCACAGCAAAATCCGGCATTAATCGTGATGCAGCTGGATGGCAGCAATTTACCTGGCGAAGCATACCGTCGCATTGTCGTCATTTTTAATAGCGCCGATACGGCACAAATGATACAGATTCCTGAACTCAACAACCTGCCTTTACAACTGCATCCTGTGCATCAGAACACAGTGGCGGGTGATCGCAGAATTGCGCGGGAAGTCAGATATGACGCGGCAAGTGCAGCTTTTTACGTTCCTAAACGCAGTATCACCACATTTACAGAAATGAACTGATATCCAGCCACTGGAATTTATGTGATACTGAAACTCACCCGTGTATTTTTGTACAGGAGGTTTATGCATCCAGCACACATCAAGCCAATATTGCTGCGACCGTCAGAATTAACATTTAACCTACAAAGTTCATAGCAGAATCGAAAATGTTTCTGTAAATGTTTCTATATTTGGAAAAATTCTGGCTTAAGTACAAAAAATATGAAAAGTTTTCAGTCATAAGACGAAAATTTTTATTCAACAGCGGTTATTATTAGCGCCTTCGTATTCTTAGATTGAGGAGACAGTCGGAATGGATTTTTCAGATCGCCAGCAAGAGCCGGGCAAGAAGTTCCTGGGCATAGGGCTGGTAGTGGC
>NZ_JAABOS010000001.1 GCF_010078235.1 Cognatundibacterium crateris | reverse complement strand
TTTGTGATTTGCTTTTGCTTTTGCTTCATGTGCTCTGCGCTTTGCTTTTAGGTCTGAGGATTGGGCTTTGAAGGGCTGTATCCAGACTGCACATGACGGCGGGCAGCTAAAAGTCAAAGAGCAAAAAACATAAACCAGAAACCAGAAACCAAAAACAAAGGGAGAACGCTCGCGCATTCTCCCTTTGCTGTATCTGTAGTTAATCGTATTGATTACAGCGCCTGGAGGCGTTGCAGTGCCTGTTCCAGCGTACGTTGACGTTTCGCAAAGCAGAAACGTACAACGCCAGAGTCTGGCTGCTGTTGATAAAAGGCGCTCATTGGTATGCAGGCGACACCGGCCTCTCTGGTCATCCACTCAGCAAATTCTCTTTCAGGTAAGTCTGAAATATTCAGATAACGTACGCTTTGGAAATAAGTGCCATGACAAGGAAGTAACTCAAAACGGGATTGCTGTAATCCATCGCGAAAATAATCGCGCTTTTCCTGGTAAAACGCAGGTAACTCCCAATGTTGCCGCGAGTGCGACATATGTTCGGCTAATGCGGCCTGCATAGGGGAGTTGACGGTAAAAACATTGTATTGATGGACTTTGCGAAACTCTGTGCTCAGCATCTTAGGTGCCGCGATGTAGCCGACTTTCCAGCCCGTGACATGGAAGGTTTTGCCAAAGCTGGACACGATCAGACTACGTGCTTTCAGCTCAGGGTCGCTCGCCATCGAAGCATGGATCTGACCATCGAAAATAATGTGTTCATACACTTCATCAGACAAAATCAGGATGCGGCTATCTCTGACGCAGTCCTTGAGTGCCTGGATGTCATTCTGAGTCAATACAGTTCCGGTTGGATTATGCGGTGAATTCAGGATCAGCATCCGGGTTCTTGGAGTGATGGACTGTTTGACTTTATCCCAGGGTATGAAGTAACGATTGCCATCTAACTTCATTTGTACCGGCTTTGCGATGCCGCCAGCCAAATGGATGGAGGGCAGATAACTGTCGTAAGCAGGCTCTATGATGATGACTTCGTCGCCTGCATGCACGAAAGTCAGGATGGCCGTCAGCAGGGCCTGCGTCGCTCCGGCCGTCACTGTGATTTCGGACTCTGCATCATAGACACTGTCATACGCTATGCGGATCTTGTCTGCGATCGCATTTCTGAGTGTTGGCAGTCCAGGCATAGGAGGGTATTGATTGATCCCGGCCTGCATGGCAGTAGTGACGCGCTCTATCAGGGTGGGATCGCAGTCAAAGTCAGGAAAGCCTTGCCCCAGATTGATGGCCTGATGCTGTTGCGCCAGTTTGGACATGACGGAAAAGATGGTGGTGACCTCACCTGGAAATTTCGAGTCACTGGGAGAGAATTGAAATTTTGACATGATAGAGTGCGTAAAAAAGCCCCGGCTGGCGGGGCTTGAATGACAGGGATTATTTGGTGCCGAATAAGCGGTCACCGGCATCACCGAGTCCAGGCACGATGTAGCCATGTTCATTCAGGCATTTATCGATGGATGCGGTAATCACCGGTACATCAGGATGTGCCTTTTGCATGACCTGGATGCCTTCCGGTGCAGCTAACAGGCAAACGAACTTAATGGTTTTTGCGCCACCCAGTTTCAGTCTTTCTATCGCTGCAGCGGCGGAGTTACCCGTTGCCAGCATAGGATCAACCACGATGACCAGGCGGTCAGCGATATCTTCCGGCACTTTGTAGTAATACTCAACCGGTTCCAGGGTTTCTGGATCGCGGTACAGACCGATATGACCCACACGTGCATTTGGCAACAAATCCAGCATGCCATCCAGAATTCCATTGCCGGCACGCAGAACGGAAATAACGCACAGTTTTTTGCCGCTAATGGTTGGTGCATCAATAGTTTCGATTGGTGTTTCGATCTTAGTGAATCCGATCGGCAGGTCACGCGTCACTTCATATGCCAGCATCTGGCTGATCTCACGTAACAGACGGCGGAAATTATCTGTAGGCGTATCTTTACTGCGCATCAGGGACAGCTTGTGCTGAACTAATGGATGCTTAATTTCTGTGACTAATTCATTCAAGATGATTCTCCTGCTAATTTTGGTGTGACCGCTATTTTACGTTGCTGTAAGGCTTTATGGGAGAGCCAGAGCAGAAATTGGATGCAACAATCTGGAAATAAGGGGCTTTTCCCGCTTTACTCCAAGGATTGTTTATTTTTGCATCGCCGATAATTCTGATATGAGGTTTCACGCGCACGGGCCGGTGATGCGGAGAGACAAGGATATATTCAGGAGCGAAGCATGGATAACCAGTCACTGTTAAACAAATTTTCTTTGGGAGCTTACTCCCTTGATCGCCTTGACGATAGCAAGGAGGATTTGTTGTCTTCGCCTGATGTACTGGAGTCTAACTCTCGCATTGATGTAAAAGGAATTCGTGAAGCGATAGCGCGGGTAGAAGCCGAAGCCCGTGCCACCGTCGCGACGGAAACCCGTTTGAAAGCGGAAGAAGCCGCACGTGAATTAGCGCAAACCCGGGCCCAGGCTGAATCGGAAGCAGCAGAATTAGCGCAAGCTAAACTGAAACTGGAAGAAGAAGCTGCGAAACAGAGCCAGGCCAGGCTCATCGCTGAGAAAGAATCGCAGGCAGCCAGCGTCGCTCGTGCTGCGGCTCACGAGATGGAGTCGCGTGAATTGCAGCAACGTGCTGAGATGGAGCATCGTGCCCGTCAGCAGTCCGAATTGCGCCAGCGTCTGGAGCGTGAAGCACGTCAGCGCGCCGAGCAAAAATGGAAGACAGAAGCGGATTTAAGCAGCAAGGCCCATGCTGAAGCCAGTCGTCTCGCCGAACAAACAGAAGTTGCTAAAAGTTTCGCGGCTGAGCGTTTTGCTGCATCAGAAAGCGCCCGTCAACAAGCCAGTGAACGTGCATTAGCCGATGCAAAAATTGTTGAACTTGCTCGTGAGCGTGAGAAGCTTGATCGCGAAGCCCGTCAACATGCTGAAATGCTGGCCAAGGTACGCAATGAAGCTTTGCAGGCGAGTAAAGAGCGTGAGCAAGCCGAGGCAAAAGCCTTAGAAGTTGCCATTAACCGTGCGCCGATGGAGATACGCGCACGTGAAGATGCGATGGCACGTCTGCATATAGAACAAGAACAGGAGGCCATGGCGCAGGCTCGCATGGAGTCCGAGCAACGTGCTGCGGAAGCGATTCAGATGCGTATGCAGGCCGAACAGGACTTGCGCGCAGCAGCACAAAAGCGTGAGCAGGCTGAGTTAATGGCCGTCGCGACCGCGCAGGCACGTAAAGATGCAGAAGAAAGAATCCGTCAGGTCACGGAATCCCGTATCCGTGCTGAACGCGAGTTGCAGAGCACAGCATTGTCCCGTATCGAAAACGAACAGCAAGCGGATGCCCAGGCGCGTGAACGCCTGGCAGCAGAGGCGGCAGCAACCGAAGAAGCAAGATTGCGCCGTATCGCCGAGCAGGAAGCGACTGCGCTGGCACAGCAACGTGCGGCGGAGGAGCAGCGTGCCGCAGAGCTGGCCAAAGAGCGCATAGAGATAGAGCGCCAGGCCGTACAACTGGCGCGTGAACAAGCAGATGCTGAGCAACAGGCGCTGAGTGCATCCGCCTTCCAGGCTGAGCTGCTGAAGCGGGCTCAGGCTGCGTCAGAATTAAAAGCACAAAAAACCGCTGAGTTGCTGCAAGCAGAACAGCTGCGTGCAGACGCTGAGCAAAAGGCAGCACTAGCGCTGGAGGAAAAATTACAGGCAGAACGTAGCAAAACCCAGCAAGCGCATGCGCGTTCACAGACTGAGCGCGAACATATCGAGCTGTTACGCATGCAGGAAGAAGTAGCGCGGGCTGCCAGTTTAGCGCAGGAAAGCGAAATGATCGCTGAACGCATTGCGTTGGAAAAAGCGATGAAACAGGCGGAATTGCAGCAACGCCGCGCAGAAATGATGGCAAAGAAAACCCGCGACGCAGATGAACTGCTGCGTGTTCAGGAACAGTTGGCAAACGATGAGGCGAAAGCGATGGCATTGCTGGATGAAAAACTGGATGCAGAACGTCGTCGCGCAGTGGCGGTACAGGCGATGTTAGCAGCGGCAGAAGAAAAACTGGCACTGGAACAGGCTGCACGTGAACAGGCTGAGGCGGCCCGTTTTGCGGAGGAGCAGGCGAAAGCTGCTGCTGCGGCGCGTGAAGCAGCAGAACGTGCTGCACGCCAGGCTTCAGAAGAACAGGCACTGGTACAGCAACAGGCTTTGATTGAAGCCGAAAAGCAAAAAGAGATGCAGCAACAGGCTGCGCAATTTGCAGCTCTGCAGCAGCAACAGGCTGCTGAACTGACCAAAGCAGAACAAATTCGCAGTAAAGCAGAGCAGCAAGCCGCCAACCTCGCACAAGAAAAATTAGAGGCCGAAAAGCTGACCGCAGAAGAAATCATCGCCCGCGCCTGCGCTGATCGTGAGCATGTTGCGGTATTGCAGGCACGTCAGCAGCAAGAGCAGGAAGCACGTCTGGCGCGCCAGGCCATGATAGAAGCCGAGCAGCAGCGCTTGATCAAAATCCAGGAACATGCAGACTTACAAAAGCAGGCTGCGCAGGATGCAAAAGAAAAAGTTCAGCAAGCCGAGCAATTGGGAAAAACTTTGCGTTTGCGCGCAGAAGCGGAAAAAAAAGCGCTGACACTGGTACAGGAAAAACTGCATGCAGAACAGCTGTTAGCCGCTGAATTGGCCGAAAAAGCCCGCCTTGAAGAAGCGGAAAAGATCGAGCATCATGCACGTTTGCAAGCGGAGCAGGCGATCTGTGAGGCTTTAGAGTTTAAGCTGGCTCAGGAAAAACAATTACATGAAGAGCTGGCTGCGAAAGCCAACGCTGAACAGACTGCAGCCAATGCAGCTGAACAGCGCGTGAGAGCAGCCAGCCGCGCAAAGCGTTTGGAACAGGAAAAGGCCCAGTCACAACTGGCAGCAGCAGCTGCACTGGAAGAGCAGGCTCGCCTGGCAGAGCAGGCTGCGCTTGCAGCACAAGTGGCGGAACAGGCGGCAAAAGAAAAGCTGCAAGCCGAACAGCAAGCCAATGCGGCAGCACAGTGCCGCGCTCAGACGGAACAGGCGCAAGCGCGCGCAGCGGCCGAGCGTGCTGCTGCTGAAGCTGAAGCGCAGACTATGGCTCAGGCTAAGCTGGAAGCGGAAGTCGCGTTGCAGCAGCAGGCAAAATCCTATGCTGCGAGTCAGGTCAAGGCGCACCAGTTAGTGCAGGAGAAAAACCGCCGTCTGGCAGAGCTGGAGCAAGCTGTCGCTCAACGTGTAGAGCAGGAAGCCACCTTATTAATGACCACCGAGTCGCGTTTGTTGGCTGAACAACAGGCTCAGTCCGCAACCCAGGCTAAATTGGAACAAGAGCAGCTGGCACAACGTTTTGCCCAGGCCAATGCCGATGCAGAACGTATTGCTCATGCCGCCGCCGCCGCTACACTTGCAGCAGAACAGGCTTTACATCAGGAATTGGCCGCCCATGCTGAAGCTCAGCAATTGACTGCAAATCTGGTCGCACAGCGACTGCAGGCGGAAATTCAATTACGTAGTCTGGAGCAGCAACGTGCAGAGGCCGAGCAGGCATTGATGGTGACGCTTCAGCAAAAACAAGAAGCGGAACAGGCGCTGTTGAATGAGGCTGCCAGCCGCCAACAGGCTGAAGCAGAACAGCAAGCCCTGGCGCAGCAAGGTCTGCAGGCAGAACAGGAAGCACGGCTTGCCTTAGAGACGGTCAACGCCGCTGAAAAGCGCTGGTTACAAGAATCTGCCGAAGAAGCCTTGATTAAACGTGAAGCCGCCGCCGCTTTAGAGAAAAAATCAGCACTGTTGGCAGCTTCTGCACAGGCTGAGCAGGCACGCCTGCACACTGAGCAGGCTTTGAGTATCGAACTGGCCGCTAAACTGGCTTTCCAAGAGCAGGAACTGGCACTGCAACAAGCGACAGTGGCAGCAGAAGAAAAAGCCCGCGAACTGGCAGCGCAACGTCAGGTGTTGGCACAGGAAGCAGAAGCTGCCGCTCAGGCGCAGCTGCTGGCAGAGCAGGCCTTGTTTGCGCAATCCAGCCAACATGCGCATGCGCAGAAGCTGGCTAGTCAGGCTTTGGAAGCGCGTGTGGCTGAGACGCAGAAACTGTTAGATGCAGAAAATCAGCGTGCTGCGACAGAGGCGAACACCTTGGTGCTGATACGTGAAAAACTGCAGGCAGAACAAAGCGCTGCGGCCGCTGCAGTGGCAACCGAGCAGGCCGAACAGACTTATCTGCAGGCAGCACAAGAGCGCGCTAAAGCCGAGCAAGAAGCTGCAGTTGCGATGCAGGCCAAAGCAGAGGCTGAACAGGATGCTGCGCGCTTCGCTGCCTTGCATGCAGAAACAGAATTGGAAGCCAGTCGTCTCGCGCAAGTGAAAGCAGAAGAAATGCTGGCATTGCAAAAACTGGCCGCCGAACGTGCTCATGCAGAACAACAGGAATTACTGAAGCTGGCTGAACATCAGCAACTTGAGCAACAAACCATCGCACTCAAAAACCAGGCTTTGCAAGTCATCGATGCGAAGATGCAGGCAGAAGAAGCATTGGTACAGGCTGCACAAGAACGCCTGCAAATTGAAGAGCAGTTGGCAACGGATAGTCAGCAGCGTTTGGCGTTGCATCAGGAGTCCATACAAGCCGGGCAGCAGAAACGTGAGCTGGAAGCGCAACTGGCAGCAGCGCTCAGTACAGCGCTGACCGAAGACAATTTAGCCAGCGCAGCGTTGCAGGAACGCTGCGCGGCTGAGCAGAAATTACTCGAGCTGGCGTCTGCAAGACGCGAAAAAGAACAAGCTCTGGCAACGCAGCTGGCTAATCAACTTGCATTGGAACAGGCGGCACTGCAGGAACTGGAGCAACAGGAACAGGAGCAAGAGCAGCAACAAGCTGCGTTCGCTGATCTGATTTTGCGCAGGAGAGAAGAGCGTCAGGCAGCAAAACTGGCATTGGAGCAGGCGCGTGAGCAGGAATTGGCGCTGAGCGCAGAAGAGCAGTCTTTGCAGGAATTGTTGGCAGGGCAGGCTGTGCAAAATGAGAGACTGGCTGCTTTGCGTGAACAACAACGTCAGCAATTGACTGCCTTGCAAGCGCAATGGGCACATGAAGAGCAAAAACTGCAGGCAGCAGCGCAGGAAGAGCAGCAGCAACTCGCCCATGAACACCAGGCTGCAGAGGTGTTGGCACAGACACTGATACAGCGCTTGCGTGATCAGCGTCAACATCACGTGGTATGGCGTGAACAGGTGCAGCAGGTATTAGAGTCGGCACCTGTCACGCTGGATACCGACTTTACTCAGTCTGAGCCAGCAACGCCGGTTGGCCTGCGTCTGCGCCCATCGATACTTGCCGGTTTGATGTTGTGTGCAGGGATGATAGGGGCTGCCGGGTTCTCTCAGTTGCTGCCAGTGGTACATGCATCCGGCCAAGTAACCGGTAAAGTCGAAGGTAAGCAGGCGGCTGGCGTACAACAGTTGCCAGTGAAAACGGAGTATTCATCAGTCAATCAGTCAGTCATTCAGGCCGCTGATCAAGCTGAAAATCATGCTGTGAAGGTCACCGCAACTGGTTTGCAATTGAGCTATCAACTGGGTGGGGCTGCAGAGAAAAACAAGATCGCTGATCGTGAGGACAATGCCATTCAGACTGCTGAAGCTGAAGCGACACAGCTGGCCATGGTAAAAACCAAATAAGCTAACAGCGAAGGGCTAAGAGTTAATTGCAGGGGATAGGTGAAAACCGGTGGCAGGTCCACCGGTTTTTTTTATTATTCAAACAGGCTGAAATGCTACTGTTTGTAGGGGGAAGACAGACCTGAACTGACTTATTCAGGCTTGTATTCGGGGAAAATCATCACGGCGACAAAACCACGGTCTTCGTGGTTATAAATACGTAATCGTCCGCGATGGCGCTTGATAATGCGATCGACAATTGCCAGCCCTAAACCGGAGCCGTTAGCCTGACTACGCGATGCGTCAGCACGGGTAAAAGGGCGAAGCAGCCTGACCATATCATCAACCGGTGCGCCGTCACCATAGTCGCGGAAGCTGATCAATATGCCTTGCTTTTTCCCTTTGGTTTTCCGGCTGCATTGTACTTCGATGATGGTCGAAATCTTGTCTGGATTTTTACCGTAGCGGCTCGCGTTTTCTATCAGGTTGGAAAACATACGGTGTAACTCAGTGGCATTGCCGAGCATGAGTTGGTCCGGCGCGATATCGGTACGGATTTGTAAGTGATTCACCCTGGCATATTCTGAGATCACCTGCGCCAGTAAATCGCTGATATTAATGGTGGCGAAACCATGGCTATCCAGCGGTTTGGCGTAATCCAGAAATTGATTGATGATGGCATCCATCTGGCTCAGATCCGATTGCATGCCGAGGCGGGCATGCTGATCCAGATTGGACATTTCCACTTCCAGCTGCATCCTTGCTAATGGCGTGCGCAGATCATGAGAGATCCCTGCCAGAATAATCGTACGGTCTGTTTCTATCCGCGCCAGATCTTCGACCATGCTGTTAAAGCTGGCATTGGTTTCCCTGATTTCCTTGGGGCCCAGCTCTGGTAAGGGATCTGGTTGTTTGCCTTGTGCCAGCAGGCGCGCAGCCAGACTGACCCGAGATAAAGGATCATTGATCAGTTTGGAAATCACTGCGGCTCCCAGCAAGGTCAATATCAATGAGGCAGTGGCCCAACTGATCACAGGCAGTGTCATCGGTGGTTCTATGCGATCGGTATCCAGCCTGAGCCAGTATTGCTCCGCATCGATATCAAAACTGATCCAGAAACCCTTGATATCGTTAACGGATTTGGCAAAACGGGTAGAGTTGCTGAGCTTGACGCGCAGCATTTGACTCAGTTCACTGAAGAAGGCGGTATTTTCCTGCACTTCAACCTTATCGTTTTCGCTGACCAGATTTATCCGTATCCCTTCTTCGTGAGCCAGATCCAGCAGCAGTTCACGCCGGGTTTCGGGAATAGAATGGGTGAGGGCAGCACGCGTAATGGTGACGATAGAGACGATCTGGGAGCTTAATTGTTGTGCTCTCGGGGTGCGTTCCAGGCTACGGAAGCTGACAAACCAGACTATCATGCTGGTCATGACCAAGGTGGCCAGCATGATAAAGGTACGCCAGAAAAGACCGCTACGCAGCCATTCTGGGCTGTTTAAATAGGATTGCATTACAGGATACTAAGTTCGCAACTTAGTTTTTCTGACCATCAGGAATGAAAACGTAGCCTAGTCCCCAGACTGTCTGGATGTAGAGCGGACTGGATGGATCCGGTTCTATCAGCTTGCGCAGTCGGGAAATCTGTACGTCCAGGCTACGGTCGAACACCTCATACTCACGTCCGCGAGCCAGTTCCATTAACTTCTCTCTGGACATAGGCTGACGTGCGTGGCGGGCAAATACTTTTAAAACTGAAAATTCGCCCGTGGTCAGTGAAATTGTCTCATTATTTTTTTTCAGGGTACGGGTACCTAAATCGAGTACAAATTCCCCAAAGCTGAAAGTTTGCGGGCCATCGGATGGTGCGCCTGGCAGTTCATCCGGCACTTTTCTGCGCAATACAGCATTGATACGTGCTACCAGTTCACGAGGATTGAAGGGTTTAGGCAGGTAATCATCCGCGCCCATTTCCAGACCTATGATGCGGTCGACTTCCTCACCTTTTGCAGTCAGCATGATGATAGGTGTCTGATCGCCGCCGCCGCGCAAGCGCCTGCAGATGGCAAGCCCATCTTCACCTGGTAGCATCAGATCAAGTACCAGCATGTCGTAACGCTCACGCATCCAGAGCTTATTCATGACCTGGGCATTTTCAGCGCCCACTACGTAAAAGCCTTGTTCGGTCAGGTAGCGGCGCAGCAGCTCGCGCAGACGTAAGTCGTCATCAACAACCAGAATTTTGGCTTTGGGTGGATTGCTCACTGGGTTAGAGCTGGATTCATTGTTTATGTTCAGATTATTCATAGCCCGTATGGTACTTGCATCACTGTGGCTTGAAAACCGTTAGCCCGATCTGCTTACAGAAAGTTACACAGTTTACCGGCCAGTTGCTATGGACTGTTGGCATTTAAGTTACTCGCCATTTAAATGAGAACAGTCAAAAAATAAAATAGCCACTGCTGGCTGGCTTTTCTGACCTTATCGTGTTTGCACTGTATACCTTGTCCAGAGGTAAAGGCAAGTTTTTGTTGAGCGGTATCAAGACCGTCGTCTTGAATTAAGTGTGCGGAATTGCAGTCTGAACGCCAGTCGGCATCGTCGTCAGAGGCCATGACTATGGCTGGATATTCATTGCCAGCGTCAGGGAAGGGAAAGTGTCATGCGAGCAAAGCTAGCGCATTGCTGATTAAGGCAGAGGTCTCTGACGCAGATTTATTTGCCAGCAGCTAGTCTTGCAAAGAAATTGAACGTATTGAACGTATTGAACGTTTGTTGTACGTTTGTTCAATTTTAACCCATCTGCCTTGCGCACCAATCTGTCTGATGCTTCTGCGCTTGAGGAGGGGCAAAGCAAAGCGAAATTTGGTGACAGGCTTGATGGTAATGCAGAGCAGCGTCTTCACTCTGTATGCTTGCGTATCTCTTTCAATCTGTTGCGCACATCGTTTTTGACCGGATATATTCTTGTTCGCTCCAATCCGGTCACACTCAGTCAAGCTTAGTCATCAGCGACGATGTTGTTTCATGATTTTTTGTTGTTCGCGCTGCCAGTCGCGTTCTTTTTCTGTGTCGCGTTTATCGTGCTGCTTTTTACCTTTGGCGAGGCCTATCTGGCATTTGATACGGCCTTTGCTGAAATGCATATTCAGCGGAACCATGGTGTAGCCTGAGCGTTCTACTTTGCCGATTAGTTTGCTGATTTCTGCGGCATGCAGCAACAGCTTACGGGTGCGGACCGAGTCAGGATGTATGTGCGTGGATGCGGTAGGCAAGGCGCCAATATGGGCGCCGAACAGGAAGATCTCACCGTCACGTACTATCACATAGGCTTCTTTTAACTGCAATCTGCCGGCGCGGATAGCCTTGACTTCCCAGCCTTGTAATACAACTCCAGCCTCGAACTGTTCCTCGATAAAGTAATCGTGGAAGGCTTTTCTATTATCAGCAATACTCATTGATCGTGGTTTTTCTTGATGTCGCCGTCACAGAAATGGCCGCGGCGATTTCGATATGGTGATGACTCGGTTAAAATGCGAACCTGTGATTCTACCAAATGGTTCCCTTAGATGGCAGTTGTACATAAAACAGTTTTCATTGGCTTTAGCGCAGCCCAGATGTTTGCGCTGGTTGAAGCGGTCGAAAAATATCCGGAATTTCTGCCCTGGTGCGGTGGCGTCAGCGTGGCTGAACGGACGCCGACTGGTCTGACCGCCACTTTATCGATCAATTATCACGGTATCCGCCAAAGCTTTACTACACAAAACATCAATCAGCCACCACACAGCATGCAAATGAATTTGCTGGAAGGGCCGTTCCGGCAATTAAGTGGTCAATGGAAATTCACAGAATTGCGCGCAGACGCCTGCAAAATTGAGTTTGATCTCAATTACGAGTTCTCCAGCAAATTATTGGAGCATTTGATTGGTCCTGTGTTTGGCAAGATTGCCAATAGTTTTGTTGATTGTTTTTGCGCGCGCGCTGAGGTGGTGTATGCCTGATTCTGTTACTACAGCGATGATTACAGTACAAGTTGTGTATGCGGCTCAGAATGCGATCTACCGTACTCAGGCGACGCTTGCTGCAGATGCGACCCTGCATGACGCCATTGTGCAAAGTGGTATCGTGAAAATGTGCCCGGCCATCGATGTCAGCGTCATGAAAGTCGGTGTGTTCGGCAAATTGCGGGCACTGGACGCCGGTTTGCATGACGCGGACCGGATAGAAATTTACCGGCCCTTATCTGCAGATCCTATGGAAGCGCGCCGCCGCCGTGCCAAAAAGCAGGCGCGCCAGCAGGCCTCATCCTGAAGCCTGCACCTCAGCACAGAGTAGTAGCGTAGTACTGCATTAGCTTACTGGCAGCCAGCGGTTGCCTTTTTTGTATCCGCGATTTCTTTGGCTCTTTGCGCATCATCCATATAATTGCGCTCGCCGTTTTTATCGGTGGTGGCGACTCTTACGCCAGACTCCAGGGTCTTTTGATAGGTTTTAGCGCGTTCACAGTTTTTGCTTTTCTCCGACGCGGCTTGCTGGTCGTCAGCGGTTTTTTTATCTTTTTCAGCCTGCTCGGCGCGGCGCTTGTTGTAGTCTTCATTGCGCGAGGCCGTGGTGACTGGCTTGTTGGCCGAGGCGGCATTCGCAGCTGCGCTGGCTTCCCTTGCTGGCGCTGCCGGCTCACTTTGCTCCGTCGATTTGCCCGGTGTTTTAAGGATGCGGTTTTTTGGTACGGAGGCGGGTGGCGCGGTATCGGAGTACTGTTTATTTCCCTTGTCATCCACCCATACATACTGAGCCAGCGCGTGACCGGTAATGCCAAAGGCGAAAAGGGCGGAGATAATTTGAATCTGACGACGTAACATAGCGGACTCTCTGATAAACGGCCAATAAAAAGATACGTGAGTTTTACACGTCTGCAGACGAGTTCGCAAGTTTTCTGTATAATTCACTTTTGCGCCTATAGGAAATACTATGCGTTTACTCCAAAAAGCACTCACTTTCGATGACGTGCTACTCGTTCCAGCTTACTCGAACATCCTCCCTAAAGACACTTCTCTTGCGACGAAATTGACGCGCAATATTCATTTGAATATTCCGTTGGTATCCGCTGCTATGGATACAGTGACTGAAGCCAGACTGGCAATTGCCATGGCACAGGAAGGCGGTATCGGTATCATCCACAAAAACCTCACAGCTAAAGAGCAGGCCCGCGAAGTCGCGAAGGTCAAGCGCTTTGAGTCCGGTGTGCTGCGTGATCCGATCACGATTCCGCCTAGCATGAAAATCCGTGAGGTGATTGCCTTGTCCCAGCAATACGGGATCAGTGGCTTCCCTGTGGTGGAAGGCAATACTGTAGTCGGTATCATCACCAACCGCGATTTGCGTTTCGAAGAAGAACTCGATGCGGAAGCACGTTCCAAAATGACGCCACGTGAAAAGCTGGTGTATGTGAATGAAACAGCTGACCTGTCTGAAGCCAAGCGTCTGATGAATAAGCACCGCCTGGAACGTGTTCTGGTGGTCAATGACAGCTTCGAATTGCGTGGTCTGATCACCGTCAAAGATATACAAAAATCGACCGAACATCCTTTCGCATCCAAAGATGTGCACGGTAAGTTGCGTGTCGGTGCTGCGGTCGGCGTCGGTCCGGATAATGAAGAACGTATCGACTTGCTGGCAAAAGCAGGTGTGGACGTCATCGTGGTCGATACCGCGCATGGTCACTCCAAAGGTGTGCTGGATCGCGTACGTTGGGTTAAGGATAACTACCCACATATCGAAGTCATCGGTGGCAATATCGCAACCGCAGCTGCGGCCTTAGCACTGGTTGAACATGGTGCCGATGCGGTGAAAGTCGGTATTGGTCCTGGTTCTATCTGTACTACCCGTATCGTTGCCGGTGTGGGTGTGCCTCAGATTACTGCGATTGCCAATGTCGCCAACGCGCTCAAAGGCACTGGCGTTCCTTGTATCGCTGACGGTGGTGTACGCTTCTCTGGCGACGTCTCCAAAGCACTGGCTGCTGGCGCATCGACGGTCATGATGGGCAGTATGTTTGCCGGTACCGAAGAAGCACCGGGCGAAGTCATCCTGTTCCAGGGCCGCAGCTACAAATCGTATCGCGGTATGGGCAGTCTGGGCGCGATGGCTGACGGTTCCGCTGACCGTTACTTCCAGGATGCTGCCAATAATGCAGACAAACTGGTGCCGGAAGGTATTGAAGGTCGTGTGCCTTACAAAGGCAGTGTATTAGCCATCCTGTATCAACTGGTCGGCGGTGTACGCTCTTCCATGGGTTACTGTGGTTGCGGCTCTATCGATGACTTGCATACCAAGGCAGAATTTGTAGAAATCACTTCTGCCGGGATGCGTGAATCGCATGTACATGATGTGCAAATCACCAAGGAAGCTCCGAACTACCGCGCTGACTAATCATCAGTGAACCAGAGGGAGGAAGCATGTCTGCAAGCGTAGGTGGATTTCATTCAACGGGGATACGGCAGCTGCAAGCAGGTGTCGAACGTCTGATGAGTGAAAAATTCGACACCCGGATCGCCCGTTTTGAGCGCCTGGGATTGCAGCTGTTTTCTGTGGCCAATTGCTTTGTGAGCTTTGGCCAACTCTCTGGGCGGTCCGGTGGTAATGAAAAGTCCATCACCGAAATGGAAGCTTTGTTTTGTGACGCGATTCCTTGCGAGGATGAGATCGTGGTCATCTCCGATCTCAATCAACATACTGAGCTTGCGGAAAGCCGCTACGTCGCCGGGCCACCGTTTATTCGATTTTTCGCTTCGCATCCGGTCTATACGCAAGATGGACAATTGGCAGGATGTTTGCGTCTGCTTGATTATCAGCCGCGCCAGTTGGATGAGTCACAGCGCTTGCTGCTGACAGATCTGGCGGCACTGATAGAGCGCGAGCTGGCACTGGGTGTCATGCTGCAGACCCATAACGAACTGCTTAAGCAAAACCGGGTATTGAAGCGCGAGGCGATGATAGATCCCTTGCTGGGTACCTGGAATAAGGGCGCAATTTTCCGCTCCCTGAGTATAGAGATGGAGCGCTGTGCCAAGGCGCAAAAGCCCTTATCGCTGCTGTTTGTTTATCCGGATCAGATTGATCAGATCCGCGCTGCTTATGGTCTTGCGGCGACTGATCAGTTGCTGATACGTGTAGTTAGCCGGGTACGTTCCTGCATCCGTCCTTTTGATGCGCTGGGACGGTTTGGTTCGGATCAGTTGCTGATCGTATTGCCCGGCGCGTCGCATCTGGTCGCATTCGCGGTGGCGGAACGTATCCGTCTCGCCGTGATGACGCACCCTGAATGGGTGGATGACGCGGAAAAAAATTTGACGGTCTGTAGTGGGGTGGTGTCGACCGACACCTTCCCCGATGCAGATCCAGAAGCCTTGATCAGCCTCGCTGAAAAAGCCCTGCTCTCTGCGAGGACAGCAGGAAACAATAGTGTTGTACAGGCAGCGCCCGCACAACCAGACATGATTATTTGAATTATGCACTCCAAAATACTGATACTTGATTTCGGTTCGCAAGTCACGCAACTGATCGCCCGCCGTGTGCGCGATGCCGGTGTGTTTTCTGAAGTTCATCCTTACGATGTCAGTGATGAATTCATTAAAAATTATGGCGCAGCCGGGATTATCCTGTCTGGTGGCCCGAACAGCGTGACCGAAGGCGACACTCCACGTGCGCCGCTGGCAGTGTTTGAGGCTGGCGTGCCGGTACTGGGGATTTGCTATGGTATGCAAACCATGGCCGAGCAGCTCGGTGGTAAAGTGGAAAATGGTCTGGTACGCGAATTCGGCTATGCTGAAGTGCGTGCGCGCAGCCATACCGCTTTGCTCAAAGATATCCATGATTTTGTGACGCCGGAAGGCCATGGCATGCTCAAAGTCTGGATGAGTCACGGCGACAAGGTCAATGAAATGCCGCCTGGTTTCAAACTGATGGCATCAACCGACAATTGCCCGATCGCGGCGATGGCTGATGAAGAGCGCCGTTTTTATGCTGTTCAGTTCCATCCTGAAGTCACTCACACTGTGCAGGGTGAAGCAATTATCGGTCGCTTTGTGCACGAGATCTGCGGCTGCCAGTCTGACTGGAATATGCCTGACTATATCGCTGAAGCGGTGGCCGCTATCCGCGCCCAGGTAGGCAGTGATGAAGTGATACTCGGTTTGTCTGGTGGTGTAGACAGCAGTGTTGCCGCAGCGCTGATCCATCGCGCCATCGGTGATCAGCTGACTTGCGTATTCGTCGATCATGGCCTGTTGCGCCAGGACGAAGGCAAGATGGTCATGGAAATGTTTGCCAATAATCTGGGTGTGAAAGTGATCCATGTCGATGCGACTGCCCAGTTCATGGGGCATCTGACCGGCGTTACCGATCCTGAAGCAAAACGCAAAATCATCGGTCGCGAATTTGTTGAGGTATTCCAGGCCGAATCCGCCAAACTCAGCAATGCAAAATGGCTGGCGCAGGGCACCATTTATCCGGACGTCATCGAAAGCGCCGGTAAAGGTAAAAAGGGTTCGCATACCATCAAGAGCCACCACAATGTCGGCGGTTTGCCAGATACCCTGAACCTGAAACTGCTGGAGCCATTGCGCGAACTGTTTAAGGATGAAGTCCGTAAGCTGGGCGTCGCGCTGGGCCTGCCACATGGCATGGTGTATCGCCATCCATTCCCTGGCCCTGGCCTGGGCGTGCGCATTTTGGGTGAAGTCAAAAAAGAATTCGCCGACCTGCTGCGTAAAGCCGATGCGATTTTCATCGAAGAATTGCGCACTAACTTTGTTGATCCTAACGCAGAAAAACCAGTCAGCTGGTACGACGCGACCAGCCAGGCATTTGCCGTTTTCCTGCCGGTTAAATCGGTAGGCGTCATGGGCGATGGCCGCACCTATGACTACGTAGTCGCTTTACGTGCTGTGCAAACCCAGGACTTCATGACCGCCCACTGGGCCCACCTGCCGCACGAATTATTAGGCAAGGTTTCCAACCGGATTATCAACGAAGTACGCGGCATCAACCGCGTGGTTTACGATATCTCTGGCAAACCACCGGCAACGATAGAGTGGGAATGATCACACGTCTGGCATCAGCAGGCAGCTGATGGCACCAAAACACTCGTAAGCCCGCGTCACTGCGGGCTTTTTTGTTTTTTGGTCTGGCATTGGCTGGCATCTTCAGGCACCGGCAAGTACGCTTTTCCTGTAGTACGGCGGATGGCGCTATCACTTTTGAGTCCATCAAAGGTGCCCGATACCATGCCATTACCTGTAGTCTGCGCATAGCAGGCTTAGAGCGAATCACCATATCGAACAAAGAGCGGCACATTCAATATTCCTATTTCACCATTTCGTCAAATAAATAGAAGACTGCTTATCGCAGTTAATTGTTTATGTTGTCTTTAAAGTCGATGCTCTTTAGACATTGTCTGGCCATTAGAATATTAAGCATGTAAATTCTTTAGAAAGGAATCAATGACAAATTGATGTTGCTCAATTTCGAGGTGATCGACGCACGGACAATAAAGCATTCCCAGATAGTTAATACCTAGATGGCGGTAAGTCAGTTCAAACATTTGTTCAAAGCATACCGGCGGCTCGATATCGCATCCCGTAGCAAGCAAAGACGCACTTTTACTCCTTAGCTGGCGGCCAAGATTCTTCTCAATCGTCATTAAATCTGAAAGGCGATCAAGAAACACCTTCATTTCACTACTTGCGGCATACCAATAGATTGGTGACGCCAGCATAATATGGTCAAACATCAGGATTTCTTTCATCAGTGGCAGAAAATCATCGTTGATGTTGCGATGCTCGTAATCGTATGTACCTATTTTGTAATCCGCTAGGTTGAATAAAGTTCCTGCAACGCCGTTTCGCAAGTATGTCGCTAATTGATGAGTGTTACCCTGGTTACGCGCAGTTCCTAAAATAATTGCTACTCGCATTTCAAGCATCCTTAAATGAAGTTGAAAATTAACAAAATTTAGTATAAAACCTCAACTTAACTTTAGGTCAAGAGGCTTTTATGTCTAAATTTCTGTCTGACGATGCCTCCCATCGTCTTACAGTTGGAGATGTCGCTAAACGCAGTGGAGTGGCAATTTCAGCTGTGCATTTTTATGAGTCCAAAGGATTTATAAAAAGTTTGCGTAGTGCCGGCAATCAGCGGCGGTTTTCTCGCGATGTGTTACGTCGAATTGCGGTAATTAAGGTGGCACAAAGAATCGGTATTTCACTGGCATCAATCAAAACTGCATTGTCAGAGTTACCTGAGGGGCGAACTCCGACTGCTGCAGATTGGAAAAAATTATCGGCACGCTGGAGAGTAGAGTTAGACGACAGAATTGCGAACCTTACCGAGCTACGCGAACAACTAACTGACTGCATAGGATGCGGTTGCTTATCTCTTGAGGCTTGCAAGCTTCGCAATCCTTTGGATGAGTTATCTGAACGAGGCTCTGGGCCGAGACTAATGCGGTTCGAATCACAGACTCAGAATGAAAAGGAATAAGCAGTAGGGATACCTAGCGCCTGTTAACATACAGGGAAATGTGTTTACATTCGGTATTTGAAAAACGGCATACCGACATGCAAAGTACTCGAAAGATACTGCGAGATGATCAGTGGGAGAAAATAGAACCCTTATTGCCGTGAAAAGTAGGTGATCCTGAGCGATCCGGGCAAGATAACCGTCAGTTTATTGAGGCTGTATTATGGATAGTGCGAACCAGTTCGCCGTGGCGTGATTTGCCAGCAGAACTTGGGAATTGGGATACTACCTACACAAGTTTTAAGCGTTGGGGTCAAGCGTGCGCATCTACACTTAGCAGGTGCGGCAAAAAAGAAGGCCGCCAAGCGATAGAACGTTCACGCGGTGGCTTAAAGAGCAAAATGCACGTCGCGGTGGATGAACTTGGCAATCCTGTGCGTTGGTTACTGACAGGAGGAGAGCAATCCGATATGAGTCAAGGTCAGCCGCTGGTGGATGGCTTTCTGGCGAAAGTACTATTGACCGACAAAGGATATGACGCGAATGCGTTTGTGGAATACCTTGGCGCCTAGGGTATGCAGGCGGTTATTCCACCTAAGAAAAACAGGCTTGAGTAGCGGGAATATGACCTTCATTTGTACAAAGATCGACATATTATTGAACGTTTTTTTAACCGCATAAAGCAACTCAGAAGGATCGCAACAAGATATGAAAAAATGGATAGAAACGTCGGTTCCTTCATCAATCTTGTGTTTGCTTACCTTTGGATAGCTTGAATGTTAATAGACCCTTGTGTTAATTACGATAGCATGGGAATGATGCTCGCTGATTAGTTGGCTTCTGAATATATTAAGTAAGCTGGCAAATTTCCCGGCTTATTTACATCCTAATCAGGAAACGCCTGCTCCACCGCGCAAACAATCCGTTCACCAATAGCTGGTTTCTCGGTAAAGATTGGATATCGTTTGCATAGCTGATTAGACAGCGCGTTGCCATTTTGTCGAATGCTGCGAATGATGCCGTCGAGCTCATTATCGGGCGCTTCTAAAAATTCTTTGATGGCGGCACGGGCTTGGTCATTTGCCTTGAGGAAATGGGCTTCTTTGCGCATTTCATGGGTCAAGGTCGTGTCGATGACTGTGGCGAGATACTCGGCGTGCGCAGTGAGGTCGGGGTAGCGCCAGGCCGGCAATGCATCTTCATAGGCGTTGAAATAAAGATTGTATTCAACGCCATCTTCTGCGATGGTCGGTTCACCAAAATAGTATTGATCCGCATATTTGCGCATCAGGCGGCGAGAAAAACGCTCAAGCACTTTATCGTAGGCGGCGCGCGCCTGAGTGCTGTCGGTGATGGTTGCTGAAACAGGTAAGATAATCGGTGCGGAAATCAGCTCATCTCGTCGCAAAATGTCATTAATCAAAAAACGCGAAATGCGGCCATTGCCATCTGCCATAGGATGAATATAGACAAAGCCGAAAGAGGCCACCGCTGCACGCAGAATGGCCGATGCGCCTTGGCTACGTTCGAGAAAGTAAGCAAGCCCAGCGAGAAGGGCGTTGGTTTGTTCCCAATGCGGGGCGATGTAATCAACGACCGCTTGATAGTGCGTCGAATGGCCAACGTAAACTGGAGAGCGACGCAGCCCGTAGCGCAGCGCCATATCGCCCAGTATGCCGCGTTGCAATTGGCTAAGGGTTTTGGGTGTGAGGGGGTGGTCGTCTTGCCCGCACTCGTTTTCCATGATGGTGGCGAAGCGGCGTATGCGGTCGTCCTTATCCTGCTCACGTTCAATCAGAAAACTGGCGCGACTCTCTTTGACCGTGAGCCAGACAGTGCTGCGCAAGATCAGATCTACGCCAAAATCGCTTTCTAATTCCGCTAGTTTGGCTGGTAAATCATAGGTCTCAGTGGCTTGAATGGCTGGGGTTCGTCGAACGATAGGGCAGTAATCACGATTGCCCGGCAGATTGTCACGAACACGCCAGCGCGAGCAATTGATTGGTGTGCCGACCAGATACAGTTCGGGGTCCAGCGCATCAATGTAATTGCCACGCGTCAGATTGGGGGCTGCCAACGTGTCATTGATTAGCCATTCATACAAAAAGCAGGCCCGGCGCGCATAACTTCCAGTTGGTTCTCGTGCAATCCATTGTTCCAATTCTTGCTTGACCAAAGTCTGTGAAAAAAGGCGGGCCAGAAATTCCAGATGGATACCTTCATATTTGAATGCAAAAGCTAATTGCTCGCTAAAGGTGCCAAGAGGGCGGTAAGATTCCGGGTAGACTTCAAAGCGTATGTCATCATCGCTAGTCGTGGAGCGGCCGCGCCCGATTTCACTCTGTACAGCTAATGGGCGTACGGTCTGGACATCATAAGTCAGCGAAAGCCATTGATACCCGATCTGAGCCATAAAATCGATTACTCCGTCATAAAAACAGTTATAAATCGCGACTTTTTAATGAAAATGATTATAGCAGAGTGCTTTGGACTGGCTGATGTGAACCTTCCGTTAAATCAAGTTAAGCATAGGCAGAGTCTCTAATGCATACAGTTGGATGTGTTCTGTGATGTTGAGCTTGCAATTACAGTAGCTTGAATGACTTATTGAAGCAGATTATTGAAACTTATTTTTGCCTGCACCACGAGCTCAATCCTGGTTGACCCGCAGCGCTGGCTTCTGACTAAAGTTGCATTCCATAATGTGTTGGTTTAGCCTGAGTCGGTGGCTGTGGTATGATTCGCGGTTCGGCTGATTTATTCTTAAATCAGGCAAAATAATTTCATATGGTATTCATCATGGTATTCCAATCAAAGGTTTGCAGCAAACCCGCGCCGGTATTGGGTCTTTGCATGCCATTTACGATTGAATGGGAATAAGACGTGACATATAGCGTCAAAGAGATATTTTATACACTGCAGGGCGAAGGCAATCATGCTGGCCGCCCTGCGGTTTTTTGCCGTTTTTCAGGCTGTAATCTGTGGTCGGGCAGGGAAGAGGATCGCAGCTCTGCGGTTTGTCAGTTTTGCGATACTGATTTTGTCGGTACTGACGGCGTTGGTGGTGGCAAGTTTAAATCTGCACAGGAGCTGGCGCAGGCGATTAACGCCTTGTGGCCACAGTCTTACCCGGATAGTAAATACGTGGTATTCACTGGCGGTGAGCCCTTATTGCAACTGGATACAGAACTGATCGCTGCCATGCATGCGGTCGGCTTTGAAATTGCGATTGAAACCAATGGCACCTTGCCTGTGCCTGAAGGCGTGGACTGGGTCTGCGTCAGTCCGAAAATGGGCTCGGCTTTGCAGGTCAGGCGCGGCAATGAAATCAAGGTGGTGATCCCGCAACTGGGTCAGGATATGGCAACATATGCTAATCTTGATTTTGAACATTATTTCGTGCAAGCCATGGATGGCCCGCTGCGGGATGATAATCTGCGTCTCGCAATCGAGTTTTGCAAAGCCAATCCGCAATGGAAGCTGAGCTTGCAAACCCATAAACTTCTACAAATTCCTTAAGCTTTTCATGTTAACGATTACCCGAAAAATGGAATTCGATGCCGGTCATCGTATTCCGGATCACAGCAGCCAGTGTCGTAATTTGCACGGTCACCGCTATACCCTGCAAATCACCCTGACTGGTGAGGTGGTGCAGCAGGATGGTGAATCCGATAATGGCATGATTATGGATTTTGGCGATATCAAGGCGCTTGCCAATGAGCACCTGGTCAATCTGTGGGATCACTCTTTCATCGTCTACGAGAAAGACTACATCATCCGTAATTTCCTGGAAAAACTGCCGGGACATAAAACGGTAGTGATAGACCGCGTGCCTACCGTGGAGAATCTGGCCAAGATCGCCTTCGACATTCTGAAGGATGTTTACCATGATCGTTTTGGCCGTACGCTGGAACTGAAAAAAGTCACACTCTACGAAACGCCTAACTGCTGGGCAGAAATCGACGGCTGATGAAAGCGGAAATACTGTCCGCTGCGGAGCAGGCGCACAGAGACGAGGGTTTCATGCGCCTGGCATTGGCACAGGCAAAGCTGGCCTGGGAGCAGGGTGAAGTCCCGGTCGGCGCTGTGCTGGTCAAGGACGGGCAGGTCATCGCTGCGGGCTACAATCGTCCCATCGTTGATCATGATCCCAGCGCCCATGCTGAAATGATGGCGCTGCGCGCAGCCGCCGCATTGCTGGAAAACTACCGCATGCCAGGTTGTGAGCTGTATGTCACGCTGGAGCCTTGTGTGATGTGCGCCGGTGCTATGATGCACGCGCGGATAGCGCGCGTGATTTTCGGTGCCAGTGACTATAAAACCGGTGTCGCCGGTTCAGTGCTGAATATCTTTGATGAGCCTAAACTCAATCACCATACGCAGCTGACACGCGGTGTGCTGGCTGAGGAATGCGCGGCGCTGTTGCAGGATTTTTTCCGTAGCCGGCGTTTAGCCGCAGCTCAAAAAAAGCTGCTTGCCCAAGCGCAGGGTCAGGTACCACCAGAGGCCTCATAATCTCTGTTTTTTTGTTCCCAAGCATTGCCCGGAAAACTATTAATCAGTTACTCTGGCAACTGTTTATTTTTTTGCAGGTGTCTTGTGAATTCAGGCTCAGCACTCAGCACTAGCCCTAAGCACATTGCAGTGATCGCCCCCAGCGGTGCGCCACCGGATGAAGCTGCTGTCAAATTAGGACTGACCCGCCTGCAAGAGCAGGGTTTTACGGTGCACTCCTACTACGATCCCGAACAAAAATATCAGCGCTTTGGTGGCAGAGATGCGCATCGCGTCGCGCAAATTCATGCCGCTGCCAGTGACCCTGAAGTAGATATTGTGCTGGCGCTGCGCGGCAGCTATGGGCTGTCACGTTTGCTACCCGCAATCGATTTTGATTTGCTGGCACAAAGTGGCAAATTATTTGTTGGTTACAGTGATTTCACGCTGGTGCATCAGGGCTTGTTGCAGCGTGGCTGTCGCAGTCTGGCTGGTCCCATGCTGTGTGATGATTACACACGTGAGCAGCAGTCGCTCTATACGATAGACCAGTTCATACACTGTATTTCTGCTGACAGTCATCGCGTAGAGTTTGAAACTGCATACAGCAGCGAATTACAAGTGTCGGGTAAGTTGTGGGGTGGCAATCTGGCCATGCTCACGCATACTGCCGGCACGCCTTACTGGCACCATGAGCCGGAAGGCATACTGTTCCTCGAAGATATCGGTGAGCACCCGTATCGCATAGAGCGCATGCTGCTGCAATTGCATTATGCAGGTGCCTTAGCGAATCAAAAAGCGATCGTGCTCGGACATTTTTCGGCTTACAAGCTGGCGCCGCATGACAATGGTTATGACATGGAAGCGATGCTGGATTATCTGCGCAGCATCATCGCGGTACCGGTGGTGACCGGGCTGCCATTTGGACATACGCCTATGCGTGCCAGTCTGATGGTGGGTAGCCAGGCGGAACTCATGGTTACGCAGCAACAGGCTACACTGGCTATGCAGTGGTAAGCTGATTCAGCACTGATTGCTGCAGCCAGCTTGCAAAAAGAGAAAGCCACCGTGAAGGTGGCTTTCTCTTTTTGCGTTTCAGGTATCTGTACTGCCTCAGCTCAGTTGCAAGCCTGAGGCAGATACGCCCGGTTTAGTCACCGGCATAGATATCAACGTCTTTGGTTTCACGGATGAACAGCGCACCAATCACAAAAGTAGCCAGCGCGATGATGATCGGATACCACAGGCCGTAGTAAATATCGCCTTTGAATGCCACCAGCGCGAATGCTGTGGTTGGCAACAGACCGCCGAACCAGCCATTACCGATGTGGTAAGGCAGGGACATAGACGTGTAGCGGATACGGGTTGGGAACATTTCAACCAGCATCGCAGCAATCGGGCCATACACCATGGTGACGTACAACACCAGGATCACCAGCAAGACCAGCACCATAGGTTTGTCGATTGCCTTAGGATCTGCTTTGGCCGGATAGCCAGCTGCTTTGATCGCTTCGCTGAGTTCTTTCGAGAAGGCTTTATCTTTGGCTGCAGCTTCTTCTTTTGGCAAACCGGTAGAAGCATACGAAGTGATGACTTTGTCGCCGACTTTGACTGTCGCAACTGTGCCAGCCGGTGCAACTTCATTGGCATAGTTGACCGATGCTGCAGCCAGTTTTGCTTTTACGATATCGCAGGAAGAAGTGAATTTCTTGGTGCCGGTTGGGTTGAACTGGAACTGGCAGTCAGCCGGATCAGCAGTCACGACCACCGGGGAGTTTTTCAATGCAGCTTCCAGTGCCGGATTTGCATAGTGAGTCAAAGCATTGAAAATCGGGAAGTAAGTCACAGCAGCGATCAGGCAGCCAGCCAGGATAATCGGTTTGCGACCGATCTTATCGGACAGGGAACCGAACACGATAAAGAAAGGTGTACCGATAACCAGCGAAGCAGCGATCAGCAGGTTAGCTGTTGCACCATCAACCTTCAGTGTTTGCTGCAGGAAGAACAGCGCATAGAACTGACCTGTGTACCAGACCACGGCTTGACCAGCAGTCAGACCTACCAGCGCCAGGATCACAATTTTCAGGTTTTTCCATTGGCCGAAGGATTCGGTCAGCGGTGCTTTGGACGTTTTGCCTTCTGCTTTCATTTTCGCGAAAGCAGGGGATTCATTCATGGACAAACGTATCCATACCGAGATCGCCAGCAGGAAAACAGAAACCAGGAAAGGAACGCGCCAGCCCCAGATATTGAACTCTTCTTCACCGATCGCGGTACGTGTACCCAGAATCACCATCAGCGACAGGAACAGGCCCAAAGTCGCTGTGGTTTGAATCCAGGCTGTGTAAGCACCACGCTTGCCATGCGGCGCATGTTCTGCGACGTAAGTTGCGGCACCGCCGTATTCGCCGCCCAGTGCCAGACCTTGCAGGATACGCAGGGAAACCAGGATGATAGGAGCGACGACACCCCATGCTTCGTAATTCGGCAATAAGCCAACGCAGAAAGTCGAGCCGCCCATGATCAGGATGGTGACCAGGAAGGTGTATTTACGACCTATCATGTCACCCAGGCGACCAAACACCAGCGCGCCGAAAGGACGCACGATAAAGCCAGCTGCAAAAGCCAGCAAAGCAAAAATAAAAGCGGTATTTGGATCTGCGCCGGCAAAGAATTGCTTGGCGATGATGGCTGCCAGTGAGCCATATAGATAAAAGTCATACCATTCAAAGACGGTACCGAGTGAGGACGCAAAAATGACTTTGCGTTCTTCAGCTGTCATGCCGCCTGACGTTGCAATAGGTGCTGTCGCCATGCTTGTCTCCTGTTTTATGTATTAAAGTAATTGGGCAATGCAATCAGTTGGACGACATACAATTGCCAAGCTGATCTTTTTTGCACAGCTTGAGTGTGCGAGCGAAAGCTTACGGCATGCTTTCTTGAAACTTACAGAAACTTACACAAGGGCAATTTTGTTGGGTTTTTTGTTAAAAAAAGACACATCGAAGAGAAATTTTCAATTATCGAACGGTCGTGCTTAATTGTGCTATTCTGCTGCGGATTGTTTGATTTGTCTTGAAGCAAGTCAGCCTAAGGCGTGTCAGACTTGCTGTCAGAAAACCCCGTTTGAACCATACCTATAACAGGAGACCTCCTATGTCAGACGCAGTCATCGTTTCTACCGCCCGCACGGGTTTAGCTAAGTCCTGGAAAGGCGCTTTCAATATGACCCATGGTGCGACCATGGGCGGACATGTGCTGCAGGCCGCCATACAACGTGCCGGTATCGAGGCAGCAGAGGTTGAGGATGTAGTGATGGGCTGTGCCACACCGGAAGGTGCAACCGGCAGCAATATCGCACGCCAGATTGCGCTGCGGGCTGGTTGCCCGGTTACGACGGCCGGTGTCACGATTAACCGTTTCTGTTCTTCCGGTTTGCAAACGATAGCCATGGCAGCGCAGCGCATCATCGCCGGTGAAGGCGATATTTTTGCGGCAGGCGGTGTCGAGTCTATCTCTTGCGTGCAAAACGAGGCGAATAAACACATGATCGTCGAGCCCTGGCTCAAGGCGCATAAGCCGGAAGTGTACTGGCCTATGTTGCAGACCGCTGAAATGGTGGCCAAGCGTTATCAGATTTCGCGTGAACGTCAGGATGAGTATGGCGTGCAAAGTCAGCTGCGTGCTGCAGCGGCACAGGCAGCCGGTTTGTTTGATGCGGAAATCGTCCCTATGACCACCACCATGGGCGTGGCGGATAAGGCCTCCGGTATGTTGATTACCCGTGAAGTCACGATCGCTGCTGATGAGGGAATTCGGGCTGATACCACACTCGAAGGCGTGTCGAAAATCCGTAGCGCCTTACCTGGTGGCGTGATCACCGCTGGCAATGCGAGTCAGTTCTCAGATGGTGCCTCGGTAGCGATTGTGATGCGCTCGGAAGTGGCTGAAGCCAAAGGCTTACAACCGCTGGGTATTTTCAGAGGCTTTGCGGTGGCGGGTTGCGAACCCGATGAGATGGGCATAGGCCCGGTATTTGCGATCCCTAAGCTCTTGAAAAAGGCTGGCTTGCGCGTTGAGGATATCGGTCTGTGGGAATTAAACGAAGCCTTCGCAGTACAAGTATTGTATTGCGCCGACAAACTGGGCATCCCTATGGACAGATTAAACGTGAACGGCGGCTCAATCGCGGTCGGCCATCCCTATGGCGTATCGGGTGCGCGTCTGACTGGTCATGCGCTGATCGAGGGCAAGCGCCGTGGCGTGAAATATGTGGTCGTGACTATGTGTATAGGCGGCGGCCAGGGCGCGGCAGGTTTGTTTGAAGTAGTCTGATTTTTAATATGCGTTCTGACTTCTTGTGAGTGATTTATGCAATCTAAACTTGTCTCCCGCCGTGATCTGGA
Source organism: Cognatundibacterium crateris (assembly GCF_010078235.1). GTDB lineage: Bacteria > Pseudomonadota > Gammaproteobacteria > Burkholderiales > Burkholderiaceae_D > Undibacterium > Undibacterium crateris. Next base: position 700,026 of record NZ_JAABOS010000001.1, on the reverse strand, counting down.
TTTTTTATTGTTTGAGTGGCTGCAGGTAGAACAGCTGCAAGAACGCCCGCGCTATGCGGATCACAGTCGGGAAACCTTCAGTGCCGCACTTGATACCTGTGAGCAGATCGCCAGTGATTTATTCGCGACCCATAATAAAAAAGCGGATGAAAATGAGCCGGTGTTTGACGGCACGTCGGTACACATGATTCCGGAAGTCGGGCATGCGCTGCAGGCCTTTCGCAATGCAGGTTTGTTTGCCGCGGGCCAGGATTACGAATATGGCGGGATGCAGTTACCCTGCGTAGTCGAAAAGGCGGGTTTTGCCTATTTCAAAGCCGCTAATGTGGGTACTGCCGCCTATCCGTTTCTGACCATAGGCAATGCCAATACCTTGCTGCGTTGTGGTACGCCTGAGCAGATAGAACGCTATGTCAGGCCCATGCTGGAAGGCCGTTTTTTCGGCACCATGTGCCTGTCAGAACCCCAGGCGGGTTCCAGTCTGTCGGATATCACTTGCAAGGCTATCCCGCAGCAGGATGGGACTTACCGCCTGAGTGGCAACAAAATGTGGATCTCTGGCGGAGAACACGAGCTGGCTGAAAACATCGTTCATCTGGTGCTGGCGAAAGTACCTGACCAGCACGGCAAGCTGATACCCGGCGTGAAAGGCATATCACTGTTTATCGTGCCTAAGTTTCTGGTGCAGGACGATGGCAGCCTGGGTGAACGTAATGATGTGGTGCTGGCTGGCCTCAATCATAAAATGGGCTATCGCGGCACCACCAACTGCCTGCTGAATTTCGGTGAAGGTAAATTCCAGCCGCAGGCGAAAGCCGGGGCTGTCGGCTATCTGGTCGGTAATCTGCATCAGGGCTTGGCCAATATGTTCCACATGATGAACGAGGCACGCATAGGAGTCGGTCTTGGTGCCGTGATGCTGGGTTACACCGGCTATCTGCATGCGCTGGAGTACGCGCGTCAGCGTCCTCAGGGCAGGGCACCACTGAATAAAGACCCTGCCAGCAAGCAGATCCCCATCATTGAACATACCGATGTGAAGCGCATGCTGCTGGCACAGAAAAGCTATGTCGAAGGCGGACTGGCACTGAATCTCTACTGCGCCAGACTGGTGGATGAAGAGCGCACGGCGCCCGATGCAGCTACGCGTACCTATGCCAATCTGCTGCTCGACATCCTGACTCCGATTGCTAAATCCTGGCCATCACAATGGTGTCTGGAGGCGAATAATCTCGCGATACAGGTCCATGGTGGTTACGGCTATACGCGTGAATACCATGTCGAACAGTTTTACCGTGATAACCGGCTCAATCCCATCCATGAAGGCACGCATGGCATACAGGGGCTGGATTTATTGGGACGCAAGGTCATCATGCAGGATGGCGCGGCGCTGGAAGCACTGGGCGAACTGATGCATAAAACCCTGCTGCGGGCCGCCAACACCGAGCCCTTAGTCGGCTATGGCAAAGCGCTGGCAAGGGTGCTGCAACGACTGGCGCAGGTCACCAAGCTCTTGCACAGCCAGGAGGATAAGAATCTGACGCTGGCAAATGCCTCTTTGTATCTGGAGGTATTTGGACATGCGGTGGTTTCCTGGATCTGGCTGGAGCAGGCTTTATGTGCGCTTCAACAAAAGCTGGGCCACGATGCCGATTTTTACGCAGGAAAATTGCAGGCCTGCCGCTATTTCTTTCAATGGGAATTACCGAAAGTTCATGCGCAACTCGACATCCTGGGGCAGCTTGACCGCACCAGTCTCGATATGCAGGACAGCTGGTTCTGAGGCCAGACCCAACTGCCGAATACATTCAAACCGAAAAACAATTTCAGACTCATACAAGGGCTGGCGCTGATGTGGCGCTGGCTGCTGCCTTGAGCTCAACACAGGATGGAGATGCAATGACCGCACGCAGCGTACAACAACTGATGAATTTGCAGGGTAAAACAGCACTGGTTACCGGCGGCTCACGCGGGCTGGGGCTGCAAATGGCTGAAGCACTGGGCGAACAGGGCGCGCGCGTCATCCTGTCGGCGCGCAAGCAGGATGAGCTGGATCAGGCCGTCGCTTATTTGCATGAGCGTGGCATCGCTGCCAGTGCGATAGCCGCGGATCTGGCGCAGGAAGCAGCTGTGCAGCAACTGGCGGAGCAGGCTTTGGCGCAGGCAGGGCAGATAGATATTCTGGTCAATAATGCCGGTGCAACCTGGGGTGCGCCGGCACAGGATTACCCGCTGGAAGCCTGGGATAAGGTGATGGATCTGAATGTGCGCAGTATCTTCCTGCTGTCGCAAATCGTAGGCAAACGCAGCATGATACCGCGCCAGACTGGCCGCATCATCAATGTCGCGTCCATCGCAGGTTTGGCTGGTAATGCGCCCGGCACCATGCAGACGATTGCATATAACACCTCGAAAGCAGCCGTGATTAATTTTACCCGCACCCTGGCCGGTGAATGGGGTCAGTACGGCATTACGGTCAACGCGATCGCTCCCGGTTTCTTCCCGTCCAAAATGACGAAAGGCATACTCGAACATCTGGGCGAAAAGAACTTGTCGCGCATGGCACCTTTGCAGCGTATCGGGGACGACGAAGATTTAAAGGGAATCACGGTATTATTCGCCTCCGATGCAGGCAAGCACATTACCGGCCAGACCCTGGCTGTGGATGGTGGCGTGTCTGCAGTGGCCTGATACAGCGTCTGCATTGTTTCAGGCTTGTTCGCCTTTTTTTCAAGACTGAGGCTGCTGCGGCAGCCAGTCTGTTTGTTGATGAATCCATGAAAGAATTATCCATTTCCGACGCAGCTGTGTCAGCGACACCAGCTACACCAGCGATACCTAAGCCGGGTTCTGTGCTGGTACAACCGACCGCTGAACTCAATCCCTTCCTGCATGATCTGGGGGTGGAGTTTCTGGAGATGGCTAACGGCCAGGCCAAAATTGCACTGGATCTGGAGACCCGCCATATGAATAGCTGGATGATCACCCATGGCGGTGTGCTGATGAGCATGCTGGATGTGGTGATGGCGATGGCCGGACGTTCACTGCATGAAGATCTGAAGGGTGTGGTGACGGTAGAGATGAAAACCAGTTTCCTGCAACCCGGCGGCGTTGCGGGAGGCCGCATCGAGGCACGTGGTAAGGCCTTTCATCAATCCACCACCATGTGCTTTTGCGAAGCTGAAGTCTGGCATGGCGAGCGCCTGATTGCGAAGGCAATGGGCACCTTTAAATACCTGCGCCGTCTGAAGTCCGGAGAAAACATGAAAAAGCTGTGCGGCAGCGATTAAGCAGCGCCCAATTTTGTATCAATCCAGGATAGAGGCCTGAATCCGGCCGGGCGTAGCGACGCTGACGCGACATGCCTCCATCCTGACCGAAAGGAATACCTGTATGAACACCTATCAACGCATCGTTTTAGCATCCCGTCCGCAGGGCGAAATCAGCCCGGATAATTTCCGGCTTGAGACCCTGGCAGTACCTGAGATTCAGGATGGCGAAGTCCTGATCCGTAATCACTATCTGTCGCTCGACCCGTATATGCGTGGCCGTATGCAGGACAGTAAAAGCTATGCCGAGCCGCAGCCTTTGAATGCCACCATGATAGGCGGTACCGTCGGCGAAATCGTCGCCACAAAAAATCCGCGTTTTGCAGTGGGTGATCAGGTCATCAGTATGAGCGGCTGGACAGAAATGGCGGTATCGGATGGCGGCCTGTTACGTAAGCTCGATACGACTCACATCCCTTTGTCTGCCTATCTGGGGGCGGTGGGCATGCCTGGCCTGACGGCCTGGTATGGCCTGACCCATATCATGCAGCCTAAAGCCGGTGAAACCGTAGTCGTTTCTGCCGCCAGTGGTGCGGTGGGCAGCGTAGTCGGTCAACTCGCACGGCAGCGTGGCTGCCGTGTGGTGGGTATCGCCGGTGGCCAGGAAAAATGCGCTTATGTGGTTGATGAACTGGGCTTTGATGCCTGTATCGATTACAAAGCGGAAAACTGGCAGGCTGCATTGACAGCGGCCACACCGGATGGCGTCGATGCCTTGTTTGAAAATGTAGGCGGCGCAGTGTTTGATGCGACGCTGACGCGTATGAATCCGTTTGGCCGCATTGCCTTGTGCGGCATGATCGCTGGCTATAACGGCGAACCGGTACCTATCCAGAATTCACGCGTGTTCCTGACGATGCGCCTGACTATGCGTGGCTTCATTGTTTCTGAGCATATGGATCTATGGCCACAGGGCTTGCAGGAACTGGGCGCACAGGTCGCCAGCGGCCAGCTCAAGTTCCGTGAGTCTGTCGCACAAGGGCTGGCACAGGCACCGGAAGCACTGATCGGTTTGTTAAAAGGCCGTAATTTTGGCAAACAACTGGTCAGGCTGATCTAAGTCCAGCTGCCCAGCTTGAGCAATTCATCATCGATTACAAAATAAACAGGAGACAAGATGAAGACTTTTACCAATCGGGTGGCCGTGATTACCGGCGCTGCAAGTGGCTTTGGACGTGAATTTGCATCGATAGGTGCAAGGCTGGGGATGAAGCTGGTACTGGCCGATGTGCAAAAAGAAGCGCTTGATGCGCTGAGTGCTGAGCTCAGTGCACAGGGCGTGCAGGTGCTGGCGCAGACCTGCGATGTGCGCCATGCGGATCAGGTGCAGGCACTGGCCGATGCAGCAATGGCGCGCTTTGGCGCAGTCCATCTGCTGTTCAATAATGCCGGGGTTGGCTCCGGTGGTCTGATCTGGGAAAACACCCAGGCCGACTGGGAATGGGTGCTCGGTGTGAATCTGTGGGGCGTGATTCATGGCGTCAGGATATTCACGCCGCTGATGCTGGCATGTGCACGTCAGGATGCTGACTACGAAGGACACATCGTCAATACTGCATCAATGGCTGGCTTGCTCAATGCGCCGACCATGGGCGTGTATAACGTGTCCAAACATGCGGTGGTGTCGCTGTCAGAATCGCTGTATCAGGACTTACAACTGGTCGAAGCACCGATAGGTGCTTCGGTGCTTTGCCCGTATTTTGTGCCAACTGGTATCGCGCAATCGCATCGTAACCGGCCCGAAGATGTGGCTGGCAGTGCGCCTACCGTCAGTCAGCGGGTAGCACAGGTGATGTCTGATAAAGCAGTCAGTTCAGGCAAGGTGACGGCGCAGGAAGTGGCTGAGAATACTTTCAAGGCGATCGCTGATGCACAGTTTTACATCTATTCGCATCCGGCAGCGCTGGCGAATGTGCAGGACAGAATGGAAGACATCGTGCAGCAACGTAATCCCGGCGATCCCTACAAAGCAACACCGCATATACGCGATATGCTGCGTGAAAAACTGAAATCCTGAGCGCGGTCCGGCTCGTTTCATCCTCTTATTCAAGGCACAGGAGCGTAGTATGAGTACGGCAAAGGTTCAGATACAGAGCGGACAATTTGCGCAACTGCCGAATGGCACGCGCCTGCATTATGCGAGTGCCGGTGAGCCTGGCCAGCCGCTGATTTTATTTGTGCATGGCTTTCCCGAATTTTGGTATGAATGGGTAGCGCAGCTGGAAGAATTCGGCACGGATTATTTCGCGGTGGCGCCGGATTTGCGAGGCTTTAATTTATCCGATATGCCCACTGATCCCGCTGCTTACAAAGCCAGACATATCGTCGATGATTTGCAGGGTCTGATTACTACGCTGGGTTATCAGCAAGCGATCATCGTTGCGCATGACTGGGGTGGCGCGATATGCTGGAATCTCGCGATTGCCTTGCCCCAGCTGGTAGAAAAGCTGATCATCATTAATTCCCCGCATCCTTATCTGTTCATGCAGGCACTCGCAAACGATCCGGCGCAGCAGGCGTCCAGTGCGTATATGAACTGGTTACGGCAGCCGGGTTCTGAGCAGGCACTGGCGAAAGACAACTTCGCTTTAATGGAAGGTTTTTTTCAAGGCATGGGACAGCCGCCTGCAGTCTGGTTTGATGCGGATACCCGCAGCAAGTACCACGCATGCTGGCAGCACGGCTTGCATGGCGGTGTCAATTACTACCGTGCTTCGCCCTTACACCCGCCGACGAATCAGGCGGCTGGTGCGCAGCGCCTGGAATTGAATCCCGCTGATTTCTGTGTGCAGCCACCGGTACGCATCATTTGGGGTGAAGCCGATCAGGCTTTGCCAGCCAGTCTGCTGCTTGGTATAGAAGCTTTTATCCCCGACTTACAGATCGTACGGATTCCTGAGGGCGGGCATTGGGTGATCCATGAACAGCCACAAAGAGTGAATGCGCTGTTACGGCAATTCCTAGGCTCTGAGTGAGTCTGACAGGGCTTGCAAGTACCATGCTGGCAGGCGTATATTGTTCGTTTTTCCACCCGGGATGGCCGCACAGCTTGCAGAGTAATAGCGTAGCATGCGCCGGTTTTACAAGTCCCTTCAACACTGAGAAGTCGTCCATGAGTACAGTCAGAGTCGTATTAGGAGATTGGAGTAGCTTGCAGAAGGATGCGCAAGCGGTTCGTTATCAGGTTTTTGTCGTCGAACAGAATATCCCGGCAGAGTTGGAATGGGATGTGATGGATGCGCAATGCCTGCACGCGGTGGCCTACAATGAACAGCAACAGGCTGTCGGTACCGGACGCTTGCTGCCCGATGGGCATATCGGTCGCATGGCGGTGCTGGCTTCGGCACGCAATCTGGGGGTCGGTGCCGAAATTCTGCGTGAACTCATGAGCCAGGCCAGACGCCGTGGTGATGCCGAAGTGCGCCTGAATGCCCAGCACACGGCAGAGCGTTTTTATCTGCGTGAAGGCTTTGTGCGTGAGGGCGATAGTTTTGAAGAAGCCGGCATCCCGCATGTCGCGATGAAGCACGCCTTGTAATTGCTACCGCGATTGCCGCAGCAGCCAGCCTCAGCGCTGGCTTTTTTTATGGCCGCTTCCTCCTGTTTTTGAGCTGTCCACGACACAGCCTTTCATCGCTATATATCGATGTAGCATATGATTTTTCCATCTATAGATAAGTTAATAATAAATAGTGACTTTTGAAATATATGCACTACAGTAAGATCTATGTAACATTTTTTTGCATTTAGTCTTTTGGTAATGGAATGCCGAAATACCTGGAGACAGTGTTGAATGTGGCAGCAGTGCGGGTCCGCTTTGCCTGTCTGGAAAAGTCGGGCATTTGCTATAGCCAGGGCATTTTGTGTGTTGAATTTGTAGCAGTATGGATATGGTGCGCGTGCGGAGGAAAAAATGAATATACAAAATACCAAAGTTTCGACCAGACTCATCAGCGGTTTCAGCCTGGTGCTTGTGTTTATGTTCGTCATTCTGGCAATGGCGATTATTAATATGCAGCAGATGAATAAGCGCATGGAACAAATCGTTCAATTCAATGACGAAGAAATCCGTACTGCACAAACCATGTATCTGACCGTCACCGAGCGCGCGCTGGCATTGCGTAATCTGATTTTGCTGACCGAGCAAAAAGAGATACAGATAGAGGTAGACCGCATCGCAGCGCAAAATAAAAAATACGCTGATGCACAGAGCAAGCTATATCAATTGCTGAAGACGGATCCTGAGTCCTCACCTGCAGACCTCGCAAATCTGGATAAGATCGCAGAGCAATCTAAATTATCACTGCCATTTATTGAAAAAGCGGCAGGTCTGGCTTTACAAAAACAGACCGAAGAAGCCTATCGCATCCTGCGTTATGAATATCGTCCCGTGCAGCGCAAATGGTGGGATATGATTAATGAACAGATGGTTGAGCAGGAAAAGCAGAATCAGGCCGCGGTAGTCAAAGCAGAGGCTGACTATAAACAGGCACGCAGTACTTTGATTATGCTGGGTTGTGTGGCCTTACTGGTAGGCGCTGTCGCTGCCTGGTTAATCGTGCGCAGTTTGCTGGCGCAACTGGGTGGTGAACCACGTTATCTGGTGCAGATCGCTGAAAAAATTGCCTCTGGCGACCTGAGTATGGACATCCGGGTCGACAAGGGTGACAGCCACAGTCTGATGCACGCAATGCGCGATATGCGCAATGGCCTGGCGGATATCGTTGGCATGGTCAGAACCGGTACCGAAACGATTGCCAGCGCATCGCGCCAGATCGCTTCCGGCAATATGGACTTATCTTCACGCTCAGAACAGCAGGCAGGTTCGCTGGAAGAAACCGCGTCTTCGATGGAAGAACTGACCTCAACGGTGAAACAAAATGCAGACAGCGCACGGCAGGCCAATCAGCTCGCTGTGTCTGCATCTGATGTGGCAGTGAAGGGGGGCAGCGTGGTCGGAGAAGTGGTACAGACGATGGGCTCGATCAATGATTCTTCACGCAAGATCGTCGATATTATCGGTGTTATCGATGGCATCGCTTTCCAGACCAATATTTTGGCGCTGAATGCCGCCGTTGAAGCGGCACGGGCAGGTGAGCAGGGGCGTGGTTTTGCCGTGGTAGCGACTGAAGTACGCAATCTGGCACAGCGTTCTGCAGAGGCTGCACGTGAAATTAAAAAACTCATCGATGATTCCGTTAGCAAGGTAGAGATTGGCGCCAAACTGGTCGATCAGGCTGGTGCGACGATGGAAGAAATCGTCGGCAGCATACAAAGCGTGACCACCATCATGAATGAAATCATGCTGGCCACCCAGGAACAGACTGCCGGTATCGAACAGATCAACGAAGCAATCGTTCAAATGGATGATGTGACCCAACAGAATGCAGCTTTGGTGGAAGAAGCGGCTGCAGCTGCGGCCTCTTTGCAAAATCAGTCGGATAGTCTGAGCGACCTGGTCAGTACTTTCATCCTGTCCTCAGCCCAAAGTGCTTCACCTAATTTGAATAGCCCGGTAGCAGCGGGGAAATCCGCTAAAGTCGTGCCTCTGGTCAAAAAAGCTGCACCGCATGCGCAGCCAGCGCCATCGCTCAAACAGATCAAGCGTATCAGTGCTAACGCCCAGCCTGCACGCCAGACCAAAGCCGCGACTGAGCAGGAATGGGAAGAATTCTGAGCTGTAAAGCAGTCAGCCATTTCAATTGCTGGCAGGTTTAGATTCTGATTCATTGCATCACAGAGTCATTGAGAAGTAGAGTAACAGGAGGGCATATGCCAATCTTCGTGCAAACCGTCCCGACAGCGCCGCCGCTGGCTATCGACAGGAAAGAGACACTTGGGCGCTTTTTGCCCGATAGTCAGCCCCGCGCACAGCATGTAGTCTGGCATTCCGGTCATGTCTCAGCTACAGTAAGGGAGAGGGTACTGGGTCAGCGTCCGCTATGTTTATGGATGACCGGGCTCAGCGCCGCTGGCAAATCCACACTGGCTTATGCACTCGAAAAGCAGCTGCTGGACCGCGGGCAGCTGTGTTATGTGCTGGATGGAGACAACCTGCGGCATCACCTCAATAGCGATTTAGGCTTTACCGTCGCTGACCGGCGCGAGAATTTACGTCGTGCAGCGGAAGTCGCGCATCTGTTTAATGAAGCTGGCATGATCGTGATTACTGCGTTCATCTCGCCTTTACGCGCAGACCGTGCGATGGCAGCCGACATTATCGGTCATGACAATTTTGTTGAGGTATACGTCAAGGCATCAGGTAAAACCTGTGAGCAGCGTGATCCCAAAGGCTTGTATGCCAAAGCCAGAAGAGGCGAGATTCCGCAGTTCACCGGTGTCAGTGCTCCCTATGAGGAGCCGCAAAGCCCTGATTTCACGATAGATACCGAGTTAACAACAACGCAGACTGCTGCAGACCAGTTACTGGCCTATCTGGCGGAGCGATGTTTGATGAGGTGAACTGATGACTACAGCAATCCCGGACAATGTGACATGTTTTGATGTGTTTAATGGTGACGCCGATGGGATTTGCGCCCTGCATCAGCTCAGGCTGGCGTTTCCACGTGAGGCAACCGAGATTACCGGAGTAAAGCGCGATGTGGCTTTGCTGAGCCGGATAGATGTCAAAGCCGGAGACCGGATCACCGTACTCGATATTTCTCTGGACACGAATGTGGAGGCGCTCAAAAAGCATCTGACGGCTGGCGCAGAAGTCGAGTATTTCGATCATCACGCGGCCAATCAGCGTTTTGCGCATCCGAATTTACAGCTGTATTGGAATGATGCACGCGATGTCTGTACCAGTTTGCTGGTCAATGAATATCTGGAAGGCCGTTATGTGATGTGGGCCATCGTTGCTGCGTTTGGTGACAACCTGCTCGATACTGCCAATGGCCTCGCGATGCAGCATGGTCTGAGCCGTGAAGACCGTTCGGCATTGATGGAATTAGGACGTCTGCTGAATTACAACGCTTATGGGGAAAGCACGGAAGATCTGCATGTACACCCGCAATTGCTGTATCGCGAAGTGCATAAATTCGTCAATCCCTTTGATTTTATTCAGAACTCCAGTCACTTTTTGGCCTTGCAATATGCGTTTGCAGAAGAGACGATTTTTTTGAGTGAATTGCAACCGGTAGCCAGTCGTGGTCTCAGTGAAATTTATCTCTTGCCGGATGTGCCGTGGGCGAGGCGCTTGTCAGGTTTGCTGGCCAACCGTCTGTTGGAAGAGCGCAGGGAATATTCGTTTGCTGTGCTGACGCCAAGGCAGCAGGGCGGATTCGTGGTCAGTGTGCGCTCGGCACATCCGGAAACGCTGCCAGCCGATCGCCTGTGCAGTCAGTTCGCCGGTGGTGGCGGACGCCGGATTGCAGCCGGTATCAATGTCCTGGAGGCGGAACAGCAGGACTTGTTTTATCAGCGGTTTTTTGATTTTTTTGAGCCGGCCAAAGCGGGCACCCAGCTCTGAAGTGGATGTAATTTGATCAGCACTTCGGATACATGTCTGCCAGCCGTGATAGAAACTGAACGGAAACGAGGCAGATCATGCATGCACCAGAAGTCACTCAGGAACATTCAACTCTTACCCAAACATCAGGCCGGCCACGCCCGGTGCTGATGATACCGCTGCGCCGTTGCGGCAGTCATGCGCTGCGTTTGCGCCTGAATCAGAATCCTGCGTTTTATTCTCCCTACCCATTGCACATCATCGATTTCATGCCGCTGCTGCCGGGCTACGGCGACTTGTCGCAGGATGAAAACTATTTCCGGCTGGTGGTCGATGTGATAGGCCTGCAAGCCGCCAGCATGGTCAAATGGAAGGATATGGTGTTTGATCCGGTCGAGATTTTTGAGGCCTTACGCGAACAGAAACGCAGTGTGCACCGCATCTTATGGGAATTGCTGTTGCGCACAGGTGAGCAGCATCAGGCCAGTATCGTCATGGATAAATCGCTGGACAGTGTGCGCTATGCGGATGAGTTGATGGACTTGTTTCCTGACATGCTGTTCCTGAACGTGATTCGCGATCCACGCGCTCAGGTTGCATCGATGAACCGCGCCATTATTCACGACTACGATTCGCGTCTGAATGCGCTGGCCTGGCGTGAAGCGCATGAAATGGCGCAGCAGGTACAGCAGCGCTGGCCGGATCGGGTGCTGAGCATACGTTATGAAGATTTTCTGAGCAATCAGGAAGCGGTATTACGCCGTGTCTGCAGCTTCTTTGGCATTCCATTTTTGCCCGCAATGCTGGATGTCACCCATTCAGCCGAAGCACAACAGATTTCGCAATTGTCTGCACTGTGGGAGAGCAATTGCTTTCCGCCACTCATGGCCAACAAAGATAAATTCAAGCAGCAGCTATCCCTGGCTGAAATCGAGGCCATAGAAAGTATCTGCGCTGACTGGATGCAGCAATATGGCTATGAAAGAATGACAGCAGCCAGTTGTGCGCTGGACCCGGCGCAGCTTGCAGAAGCGAGAGAAGTCTCACGTGTCAAGCGCCTGCAAGCCTGGGCGCAACTCAAAGAAGCAAATTTCAAGGATTTTATCCTGCGTCGTTTTCGCGCCGATTATCTGGCGCAGCTGGCTACAAAAAACAGTGCCTGAGGCAAGTCGCGCTTTGCATCCATATGCAGCGGGATGCAAAGCGCGACAGCTGGCAGCTAACAAGGCCGGATCAGACGATGGCGATCATCACGCCTGCCAGCAGCACCAGCGCACCGGCGATGCGCTCTGTGATCAGCGCATAACGTTCTTGCGTCGCTAAATGACTGGCTTTGGACGCCAGCATGCCGTAAGCCAGCAAGATGAAAAACTCCGGAACAATTGAACACACTGCCAGTATCAGCATTTGCCAGCCTACCGGCTGCTGCAGGTTGATAAACTGCGGCAGGATGGCGACGAAGGTCAGCATCGTTTTAGGATTCGTCAATTGCAGCATCAGTGCATTCAGATAAATCCGGCGTGGGCTCAGCGTATTTCCCGATAGTTGCGACAGTGTGATTGGTGAAGGTCTGCCCGTGATGGCTGACAGACCCAGATACACCAGATACGCTGCACCCAGATATTTGATACCCATAAATAGCTGTGGCGACGCCAGCAGTACGCCGCTCAGGCCAGTGGCGGACAGCAAAAAGAAAATCGCATTGCCACTTAAGATACCCAAAGTCACAAACAAAGATGTGCGCCAGCCGCGCGCGATGCCATAAGCAACCACCATCATTACCGCTGGTCCCGGTGACAGCGACATTGCTGCCTCAGTCGCGGTAAATAAAGCCAGATTCTCCCAATTCATCGCTGACCCTGCAAAAATGCCAGCATAGCCGTCAACACTGCATCGCCTTGCTCACTCATCAGCGAGTGGCCGCTGTTGGCGATCAGGCGTATCTGGCTGTGTGGGATCGCGCTGCTCAATGTCTTACTTGCTTTGGCGGGCGTCATCATATCCTGCTGACCCAACACAAACAGTGCCGGACAGCGTACTGCGGCAGCAGCCGCTTCACCATTTGCATAGGCGTTGCAGGCGCTGAAGTCGATATGAAAAACTTTTTCTGCAGGATTGCGGGCCGCGATTCGCTGCATCAGGCGACGGCTCATGCCATGCAACGACATACCCGGAGCCGGACAGGACGGACGGGCGACCAGGCCGGAGTGCGACCAGATATTCACCATGTCGATCGCGCTTTGTTCCTCATCCCGCGCGGCATTCAGTAATATGTCCGACACCTTCATTGGATAAGCGGTGCCGATCAGACTCAGGCTGCTGACTAAGGCAGGCGCACGGTAGCTGGCTTCCAGTGCGATCAGCGAACCCATACTGTGACCGGCCAGATGAGCGTGCTCTATGCCAGCCTGTTGCAGAAAAGCGAGTACCCAGTCAGCCATGTCTTCCACGCTGCTCAGGGCAGGGCCTGCACTCAGGCCGTGGCCCGGTAAATCCAGTGCAATCAGGTTGTAGCCATGATTGGCCAGGTAGCGGCTTTGCAGTGCCCACACCGAGTGATCATTCTGCGCGCCGTGGATCAGCACCAGTGTCGGTAACTCCGCACGCAACACCTTGCCACCGGTATAGGCGTAAGCAGTCCTATTGTGTATGTTCAGTTGCATCTCATGCTCCTTTCAGTGCGGCTTTTAAGGCGCGGTTGAGGTCGTCTTTGAGATCGCTGACATCTTCCAGTCCAACCGATAAACGCATGGTGCCTTCGCTGATGCCTGAAGCTGCCAGCTGATCTGCCGGAACCCGGAAATGGGTGGTGGAGGCGGGATGGATCACCAGCGACTTAGCATCACCGACATTGGCCAGGTGAGAAAATACCTGTAGCGATTCAACGAAGCGCTTACCGGCTGCGCGGTCACCTTTGAGATTAAATGAGAATACGGCGCCGCAACCCTTAGGCAGCAATTGCTGAGCCAGCGCGTAATCCGGATGGCTTTCAAGTTCAGGGTAGGAAATGCTGTCCACTGCCGGATGACTGAGCAGGAATTCGACGATCTGTCTGGTGTTGGCAACATGCTTTTCCATGCGCAGGCTCAGGGTTTCCACCCCCTGCAAAATGGTGAAGGCATTATGTGGACTCATGCAGGCGCCGAAATCGCGCAAACCTTCGCGCCGCGCGCGTAAGGCAAATGCAGCGACTGGGGATTCTTCTGCGAATACCATGCCATGGAAACCATCATAGGGTTCGCATAATTCAGCAAAACGGCCAGTGTGCTGATGTGCAGCCTGCCAGTCAAAGCTGCCGCCATCAACCAATACACCGCCGATCGCAGTGCCATGTCCGCACAGGAATTTGGTGGCGGAGTGGAACACCAGATCGGCACCGTGATCCAGCGGTTTTAACAGATAGGGCGTGGTGAAGGTGGAATCCACCAACAATGGCAAATGATGGCGATGCGCAATCTCAGCAAGCACTGGGATATTCAGTACATCGAGCCCGGGATTCCCCAAAGTTTCAGCAAACAAGGCCTTGGTCTCAGGGCGAATCGCAGCGACCCAGGCATCTGGGTCACGCGGATCGACGAAGGTGGTTTCTATGCCGAAGCGCTTCATGGTGTAGCTCAGCAAGTTATGCGAGCCACCATACAAGGCACGCGAAGCGACCAGATGCGAACCGGCACCGGCGATGGTGGCAATCGCCAGATGCAGTGCAGCCTGACCGCTGGCGACCGCCAGCCCGGCGACGCCACCTTCGAGTGCCGCGATACGTTCTTCCAGCACGGCATTGGTGGGATTGGAAATGCGCGAATACACATGACCCGCCTTTTCCATATTGAATAAGGCAGCAGCGTGATCCGCATTTTGAAAACTGAATGACGAGCTCAGGTAAATCGGGGTGGCGCGTGCGCCTGTGCTGGGGTCGGGGCTGGCACCTGCATGCAGGGACAGCGTGTCAAAGCCCGGATATCGTGGTCCGCTCATATACTGGTATCTCCATTTTGTGACGCCGCCATGCTACCACTCGCGCCATACAGCGTCATGCGAATTCCAGGTTTTTGCTCTAAAAATAACGCAGTTGCGCTGGATTTTTTGCATCGCTTAAGATACATTGGTGTGCAGAGTAAAAACATGGCGCTGACGCAAGAGTGTCTCCGGTTTGCACCCGTTCGCCTGATGGCTGCTGAGGCTGCCCGGGTCCTTCGGTATCTTGTGCCACCATCAAGCTCAGCCCGAAAACAACCAGATCAGAGGAGATCGCATCCATGAAAGTTTCCGAAATTCTTCAGGTAAAAGGCAATATCCTGTTCACGATTACGCCAGACACGCCTATTACGGAGGCGGTCAGCGTGATGGAAGAAAAAGATATCGGTTCTCTGGTCGTCATGGAATACGGCGATCTGGCTGGCATCCTGACTTTCCGTGAAGTGATACGTGCGATTCATAAAAATGGCGGCTCACTGGGCAATGGCACCGTGCGCAAGTACATGGATGATCATCCGATTACGGTCACGCCGGAAACTGAGGTCAATGAAGTACGCCGCATGATGCTGGAAAAACACTCGCGTTACCTGCCGGTGATGGACGCCAAAACCCTGCTGGGTGTGATTTCCTTTTATGACGTGGCCAGGGCAGTACTCGAAGCGCAAAGCTTTGAAAATAAAATGCTCAAGGCCTATATCCGCGACTGGCCAGTCGAAGATAACGAGTCCTGAGCAAAGCACACCAGAATCGCTTAGCATAACGCCCGCCCATGTTTGTTGCGGGCGTTTTTGTTTATCGCTGCCGTCTTTGTATGGCGGTATTTATCAGTAGGACTTACGCAAAATTGTCCCGGCAAGGCTAAAACCCCTTTGGTGCTATAGGAAACATCGCTGGTAAGCGATGTCCGTTACACCAGCAGGCAACATGTTGCCTGAAACCCTGGCTACACCCTGGCGACGCAGGCAGTACGCATGTACGACAAGGAGCCATAACGCCGCTGGGCCGGTTTTGCGTAAGCCCTAATCAGAAAAAAAGGAAATGAATATGCATATCGCCGTGGTTGGTGCAGGTTTATCCGGCTTAACTGCCGCCCGTCATTTGCAGATGCAGGGACATCATGTGACGGTCTATGAAAAAAGTCTGGGTGTCAGCGGACGTATGAGTACCCGTCACACCGAATTAGGTGGTTTCGATCATGGCGCGCAATACTTCACCGCGACGACAGATCGCTTCAAAAAAGAAGTCGCCGACTGGAAAAAAGTCGGCTGGGTGCAGGCTTGGGATGCGCGCCTCGTGAACCTGGAGGCGGGGGTGGCGAAAACTGCAGGACGTCAGTCCAAGCCGTATGTAGCGGTGCCCGGGATGAGCGCTTTAGGCAAGCATCTGGCACATGGCCTCGATGTGCGGTCCGATCAGCAGGTGCTGGCGCTGGAAGCCTATCAGGACAAGTGGCTGCTGAAAGTTCAGTCCAGTACGGTCAGTGTGGCGGCCAGCGCAGGGCCATTTGATGCAGTGATACTGGCGATTCCATCCGATCAGGCGATTCCTTTATTGCAGCCGCTGCCTGCCTTTGCAGCACAGGCTGAGCAGGCGCGGCTGTCGCCTTGCTGGTGTCTGATGCTGGGCTTCCAGGATGCGCTGGACCTGCCATATGACGGTGCCTGGGTGCAGCAATCACGTCTGGGCTGGATTGCCAGGGACAACGCTAAGCCTCAGCACCGCGCGGGGGAGCGCTGGGTCGCGCATGCCACACGTGCCTGGAGCGAGGAGCATCTGGAAGATGAACCTGAACGTGCCAAAGAAAAATTGCTCAAGGCTTTCCATGAGGCGACAGGCTCCTGGATACAACCGATTTATGCGGTAGTGCATCGCTGGCGCTATTCGCAAGCGCAGCAACCGCTACAGCAGTCTTGCCTGTGGGATGCGAAGGCGGGTATCGGTGTTTGTGGTGACTGGTTTGCTAACGGCCTGGAAGGTGGCGGCAAGGTCGAGAATGCGTTTCTGAGCGGGCTGGCATTGGCCACGGCGGTAGGCTAATGCAGAATCGGTGGGCTGTCAGCACAGGCTGTAGCCCGCCATGTGCTTATTAATTGCTGACTTTGGCGAAGGTACGGGCGACTTTTCCCGCGTCGTACAAAGTCCAGGTCTTACGGATATGGGATGGCACATGCCAGATCGCAGTGGTGCCGGCGCGGAAGAACGCCGTATCACCGGCTTTCAGGGTAAAGCGTTTGCCCTGATAATCCAGCTCCACGCTGCCATCCAGTATATAAACTGCTTCGTCCAGCTGATAACGCCATTCAAAGGTGGATGCGTCGCATTCAAAAATACCAGAGCTGGTTTTGCCATCGCTGGATTTAAAAAATTCAGTTGCGCGGAAATTTGGCGTTCCTTGTTTGACCCAGGTTGGATCGACTGCTAAAGGCTTGAGTACCGGTGTTACCGTTTCCGTACTGGCAGGTGCAATGCTATTGACATGTTGTGCGGTCTGATAGGTGGCGACCACCAGTAAGGTGAGCAGGGCACCAGTGGCGCAGGAGATCAGGGTTTTTTTCATAGTCAAAATTATCTTTCACCAGTTTGTAAACGCCACAATGCGGCATAACTGCCATTGTATGCCAACAGCTGTTCATGGCTGCCACTTTCCACGATGCGTCCGGCCTCCATCACGTGTATGCAGTCGGCTTGTCTGACCGTAGATAAACGATGCGCAATCACGATGGTAGTACGGTTTTTACTCACGATATCCAGACTGCGTTGTATCGCAGCTTCGGTCTCATTGTCAACTGCGCTGGTGGCTTCATCCAGTATCAGCACCGGTGGATTTTTCAGGATCGCCCTGGCCAATGCCAGGCGCTGGCGCTGGCCGCCAGACAGTTTCTGGCCGCGTTCACCGATGCGGGTAGCAAAACCTAAAGGCAGTTTCTCTATAAACTCCATCGCTTCTGCAGCACGTGCGGCAGCGGCGATGTCTGCATCGCTGACTTGCTCCAGGCCATAGGCGATATTGTCTGCAATTGTGCCATCGGTCAGGAAACTATCCTGGGCCACATAGCCGATCACGCGGCGCAGATCCTGCAGGTTCAGGCTGTCACTGGCGACACCATCCAGCAAAATATGGCCGGACGCAGGCGTATAAAAACGTAACAGTAACTTCACCAGCGTCGACTTGCCTGATCCAGTTGAACCGACAAAGGCCACCGTTTTACCAGCAGGAATATGCAGATTGATGTGATGCAGTGTGGTTTGCTCACCATAGGCAAAACTCACATCTTCAAAGCGGATATCGCCGTTGACTTGTGCTTGCGGCAGTGCCTTGCCGTCGTAGCGAATTTGTATCGGTGTATCCAGCAAATTCATGGCGCGGTCTATCGCTGACATAGAACGTTGGTACATGTCGGCGACTTCAGCCAGTCCTGTCATCGGCCATAACAGCCGCTGGGTCAGGTAGACCAGTACCGAATACGCGCCGACCGCCAGTTCATCATGCAGGGTTAGCCAGCCACCATAGACCAGTGTCGCCGTAAAACCAGCCAGAATCGCCATGCGTATCACCGGCGTAATCGCCGAACTGACTGCAATGGCGCGCGCATTCGCGCTGCGGTAGGCATTGCTGGCTTCACCGATCTGCTGCTTTTCAAAGTCTTCGGTTGCAAAGGCTTTGATGGTGGCCAGGCCGAGCAGATTATTGTTCAGGCGGGCACTGACATCGCCAGCGGCTTCGCGTACTTCTGCATAGCGAGGTGCCAGCCGTTTCTGGAACCAGAAAGCACCAAATAAGATGGCTGGAACCGGCAACAGCGCAATCACTGCCAGTGAGGGCTGCAAAGCAAAAAAGACTGCACTGACCATGATGGAAGAGCAGATCACCTGAATAATCTGATTCGCGCCGCCATTCAGGAAGCGCTCCATCTGATTGATGTCTTCATTCAGGATGGACATCAGATTGCCGGTGCGCTGATTTTCAAAATACGCCATGTCCAGCTTTTGTACATGATCATAGGCGTCCAGCCGCAAATCATGCTGCAGATTCTGGGCCAGCTTGCGCCATTTTAGTGACAGCAGGTATTCAAACCAGGATTCACCCATCCAGATCAGGGCATTCAGCACGCCAAGAAAAACCAGCTGATGCCAGGTTTCGGTAATGCCGAAGCCTCCGAGTACCCGCTTCGCTAAGAAGCTTTTTTCACCATTGACCACGATATCGACCGCAACACCGATCAGGACTTCGGGCAGTACATCAAAAAATTTATTCAGTACAGAATACAGCGTGGCCAGCCGGAAATCGGTTTTATAGGCACTGGCATAAGTCAGCAGTTTGCGTAGCGGATGGTGGGCGGACATAAGGGCAGGTGGAAAAGAAAAAGGGACTGCTTACACAGTCCCAGGGTGACACCTTAGCGTGATCAGCAAGCTGGTTGCTATAAGCTAGGTGCGAGTATTCAGACTGGCAAATCAGCATGGAATTTATGCACTTCAATTCGTGTTGAATGATACACAAAACCAGGCCGATTTGCTGTCTGTTATCTGCCGCTCATTTAGTCTTCGCGACGCAGATGCGGGAACAGAATCACGTCTCGGATGTTCGGTGAATCGGTGATCAACATCATCAGACGGTCGATACCGATACCACAGCCGCCGGTTGGAGGCAGGCCATATTCCAATGCGCGGATATAGTCAGCATCGAAGTACATCGCTTCTTCGTCGCCTGCATCTTTAGCGGCGACCTGTGCCATGAAGCGCGCAGCCTGGTCTTCTGCATCGTTCAACTCTGAGAAGCCGTTGGCGATTTCGCGACCAGTCATGAACAACTCAAAGCGCTCGGTAATGCCAGCCACGCTGTCGGAAGCACGTGCCAGTGGCGAGACTTCAACTGGATAATCGATGATGTAAGTCGGGTTCCACAGCTGTGCTTCTGCTGTTTCTTCGAACAGCGCCAGTTGCAGCGCGCCGAGGCCGGAAGTGGCGAAAGGCTTGACACCAAACTTCAGCAACTCAGTGCGGATGAAATCTGCATCATGCAATTGTTCATGCGTATAGTGCGGTGCATATTTGTTGATTGCACCGACGATAGTCAGGCGCTCAAACGGTTTGGACAGGTCCAGCTCGCGACCCTGATAAGTCAGCACTGCTGTGCCATGCGCATCTTCTGCTGCTTTGCGGATGACTTGTTCAGTGAAGTCCATGAGCCATTTGTAATCTACATAGGCTGCATAGAATTCCATCATCGTGAATTCAGGATTATGGCGCGGTGATACACCTTCATTGCGGAAGTTACGGTTGACTTCAAACACACGGTTAAAGCCACCGACCACCAGACGCTTCAGATACAGTTCCGGCGCGATACGCAGGTACATTTCCATGTCCAGCGCATTGTGATGCGTGATGAACGGTTTAGCTGCCGCTCCGCCTGGAATTACATGCAGCATCGGTGTTTCGACTTCCATGAATTCATGGCTGGCCATGAAATTGCGGATCGATGTCATCGCTGCAGTCCGCGCCTTAAAGGTGCGACGGGTGTCTTCGCTCATGATCAGATCGACATAGCGTTGACGGTATTTGGTTTCCTGATTGGCCAGGCCGTGGAATTTATCCGGCAGCGGACGCAGCGATTTGGTCAGCAGGCGCAGGGTAGTGACTTTGACGGTCAGTTCGTCAGTCTTGGTTTTAAACAGTACGCCCTCTATGCCCAGGATATCGCCCAGATCATAATGACGGAAGGCTTCCATCGCTTCTTCACCGGTTTTATCCAGTGTCACATATAACTGGATGCGGCCATCTGCTTTGATGCCGGACGCGTCTTGCAAGGTGGCGAATGCCGCTTTTTTGCCTGCTTCACGTTTGAGCATCATGCGGCCAGCCACGCTGACTTCCACATTCATGGCTTCCAGTTCTTCGCGACCGACTTCGCCGTATTGCGCCTGCAGATCCGCCGCCTTATGCTGAGGGCGGAAGTCATTCGGGAAGGCGACGCCTTTGGCGCGGATCGCATCCAGCTTAGCGCGGCGCTCAGCGATGATAGAGTTTTCATCGACCGGCAATTCGCTTGCGGCTGTTTGATTTTGAATGTCTGACATAAGATTTCTCTCAGTGTAACGGGCACAGGCCCGGCTAAATAGTGGCTGACTGATGGATGGGCTGCTGTCTGTGCGACAGCAGCGAAATTACGGGAATTACGGGTGTTACAGATATTGCGGATTTGCAGCCCGCGTTCACATGGAAAGCAGGCTGCATGGCAGCGATCAGACGCCTTGCTTTAAGGAGGCGGCGATAAATTCGTCGATATCACCATCCAGTACGGCTTTGGTATTGCCTGTTTCAAAGCCAGTGCGCAAATCCTTGATGCGGGACTGATCCAGTACATAAGAGCGGATCTGATGGCCCCAGCCGACGTCGGTCTTGGAGTCTTCCAGATTTTGCTTTTCGCTCATGCGTTTGCGTAACTCTAATTCAAACAGTTTGGCTTTCAGCATTTCCCAGGCTTCTGCACGGTTACGATGCTGGCTGCGGTCATTCTGACATTGCACCACAATGCCGGAAGGGCCGTGGGTCAGACGTACCGCGGAGTCAGTTTTATTAATATGCTGACCACCGGCACCGGAAGCGCGGTAAGTATCGGTACGCACATCAGCCGGATTGATGTCGATCTCAAACGATTCATCGACTTCAGGATAAACAAACAGACTGGAGAAAGAAGTATGGCGGCCATTGTTGGAATCGAATGGTGATTTACGCACCAGACGGTGCACACCGGTTTCGGTGCGCAGGAAGCCGTAGGCATATTCGCCTTCCACTTTCAGTGTCGCGGTTTTGATACCGGCCACGTCGCCATCGGATTGCTCCAGAATCTCGACTTTGAAGCCTTTACGCTCACAATAACGCAGATACTGACGCAGCAGCATGGAGGCCCAGTCCTGCGCCTCGGTACCACCAGCACCGGCCTGGATATCGATAAAGCAGTTGTTCGGGTCCATAGGATTGTTGAACATACGACGGAATTCCATGCCTTCGATCAGTTCGCGCAAATGCTGCGTATCGGCTTCGATGGATTCTAAAGTGTCGTCGTCGTTTTCTTCCCTGGCCATGGCAAACAAATCGTTTGCATCGCGCAGGCCACTTTCTGCCTCGGTCAGGGTATTGACCACAGCTTCCAGGGATTTCTTTTCTTTGCCCAGATCCTGAGCACGTTTTGGATCATTCCAGACGTTAGGATCTTCTAATTCGGCGTTAACTTGTTCCAGTTTCTCTGACTTGATATCGAAGTCAAAGATACCTCCGAAGTTCGGCTTCACGGACCGTCAGGTCGGCAAGCAGGGAGGATAGGCTATTGAGGCGTTCGGCTTCCATAATGTCGCTTTTCTAATGCAATAAAACCTTGCATTATAACCGGATCGCGCAGCGATGTTTTATCGGCGCGTCCGGACTGGTATAAAAAAGCGTGAAAACGGTATTTGAAGTGACTTTACAGTATCAAAGTCGCTTACCAAACCGAAGTGGTGACGGTGGGTTCTGCTTTGCGATGACTTTCCAGCCATTGTGCGAGCTGAGTTTTAAAGCAGGAGGGGCAGATGTGGTACTGTATCAGTTTGGAATTGCCACCGCTGGCACGGGAGTCTTCTTCTTCGAGTGAAATCGTGGTGATCACTTTTTCGTGCTCATTGTTACTCCAGTTTTCATCCCAGCGCGACTCTGTGCCACATACATCGCAGGTCAGCTTATCGAATACCTCTTCGGTATGTTCGAGGATTAAGACGGTTTTCATGTGTTTCATACTTCCTCCGCACTGCCAGGTTGTTGAAAAGGGGATGTACCGACAATTTTATTGTACATCAGCAAGATGATGACTTTGCCTTCAGTCGAAAAAAAAGCCACATGCGGGTCAGGCATGTGGCTTTCAGGTGAGGCTGCTTGAAACTTCGCCGTTTATCCGCGCCGTCCAGATTTATTGCTGCCAGCCGGCTGGGCTGGCTTGGCTTTCGGTTTGGCACTGTTATAGCTAAGCCCATTGCGCGAAGCGGACGCCGCTGGCTTGGCACTGGCGGCTGCAGTGCGGCCAGCTGGTTTTTTGCCAAAGGTGTTGATCTTGGGTGCGGCCACGCGACGGCCATTCAACACGCCGCTGTTTTCCACGGTCAGCGCCACCGATGGCTGACGCGCCGGAATCAGATGACGTGGGCCACTGCCGATCAGATCGCGCCGTCCCATGCGTAACAAGCCTTCGTGCAGGACTTCCCAGTTTTCCGGTGCGTGATAGCGCAATAAAGCCTTATGGAATTTCCTGACCTTGCCGGAGCGTGCGGTTTCCACTGCTTCAGAATCGCCACTGACTTTTTTAAGCGGATTCTTACGCGTGTGGTACATGGTGGTTGCCAATGCCATTGGGGTCGGCATAAAGGTTTGCACCTGATCCAGCTTAAAGTCTTTTTCTTTCAGCCACAGCGCCAGATTGACCATGTCTTCATCGGTGGTTCCCGGATGGGCGGCGATGAAGTAGGGGATCAGATACTGTTCTTTGCCAGCCTCGCGCGAATAGCGGTCGAACATTTCCTTGAATTCGTCGTAAGTCCCGATGCCGGGCTTCATCATCTTCGACAAGGTATTTTGTTCGGTGTGTTCCGGCGCGATTTTCAGCAAGCCACCGACGTGATGGGTGACTAATTCTTTCACATATTCGGGTGAGCGTACCGCCAGGTCGTAGCGCAGGCCGGAGCTGATCAGGATTTTCTTGATGCCGGGTAGCGCGCGCGCCTTGCGGTAAATCGAAATCAGTTTGCTGTGATCGGTGCCCAGATTTGAGCAAATGCCGGGATAAACGCAGGACAGACGGCGGCAGGATTCCTCGATCTTTTTATCCTTACAGGCAAGCCGGTACATATTCGCGGTCGGGCCGCCCAGATCGGAAATGGTGCCGGTAAAGCCTTTGACCTTGTCGCGGATTTCTTCGATTTCGCGCAGGATGGATGGCTCGGAGCGGCTCTGGATGATGCGACCCTCATGCTCGGTGATAGAGCAGAAGGTGCAGCCGCCAAAGCAGCCGCGCATGATGTTGACCGAGAAACGTATCATTTCCCAGGCTGGTATGCGTGCATTGCCATAGGAAGGGTGGGGCGCACGTGCATAGGCACGGTCATACACGCCGTCCATTTCATCCATGGCCAGCGGCAGCGGAGGCGGATTCAGCCAGACATCGCGCCCGTCATGCGCCTGCACCAGGGCTTTGGCATTGCCGGGATTGGCTTCCAGATGGAAAACGCGTGAAGCATGCGCATACATGACAGGATCGTCTTTGACTTCTTCGAAAGAAGGCAGCCGAATCACGCTCTTGTGATGGCGGTTTTTGAGCATCAGCTGGCGCTCTTCGCGGCTCATGATGCGGATCGTCTGTTGCTGAACTACGTCGGGCTTTACCTCGACGGCAGCTGTGCTGGCTGCTGTGGTGCCGCTGTCCTTCGCGCCGCCTTCAGTTTTGCATTTAGCGTCTTTTTCCGGCGTCATCGCATACGGATCGGTATGCGCATCGATCTTGCCCGGCTTGTCGATTTTTACCGACTGAATTTCGGTCCAGTCTTCATCTGGCAACCAGCCACGCGGCGCCATGAAAGCGGTGCCGCGCAAATCACGTATCTGTTTGATCGGTTCGCCTGCAGCCAGGCGGTGGCTGAGGTCGATCAGCGCACGTTCAGCATTGCCGAATAACAGAATGTCCGCCTTGGAATCAGGCAGCACTGAACGTCTGACTTTATCCGACCAGTAATCATAGTGCGCAATACGGCGCAGGCTGGCCTCAATACTGCCCACTACGATATTCGCATCCGGATAGGCTTCGCGTGCACGTTGTGCATACACGGTCAGCGCGCGGTCAGGGCGTTTTTCTTTTTCGCCGTTCGGTGTGTAAGCGTCTTCGGAACGAATTTTACGGTCAGCGGTGTACTTATTGACCATGGAATCCATATTCCCGGCGGTGACACCGAAATACAGATTCGGCTTGCCCAGCACACGGAAGGACTCGGCCGAATGCCAGTCTGGCTGGCTGATGATGCCGACCCGGAAGCCGTGGTGTTCCAGCAGACGGCCTATCAGGGCCATGCCGAAACTCGGATGATCGATATAGGCGTCGCCGGTGACCAGGATCACATCGCAACTATCCCAGCCCAATGCATCCATTTCGGCGCGGGACATGGGTAAAAACGGAGCAGTACGGCCAGCGCCGACATCGGCGCGGTAACGCGGAAAAGAAAATAAATTTTTAGGCTGAGCATTCATGGGCGCGATTGTACCGGAAAGTGCTGGCGCTTGCCGGAGTCGCTGCGGTTTTTTGCTGAATAATCAAAAGCTTGCGACATTTTTCAGCGTTCGCTGGGCTCACTGATGCGCGTCATCAATCAGGACTGGGCGCGCATTAACTGGTCGGCTTCACCATTCTTATGACGCGGTATCCATTGCAAGTGACAGGCCGACTGACTATTCGCTAACTGATTCAGCAATTGCAGGCAGTGCTCGCGGTAATGCGCTAGCAGGGCTGACGTTTTGCCATAACGCGCCAGCACATCGTCGATTACCACCTGGCTGTCACCATGAATGCGCAGCGACTGGCCGGGTGCGACATGGCGCAGGGCGAGCTGCAGGCAATGGATCAGCGCCTGGTATTCGGCATCACTGCTGTCACCGTGGCCAGCGGTCTGCGTGTGCTCTATCCGCTGTCCGTCCGGTCCCTGCAAAATACAGGCGATCTGGCAGGCACCCGGATTGGGCTTGCAAGAGCCATCGAACCAGGCCATCCAGTCGGCGGGTCTGGAGTCAGGTGTGCGTGGTTTGGACATGGGTATCATTGCAGGCTGAAAAACCTGCAATTTTATGCGGAAAGTTCTATGCTATGCGCTTTTCCGACGTCCCGATTGATTGATCATGCCGAATTCTGCTACATCCCCCAATGCCCTTGCTGACTTGCGTCCTCCGCTTCCTTTTTTGGCGGCTCCTGGCTATGCCGCGACCGATGCCTGGGTGGCGGCTTTGCAGGCAGCCATGCCCGATGAGCGCATTGTGCCATTTTCGGCTTTGAGTCCGGCTGATCAAGCTGCCGTGACAGTCGCGATTGTCGCTAATCCTGATCCGGCTGAGTTAGCCGCCTGTCCGAATCTGGTCTGGCTGCATTCAGTGTGGGCCGGGGTAGAGCGCCTGTTAGCTGAAATGCAGCACAG
This sequence comes from Cognatundibacterium crateris, assembly GCF_010078235.1. GTDB lineage: Bacteria > Pseudomonadota > Gammaproteobacteria > Burkholderiales > Burkholderiaceae_D > Undibacterium > Undibacterium crateris. The sequence goes on along the minus strand of NZ_JAABOS010000001.1, from coordinate 674,074 downwards.
TCAGGTCCATATTGTGCGCCTGGTCGATCCGCGTCTGGCGGCCACCATGGCAGAGGCGGTGCTGGCCTGGGTGCTGTATTTGCATCGCGATATGCCGCGTTATTTGCAGCAGCAAAAAGAACAATGCTGGCAGCCTCTGCCTTATCGCCGTGCTGCGCAGCGCAGGATAGGTTTGCTGGGACTGGGCGCGCTGGGTGAAGCTGCTGCGCGCAGTTTGCAGCAGGCGGGTTTTCCTGTGCTGGGCTGGAGCCGTACGCAGAAGCACTTAGATGGCGTCGATTGTTATAGTGGCGAAGCCGGTCTGGCAGCGATGCTGGCGCAGACCGACATCCTGGTATGCCTGCTGCCACTCACCGCAGCAACCACCGGCCTGATCAATGCGCAGCGCCTGGCTATGCTGCCCGCTGGTGCCAGTCTGATCAACTTTGCGCGTGGCCCCATCGTGGTCGAACCGGACTTGCGCGCAGCGCTGGATGCTGCGCACTTACAGCATGCGGTGCTGGATGTGTTTGCGGTTGAGCCGCTGCCACCGGACAGCTGGCAGTGGACACATCCTGCCGTGACCGTGCTGCCACATTGTTCAGCCCCGACCGATAAAGAAAGCGCTGCGCATATCGTTGCGGGCAACGTAAAGCGTTACCGCGAGCAGGGCTTGTTGCCTAAAGGCGTAGACAGACAACAAGCTTACTGACCATACATGCCAGTCAATGTTAGAATAATGTAAATTGGAAATGCTAATCTGCTTGCCTCGGCAAGCAGCGTTATTTTCCTGATGAGATTCAGCTATGAGCCAGGCAATTGCCGACCATGCTGCTTGCTGCGGCTGATCGGGATCATCGTGGCTTTAACTGCATGATTCATTGACTGCTTACGGCTTGTTGTCAGCGCTATCCTCAATTTTGTTGTTCATGTATGAGTTATTTGTCTCCTGAGTTTGCGCTCGTTTTTTTTCTGTTTCTGGTGTTGTACTGGTCTTTGGTGAAATGGCCGGTCGCACAGAAGCTTACTTTGCTGGCGGCCAGCTATGGCATCTATGCCTCGATAGACTGGCGTTTTGCCGCTGTGCTTGCGGTCTATTCTTCCTTTGTCAGCCTGACCAGTCAGATGCTTGTATGGCGGCCCACGCTCAGACGTAGTTTGCCAGCGATCGCAATCACGCTGTCAGTGGCGAATCTGGCGGTGTTTAAGTATTTCGACTTTTTCCGCGAAGGCATGCAAGGCCTCGTGGAATTTTTTCACTGGCAATGGGCGATCCCGGCGCTCGATATCATTTTGCCGGTCGGGATTTCGTTCTACACTTTTCAGTCGATCGCCTATCTGGTTGCCCTGGCACGCGGCGAGCGTGAGCCCGCATCCTGGCTGGATGGCAGCCTGTATCTGGCCTTTTTCCCTACCTTGTTTGCGGGGCCGATTTGCCGCCCCTCCGGTTTATTAAGTCAACTCGAAGTCCGTGAACAGCGCGAAATCCAGCGCCCGGCGTTGGCGATTTGTCTGCTACTGAGTGCAATGATCAAGAAAGTCTGGCTGGCCAGCTGGCTGGCGGATGCCTGGGTCAAGCCACTGTTTGCGAATCCGGATGCCTATCAGGGACTGGAACTGCTGGCCGGTATGTATGCATTTGCGATACAGATTTATTTTGACTTCAGCGGCTATTCCGATTTGGTGATCGCGCTGGCTTTACTGCTCGGTTATCGTCTGGCAGACAACTTTAACCAACCTTATCTGGCGACCAGTCTGCGTGAGTTCTGGCGGCGCTGGCATATCTCGCTGTCGACCTGGATACGTGATTATGTGTATATCCCTATGGGTGGTAACCGTGGTGGCTGGTGGTTGACCCAGATGACGATTTTCAACGCTATGCTGATTAGCGGTCTGTGGCATGGCGCCAGCCTCAAATACCTGATCTGGGGTGCTTTGCACGGATTGGGCATGGTGCTGCAAAATGGTTTTGAACGTATTACCGGCAAGCGGGTACAGGGTATGCTTGGTGCCGTGTTCAGCTTTCACTTTGTCTGTCTGGCCTGGGTGTTTTTCCGTGCTGAGAACTGGCAGGAGGCGCTGCACTATCTGGCTGGACTGACACGTGCCGATGGCCCGCTGCAAATGAATGTGATGGCCGGTTTCTTATTGCTAGGCGTATTCTTTGCGGGAGCACTGGGGTATGAACGCTGGCAGGGGCAGGCGGTGCGCTGGCTGGAAAAAACACCGCTGCCGCTGCAAGTGCTGCTGATTACACTGACCGTTTTACTCATCAATTATCTGGGCCCATCCGGGGTTCCTGCATTTTTGTATTATTCGTACTGAACAGAATGAATATGTATTTTGGTGACCATCCCGACCATAAACCACAGCCAACAACTGCGCTGCGGGTATTGAGTTTATTAGGTTGCAGCCTGGCGCTGATAGCCTGGTTGCGTCAGGATGCGCTGGACCTGTATTGGCAGCAAACCCGCCATGCGGAACTGGGTTTGTCGACTGCGATTCCACATGCCTGGTGGCGCCATGGACCAGTACTCAGCGCACAGCTGGAATCTGCACTGCAAAGCCGTCTATCCGGTACGGCGGAATTACAGCAGCGTATGGTGCTGGCGGCGAATGTGCTGTTGTACGGTAAAGCTGCTCTTTCGGATCAGGATCTCGCACAAGTGTCTGAGCCGGTCATCAAGAGCTCGGCACAGGCTGGCCTGTCGCTCAAGGCGCATGCACAGCAATTAGGTACCTTGAGTACAGTGCAAACGGACGCTGCGGTGCGCAGAAAGGAAAATGGCACAACTGGCGCGGATGCGACGGCCAGCGCTGCGAACATCAATCCGGAAGCTGCACCTGTATCTGCGTCACATACCGCATCGGCGACGTCGGCGCAGGCCGACAGCGGCGATAGCGAAGAGCTGCCCGCTGTGACCCAGTTTGCCCGTCTGGCGGAAGACGGCCGCATCGTGTTATCCAAGACGGATCGCGTATTGCTGGTCGGTGACTCCATGATGCAAGGGGTTGCGCCGCATCTGGCACGCGCTTTGCAGAATGTGCAGGTCAAAGCGCTGGACGTGAGTAAGCAAAGCACAGGACTGACGTATCCGAATTATTATGACTGGCCGGGTCGCATCCGTGAGCTGATCCCAAAAGAAAAAATCAGTATTCTGGTGATCTTCATGGGAGCCAATGATACCTGGGACATGGTATTGGGCGGTAAATATGAGCCTTTCGGCAGCGAGACCTGGCGTCGTTTATACGCAGAGCGGGTGGCTGGTATCCTGAACTTTGCGCATTCCCAGCATGTACGGGTGATCTGGCTGGGCGCGCCGAATATGGGCAAGGACAATATCCAGAAAGGCGTACCGGTACTGAATCAATTGTATGCGGGTGCGATGAAAGACGGTACTTCGCGCTATCTGTCCACACGTGAAATCCTGAGCGATAAAGCCGATGAATATCAGCGCACCATTACCGGTAAAAGTGGTGAGCAAATCGTGGTGCGTAGTGGCGATGGCGTGCATTTCACGCGCGATGGCCATAAACTGCTTACCCAACTGGTGATGCGCCAGTTCGTATTGCCACAGCCCGCCGCCACCGAACAGGCACAGAATGACAGTGCAGCGCAGAACCTGAGTCCGGCTGCACATCCAGTCGCAAATCCGGTCTCCAATCCGCTTGTTCATCCACGCCGCAAAGAGCGTCGCGAGCTCTCGTCGCCGGTCACCACCTCCGCGACGTCCACCACTTCTTCCTGAACTACTGATTGATACTGATGCGTAAATCCACACTAAGCTGTTTAACTGTGCTGTGCCTGCTACTGCCCCCACTGAGTCAGGCGGCAGGGCTGGCGCAGGTGGTGGATTATGGCGATCCGAACATCTATCGCGTCTGGCGGCAACTGGCAGCGCTGGAGCGTGGTGAAAGCAAGGATGTGCTCAGGATTATGCAGTTTGGTGATTCGCATACCGGTGGCGATTACTTCACGCATGCGTTTCGCGACCGCATGCAGCAACGTTTTGGCAATGCCGGCATAGGCTGGATCACGCCGGGTTACGTCAAGAATCAACGCTCAGCCCAGGTCTTGATGAAAATGGCCGGTAACTGGAAAACCCGTATCGCGCGCGCCAATCCTGAGAATTTCCCGGTAGGCGGCGTCGCCAATCTGCCTGACCCTGGTGCTTACATGGAGATCCAGCCCAAGTTCCCGGTCAATGGGCCGCTGCGCGTCAGTGTCTGGTCGCGCCGCAGCAGTGACGCTACGGCGGGTGGCTGGCGCATCGTCATGCCAGATGGCGAACAGCGTGAACTGGCCGCGCCGCTGTCGCAGGATTGGCAAGTCAGTTATGTATATGGTGCCGGTAATGAGCAGAACAGTTTTTTTCTGCGTGCCGATGAAGCACCGGCGGAGCTGGGCGGCATCGTGATTGATACGCTGGCTCCCGGTGTGACGGTGGATGCACTGGGTGTCGTCGGTGCGATGCAGCGTGTGATCCTGCGCTGGCAACCGGAAGCCCTGCGTGATCAACTGCGCTGGCGTAAGCCCGATTTGCTGATTTTATCGTATGGGACTAACGAAGCCTTTGATGCCAAACCTGACTTTGATGCCTATTACAGCGACCTGCAAACTTCGGTACGTAATCTGCGTGCCGCTGCGCCGCAAGCCGCGATATTGCTGATCGGTGCACCGAATTCAGCCAGAAAAACTGGCCCCGGCGAGCAAGTCGGCTGCCGTTATAAAATCCCTGCAGCCTTAAGGAATGTGCAAACTATACAAAAGCAAATCGCGATCGAGGAAAAACTGTTGTACTGGGACTGGGAAAAAGCCATGGGCGGTGCCTGCTCGATACAGCGCTACGCGGCCGCCACACCGCCGCTGGCGGGACAGGATCTGATCCATTTTACCGAAGAAGGTTACGAACGCAGCGGTGCCGATTTTTACGAGTCATTTATCCATATGTATCAGCGTGGACGTAAGTCGCGCTGAGTTCTCATTGCCGACCCTGACGCTGAACCTGACGCTGTGATGGTTGTCAGCATCACAGCGTCAGCAGTTTATAAGGATTTCACGCACAGCCGGAAATCAGGATCATCTTCATAAGCCTGTATCCGGAAATCCAGACTGCGCATCAGCTTGAGCATGGATGCGTTTTTAGTCAGCACCAAACCTTCTATCTGGCTCAGGCCGCGCTTGCGTGCCACTTCTATGATGGACAGCATCATGCGCGAGCCCAGACCCTGACCGCTGAATTCATCGGCGATCAGCAAAGAAAATTCACAGCTGCTCTTATCGGGATTGGTCACATAGCGCGATACACCGATGATTTTTTCCGTCTCAGCAAAGCCGCCATCGGGCAGGGCGGTGCGTTCCGGATAGATTGCCACCAGCGCCATTTCCCTGTCATAGTCGATCAGGGTAAATTTGGCCAGCATGCGGTCAGACAATTCCTTAATCGAAGACACAAAGCGGAAATAGCGGCTTTCATCTGACAGCCCGCGCACCAGGGTTTGCAGCATATCGGCATCATGCGGATGTAGGGGACGCACAATGTAGCGGCTGCCATCGCGCAGAGGGAATTCCATTTCCGAGTCGGACGGGTAGGGCGAAATCGCCAGATGCTCATAGTTACCGGGCTTGAGCGCCACATTGTCGATCACGATACGTGCATCCACCACCACCGCACCGTCCTCATCGACGATGACCGGGTTGATATCCATTTCGCGCAGTTGCGGCAAGGCGCATACCATTTCCGAGACACGCAACAGGATTTGTTCCAGTGCTTCCCGGTCGACGGCGGGCGCGCCGCGCCAGGCTTGCAAAATACTGGACGACCTGACTCTTTCTATCAGTCTGTGAGCCAGGAATTGATTCAGCGGCGGCAGTTCCAGGCTACGGTCGGTCAGCAGTTCTATCATGACGCCACCCACACCGAAGGAAATCACAGGACCAAATAATTCATCGGTCGATACGCCGATGAATAACTCGCGTCCATCCGGTTTGCCCGACATATTCTGTACCGTAACCCCATGGATATTCGCATCCGGACACAGCCGGCTGACGCGGGTCTGCATATCCTGCCAGGTATCGCGTACCGCCGCGGCATTGACGATATTCAGCGCCACCCCTTGTACATCGGACTTGTGCGGAATGTCGGGCGAATCGATTTTGAGTGCGACCGGATAGCCCAGCTGATTCGCCACCAGCATGGCCTCAGTGGCAGAGCGTGCCAGGATAGTTTTGGTGACTGGGATATGAAACGCCGCCAGCAAGGCCTTGGATTCCATTTCGGTCAAAATTTTTCGGCGCTCGGCCAGCACACTTTCAATCAGGATGCGCGCCCCTTCTATGTCTGGCTTGGCCAGCTGTGATAAAGGTGAGGGCACCTGGCGCAGCAATTGCTGGTTCTGGTGGAACAGAGAAATATGATGGAAGGCATCGACTGCCGCTTCCGGTGTGCGGAAGCTCGGTATCGCTGCACGGTACAGTATCTTGCGTGCGTCAGCGACCTGTTCATCGCCCATCCAGCAACTGATCATGGTTTTGCCCACATTCGGCTGTTCATCAGCCAGCGCCTGCGCAATGGTACCGGTGTCGATGCCGGGCGTAGGTGACAGGATTACCAGCATGCCATCGACTTGCTGGCTATGGGCGCAAGCCTGAATCGCAGCGCGGAAATGGCTGGCATCGGCATCCTGGCCCAGATCCAGTATGTCGCGTACACAGGCCAGCGGCGATAAGCGTGCCTTCAGCTGCTCCGCATCGGATGAGGTGAGGGTGGCGAGTTGCAGGCCCAGTTCATTCAGCACATCGGCTGCCAGCACTGCAGGTCCGCCGCCATTCGAGATGATTGCCAGTCGCCGTCCCACAGGCAGATAGCGCGCCGACAGGCATTTGATGGCAGCAAACATCTGCACCATAGAGCGCACCCGTACCGCGCCGGCGCGCTGCAGGGCAGCATCGAAAATCGCATCGCTGCCGACGATGGCACCCGAATGGGTTAAAGCCGCTTTCGAGCCATCCGGCTGACGGCCAGCTTTGAGTACGATGACAGGTTTAGCATTGGCCGCAGCGCGCAGCGAACTCATGAAGCGCCGCGCATGGCGTATGCCTTCCAGATATACCACGATACTCTGGGTATGACGGTCTTCGGCCAGGAAATCCAGTACCTGGGCAATGTCCACCACGGTATTCGCACCCAGCGATACCACAGCAGAAAAGCCGATACCGCTTTTTGCTGCCCAGTCCAGTATAGAGCTGGCCAGGGCACCCGATTGCGACACGACTGCAATGCTGCCTGGTCGCGCCAGTTTGCCCAGCACGCTGGCATTGAGCTGATTTTTAGGTCGCTGGAATCCCATGCAATTCGGGCCCAGTAAATGAATATTGTGCTGACGTGCGATTTGGTACAAATGCGCCGCGAGCTGGCTGTCGACACCATTGGAGAGGATAACCGCGGCCCGGCATTGTATGCGTCCCACCACTTCGAGTGCGTCGGCTAATTGCGCATTCGGCAGTGCGATTAATGCCAGATCGGCGCGTGAGGCTGCCAGGTCACCCAGTGTACCTGTCATGCCGATGTCCAGATAGCTGACCGGCCCTTGAAAGCCACTTGCCTGCAGGTCCGCAACCAATACTCTGGCGAGGCTGCCGGGTTGTTCAAGGGCTTGTTCAGGCGGCTGTTCTGACGACTCCTGTGGTCCGGCAAAGACCACAATGGATTGTGGAGAAAATAAGGATGACAGGTAGTGTTTGTCCATAATCGTCTTTGTAAAGTGGTGTGGCGCAGCAGTTCAATCGGCGCCGATCAATACCCGTACATGCGCGGCGACACTGCGTCCCAGCGGCGACAGTTCATAGCCGCCTTCCAGGCAGGACACGATGCGGCCACGTGCATGTTTATTGGCGACTGCCACGATTTCTTTAGTGACCCAGGCAAAGTCGGCCTCCACCAGCCCCAGATTACCCATGTCATCTTCACGATGTGCATCGAATCCGGCTGAGATAAAAATCATCTCCGGTGCAAACGCGTCCAGCGCAGGCAGCCAGTGTGCCGCCACCATCTCGCGGAACAGCTTGCCGCCTGAGCGTGAGGGCAGGCCGACATTAATCATATTAGTCGCTTTGGGAATATCACCACAAAATGGATAGATATCTTTTTCAAAGCTGGAGCACATTAAAACACGCTGATCACCCGCCAGAATATCTTCACTGCCATTGCCGTGATGTACATCAAAGTCTATCAACGCCACCCGGCTAATGCCTTGCGTGTCCAGCGCATGCAGGATCGCCACCGCGACATTATTGAAAAAGCAGAAGCCGCCAGCCGCTGCGCGTTCCGCATGGTGGCCGGGCGGGCGGATATTACAGAACGCGACCGGCGCTTTACCGCTCGCGACCAGCTCCGCCGCCATCACCGCAGCCCCCGCCGCTCTTTGCGCAGCCCGGTAAGAGTAAGCATTGATGCGGGTGTCGGGATCGATCTGCACATAGCCATCTTCCGGTACATTCGCTCCGGTTTGAGCAAAATTCTCCAGATAAGCCTCAGTGTGCGCTTGTGCCAGTTGCTGCTGTGTGACCAGCGGCGGATCAAACGCATGCATGTAATCGAGCAGTCCATGCATCAGTAACTGATCATTGATTGCACCCAGGCGGGCCGGGGATTCCGGATGCTGCTCTCCCATATCGTGCAGGAGGCAGTCGTGATGCGTAATGTAGGCGGGTAGCATTGGGTCATCCTTCGCATTGATGCATCTATCATAAGCCCGCTGTCTGAATCGAGGCTTACAAAATTACAAAGGCGGCATTGCCTGCATTCGGACTTAGGAATTTTGAAGCAACAATGATTAACAGAAAACACAGAGAATGCTCAATATAATCAAAGAAATTTCCACATGGAAATGTTAGGGCGCTTGCATGCTATCGCTTTTCATTTAGCCCGACCATATTGGTATCCGTTCATTGCTGCTTTGCCTAGGCTTGGAGGTCATGATGAAGTTCTCTCAATTGCGTCTCAATACCCGCCTGATTATAGGCTTCGGCGTTATTCTGCTTTTTCTTGGCCTGGTCGCGGGGTTTGGCTTGTATGGTATCAAAGTCAATAACAATTCTTTGCACCATGTGGTTGATGTCAATGTGCGTAAGATGGCCTTACTTGAGGATATGAGCGATGCCGTGCACGTGACGGCGCGCGTAGTACGCACTATCGCTTTGCTGTCAGATATGAATGAGATGCTGGAGCAGAAAAAGAAAGTCTCCGCTGCCAATCTGAGTTACGACAAGGCGCTGGCGGAGCTGGCAAAAATGCCGCTCGATGCCAAAGGTAAAGCATTTGTGTCAGAGATCATGCGTGATACCGAAGTCGCAGGTAAACTCAATCTGCAATTCCTGGAATTGGGCATGTCTGGACGTAAAGAAGAAGCGGTGAGTTTATTGATGACACAGGCGATTCCGGCCACCGCCGCCTGGCAACAGGCGATTCATGATTTTATTGAATTGCAGCGTAAAAAAAGTCTCGATGACGAACATGCTGCGGATAGCGAGTATCAGGAAGTCGTATGGATGATGTCCGTCGGTAGTGGCGTGGCAGTTGTACTCGGTCTCGCAATTGCGATCGGTATCCGGCGTTCGCTAATGGGTGAAATTGGTTGTGAACCAGCGTATGCCAAAACGGTGACGCAATTCATTGCGCAAGGGGATCTGACCGCTGCAATTGATCTGCAGGACGGTGACAGCCGCAGTCTGTTATATGCAATCAAAGCCATGCGCGACAGCCTTGCTTTGATCGTCAATGAAGTCCGGGACAGCACAGAGTCGATCTCGACAGCGGCGGATCAAATCGCAGTAGGCAATAATGATTTATCAGTCAGGACGGAGCAGCAGGCCAGCTCGCTCGAAGAAACCGCAGCTTCACTTGAGGAGCTGACCAGTACCGTCAAACAAAACGTGAATCATGCAGAGCAGGCCAATCAGCTTGCGCATCAGGCAAAGAGTGTTGCCTCGCAAGGTGGCAATATGGTAGCCGACGTGATGGAAAATATGGATGCCATCACCCAGGCGACTGTAAAAATCGTGGATATTATCGCTGTGATTGACGGCATCGCTTTTCAGACCAATATTCTGGCGCTGAATGCGGCAGTGGAGGCAGCACGTGCTGGCGAGCAGGGGCGTGGCTTTGCCGTAGTGGCGAGTGAGGTGCGGCAATTGGCGCAGCGCAGTGCGATTTCGGCGAAAGAAATCAAGGCTTTGATCAATGACTCAAATGAAAAAGTCCGGCTAGGCAGTGAACTGGTCAAGCGTGCTGGCAGCACCATGGATGTGGTCGTGTCCAGTGTGCAAAATGTGGTGGATGTAGTCAATGAAATTACTGCCGCCAGCAGCGAACAGAATCAGGGCATTACGCAGATTAACGTTGCCATGGCCAGAATCGACCAGGGTACTCAGCAGAATGCTGCCTTGGTCGAGGAGGCTGCGTATGCATCGGCTTCTATGCGCGAACAAGCTGAAAAACTGACCGCGCTGGTTGGTGCATTTCAAGTCATTCGTGCTGCCAGTCAAGCCAGACTGACAAAACAAAAAACGATGAAAATAGCAGGTTCAGCCCCCAGGCCTGCAATGATTGCGTAGTCACCTGCTTGCGTAACAATTCATGGCCCCGGGCATGCAGCCATTTGCACTTTTATCAGTAATGCAGTTGAGGGTGTGTCTGCAAATCACAAAAAGTGCGCAGCCTAAGGCTACTGTTGCTATGTGGTCAGCGACATAGAGTAAGATCAAGTCAGGGGCCGCGCTGGCAGCAAAATGATTGCCGGTATTTTTATCCGGATACATGGCAAAAATGCTTATCATCTACTATAATCTGTGCCTCGAGTCGGGGCGTAGCGCAGCCTGGTAGCGTACATGCATGGGGTGCATGGGGTCGGAGGTTCGAATCCTCTCGCCCCGACCAATAAAATCAAGGACTTAGGCCAATCAACAGATTGGCCTTTTTGCTTTCTGGAGATTTACCAGCGTTTAATTCCTTATCTTCGTTTCCAGCGCCAGCATGGCTGGGTTTGCAGCGTCAAAAGGCTGTCGTTCGCGACCATTTGTCGCCTGTCCTGCGGCACTGTGGACTTGCAGTTTCGCGCTGGTGCAGGAGGCAACGAAGTCCCAAATGCGGGCAGGTGAGCGGCCCATCAAATAGCGTCAACCCCTATGCACTGTTAGGGTTTATTAAGCTGCTACTGAAAAAACGGAATGCCGAAGCTGGTGATGGAAAGAACGGCTCCAATCCTGTACGCGCTGGTTTGCTTGAGCCTGAAGCGCTGCCTGTTCCGCAGTGGCGGCCAAGCAAGGATCAGGCATTCCCGTCACCTGCGCTGTCGCGCACTTGGATGAGTCAGCCCCGCATGTGCACGTGATTTTGCTGCCGATCAAAGACGGGCATTTTCGCGGTAGTGAAATCATGGGGAATGCCAACACCTTAAAAGCCTTGCGCCGCAATTGTGTAGAAGTGGTTGGGAAGAAGTACAACCTGGTCAACGAAACACCTAAAACCGGGAATGACAAAAAACGCGATCTGGAATTTGCGAATGAGTTGATTGAATACATACGCGCAGAACCCGCTGTACTGACCGAACTCCGCTTACGCCAGTTGCTCTCTGAAATATTCGCTAAGAACACCGATAAACTCCGGTCAGTACTTGCCAATCAACTGCGAAAACGTGCAAAGCGACACAAAGCCAAATCCTTCGTTGGCGTCATGACGAAGAAGGTGAAGTCTTTAAAGTCCGATTTTGTGGCGGCATAAGTCCCATAACACAGCAAGCAAAAATGGCCCTCATAACGTTGAGGGCCATTTTTCTGATCAAGTACAACAGCGTGTTTGAGTCGACCTATTTACCCTGGTAAGCCCATCAGCTGCTGGCGCTGCAAGGTACGCAAAACCAAGGTGCGCAGATGGTGCGCATAGAAATGGGGGGTGCAGTTTTGCGTACCTACGTCTAAAGACATGGTTCCAAGCTGGCGCAGGAAAGTTAGCTCCGAAAGCTCTTGGATTTACATTCGGCAAAACTGAGTCGAGGATCTGTGAGGATTTGCCATGCAGCTGATGCCGATCAAGGTGTCACTGCAATACGTTTGATTAACGTCGGACGCGAGGTAATGTTCACTTTCCCGTGTGTGTCCCAGGGCTGAACTGTTTTCCTCTCCTCCCTTTAGGCGCATGTTCACGTTGCTCGTGATTTAAACAGCCTTTCGCTTTTGCTTGTTGTGAAAAAATAGTATCAATAACAAAAACAGCAAGAATCAGTGCAGATGAATCAATTCTGCAGCAGGCACTCTTTCCTCAGCAGGATTCCTCAGCAGGCCGCCCAAACAACAGGAGCACTAATCAGATTGCAATGCCAAAATCAGGACTGCCAAAATATGCCTTGAAATTAATTGTACGAACGCCAATAAATCTTAAATGTGTGTGACCGAACAGTCTGTCTTTAACTAGTAGTGCATTCTCAGCCCTCATTCACACCAAAGGGAGAATTAACATGACATACGAAGCACGCGATACCTACGGAATGTATAAAGACCGTGGACACAAAGGCCCTGGCCCTGAATTGATGGGGGCGAATACGCTGAGTGGAGAAGATGTCTATAACACGAAGGGCGAACACTTGGGCGATATCAAAGAATTCATGCTGGACATGTATTCTGGCACAGTCGCTTATGCAGTTCTTTCGATTGGTGGCGTCTTTACCATCGGCGAAAAGCTGTTTGCTGTGCCGTGGAGTGCACTGAAGCTTGATACCGTAAATAAACGTTTTGTGCTTGACGTTGAGAAACAGCGCTTTGCCAACGCACCGGGTTTCAACTCGGATGACTGGCCCGACATGGCCGACAAATCATGGACGGATACTATTCATACGTATTACGACGGAGCTGCAACTCATTGATAAATTTTTGGCGAGACATGACGGTTGTCGGTTGTCTGTAAAGAGAATGTCATTCTCGCTAATTTATACAGTGATCCGAGAGGCTCGGGCGCGTCGGCTAAGATATGGGCTTTTGTGACTAAGCAATTCTTTTGAGAGTCTTCTTAGTGCCGATGTGATCAGATGCTCTTGTTCAGTCATGGTTGGTTACGGATTGTTAGCTTTCGAAAATAAGATTCAAAATCAAGGTCCAACTGTGCCCGTATTTCAGGGTGCGAAGTCGTGCACAACAGTTATTTAATCATCAATTGAACCTAAGTTCAGCACGTCATTTTTCCAAGTAATTGGTTATCCACTAGCTTAGTGAATAACCAATGCCTCTAAGTAACGCCAATAGCATAATTAAGATCGCTGACATATCTATGCCCTCTCACCAGAGAGCTATCAAGCCTATTCACCTCCATTGAGGTCAAAATGAAATATTTTTGCCTCAAATAAAAATCTATTTTTTGAAGAAGTATGTGAAATTGAATATGTGCATTGCCGAACAGAAGTAATGCCGCGCTAAATATATAAGTGATTGCGTGGGGTTCGAATTACAAGACGCGTTTTGCCGACGGTTCGAATTAGATTAAAAAATGCTACTCCTCATCATTAAAGGATTTGAAATGAAAAGCGCAATCAAAATGTTATTGATAGGGGCCTCAGTTGCCTTTGTTATGCCTGCAGTCGCGGCAACGGCCGACGCCCAAACAACCTATGACGCCGCCAAGAATAGTGCCGCTGCTGACTTTAAAATTGCAAGTGCCCGTTGCGATGGAATGGCGGGTAATTCAAAAGATATTTGTGTTGCTGAAGCAAAGGCTGCGCGCATTAAAGTCGAGGCCGATGCTCATGCGCAGTTTAAAGGCACTGTTAGCGCACGAAGTAGCGCCCGCAAGGATATTGCAAATGCTAACTACGATGTAGATAAAGCTAAATGCGAAAACCAAGGCGGAAATCAAAAAGACGTGTGCATAAAGCAGGCTAAGGCGACCATGGCTGCTGCAAAAGCTGATGCGACTGCCGACAAAAAAGTAATGGATGCCCGCACCGACGCACGCGACGACAAACAAACAGCTAATTACAAAGTTGCGCTTGAGAAGTGCGATGAACTATCTGGCGTAAGTAAAAATACTTGCATAGATTCTGCCAAAAAAAAATACGGGCAATAATCGCATAGAAGTAATAAATCGCAGTGCAGCAGCTGAAATCTGGGTATCAAGAGTACTGCGCAGCGATGTTTTCAGTCCTGGATACGTATCGTCGTTGAGGTGGTGCACAACTTAAATGACGACAAACGACTCCCTGAACGTCTGGCAGCATTACGTAATAGTTTTAGGCCCCAAGATTTGTTTTGTCATTAATAAATATACTTTGGAGAAGGCGATGAACCTACTTTTCAAATTGGTCATTGCGGTGGCTACCATGTCATTGTCAGCTCATGCTATGGCGCAGATTACACTTTACGAAGATGATGGATGGCGCGGACGCACCTTTTCAGTTTCACGCGAAGTTGGTGATCTGAAACGATATGGTTTCAATGATAAAGCCTCTTCGATCATTGTTGAGAAAGGCCGGTGGGAAGTATGCGACGACGCAGGTTTTGGCGGCAAATGCATGATTCTCCAAAAGGGTAATTATTCATCGCTGAGATCCATGGGGATGAATGACCGGGTCTCTTCAGTAAGGCCAGTCAATCCTCGCGGTCACTACGACAATGAAGCGCCGCAACAAACAGAACCGGCATATGAATATCGCCGTCGTCCGAATGAAGATATCTTTCAGGCACAAGTTACCTCAGTACGTGCCGTTTATGGTGATGCGGAACAGCGATGCTGGATCGAGCGTCAGCAGGTTAATGATGCTTCCCAAAACAATATCGGTGCAGCAATCGTTGGAAGCATCCTCGGCGGTGTGCTTGGTCATCAGATCGGCGGTGGAACTGGTCGTGATATCGCCACTGCAGGTGGGGCAGTGGCCGGTGCGGTTATTGGTTCAAACCTTGGTGGTAAATCTGGAGACAGCTATTCAAAAGACGTACGCCGTTGTCAGACGCTGCCAAATCAAGAGCCCGACTTATGGGACGTCACCTACAATTTTCGTGGTTATGAGCACCATATGCAAACACGCCATGCGCCAGGTGCAACCATATATGTTAATCAAAGAGGTGAGCCTAGACAATAAAATTGCACTGAGCTTTTCAATAACCTAACGGTTGATCGTTGTTGAAAAGGTATTGCTTGTGTCTATGTGGAGTCAAAGAACAACGGCGATACCATCGCATGCTGTCGGAGCAGTATATATAGCATCTGCGGTTAATTTTCATATTCCGACAGACATCAATATTTTTTGCGTGCTGATTTGAAAGTGATCGACTCTGAATGGTGAAGGTGCAATATTCACCATTCAGAATTAAAAATATCAATGCAGTTTTACGCTAATTTGTCCGTGCTGTCAGACTTGAGGAAGGACTGCGGAGACCACAGAGCGACGTAGAACTGCTTTGCTAAGGTCTACTCCGCGTTGCTTAAATGCGGTTTGCCATGATCCATCATCAATCTCTGACTGCTTTACTTCTCCCTCTGCAGGAAAATTTTGTTTTTCACGAACAATGATATGAGATTGATGTTTAACTGGGATATATTCGACCCAGTTAACCCGAACATCATGATAGTGACCATCTCCACCGTACACTGAGACCACAGCTGTCCTATTAATTCCTTTAAAACCGGAGGCTGTAACCTGAACTGTTTGCGTGTTATCTGCTTCAACTTTAGAACGTGTTTTTAACAAGCTTCTTGTAATGCATTCAGGGTGTTGAAATACTGCTTCACCAAAGTGATTAGCGATAGTTTCATGCTCCCAAAAACACGAATGACTCGAATTGACACCTTTGTAGATATCGTTGTGGGAGCGATGTTGTTGGTAGAGCGGAATTGCCAACAAAGGTGCGATGCCGAAGAAGAACGATTTGAAAAAATGATTATGATAATCGTTGAAAAATCTCCGTGCATAAGCCAATTCGTAGCTATAAAATTTTTCAGGTTGCGCACTAATATCAGTCGACACCATATGTGCTGGCTCAACTAAATTAATCATGCGTCTTTTTTCAAATTCGAAATCATCCCCGTAGCCGACTTCTTTGTCTTTTAGTAATTTATGCATTTCCTGCTGTGCAAGCGGGGTAAATAATAGTCGGAACTGAACTTCATGATCGCGATCAGTTGCTCCAAACATCGCGTCGAATTCGCGATTGGCCATGACAGTGAATCCACCACCATTTTCAATGTTGCGAGATTTATTTTCGAGCTTTTTAACAGCGCGGTCTTTTTTCCAGTTTGCGATCCACCCGTCACCTAAGGTCGAGAGGTTAGATGGTTGTCGACTGAAAGAAAGGTCTGGTGCAGCTTCATTACCATAAATAATAAATGAGCGATGACCATATTCAGGAAATGGCTTCTCGACCGAAGCATTCAAGGTTTGGTGACGTGTAACGGTAGTCCATCTTCCGCTTGAATCCCGTTGACGTTCAGTCCAACTGATCTGGCGCGATCCATGATAGGTTTTTGTCCCCATCGAATGCTCTAGCGTTTGGGCAAGTATAAATGGATTGCCATTAATCACTCCACTATGAGAAAAAACGATGGAGCGCCCTTGATTGAATTGATCATTCCAGCCAAAGCTGTTGCGAAGCTCATCCAAACGCCCATTGGAGAAATAGGGATCGAGGTTAATGCGCGGAACGGTTTTTTCCAATAGTTTTGCCAAGATGTCCCATTTGTAGAGGCGATTAAGCGGTGCCATCTGCTGCCATGCTTCTTCACGTTTTGCATCCCGTTGCTGTTCCAGATTTTTTAGGCGTGCATTAACGTCGGCAATTAATTTGTTGAGTTTGTAGATGGCAGCACCAAATAGGCCCGCTGGCACAATCATCCACATCAATGAGTAATTGTTTGCATAGACATAGAGCAAGGAAAAGGCGAGTGCAGCGATAGTGCAAACCCGCAAAATCCCCCACCACTTGCTCGCCGAGCTTTCACTTGAGACTCCCGTTTCAAGTTCGCGAAGTTGCTTAACAGTTACAATGTTGGCGTTTTCGTCAACACCTGATTGACGCACCAGATCCTCGAACAACTCAGATGTGTTTCTGGCGTGAGCTTCTTTGAAGTGTGTTTTATAGAGCTCAAGTGGCTCGTGGACGTCCTCGATCAAAAGAATTTACTCCTTGCTGCGGCTTTGGTCTCGGCGGATGCGGTGAATGGGATTCGTGTTGTATAAGCTGCGCGGGCAGCAACGATTTGCTTTGTTGGCCAAGCAAAAATATCTTGATTCCACATAGCGACCGTATCGTTATAAAGCGTACGGGCAGCGGTAATTTCTTTTTGAAGGTAGCTGTTTTGGCGCA
The DNA here is from genome assembly GCF_010078235.1 of Cognatundibacterium crateris. Classification (GTDB taxonomy): domain Bacteria; phylum Pseudomonadota; class Gammaproteobacteria; order Burkholderiales; family Burkholderiaceae_D; genus Undibacterium; species Undibacterium crateris. Next base: position 656,751 of record NZ_JAABOS010000001.1, on the reverse strand, counting down.
TGGCATCGGCGATTACCGCCTGTGACTTAAGGTCAGGATAGGACTCAACCGCAACATGGATACGGGAAAAAATGCCATCAAGTTGCTGTGATGCCTCATTGCGCTGGGCGTCTGAACCTAGGTTGTGACCGCTACGATAAGCTGTGACTGTTTTCATCACATCTGTGTCGAGATCAATCGATTTTTTCACCAGACCAACCACGTTTTCCAGGATAACTACACGTTGCTCTAGGTAATTATCGATTTGAGAAGCATCTGCTTGGATCTTTTGCTGAAGGGCTCGCAAATAAGATAGTGCTTTGACTTTCATGAACTGAAAAATCGCACCTGGCAATACACCACCAACAATCATTTTTATTGCTTCTTCTTTTGGGAGTACCCCGGCGAGCAGGAAAAGGATTCCTAAAGCCGGAATGACCGTCCATAGTGCAATCTCAAAAAGAAGCGAGCCAGTACCCACAGTAACTGGTATTTGCTTGTTAATAACATTGATATCGCGGCCATTTGCATCAACTGGGCCAGTTACTTCATCCAATTCATTTGACATTATTTAACCTTTTAGTTTGAAATCGGGCATTCTCCCATAATATTAAAATGTAGACAATAAAACGAACTTCAAATGTTATGTGATGAACTGGTGTGATGTGCAACGTTGCGTTCTGGCTTGGCTAACGCAGGAAGTTGCTGCTGGAATTCGATTTCCTGGTAGAAACGATAAACGTCCAGATTGAATTTTCAACAAAAACGTGGAACGTAATTCGCATTTCACTCGAGATCAGCGCTTGGCGGTATTTGTCGTTGTTTCGGTTTTTTTACGGCTGTTTATGAACGCTTTATTCAATAAATCATTCATAGTAACTTTGCGTTCGCTAACGGTTTTAGATACGACTATTTGATATTGCTACGGTTCTTTGCGAAAACGATGTCGTTGTTTCGTCTAATAGAACTAGATATTGCAAGCGACGGAATCTCGCCGCACACCCTCTTGGATTTCCTTTTGGCACACCGCAAAAAATTAAAATGACCGCAGATATTTATGCGATAGGTCAATATTTAGTTGCATATTGACAAATATAATTTTTATAATTAATGTTGATGCAATTAAAAGGTCGCGCTAATTATCTGAAGTTGGTAGGTATTGATTGGGTAGCCAATACATAATTTAACTGTTTTTGCTCAATGACAGACACGACGGATTACTACAAATATTGGGGAAAGGCTAAGCCTGTAGGCGATAGCGCTGACAAATTTCATTTGTTGGTTTTCCACTCATTGGATGTTTCCGCAGTGGGCGTAACGTATTTAAAAAAATCTCCAAATTTTCTCAAGGCGGGTAGTCAGTTATTGAACTGTTCTGAGTCCGCGTTTTTAGAGTGGGCAGGTTTTCTGCTGGCATTGCATGATCTGGGTAAATTCAGTGAAGCGTTTCAGTCGCAACGAGATGACTTGATTTGGACTTTACAGCAGCGCCATTCTAATCCAGGCAAGTCATACACGGAGCGGCATGACTCATTGGGTTTCTGGTTATGGGATGATGATCTGGTTGAGGAAGGCATTTTACTCAAAATTGGCATCGATAACTCATCGCGCACTCAGAGAGGATTGCGTAGTTGGATGCAGGCAGTCACCGGGCATCATGGTATGCCACCGAAAGTGCGTGGTCAGGTTAATTCGTTTTTTCTCAGGGGTGATAAGTACGCTGCCGGTCACTTTGTGCAGGCAATGGCAAGCTTACTATTAAGCGACGAATCCAGGAGAATTCCGCTTCAGACAGGGGCTGATTTTGAAACGAATAGTCAAATGCTGTCATGGTGGTTTGCTGGTGTTACCGTATTGGCTGATTGGCTGGGGTCGAATACGAAATTTTTTTCTTACCAGCAGCAAGCGCAAGATGTAGAAACATACTGGTCTAAAGCACAGGAGAGGGCGGAGGACGCGTTAGCACATTCCGGTGTGTTGCCTGTGCCGGTCATGCCGGGGAAACAGATCAGGGACTTTTTCTCATATATCGATGAGCCATCGCCGTTGCAGCACTGGGCAGCAACGGTAGATATCCAGCAGTCGCCACAAATTTATTTATTAGAAGACGTTACGGGTGCAGGCAAAACAGAGGCGGCGGTCATGCTGGCCTATCGCTTAATGGCGCAAGGTGCGGCAGAGGGCTTTTTCATTGGATTGCCGACGATGGCAACAGCGAACGCCATGTATCATCGGATAGCGGATGTCTACAGGATGCTCTTTGAGGGAAATGCGAATTTAACGCTGGCACATGGCTTCAAAACTCTGGTCGATAAATTTGCCATTTCTATTCTACCTGACGACGAACCAGAGCATGATCCTGCTCAGTCAGATGAAACGGCGACTGCCCGTTGTACGGCATGGCTGGCAGATCATACCAAGCGGGCTTTACTTGCATCCGCAGGTGTTGGCACGATTGATCAGGCATTGCTTGCTGTTCTCCATAGCAAGCACCAGTCTTTGCGTTTGCTCGGCTTGTATAACAAAGTATTGATTATTGACGAGGTTCATGCATGCGACGCCTATATGCAAGGCGCATTAGAAGTACTGCTGAATTTTCATGCTCGGACGAATGGTTCTGTGATTTTGCTTTCCGCCACTTTGCCTGCGGACATGAAGCAGAGCTTGATCAGCGCTTATGCCAGAGGTCGTCATCAGACAAACATTCCGCTTATTAACTCCATCGATTATCCATTAGCGACTTGTTGGTATGACGGTCAGCCGAGGCTCAGTGAAACCGCGCTTTCCTCGCGGGCGAATGTTTCCCGGACAGTACAGGTACATTACGAATCCGATATTGATACAGTTTATGCGCATGTAGATGCTGCGTTAAGACAAGGGCAATGTGTAGGATGGATTCGCAATACGGTCGCAGATGCGATGGCAGCTTACGAGCGGTTTGCAGTCAGTGTCCCGTCAGACAAAATCACCTTATTTCACGCTCGCTTTTCTTTACAGGACAGGCTGAATAAAGAAGCCCAGGTATTGCAGTCTTTTGGTGGTAACAGCACACCTGAAGACAGGCAAGGTCGTTTGATGATAGCAACTCAGGTCGCAGAACAGTCGTTGGATGTGGATTTCGATGTCCTCATCAGCGATCTTGCGCCTATAGACCGCGTACTTCAAAGAGCAGGGCGCTTGCAACGTCATGTACGTGATGCGCAGGGCATGCGCATCAGTGGGGAGGATGCAAAGGATGGTCGCCCCGCCGCATGCTTATGGGTATTTGCGCCCACATGGACAGTGCAGCCCAAAGCAGACTGGTATGGCGCTGTATTTAAAACCGGCCAATACGTATACAAAAACCATGGGCAATTATGGCTCAGTGCACAGGTGTTGCAGAAAGGCTGTTTTACGATGCCAACTGATGCACGGACGATGATCGAGCATGTGTTTTCGAAAGATACCGTATTGCCCACGTCACTGACGATGAGTTCCTTGAAGGCGCAAGGTCAGGATATGTCCGAAGCCAGTCTGGCTCAGCAAAACACCCTCAAAATAGCGGCAGGTTACCAGCGCGGAGAGATCGGGGATTGGTGGAGTGAAGCGAAAACACCTTCCCGTCTTGGCGAAGAAACGACAGAGATCATGTTGGCAAAATGGGCAGGTAACAATCTGGAGCCGTGGTCGAGTGGCGTCTGGACATACAGCATGGTGAAGGTGGCCACACGCATATTGGCGCGGATCGACCCGCCTTCAGAACCTGCTGCGCGCATTGCTTATGACCGATTACATAAAACATTGCCGGGTGAAGGGAAGTGGTGTGGCTTATTAGCTTTGTCGCAGCAAGCCGATGGTGTCTGGAAAGGGCAGGCATGGACAGCTGCAAATGAAAAGTCGGGAAAAAAAACAGAGCTGCTGACCTGGTTGTATGACGAGAATTTTGGATTGAGAGTGGAGGGAGCCGGTGCAGAAAACGCTGCACCGGATTAATCCCCATGAGAATGGGGAATGGGACTTTCAACAGGGTTATATACGGCTCATCCCTAAACTTTAGGGAACTCAAAAGTCACATTATATAGGCGGCAATTTGTAAAATGAAAAAAATTTAAAATCAAAAGGGTTATATACTTAAAAAAAATGTGCTAATCTTGATCTTGGTTACGGAAATCAAATGATTTACTGCTCAATCAGGAGAGTGCTATGTACAAAATTTACTTACAAAAACCAGATCAACGTATCTGCTCAAAAACCATTACTGCCAGTGAAAAGGCAGCACTTGCTGCTTTTGAGGAGCTGGTTGATCGTACAGACTTAGATGGACTGAAAATTATCGCTGTCCTTAGTTGTAAAGATAGGCAGTTGGCGTTGCATGAATTTGATCATGCTGATGAGCGGGGTGGTCGGGGTAATTTTTGGAGAGGTCGTATAGGTGAAATTAATTTATCAAAGTCTGTTGGTGGTCGACAGCAAGACATGTTTGGGGTGAGTAAAGAATGATTTCATTAATGACAGAAAAATGGCTGCCAGTTCGCCGCAAGACTGGCCGCATTGACTGGATTGCACCTTGTCAGATAGTTGAGGACGATATCCTTGCCTTTGCTGCTAACCGGCCTGATTTTAATGGTGCGCTGGCACAGATGATGGTTGGCCTGCTGCAGACAACTTCGCCCGTAAATACTGAGGGAGATTGGGAAGAGTATGTCGATTCGCCGCCAAAGGCTGAGTTGCTGCAAAAATGGTTTGCTCCGTTTGCTGATGCCTTTATCCTGGATGGTGATAGCGCACGCTTTATGCAGGATTACAGTCTGACAGCGGGCACAGAATGTGCGATTGACGCACTCTTGATTGATGCCGCAGGTGGCTCGACGATTGATAAAAATACCGATCACTTTGTTAAGCGTGACATCTTTAAAACGATGTGCCCGCATTGTGCTGCAACGGCCTTGATGACCTTGCAAACCAATGCCCCGGCAGGTGGTGCGGGAAACCGTACCAGCTTACGTGGCGGTGGCCCATTAACCACGCTGGTGGTGGCAACGCCTTCGCGCAGCCTGTGGCACGACCTGTGGCTGAACGTAAAGCCGCAACGCCTGTTTCTGGAGCAGGGCGGCGATGCACAGAAAACAGCAGCCCACTTCACATTTCCATGGCTGGCTGATATTGCCAAAATTCAGGCCGCAGGTGGTGAGACCCAGCCGCTGCAAACCCATCCTCATCATGTGTTCTGGGCGATGCCTCGCCGTATCCGCCTTGATTTTGCTAGTGTCCAGACGGGACAGTGCGATATATGCAAGCGCGAATCGACGCAATTGATACATCGTTATCTGACCAGGCCGCAGGGCTTGAATTACAAAGGTCCATGGCGCCATCCATTTTCCCCCTACTACGAGACAAAGGAAGGCTGGTTGCCCGTGCATCCGCAGCCCGATGGATTCAGCTATAAACATTGGTTGTCCTGGGTGATGGGTAGTTCGCACAATAAAAAAAATGTGCAGGCAGCAAGCATCGTGAATTATGTTGAAGGGCAGCGCCGGAATAAAACAGGAGCCTTGCGTTTATGGGTGTTTGGCTACGATATGGACAACATGAAACCGCGCTGTTGGTATGAAACCCGGTTTCCTTTATATCAGCTTACTGATTGCGATCGCGCTACCCAGAAGAATTTTCATGATTTTGTCAAACGCCTGATTGAATCAGCAGAGCAAGCTATTTTTTACTTACGACAGGCGGTCAAGCTGGCTTGGTTTGGGGACAGCGATTTACGGGGTGATTTAAGTTTCGTAGATAAAGCTTTTTGGGATGGTACTGAGCCAGATTTTTATCGCAATCTGGAAAAATTGATCCGGCAAGCACATTCTGAAAATGGTATCAATGAAGACGACAGTCATTTCCTCATCAGTTTTGGCGAGGTGTGGCTTAGCGTGTTAGCTAAAAAATCTTTGCACTTATTTGACGTTGATATTGTTGGTGCAGGCGCCATCGCACAACAAAATCCGCGGCGAATTGCGGAAGCCTATAAAGGTCTGGAAAGAAATTTATCTGGTAAAGCGATCAAAACAATTCTGCAGATTCCAATAGCGAATCAATCAGAAGACCCAGGCAAGCAGGGCAAATCAGGCAGCGTGAAAAAAAATCCAAAAACAAAGAAGTAACAGGTAAGCAGATAGTGAAAGTCAGACAGCACCGTTTATACCAATTGAATGTGAATGACGGTGACGTGCTTTGGTTTGATCGGTGCTGAATTATTGACCAGTTTACAAACGGAATCGTGTTTGCAGGAGTATTAACTATGCAAGAAAAAATCAGTTTCAGTCCTGAGAGTCATTTAGGGCAGACGTTGCATCAATGGTGGGTTGATCTGAAAGATGACCGTGCCAGCCGTGCCATGCTGCGTCGTTGTGCCACATTAGATGAAGTGAGTCTGAGTCCGGCTTATCAGCGTTTTTATCGTTACATGCTTGCACATCGCTGGCCTGCTGAATCGACAAGCACAGAAAAAGATAAATTAGCCGCTATTGCGAGTTTATTGGCGCATGTGACAACTGATGATCAGGACGCCGTTGCGGTAAGGATGTCAGTCTTGGCTGGCGATAAACCCTTGGTTTCAGAACTTCGTTTCCGGGGCTTGTTGAAAATTGACGATATGGATGTGGATGATTTATTCGTCAGTTTGCGCCGTACGCTTCCGCTGATCAAAAATCAGGTGAATGTTTATCAGTTGGCTCACGATATCTACTGGTGGAATGACATCACAAAAAAACGGTGGGCATATGACTACCGCTGGCCTGTCAAACAGAATGCTTAATCTCAGAAGTTATTTGCGAACAACATATTAATATCAAGGAAAAAACATGTCCCGTTATATTCAATTGCATATCCTGACCAGCTACCCACCATCCAATCTGAACCGTGATGACACCGGTCGCCCAAAAACAGCCGTGGTCGGAGACTCTGCACGCTTGCGTATTTCTTCGCAAAGCCTCAAGCGTGCCTGGCGTACTTCCGATATTTTTGAGTCTGTGTTGAAAGGGAATATCGGTACACGCACCAAAGAAATGGGGGTACATGTCTATCAGACTCTCAAAAAGCAAGGTGTCAGCGAAAAAAATGCGCGCGAATGGGCAAAAACCATAGCCAGCCAATTCGGAAAATTAAAAGCGGACAAAAAGAATGAAGGTAATGAAGACCTGCATGTTGAGCAACTGGTGCACTTCAATCCTGAGGAAGAACAGGCGATAGCTGCCTTAGTGGATAAACTGGTGGCAAATCAGGAAGCGCCCACCGACGAAGATCTGAAATTATTGCGCAAGCAGCATAGCGCCGCCGATATCGCTATGTTCGGTCGTATGCTGGCTGGATCGCCAGCCTTTAATTCAGAGGCAGCGGTGCAAGTCGCTCATGCGATCACTGTACACAAAGCAGCCATTGAGGATGATTATTTTACGGCTGTTGATGATCTGAATAAGGGCGAGACAGACCAAGGCGCAGCGCATATTGGTGAAACCGGATTTGGCGCAGGGGTATTTTATTTATACCTTTGCATTGACCGCGCCTTGTTATTGAAAAATCTTGGAGGCGATACAGTATTGACACAACAGACACTCAAGGCATTGCTGCATGCTGTCACTAAAGTATCACCGACTGGCAAACAGAATAGTTTTGCCTCAAGAGCTTACGCCGGGTATGTACTCGCTGAAAAAGGCGATCAACAGCCACGTACACTGGCGCAGGCTTTTCTGAAACCAGTGAAAGACACTGATACCTTAAACCGTGCAGTGACTGAATTGAACCGGCAGCGTAATAACTTTAATACCGTGTACGGCGACTGTGCAGACGCCGTGAAGGAATTGAATGTGGAAGCAGGAACAGGCAGCCTGAGCGAAGTCGCTGAATTTATTGTTGAGTAAATCATGGAGACCTTGATTTTTCAGCTGCAAGGTACCATGGCGGCTTGGGGGGAGGTGGCTGTCGGCGAGTATCGCCCCAGCGCTGATTACCCAGGTCAATCCGCTATCTATGGTTTGCTCGCTGCCGCGTTGGGCATAGACAGGGATGATCATGCGGCGCACATGGCTTTGTGTAATAACTATCGTGTCGCGATTGGTGTAGTGAATACCGGTCGATTATTGCGTGATTACCATACCGCGCAAGTCCCCAGTCGCACGGACCTTAAAAAGCGGCCACATGCCACGCGTCGTGATGAGTTGTCGCTACCCAAACAAGACCTCAACACGATTTTATCCACCCGTGATTATCGTCAGGATGCTTATGTCCTGGTTGCAGTTCAGGCATATGCAGACGCGCCTTATACATTAGTCCAGTTAGCCGAAGCATTGCGTAAGCCCCAGTTCGTGCTGTACCTGGGACGCAAGTCCTGCCCTGTTGCCGCACCTCTGCATCCTTGTATTTTAGATGCGACAACGATTGCAACTGCTTTATCCGCTTATCAGCAACAATTGATGGCACTGTGGCAGAAAACCTCAGTAGCACCTCCTGGGGGCAATGAGATCACTATCCAAAAAATTGTCTGGGGAGATGATTTTGGTGCGGATGATTTGGCGACGATGGGGGTGCAGCGGGGTTTGAGTATCATCCGCAAAGATCAGCTGATTACCCGTCAGGGCTGGCTATTTGCAGACAGAAGCGAACACATCGCCTTAATGAAGGAATGAGCCTCATGTATTTTAGTGTAATTACCCCGGTGAACTTGCGACAGGCTGCGCATGAAATGGCGCAGTCAGCAGCCTACGCCGAACATCAATGGCTATGGAAGTTTTTTCCCAGCAGTCAGGATCAGCAACGTGATTTTATTTTTCGCCGCTATGATCAGGAAGTGACGCCCCGCTTTTATATCGTCTCAAAGCGTCAGCCTGTTGCGTTTAGTGACATATGGCAGGTACAGAGCCAGCCTTACGCTCCGCAATTATCAGATGGCCTGCATTTATCGTTTCAATTGCGTGCTAATCCTGTGATCACCAAAACAAACGACAAAGGTAAACCTCAGCGACATGATGTTGTCATGGACGCCAAGAAGCGTTTTCTGCTTGAGCATGGACTGACTGAAGATGCGACGTGGCGAGATTTGAAGCAAGACGAAGATAAGCCTCTGCTTTACGAGTTGACACAGCAGACTTGTCTCGATTGGTTGCAAAGTCGTTCAGACCGCCTCGGCTTTAGCATCGTCGCGGCGAATGTCGATGCTTACCAGCAGCACAGGGCGGATAAGCGAGAGATTCGTTTTAGCACAGTGGATTTTTCCGGGGAATTGATCGTTACTGACCATGAACTATTTCAGCACACGCTTTTTCACGGTATAGGGCATGCCAAAGCATTTGGCTGTGGTTTGCTACTCGTGAAAAAGCTGAAAGCTGATTGATGCTTCCGCCATTAAAGCCCATTCCGATTAAAGAGCGGCTATCCGTTCTGTACGTTGAAAAATGTCAGCTCGACGTACTCGACGGAGCCTTTGTGGCGGTAGACGTTACAGGTGTGCGTATGCATATCCCGGTTGGTGGCGTTGCTTGCCTGATGCTGGAGCCGGGTGTCCGCGTCTCCCACTCAGCCTGCGCGCTGGCTGCACGTGTTGGCACCTTACTGGTATGGATAGGGGAAGGGGGCGTCAGGGTCTACTCATCGGGGCAGCCGGGTGGCGCACGTGCTGATCGCTTGCTGTATCAGGCGAAACTTGCGCTCGATGATGATGCGCGCCTGAAAGTAGTCAGGGCGATGTACAAATTACGTTTTGGTGAAGAGCCCCCACAACGACGTAGCGTAGAACAATTGCGTGGCATCGAAGGTGCCAGAGTAAGGGCATCATATCAACTGCTTGCGCAGCAGTATGGCGTAGATTGGAAAGCACGCAATTACGACCGTCAGGATTGGGATGCGGCGGATATACCCAACCGCTGTCTTTCTGCTGCGACTTCGTGTTTGTATGGCGTGACAGAAGCAGCGGTTCTTGCTGCCGGTTATGCACCTGCAATTGGCTTTATCCATAGCGGTAAACCGCTCTCGTTTGTCTACGATATTGCCGATTTATATAAATTTGATACCGTAGTTCCAATCGCATTTAGTGTCGCTGCTAAGCCCAGCCAGAATCTTGAACGTGAGGTGAGGATACGCTGCCGCGATGCGTTTCGACAGAGCCGACTACTTGAACGAATAATTCCAGATATCGAAACTATCCTTTCCGCCGGTCAGCTGACGCCACCAGAACCAGCCGAGGAATCCCTTCCGCCTGTAATTCCTAATCCAGAAAGTATTGGAGATGTTGGTCATCGTTCTTGAAAATGCGCCGCCACGCTTGCGTGGCAGGCTTGCTATTTGGTTGTTAGAAATTCGTGCCGGTGTCTATGTTGGCAATTATTCCCGGCGTCTTCGCGAACACATCTGGAATCAGGTCGCAGAAGGAATCGAAGAAGGTAATGCGGTGATGGCGTGGCGTACTAACAATGAAGCTGGATTCGATTTTGTCACAATCGGTAGAAACAGACGAATTCCTGTCGAAATGGATGGTGCGAAACTCGTTTCATTTTTACCTGAACTAAGTGACGTAAATCGTCAAAATTAAGTAAGTCAGCGATCTTTAAAAATTCAAAAAAAAACGCAGAAAAATTCGGTAGAATTGCGGGGCCCTTTTTTATCCTTAATAATCAATCGATTATGTTTGGTGCGTTCCCCATGCCCATGGGGATGAACCGCGGCCACGGCGACGGCTGCCCAGGTTTTCAGAGCGTTCCCCATGCCCATGGGGATGAACCGCATTTCCATTCCTTAATGGAATTAATGTGCCAGCGTTCCCCATGCCCATGGGGATGAACCGGCTTCAGCATTTCACATACTGCAAACCCCACTGCGTTCCCCATGCCCATGGGGATGAACCGCCATCGTGGTGCTACTGCTGCCACCCAGTCAAGCGTTCCCCATGCCCATGGGGATGAACCGACTGATAGAGAACTGTTAGAGCTGGCGGCTAAGCGTTCCCCATGCCCATGGGGATGAACCGCTGCGTCTAGCCAAAACGCAATTAATGCAAAAGCGTTCCCCATGCCCATGGGGATGAACCGCTGCGTCTAGCCAAAACGCAATTAATGCAAAAGCGTTCCCCATGCCCATGGGGATGAACCGATATACGCAAATACGTTATTGCCTTTTTCGCTGCGTTCCCCATGCCCATGGGGATGAACCGCTTCCAACCATGTCGCCTTGCGGCGTAGATCGGCGTTCCCCATGCCCATGGGGATGAACCGACTCAAATGATTATAGGTGTCGTAAGTTCAACGCGTTCCCCATGCCCATGGGGATGAACCGCATGCGGCGGCGGGTTCGGTGCGTGGCGCGTTGCGTTCCCCATGCCCATGGGGATGAACCGCAACCCATGTTTTTTCACCGCAATGTTGCCAAGCGTTCCCCATGCCCATGGGGATGAACCGTAACGGATGATCCTTAACTCCTGACAGTTTCAGCGTTCCCCATGCCCATGGGGATGAACCGGCGCCCCTCTTGCAGCATGTCGCGCAGTTCTAGCGTTCCCCATGCCCATGGGGATGAACCGAATGTTCGGGCGGCTGACAAAGTACGCAGAGAGCGTTCCCCATGCCCATGGGGATGAACCGTCGTCGTGGGGCAACTCAGGAAATATTCGCAAGCGTTCCCCATGCCCATGGGGATGAACCGCCCATTACAAAACCACTAGGGGGACGCGTTCCGCGTTCCCCATGCCCATGGGGATGAACCGTCACACAGAAATGGAAAATCAACGTGCTAATGGCGTTCCCCATGCCCATGGGGATGAACCGATAGCGGGCGCATTAGCACGTGGTATTCATCAGCGTTCCCCATGCCCATGGGGATGAACCGGCTCAGGGCAGCAGCAAAAGTCTTACTACACAGCGTTCCCCATGCCCATGGGGATGAACCGCCACAAGAAACGCTATTTGCATTTGCGCGGCTGCGTTCCCCATGCCCATGGGGATGAACCGAAGATGCCATGAAAGAACAAGCCAAACACGCAGCGTTCCCCATGCCCATGGGGATGAACCGCAGCAGGACCAGGAGCTGAAGGGCGGTGAAAAGCGTTCCCCATGCCCATGGGGATGAACCGTGCAACGTCCGCGGACACACGCGCTGTTTGCTGCGTTCCCCATGCCCATGGGGATGAACCGTCTTCTGCCATTGTCTCTAATAAGCTGCGGCTGCGTTCCCCATGCCCATGGGGATGAACCGTCTTCTGCCATTGTCTCTAATAAGCTGCGGCTGCGTTCCCCATGCCCATGGGGATGAACCGCGCTGCAGGCTGCTGAGCAGGTTTTCCAGATGGCGTTCCCCATGCCCATGGGGATGAACCGTACTGCAACGCCTCAGCTGGCGTTGAAAAATCGCGTTCCCCATGCCCATGGGGATGAACCGCTGAATTAATAGTCTAGCTCGTTGGTTTTGGTGCGTTCCCCATGCCCATGGGGATGAACCGCCTGATATCAGGGCAAATAGGTAAGATAGGATGCGTTCCCCATGCCCATGGGGATGAACCGCGCATTGATAAGCCAGCGCCAAGCAATGAGGCGCGTTCCCCATGCCCATGGGGATGAACCGTATTGGCCGGTTTTGGCTTGCCAGTAGCGGGTGCGTTCCCCATGCCCATGGGGATGAACCGGCCGACAATTACCAGCGGACTACTCAGCAATGGCGTTCCCCATGCCCATGGGGATGAACCGCCGCAGCCGGTACTGGCGACGCGCCCTATCCAGCGTTCCCCATGCCCATGGGGATGAACCGCGATGAAGCGGCGGCGCTACAGGCGCAGGAACGCGTTCCCCATGCCCATGGGGATGAACCGCAGGTGCCAGCGTTTGGTTTGCGGCTGAGCAGGCGTTCCCCATGCCCATGGGGATGAACCAGTGGGCGAACTAAAACCATGGATGCTGAGGACGCGTTCCCCATGCCCATGGGGATGAACCGGCGCCGAGCTACCTGATTACCTGGCGCAAGGAGCGTTCCCCATGCCCATGGGGATGAACCGGCAAGGAACAGGCCATGTCGTCGGAACAGGCGGCGTTCCCCATGCCCATGGGGATGAACCGTGGTAGTTGGTGCTGTGGTCGATATGCTGGCAGCGTTCCCCATGCCCATGGGGATGAACCGCTCAGCAGTGATTTTCAGCTCCTGCGCTTTCAGCGTTCCCCATGCCCATGGGGATGAACCGCGGTGAGGTAGTTGCCTCATGATGCTAGAAGAGCGTTCCCCATGCCCATGGGGATGAACCGCAAATACCTGTGCAGTAGACAAGCCAGCCGCGCGCGTTCCCCATGCCCATGGGGATGAACCGGTGACTGGACCAATGGCGCAAAACAAGCTCTGGCGTTCCCCATGCCCATGGGGATGAACCGATCGCCTGGTCACGCTGGCAGGTGGCCTGCAGGCGTTCCCCATGCCCATGGGGATGAACCAGCGTGCCGCTGACATTGGTACCGGTGACCTGCGCGTTCCCCATGCCCATGGGGATGAACCGATCGCCTGGTCACGCTGGCAGGTGGCCTGCAGGCGTTCCCCATGCCCATGGGGATGAACCAGCGTGCCGCTGACATTGGTACCGGTGACCTGCGCGTTCCCCATGCCCATGGGGATGAACCTGACGGCAATTTCAGCCAGAAATCACCCAGGGCGCGTTCCCCATGCCCATGGGGATGAACCGAAAAAATGGGGTTTGTGTATAACCATCAAATAGCGTTCCCCATGCCCATGGGGATGAACCGCGCTTAGCCATTATCGACTGGCTCAATATCACGCGTTCCCCATGCCCATGGGGATGAACCGCTTGTGATATTGGCCTTAGTGAATGCTGTACCGCGTTCCCCATGCCCATGGGGATGAACCGCATTGACCTTGTGATTTTTTTGCTGGGTAACGGCGTTCCCCATGCCCAGGGGGATGACCCGAAAAAATGGCGTTTGTGTATAACCATCAAATCGCGTTCCCCATGCCCATGGGGATGAACCGCATTGACCTTGTGATTTTTTTGCTGGGTAACGGCGTTCCCCATGCCCATGGGGATGAACCGATTGCGGCGTGATACCTGGGCAGAATATCCCGGCGTTCCCCATGCCCATGGGGATGAACCGCGGGCAGTCAGGAAAACATGGACATTGCAAAGGCGTTCCCCATGCCCATGGGGATGAACCGCTTACATCCCTCAAACTGCTTAGTGAGATCGTGCGTTCCCCATGCCCATGGGGATGAACCGCGATGGATCAAATGTCCTCGGCAGCATTCCCAGCGTTCCCCATGCCCATGGGGATGAACCGCAGCAAGAGATTGCTGGTACCGCACGTGAATAGCGTTCCCCATGCCCATGGGGATGAACCGTGATGAGCAATTCAGAGCAAATGGCCGTCTGGGGCGTTCCCCATGCCCATGGGGATGAACCGCAAAACAACGCATCGAATTTTGTGATGGGGTAGCGTTCCCCATGCCCATGGGGATGAACCGGTAACAGGTAGCAAAGGGACAATCGGAACGGAGCGTTCCCCATGCCCATGGGGATGAACCGAAACAAGATGATGGATTTTTTTTAGAATAGTTGCGTTCCCCATGCCCATGGGGATGAACCGCCTACGAAGTGGTTAGGCACTCGTCCGGTGTAGCGTTCCCCATGCCCATGGGGATGAACCGATGGCAGGCGCGTTGAAAACCCTGAAAGGTAAGCGTTCCCCATGCCCATGGGGATGAACCGGCGAAGAAAAAGAAACGGTAAAAGGGTTGATTGCGTTCCCCATGCCCATGGGGATGAACCGTTCGGGCTCTAGCGGTTCTACGTCGTCAAGCAGCGTTCCCCATGCCCATGGGGATGAACCGCAGATATTCTGAGCCGGTCATTTCCGCCAGGGGCGTTCCCCATGCCCATGGGGATGAACCGGATGTTAATCATGCGGGAGAATTGCGCCGGTTGCGTTCCCCATGCCCATGGGGATGAACCGATCAATCCATTGCGCCTGGCCTTCACTAATGAGCGTTCCCCATGCCCATGGGGATGAACCGATATATTGATCTACTGTATTAGTCAGCTTACCGCGTTCCCCATGCCCATGGGGATGAACCGATATTAGAGGGTATGACAGGCACTGCGCAGGAGCGTTCCCCATGCCTATGGGGATGAACCGACGCACTGAACTAATCGAGGGGCATCATGGGTGTGTTCCCCATGCTTTTGCTCACCGGCACGTGTAGTACTGACGTCTGTCGTGCCGCGGTCAAACAGGCGCACACCAAATTCGTTTTCCGCCGCCTGTATGCTGCGACTCAATGCCGATTGCGATAAATGGACGCGCTGCGCAGCACGGATGAAGTTGCGTTCATCGGCCAGTGCAATCAGGTGTCGCAGTCGTTTTAATTCCATGAGTCCCATCCATAAGGCTATGCATTGAATGCATTGATCTTATCTTAAATTTGCATTGGACTGCATAAGGAACTCGCCCCTACACTAGCCAGCATTGCAGCATAGTTTCATCGCTTTACTTCTGGTTTTTGTTTTTGTTTTTGTTTTTCTGTCAGTACCAAAAACTATTTTTACCCGGTTATCTGATCCCCCTCAGTCATGTCGTCATCAACCCAATTGTTCTTTTCCTTTAGGAGATACCATGCGTCAGCTTGCTTCCTTTAGCCTTATCTTCAGTGTCTGCCTGCTGTTGGCCGCGTGTGGAAAACCGGTTCAGGTCAACGGCAATGCCGAGGTCAGCGCAACAACGATCAAAGCGAATGCGGACATGGCAGCCAGTCTCGCGCTCGATGATCAGCAAGACTTTGAAGATGCAAAACGGGGCTGGATTGCGCGTCCCACTGGAAAAATAACAAACACGGCTGGCGATGTACTGGTTGATTTTGATGCGTTTCGCTTCGTCGATGGCCCGGCACCCGCTACGGTCAATCCCAGTCTGTGGCGACATGCCAAGCTGAATGCGCAAATCGGCTTGTTTAAAGTTATCGATGGAATTTACCAGCTACGCGGCTTCGATATTGCCAATATGACGCTGATTGAAGGTAAAACCGGGTTGATCGTCGTCGATCCGCTGACTGCCAAAGAAAGCGCGGCAGCTGCGATCGCTTTCGCACGCGAGCATCTGGGCAATAAGCCCGTATCTGCGGTGATTTTCACGCACAGCCATGCTGACCATTTTGGAGGCGTACTCGGCGTAGTGAGTGCCGAAGATGCCTTGGCAAGAAAAATCCCAGTGATAGCGCCCGACGGTTTTATGGAAGAAGCCACCAGCGAAAATATTCTGGTCGGCACCGCAATGGCACGCCGTTCGGCTTACCAATTTGGGAAAGACTTAGCGCGCTCAGTCAAAGGCAATGTCGATACCGGACTTGGCAAAGGCGTTGCCTACGGCAGTATAGGGATACTCGCGCCAACTCAGCAGATCACGCAGGCAAGCCAGGAACTCAGCATCGATGGTTTGCGCTTCGTTTTTTATAATGTGCCCGGGGCGGAGGCACCCGCCGAATTGACGTTTTTACTGCCGGAAAAGAAAGCCTATGCCGGCGCCGAAATTCTCGCGCAGACCATGCACAACCTGCTGCCTATCCGCGGTGCTAAGGTGCGCGACGCCCAGCACTGGTCTGCCTATCTCGATCAGGCCCTGGAACACAGTGCCAGTGCAGAAGTGTATTTTGGCCAGCATAACTGGCCGGTCTGGGGACATGCCCGCATTGCTGAGTTCATTAGTAAACAACGCGACAGCTATCAATACATGCATGACCAAACCGTTCGCCTGATGAATGCAGGACTGACACCGTATGAGATCGCCGACCAGATCAAATTGCCCAAAACGCTGGCCAGTTTTTTTGCGGTCCGCGGCTACTATGGCGACCTGCGCCACAATGTCAAAGCGATCTATCAGTTTTACCTCGGCGCTTACGATGGCAACCCGGCACACCTGAATCCGCTCGCACCGCAAGACTCGGCTAAACATATTATTGAGCTCGCTGGCGGTGCAGACAAGGCGCTCGCCAATGCGCAGGCGGCTTACGATAAGGGGGATTATCGTTGGGTGGCGGAACTCTTGAATCATCTGGTATTTGCCGATAGCGGCAATCAGGCAGCGAAAGAACTGCTGGCAAAAACCTATGAGCAAATGGGCTATGCAGCAGAATCGGCAACCTGGCGTAACAGCTATCTGACTGCCGTCGACGAGCTAAGAAATGGCCCGCCGAAAAAGGGCATTAACCGTGCTTCTCTGATCGAAATGCTGGCGCAGACGCCGACAGAAAAATTTCTGGAGGCGATGGCAGCCAGTTTGAATGGCGAGTCTGCCGAAGACAAAAATTTAAAAATCAATCTGGTACTCAGCGATAGTAAAGAGTCCTACGTGTTATGGATAGAGAACGCCGTGCTACACCACAAGCGGGCAGTAGCGGCAAAGGATGCCAATGCCACACTCACCTTGACCAAGCCGCTGTTTTTAAAAATGATGACCAATACCGCAGGCGTGAAAGATACCCTGCTGAGTGACGATCTGCGTGTCGATGGCAGTCGCATCGACCTGATCCGCTTTTTTAGTCTGATCGATAAAGCACCGGGGACATTTGCAATCGTCACCAGATAACATCCGGATGGCGCTGCTCGCAGGGAATGTGTCAGTGACGGCTGCCAGGTTCTCGCGTTTGAGAGTGTTCAATCCAAGGGGGAGCTTGGCATGCATTGCCTTCCGATGGGTTTACGCAGTCCGCAAGTTTTGCGACCAGTTGCTGCATATATTGCTCAAGCTCCTCAGTCGACATTGGTCCGGCATACAAATATCCCTGATAGGCAAAACATCCATTTTCCGCCAATAACTGACGCTGTTCTTCGGTTTCTACCCCCTCAGCGATGATGTTGAGTTCCATGCTTTTCGCAAGGGCGATGATAGTGCGGACGATGACCGCATCATTCATATCGCTCAGAACATCACGGATGAATGATTTGTCGATCTTTAACTGGTCGATAGGCAGGTGCTTGAGATAGGCGAGTGAGGAGTACCCGGTGCCAAAATCGTCGAGCGAAAAACTAATTCCTCGGGTTTTTAACTCAAACATCTTTTCAATGATGCCTTCCAGGCTGTTCAACAGCAGGCTCTCAGTAATTTCCAGTATGATTTTGCACGGGTTGACGCCGCTGCTTTCAACGGTTGCCAGCGTATGATCCATGAATTCCTGGTCGCGAAACTGTACCGCGCTGACGTTGATCGACAGGGTGAGGTGTGCGGTTTCGGGACGGGCAGCCCAGGCGACCAACTGGGCGCATGCCGTTTCCATGACGAACCGACCTATGGGCAAAATCAATCCCGTGTCTTCTGCCACTGAAATGAAGCTGTCCGGCGACATCATGCCATGCCTGGGATGAATCCAGCGCAAGAGCGTTTCGGCTCCTGTCATGCATCCGGCCTCATTCATCTGGGGTTGGTAATGCAGGACAAATTGGTTCTTCAGCATGGCTTCACGTAATTCATTGCCAAGGATTGCTCTGGCTGTCACTTCCTCTTGCATGCCGATATCAAAAAAACGAATTAAATTGCGCCCGGACGTCTTCGCCTGGTACATGGCCGTGTCAGCGCGTTTCATCAATTCGTCACTTGAGTTAACGTGACCAGAAAAAAGGGTGACGCCGATACTCGCGCTGCAATGATAGTTGTAGGTATGTCCCTTGCCCGCAACCGCAGTCAATTCAAGCAAGTAGGGTTTTTTGATTGCGTCGAGTATCTTTTGGGCGATGGCCTCTGCCCGAACGGCTGCCTCGTCCCGCTTGCCCAGACATTCAAGTAAGATCACAAATTCGTCACCTCCCTGGCGAGCCACGGTATCAATTTCCCGAACACAGGACTCAATGCGCCGCGCTACAGTCACCAGAAATTTGTCTCCGATGTCATGCCCTTGGGTATCATTCAGTGCCTTGAAATCATCCATATCCAGCATCAGGATGGCACCATAGCGCTGTTGACGCTTTGCGTTATGAATCGCATGTTGGATACGCTCATTGAGGAGGCGGCGGTTGGGCAGGTTTGTCAGCTGATCGTAGAAGGCAAGCTTCCGGATCTTTCCGTCGACACGCTTACTTTCAGTGATGTCAGAATGGATGCCGATCACTCTGATCGGCTTACCTTGGATGTCGCGGTCAACGACGTGTCCAATGGATCGTATCCAAAGCCATTCATTATTCAGTGCGCGGATGCGGTACTCAGATTCGATATCACCACCAGCCTGTAAAGCTGTACTGAACGCCAATTGCATGGCGGCTCTGTCATCCGGGTGTATGACATCCACCCAACTCTGGAAATCGTACACATCATTTTCCTTAACGATACCATGGGCTCTTGTATATCTGACACTGGCAACCATCTTGCCAGATTGTGGATTCAGGTCGAACCAGTCCTGGTGCGCGGCATCAAGCGCCAGGTGCAGACGCTCAGCCAGCATTTCGTTTCTAACTGTCAGCTCCAGATCGTTGACGAGCTGATCACCGACCACACTGGCATGTTGCAACATGAGCAAATACAAAATGCCTAGTCCGATTGCAATTTTCATGCTGATAGGATCTTGCATCTGCAGTGCATGGATCAAGGGTAATAGCAACAGACCACCGTAAAAGCTAACCGAGGCCATCAGAAATGGCGACATGATCGATATGGAAATTGCGGATACACCTACCAAGATCGTCAAAATGAGCAGGTAATGCTGGATTTGTCCTTCTAGCCAGAATACAAAAACGGAGGAGCCCCAAACCAGGCCAATGAGAAAACTGAGGAAGATGATACGCCTGCCTTGGTTTAAGATATCGATTTTCTGAGGCGCTTTGCGCCAGCAGAGATAGGCAGTTCGGCCAATCAGAAACTCGATTACACAGAAGATGACAAACCATATCATCGCTGGCTTCCATCCCGCGACGTCACCTCCTACCCACGCGAGCAGTGCAGTACCCAGCGGCGCTGTCAGCGCACCCTGAAACGACCGCCGGGCAAAGACCCTGATCCGCGCAGTCATCACTTTTTGCTCCACCAGCGCGTTATTCAGTTGGAAGAACTCGGGATCACTGGGCTTGGTATCGCGGCCATTGAAACTAAAATGTAAGAATTTTGGATAAGTCAGGCAAGTCCAGGCTTTTCGCCCTATGTTTCCAGCTTTGGATAAAAACGAGGCTACCGTGTCAGCTTTCATTTGTTTACCTCTTGTCCAATGCTGGAGAAAATCCACTCTCAAAAGTATTCAATTGCAACGGCATGGAACAGAATCAGGATTTACGCAAAGCCACCCCAGCAGCGTTATGGCTCCAGGTTGCGCACCCTGTACAAATTGTACTGCCTGCGTCGCCATGGTGTTGTCTGCTGGCGAAACGAACATCGCTTGCCAGCGATGCTTTCCACAGCAGCAAAGGGCTTTTTAGCCTTGCCGGGACAATTTTGCGCAAATCCTAAGAATATAGTTAATTCCCCTTGGGAATTATGTTTATTGCCTGGATTTAACTTTAATTAATTTTTTTGGTTTTTATTAATAAGGAGTTGTGTTTTAAAACGAACAGCTATCAATTTATCGATAGCGATTGAAAGCCCGATCGGCTGTCGTTGTTGTGAACGGCTTAGATTTGACGATATTTGAGCTCATCAATCTAATCTATACCTGGAATTGCGTACCTATTGCAGTTAATCACTGATCCGGCTCGCCACAAGATTTTCACACGGCTGCTTTACGATGTGATACGCAGGCCGGATTGAATGGAAAGATACAAGTGGAGTGCGCTGAAAGAGTTGCAAATGCAGCAGGTTGGGGCGGTCGTAATTAATAATGAGTAAATATTCTTTATTCGCAAATGGCAAATAAATGCATTAAGTATTTGACTTTAAAAAATAAAATACTTACATTCTCTATTTGCGAATGGAGAATGTAAGTATTTTTATTATGTCTGCCGCCAAATCAAACCCACAAATCGTCTTACGTCCACAGGACTTAGTGGTGCTATTGCGCCTGTCTTTAGAGGCTGGCGCAGCACCGACTTATGCCGTTTTGGCCGATGAATTATGTTTAACAGCATCGGAAATTCATGCGGGTATCCGCCGTGCAGAAGCGGCGCAGTTGGTGCGTAAGGATGCAAATAATAAGGCGATTGTGGTACGTGAAGCCTTGCGTTTATTTGTGCAACATGGTGCACGCTATGCTTTTCCAGCGACACGCGGCAGTGAATCACGTGGTATGCCAACCAGTTATGCAGCAGCGCCATTGGCAGATAAAATTGTGCCGGGCTCTGCACCGCTCCCTGTGTGGCCATACAAGGCTGGAAGCGTGCGCGGAGTGGCATTTTATCCGCTCTATCCTAGCGTGCCACAAGCCGCGAGTCGTAACCCTGCTTTGTATGAACTATTGGTGTTGTTTGACGCCATACGGGGTGGTAGCCCGCGGGAGCGCGCCTTAGCTATTACCATGCTCGATGAAAGGCTAAGCGCATGAATTACCGCGACCCCAACATGGCCATGATAGAGCTGGTCGCCCATCATTTAGGAGAAGCGCTCTTACGTGACTTGGTGTTTGTGGGCGGTGCTGTGGCCGGCTTACTCATCACGGATGCTGCCCAACCCGAGATACGGCCAACCGAAGACGTTGACTTAATTGTGCAAGTACTGGCACGCGCCGACTATTATCAACTCGAACAACATTTACGCGCCCGTGGTTTTACACAAGATATGCAGGCCGATGCACCAATTTGTCGGTGGCAGATTGCACAGATCAAGGTGGATATCATGCCAACCCTTGATGAGATTTTGGGCTTTTCTAACCGATGGTATCGCGCTGCATTGGTCTATGCAGAAACTAAGTCACTGACAAATGGCATGGTCATACGCCATATTTCAGCTCCGCTATTTATCGCTACCAAATTAGAGGCGTTTGCTGGTCGCGGTAATGCAGACTATTTGTTCAGCCATGATCTGGGAGATATATTGGCTGTAGTCGATGGTCGAGAATCATTGATAGACGAGTGCGCCGCATGCGATAAAGAAGTGAAGGATTATTTCCATGAAAAGTTCACTCAATTATTGTCTGCACCGGCTTTTTTAGAGGCCTTACCTGGACATCTTCCCGGTGATGCCGCGAGTCAGGAAAGAGCGCCGGATTTAGTCGCCAAGTTACAGCGCCTGGCAAGCTTGCGCTGACACCTGCCCGTCACTGCGCTCTTTGTTGCCGGTATTCGCGCGGTGTTGTGTTGCGCCAGCGGCGGAAGCTGCGGCTGAAATTTCTATCGTCATCGTAGCCTAGCCGTTCTGCGATGACGCTGATGGAATGCGGCGAGTAGCTGAGCAGCCAGCAGGCTAACTCGCATTTGGATTCATCCAGCAGGGTTTGAAAGGAATAGCCTTCCAGCGCAAGTTTGCGTGCCAGCGTGCGCTCAGAAATGCACATCCGTCTGGCGCATTCCGACAGACTGGGCCAATGTTGATTTTCATCGGGCATCAGTTTGCGGATACGCGCGGCCATACTGCCGTCTATCAAGGCCAGTTCTTCCTCAAGGCTACGGCAGGCTGATTCATACAGCCTGGGGTCTGCTGTGATTAAGGGCATATTGGCGACCCCGGCAGGCACAAATAAAGCGGATACTTCCCGATCATAGAGCATGTTCATGTTAGCCGGAACCGGGCTGGATGCTGACCAGGTGGCTTCAAACCGGATTTGCTGTAACACGCTGGAGTCGACCACATCTTGTACCATTTTAAACAGGGACACGGCAGTCGCGATTTCGCAAAATTCCTGATAGCCGCGCAATGGAATGGTGGGAATCAGGCTCAGCACTGCTTCGCTGCTGTCTGCGCTAAACCGATAATCGAATAAGCGATTCCTGACCGGGATATATCTGGCAATGGTCTGCATCGCCTGTCCTACATTCGCACTTGAAACAGTGGCGTAACCAACCGCGCCATGTGCAGCTGCCGGTATCAGGCTGCCCAGTTGCCAACCCAGCATAGGTTCAGTTTGCACCTGCATTGCGTCCATCAGTGGCAGCGCCTCCAGCAAGGGCATCATTCTGGCCGCTGGGTTGAAGGACTTATCGACAACCACGCCCATACGTTCTGCCATTCTTACGCCGGTCAGATAATAGGTTGAGTGAATCAGGCTTTGACGCCATTCAGCGGGCGGTGCATCCGATATCTTGGCAGCAGAGATCAATTAGATCATCCAGTATGGTTGAAGAAGACATCATGTCTTATTTTGAGGGTTTTTTGTCCTGAATGTACCTGTTTTTTATCTGATCAGATACTGACAATGAAGGCTCTTGCTGAATCTGATGTAAACAATACGCGGCATCAGTGGCATATACACGACAAGCAATTCAAACCGGGAGACACCATGAATGCACCTGATGTACACGCTGTGCTGGCAGATGATGAACAGACATTTAAGGCGCTGATGCAAAGGCCTTACGTGGCCTGGCCGACGCTGGCTTTGTTTATCCTTGCGTTTGGACTTTATCTGGCCAGTATCTGGCTGGGTCTGAATGGTGTCTGGGCGACTGCTACTGTCGTATGCGTCAATACGCTGTGTGCCTATGCGCTGTTCACTGTCGCACACGATGCATCGCATAACTCGCTCAGTCTTAACCCTTTTTTCAATGACTTGATTGGACGGATTTCTGCCGCAGTGCTGTTGCCTTTTCCTTTGTTTCGCATGTTTCGCTATGTTCACATGCAGCATCACCGTTTTTCGAATGAACAGGACGACCCCGATATGTGGGTAGGGCGGGCGTCTGTATGGTCCTTGCCATTTCGTTGTGCCACGATCGATATTTATTATTTGTACTACTACCTGCCTCGGTTGTGGACGCGGCCCAAAGACCAGATTCGTGAAGTATTCCTGTCCATCCTGGGGGGATCGGTGGTAATCGCTGGCTTGCTGTATTTTGGTTGGGGTGTGCAGGTTTTTTTATACTGGTTTTTGCCTGCCCGCATTGCCATTTTCTTTCTCGTACTGGCTTTCGATGTGTGGCCTCATGCTCCGTATAAGGCTACAGCAGAGGAAAACAAATATCTCGCGACGAACATCCGGGTCGGTTTTGAACGTGTGTTGACACCGCTCTTGCTTTCTCAAAATTACCATCTGGTACACCACTTATATCCATTGGTCCCGTTCTACCGCTATGCCCGCGTCTGGCGTGCCAGGGAGCGTTTTCACCTGGCGCAGGACCCGTTGTTGGTGTCAGTGACGGGCAGGGAAGTGAGTAAGGAGGCGTATTTATCGAAGCGATCAAGCTCTATGCGATGAGTTAAATCGAACTGTCCGTCGCTCTTAGTCTGGCTCCAACGGTACTCGCTGCCTTCAATGCGCAAAGTGTTGGTCATGCGATGGGCTTGCAGACTGCTGCCTTTGAAACGGGCGCCCGAAAAATTGTAGTTCACCTGTCAGAGGCGATTGATTAGTTGCGTAGTAGCAACCAATCCCGAGAATTTCCGCTTGTTTTTTGCAAGACTGACCTACACTAAAACCATCAGAAACCGCTCACAGCAGGATACAGGTCTCAGAGTTGTCGCAAGATGAACTGAATGACGAGCCCGGTCTCTGGCACCTTAGATTTTCGAAACGGCTTTACAGCGCAGCTTCTACGTCAAACTTATTTGGCAATTTATCTAAAGGATCGCATGATGACTTCAGTTAAACTTCAACTCTGGTCTGGATTGTGTGGCAGTTTATTGGGCTTGCTCAGCTTTTCTGTCAGCAGCGCGTATGCTGACGAGGTGGACGCCGGATCTAAACTTAAAGTCAGTGGATTCTTGTCCATCGTTGGCGGGCGCACTTTCGGTGGTGAGTTACCGGCGAATTATGCGGGGCCAACTGCCATCAATGATAAAACCTGCCCCTGCTATACGGCGGACTGGTCAAATGCGGGAGTCTACAATAACAGTTTTTCTCTGCAGCCTGAATCACGGGCCGGTGTGCAGGCGACTTATGCCATTAGCAAAGATTTCAACTTAACTGGTCAGGTGGTGGTGCGCGGTACGGATTCCACCCCAAATATTCAATGGGCCTATGCCAGCTATAAACTCAATAAAGAATGGGAAGTTCAGGTAGGGCGTAAGCGTATCCCGCTTTATTTTTACTCCGATTTTCAGGACGTGGGTGCGGCCTACCCATGGGTCAGTCCACCGCCGGAATTATATGGCTGGGAAGTCACCAACTATAACGGTGCGAGTGTCCGTTACCGCACCAGCGTGGCGGATAATAATGTCGCATTCAGTGTATTTGGTGGTAAAGAGAAATCCAAAGATTCTCTCTATGAAAAACTGGTTTACAGCGGTCAGACCGACGTCACCTGGAGCAATATCATCGGTGCGGATGCCGAGCTGGAGCGAGGTCCGCTCACAGTAAGAGCTGTTTATGTGCAGTCCGACGTAAAGGTGGTCAATAGTTCCATCGCTTTGGATAGTGCTGCCAAACTCAAGGCTTACGGCATTGCAGTCAATCTGGATCTGGATCAGTGGTTTTTCTTGAGCGAACTGACCCAGCTGTCCAGGAATTTTGATGATGCCGGATATACGGTGACTGCACCGTCTTATACCTTGGGTGCGGGTTACCGTCTGGGTGCCTGGACACCTTTCCTGAACTACGCCAGCTATAAAGAAAAATCGTCTGATCTGACGAAGTATCAACCTCAGTCCTACAAACGCTTATCGCTCACTCTGCGTTATGACGTCGATGCAAAAAGCGCCGTCAAGCTACAGCTGGATAAACATCGGGACGTCACAAATAATTTTGGCGGTAACGTCAACGTGTTCCGCATCTCTTACGATCGACTGTTTTAACAGGCAGACATAACAGGCAACAATCTGCGCCATCAAAGATGGTCATGAAAACGCTTATGGCTTGTCCAACATTTGGTAAAAGGAATTATGATGAAAACACGACTGATGTTTGCATTGTTAATATCGTTGATTACGCTGCCAGCTGCAGCAGAGATCGTGGTAGTGACGAATCCTGCTAACCAGGCGACACGTATGCTGCCGGAACAGGTTTCTCAGTTTTTTCTGGGTGGTTCGACGATTTTTACTCCGCTGGATCACGGCAAGGATGCAGCGATACGCAAAGAATTCTATGAAAAGGTCATCAAAAAAACACCCGCTCAAGTTGAGGCTATCTGGGCCAAGGCATCTTTTTCCGGGAAGGGCAGCGCGCCTAAAGAATATCCAAATGATGCCGCGATAAAAAAAGCGGTTGCTGCAGAACCCAGCGCACTGGCCTATATCGATAAAGCATCGGTAGATTCCACAGTGAAGGTGCTGCTGGTCGTCCCTTAATCGCTTGATTTCTTTTGCACTTTTTTAGCAGCTTTGTTGACCTTGGACACGGTGGTATGCACATGATGGATAAATTCCGTTAAGTGCGATTCACGCGCTTCGTGGCGGGCCCAGCTCGCTTCAAAGCGTATCTTGACTGTATTGTTGCTTTGATCGCTGATGGAAAACCAGTTATGTTTGCTGGATGCGATCTTAGACTTGGGCAAAATAGCGGCGCCGATCCCCAGTTCTGCCCATTCCTCCAATACCTGATAACTCATCGCCTGCCCTGGGTATTCTTGCAATTTAAGACGCTGGCTTCGGAACAAAGCGCGCGTTGTACGCGATAAACCGCAAGCATCCGGCACCATGACAAATGTCTCTGTGGCGATGTCTTTGAGTTGCACTGTCCCCTGGCTGTTTTTGTGCTGCCAGACTCCGCCTTTGGGGATGAAGAGCAAGGGCTCCTCATATAAAAAGCTGCTATCCCAATGGCCTTTGTGCATATTCGAGGCGACAAAAATGACATCCAACAGGCTGTCATCCAGCATATTGTACAAATCCATCATATTCATTTCACGCAATATGATTTCAATTTCCGGATGCTTCTGACGGAAGGTTTCTAACATCGCACCTAATACGCTGCCGTTGATCAGCGGGGATGTACCTATCCGTAATACCCGTTTATCTGCACTGAGAAATGCCGAAGTCTGCTGCATGAGGGCTGCCTGCGCATTCAACACTTCAAGCAGATAAGGCAGCACATGCGCGCCAAACGATGTGAGCGCAACTTGACGCGTAGTACGGACGAACAGACGGGCGCCTAATTCATTTTCCAATTGCGCAATGCCATTCGACAAGGTTGGCTGTGTCACGAAACACTGTTCTGCGGCCGCAGTAAATGAACCACTGGCAGCGACAGCGCTGACGAAACGAAGCTGGTTCAGGTTCATGGCAGGGGCATCGCTGATTGATAGAAGATTTGAATAAATGGCATGTTAAAAAACAATTTCCGAATGAAAAAGAAGCTCGTTATTCTTCACTTCAGTCGGAGCACAGCCGACCCAGTGAAGGTACACCACATTGAGGAAAAAAGTCATGGTTTATTTAGAAATCACTCTGTATGTTGCCCCACAAGACAGGACGTCAGCCGCGGCGATATACGCACGTTTCAAAGGACAATTCCTGACCCAGGCCGTGGGTGCTTTATCGAAGGAATTGCTGATCAGAGATGAAGATGTGCAGGTTTTGCACCGTTTCGATACAGCAGAAAACGCAGCAGCCTATTTGGTGAGCAAGCTATTCACAGACGATGTTGTGACTGCCTTGACACCAATGCTCAAGGCAAATCCTGATATCCGCATCTATCAGGCGACCTGATCGCCATCCCATATTTTGCTTCCGACTAAATCCGAGGAAATGATGAAAACAACATTCAACTTAAATCCAATGAAATCTTTGTACGCGCTGACGTTGAGCGCCTGCATGGCGATTCCTACACTGGCTTGCGCTGAAAAAGCGTATTTGGAAATTACGCTGAAAATTGATCCGCAAGACCGGGCAGCGGCAGGTGCTGTCTACACCAAGTATAAGCAAGCTTTTCTGACTCAGATTCCGGGAGCACAGTCCAAAGAACTGCTGATCCGCGATGATGATGTACAGGTTTTGCACGGATTTGCGAATCGAAAACAAGCGGAAGACTATCTGGGCAGCGAGCTATTCAAAAAAGATGTAGTGACAAGCTTGAAGCCTTTGCTGAAGGCGGATCCGGAGGTAAGGATTTATGCCTCGAACTGAGCAAGGTCGGGATAGTTTTCCTGCCTGAACGCGAAATTGAGTTTCATGCTTACGGGGTCTTGCGCATAGTGCCATCGCAGGTTTATTCCATGTGACGCTGCGCGTAAGACCTTTTACCGGGAGTCGATGATGCAGTGGACAACAGTGATGAAGCACAGCGCCTTGGGTATAGCCATGTGCTTGTATGGCGTGGCAATTGCCGATGACGATAGTGCGAATAGCTGGCCACTCTATTCGTATGATTATTCAAACACCAATTCCAACCCTGATGAAGTTCGTATTTCGCGTTCGACTGCACCTAAATTGCAACGTGCGTGGGCCAGCTTTAACGATGCGAAATGGAGGCCGACCCCGCCGCCAACCGGCTTTGTTCTGGAAAGTGCATTAGGACTAAAGTTTCCTGCTTCGGTTGTGGGTGTGATTGCGCCACCTTTGATCGTAGATGACACGATCTATTACATTGATGCTCTGGGCACCCTGTTTGCGCGGGACGCCAGGACCGGAACCATTCGCAATGCTGAACGCCATTGGACAAGGACATTAGTGGATCCTGATTATCAGCGCCAGACTACGCCGGTGGCACCGGAACTATACTATTCGGCACCGGTTATTTCCGACGGAATTATCTGGATTCGCGGTTCTCTGAATGGGCGTATCCACGCTATCCGGCAAAGAGGTGGTGACGAGCTCGACTTTGATCCGCTCACACCTGGCATACAACCATTGATACTGGCGCGTGACTTTACCTTAACGTCGAATCTGGGCGAACCGGTCATAGTCAGTATTCCTGCCAAGACCGGACACACGCAGGATGATGTCGATAGAAATACAAAAGGTCGAAAATTATTTATTACCGAAGTGAATGTCATTCTGAATAACGCGTTGGTGCAGGGGGGTGAGTCTGGTCTTATCGTCGCAACGGATATTACTGATCCGGCACATCCATTTGAGGCTTGGCGTACCCCAAGCATCGATCTGAATCCGGCTACAGGGAAGCGCTATGCCGCTGGCGTCTCTGCCGGATCAGGACTTGCGGTCGATCTGAAACGACATTTGATTATTGGCGGTACGGGACAAAACACGGTGCTGCCTTATCCAGGCTATCCGGATGCGACCCATGCACCCGCGGGCTATATTGATCGTAGCGATAGTCTGTACGCGATTGATTACTATACCGGGAAATTCCTGTGGGTAAATCAACTGCATCGCGGTGATGTGTTCGATATCAATAACCCGGTGACGGCGGGCCCAGGCCGTACCGATGGCCCCAGAGATGCGGATGTCTTGTCGCCACCGGTCATGTTCACCGCAAGAACCGCTGACGGTCGTATCAGGGATCTGGTGGGTGTAGGTAGTAAAGGCGGTCTGTATCGCGTGGTTGACCGGCTTACTGGCAATACCGTCTGGGAGAAGCAGATCAGCAAACCGACAGGGCTGGGCGGCATACAGGCTGGTTCGGCCTATGCGAATGGCGTCGTTTATGTCGCGGGCTTTGAAGGTATTGATGATGGCTTTTCAGATGCTAATTTCGATACGCCCACCAGTAAATATAAAAATGCTTTTTTCGCGACTTTCAGTCCTGCCTTCTGGGCTGATGTCGAAGATGTGCGTGATGACCGCCTGGCGATCACTGGCATGCAGACCAAAGTCTATGCATTGGATGCTGGTACGGGAAAACCTGCCTGGAAAGTCGCAGGGACTGGACAGGATTACCTGTTGCTGAAAGCGGGTGCAGCGATGCGGCACTTATCCGTGGCCAATGGCGTGCTCTACATTACGACTTCGTCGGGACAATTATTCGTAGTCAGCACACTCAATGGCAAGCAGCTATACACAGATCAGACACCGGATCTGAATGCCGTATTCAATCTGGGTTTGAATAAACCGCATCATGCCAGTATGAACGCAGGTGCCTTGATCAGCAATGGTATGGTTTTTGTTCCTTACGGCGCGCAGAACAATCCGTCCGGCGGCATCATCGCCTATCGGCTAGGGAGGTAAGCAAGTAGTGCAGCCATGAATTGCCCCCGCAGGCACCGGGGGCATTGATTTTTGATTTGGCAGCTAAACCAATTTTATTTGCTTGTGCTGCTACTTTTACTTTTACTTTGGCTAGGCTGAGGGTAGGCATCATCAAATGCCTTGATACGCATCATACTCATTTGTTCGCGTCGTTCATTGAGCTTCTCGGGTTCGAATACTTCGCCATATACAGCGATGCCAGATTTTTCCGGGAAAAACTGCGTGCCATACAGCTGGCCCAGCCCCTGATCGAAACGCATGCGATCTACCATTAAGACATAGCGCTGGCTGTTTAAAAGTTTGTCCCGGTATTGCTGTTCAAAATAGGGGAAATACCTGATGCGCTCATCTTTGCTGCCATGCTGAACAATCAGAAAAAGTGCCGTGTTGGCCTTGTAACTCAGTTTTCGCGCATCGGGCCAGCCACAGTCAGCGATGATTTTTTCGAAAACTTCTTTGTTTTGTTGCATTGCGGACTTTAGCAATTTTAGTAAGCGTTCTTTATCTGCCAGATGTTCAGCGCTGGGTGCAAATCTTTGCTCCTGATCTGCCAGATTATATTTTTGGAGCGAACTCTGGTCACGTTCCAAGACCTGTTCCAGTTCTATATTTAAACTCGCGGGCTGGCAAGACTCCTGAGACTTACAGTGCGGGGAGGCCAACAGAAGAAGGATGACAGCAGTAATCACAGTTTTCATAATGAGCTTCCCCAAAGCGATGCAAATAAATATAGATAAAAATGTATTTTTATCTTATTGTATGCTCAGCGTACGCCAAGTCGCAATCGCTAAAGCAAATGGCGTAGTCGTTTTGATACGCGTAGGGAAGTGGCTGCATGCTTAGGTAGAAAACTAGATTTGAAAATATTCAGGGCGAAATTTGACTAAATTATTTTCATATTCTTGAAAAGCTGTGACAATACGGTGCATAGGTCGTCGTCCAACCTGAAACGCAGAGGTACAGTGTTGGCTGGCGGTGAAATAAACGATCAATCTGAAACTCATATGACAATTAAAATCAGTCAGAACTTCGACGCGGGCGCGATTGAAGTCGTGAAGGCCGAACAAGCGGGCGACATCGAATTAAAACTGCGCAAAGACTCGCATGCGGATATCTGGCAATGGTTCCATTTCCGTTTGCAAGGCGCACGTGATCAGGAAACGGTGATGCGTTTTCTGAATGCGGGTGAGGCTACTTATGCCAAGGGCTGGGAAAACTATCGCGCTGTTGCCAGCTACGACCGTGAAAACTGGTTCCGCGTCGATACTGAATTCGATGGCAAAGTCATGACTATCCGCCATACTCCAGAGACTGACAGCGTGTATTACGCTTACTTTGAGCCTTACAGCTGGGAGCGTCATCTGTCCTTGCTAGGCGCGGTGGAGCAATCACCGCTGGCGCGGGTGCAGGATCTGGGTAATACCGTGGATGGCCGCGATCTGAATCTGGTGGTAATCGGTGATCCGTCGGCTAAGAAAAAAGTCTGGGTGATTGCGCGTCAGCATCCGGGTGAAACCATGGCTGAATGGCTGGTCGAAGGTATGTTGAATGCCTTGCTCGATCCGGCGAATCCGAT
Organism: Cognatundibacterium crateris; assembly: GCF_010078235.1. Taxonomy (GTDB): domain Bacteria; phylum Pseudomonadota; class Gammaproteobacteria; order Burkholderiales; family Burkholderiaceae_D; genus Undibacterium; species Undibacterium crateris. The sequence continues at coordinate 625,122 of NZ_JAABOS010000001.1, read as the reverse complement.
TGCACGTGCGATCCTGGATCAGGCTGTGTTGTATGTAGTGCCGAACATGAATCCGGATGGTGCTTATCGTGGCAATCTGCGTACCAATGCAGCCGGCGCGAATCTGAATCGTGAGTGGATGACGCCATCGCTGGAAACCAGCCCGGAAGTTTATCATGTGAAAAACAAAATACAAGAAACCGGTTGCGATCTGTTCCTGGATATTCACGGCGATGAAGCCTTGCCCTATGTATTCGTTGCAGGCAGCGAGATGATAGAAGGCTTTACTGAACAGCAGGCGCATGAGCAACAGGTGTTCGTCGACAGCTTCTGCGCGGCTAGCCCGGATTTCCAGACCAAGATCGGTTACGAAGCATCGAAGTACAATGCAGATATGCTGAAACTGGCTTCAAAATACATAGGCCATACCTATAAATGCGTATCGCTGACTCTGGAGTTGCCATTCAAAGACAATGACAATCTGCCAGATGCAGAAGTGGGTTGGGATGGCGCGCGTAGTGCAAAACTGGGCGAAGCGATGTTGCAGCCTATCCTGAAATCTGTCAGCGCTTAATGTAGCTCAGATACAGGCGAGAAGAGGGCGCTGCGGCGCTCTCTTTTTTTGTCAGGTGAAATTCAGCAAGATAAACAGAACAGGCAGGAAAAAATGGGCGTAGAAATTGAACGTAAGTTTCTGGTGGCGGATGACAGCTGGCGCGCAGGCGCAACGGGCAGCCTCTTATGTCAGGGCTATATCAGCACCGATCCTGAGCGCATCGTGCGTGTCAGGATAGAGGGGAATACCGCCTGTCTGACCATCAAAAGTAAGTCTACCGGCATCAGTTGCGGTGAATGGGAATATGCGATTCCTCTGGAAGACGCACGTGCCTTGTTAGATCAGGTTTGCCAGCGCCCTTTGATAGAAAAGCAGCGCTACCGGATCGCACGTGATGGTGTGGTTTGGGAAGTCGATGAGTTTTTTGGTGATAATGCAGGCCTGGTGGTGGCCGAAGTGGAGCTGAATTCGGAGCAGCAGACTTTTGTGCGCCCATCCTGGCTGGGCGAAGAAGTCAGCCATGACCGCCGCTACGCAAATGCCAGTCTGATCCGCAATCCGTTTAAAAATTGGTAAGGCAGGATAGCGTTCAGCGCCCCGATATAAGGTATCGGGCGCTGTCAGCTTTTGCTGGGTAGGGACTGGTGCCGCTATTGGCCTGCTACGCTTGAAACGTATTTGGCTACCAGGCGTATGTCAGCATCCGATAAACTGGTAAAGGCGGGCATTTGACCTATCCCGTTTCTGACTGCTTTTTCTACCCGTGCCGCATCTGGTTTCAGTTCATCCAGTGACGGCCCGATTTCACCACTCGCACCCGCGTGCCTGAGTGTATGGCAAACGATGCAGGCGGGTTGCGCAGTCTGGGTAAAGACCTTTTTGCCAGCCTCCAGCGCCTTACTGCCATCCTGATCTTTATTCTGGGCGATCGCATTGACTGTGGCCAGTGTTGCAATCATGCCCAGCAGCAGCGCACCAGCGCGTATCAGGTGCTTTTTCATGCTGCCACCACGTTGATTTGCAAGGCATGGTCTTTCCAGCTGTTGTTGTTATAGCCGCCCGCATTTTCTACCCGGGCTTCCGGCTGTACCTGTCCCTGGCTATCGGTCGCACGACAGGCGATGGTGTAGTTGCCGGCATCCAGGCGCACCGCCAATACAAACTGACGCCAGGCGTATTTGCCCATATCCGGACCAATAAAGCGCGCTGCTTTCCAGGTTTTGCCGCCATCGACGGATACCTCTACCGTTTTCACTGCATGCATGCCACCAAAGGCCACCCCTTGTATCAGCGTGTCTCCAGCTGGCACCTCACCAGTTTCCGGTGCCGGTGAATTGATCCAGGACTTCACATTCATTTCCCAGACCGATGGATGCGTCGGGTCCCCTTTCTGGCCTGGCGGTGAAATGCGGTAGCCATGTTTTTGGATATTGGCTTCGGTCTGTTCGGTGGTGAAGGCCAGACGTTTGATGTATTTGATGTTATTGACGCCGGTATAGCCAGGTATGATCAGACGCAGCGGGCCACCGTGTGCGAGGGGGAGCGGGGCACCGTTCATTTCCCAGGCCAGTATCGCTTCTTCCAGTGCTTTAAGGGGTACTGAGCGTTCCACCATCACCGATTTCGGATCTATACCGTCTGGCAGTTTTTCACCACCGGTACCGGTCATGTACACCATGCCGTCAGTCACGCCACCAAGAGCCGCGATCAGTGCGCGTACCGGGACGCCGCTCCAGACTACGCAACCGGCAGCACCGATCTGCCATGGCGTGCCGCTAGGCTTACTTGGGAACAGGCCACGCCCATTGCCTGAGCATTGCAATACCGCCGTGACGGTTTCCAGTCCCAGGCGTTTCAATTGTTTGAGATTGAGCGTAGCAGGGCGCTTCACGCCATCGACCTGTAATTCCCAGGCATCGCGATTAGCCACGATGGCAGCATCCGGCGCTGGCAGGTTATTGCGTACATACAGTTGTTCTGCCGGCGTGATGACGCTGGTGCCGAAGGCGCTGCGCCGGGTTTCTATGGTGCCGCTGGAGTGGACGATGAGGGCAGACGCATCTTTCCAGCTCACATAGGAGGGCAGTGGTTTCGCTGCTGGTATAGCCGCTGCGGTACTGGCTACCGCCTGTGCCATGGCATTGTGCTGTAAACCAGCCAGTCCTGCCGCAGCTACACTGACACTGCCTGAAGCGAGCCAGCGCCGGCGTGCCGGATTACTGATCTGTGTTTGCCGGGATTTTGCGGACTGACTCATGCCTGTTCTCCTGTTGAATTTTTCTTTAGCAAGTACGATTCAAAAGCCTGATAGTAGCCGACGCGGTGCAAAGTTGACAATGTGTTTTGCCTGTATTTTGATCATGGAACTGTGACTGAACGTAAGCCTGGCCCAGGCCGGATCAAGTTAATGCGGACGGCGTCCAAACATACCCATGCCTTTGATGGTGCACACCACTTCGCCGCGCTGATTTTCAGCGGTCCATAAGGTATACACGACGCCGCGGTCAGGTTTGGAGGCCGAGGCTTGGCGGGACAGGGTTTCTGCACGGACGGTCAGTACATCGCCGGGTTTGACCGGCACGATCCAGCGTATTTCATCCACACCGGGTGAACCCATGCTGGAGGAGCGCGCCAGAAAGCCATCCACCACCATGCGCATGATCATGCTGCAGGTATGCCAGCCACTGGCGATCACGCCGCCAAAGATAGAGTCCTTCGCCCGCTCATGATCGATATGAAAGGATTGTGGATCAAATTCTGTCGCAAAGCGCAGTATCTCTGCTTCGGTGACGCTGCGTTGCCCCAGTTGGATAACTGCACCGGGGATGAAATCTTCAAAGTACCACCAACTTGTTTGCTCGGACATCATGTCTTCCTTTCTTCTTTGCAAAGCCAGAAACTGCAAGATGTGGATAGAAAAAATCCCAGCGCGGGGGCTGGGATTTTTCCGGGGGGGGGACTCAGACAGCAGCAAAATCTGATTGCGCGATAAACCGGGCCAGATGGTGATCGGTATCACCCAGGCTCAGTTCTATCATGGTGAGCCGTTTAAACATGTGCGCCACTGGCAGTTCATTGGTGACACCCATGCCGCCATGCAGCTGGACTGCCTGCTGGCCAATCAGGCGTGCAGCCTGACCAACCCGTGCTTTGGCTGCCGAGACAGTGCGTTTTCTCTCCTGCGCATCAGCGCTGCTTTGCTTGACTGCCGCCAGCGTCGCCATAGAACGTGCCTGTTCCATCTCCATATACATGTCCGCCATCCTGTGCTGCAATACCTGGAATTTACCGATAGGCACGCCGAATTGCTGACGGGTTTTCAGGTATTCCAATGTGGCGGCAATGGTGGCTTCCATGATGCCGACGGCTTCAGCGCACAGCAAAGTGGTGCCGTAGTCCAGCGCCGCGTCCAGTAAGTCTGCTCCGCCATCTTCACGGCCTAGCAAGGCGATAGCGGGTAACTGCACCTGGTCGAAGCTGATATCGGCAGCGCGCATGCCATCCAGGGTACGGTAGTCGCGACGGCTGACACCCGGGCTGCGTGCATTGACCAGGAAGAGCATGATGCCTTTGGCTGCAAACTGATCACCGCCCGATCTGGCGGAGACGATCAGATGATCTGCCTGCGTACCATGAATCACGACCGTCTTTTTTCCATTCAGCACATAGCCATCCGCGCTGGGCGTGACGGTAGTTTTGATATCGTAAGCCTCATGGCGTGATTGCGCTTCATACAGCGCGGCTGCGAGTTTAGTCTGGCCTGCTGCCACCTGTTCCAGAATATCAAAATGGGCTTTGGCCAGCTTCAGGAATTCGGCCGCAAATACCGTGGCGAAGTAGGGCTCCACCACCAGCGCCCGTCCCAGTTCCTGCATCAGCACCAGCATATCCACGGCACTGCCGTTAAAACCACCCTGATCTTCGGGTACAGGCAGCGCCAGCGCGCCGAGCTCGGACAGTGCTGTCCAGGCGGCGTCAGAAGTGCCGCTGGCAGACTGAATAATGTGTTTGCGTTGTTCGAACTGATAATCCTTATCTGCCCAGCGACGGAGTGCATCGGCAAACTGAATCTGTTCCTGACTGAAATCAAAATTCATGGCGCGCTCCTTTACAGTCCCAGTATCATCTGGGTGATGATGTTCTTTTGAATTTCGTTAGAACCGCCATAGATCGAGGTCTTGCGGAAATTGAAGTAATACGAAGCCAGCGGCGCCGCATCATCCTGTTCAGTCACGCTATGCGCGTGTTCGCCCTCCAGATAAGCCGGGTCAAACGGCAGCGCATAGGGGCCAACGGCTTCTACCATCAGTTCGGTTAAGCGTTGCTGGATTTCTGTACCCTTGATTTTGAGCAGAGATGCTTCCGGGCCTGGCTTGCCGCTGTCCTGAGAAATTACACGTAAGACCGTGATTTCCAGCGCCATAATTTCTATCTCCAGCGCCGCGACTTTGTGCGCAAAGACCGGGTCAGCCAGCAGTGACTGACCGCGTTTTTGCTGCTTGCCAGCGATGCGCTTCAGGAATTGTAATTCCCGTTTGGCGCGGCCGACAGCTGCGATATTGGTTCTTTCATGGCCCAGCAGATATTTCGCATAGGTCCAACCCTTGTTTTCAGCGCCGATCAGATTACTGACCGGTACCTTGACATTATCGAAGAACACCTCATTCACTTCATGGTCTTCATCCAGCATGATGATAGGTCTTACCGTGATACCCGGCGTTTTCATGTCGATGAGCAGGAAGGATATGCCTTCCTGTTTGCGCGCATCCGGATCGGTGCGCACCAGGCAGAAAATCATATCGGCATGCTGAGCCAGCGTGGTCCAGGTTTTCTGGCCGTTCACGATGTAGTGATCGCCCTGACGTTCGGCGCGGGTTTTCAGCGAGGCCAGGTCTGAGCCTGAGCCAGGCTCAGAATAGCCCTGACACCACCAGTCTTCGCAGCTCAAAATGCGTGGCAGGTAATGGGCTTTTTGTTCTTCATTACCGAAGGCCATCAGTACCGGCGCCACCATATTCACACCGAACGGCAAGATGGCAGGGGTGCCGGCACGCGCACATTCCTCTTCAAAAATATGACGTTGGGTCGCACTCCAGCCCGGACCGCCGTATTCCACCGGCCAGCCGGGCGCAACCCAGCCTTGTTTGGCCAGTATGCGATGCCAGCGCACATAGTCTTCTTTGGATAAGCGTAAATGATTGAGCACTTTATGCTGCAAATCGGGCGGGAGGTGGGTGTCCAGATAAGCTCTGACCTGATCACGGAAGGCGAGGTCTTCCGCGCTGTAATTCAAATCCATACTGTCTCCTGTAGGGGACTGGGCTGACCGACGTGTCGGTTGCCGCATTGTGGTTATAGATATAGGACTTACGAAAAACCGCCCCTGCGGCGTTATGGCTCCTTGTCGTACGCTCGTACTGCCTGTGTCGCCATGCCTTGCCGGGACAATTTTGCGTAAGTCCTAAGATAAAATAATGCTGCAAGAAAAAGAATAGCACGATCGTTCGGATTGATTCTACATCGGTTTACGCGATCTGGTGCAAGAATTTTTCTGCTGTTGCGGAGCATGGAAAAAGCTACACAGCATATGAACGCAATTGAAAGCAGATAAAGCAGATAAAGCAGATGAAAAAAAGCCCCGCACAAGACGGGGCATAGAACTCACATCAATGGAAATGCGCAGTGCCTGGTGCGGGTATGTCATCCGGCATTTCCGGGTGCACCAGATCGCCTGCGTGATCCGGAAACAGTGGCGTGCCACAGTCATCGCAGAATTCCATAGAGAAAACTTCTTCCAGCAGTACGATGTCTGTGATGCCAGCCTGACGCAGGATTTCAGGAATGTCGCCTTGTAAGTCTTCCTGATCATCAAGGCCAATGGCGGTTTGCTGATCTTCTGCCTGATACAGAGGCCAAATCACGCCATAGATCACCTCCGGCGTATCGTTGAGCAGGAAGCTCATGCGTAATTCGTCGATCTGACCGGGGTTATCCGCGTTGGTGCAGGCGCCGATCACGACACGGAAATGGCTGCTGTCTTTCTCCAAAGTCTGCGTCAGGTAATACACCGCAGCCAGTATCGAGGCCGGGCGGATTGCCACGTCGGCGTCGCGGCAAGCGCTGAAATAGGCTTCCGGCAGCAACAAGTCGATGCCGCATCCAGGCAATACGTGTTTGAATTGCTCTTCGGTTCCGGCTTTCCAGGCCTCCAGGCACAGGGCTTTGGCCGCTTCGCTGTCATAGGGCGCATCCAGCTGCTGCCAGCGGAACAGGTTCTCACCTGCAGGGGCGACAATCACGCCGAGTAAAAAGCGTATATCCGCCAGGAAGGGCACGGTTTTTTCTTTTTGCGCTTCGCCCGCTGTCTGTGTTTGCGCGACCAAGGCCTGCGCCTGTTTTTCCAGCAGGCTGAAGGTCTCGCAGTGATTGCGCGGTAACTGATCTATCGAATACAGATTGGGCAATAACTGTAAGCGCGTGGCCGGGGCCAGTAAATGCGCCTGCATTTGCTGATGCAGGTGACTGAGTATGGTAGCGGGCAGGGCACCGGACGCAATATCGTAGCGGGTCCAGGCCAGCACGGGCGCCGCCACCAGCAGGCATTGCCAGTCTTGTCCCTGATGGGTCAGGGTGCAGGAGGTGCTGACGGTTTCCAGCGTTTCTACCAGCACTTCATAGCCATGTGGATGGCTATGGAATACATGCTCGGCCGCAGCATCAAGCTGATCCTGATGCTGTAGCCTGAGGTTTTTGCGAACATAGGTATCTAGCCTGGCTTGCCAGGCATTATCTTCAATCCGGCTTGCGGATTGGGCGACAGCCAACGCGAGATTGACGAGACGTTGGCTTTCCGCGGCTAATTTCAGCCTGTTTTTTTTGATTATCCGGCGCATACGTCACTCTGTAAAATTGGAGTGATTTCATTGTAGCAATGAGCTCACTCCATAGTCAGCATAATTTGGCGCAAATGCCGTGGCACGGCTTATTTTTTTGCGTACTGTGTTTTTCCGAACAAAGCTTCTTTGGCTTTGTCGTTGGTCAGCGGTTTGCGTAAATCGGCGAGTACCTGTACGCCGCGTTGTACTGCAGGCCGCTCGCTGATTTGATCGAACCAGCGCTTGGCATGCGGAAAGTCGGCCCAGTCTATGCCCTGATTGGCAAACGATCTGGTCCATGGAAATGCCGCGATATCGGCAATAGTGTAGTGGTCGCCAGCCAGGAATTCCGTTTTTGATAATTGCTGATCGATGACGCCATACAGACGCTGCGCTTCATTGGTGTAGCGGTCAATGGCGTATTGAATTTTTTCCGGTGCATAAATACGGAAATGGTGCGCCTGTCCCAGCATAGGGCCGAAACCACCCATCTGGAACATCAGCCATTGCAGAGTCTGATAGCGCTCACGGTCAGTATTGCCGAGAAATTGACCGGTTTTACCCGCCAGATACACCAGAATCGCACCTGATTCAAACAGGGAAATCGGCTTGCCATCCGGCCCGTCGGCATCGACGATGGCAGGGATTTTATTGTTCGGGGAGATCGCCAGAAAATCCGGTGTGAACTGGTCGCCCGCACCGATATCGATGGGAATTGCCCGGTATGCCAGGCCGCATTCTTCCAGCATGATATGCACTTTGTGACCATTCGGGGTAGGCCAGGAGTAAACGTCGATCATGATCTTCCTTTGTCTTTGTTAGCAGAGTGTGGGCGTGACTGGGAAAGGGACTGCAAGCTGATCGCCGCAACGACGATCTTGCTTCAGCCCTCAGAAATGAGCGCCCACCATTATGCAGATGTTTTAGCAGTTCTGCTCAGGGAATTGCATTCTATGCACTGAAGACTTTTCATCTATTCGGCAAAGACGTTCAGCGCTGCGCATAAGTCCAGCCCAGTTCCGCCATAGGACGCGCTGCTTCACCCGAGGCCTTGGCCTGCGCGCTGGATGCAGTACCATCGACATAGCGCTTCATGATGCCTTGTAAAATGCCAGCCATGCGGAACAGGTTATAGGCGAGGTAGAAATTAAAGTCTTCAGCGCGAATTTGCTTGCCGGTCCGTTCACAGTATTTTGCGATATACGACTGCTCATCCGGAATCCCCAGCGTTTTCAGATCCAGCCCCTTGATACCTCGGAACTGACCGGGCAATACATGCCAGCTCATGCAGTGATAAGAAAAATCGGCCAGCGGATGGCCTAGCGTGGACAGTTCCCAGTCCAGTACCGCCATGATGCGCGGTTCAGTTGGGTGGAACATCATGTTGTCGAGCCGGTAGTCGCCATGCACGATACTGGTGTCGTCGCCGGCAGGGATGTGATGCGGCAGCCATTCTATCAGTCTGTCCATTGCCTCTATGGTTTCTGTTTCTGAGGCGCGGTATTGTTTGGTCCAGCGATCGATCTGACGTGCAAAGTAATTGCCGGGTTTGCCGTAATCTGCCAGGCCAATCGCGGCATAGTCCAGGCTGTGCAATTGTGCGATCACACGGTTGAGCTCATCATAGATTTCTGCTCTTTGCACCGGCGTCATGCCAGGCAGCGACTGATCCCACAATACTCTGCCATCAACGTATTCCATGATGTAAAAGGCGCGACCTATCACGTCTTCATCGGTACACAGCGCATACTGGCGTGCAGCCGGGAAGCCGGCTTTTTGCAAGGCATCCATGACTTTGAATTCACGTTCTATCGCATGCGCCGATGGCAGGAGTTTGGCCGCCGGGCCGGGTTTGGCGCGCATCACATAGCGTTGCTGGCCCGCGCTGAGTTTGAAGGTAGGATTGGATTGCCCGCCTTTGAATTGCTCTACTTGCAGCTGATCTGCCATCGCAGCAGTAAAATCGGGGACATGCTGACGCAAATAATCAGCCAGCGCCGCATGATCAAATTGCTGGCGCGCGGCGACGGGCATGGTACCCATGAAGTCTTCAAACATTGCTGGTCTCCTGTGTTGTTCTGTTCAGGACATCCTCACCCGTGCGGCGGCCAGCTTTGCATCAGCTTAGCTGGCTCTGGCAGGGCAGTCTGTCATTGATGAAACTTGCATGAGTGTAAGCTAAAAAATACGGTCGTGCTATTTATTTGAGTTTGAAATTGGAGTTTGAATTGCTGCAGGTGAGATCAACTGAGAGCAAGCGCGCGTTGCTCTCGCTTGGGTTCACCTTCACGATCACAACACGATCACAACACGTTCACATCAACACATTCAATACGCCATCCAGCCCGCAATGATTGAGCGCGATACTGGCCTGAGCGCGTACCACCGGCTTGGCGCGGAAGGCGACCGACAGGCCGGCAATCTCCATCATGCGCAAGTCATTGGCGCCATCGCCCATGACAATAGCGGCACTGCTAGGGATGCCCAGCTGCGCGCAGGTAGCAGCCACGGTACGGCGTTTTTCTTCGGCATCGACGATCGTACCAGTGACGCGGCCGGTCAGTTTGCCATCGATGATTTCCAGCACATTGGAATGGTGGAAACTGAGTTTTAGAGCTTCGCTCACACGCTCAGTGAAATAGGTGAAGCCACCCGATACCAGCAAGGTTTTCAGGCCTGCCGCCTGTGCCGCCGCAATCAGGCGCTCAGCGCCGGGCGAGAGTTGTAAGCGCTCCTGATATACACGCTCCAAGGCGCTGGCATCCAGCCCTTGCAGCAGCGCGACCCGGCGCTTCAGGCTTTCCTGAAAATCGAGTTCACCCCGCATGGCGGCTTCGGTGATGGCAGATACCTGCGGCTTTAGCCCTTGCATGTCAGCGATTTCATCGATGCACTCTATCGTGATCAGGGTGGAATCCATGTCCATCGCGAGTAAGCCAAATTCGCTCAGACTACGCTGAACTGGCAGCAAGGCGCTGTCCAGACCCAGCTGATCGGCCTGTTCGCGCCAGGCGGTAATCTCACTTGCCTGCTCCGGATTATCGCTGGCAGCGGGCAGGGTGTAACGGGCGACTTGTGCGTTCAGCAGGCTGGCTTCGCTCGCCAAGTGCGTGCTCAGGGTGTGGAGAAATGCCAGTTGCGCTTCATTGAATGCGGCCGGACTGTGTAAGGTCAGAAAAGCAGGTGTCATGGATTGCGTCATCTTAATGCAGGGCTTTCAAAGTCTGTTTAATATGATTCACGCGGCTGGCAAGATCAGGCATGTTGGCGGTAATGCGCAATTTATCCTGTCCATTCAAGCGGATGTGCTTGTTCTTTTGTACCAGTTCGATGATGCGCATGCCGTCTATTGGCGGCTGCGGCTCAAATTGCAAAGTGGCGGCTTCGCTGTGGGCATCAATTTTGATAATGCCCAGCGGCTTGGCAGCAACGCGTAAACGATGGGTTTCCAGCAGGGATTTGACCTGCTCCGGCAATTTGCCAAAGCGGTCGATTAATTCTTCTTGCAGATCATCAATCGCAGCCGGTTTGCTGCAATTGGCCAGGCGCTTGTAGATAGACAGACGCTCATGTACATCGCCGCAGAATTCATTCGGTAACAGCGCCGGTATATGCAGATTGATTTCTGTGGTGCTTTGCAAAGGCGCAGCCAGATCGGGTTCTTTGCCGTTTTTCAGTGAACGTACGGCTTCATTGAGCATGTCTGAGTACATCTGGAAGCCGATTTCATGCATTTCACCAGACTGGTTATCACCCAGCACTTCACCGGCACCACGGATTTCCAGATCATGCATCGCGAGATAGAAGCCGCTGCCCAGTTCTTCCATTTGCTGGATCGCTTCCAGCCTGCGATTAGCCTGTTTGGTCAAACCCTGTACATCATGTACCAGCAAATAGGCATAGGCCTGATGGTGTGAACGGCCAACCCGTCCGCGCAGCTGATGTAACTGGGCCAGACCGAATTTATCGGCGCGATGCATGAGGATAGTATTCGCACTTGGGACGTCGATACCGGTTTCAATAATCGTGGTACACAGCAGAATATTAAAGCGCTGTGCCACAAAATCGCGCATCACTTTTTCCAGATCGCGTTCATGCATCTGACCGTGCGCAATCACCACACGCGCTTCCGGTAGTAAGGCTTCCAGCATAGCTTTGCGGTTTTGTATGGTTTCCACTTCATTGTGCAGGAAATACACCTGGCCACCGCGCTTGAGTTCGCGCAGACAGGCTTCCCGGATCACAGAATCGTCTTCACTGCGCACAAAGGTTTTGATGGCCAGCCGTTTTTGCGGCGCTGTGGCGATAATCGAAAAGTCACGCAAGCCTTCCAGTGCCATGCCCAGCGTACGTGGGATAGGTGTGGCTGTCAGGGTGAGTACATCAACCTCGGCGCGCAAGGCTTTCAGCGCTTCTTTCTGACGCACGCCAAAGCGGTGTTCTTCGTCGATGATGACCAGTCCCAGCCGTGAAAACTTCACATCGTCAGATAACAGTTTATGGGTGCCGATCACGATATCGACAGTGCCGTCACCCATGCCCTTGATGGCCAGACTGACTTCTTTGCCGGTACGGAAGCGCGATAATTCGGCGATACGCACCGGCCAGTTGGCAAAGCGGTCGGCGAAAGTCTGTGCATGTTGTTCCGCCAGCAGGGTAGTCGGTGCCAGGATTGCGACCTGCTTGCCACCCATCACGGCAACAAAGGCGGCACGCAGTGCGACTTCCGTTTTACCGAAGCCCACATCGCCGCAGATCAGCCTGTCCATCGGTTTGCCTGAGGTCATATCCGCAATCACCGCATTGATCGCGGCCGCCTGATCCGGTGTTTCTTCAAAGCCGAAACTCTCTGCAAAGCTTTCATAATCTCTGGCCGAGAATTCAAATGCATGTCCCTGACGGGTGGCTCTGCGCGCATACAGGTTCAGCAATTCTGCTGCGGTGTCGCGGATTTGCTGGGCTGCTTTGCGTTTGGCTTTTTCCCACTGCCCGGAACCCAGGCTATGCAGTGGTGCGTCTTCCGGCGAAGCGCCGGAATAGCGCGAAATCACATGCAATTGCGCGACCGGCACATACAGCTTGGTTTCCTTGGCATATTCCAGATGCAGGAATTCAGTTTCACCTTCCCCCAGATCCATGCTGATCAGGCCCATGTAGCGCCCGATACCATGGTTGCTGTGTACCACAGGATCGCCGATTTTGAGCTCGGACAGATCGCGCACCATGTGCTCGACCTGGGTCACTGCTTCCTGTTTTTTTCTGCCTATGCGTTTGCCGCTGCCTGCATACAGCTCGGCCTCAGTGATAAAGGCGAGCCCTTCGGCCAGCATAAAGCCGGCATGCAAAGGGGCGATGCCCAGCATCAGGCGGGCGCTGCCGGTGATGAAATCGGTATAGCCATCACACAAAGTCAGTGCGATTTCAAATTCGTTGAAATACTGTTGCAGGGTCTCGCGTCGGCCTGCGGTTTCAGCACAAATCATGACCCGCTTATCGGTTTGCAGTAAAAATGCACGCAGATTGGTCAGCGGATCATCCGCACGGCGATTAACTGCGATATCCGGCAGGAAGGCGCTGATTTCGGAGGCAGGCATGGCCTTGTCCGTCGCTGGCAACACCCAGCGCGCCTGTGTTTTTAGCTGGCTGAAAAAATCTTCATCGCGCAGGAAGACGCTTTCCGGCGGCAAGACCGGACGCTCGCGGTCCGCTTTCAGGAACTGGTAGCGTGAGCGGGTATCGGTCCAGAAGCGTTTAATCGCTTCGTCGATATCGCCCAGTAAAGCGAAATACGGTTGGGCTGGCAGGTAATCAAACAGCGTGGCCGTTTCTTCAAAAAACAGCGGCAGATAGTATTCAATACCGGCTGATGCGATGCCATTGCCTATGTCTTTGTAAATCGCGCTGCGTGAAGGATCGCCTTCAAACTGTTCGCGCCAGCGGCTGCGGAAAGCGGCACGTGCCGGTTCATCCATAGGGAATTCGCGCCCTGGCAGCAAGCGCACTTCAGGCACCGGGAAGATAGAGCGCTGAGTGTCGGCATCAAAGGTTTTGATGCTTTCTATGCTGTCGCCAAACAAATCCAGCCGGTAGGGCAGAGCGGAACCCATGGGGAATAAATCGAACAGCCCGCCGCGTACCGAGTATTCGCCGGGTGACATGACCTGATTCACATGGTTGTAGCCTGCCAGCGTGAGCTGGGTTTTGAGTTTGGCTTCATCCAGCGTATCGCCTTTTTTAAAGAAAAAGGTATAGGCAGCCAGAAAAGACGGTGGCGCCATGCGCAGCAAGGCGGTGCTGGCGGGGGCCAGCAGCACGTCACAGCGGCCATTCTGGATTTCATGCAGACTGGCCAGCCTTTCAGATACCAGATCCTGATGCGGCGAAAATGCGTCATACGGCAGGGTTTCCCAGTCGGGCAGCAGGTGGCAGCGTAAATCCGGATTGAACCACGGGATCTCGTCCAGCAGGCGTTGTGCATCACCGGCATGGGCCACAAACACTGTCAGCATGCGCTGCTCCGCCTTCAATGTGCTTGCGGCCTGCGCCAGTGCATAGGCGTCAGAGGAGCCATGCAGCGCTGGTAAGCTGAAGCGGTGGCCGGGTTTTGCTAAGGATTTGCTGAAATCAAATGACATTGCGGCTGAATTGGGCTGATTAGATGAATAAACAGTGAGGTGAAACACCAGGCCGTCACAACGGTCGGTCAGGCTGCTCCGCTTTTCGTCTGCGGCTGTCAGGCCAGACCGAAATTAAAGTCTGGCTACACCAGTCTCACGGCAGACATACACGGTTAAAATGAGCGCCTAATTATAAACGAAGGCCCGTCCGGCAGCGGACGGCCAGTTGACTTTATGCAGCAAACCAGTTCACACACCGACAAATCCTCTTCACCGAACTATATCGCCCTGATTCCTGCCGCCGGCGTAGGTGCACGCATGGGTAGCAACATCCCTAAGCAATATCTGCAACTTGGCGCTGCCAGCTTGTTACAGCATACCGTCAATGCCTTCCTGGATTTTTCGCCAGTCAGCCATATCTATGTGGTGGTGAGCCCGGAAGATGCGTATGTCGATCAGGCTTTGGCGGCGCATGACAAGCTGACCGTGCTGCGCTGTGGTGGTGCCACCCGGCGCGACACTGTGCGTCAGGGGCTGGCAGCGCTGGCTGCGAACGCAGCGGTTCAGGCGCAGGACTGGGTGCTGGTGCATGATGCCGCGCGTCCCGGCCTGACGCAGTCTTTGTTGCAGGCGCTGCTGACGCAGGTCGGTGCGCATGCTGTGGGCGGTTTGCTGGCATTACCGGTGGTGGATACGGTCAAGCGGGTGCATGCTGATCAGCAGGGCAGGGTGGAAACCATCCCGCGCGAACAGGTCTGGCTGGCGCAAACCCCGCAGATGTTCCGTTATGCTCTGCTATGTGATGCACTGGATCAGGCGGCACAAGTGACGGATGAATCCAGTGCGGTGGAAGCCGCTGGCTATACGCCGCTGCTGGTGGCTGGTGATATCTGTAATCTGAAGGTGACGCAGCCTGCCGATCTGGAGCAGGTGGCGCGTTTTATGAATCTGCTGCCGGGCTGAGCCCGCTAACGCTGAAATTCAGCTGAATATCAGCTGATTTCAATTAAGTCTTAAAAAAAGTACAGGTGATTTGATGAAG
This sequence comes from Cognatundibacterium crateris, assembly GCF_010078235.1. Lineage (GTDB taxonomy): Bacteria > Pseudomonadota > Gammaproteobacteria > Burkholderiales > Burkholderiaceae_D > Undibacterium > Undibacterium crateris. Next base: position 610,053 of record NZ_JAABOS010000001.1, on the reverse strand, counting down.
AATAAACTCCCTCCTTTCCGTATCGGGCAAGGTTATGACTGCCACGCGCTGGTACAGGATCGCAAACTGATCATAGGTGGCGTTGATATCCCGCATACGCTGGGTTTGCTCGGCCATTCCGATGCCGATGTATTGCTGCATGCGATTACTGATGCGCTGTTTGGTGCAGCGGCCATGGGTGATATAGGCCGTCATTTTCCCGATACCGATGCGCGCTTTAAGGGCGCTGATTCCAGGGTCTTATTGCGCGAAGCCGTTAAGCGTCTGCATGAAGCGGGCTACGCGGTTGGTAATCTGGATGCGACTATCATTGCACAGACACCTAAGATGGCGCCGCATATTCCGCTGATGATTGCGCATGTGGCTGAAGATTTGCAGGTGGCTGTTTCTCAGGTCAATATCAAAGCCAAAACTAATGAGAAGCTGGGCTATCTGGGACGGGAAGAGGGCATCGCAGCAGAAGCGGTGGTGCTGGTATATCCGCTGGAAGCCAGCTAGACTAAAACGACGCAAGGCGGTCTTGTGCTCAGCACGGGACCGAACATACTAATCCGGAGGTGATCATGAAACGAGAACAGTTAAAACAGTTATTGAGCCAGTTGCATACTGAATTATCCGGGCAGGCACCGCTGGATGATGAGTTGAAATCCATGCTGGAAGATCTGAATCAGGATATAGATCAGGTGTTGGAGGCAGATCGTCAGCATGATGACCCGGTGTTTGCCGCACTGAGCGAACGTTCGCTGGCCCTATCTGCCAAATTCGCTGCCCAGCACCCCAAGCTGGAACCCGCCCTGCGTGAAATTGGCTCTATGCTGGAGAAAATAGGCGTATAAGCCTTGATCCGCTGCGCTTCAAGAGTGGGTTGGCGGATTGACAGGCTGCAGCTGAGCGGCTGGCTCTGGTACAATAGCGGGTCAGTTAACCGGTAATTGTCAGACTCAATACGAATTTGGCAATCCCGTGCCGATCTGGCAGCTTGCTGGCAATGTCCACAATGCTGACCGGATCTGGTTCTTCCCCTCATTTCCTTTTTTTAGCCATGCAAATCAAAGCCAATACCGTCGTCAGCCTGAATTACTCTATGTTCAATATGGAAGGTCAGCTGATCGATCAGAATCGTGAACCTATCGTGTATTTGCATGGTGATTACGATAATATTTTACCTGCTGTGGAAGCTTCCTTAGAAGGTAAGCAGGCCGGTGATAAAGTGTCCGTGCTGTTGCAGCCGGAAGATGGTTTCGGTGATGTAATTCCTGAATTTGTACGTGAAGAAGACATCAGTGCCTTCCCGCCGGATATCGAAGTCGGCATGATGTTTGAAACCCGTGACCCGGAAACGGAAGAAACCATGCAGTTCCGTGTGCTGAGCATCGATGCGGGCGTGGTCAAGCTCGATGGTAATCATCCGCTGGCTGGCATGACCATACGTTTTGATACCGAAGTGCTGGAAGTGCGTGCCGCCACCGATGAAGAAGTGGTACATGGCCATGCGCATGGCGTTGGTGGCCACCACCACTGATAAGCGTATGATGGCGTGCAGCACAGTCAGGCCGTGCCACTGATGGCAGGCTGACTGTGAACTGAACCCAGGCCATACTTAGGCTGACCGGTGTTTGGTCGCCACTATTTAGCAAGACTTAGACCGGCTGCAATCCTGCAGCCGCTCTGTTTTTATACCGATCTCAGAGAGCAGATGACAGACCATTACCTTGTTCTCGGTGTCGCGCCGAATGCGACGCTGGCAGATATCAAAAAAGCTTACCGCCAGAAAGCGGCGGAATTCCATCCCGACCGCAATGACTCTGAACTGGCGCCCGCTAAATTTCATGCGGTGAAAGAAGCCTATGATGTGCTGACCGACGACAGCAAGCGCGCGGCCTATGATGAGAACCGGCGCCGTAATTTGCTGGATTCGCCGCTGGAAACCGCCAGCGAAATCTGGAAAGCTTATTTATCAGGAGTATTGCAGTGAAATTGTCCCGTTTTTTTGAGGATTTGATGGCAGTCTATAAGGCTGAAATCGACGATCTGAAATCTGATTCCGAAGGCAAAAATATTCTGAAGGCACGTTTGCGCGAAAAGGCGGAACAACTGCCTTTGCTGTTGCCTATGATGGAAAGCAATCCCGAAATGCTGGCCTCGGCCTTCCATCAGGGTTTTATTTTTCTCAATCCGCTCGCACTGGAAGCGCTGACTGCCAAAGAGCAGGCCAGTTTGCCGGCCTGGAAAACACTGATCGCTGCGGTCAGATTAGAGCCTTGGGCCGAGCCATTGGCGAAAGTCGTGCAGACCGAAGCTGCCGGTGACCGCTTTCTGGTGACTGCCGCGGTGCTGGAGTACTTGCTGCGTGGTGCCCAGAGCCGACGCGCAGGCAGCGCTGCAGATGCGAATGATGATGCGGATAATGATGAGCACGATGAGGAATCTGACGACCGCGAAAACGGCGACCTCGATGGTCAGTACGGACGTCACGGCCGCGACGATGGCGATGATGGCGATGATTATGATCTGGGTGAGGCAGGGGCTGACTGGCTGGCCGAACAAGGCTTTGACCGTAAAGATTAAGGAAAACTGAGTATGACTTTACCTGCAGTTATTGAAGCGCAGAGTTTGATTTTGGCCGGCGACATTGCCGGTGCCGAATTCGCGTTGGCGAATATCGCGGAAACCCATGGCGACAAGGCTTTGGTCGCGGCGCTGGACGATTTGCCTGCCAAGGATTTGCTGGCAGTGATACGTGAATACGATGCATCCAAAGAGTCGCTGGTGAATCTGGTGGTCACGCCTGAACAATTCGCTCAGGCAGTGGTACTGGAGCGTCGTTATGGCGATCAGACCCATGAGCAATTGCGCGGCATGATCAACTCCGTCATTTTCCGTGATGGTGCCGATCCGGCGGAATTTTTGTATGAAATCGCAGAAGTTGACGGCGGCTACGACGCGCTGGTGGATTACCTGCTCGACCGTACCCAGATGGTCGAACATTTCTACAAGTATGCGACCTTTGATCTGTACGAATACGGTGACGGTGAGCGTACTGCCGCACGTGAAGACGATCTGATGAATCTCGATCATGATAACGAGGGTCTGGCATCGCCTTTGGATATGGCGAACCTGGAAGATCATGACTGGATGCAGGTGACCTATATCCTGCGCTACGAATTGCCAGAAATTTTCCGTGAAGTGCTGATGAAACTGCGTGCACGTTATAAGACTTATCTGGCGAATTTGCAAAGCGATGATCCGGAAGCAGCGGCCGCTGAGGGTGAGCCTGAAGAAGCACCGAAAAACAATGATGACGGTGATGATGACGATGAGGAATCCGCACTGTAACAGGCGGATCGCAGACAGGGCTCGCCTGGCGGGCCCGCTCCCTGAAATGCAGAGCGCGGATGACGTCTTCTGCATTTTTTATGGGCCCATCAGTCGTGCACGGCGTAGCTAGTCTGTGTGCGGCTTTTGATGTTATCTCTGGAATTGAAGGAAATAAGCCACATGAGCGAAATAAGCAGCAATTTTGAGCTTGCGGTACTCGATCAGCGTCCGTTTTTTGAAACCGCCTTGCGCTATGGCGTGCAACGCGCCATCCTGACCAGCAGTAAGATCGCGGCGATTGAAACTGAGGCGCCCAAGGGCATGGTGCAGATCGCTGAAGCGTTTGGCAGTAAATATCTGCGCCCTGAAATTGAACTTGCGCGTAAGCGTATCGTCAATCTGGCGAGTTTGTATCTGCTGGAAACTTCAGGCGGTGATCTGGAGATTGCGGCCAAACTGATGCGGGATAATACTTTCCTGACTTTATCGCGTGGTGGTTCAGGTTTGCTCAAGGCCTTGTTTGCGATGCCGGAATACGCCTTGCTGGGACGCGAAGTCAAGGGCAAGGTCGAGGATTTTCTGGAAGCCTGGTCCTTGCGTGAAAAGCCAGCCGATTACCGTCAGGCTTTGGAACATCGCCAGCAAAATGCATTGGAAATCGAAGCCGGTTTCTGGTTTGGTGAAGTGCTGGGTTTGTCGCGCAGCTATCTGCAGGATGAAGATGCCGAGGCGGTCGGTATCGTGCGCAGCGCTTTGCTGGTGACGGTGTTTGGCGGTGAGGATGGCAGTCTGGAAAATCAGGTGGAATTTGCTACTCTGGTTGATGCCATTCGCAGCCTGACACCGGCAGAACGCGTGCAGGCGATGGAAATGCTGGATATCTCGGAGGTGCCGCAGCAGTTTCATCCGCTCGTAAATCGTATCGTGCAGGAAATCTGTGAGCACGATCTGCCACTGTTTAAAGATAAAAAAACATCGCTGGATAAGCTGGTGTTTTCACTCAAGGATCGCTATTACCTGCGAGATCATGAAATCGAGGATACCTCGGCTTATGATGCGCTGGTGTCTAAGGAATGGACCCGTCTGACCAAGGGTAAAACCGATGTGGACTCGCTCATGACTTTGTTTGTCTGCATCGCAGCAGGTGTCGCGCCTAAAACCAGCCTGCCGGAAAAGAGCGCGAAAAGCATCGTGAAAAAATTCCGCGAACAGGGTTTTACGCATGAGCTGGCTACCCAGTGGATTAATACGGCAGCACCACATGAAAAGCAGGAAGGCTTGCTCGAAGACTGGAATAATTTTATCGAGGAAGCCAATAATTATCTGATGGATGACTGGGACAGCAATTACAGCGGTGCATTGCGCTTCCTGAGTCTGCACTGTCATATCGAAAGGGCAGTGCGTTAATTTGCATTGCTTGTAACATCGTCAAAAAAGGCTGCGCTGGTTGCGCAGCCTTTTTGTTTACATTGAGGATTTTTACATTAAACAATGTTGGTTAAGTTATTAGTTTGATGAATGTTGTTTTGTTTGTAATTTTTCTGTGGTGTATAATTTGATAAATTAAAACCCTAATAAGCTTATTTGCGACTTTCTTATGAAAAAATTCTTACTCTTTGCTTTTGTTTCCACAAGCATTTTTCTATCTGCGTGTGGTGGCGGTGGAAGTTCGGGATCAACTGGTGGGCAAACGGATTTAACTTTGACAATTCCATTCCATACTGCGATGGCTAACATCGTTAACAAAGGAATTTCAGGGGACTTTACTGCTTCTGGCTGGGTGATTACTGCTGGAGTGAAAATACCTCTGACCATAGATGGTGTTTATAGTCGAAGTGCTGCTGCTAGCGCATCACTGAATACCCCAACTGGCCTTCAAAGTTTGCTTAAACAAACTTTGACCATTAAGGGCTCAGGGGTGATGGGCGGAGCTACTTATCCGCTTTCTGGCACATCAGATTATTATTTCAGCGCCGCTAATTATGCGCAAATAGCACTGATTGATTTGAGTAAAAATTATTATTTTACGCCTTATAGTAATCCGGCTTTAGTTCAGGCTGGAGCGTCTGGCTCGCTGGGAAGTGCATCAGATCAACCGCTTACTCAGATAATCACGCAAAGTTATTCTATCGCACCAGATACCAGTTCATCGTTACTAGCGACGGTGAATTGGACCACCAAGTCATCTGCTGGCATGTTAATTGAGGAGTTTTCAACTATTTATAGAGTGGATAAGCTAGGAAATTCTAAATTTGTTGCGATCAACAATAAGTCTTATGATCAAGGCAAGCAAGTGATGAATTTAGATATGGTGTTTAGATAAACAAAGAAGTTTATTCGAAACAAAACGCCCGCTGTGTCATGCAGCGGGCGTTTTTATTTCTGGCGGCGGGCTTAAGCTTATACGCTCAGCTCCAGCACCTGGCGGCTGATGTCGGGTGTGACTTCGCGTTTTTCACCCAGCGCGATCATGCGGTGTGATTCCAGTGCGCTGATGATGGCTGGAATATCGGCGGCACTTAAGCCATAGTCGCTCAGGCGGGTTTTGACGCCCATTTGTTCGAAATAGGCTTGCATGCGGCTGATCGCCTGCTCTATGCGTGCATCTTCATCGCCTTCACGCAGACCCCAGACTCTGTCAGCAAATTGCAGCAGTTTGGCGCGTTTGGCGTCTTTGCGTATCCTGAGCATGGATGGCAGCACAATGGCCAGTGTTTGCGCATGATCCAGGCCATGTAATGCCGTCAGTTCGTGGCCTATCATGTGAGTCGCCCAGTCTTGCGGCACGCCGGTGGAAATCACGCCGTTCAGTGCCATGGTGGCACACCACATCAGATTGGCGCGTACTTCATAATCCTCCGGATTGGCGAGTGCTTTCGGGCCTTCTTCTATCAGGGTCTGCAGCAGGCCTTCTGCAAAGCGATCCTGCACCGGTGAATTGACCGGGTAAGTCAGATACTGTTCCATCACGTGCACAAAAGCATCGACGGCACCATTGCCAACCTGGCGTACCGGCAAGCTAAAGGTTTTGCCCGGGTCCAGCACAGAAAACTGCGGAAAGCAGTGGCGGCTGGAAAACGCCATTTTGGCGTGCAGGGACAGGCGCGTGACGACCGCACCGGCATTCATTTCCGAGCCGGTAGCGGGCAGGGTCAGTACGCTGCCGAAGGGCAGGGCGCGGGTGATATTGTTGCCGCGCTTTTCCAGTATTGCCCATGGATCATCGCCTTCAAACAGCGCGGCAGCTGCGACGAATTTTGTACCATCGATGACTGAGCCGCCGCCAACCGCGAGCAGAAAGTCGATGCCATGTTCGCGCACCACGGCGACAGCTTTCATCAGTGTTTCATAGCTGGGATTGGGTTCTATGCCAGCAAACTCTGTGACGCTGCGCTGTCCTAAGGCTTGCATGACTTCGTCAAACACACCGTTTTTTTTGATGCTGCCACCGCCATACAGCACTAATACCTTGGCTTCCTTGGGAACGACTTTGTCGAGGTCGGCAATCTTGCCTTGACCGAAGAGGATCTGGGTGGGATTGTAAAAGTCAAAATTCAGCATGGGTGGCTCCGGTAGAAATTGCGTGTAAGGGGAGGGCGTAAAACAGGTGATGCCGGGATGCACCGGACTTGTTTTACGTCATTTCCTAAAAACATCCATCTTAGCTGAAATTAGAAAAATCAACCGGTCGTGCGTTTTTATGCGGCGAGGAACAGGAATACCGTCGGTTTTTTATGAAAGTCCGGCGCCTGGTTGGCTGATAATTTCTTCTTCCATTCCGCAGCAGTCAGCGTGCGTATAGCTTCGCTGGCCAGTGTCAGATCGGTAGCGACACAGATCAGCGTCGACGGCTGGCATTGCGTTGCCAGTGCTTCCAGCATGGCAGCATTGCGGTAAGGCGTTTCTATCAGCAACTGCGTTTGTTTTTCCTTGCGTGAACGGTCTTCCAATTCTTTGATGCGTTTGGCACGCAATGCGGCGTCAGTCGGCAGATAACCATGGAATGCAAAACTCTGTCCGTTAAGGCCGCTGCCCATCAGTGCCAGCAATAGCGAAGACGGGCCGACCAGCGGGCGTACCGCAATGCCCTTACTATGCGCCAGTCTGACCAGATTGGCGCCCGGATCGGCCACGGCAGGCACACCAGCCTCAGAAATCAGGCCCACATCATGCCCTTGCAACAGGGGTTGCAATAAGCCTTCTAATGCCTGCGACGGGGTATTGATATTCAATTCCTGAATCTGAATTTCCTGCATGGCCAGTCGCAAAGGATGTTGCTGCGCCAGGAATTTCAGGTAGGCGCGCGTGGTCTTGGCATTTTCTGCGACCAGATAGCCGAGTTGCGAAGACATCTGCTGCACCGCTTCGGGAATAATATTGCTCAGCAGGCTGGATTGTTGTGTCTCGCACAGGCCCAGGGTGTTGGGAATCAAAAATAAGGTGCCGGTTTTCGTCATAGGGATGAGTATTCTTTGGATATTTAGGTATTCGGGAGCGGCTGGTTTGCAGCTGGCAGAGTTCAGCGAAAGAAGCGCACGCCGGCATGCCGCAGCATATCCGTCAGGGCGATCAGCGGCAGGCCGGTCAGTGCAGTCGGATCATCACTATGGATCGCAGACAGGATACTGATGCCCAAGGCTTCATTCTTAGCGCTGCCTGCGCAGTCGTAAGGCTGTTCCAGGTGCAGATAGGCATCCAGTTCTGCGTCACTGAGATCACGGAATTGCACTCTGGTTTGCACATTGCGTAATTGTAAAGGCTGGGGTGCATCCTGTCTGCTGTCGAGCAGGCATAGCGCGGTGTGGAAAATCACTTCACGCCCTCGCATTAACTGCAATTGCTTGAGCGCATTGGCATGATTGCCCGGTTTCCCAATTTGCAAGTCGTCCAGCGTGGCAACCTGATCTGAGCCGATTACTAAGGCCTCAGGGTGAAGGCGGGCGATGGCCTGGGCTTTTTGTTGCGCCAGGCGCAAGGCGGTATCGGCCGGACCTTCCCCGGGCCTGGGCGACTCATCGATGTCAGGCGCGATACTCAGAAATGGTAGTTGCAGTCTGGATAGTAATTCTTTGCGGTAAGCAGAGCTGGAAGCCAGTATAATTGTCGGGTTTATCATCGTTGTTGGCTGGCGTTGGAAAGTGTCAGAGATGCTGCGCTGATGCCGGGTCAGGCTTTGCTTGCGTGCCGAACAGTAAAAAAGCACTGCAAGCATATGATTTTTCTGAAAAAACCATTGTGACCTTTGACTAAGAAGCGCAAGTGCTGTTATTATCGCAGGTTTTCTGGGTTCAAATAATCCTATGCAAGCTTTTGTGATTGACGCTTTCACGTTTTGCCGGCTCGAAGAGCAGCGTTCTGGAAGCATACTGGTCGCAGATTTACCCCGTCTGGCTGAGGAATGTGCAGGCACCGAAGGGAGTCTGAATTGGTCTCTGACTGGCGGAAAAGATCAGCTGGGGCATCCCCGCCTGATACTGAGTGTGACTGGTAGTGTGAATCTGAATTGCCAGCGTTGTCTGGCTCCATTTGCATATGAGATAGACTCAGAGTCTGTATTGATACTCGCCAAAAACGAAGAAAATGCTGATGAAATTGAGGCATTGCTTGAAGATGACGAGGTCGATGTTGTAGTGGGCAGTAAAGCGTTCAATATCATGGATTTGATAGAGGATGAGGCGCTGCTGGCAATACCCCAATCGCCCAAACATGCAGTATGCCCGGATGTATCGTTGGCTTCAGCAAAATCTACTGCAGGGATTGACGCAGAAGTCGGTAAAAAAGAATCGCCGTTTGCCGTGCTGAAGACAATAAATGGGCGTACCTAGTGGCATTATTCTGAAAAAACACTCAGGTCGAAGTATTGTTAGGGATTCTTGGTTGGCGATGTTCGCATTGCGATGTGTGCATTCTTTAGCCAGGTGTGTAAATTTTTAGAAACATTTTTTGAAGTATTAGGAGTTATCATGGCAGTTCAGCAAAATAAAAAGTCCCCATCCAAGCGTGGCATGCACCGTTCCCACGATTTCCTGACTGCACCACAGTTAGGTATCGAGCCAACAACTGGTGAGACACATCTGCGTCACCACATCAGCCCTAACGGCTTTTACCGTGGTCGTAAAGTATTGAAAACTAAGAACGACGAATAATTCGTTTTCTTGGTAAAAAGAGCGGCGTGACAAGTCTAGAACTTGGCGCCGCTTTTTTTATGGGCAAATTTTTCTGGGATTCATGCTGATGAACAGGTTTTCTTGAAAATTTTGCAGCACCGGTGCCGGTAAAAATCTTGTTTTGCCGGTTTTTTTATTAAATACTTGCAAAATGGCAATGAAAATAACTGAAATAGTCCTCTAATTTGATACACTAGGCGTTTCGGCTTGAAGTTGCGTAATACTACATGACAATAAAAATTTCTATTGACTGCATGGGCGGGGATCATGGGCCTGCGGTTACTGTGGCAGCAGCTGTTGCCTTTGCCAATCGCGAACCGGATGTCGAGTTCCTGCTGGTTGGCCTGGAATCTGAAGTTCAGGAAGAGCTGAAAAAAAACCATGCAAGCAATCATCCACGTCTGAAGGTAATCCATGCGTCCGAAGTGGTTGCCATGGATGACCCGGTCGAGATTGCATTGCGCCGGAAAAAAGATTCCTCCATGCGCGTAGCGCTGACCCAGGTGAAAGAAGGCGCAGCACAGGCTTGCGTATCGGCCGGAAATACCGGTGCCCTGATGGCAGTATCGCGCTATGTACTTAAGACGATGCAGGGCGTGGATCGCCCCGCTATCTGCAGCATGTTACCGAATCAAAAAAACCGTCCCACTTATATGCTGGATCTCGGCGCGAACGTCGATTGCGAACCTTTGCACTTGCATCAGTTCGCGATTATGGGATCAGCCCTGGTTTCTGCGCTGGAAGGCAATGAGCGTCCGACCATAGGCTTGCTGAACGTGGGTGAGGAAGATATTAAAGGCAATGACGTGGTCAAGAAAACCGCTGTCTTGCTGCGTGCCGACCATGAGCGCGGCCTGCTTAACTTCTATGGCAACGTAGAGGGCAATGACATATTCAAGGGTACTACCGATATCGTGGTTTGCGATGGCTTCGTCGGTAATGTGACCACGAAAGCAGCGGAAGGCATGGGGCGTTTTGTAAAAACCACCCTGACCGACGCATTTAAGAGTAATCCCCTCAATATGCTGGGTGCATTGATTGCACGTGGCGCATTGAAATCTATCTCACGTACCATGAACCCCTCTAATTACAACGGCGGCAGCCTGCTGGGTCTGCGCGGTTTGGTATTTAAGAGTCATGGCAGTGCGGATAAATACAGTTACGAGTGGGCGATACAGCGGGCGTTTGACGCTGCAAAAAATGATGTGCTCACCCGTATCTCGACTTCGATGGCGAAACTGATGCCGGTGGCAGACCCGGCTGCGCCTGAATATAACGAACCACTGGTACAAAAAACCGCATGACTTTTTTCAGCAAAATTATCGGTACTGGCAGTTATCTGCCGCCTAAAGCAGTCAGTAATCATGAGTTGACGGAGCAGCTTGCCGCTAAAGGGATAGAAACCTCGCACGACTGGATTTTTTCCCGCAGCGGTATCGCGTCCCGTCATTACGCAGAACCTGGTGTAAAAGCCAGTGATCTGGGTACAGAAGCTGCAAAACGTGCGCTGGAAGCAGCACACATGACTGCTTCTGATATCGACATGATTATCCTCGCGACCTCGACACCGGATTTTCTCGGTGGATTCCCAAGTACGGCCTGTGTGGTGCAGAACAAGCTGGGAATTCAGAATGGTGCAGCGGCGATGGACGTGCAGGCGGTGTGCAGTGGATTTATGTATGCGATGGCGGTAGCCGACAGCATGATTAAATCCGGTGCCCACAAAAACGTACTGGTCATTGGTGCTGAAGTATTTTCGCGAATTTTGAATTTTGAAGACCGTACCACTTGTGTGTTGTTTGGTGACGGTGCCGGTGCAGTGGTGATGTCACGTTCGGAAACGCCGGGCGTGCTGGCGACCAAGCTGCATGCCGATGGCAGCTATCAGGATATTCTGTGTGTGCCAGGGAATGTAGAGCAGGGTGTGGTAGCGGGCAGTGCCTATCTGCACATGGATGGTCAGGCGGTGTTCAAGCTGGCGGTGACGGTGCTGGAAAAGGTGGCGAATGAGGCATTGGAACTGGCTGGACTGCAAGCCAGTGATATCGACTGGCTGATCCCGCATCAGGCCAATATCCGTATTATGCAGAGCACAGCAAAGAAAATGCGTTTGCCGCTGGAGAAGCTGGTGGTCACGGTAGATCAGCATGGTAATACCTCTGCTGCGTCGATTCCACTAGCACTGGATCTGGCCGTGCGTGATGGACGTGTGCAGCCCGGACATAAAGTCTTGCTGGAAGGTGTAGGTGGCGGCTTTACCTGGGGTGCAGCGATCGTCCAAATGTAATGTTGAAGCGCTTGCTGCCTTGGTTTGCGCAAGCGTTGCGGCATGATGAAGTGTTAAAGAAAAAGAAATTTATTTCTATTATTCTATAAAGAGAGACTTAGAAAAATGACCCAATTTGCATTTGTTTTTCCCGGTCAGGGTTCTCAGGCTATCGGCATGCTGAATGGCTTTGCTGATAATCCGGTGGTGCAGGCAACCGTTGCGGAAGCCTCTGATGCACTGGGATTTGATCTGGGTAAATTGATCGCAGAGGGCCCGAAAGAAGCGCTGGACCTGACGACCAATACACAACCCGTGATGCTGACTGCGGCGGTAGCCTGCTATCGCGCCTGGATCGCTGCAGGTGGTGCGGTACCGCGCCTGGTTGCCGGTCATAGTCTGGGCGAATATTCCGCGCTGGTAGCAGCCGGTGTGATCGCCTTTAAAGATGCTGTGCCGCTGGTGCGTTTCCGTGCTCAGGCGATGCAAGAGGCGGTGCCGGTTGGTCAAGGCGGTATGGCAGCGATACTGGGTCTGAGTGATGAAGATGTGAAAGCAGCTTGTGCCGAAGCGGCGCAGGGTGAAGTGGTTGAGGCGGTTAACTTCAATGCGCCGGCGCAGGTGGTGATTGCGGGTTCCAAGGCTGCCGTTGAGCGCGCCTGTGAAATCGCTAAGGCCAAAGGTGCCAAGCGCGCATTGCCTTTGCCAGTGTCTGCACCATTCCATTCCTCGTTGCTGAAACCAGCCTCAGATCGTTTGCAGGCTTATATGGCAGAACTGAATTTTTCTGCACCACAAATCGCGCTGATTAATAATGTCGATGTGGCGATAGTCAATGATACGGTAGCGATCAAGGATGCGCTGGTGCGTCAGGCTGCGAGTCCGGTGCGCTGGGTGGAAACCATAGAGGCTATGCATCAGGCTGGTATCAGCCATGTGATTGAATGTGGTCCGGGTAAAGTATTGAGCGGTTTGACTAAGCGCATACAAGGCGAATTGGTCGGCGAAACTATTTTTGATCAGGCAAGTTTAGAAAAAGTCTTGGAATTATTGAAATGACTCAACCATTAGCAAATCAAGTAGCGCTGGTTACCGGCGCTTCACGCGGCATAGGTAAGGCGATTGCTGTTGCGCTGGCTCAGGCTGGTGCCAAAGTGATTGGTACTGCAACCACAGAATCCGGCGCGCAGGCAATTTCGGCCTACCTCGCTGAAATCAGTCCGGAAGCGGGTAAGGGCGTCGCTTTTAATGTGAACGACGTAGAGCGCTGCTCTGGCCTGGTTGATGAAATTCAAAAAGAATTCGGCAGCCTGTCCATACTCGTCAATAATGCGGGGATTACTCAAGATCAGCTGGCAATGCGCATGAAGGAAGAGGATTGGGATAATGTGATTACCACCAATCTGAATTCAGTCGCGCGCCTGTCGCGTGCAGTATTGCGTGGCATGATGAAAGCTAAGCATGGCCGCATTATTAATATTACTTCCGTTGTCGGCTCTTCCGGTAATCCTGGTCAGATGAACTATGCGGCGGCCAAAGCCGGTGTGGCTGGCATGAGTCGTGCATTAGCGCGTGAGATAGGTAGCCGGAATATCACTGTTAACTGTATTGCGCCCGGTTTCATTGATACCGATATGACTAAGGCGCTCAGCGATGAGCAAAAAGCGGCAATTTTGGTGCAGATTCCGATGGCGAAACTCGGTCGTCCCGAAGATATCGCTGCCGCGACAGTATTCCTGGCTTCACCCGATGCCGGATATATTACCGGTACCACCCTGCATGTGAATGGCGGGATGTACCTGGCTTAAAAATAGGATGCCGGCATAGCCGGATTCCGCTGACTTGATTGTTTACTGTCATTTCAGCTTGGAACGGTTTTGTGCAGGTATCTGGTAGTTTGTTGGTAAAAATTAGACATTTCGCCGATTTTAAGCGGAGTTATGACTAAATAAATTGGGTCTTGCATTTTTTGTCTACAAACCTGCTAAAATGCGCGCACTTTCTGTAGGCCCTTATTTTTGATTTTTTCACTGGAGATACACATGTCCGATATCGAACAACGCGTTAAGAAAATCGTCGCTGAACAACTGGGCGTCGCTGAAGCTGACATCAAAAACGAATCCTCTTTCGTTGATGATCTGGGTGCTGATTCCCTGGATACAGTTGAACTGGTGATGGCGCTCGAAGACGAATTCGAAATGGAAATCCCTGACGAGCAAGCTGAAAAAATCACAACAGTGCAACAAGCGATTGATTACGCAACTGCACACCTCAAGGCGTAATTCATTACCCCGTTTTTAAATCCAGGAGAAGCGCTTGAGTCGTACGCTTAAACGTCGTGTCGTGGTAACCGGTCTGGGTTGTATTTCGCCAGTAGGCAATACAATTTCCAGTGCCTGGGATGCTGTCAAGGCTGGCCAGTCAGGTATTGCCACGATCACCAAATTTGATGCAACTCCCTTTTCCACGCATTTCGCGGGAGAAGTGAAAGGCTTCAATGTCGAGGAATATCTGCCGGCAAAAGAAGCCCGTAACATGGATACCTTCATCCATTTCGGCATTGCTGCCGGGATGCAGGCGTTTCAGGATAGTGGTTTCACTGTCACAGAAGAAAATGCTGATCGCGTCGGCGTGATCGTTGGTTCTGGTATCGGCGGCTTGCCTATGATAGAAGAAACCAAGGAAACGCTGATCGAACGTGGCCCACGCCGCATCAGTCCTTTCTTTGTGCCAGCGTCGATTATCAACATGATTTCCGGCCATTTGTCGATCAAGTATGGCCTGAAGGGCCCTAATCTCGCGATCGTCACAGCCTGTACCACAGGTCTGCATTGCATAGGTTCTGCTGCCCGTATGATTGAATACGGTGATGCAGACGCAATGATAGCCGGTGGTGCGGAATCCACGATTTCCCCGCTGGGACTGGGTGGATTTGCGTCAGCGCGTGCCTTGTCTTCACGTAACGATGATCCGGCAACGGCATCGCGTCCGTGGGACAAAGACCGCGATGGCTTTGTGCTCGGTGAAGGTGCCGGTGTCATGATGCTGGAAGAGTATGAGCATGCGAAAGCACGCGGTGCCAAAATTTATGCAGAAGTCGTTGGCTTCGGCATGAGTGGCGATGCCTACCATATCACTTCCCCTAGCATGGATGGTCCGCGCCGCAGTATGGTCAATGCATTGAAAAATGCCGGCCTGAATGCGGATCAGATTCAATATCTGAATGCGCATGGTACATCGACGCCTCTGGGTGATAAAAACGAAACGGATGCGATCAAAGCTGCTTATGGTGATCATGCCTACAAGCTGACAGTCAATTCCACCAAATCCATGACCGGGCATTTGCTCGGTGGTGCGGGTGGTCTGGAATCTGTTTTCACGGTATTGGCTGTGCATCATCAGCTTTCACCGCCAACGATCAACATCTTTAATCAGGATCCTGAATGTGATCTCGACTACTGTGCCAATGTAGCGAGAGACGTCAAGATCGATTATGCGATGAAAAATTCGTTTGGTTTTGGTGGAACGAACGGCACCTTGATCTTTGCAAAAGTCTGATCGCCTGATACATCTGACTGATGCATAGCATCTACATAAAAGCACTTCATTTCTTCGGAAATGAGGTGCTTTTTTTCATTCAGGGGCCAGGCTGATGCAGCCATCCATCCTTGCTGATCTGAGACCGTCGCGCACTTTGCTGGCATTGGTGCTGGCAATGGCAGTCTGTGCTTGCTTCAGTGTTTGTTATTCATTGTTAATTATTGACTGTCCGCGCCCGTGGCTGATTGCACTGACTATGATTTCAGGTATCTTGCTCGCTCGGCAAGTCTGGTATTGGTGGCGGACCCAGCGAACTTTGCGCGTCGTCGTAAGCAGCGATGGACTTTGCCTGCTGCATGTCTGGTGCGCGCCAGCCTGGTCGTCTGCTCAGGTCTGCACGCTGGGGCCTGCATCTCTGTTCTGGAGTCATCTGGCGGCGCTGGAATTTGTGGGTGAGGATGGTTCTGCACTTTCTTTCTTGCTGCTGCCGGACTCTGCGCCTGTCGCTGTCAGGCGTGACCTGAGACGTGCGCTGATCAGTTTGCAGCAGTTTCAGCAAAAAGAAAGCAGGAAAGTCATGAAACCCGGGAACTTCCCTGAATGAAAGAGACTCTATTGGGGCATAAAGCGGGAAAAATTCCGTGCATACGGCAAGAGACCGGGATAAATACCAGTTGTTCAGAAGAAGAATAGGGATGATTGAGTGACGACAGAGCGCGAGATAGACCAATTGCTGGTCGAGCGCGTGCAGCGTGGAGATAAAAAGGCATTTGAGCTTCTGGTTTCCAAATACCAAAGGAAACTGATGCGGCTCGTGTCCCGGCTCGTCTATGATCAGGCGGAAGCAGAGGATGTGGTGCAGGAGGCATTCATCAAGGCGTATCGTGCGTTGCCGAATTTTCGCGGTGAGTCAGCGTTTTATACCTGGCTGTACCGGATCGGCATTAATACGGCGAAAAACCACTTGGTGACGCAGGGCCGCCGGGCACCGACCTCGACTGACGCGGATGTGGAAGAGGCGGAAGGTTTTGCCGATGCAGAAGGCTTACGCGACATTAATACGCCAGAGTCTTTGCTGGCGAGTAAGCAGATTGCACAAACGGTCAATGCCGCGATGGCGGCATTGCCGGAAGAATTAAGGAATGCAATTACCCTGCGTGAGATTGAGGGATTGAGTTACGACGAGATCGCCGAAGTCATGTTGTGCCCGATCGGTACGGTCAGAAGCCGTATTTTCCGGGCCCGGGAAGCGATTGCTGAGCGTTTACGGCCCATGTTGGGAACCAATCTGGACCAGCGCTGGTAACTCTGGCAGTGATAGAAACACTTTGCAGGACCATGAATATGATGATGAAAAATACGACTCAACAAGAAAACTTATCCGCATTGATGGATGGTGAAATCGATGATGCCCGGCTCGAGGCGGCTATCGCTGAACTGATCGCGTCTGACGATAAGACGAACTGGGATATTTATCATCAGATCGGCGATGTGCTGCGGTCTGATGACCTGGCGCAGCCTATGAGTGCAGATTTTACGGCACGTTTTGCCGCACGCTTTGAGTCTGAGCCGGTGTTGCTGGTGCCAGCGCTGCATCAGCGTCAGGCAGATGCAGCTAAACCCGGACTGCGGCAGTCGCTGCTGCGCTCTTACGCTGGCGTGGCTGGTATCGCTGCGGCAGCCATGCTGGCATTGGTCATCGCACCTAAACTATTACAACCTGCGGCGGTCACTGAGCAGGCACCATTGGCAAGGAATGCCTCGCCTGAGTTGCAACTGGCCTCAGCGCGCGTGCGCACACCTGTGACGCCACAGGTGGCGGCGAGTGACAGCGCAGAGCAGACAGCAAAAACAGCTAATGGCAATCAAATGGAAATGCTGCGCGATCCGCGTATAGACAGCTACCTGATTGCGCATCAGCGCTTTTCACCCGCCATCAGTAGCGGTGCGCAGTATGTGACGCGCGCCAACGTTGTTACGCCGGCTGCGGAGAAATAACAAGATGTCTGGTCGTCGTCTCTATACCGCAGCGAACCTGGTATTACTGTGCACACTGAGCAGCCCGGTGTTCGCTGCAGAGAATGCGGAAGATAAGCGCGAGATTCAGCAAGTGCTGCGCAAGATACAAGCCTCTGCGCAAAAAATGAATTATTCCGGCACCTTTGTCTATCAGCAGGCGAGTCAGATCCGTACTTCCAGGATCACGCACTATCTTGATAGTGCTGGTGAGACTGAAAAACTGGAGATACTCGACGGTAAACCACGCGAATACATACGCAGAAATGACGAAGTCTCCTGCTATCTGCCGGACAGCAAAACCATACAGGTGGAAAAAGATGTCAGTCAGGAGTCTTTTCCTGCCTTGCTGACCCAGAATGCCCAGTATTTGCCTGATTTTTATACCATCCGTAAAGGTGAGATGAGCCGTGTGGCTGGTCTGGAATGTCAGACTTATTCGCTGGAACCCAAGGATGGATTCCGCTATGGCTATCGGCTGTGTGCAGAAAAATCTTCTGGTCTGATGTTGCGTGCACAGACCGTCAATCCTAAAAACGAAGTCATAGAGCAAATCGCATTCACGCAATTGCAAGTCAATGATATCGACAAGAATAAACTCAAGCCCAGTTTTCCACATGTGAGTCAGTGGCGTATTGAAAATCTGACGGTGCAATCCAATATACATTCTGGCTGGGTCGTTAAGGCTTTGCCTGCCGGCTTTACCAAAACCAAGGAACTGAAACGGGTGATTCCATCTCCCGCCAGTCCAGCCAGCTCCGCCAGCACTAACAACGCGTCCAATGCAGCAGCTAACAAAACAGCAAAATCGCATCAGGTGATACAGATGATGTTTTCTGATGGGCTGGCTGCCATGTCCGTTTTTATCGAGCCATATAGCGAGGGAAGAACGGAAGGCAGTCTGCAGCAGGGCGCCATGACTATCATGGGAAAACGTCAGGGCGAATACTGGCTGACCGTGGTCGGTGAAGTGCCGGTCAGTGCGATCCGTCAGGTCATGAATTCGATCGAGCTGAAAACAAATAAGTGATCAGTAATAAGTAAAAAGTAAAGGAAGTTGACTAACTATGAAAGCACAAACACTGTCTCCAGTAAAAAAAATGGTGTCCACTTTAGTAGTGAGTGCCTGTGTGGGCTTCGTTGCTCCGGCCGTCATGCAGCTGACACCAGTCGCAGTGGCTGCCGCACCCGTGGGTTTGCCGGATTTTACTGAGCTGGTCGAGAAATCGGGGCCGGCAGTCGTGAATATCCGCACCACAGAGAAAATCAGTCAGCAACAAGGTGCGGATGACGAGCAGCTGGAATTTTTCCGCCGCTTCTTTGGCATGCCGATTCCTAAGCAGAATCAAGCACCTCGCAAAGGTAAGCAAGCGCCACAGGAAGAAGAAGTGCCGCGCGGCGTAGGCTCAGGTTTCATTGTCTCTGCCGATGGCTATGTACTGACCAACGCACACGTGGTGGACGGCGCATCGGAAGTGTATGTCAAACTCACTGATAAACGCGAATTCAAAGCCAAGGTAGTCGGCAGTGATAAAGGTACCGATGTCGCGGTGCTGAAAATTGAGGCGAGTAAGCTGCCTAAGATCACCATCGGTGATTCGGACAAAATCAAGGCAGGTGAATGGGTGATCGCGATTGGTTCCCCATTCGATCTGGAAAATACCGTCACAGCAGGCATCATTTCTGCCAAGGCGCGTGATACAGGCGATTACGTGCCGCTGATACAGACTGACGTGGCTGTGAATCCCGGTAATTCCGGTGGCCCGCTGATCAATATGCGTGGTGAAGTCATTGGTATTAACTCCCAGATTTACAGCCGCTCCGGTGGTTACATGGGAATTTCCTTCGCCATCCCAATTGATGAAGCGATGCGTGTGGCTGAGCAGCTCAAGCAGCATGGCCGTGTATCGCGCGGCCGTATCGGCGTGCAGATGGGTGAAATGTCTAAGGAAATCGCAGAAAGCTTAGGCTTGCCAAAAGCACAGGGCGTACCGATTGCTGCGGTTGAACCAGGTTCGCCAGCTGAAAAAGCCGGTGTGCAGGATGGTGACGTGGTATTGAAATTCAATGGTCAGAATATTGAGACCCGTGCCGAATTGCTCAGAGCCGTAGGCGCTACCCGTCCTGGCAGCAAAGTCAGCATGAGTGTCTGGCGTAAAAATGCGATCAAAGAATTAACGCTGGTAGTCGCTGAACGTGATGCTGACAAGGTCGCGCAGAAAGCCGATAAAAAGCAAAAGAAAGAGCTGAGCAATTTACTCGGCGTGTATGTAACGGATCTGAATGAAGCACAAAAGAAAGCCTTGCCTGGCGGTGGTGTGGTGATCGAGTCCGTTGATGGTGCGGCAGCAGCCGTAGGTCTGCGTCCGGGTGATCTGATCCTGTCGCTGAACCAGGTCGATGTGAAAGATGCCAAGCAATTCAACGCCATGTTGAGTAAGCTGGAGCCTAAAAAACCAGCGGTGTTATTGGTAAAACGCGAAAATGCATCACAGTTTGTACTGATACGTCCGCAAGCGCAGTAAGGCCAACTGTAAGCAAGGTCTTAAGCCGCATCCTGAGCTGCCCCTGAGTGGGCAGCTTTTTTATTGCAGTTTGAATTTTCCATTTTGAGCAGCTTATTTTTCTAATGTCCCAGATTTGATGCGCCTGCTGGCCGTTTTTTGGCCTGGGAGCCGCATCAATCCTCAGTGTAAGAAGTTTTGACTGCGCTCCGGGGCACAAAATATACCAGTATTTTGCTGATCGGCATTTATAATGCCAGTCTTTAGCAATCTGACTGCAGGCAGCGCGATATGATCGCATTCACCCTCTATTCACGCAGCTATTGTCATTTGTGTGACGACATGCTGACCCAATTGAACAGCTACTCCCAGCAATATCCATTTACCGTGGATGTGCTGGATGTTGACGCCGATGAAGAACTGTTGAGTCTGTACGACGAACTGGTGCCCGTACTGGTCGGCCGTCATCCGGGTGGAGACGCACAGCGCATCTGTCATTACCACCTCGATGAAGTAGCGCTCAGACAGTTTTTTGCAAAGGTTTAAGATGGTCAAAAAGAAGCAGACGCCACAGGACGTACAGGGCGATGCAGTGCTACAGCAAACGCTGGCATTGTTCAGTCATGATGATTTACTGATTTGTGGCGTGGATGAAGCTGGTCGCGGGCCATTGGCTGGCAGTGTGGTGGCGGCAGCGGTGATACTGGATCCGGCGCGGCCAATTAACGGATTGCGCGATTCCAAAAAACTCAGCGAAGCGCAAAGGGATGCGCTGGCGGTGGAAATCAAGGAAAAAGCACTGGCGTGGGCGATTGCTGAAAGTTCAGTCGAGGAAATCGACCAGTTCAATATTTTGCAGGCGACCATGCTGGCGATGCGCCGTGCGGTCGAACAACTCAGCATTACCCCTGAGTTGGCACTGATCGATGGCAATCGCTGTCCGGTGATGGCGGTACGTTCTGAAGCTATCGTCAAGGGCGACGATAAAGTCCCGGCGATATCGGCCGCGTCTATCCTGGCTAAAACCGCCAGAGATCACGCCTTGCTGGACCTGCATCAGCTGTATCCGGATTACGCCTTCGATCAACACAAGGGCTATCCGACCGCATTGCACCTGGCACGCCTGCAACAGCATGGTGTCACACCGGTACATAGAAAATCATTTGGGCCAGTTAAGGCTTTGTTGGCATGAAACATATTACTTCGCGGGACAATCCGCTTTTCAAAGAACTCAGACAACTGGCGACGCAGGCGCAGGCACGCCGTAAAGCGGGCAAGACCTTGCTCGATGGTGTGCATTTGTGCCAGGCCTATGGCCAGCAGCTGGGCGCGCCTGAGCTGTGCGTGGTGTCTGAATCGGCTTTGGCGAACACGGAAGTCAATCAGCTGGTCAGCGCCAGCCTGCTCGATGCTGCGCAGAAAATATGTCTGCCGGATGCCTTGTATGAAACGCTCAGTCAGGTTGAACACGGCGTTGGCATCTTGTTCGTGGTGCCGACACCGGCTCGTGCCTTGCCTGCTGCACTCACAGAAACGGCAGTAGTACTCGATGGTCTGCAAGATCCGGGCAATCTGGGCTCGATACTGCGCAGTGCGGCCGCAGCCGGTATCCGCCATGTATTTTGCAGTAGCGGTACGGTGTCAGCCTGGTCGCCTAAGGTGATGCGGGCTGGCATGGGCGCACATTTTTTACTGCATATCTATGAGAATTGCGATCTGGGCGAGGTTCTGAACCGCAGCCAGATCCCGGTGCTGGCCACCAGTTCCCATACCAAGACCACTATTTACCAATCCGCTTTAAACCAGCCTGTGGTCTGGATGTTCGGCCATGAAGGGCAGGGCGTGTCTGCGGCGCTGATGGCGAAGGCCACCCAGGCTGTGACCATCCCACAACAGGCTGCGATAGAATCCCTGAATGTGGCTGCGAGTGCTGCGATTTGCTTTTTTGAGCAGGTCAGGCAGCAGTTAACTTAAAAATGCGTTGAAAAAAAAGACGCTCAAAAAACACTAAGGGCTGAACCCGCATTGCGTTCAGCCCTTAGGGCCTGTTAACATTTAAATTACGTGTGCGAAAGGGGTAAAACAGGTGCAGGGCTAGGCGCAGCCCGCGTAACAGTGTGATCACTGTCAGCGGGATGCAACAACGCCATGCGGCTGTTTTAACCCTTTCCCTCCGGGTTCAAGCCAAAACGCGTGCTAGACTGCGTTGCGTGTCTTGTCAGGGGCACCAGCCCTGACGGCGACACACGCCTTGCCAGCCCACGTTTTGGCTTGAACGCATCTCGCAATTTAATGTTAACAGGCCCTTAGTGTTTTTAAGTCTGCACTCAGTTAATAGACACGCACATCGGCTTTGATTTCCTGCAGGATGGTGGTGGAAATTTCCTCAATCGACTTGGCAGTTGAGGACAGCCAGCGTATGCCTTCACGCTTCATCATCGCTTCTGCTTCATTCACTTCGTAGCGGCAGTTTTCCAGCGACGCATATTTACTGCCTGGCCGACGCTCATTGCGGATTTCGCTCAGACGTTCCGGCGCAATACTTAATCCAAACATCTTGGCCTTAAATTCAGGCAGCACCGAAGGCAGCTTGCCGCGTTCAAAGTCATCCGGGATCAGCGGGTAATTGGCTGCCTTAATCCCATATTGCATCGCCAGATACAGACTGGTCGGTGTTTTTCCTGAACGCGAAACGCCGACCAATATCACATCAGCGGTAGACAGGTTCTTATTCGACTGACCATCATCATGCGCGAGCGAGAAATTGATCGCCTCGATACGGTTCTTATATTCTTCCGTGTCAGCGATATTGTGACTGCGGCCTATGGTGTGGGTGGATTTGATGCCCAACTCCTGCTCCAGCGGAGACACGAAAGTCTGGATCAGATCCATGTGCAAACCCTTGGATTGAAAAACAACATTCGCCAGTTCAGTCTTAACCAGGGTAGAGAACACGATAGGACGATTGCCTTCGGTGGTGTAGGCATCATTGATGCGGCGTAAGGCCTCATGGGCTTTATCCAGGGTATCCACAAAAGGCAGCCGGATTTGTCTGAACTTGAGGTCAAACTGCGTCAGTACGGAGTGGCCAAAGGTCTCAGCGGTAATACCAGTTCCATCTGAGACAAAGAAAACGGTGCGGTTGGCGATAGGATTATTATTGGTGGTGGATTCGCTCATGAGCTCTATGCATTAAGAATGCCAAAGGTGAAAAAAATTTCTGCTTGCGCGTCAATATATCATTCCAATATATTGTGCAGCAGCGATCCATTTTGCAGCACAGCATGTAAAATGCTGAAATAGCATGTGGTTCGTGACTGGCGACCAGAATAACAAAAATCAGGCCAGACACGAAGCAGTACAGATTTCTTACCATCAAAAAGAGGTTGTTATGTCCAACGCAGCAAATACTGAAGCAACTTATGTTGCCTCATTTGAGCATTTACGGATGACAGATGTTGAATCTGTCGGCGGTAAAAATGCATCTCTAGGCGAAATGATCAGCCAGCTGGCCACGGCCGGTGTGCGCGTACCAGGTGGTTTCGCGACCACGGCACAGGCTTTCCGTGACTTTTTGTCGCATAGCGAAAACGGCGGCTTGCCACTGGCTAAACGTATCGCTGACCGTCTGGAAACACTGGATATCGAAGACGTCAAGGAATTGGCGAAAGCCGGTGCTGAAATCCGTCAATGGATAATCGACACCCCATTCCAGCCGCGTCTGCAACAGGAAATTGAAGCGTTTTATAACAAGCTGGTGGCTGATTCTGTCGGTGAAGTCTCGTTTGCGGTACGTTCTTCCGCTACCGCAGAAGATTTGCCAGATGCGTCCTTTGCCGGTCAGCAGGAAACCTTCCTGAATGTGGTCGGCATAGAAAACGTATTGGAAGCCATGAAGCACGTGTTTGCTTCTCTCTACAATGACCGCGCAATTTCTTACCGCGTTCACAAAGGCTTTACCCATGCTGAAGTCGCCTTGTCTGCCGGTGTGCAGCGCATGGTGCGCTCCGACCTGGGCGCGGCCGGTGTGATGTTCACGATAGATACCGAATCCGGCTTTAAGGATGTGGTGTTTATCACCTCCAGCTATGGTCTGGGTGAAACCGTGGTGCAGGGCGCAGTGAATCCGGATGAATTCTATGTGCATAAGCCTATGCTGGAACAAGGCAAATTGCCGGTTATCCGCCGCAATATCGGTTCTAAACTGATCAAGATGGAATTCACTGGTGAAGCCAAGGCTGGCCGCTCCGTCAAAACAGTGGACGTACCAGTTGAAATGCGTAACCGCTACTCGCTGGACGACAACGAAGTGGTTGAGCTGGCCAAGTATGCCGTCATCATTGAGAAGCACTATGGTCGCCCTATGGATATCGAATGGGGTAAAGACGGTCGCGACGGTAAGCTGTACATCCTGCAGGCACGTCCTGAAACAGTCAAATCGCAGGAAAAAGCGACTGACGCGCAGCAACGCTTCAAACTCAAAGGCAGTGGCACTGTGCTCGCTTCCGGTCGCGCCATTGGCCAGAAGATCGGTGCTGGCCGCGTACGTGTGATTCACGACCCATCTGAAATGGAACGTGTGCAGCCGGGCGACGTGCTGGTAGCCGACATGACAGACCCAAACTGGGAACCTGTGATGAAGCGCGCATCCGCGATTGTGACTAACCGTGGTGGCCGCACTTGCCACGCTGCGATTATCGCGCGTGAACTGGGTGTGCCAGCGGTGGTTGGCTGCGGCGATGCAACCGATATGCTGAAAGATGGCACCCTGGTGACCGTATCTTGCGCCGAAGGTGACGAAGGTAAGATTTACGATGGTTTGCTGGAAACCGAAGTAACCGAAGAAGTCCGCGGTGAGTTGCCGAAGCTGCCTTTGAAAATCATGTTGAACGTGGGTAACCCACAACTGGCGTTTGATTTCCAGTCCGTCCCTAACGAAGGTGTGGGTCTGGCTCGTCTGGAATTCATCATCAATAACAATATTGGCGTGCATCCTAAGGCTATTCTTGAATATCCGAACATCGATCCGGCACTCAAGAAAGCAGTTGAATCGGTTGCGCGTGGCCATGCTTCGCCTAAAGCCTTTTATGTCGATAAACTGGCTGAAGGTGTGGCGACGATTGCAGCCGCATTCTGGCCTAAGAAAGTCATCGTGCGTTTGTCTGACTTTAAATCCAATGAGTATAAAAAACTGATAGGCGGTTCACGCTACGAACCGGATGAAGAAAATCCTATGCTGGGCTTCCGCGGAGCAGCGCGTTACCTGGCATCGGATTTTGCAGAATCCTTCGAAATGGAATGTCAGGCAATGAAGCGCGTACGCAATGACATGGGGCTGACCAACGTAGAAATCATGGTGCCTTTCGTACGTACTTTGGGTCAGGCTGAAAAAGTGGTCAACCTGCTCGCGCAGTATGGTCTGAAACGCGGCGAAAATGGCTTGCGTCTGATCATGATGTGCGAAGTTCCATCCAATGCGATCCTGGCAGAAGACTTCCTGCAACACTTCGATGGTTTCTCTATCGGTTCCAATGACCTGACTCAGCTCACTCTGGGTCTGGACCGTGATTCCGGTATGGAGTTACTGGCAGCTGACTTCGATGAACGTGATCCTGCGGTGCGTGCTTTGCTGTCACGCGCTATCGCTGCCTGCCGTAAACTCAATAAATATGTGGGTATTTGCGGTCAGGGTCCATCCGATCATCCGGATTTTGCCGAGTGGCTGATGCAGGAGGGCATAGAGTCGATTTCGCTGAATCCTGACTCTGTGGTCGATACCTGGCAAAAGCTGGCAAAGGTCGCTAAATAAGCAGGTACCTGAGCTAATTGGCAAACAGAAGTAATAATTTGTCGCCATGACTGAAAAACGCGGGCTGAACCTTGTTCAGTCCGCGTTTTTTATTGCTGTCACGCTGACTGGCAGTCATGCAACTTTCATAAAAACGGTGTATACATTAGGCAGCGATTACCGCTGATTTTTGTCGTTTTATTCACCAAAATGCATTACGTATTGCAATACTAATTGCAATGCCAATAAGAACAGGAGACAGAAACATGAGTGCTTGGACCCTATGGTGTATCGCAGCAGGTGTGGTAGTGAGTCTGGAACTGCTTACCGGTACTTTTTATTTATTAATGATAGCGCTGGGTTTAGCCGCTGCTGCTGTGGTCGCTTTTTTGGGCGCAGCCAGCGGTACGCAACTGATCGTGGCGGGTTTGGTAGGTGGTCTGGCCACACTGATACTGCATAAAAGCCCTTATGGCTGGAAACCAGGTCAGCAAGCGGCCCGTGATCCGAATGTGAATATGGATGTCGGCCAGCGCTTGCAGGTTGAGCAGTGGCGTGACCTGGGTGACGGCAGCTTTCAGGCCAGAACAATGTATCGCGGCGCGATGTGGGATGTCGAGCTGCATCACGGCGCAGGATTGCCTGGCTCGTATCAGATACAGGAAGTACAGGGTAGTCGTCTGATTGTCAGACCAGTCTGAGTTTGCTGAATACTGGCAGCAGTGGTTTGCATGTAGTAGCTGAATGCGAAACGATCACAGATACATCGTTTCGACTTTTTCTCTCAATAACAATAAAGGTAATAACATGGAAAATATCGGTGGAGTGGCTCTGATACTGTTCATCATGGCTCTGGTGTTCGTCATCAAAACGATTAACGTCGTGCCTCAACAGCATGCCTGGGTGGTAGAACGTCTGGGGAAATATCATGCAACTTTAGGACCAGGTTTGAATATTGTGGTTCCTTTCATAGACCGCATTGCTTACAAACACAGCCTCAAAGAAATCCCGCTGGATGTACCGCCACAAGTCTGTATTACCAGAGACAATACGCAATTGCAGGTCGATGGGATTTTATATTTTCAGATTACTGATGCAATGCGCGCCTCGTATGGCTCATCAAATTACATTGCGGCGATTACTCAGCTCGCGCAAACCACCTTGCGTTCTGTGATCGGTAAGATGGAACTGGACAAAACCTTTGAAGAGCGCGATCACATCAATACCACAATCGTGAGTGCGATCGATGAGTCTGCAGCTAACTGGGGCGTCAAGGTTTTACGCTATGAAATCAAGGACTTAACGCCACCTAAAGAAATTTTACATGCGATGCAGGCACAGATTACAGCCGAGCGTGAAAAGCGTGCACTGATCGCCGCTTCCGAAGGCCGTAAGCAGGAACAGATTAATATCGCTAACGGTGAACGCGAAGCAGCTATTGCCCGCTCTGAGGGCGAAAAACAGGCATCGATTAACCGTGCCGAAGGTCAGGCAGCTGCGATTTTATCGATTGCTGAAGCGAGTGCTGAAGCGATACGTAAGACTGCAGCGGCGATCCAGTCACCGGGCGGAGCCGATGCGGTCAACTTGAAGGTAGCAGAGCAGTATGTAGGTGCGTTTGGCAATCTGGCGAAGACCAACAATTCGATTATCGTACCGGCTAACCTCGGCGATATGAGCGGCTTGATTGCGACCGCGATGCAAGTGATCAAAACCCAGCCTGCTGCCAGTCCTGGTACGGCTAAAGTCGTTGCGAATCAAACTCGTGGCGGTGTCTGAGCAGCTATGCGTACTTTCTGAATAGCTCTGGAAGTCTCTGAAATCGTTCAACAGCGCGCTACAAAACGATTTCAGATGCAAGGCGCTTTTCCAATTCCCTGTCCGACAGCCATGAAGAGCCAGATATCAAGCTCGCCATGGCTGTTTTCAATTCAGCAGCCAGATGCTGCCGCCTCAAGTGCGTTAATGTTAATCACTGCAAAAGTTCTGGAAATTTCAAAAAAGAAATTTGTGGTTCGGAAACTTTTCACATAAGCTGAACTAGCCATCAGGTGCTGAATGTACGCAGGCAGCATCTGTGTTTTGCTCATTCACTTTGTGGAAGGCTCATGTATGCAAGGATCAATTTTTACCGCGCTGTCCGATATGGTCATCGAAAAACTGGGCATGCCTATGTGGGACGAAGTGCTGACTGAACTTAATCCCGCTTCAGGTGGGATTTATACGTCAGGGCAGCAATATGAGGATGCAGAGTTGTTGGCCTTGGTGGCTTTGCTGTCTCAAAAAACAAATTTGCCAGCCACGCAGTTAGTTGAGGCCTTCGGTGAATTTTTGTTTTCCCGTCTTTACAACTCGCTTCCGCCGGAATTACGTCAGCTAAATGATTTACGTCCTTTTTTGCTGTCGGTTGATAAAGTGATTCATAAGGAAGTACGGCGCTTGTATCCGGATGCCTATTTGCCCAGCTTCGACTATGACAATAGCAATGAGCAAATGCTGGTGATGTATTACCAGTCCAAACGTAAGCTGTGTCATGCTGCGGTAGGTTTGATAAAAGGGGCGGCAGCGCAGTTTTCGCAGCAAGTGCAGATAGAACACCCCGAGTGTATGCATGATGGCGCGGAACGCTGCCGCTTACACATACATTTCCATCAGCCATGAGCGAAGCTGATGCATATCTGCGTGCCTATCAGCGCGAGCGCCAGGCCAGGTTATTGGCTGAAAAACTGCTGGATGAAAAAACCAGGGTTTTGTACGACAAAGTACTGGAGTTAAACGAGACACTGGGCAATTTGCAGCATACCCGTAACCAGTTGCTGCAGACAGAAAAGCTGGCTGCCATGGGCCAGCTCACTTCGGGACTAGCCCATGAAATCAATAATCCGATTGGCTTTTGTATTAGTAACGTCAAGTGTCTGCGTGAATGGTCAGCGCAATTGATAGCACTGGCTCAGCATGCTGAGGCACTGGACAACACCCCGACTGCTGCCCAGCTCAGCAATTTGCGGACTACCTTGGAACAGCTGGACTTGCCTTACCTGCAGGAGGAATTGCCCATTTTACTGGATGAGACCGAGCATGGCCTGTCACGGGTACGCGATCTGATCAGTAAGCTGCAGCAATACACGGAACTTGGGCAGCAGCAAGAGCAGAGCATCAGTCTGCACAGCAGCATTGCGATGGCGCTGGCGACACTTGGTGAGCATAAGCAGCAATGCCATATTGAAAAAATCCTCGGGTCCGATATTGTTGTGATTGGCAATGAGCTGGAAGTTCAACTGATACTCAGCCATTTACTCAATAATGCCGTTGATGCCTGTCATGGAAAGGGATTGATACGGCTGGTGCTCAGGTCACATACTGAACAGGACAGGGAATGGGCCATCATTGAAGTCATCGACTCAGGCTGTGGCATCGCCGCCGAAAATCTGCAAAGGATATTTGATCCTTTTTTTTCAACCAAGGATGTAGGACACGGAACCGGGCTTGGTTTGTCGATGAGTTACAGCATTGCAATCAAACATGGGGGCAGCCTGAGCGTGCAAAGTCAGCTTGGTCAGGGCAGTTGCTTTAGCTTGCAATTGCCGCTTGCACCTGTTGTTTAGTTAAGGCGTGCGAACGGCCAGATTTTCTTGTACTTAGACCAGGGCGGCAACCGGTAAGCACAAACGCAGTGCATACCGGCTGGCAGGGGGCAACATTCGGTTTAGCAGCAGCGCCTACATTGTTCGCGCCTCTTGTCGCCGTACAGCGTTGTATATGTTGTTAAAACCAGGCATGTCAGGAAAAGTTTCTAAATTTTTACATTTTTCATCCTGACTGTTCCCCACAGAAGCGCAGGATTCACCTACCATATGGTCTAAGCCGTATCCTCGCTCCCTGCTATTTTTTTACCCATGAAATTCAAATATCTGATTGCCGCCGCGTTAAGTCTGAGCGGCATTGCTGGCGCAGCTTATCTCTACCAATCCCCTTCGCACAGTGAGGCTCAGGTGCTTGCCGAATCGGCCACTGCTCAGGCGGAATTGCCGGAAGAATTACCCGCCTTGCTCAAGGCCTACCGCCAGACCATCGTCTTGCTGGCGGATGAAAAAACCTTGAATGAGAAAGAACGCAAAGAAGCGATACGGGTAGGCAGCGCCTTGTTTCACGATAATCTGGCGCGTTTGAAAAAGCTGGAGGCAAGGCTGGAGCAAACATCCAGCCAGGTCGCCAGCCAGCGCCTCAGTTATGTGGATGGCATACTCAATTACATAGAATCGGGCGACAACTTATACGATGCCGACCGCCTTGCCTTCCGCGAGGTGCTCACGTATTTGCAGCGGCTGGTGGCGAAAGAACAGACCCTGCCAGCAGTCAAGCAGCATAAGCGCATCTCGGAAGATTTGAGTGCGCTGGCAGACATAGAGCAAAACTATGACCAGGAACTCAAGGCGATTTTCGCGCGTTTTGAAACCCGCGCTATTGAGCTTAAACGTGAGAAGTGGGATGACTATCTCGCCAAGCTCAGGAAAATTTATCAGCGCGAGCAGATACTGAAAGATTACGGCGTGATTCTGCCTTATCCGGACATTCCGGATGCGAGTGCTGAAAAAGAGATATTCGGCCGTGGTTTGCCGCCAAAAACCGTGGTGCTGAGTTTCGATGATGGTCCGCATGCCAGTTATACCCAGGAGATCGCCGCGATACTGAAGCAATACAATGTGCCTGCGGTCTTTTTTGAAGTCGGTCGTAACGTTGGCAGCATTGATGCTCAGGGCAAGGAAAAGCTAAATAAAAATGCGGAGATCAGCAAAAGTCTGAAAGCAGCAGGCCATGCCCTGGCGAATCACAGCTACAGTCACGCCTTATTGTCGAAAGAAAGTGGCGACAATCTGCGCGCTGAAATCGGACAGACCGATCAGTTACTCAAAGCGATAGATCCCGGCCGCTCGCCCTTATTCCGCTTTCCTTACGGTGCGAAGAACAAAGAGGGTATGGAATTACTGAGCAAGCTGGGTCTGCGCTCGGTGATGTGGAATATCGATTCGCTGGACTGGGCCGACCCGGTACCGAATTCTATCGTAGAACGTGTGCTGTCCTCAGTCGAAAAAGAGCAGCGCGGCATCATCCTGTTCCATGATATCCATGAACGTACCGTCAAGGCCTTGCCGCTGGTGCTGGATAAACTGATTGCGGATGGTTATCGCTTTGCGGCCTGGGATGGCAGCGAATTCAAGGTCGGTAAGGAGCGTCAGGCCGCACCGGAAAAAGTCAGTCTGGGCAGCGAGTATCAGGATAGCTGGGCCGTGGTGATCGGCATTAACGATTATCAGAAATGGCCTAAGCTGCAATATGCAGTACAGGATGCCAATGCGATTCGCGACACCCTGATTAACCGCTTTGGTTTTGCCAGAGAAAAGGTGATTACGCTGAGTAATGCGGAAGCCACGCGCAATCATATACTGGCCGCATTTCATGATCAGTTAGGTCATGGAAAACTGAAAAAAGATGATCGCGTCTTTATCTTTTTCGCAGGGCATGGTGCCACCCGTCAGCTGAGTTCGGGACGTAACCTGGGGTATATCATTCCGGTCGATTCTGATCCGGCGCAGTTGTCGGTTGATGCAATTCCGATGACGGATTTGCAGAATATTGCAGAAAACCTGCAGGCTAAGCATGTGTTCTTTGTCATGGATGCCTGTTATAGCGGGCTGGGACTCACGCGTGGCGGTAATGCCGCCTTCCTGAAAGATAATGCGAAACGCCTGGGGCGTCAGATGCTGACTGCCGGTGGTGCCGATCAGTTAGTGGCAGATGGTGGCCCGAATGGGCATTCCGTGTTTACCTGGACTTTGCTGCAGGCTCTGAACGGTAAGGCGGATCTGAATGGGGATGGCATCATTACCGCCACGGAGCTGGCCGCGTATACAGCACCGGCGGTCGCAGGCATGTCAGCGCAGACGCCTGCCTTTGGCAGCTTGCCAGGCTCAGAGGGTGGCGAATTTGTATTTGAACTGCGTGCCGAAACTGAATATTTAAGTGCCAAAACCAACCAACTGTCTTCTGAAGAAATCGCACTGAATAATAAACTCAGTGTGGTGGCCGCCAAGCCGGGCAGTGAGGCGCCGATAGTGATTAAGAACCTCAATGGCGGTGAACAGAAAATTTCCGCCCCTAAGCTGGTGCAGGGCTCCTCACGTCAATTGGCACAAAGAGCGAATGATCAGGGTCTGCAATTCTACAAAGAGAAGCAATATGCCGAGGCGGAAGCGGCCTTCACCGAGGCGCTCAAATATCGTCCTGACTTTGCACTGGCGGCCAATAATCTGGGCTTTGTTTATTTTAAACAGCAGAAATATCCTGAGGCGGCACGCTGGTTTGAAAACACCATCAGCATGGATCCTTCACGGGCCATCGCCTATATGAACCTGGGCGATGCGCTGGCGCGTAGCGCTGACAAAGAGAAGGCCAGAAAAGCCTATCAAAGCTATCTGGAGCTGGCGCCGAACAGCAGTAATGTCAGTTATGTGCGCGAGGCGCTGAAAAAGCTGGATTAATACAGTAGCTGCTGATTTGTCTGTATTCAGGCCAGCAATCACGGTCTTTCAAATTAAAGATATCAGGCACAAAACAAAAGCGGACACCAGTTGGTGTCCGCTTTTGTTTTAGCTGCTTAGCCGCGCTGGGCCTTTGATGGACAGGCTCAACGGCTACCGATGCGGGTCTCACCAAACAAGGCTTTCTGATCACGCGGCTGAGAGCGCCAGTATTGTGGCGGGGCCTCAACGGTTCCGCCCAGTTTGGCGGCGGCATGCCAGGGCCAGTGCGGGTCATACAGAATGCCACGTGCGATCGCGATCAGGTCGGCCTGTTGATCTTGCAGGATTTGTTCCGCATGTTCAGGCTCAGTAATCAGCCCAACCGCAATCACAGGTAAGTGGCTGACCGCAGCTTTGATTGCCGCGGCAAAATGCACCTGATAGCCGGGCTCCAGCGGGATTTGCTGGCGTGGTGATAAACCACCGCTGGACACATGAATAAACGCGCAGCCGCGTTGTTCCAGGGCTTGCGCCAAAACGATACTTTGCGCCAGATCCCAGCCGCCTTCCACCCAGTCGCTGGCGGAAATCCTGACGCCGACCGGATAATCTGCTGGCAGCGCAGCCTTGACCGCATCGACGATTTCCAAAGGCAAGCGCATGCGGTTTTCCAGACTGCCGCCGTATGCATCTTCGCGCTGATTGGATAAGGGCGATAAAAACTGATGCATCAGATAACCGTGGGCTGCATGCAGCTCTATGCTGTCTATGCCCAGACGATGGGCGCGTACTGCAGCATCGACAAAGGCGCGTTTAACGCGTGCGATGCCAGCCTGATCGAGCGCAAGCGGTGGGGTTTCAGTCGCGCCATGTGGAATGGCAGAGGCTGACCAGGTTGACCAGCCGCCATTTTGCGCTTGTAGTAACTGACCGCCTTCCCACGGAACTTGGCTCGAAGCTTTGCGTCCCGCGTGCGCCAGCTGAATTGCAAGCGGCATGTTGGAATAGCGGCGCACAGCTTGTAATACTTTGCATAAGGCTGCTTCGGTTTCATCTGACCATAAACCCACATCGGCCGGCGAAATCCGCCCATCCGGCTCTACGGCAGTCGCCTCGATAATCAGCAAGCCTGCACCGGACAGCGCGAGACTGCCTAAGTGCATCAGATGCCAGTCACTGACGATACCGTCCTGCGCTGAATACTGGCACATAGGCGCAATCACGATGCGGTTGTTGAGTTTGAGTGTTCCTAACTGGGTTGGGGTGAAAAGCAGACTCATGGGCAGGGGCTTTCTTTCTTGAGTAGCGAGAGCGGGGTGCTCTTTACGGCCAGCTATTATGCCGAAACTGCGGCCGCCTTGCTGAGTGCATGCAGTTTAGCGCTGAGCGCAAGCCAGGCTGGTCTTTTCCTGCTGACGTTTGAGTTTTTGTCTGGCCTTCGCTTCTTTAGCAGGCGTTGCCTGACGCAAGTCTTCTTTCGCCCAGCGCAGTTGCAGGCTGGCTTTATCACAGGCTAGTTTTTGTCGTTCCGTTTTTGCGGCTATGCTGCGCTGTTGTTTTGCCGCCAGTTCGGTTTCGTGTTGGCGCTGCTGATCGATACGGCGCAATTCTTCCTGTTGCTGTTTGAGCCGGGTGCGTGCTGCGGCGCTATCCTGAGCCGTGGGCTGGGACGCAGGCTGCACCGTTCCGGCTGCCTGCTGGTCTGGGCGACAGGGTGTTTCCTGATACACGGTTTGTCCCTGACTGATGCAGCGATAAGTCTCGGCACGGACAGTGGCTGCGTTTAACAGCAGCATCAAACTGACTAGCGTAGTGGCGTGGATAGCGCAGATGGTGTGCATGAGTTGACTCCCTGTTCTGCAAGCCCGCAACGCTGTTACAGTATTTTGCCCGGATTCATAAGATTGAGCGGGTCGAGTGCTTGCTTGATCGTACGCATTAAAAGCATTTCGGTGGGACTGGTATATTTTGCCAGATCAGCGCGCTTCATGGCACCGATACCGTGCTCAGCAGAGATGGAACCGTGGAATAACTGCACCTGATCGTGCACCAGCGTCGTGATTTGTTTTTCTGCGGAAAAAAAAGCCTCTTTGTTGTCGCTTGGCGGTGACACGTTGTAATGCAAATTGCCGTCGCCCATATGCCCGAAGCACACTACCTGGCAGGCTGGAAAGTGCTGCTGTAGCAAAGCATCAGTTTGAGCTATAAAAGCCGGGATGGCAGAAATAGGGACGGAAATATCATGCTTGAGATTTTTACCCTCAGCGGCTTGCGCCATCGAGATGTTTTCACGCAAGGCCCACAACTGGCGCGCCTGTTGCAATGATCCTGCAATGGCGGCATCGCTGATCAGCCCGGCTTCCAGCAAGTGTTGTAACAGCTGTTCCATCGCTGCATTGGCATGCTGTTCGGATTCCTGATCCGATAATTCCAGCAAAATATAGTAGGGCGCAGCCGTTGCCAGCGGTGCCGTACTGCCCGGCAGATGTTTCAGCACTAACTTGAGGCAGATGTGCGCCATCAGTTCAAAGGTGGTCAGCATGGCGCCCAGCGCCTGACTTGCCGCACGCAAGATCTGCAAGGCTTGCTGCGGGGATTCCAGCGCGAGCCAGGCTGTTTTTTGCGCTGCCGGTTTGGGGTAGAGCTTCAGTACGGCGGCGGTGATGATGCCCAGCGTTCCCTCCGAGCCTATATACAGCTGACGCAAATCGTAGCCGGTATTGTCTTTCCTGAGACCGCTGAGTCCATGCCAGATTTGCCCGGCGGGGCTGACCACTTCCAGGCCCAGACAGAGTTCACGTGTATTACCATATCGAAGCACGGCGGTGCCGCCTGCATTCGAGGCCAGGTTGCCGCCTATGGTGCAACTGCCTTCGGAAGCCAGCGACAGCGGAAATAACAGACCGGCCGCGTCAGCCGCCTGTTGTACCTGCGCCAGTGTGCAGCCTGCTTCCGCAATCAGTGTGAAATTACCGGCATCGACAGCGCGTATCTGCGTCATACGTCGCAAAGATAAAATGATGGCACGTCCTTGCTGATCAGGGATGGAGCCGATCACCAGTCCGGTATTCCCACCTTGCGGCACGACAGGCACCTGATGCGTATGACACAGCGCGACGATGGCCGCGACTTCGTCGGTATTGCCGGGCCGGATGACAGCCAATGCCTTGCCTTGTACCCGGCGTCGCCACTCAGTTTCGTAAGGCGTCTTGTCCTGCTCTGCGGTCAGCACATTCGCGTGGCCCACGCACAGGCAACAGGCTGCTAGAAAATCATCCATGTTGTTCGTTATTCTGTTGCGCGAGTTTCGCTTTCTGTGCTGCTTTGGCAGCCCGTTTGATGGGGCGCAGATAGGCCGCAACACCGATGAAATACAATAGCGCCAGGCATAACTCTGCCAGTGCCAGTGCGGCAGACAGACGAGACTGATCACTATAGGCACGCACCACGCCTTCGGTGAAATACAGCCAGATCAGCATGGTGGTCCATTGCATGGTGTAGTTGTCGCGCTTTAAGACAGCGCGTAAAGGCAGTAATAAGGGCAGGGCTTTGAGTGCCATAAAGCTGCCGCCTGCGCGCAGCGGAGCCAGCCATAGCTCCCAGGCGATGCAGAGCACGATTAAGGCGAGCAGACTCAGGCAAGCGAGCCGGTGAAAGTGTTGTTGGCTGCGGCTGATCATGTGGATGCTGCCAGTTTGCGCGCGTTTTGCGCCAGACGTTTGCCGAGAGCGATCGCCAGTCTGCGGCTTTCATCGGTCGGCGCTTTCTTGCCATCCAGTCCGGACCAGTGCGTCGCGCCATAGGGGCTGCCGCCGCTGGATGTCAGCATCAGATCTGCCTCGCTGTAAGGGATGCCAAGCACCAACATGCCATGGTGGTAGAGTGGCAGCATCATGCTGAGTAAGGTCGATTCCTGGCCACCATGCAGGCTGCCGGTCGAAGTGAACACGCAGCCCGGCTTACCGGCCAGCGTACCGGACAGCCAGTCGGCACTGGTACCATCCCAAAAGTACTTCATTGCAGCGGCCATATTGCCAAAGCGGGTAGGTGAACCAACAGCGAGACCGGCGCAGTCTGCCAGGTCCTGCAATTCCACATAAGGCGCGCCGCTGTCGGGAATGCCTGGTGCGCTTGCCTCAGTATCACTGGATACGGGTGGCACTGTACGCAGGCGGGCATCGCAATTGGGTACGCTTTCTATCCCTTGCGCTATCCATTCAGCGATTTTGCGGGTACTGCCATGGCGCGAATAATATAAAACCAGCAGGGTAAGTGGAGTGGATGAATGACTCATCGGTCGTCTTTCTAAAAATCTCAATATTTCAGTATCTCAGAACACGCTGCGAAACAGCGTCTGCATACCGAGCATGCTGAACATGCGGCATACCGTGGTTTCCGTTTCGCATAGAGCCTATATTATGAAGCTTTATGCTTGTAATCTCATTAAACTCATTAAAATAGAGTCTGTTGAAATTTAATTAGGCAGTTATGCGTGGTATGACCTGGCAACACATCCGTAATCTCATTCAATTCGCATTACGCAGGTTGCAGGAAGGGCGACTTCCGCAAGTCGCGGGCAGTCTCACATTCACCACGGTACTGGCGCTGGTACCTATCCTGACGGTGGCACTCGCGATTTTCACCGCTTTCCCCTTGTTTAATACCTTCCGTACTTCGCTGGAAGCGTATTTTGTGCAAAACCTGATGCCTAAGGGGATAGCCAACACCATACTTGGTTATCTGACCCAGTTTGCGACCAAGGCCACGCGCCTGTCTGCGGTGGGCGGCGTGGCGCTGATGCTGACTGCGTTCGCGACGATGGCGATGATAGACCGCGCATTTAATCAGATCTGGCAAGTCAAGCGCTCGCGACCATTGGTGCAAAGGGTATTGGTGTATTGGGCGATAGTCACGCTGGGGCCTTTGCTGATCGGTATATCGATTTCTGCCACCTCGTATTTGTTCACCGCCACCAGCGGAGTGGTGAATGCAGTGCCACTGATCGGTGCCATTTTTTATACCCTGGTGTCGATTTTGTTTACGACCGGCGCTTATACTTTGCTCTATACCACTGTGCCTAACCGCCCGGTGGCGTGGCAGGATGCAGCCTGGGGTGGCTTGGTGGCAGCGCTTGCATTTGAAGTCGCTAAACGCGGCTTTGCCCAGTTTGTCACGCATTTTCCAACTTATACCATTGTGTATGGCGCTTTGGCAGCGATACCGATTTTTCTGGTCTGGATTTATTTATCCTGGCTGATTACGCTGGTCGGGGCAGTGATCACTGCGGCTTTGCCCGTGGTGCGCTTTGAGCGCTGGTGGCATGTGCCTACCCCGGGCAGCCGTTTCGATGATGCAGTACGCATACTCGGCGTCCTGGTTCGCGCCAGACAAGAAGGGCGTTTAGCCAGCGTCAGCATTGCCCAGATTCGCACCTTTACCTGGTTTGGGCTCGATGAAATCGAGGATTTACTACAGAGCATGGCTGAGCTTAACTGGGTGGCTAAAGTCATGCCTGAGCAAGTTGCTGAACCGGCTAAGCGGCGCTGGCGATCTGAACGGAATCAGCAAGAGTACTGGGTACTGACCATGAACCCGGCTGAATTGCGTATTGCCGATGTGTATCGCGTATTTGTGTATGCACCGCTGCAGGGTAGCCGCTTGTCTGCCCTGGTCGAGAGCCAGATAGAAGCAGGCTTGCAAACGAGCTTGCAGCAGTATTTCCTGAATAACGAAGACAGCAGCGAAAACGGCAATGAAATTCAGCATAATTAGTTTTTCCGAACTGGATGCCGGCTTAATTTCAAGCTGGCATCGTCTGCAGCAGACAGCAACCGTCTATGACAGTCCTTATTTTCATCCGCGTTTTTCTCAGCTGGTGGCGCAGCAGCGTGCCGATGCGCGCTTGCTGGTGATGGAAGAGGCAGGGCAGGTCACAGGCCTGTTTCCCTACCATCAGCTCGCAGGTCTAGCGCTAAATTTTATCGGCGAAGGCCTCAGTGATTATCAGGGGGTGTTACATGCGCCAGATATGATTTTCCCTATGTCCGACCTGCTCAGAGCCATGGGGAAGTCCTACCTGGCGTTCAATCACGTACCCGCCGTGATGCAGGAGTTTGCCAGCCATGCCTGGACCGGCAGCCGTTCGCTATGCCTGAATTTGGAGGGCGGCTACGCGGCTTATGGTGCTAAGTTGGCAGCAACTCGTGAAGCCGGTCTGTTAAAAAAAGTAGAAACCAATGCCCGCAAATTAGGGCGGCGTGTGGGTGATGTGCGCTTTGAATTCAGTTCTGTGGACGCAGCGGATTTTCAGGCGCTGCTGGATGGGAAGTCGCAACAATTCGTGCGCACCCTGGGGCCGCAGGCGGACGTATTTGCCGTCGCCTGGATACGGCAATTGATGGAAGGGATACAAGCCCAGCACGGCAGTGACTTTGCGGGTGTGCTGTCTGTACTGTATGCGGGTGACAAACTGGTGGCCGCGCATTTTGGTATGCGTAGCGCCAACACGCTGCATTACTGGTTCCCTTGGTATGACACGCATTTTGGCGAGTATTCACCTGGCTTAATACTGCTCGCCCGTTGTGCAGAATACGGTGCTGCGGAGGGCATTACACTGATCGATCTGGGGCGCGGTGAGCAAGCCTATAAGCAGCGCTTTGCAACCGGCTTTACTGAATTGTGTGAAGGTGCTGTTTCGCGCCCGGCCTTGCTGGCAAAAGTACATGGCGGCTTGTGGCGTGGTAAGCGCTATCTGCGTGATTCCGCTTTGGGCGTGAAGCTGAAAGCCTGGCGCAAATCCTGAACCCGGCAGACATTTTGCAGGGTTCAGTGTAGTGAAATTCAGTGTAGTGCAAATTAATAAGCGTTTTTGTCGCCGAACAGCACTTTAACGGTACGCCAGATAATCACAAAATCCAGCCAGATCGACCAGTGCTGCAGGTAGTAGAGATCATAGTCGACCCTGGCCTGCATTTTTTCCAGCGTATCTGTCTCACCGCGCAAGCCATTGACCTGTGCCCATCCGGTAATACCGGGTTTGACCTTGTGCCGGAACATATAGCCAGTCACCAGCTTGCGATATAACTCATTGTGTGCGACCGCGTGTGGGCGTGGACCGACCAGACTCATATCACCTTTGAGAACATTGAACAGCTGCGGCAATTCATCGATTGAAGTTTTACGTATAAAACTGCCGAAGCGGGTGACACGCGGATCGCCTACGGTTGCCTGAATGACTGGAGCATCTTTACTCGTCATACGCATAGAACGGAACTTGTAAACACTGATCGCTTTACCGGCGATGCCATAGCGCTTTTGTTTAAACAAGACAGGGCCAGGCGAACTCAGTTTGACGCAGAGTGCCACGCACAGCAGAACCGGTGACAACAAAATCAGTCCAATCAAAGCGCCGAAGAAGTCAACCAGACGTTTAGGTAAAGCAGTGACGCCGATAAATGGAGTTTCCACGGATGCGAGTACCGGCTTGCCAGCCAGTTCGCGTAACTGTATGCCCGGCATGCCAAAGATCAGGGATTCCGGCACAAAATAGGTGGTGGCCGTGCTGTCAAACAGTATTTCTATAACTTCAGCCAGTTCCGGTGGCTCCTTGGTATTCATGCCGATAAAGACCACATCGACCTTGACCTTGCCGGTTTCAGGATCGACTATCCATTCAATCGCATCTTCGAGATCGCCCAGCCTTTCTATGTCGCTAGGAGGACGGGATTCGCTGCGATTGTCAAAGAAGCCCACGATGTCCACTGCGGCCAGCGGTGAATGCTTGAGTGAGTCGACCAGATCGGCGCAAGCTGAATTTGACCAGATCAATACTGCTTTGCGTCGCCGGGATGGATTGGAATAATACAAAGCTGCGGTAGTGCGTATCAATAGAGCGGTCGCCATCAGAACAAATGGCGTAATGCATAACCACAGTAACATCACCTTGCGTGATAGCTGTTCTGAGGATTTTTCTACATAAGCCGTCAGTAGCACCACCATAAATACGATAAACCAGCGCCAGGTCAGCTTGGGGAATAAGGTATACGCGCGTCTGTCCTGCAGTGAGTTGAGCAGGCTATGGCTGGAGAACACGATAATGCTGCTGAGTGCGGCGATCAGTATACGTACCCCAAATACTTCTACTTCGGCAGTTTCGACATTGAAAATAATACAGAACAGCGTGATACAAATCACGCTGCTGAACGCAATGCCGGTCAGGACAGACAGTAAATGAGCATTCTGAGCGTGATGGGCAGAGGATGAGTGGCTGAACATAGTGTCCGTTATTATTTTGCTTTGAATTTGAACAATAAATTCTTGATTTGAGCCAGCTGCCACTGATGCAAATGGCGGCGGAATTCAGGATTTTCGTAACGCGGAGCACCTCGCAACGCTGCGCCGAGATAACCTGCAATGATCAGGATGCCACCAATCACAAAGGGTTTCTCACGCATTCTGAATACGCCGGATGCCAGCGCATATAAAGGGTGGTAGCCCATGAACCAGATGCCACGTCCCCAGCGCAGACGGCCACGATAGACATTTTTATCGGACGAGCCCATCAGACGGTGATGCATCAATACGGCATCTTCATCATAAAAGCTCTTGGTATTCCAGCCCTTCATACGGGCAGTGTGGACGTCGATACCATCCCATAATACTTCTTCGACAAAGCCACCGATTTCTTCAAAAGCGGTACGTCGGTACAATTTAAACTGTCCAGCGACATGTTCGTCGATAATGATTTCTTCTACGCGTTTTTGCTGTTCGGTGCGAAAAACTTTTCCTGATACGGCCGCCAGCTTGGGATCACGTTCGAACTCAGCAAACATTTTTTCCAGGTAGCGCGGGCCAAAAGACATATCACCATCGAGCTTGGCGATGTATTGATAGTCCTGATGCAGAATTTGGGTGATACCGAATTTAAACGCGGCGACTACACCGCCGCCCACCTTACGGAAGCCTCGGTCAGGTCTTTGCACCAGGCGGATAAACGGATATTTTTGTGCGTATTCATTAACAATTTCAGCGGTATTGTCTTTGGAGCCGTCGTCAACGATGATCCATTCTACCGGCCTCACAGTTTGCGCCACCATTGAATCCAGGGTCAGTCGTATCAGATCTGCTTCGTCGCGGACAGGAGCGATGATGACCAAAGGAACAGTTTTTATATTTTGCATAGCAAATGATGGGGTGGAAGATGAGTTGGGCAGAACTGCCGCATGATGTTTGCGTCATTCCTTTTGTGCAATGGTAGCTCAGCTCAGCGCTGAGGACAATTAATGAAAGTGAACAATTGTTATCAGGGAAATTATTTCAAGGAAACCGCCTTGGAATATTGCTTTGATAATAATTGTGCGTGTGAGAATAAGTGCCTAGTGGCAATTAGTCCGCGAAGATTCATGCCATCATCAGTTTGCCAGGATTTTCTTGCCAATTATTTCCGATGATTGAAACCGACTGCATTTTGCGCAAGTTGCTTGCGCGGGAAACTGCAGGAACTGAGCCGGTTGTTTCAGTAAATATTAAATTCCATAGACAGCTACTTAGTTCACGATAAATAACTGGTCTATCGCAAAAGAGACCACTTCATTCGATGAATTGGATTGAATATTGATACGTTTGATAGCACCAAGATTGCCAAACTTGGAAGCCGGGATGCTGAAGTAAGTCCACTTGGCTGCGGGTAAATTCAGCGTCACATTTGGATTGCAAAAATTTTCAGTTGGGCACGGAATGAGCACGATCGGCAAGGCCCTGGCTGAATAAGCCCAGAACTGAATGGCTGCGTTCGGACTATTGAATGCAATCGGTGTTGCACTGCTTAGTCCGACAGCACCATAGGCACTGGTCGTACTGATGTTCATTGCATTGCTCCCCGACCATACTGTGGCGGTACTGGAGAAGTCGACGTTTGCATTCCATCCCCAGTCTCCCAGCCAGCCACTGGCTAAATTATCCGTATACACTGCGACGGCCGTGGGTAAATTTGCGGGAATCTTGTTATAAGCGGTTTGCAGGGTCACAAACTGATGCAGACCAGCGCTGGTGAAATCATTGCTCAAATTCGATTGTGAAGAGGCGCCTGAGCCGAACACCACAGCAACAGTATTAATGGCTGTTAATTGTGCTGGATTGTTGAGGAAATAATCCATGCGGTTGTCACGCCAGGGAGAGGAAGTTGGAGTGGCCGATCCGGTACCGTTGGCGCTGGCTGGTGTCCCCATGGGGGTCTGCCACCAAATGAGCGGCAGTGAGTAGACGGGGGGGGTATAGACACCTGCTGCATCGTAGCTACCGGTAGTGTAATGCGCAGCTTGTGAAAAGGCCCTCAAGAAATTCGAAGTATTCCAGTAAGTTTGACTCACATCACCTCTGCCGCCTGCATAGCGACAATTCGGAGCATTCGTCAGATAGCAGCCTGCATCACGATCAGATGTTTGCATCACCACAAAGTCAGCTTTGCCAGCCCCTAATTGCTGCATAAAGGCAGGTTCTTGCGCCAGCAGATCCGGAAACCCTGAAGGTGGTATGCCAAGATAGGCGCCGGGTGCATATTTACGTGCCATCGAAATCATGCAAGACACCATGCCAACGGCGGTATTGGGCTGGTCGTAACAATCGCTACTATTTGCAGACGCTACTGAAATTACTACCTTGCCCGGGGCAGTCTGGTAGCCTGTGATAGCTCCAGATTCATTGTAAATGCGCTGGATATACCCCCAAAAATCCGGCTCTACGTTGACTAAGGCTGGCTTACCGGTCGCCTGTATCTTTTGAAACAATGTACGTACATTATTCCAGTACTGAGTCATTAGGGCGGTATTGGTCTGCCATGTGGTGTTGCCATCTCCTTGCGAGGCCATCTGATACAAGGTGTACATGGGAACAGCCCCGACACTCTCGGCATCACTGGCGACTTTACTCGCATATGCGCCAGTCGGGCTATTCCATGCAACCCAGGAAGTTTGTGGATCTATGCCATTCAGATACTGGTCATAAATATCGATTTTAGTCACTCCATAGGATGGCATCATGGAGGCATCACTCGCACTATCCAACAGGAATTGGGTACCCAGGCCAAGCAACATCTGATTAGGCTTGCCCAAGGCAGTGGCAAGCAAACCCGCTTGTTTACCAGCAGGTGCCTGTTGTATCAGGCTGTGATAATCAGGTGCGGCTCCGGTAATCGGCGGCAATTGATCCAAGGTGCTGAATTGAACTTTAGCGCTCAGGTGTTGTGACGCATTCGTTTGAGCTCCTGCTGTTCCAGGTAAGCCAGTCGCAGTCTCCTTGTTTCCACCACAGCCAGGCAAGGCACAAAGTGACAGTAGTGCTGAGGGAAGTAGCTTTTTAATATTTACTGCAAATCGATTTTTCATCATTTTCCTAAGAAAAATGTCGCAACAAAAATAGGGGCAGGCATTCTGACTTCACCCGATTCAAGAGTTTTTTATTTGCTCGGGTTTTATTAGTTCTGTGCTTGGCTATCTGGTTTTGCTGGAATCGATGTCAAACTCTGCTCATCGCAGAAGAATAGTCCGGCAGAGTTAAACTAACATGGTGACCAATAGGGGTTGTATTTTTTTGCACTATTTTTCAATTGCAGAAATTATTGAATATGTGCACTTAAAAATACCAAAAAGTGGATCTCTGGTTTAAGCTGTTGTGAAAATAAACACAGCAGGC
The DNA here is from genome assembly GCF_010078235.1 of Cognatundibacterium crateris. Classification (GTDB taxonomy): domain Bacteria; phylum Pseudomonadota; class Gammaproteobacteria; order Burkholderiales; family Burkholderiaceae_D; genus Undibacterium; species Undibacterium crateris. Next base: position 566,245 of record NZ_JAABOS010000001.1, on the reverse strand, counting down.
ATGATGCTTTTCTATGCAAGCAATTTAAAATTGAGTTTGTCGCGGAGAGTCGGCTGCGAATAGTTACTTTCAGGAAAATTAATTTAACCGAGCCGCCTAGTGATTTTGTTTCTCTGACAAAAATATGCAATCATAAGTGCGGCAGCGCGATAAAATAAGTAAATTCCATCCCAATAATCGGTTTTCAATGATTTTTTCACCAATTGTAAATTTGAAGAATGACATGCTCCGCGTTTGTTATTGCGGAATATTGATCTCTTCATTTTTTTCGCTTGCTCAAGCCGAAGAGTCATCTCAACTGCCCGGATTGCGTTTAAAACTGGATTTCAATCTCTCCTATCAGCCAGTAGTTAATCCGCCGGCTAAGAAAGCAGCACCGATACTTGAAAACAGCGCCGATTCCGGAATGATGGAAACACGTGCTGATGTCGTGGGTGAGGGGGATCAGCTGATTATTACTGTGTTTGGACAGCCTGATTTGAGCGCAGATGTGGTGGTGGGTTCAATGGGAATTATCACCTTACCTTTGGTTGGTGCGATGGAAGTCAAAGGCAAATCGACCATGGACGTGGCAATTCAGTTTGCCAATAAATTAGAGCAAGGTCAGTATCTGATCAATCCTAAGGTGGCTGTGCGTATCGGCCAGCAGATAAGCCGTAATTTCTCGGTCTTTGGTGAAGTGGTGCGGCCGGGTCGTTTTCCTATGCAGGGACAATTGAATGTGCTGGATGCCCTGAGTCTGGCCGGCGGCCTGACGACACGTGCGGACAAATCAGTCAAATTATTGCGTAAAAATGCAGCTGCGGATCAGGAATCTGCAGAAGTCGATACCATGCAAATCGAGTTTGATAATAACAAAAACAATGAAAAACTGATGCAGAAAATTCTACCCAATGATGTGTTGGTCGTTGGTCAGCAAAAGACTTTCTATGTGTATGGAGAAGTACGCCGCCCCGGTAGCTATCCTATGGAAGAGGCCATGAATGTGATGCGGGTACTCGCAGTGGGTGGCGGTGTTTCTGAGCGTGGTTCGTCGTCGCGCATTGTGATTCATCGTAAAGACAAGCATGGTGAGCTGATAGAAATGCCTGCCAATATTAAAGATGTTGTGCTGCCAGGCGATGTGGTAGTGGTTAATGAACGTATTTTTTAAGGTAGTCGATGCGCTCTCCCTCAGCTGACCTGATTTTATCTTTTACCCAGATAGGCGCAATGCTCAATGCGCGCCGCAATCTGATTGCTGTCGTGACTGTGATTGCGGTGGTCGTGGCGGCGATTGCCAGCCTGGTCGTACCCAAGACCTATGTTGCGAATGCTGATGTATTCATCGACTACAAAATGAATGACCCGATTGCGGGGCGTCAGTTTCATCCGCTGCAGGATGAAAGCTATCTGCAAACTCAATATGATGTGATGAAAAGCGTCAAAGCCGCGGAACATGTGATTGCCGCCCTGGGGCTGCATGATACGGAAGAGGCACGTAAGCTGATTGCGCGCTACGGTGAACAGCGTGGTTTGCGGCATCTGGCAGAAACGATCGCCGATAAAATCGAAGTCGCGCCACATAAAAACAGCCGTGTCATCGAAATTCAATATTCTTCTCATGACCCGGCACATGCCAGGGATGTGGTGAATGCGGTCATTAAGGCATATATCGATCTGTCGCTGGAAATGGCAAATGCACCGGCCCGTGCCCGCCGTGATCAATACAATGTCCAGCTTGAAACCCTTAGCCGTCAGATGGATGAGATTCAGAAGAAACTCACGGCTTATCAGCAAGAGCATCAGATTGTCGATGTCGATGAGCGCGCTGATGTGGAATCGCGGCAGATGGGCGTGCTCAGTAACCGCCTGATTGAAACCCAGTTGCAGCGTGTCGAGGCGCAGGCCAAAAGGCAGGCCTTGGACAATATGCTCAGACAAGGCAACACCAATTCCGACTTACCTGAAATCGCAGGTATAGGCCATATCTCAGGCTTGAAGGCGGCCTTGGTGGCACTCGACACCCAGCTTGCCAATGCAAAAACGACGCTGGGACCACGTCATCCGAAATACATCGCGATTCAGGATGAGCGTCAGTCGCTGATAGAGAAATTAAAGCGTGAGTCAACGACGGCAGTCGATTCGGTCAATTCTGCTGAGGCGCGTTTGCGTCAGCAGGAAAAGGTGATGGAAACTGAATTGGCTGGCTATCAGAAAAAAACCTTTGAAAACAAGCGCCACCGCGATGTGATCAGTTCGTATCAACGTCAGCTCGATAGCGTGCAAAAAGTGTATAACGCCGCGATACAAAAATTTGATGAGTTACTTATGACCAGTAATGTCGCGATTTCCAATGCATCTGTAATGCGCTGGGCTGAATTGCCCGAAAAGCATGCCAAGCCCTTGCTGCGTAATAACCTCGTGTTTGGCCTGATTGCAGGATTGATGTTCGGCTTCAGCCTTGCATTCCTGCTGGAACTGATGCAGCGCAAAGTACGCTGTGTTGAAGATCTGGAGCGCGAGTTTGAAGTGCCGGTGTTGGCGCAAATCGGATTTTGCGAACGTGCTGAAGGTGAAGACAGGTCGCAGTTCGGCGCTGCTCAAAGGAGCAAGCATGTCTGAGACAATTATTATGCGGGCTGAGCGGCATCAGGTTGGCAGGTTGGGTGAACTGTTCCTGCAACAAGGTTTGCTGACAGAAGCGCAGATTGAGCAGATCGCACATGAGCAAAGACAGCACAAACTGCGTTTTGGTGATGCGGCATTGCGTCTCGGTTTGCTGACGCAGGCGCAGATTGATCAGGCCTTGGGCCAGCAGTTTGGTTTCAATTCTAAGAATCTGTTAAACGGTGTGGCTGATCCGTCTCTGCGTTTTTTTCACCAGCCATTTTCAAAAGAGGCGGAAGAAATCCGGCGTTTGCGCAGTGAGCTGCTGTTGAAATTTGATGCAGCAGACAAAATCCGGATTGCGGTCGTCAGCTCCGTGAGTGGCGAGGGGAAAAGCTATATGGCAGTCAGCCTTGCGATTGCCTTGTCACAGGTAGGGCGGCGTACACTGTTAATTGATGGTGATTTGCGTACTGGCAGCCTGCATCAGTTCTTTGCGCTGGGCTCGCCCGATGGCTTGTCATCAGTGCTGGCAGGGCGTCAACAGCTGGGCGAAGTATTGATTCCCTTATTACCAGGGTTACAGCTTTTACCATCGGGGCCACGACCACCAAATCCCCTGGAGTTATTGCAAGTCCCGCGTATCAAAGATTTGCTGGACAGCTGCTATGCAGACTTTGATGCATTTGTGGTTGATACCCATGCGTCAGGCAGCGCCTCCGATGCACAAATGCTCGCACATCAGGTCGGTGCGGCCTTGCTGGTGGCTAAGAAGGACCTGACCCGTATCAGCGATCTGCGTCAGGTTAAAAATGATATGCAGGCGGCGGGTGTCGATATTGCAGGAACGATTTACAACGAGTATCAGCCGGTACGAAAAGGCCGCTGGCACCAGGCTTTACTGAAATGGATGCCTGGGCGTAGTAAAAAAGTCTCTAAGCAGAAGAACTGACATGGTCGATATCAGCATTTGTATCTGCACATTCAAGCGTCCGCAGTTGCTGGCACGCTTGTTGAATGCAATACGGATGCAGGATATTCAGGATGTTACGCTACAGCTTGTTGTGGTGGACAACGATCCTGCTCACTCTGCCCAGTCTGAATTGCAGAAACAGGCAGCCTTGTTCGGTGAGCGGCTGACGTTTATCCATTTACCCGTCTCCAATATCTCACTGGCCCGAAATGCAGCGATTCGTGCTGCGCAAGGCGAGTGGATATGCATGGTTGATGATGATGAATACCCGCACAGTTCCTGGTTACGCCAGCTCAGAAATGCGCAATTCAACTATCAGGCCGATGTGGTGTTTGCGCCTGTTGTTCCTGAGTATGATGCCAGTACGCCAGACTGGGTCAGGCGCGGTGGCTATTTTGAGAGACGGCGCTTGCCGAATGGGACGGTCATTGACCACCATGATGCACGCAGCGGTAATGTCTTGGTCAGGCGCAGTGTGTTACTGGCTCAGGCGCAGAATGGTGCGGTGTTTGATCCTGCGTTCGGGCGTACCGGTGGCGAAGATTCTGTCTTATTCCGCCGTCTCGACATGGCAGGCGCGAAAATGATCTGGTGCGATGATGCACCCGTGTTTGAATCTGTTCCCGCTGAGCGCGCGACCCGGAAATGGTTATTGCAGCGCTCGTTTCGGACCGGGCAACTGTTTATGCGTACCGAGTTACTGATGACGCCCGCAGCACAGCGTCCGCTAAGGGCTTGCTGGCTTGGGCTGCGCGCAATAGTGCAGGCATTGATAGGCATGCTGTGCGCGGCCTTATTGATTTTATTTGCACCTCAGCGTGCGTTTCGCTGGGCCAGAATAGTGGCCTCGCAGTTTGGCAAGCTCAATCATTTTGCCGGTAAAGTTCCCGAAGCCTATGGCAGTGCGGAATCCTCCTGATTTTTTAATGAAGTTAACATGAATCCTGCCTCGCATTCACGCCTGCAAGCCCTGGATGGGCTACGTGGTGTTTCCATCCTGTTGGTACTGATCTCCCATGCCTGGTTGGGGCATATGGTGCCTGGTGGTTTAGGCGTGACGATCTTCTTTTTTATCAGTGGCTACATCATTACCCGCCTGATGATAGTGGAGTGGGATAAGACAGCGCAGGTCAGTATTTCTAAATTTTACTTACGTCGTTTTTTTCGTCTGATGCCAGCGCTGATCGTGTTTGTTCTGATCTCACTTGGAGTGATGCAACTGGCGGGCGTGCAGTGGCAGTGGATAGAACTGATGTCGGTGTTTTTTTATTTTGCAAATTACTTCGGGATTTTTGTCGGTTTCAGTGGCGACCTGTTCCCGCCGCCTTTATCGATCACCTGGTCACTCGCGGTCGAAGAGCATTTCTACATGCTGTTTCCGTTTGTGTTCTCAGTGTGTATCGCTTTCCCCAGGCGTTTTCTTGCGGGCTTGCTGACATTTATCGTAGGGATACTGTTGTGGCGTTTGTATCTGGTTTATGGAGTGGGGCTCGATCAACTGGTTCATTACCGCATCTATAAGGCAACCGATACGCGCGCAGATTCAATTATGTATGGCACCTGCTTTGCATTGATACAGGCGCGCTACCCTGGTCTGGCTGCTCGCTTTGCGCAGCGTAAAGCGCTTATTGCAGGGGCCTTGCTATTGCTCGCTTCCTTGTTGATACGTGATGAGAATTTCCGCGAATCCTGGCGCTACTCGATACAGGGGATTGCGCTGGCTTTGATGTTTACGCATCTGATTACAGAATCCAATATGGCCAGCCGTGTGCTTGCGTCTCCTGCTATGGTGTATATAGGACGCATCAGCTATTCGCTGTATCTCTACCATTGGCTGGTGTTCGGTATCATCAGCTTCTGGCTGCCAGACCTGTCCCTGCCTGTGAAATTCTGTTTGATGATGGTGGCTTCCCTGGCGTTGGCCGATGGCTCGCAGCGCTTGATTGAAGCGCCATTCCTGCGCTTGGGACAGCGCTATCTGCACGCTGGTATCAAGCACTGAGTTTTCAGCGCTGCAGACGCAGCTGTTCCTGGTTTCTTTGATTGGCTGAGGTCACGGCAATCAGGGCGAAAATAAAGAAAACGTTCAGGAAGCCAAAGCCGCGAAACAGGCTGCTTTCTGTGAAATTGGTCACAACGATCACCAGCAGCATCGCGGTCCAGAACGCAGCTTGGATTTTATCGTGCTGTGCGAGCCTGGTCAGATAGTAGGCTTGCGACAGCAGGGTCAATATGGTCAGGGCCAGGCCTATGATGCCTTGTTCATTCAGAATATCCAGATAGCCATTATGCGATTGCAGGGGAATCCAGTGCAAAGCATCGATGACAAACTGTGACAGACTGTCCGGCCCTAACCAGAAGGCGCCATAGCCCAGACCGAGCAGCCAGTGCTTATTAATTTCCAGCCAGACCAGCTCCCAGATATCGGTGCGACCGGTCAGATCTGAGCCTTTACCAAAAATGCCTGCAATCGGGGAAGAAATCTCAGCCCAGGTTGGCATGCGCGATTCAAACATATAGAACGCGTAGACAGCGAGTAAAGCCATACATAGCAGGCTAAGGAAAATCCGTATCAGCGGATAATCCGAGCTCAGATGCCGCTTACGCAGTAAGTGAAATATAGCGCTGGTAGACAAAGTGATGATCATGCTGGTTGAGCTTTTGCTCATCACCAGCATGAAAAAGCTGAATAAAATCGCCAGCAGCAGGGTTCTGTAGCTGACCTGTTCCAGGCAGGCTTTTACCTGCCAGAACAGGATAGACATCGCTGCAACCTGGCCCAGTTCATTCTTTTGTGACAGTGCGCCACGCCAGGCTCCTTTTAACTCATAGTCTATGCCTATGCTGGGGAATGCGAGTGCCATTACAAATGACAGCATCAGCATCGCCATCAAGGTGTAGATCAAGGAATTGATCATCAGATGCAGGGGTTTGGGCGAGAGTTGCAGACTGATGCCTATCACTACAATGCCGTATAACTGGATCGCGCGCTTGAAGGTCACACCACCTATCGGCGACCACAGACTGGAGGCGATACACCAGACCAGCACCATGATCAGAAACGGATTGAGTGCTCGCAGATACTTCAATGCGGTTTCAAGATGGCGATACAGCAAAATGCCTGAGATCAGGAACAGGCTGCCCCATTCCAGTTTAGTGGTCAGGGAACCTTCCATCGTGACTTCTGACTTGCCCGAGTAATCCCAGGAAATACCGTAAGGCAGCAGGGAAAAAACAACGAATAGCACAACAATGATACGCAAAATCCCGATTTCTACAGGATGCATCTCAGTTGGAAAATTTTTTTGCGTACCAGGCGTCATTCGGGCGGTCTTTTTAATGGCATAGCTGGTATTTTATAGGCTAGTCAGTTGGATGCGATTTTATTCATGAAATTATTTTCTTTCCCCCTACGCTGGTATTGCCTGATCTTACTGGCAGGATTTGCGTCACAAACAGTGTGTGCCGAGCAAATCGATTGGTACCGGTTTTCTGTGAATGAAGATCAGTTGCAGCCTGTAGTGGATTTTTCCGGACTGAACCGGCCGATTACAGCGGCCGACCGTGTTTTCGTCAAGCAGGCCCATTTTTATACCGCCGGTACTGACAAAAAGCCCAATACCGGCGACGATAAGCGCTTGCGGTTTTTTGGTATCAGTCTCTCGGCGGCAGATAATTTTCCGGATGAGCAGGGCGCAGTCAAGCTGGCAAAACGCCTGCGCCGCCTTGGGTTTAACGCGGTGAGGTTGCACCATCTTGATACTAAGCTCAGCGATGATGCCGACAAACCTCAGGGCATACTTACGACAGGTGCTTATCCCAGTTTTAATCACGAAGCCTTAAGACGATTGCGTCTGTTGATTGACGCCTGTAAGAATGAGGGGATTTACGTCAATTTAAATCTGCATGTGGGTTACGCGTTCAGGCCAGCGGTGGATCAGGTCACGCCCTTGTTTGCTGGTGAAAGTATGCCGTTTGCCAGCCAGCCTATGCATATGTTTGAGCCCAGAATGCAGGCCTTACAGGTGGAATATGCTCAGCAATTACTGCGTCGCCTGCAATTGAATGACGACCCGGTGCTCGCGATGGTCGAAATTAATAATGAATCCTCACTGGTCGGTGCCTGGCAAAGGCAGCAAATCGATCAGCTCAAAGGTGAGTATCAGCGCATCTTGCAATTGCAGTGGCAGCGCTGGATACAGCATCAGTACGGTAGCATAGAGCAGGCATGTGCAGTCTGGCGCAGCTGCAGTTTGCCAAAGAAAGGCGGCTTACTGGTGACACTGCAGGACAGGCGGATACTGGAGCAGGGTGACGACTGGACCCTCAGGGCGCAGGATATGTTGAGGCGGGTATTCGAGAAGTTTCACTGGACGGTGCCCACTGCCTTGCAACGTCAGCATCAGTTGCCTGACAGTGGTCTGGGACGCCGCGTTATCGATTTCCTGCGCTTTCTGTCCGAGAGCGATAAGCAGTATCTGGAATTGATGAAGAAAACGATCCGGGCTGAGGTCGGCAATCTGGTGCCAGTGGCTGGAACCCAGGCCTATTATGGCGGTCTGCTGAATGTAGACTCGCATGCAGCGATGGATTATGTGGATGAACATGTCTACGTCGATCATTATCAGTTTCCCGGCAAGGAATGGGACAGAAATGACTGGAAAATCCGTGATCAGTCTGCGTTAAAAGAAGGCTGGAGTAACTTACTGAGCCGGGCTTACTATCGTGACGCGCGCAAACCATTTGTGATCAGTGAGTTCAACCAGGCTTATCCTAACCGCCAATCCGCAGAGATTATTCCTGTTATGGCTACACTGGCCAGCATGCAGGATTGGGATGGACTGTTTTTCTTTCACTATGGTGATGTGAATTTGCGCGATCCTGCGCCGGACAGCTTCAGCCTGACCGGGCACAGCGGGCAACTGGTCACAACAGGCTTGTCTTCAGCTTTATTTCGCCAGTTTCAATTACAGCCTAATCCTAAGCTGGCATTGGTGGCCTTGCCGGAAAATGCCAGACTCAGCCTCGCGTCGCAATTGGAAAGTGTTAATCCGGCGGTCTATCCCGGCTATTTGCGCGCGAATTTCCAGTTGGATGAAGATGCTGTTATGTCCAGGCGTATTGCGATGGATTTTGCAGCACTTGTACAGAATAAAAACCAGGGTGTATCCAATGCGGTATCTGGTAGTGAAGTGGGTGCAGAAGTCAGCGTGCGTGCGTCTGGTCAGCAGCTGTTAATCCAGCGTGAGCAGCCGCAAATTTGGATGCAAAATCTATACAGTGCTGTGCAGCTTGGGGTGTCTGATACGGCGAATCTGAATTTAAAAATCCTGAAGCCCCAGATCAGTGGGGAGGGGCGTAAATATAGTACTTTCCTCTTGGGTACGCGCGATGGCTTACCCTTGAAACAGTCCAGGCGGCTCCTGTTAGTGGCCAGCGGTGCAACGTCTGCCAGTCAGGGACCAGAAGGACAGGCACAAGCCAAAAAGCTGATTCCTTATGATGGCAATATGATTTGGAAAACCTTAGAGCCTGATGCCGGACTTACTGGTAAGCCTTCCGGTCCACGCGATGGTGTCGCTCCGGTCTGGATGGAACGTATCGTGTTTCAATTGTTTGTGCCTAGTCCATATCCACGCGTAGAGATTTACCCTTTAGATGAAAAGGGTGCCCGCCTGCCGCCATTGCTCAAGCAAAATATTCAACAGGTTTCAGGTGGATTTCAAGTGAATTTCAACCAGCGTACGCCTTGGTATGAAATTGTACTGAGTCCTGCTTCATAAGTGAGTTGCTTATCGTTACAGCGCATGGCACGCATGAATCCGACCAGAGGTGAAGCTTATGTTTGAAAAAAGGCGCTATTGAGACGCAAATTGCGTACAAAGAATTTTCTTGCACTAAACAACAATGAAACGCGATTTGAATCGTTAAACTAAGTTTCAACGCCCCACTTAGATGGGGCGTTGTTGTATTTAGCAGACTGTTTCTTGAATTTTGGCAATCATTGCAATGTTTCTGAGGCCAGGAAATTTCATGCAGAAAAGAATTGATGCCCGATTTGTCATGATTTGCTGCATTGTGAGATTCGTTTTTCATAATGTGAAAAATTAACTGGCTCTGCACAAAATATTTTTCTCATTTTAAGAAAAGACATTTCGTATCGCAAAAATTAAAATATAAGTATATGAATTTAAACGTAAAAATATTTGTTATATGTCTTATATAAGACCTTGTTGCTCCGCAAAATATCTCCTATTATTGATCTCAACGGAACACCACTTTTATTCGTTTTGACCACAGGAGAGCATCATGACAACACGTGCACAACAAGTCGCTGAATTGCAAAAAGACTGGGATACCAATCCACGCTGGAAAGGCATTAAACGTAACTACACTGCAGAAGACGTGGTTCGTCTGCGTGGTTCTATCAAGGTGGAGCATACGATCGCAAAGAACGGTGCGATTAAATTGTGGGATCTGGTGAACAACGAGCCTTTCATCAATGCACTGGGTGCCCTGACAGGTAATCAGGCGATGCAACAGGTAAAAGCAGGTCTGAAAGCGATCTACCTGTCTGGCTGGCAGGTTGCGGGTGACGCTAACGTAGCAGGTGAGATGTATCCTGACCAGTCTCTGTACCCGGCAAACTCGGTACCGCTGGTTGTTAAACGTATCAATAACACGCTGACCCGCGCTGATCAGATTCAATGGTCGGAAGGTAAAGACGATATTGACTTCTTCGCCCCTATCGTTGCCGATGCTGAAGCCGGTTTTGGTGGTGTATTGAATGCGTTTGAACTGATGAAAGCCATGATCGAAGCGGGTGCATCCGGTGTTCACTTTGAAGATCAGCTCGCTTCCGTTAAAAAATGCGGTCATATGGGTGGTAAGGTATTGGTACCTACCCGTGAAGCAATTGAAAAACTGAATGCAGCACGTCTGGCAGCCGACATCATGGGTACTTCAACAGTGATCCTGGCCCGTACCGATGCAGAAGCCGCAGATTTGCTGACTTCCGATGTGGATGCTAATGACCAGCCTTTCTGCACAGGTGAGCGTACCGTTGAAGGCTTCTACAAAACCAAACCAGGTCTGGAGCAGGCAATCTCCCGTGGTCTGGCCTATGCCGAATATGCAGATCTGATCTGGTGTGAAACAGGTAAGCCTGATCTGGAGTTTGCCAAGGCCTTTGCCGATGCGATCCATGCTAAGTTCCCTGGCAAGCTGCTGTCATATAACTGCTCACCATCGTTCAACTGGAAGAAAAATCTGGACGACGCAACGATTGCGAAATTCCAGAAAGAACTGGGCGCGATGGGCTATAAGTTCCAGTTCATTACACTGGCTGGTTTCCATGCCCTGAACTATGGCATGTTCAACCTCGCACATGGCTATGCACGCCGTCAGATGTCTGCGTTCGTCGAATTGCAGGAAGCTGAATTCGCAGCCGCTGAGAAAGGCTTCACCGCGGTCAAGCATCAGCGCGAAGTTGGTACCGGTTACTTTGACGCGGTGACCCAGACTATCCAGCAAGGTCAGTCTTCGACAACAGCATTGCATGGTTCTACCGAAGATGAACAATTCTTCGATGCGAAGAAGGTTGCCTGATTCGGCTAACGATCTCCCGTAGTAACAAAAAAACCGCAGAAGTTATGCGGTTTTTTTGTATTTGCCACAGATGTAGCAGGGCTATAGCTATTGAGGTTTTAGGGCTGACTTTTTTGTTTGCGGTATTCGCGGAAAAAAATGCCGAAAAACTTGACGCCTTGCGTCGTGTAGCGTTGCCACAGTCGTCGTGGTTCGCTGGCGAGGCGCCAGAACCATTCCATGCCGATTCTTTGCATCCATAGTGGCGCACGCTGTTTTTGGCCCAGGGCGAATTCCATCGCTGCGCCTACGCACATCAGCAGCGGGGCGTTATCCGTGCTTTCTTCGCGGCGGTAACGGAAGGCGAAGTATTCTTGTTTGGGCATGCCGAGACAGATGAAGACGATATGCGGTTTGGCGGCACGGATGCGGCGTATCGCCTCATCAGCCTCTATGCCCTCAGGGGTGAATTGCATAGAAGGGCAGAACAGATCAACCCGCAATCCCGGATAGACCCTGGCAAATGCGGCCAGCAATTCTGTTTCCTGGCCTGGCATGCCACCGACGACGAATACCGATAAGCCTTCGTTCGCACTGGTACGGCACAGTGATACAAATAAATCGGCACCAGTGACACGTTCAGGCAAGGGATGGCCGGTGATTTTGCTGGCCCAGACTACCGGCATGCCGTCTGCAAAAATCAGATCTGAAGTGCTATACAGTTGTTTGAATTCTGCTTGTTGATCCAGTCGCACGATGTGATCCACATTAGGTGTCACAACGACCCTGGACGCGTTGCCTCTGGTGCGTGCCGTTTGCATCAGTAACTGATGTGCCTCAGCAAAAGTCTGGTTTTGAATGTCCAGCTCAAATAAACGTGTTGTATTCTTCTGGTCTGTTAGCAGGGTCATAGAGACTTAGGATGTTCCGGATTGAATGTGCAAGATTATCTCAGAACTGAGCAGGCTTGCGACGTCTGGTTTTCCTATTTCTATGCATAATACCTGCCGGCGCTCTTTTTTATTATTTAACGTGCCGTAACCGACGGACAGAACAATACAGGTAGCCATACATGCGACATCGGACCCGAGTAAAAATATGCGGTATCACGAATCATAACGATCTGGCTCAGGTCGCTGCAGCCGGTGCGGATGCGCTGGGTTTCGTGTTTTATCCGCCCAGCCCGCGCTATGTGGAGCCAGGCCGTGCCGCAGAGCTGTTATCCGGCTTGCCGCCGTTTGTGGTTTCGGTAGGTTTGTTTGTGAACCCCACCGCACAGGAATTACAGACCGCGCTGCAGCAGTGTCCGCTACAACTGCTTCAGTTTCATGGTGATGAGAGCGCCAGTCAGTGTGCGCAGCTGGCGGCACTGGTGCAGCGCCCGTTTTTGAAAGCATTCCGGGTCAGGGCTGACACAAAGCCGGATGATTTGTTAGAATGTGAGCGCATCTATCGTGATGCAAGTCCTTTATTTAATGGTTTGCTGCTGGATACCTATGTGGATGGTTACGGTGGCAGTGGAAAGGTGTTTGATTGGTCTCTCATTCCAAAAGAGCTCGCGCCTCGGGTCGTTTTAAGTGGTGGCTTGAGCGTACAAAATGTGACTGGCGCAGTTAGTCAGGTTCGTCCTTTTGCGGTTGATATCAGCAGTGGTGTCGAGGCAGCAAAAGGGATCAAGGATGAAGAGAAAGTCCGTGCGTTCATACGTGCGGTACAAGATGCAGACAATATTCCGGGGTGTTGATCACCTCCATTTGTAAGGACAGTAATGACTACCAACATCAATCAGGATGCGGGCGCAGCTGCGCAAGTATCAGCAACAGCAGCTACAGCGGCGGCAATCTATCAATCTAGCTCCTATCACTTACCAGATCAGCGCGGTCATTTCGGCCCCTATGGCGGCAGCTTTGTCTCTGAGACGCTTACCCATGCGTTGAGTGAGCTGAAGGATGCCTATGCGACTTACCAGCATGACCCGCAGTTTCTGGAAGATTTTCGCCAGGAATTGAAATACTTTGTAGGGCGTCCGTCGCCGGTATATCACGCAAAGCGCTGGTCAGAAATGATGGGTGGCGCACAGATTTATTTCAAACGTGAAGACTTAAATCATACCGGCGCGCACAAAATCAATAATGTGATCGGGCAGGCCTTGCTGGCAAAGCGTATGGGTAAGCCGCGCGTGATTGCGGAAACCGGCGCTGGTCAGCATGGTGTGGCAACCGCCACCATCTGCGCACGCTTTGGGCTGGAATGCGTAGTGTATATGGGCGCTGAAGATGTTAAACGTCAGGCTCAGAATGTGTATCGCATGAAGCTGCTGGGTGCGACCGTCGTGCCTGTCGAGTCTGGTTCGAAAACGCTCAAGGATGCGCTGAATGAAGCGATGCGCGACTGGGTCACTAACGTGGAAAATACTTTTTACATCATAGGCACGGTGGCTGGACCGCATCCTTATCCTATGATGGTCAGGGATTTTCAGTCTGTCATCGGCGAAGAGTGCTTATGGCAGATGCCTGAGCTGGCCGGGCGTCAGCCGGATTATGTCGTCGCCTGTGTCGGCGGCGGTTCCAACGCTATGGGTATTTTTTATCCCTATATCGATCAGCAGCAAACCCGTTTGCTTGGTGTGGAGGCGGCAGGTGAGGGCATGGCCAGCGGGCTTCATTCGGCTTCGCTGACGGCAGGTTCTCCAGGTGTCCTGCATGGAAACCGCACGTATTTGCTGCAAGATGAGAATGGTCAGGTGATAGAAACGCATTCAGTCTCTGCTGGTCTTGACTATCCGGGTGTTGGCCCTGAACATGCATGGCTTAAAGACAGTGGCCGTGCGGAATACGTGACTATTACCGATGAAGAGGCGCTGCAAGCCTTCCATGATTGCTGTCGTATTGAGGGCATCATCCCGGCGCTGGAATCCAGTCATGCGCTGGCGTATGCGACCAAACTGGCGGCGACGCTGCCGAAAGATAAAATCATTCTGGCCAATTTATCTGGTCGTGGTGATAAGGATATGCACACGGTTGCAGAACGTGCAGGGCTGAAGTTCTGAATGCGTAGCTGAATATCCTGAAGTGGCAATCGCTGCATTGCCGGGCTACACAAAGCGCCCGGCACAGCTTGTCTGGTGTTTATCCTCTTTGGTCTGTCAATATGTCAAAAATTCAATCTGTACTCGCTGCGCTCGCGGCTGAGCAACGTAAAGGTCTGATTCCCTTCATCACTGCCGGGGACCCCGCACCCGATATGACCGTGCCGCTGATGCACGCCCTGGTCGAGGGTGGTGCCGATATTATCGAGCTGGGCGTGCCGTTTTCCGATCCCATGGCGGATGGCCCGGTGATACAGCGCGCATCCGAAAGAGCATTGCAATTTGGAGTTGGCCTGCGGGATGTATTACAATTCGTCCGCGAATTTAGAGTAAACAATCAAAAAACGCCGGTGGTGCTGATGGGATATGCCAATCCTATAGAGCGCATGGGGCAGCAAGTCTTCATTGAGGCTGCCGCAGAAGCCGGTGTGGACGGGGTGTTGGTGGTGGATTATCCACCGGAAGAATGCGAAGAATTTGCAAAAAGCATGCAGCAACATGGCATGGATACCATATTCCTGCTGGCGCCGACCTCGACTGAGGAGAGGATTGCGCTGGTAGGTAAAATCGCATCCGGTTATGTGTACTACGTGTCTTTAAAAGGGGTGACCGGTTCCGGTAGTCTGGATTTGTCTGCTGTGGCAGAGATGATTCCAAAAATTAAGCGACATGTCCAGGTGCCAGTCGGTGTTGGCTTTGGTATTCGCGATGGACAGACGGCGCGGGCGATTGCCAGCGTATCGGATGCGGTCGTGATCGGGTCCCGGATTATTCAGGAACTCGAAACCGCCCCAAGGGATCAGGCAGTGAATGCCGTAAAAACTTTTATTTCTGGTGTCAGAGAGGCCTTAGACGAGTAAAATACGCGCCTATTGCACTTTGTGGCAACTGTTTGGCCCCGTATCAGCGGGGTCATGTGCTTGATCTGTCAGATACAAGCTGGCAAGAGGAGAAAACATGAGCTGGTTAGAAAAACTGTTACCACCGCGCATACAGCGCTCGGAATCTGCAACACGCAAGTCTATTCCTGAGGGCTTATGGGTGAAATGCCCATCCTGTGAAGCGGTGTTGTACCGTTCCGACCTGGAAGCCAATATTCATGTCTGCCCTAAGTGCAGTCACCACATGCGTATCGGTGCGCGTGAGCGTCTGGATGCCTTGCTTGATGCTGGCGGACGTTATGAAATCGGTCAGGAAGTCCTGCCGGTGGATACGCTGAAATTCAAAGACAGTAAAAAATATCCTGACCGTCTGAAAGACGCACTGGAAACAACCGGTGAAACCGATGCTTTGTTGGTGATGGGTGGTTCCATCATGTCAGTGCCAGTCGTGGCAGCTTGCTTTGAATTTGAATTCATGGGCGGCTCTATGGGTTCCGTAGTCGGTGAACGTTTCGTGCGTGGTGTGCAGGCTGCACTGGAACAGAAAGTGCCGTTTGTCTGTTTCACGGCTACCGGCGGTGCGCGTATGCAGGAAGGCTTGTTGTCGTTGATGCAAATGGCGAAAACGACTGCAATGCTGACCAAATTATCTGAACAGCGTCTGCCATTTATTTCTGTGCTGACCGATCCAACCATGGGCGGTGTATCTGCCTCGTTCGCCTTCCTGGGTGATGTGGTGATCGGTGAGCCAAAAGCGCTGATCGGTTTCGCTGGTCCACGCGTGATCGAAAACACAGTACGTGAGAAATTACCGGAAGGCTTCCAGCGTTCCGAATTCCTGCTGCAAAAAGGCGCGATTGATATGATCATCGACCGCCGTAAAATGCGCGAAGAAATCGCCCGTCTGCTCGCTTTGCTGCAAAATCAGCCTGCCGAAGCAGTCGCTTAAGTTTTAACCTATTTTTCAGGAAGCCCAAGGCTTGGGGTCTGTGTACAGATCCTGTTGCTGAGGGCTTTTTTTATATCATGCAAAATCTGCCAACTACCTTACCTGCATGGCTGTCGCTGTTAGAGCAACGCCACTTTAAAGAAATTGATATGGGTTTGGACCGCGTTGCTGCGGTCAAGAACCGCATGGGAATACAGTTTTCCTGTCCGGTGATTATGGTCGCCGGCACCAATGGAAAAGGCTCTACCTGCGCCATGCTGGAAGCCATCCTGATGCAGGCTGGCTATCGGGTAGGTTTATACAGTAAGCCACATTTTCTCGATTTTAACGAGCGCGCCCGTATCAATGGCGAAAACGTAGTCGATGCAGAATTCATTGCGGCCTTTGATCGTGTGGAAGCCGCACGTGACGATGTCTCGCTGACATATTTTGAATTCACTACGCTTGCAATTTGTGATTTGCTGTCAAGAGCGCCGCTGGATGTGGTGATACTGGAAGTCGGGCTGGGAGGCAGGCTGGATGCGGTGAATGTGATTGATGCGGATGTGTCTGTCGTCACCAGTATCGATATCGACCACACTGATTATCTGGGTGATACCCGTGAAAAAATCGGTTTCGAAAAAGCGGGAATTTTCCGCCCAGGCCGCACTGCAATTTGCGGCGACCCAGTGCCACCGCAAACTCTGATTGATCATGCCACCTCGATAGGCGCTGATCTGTGGTTGTTTGGGCGTGATTTCAACTATAACGGCGACAAGCAGCAGTGGAATTATGGCGGGCGTAATCAGCGCCGCAATTCGCTGGGCTATCCTAGCCTGCGTGGCGCCAATCAATTGTTGAATGCGGCGGCGGTATTGGCGGCCTTAGAATCTCTGAAGGATGTATTGCCGGTTGGGGCGCAGGAAGTGCGTACCGGTCTGGTGATGGTGGATTTGCCTGGGCGCTTTCAGGTGATGCCGGGACGTCCGGTGGTCGTGCTGGATGTCGCGCATAACCCGCATGCGGCAGCCACCCTGGCGCAGAATATGGATAACATGGGCTTTCATGCTTATACCTATGCGGTATTCGGTTCCATGCTGGATAAAGATATTGATGGCGTGATCGCTCAGTTGAAGGACAAGGTTGATCACTGGTGCGTGACAGATCTGCCTTTGCCACGTGCAGCGACGGCGAGTCAGTTGCAACAGCGTTTGCTGGATGCCGGCGTAGTGCCTGACACAGAACACAGTGTACAAACATTTCAAAATCCTGAAGAAGCTTATCACTATGCGATGAGTAAAGCCGGGGAAAATGATAGAATAGTGGTCTTTGGATCTTTCCTGACGGTTGCGGGTGTGATGCGCGCCAGAAGATCTGCAATGCATACATGATTTTGCGACCCCACATCTCTGATGGTTGTGGGGACTGCTAACCAGACAGAAATTTGCACATGGGTTTGTTCTCGCGTTTCAAAAAGCAAGATACGTCCGATAGCTATGAAAATGGCGAATTCCGCTCCCGTGCGGAAGAGGATAGCGTGGAAACGCGCTCGCGCTCTAAGAAAGCTGCTGCTTCCCGTCGTTCCAGGGTAGAAGATCCTATACTTCCTGAAAAAAAACGTGCGCGCCGTCGTCTGATCGGGGCCAGTGCTATTGCGCTGGCTGCTGTGATCGGCCTGCCCATGTTGTTCGACTCCGAGCCCAAGCCTTTGGGGGATGATGTGCAAATTCGCATTCCATCTAAAGACAAAGCACCGGAACTGGCTGCCAATCAAAATCAGGCAGAATCAGCCGAGGCTGGCTCTAACAGACGGCCTGTGATTACACCGGCCGAACCAGTTGAAGAAATTATCGAGCCAGCACCACCTTTGCCAAAAGCGAAGGACCTGCCAGCACTCCCCAAAACGGAAAGCAAGCCAGCAACAGGCCAGACAGCTGCACTGACCGCAACACCAGAAAAAACCATCAAAACTGAACGTCAGCCTGAAGTCATTACGGAAGCACGGCGCGATATCAAAGAACTCAGAGCCGATTCCAAAACGGAAGCTAAGCCCGCAGACAAGGTACAAAAGTCGCCAGAAAAAGAGCATGCGAAGCCGGAAGTTAAAACCGAAGCTAAGCCTGAACGTAAGCCAGAGCCAAAAGCTGAGCCAGCCAAGCCTGTCAAAAACGCAGCCAGTGATGATGAGACGGCACGCGCATTAGCTATTCTGGAAGGTAAAACACCCGCTAAGCCACAAGCAACAACAAAAGCTGAACATACAGAAAAATCTTCCTATACTGTTCAGGTAGCCGCATTGGCTTCCCAGGAAAAAGTCGACGAATTACAGTCTAAGCTCAGGTCCGCCAATATCCGTTCTTATACGCAAAAGGTAGCGACCAGTTCCGGTGACAAGATACGGGTTCGTATCGGCCCCTTTGAATCCAAAGAAGAAGCGGATAAAGCGCGGGCGAAACTGGATAAGCTGGGTTTAAGCGGTACTTTGGTTCCAAACTGAGCGGGAATTTAAGTGACACTCTTTGATTACATCGTTCTGCTGATACTGATCTGCTCTATTGTTATCAGCACCATGCGTGGACTCATCAAGGAAATCCTGTCCCTGGTCAGCTGGACTGTCGCTTTTGTTGTCGCGAATGCTTACAGCGAGTTACTGGCTTCCTGGTTGCCATCTTTTTTTCCAGGCCAGATCGTGCGCCTGATCGTTGCTTTTATCCTCCTGTTTGTCGGCGTACGTTTGCTCATGGCCCTCGTCATGATGGCGGTCGATGCCGTCATCAAAGCCAGTGGTTTATCGCTGGCAGATCGCGGATTGGGTGGATTATTCGGTTTTGCCCGGGGCTGCGTACTAGTCCTGGCAGCAGTTTTAGTGTGTGGCATGACCACTATGCCACAGCAAGCCTTCTGGAAAGAAGCCTTGCTCAGTCCTTTGGCAGAAACAGCGGCACATACTGTGATCCCATTTCTGCCTACGTCGATTTCCCATCATGTTCGGTTTTAACTTGTCTTTTTAGGAGTCCACCATGTGTGGCATCGTAGGTGTTGTTTCAAATAATCCCGTTAATCAGTTGCTCTATGATGCGCTGCTGCTGTTGCAGCATCGTGGTCAGGATGCTGCTGGCATCGCTACCAACCACGGCAATAAATTTGCCATGCACAAAGCGAATGGTCTGGTTCGTGACGTATTCCGCACGCGTAATATGCGCTCTTTGCCGGGTAATGTCGGTATTGGGCAGGTGCGTTATCCGACCGCCGGTTCTACCAGCGAAGAGGAAGCGCAGCCTTTCTATGTGAATGCACCGTTTGGTATTGTGCTGGCACATAATGGCAATCTGACCAATGCGGTTGAGCTCAAAACTGAGTTGTTCAAGAATGACCGCCGTCATCTGAACACGGATTCAGATTCCGAGGTTCTGCTGAATATTCTGGCGCATCAGATTCAGGAAGTGACCAGTGGTTACTCTCTGGATCCTGAAGGACTGTTCCGTGCGGTGTCTATGCTGCATCGTCGTGTGCGTGGTTCTTATGCTGTGGTGGCGCAGATTGCCGGTTATGGCTTACTGGCTTTCCGCGATCCTTTCGGTATCCGTCCATTGTGCATAGGCTACTCGGAAAATGAGAGCGGCAGAGAATACATGATCGCCAGTGAATCGGTTGCTTTGGAAGGTCTGGGCTTCACTTTCCTGCGTGACGTAGAACCGGGCGAGGCCTTGTTTATCGACCTCGACGGCAAACTGTATAACCAGCAATGTGCGGATAATCCTAGTCTGAATCCCTGTGCGTTTGAATACGTGTATCTGGCCCGCCCGGATTCCATTATTGATGGTGCTTCGGTCTATCTGACCCGTTTGAAAATGGGTGAGTATCTGGCAGAAAAAGTACGCAGCCAGTTCAGTGCCGGTGATATCGATGTGGTGATGCCGATTCCGGATTCTTCACGTCCATCGGCGATGGAACTCGCATTGAAACTGAATCTCGATTATCGCGAAGGTTTTATTAAAAATCGCTATATCGGTCGCACCTTCATGATGCCTGGTCAGTCTGTACGTCGCAAATCAGTACGTCAGAAATTGAATGCGATCGGCTCAGAGTTCAAAGGTAAGAGCGTTTTGCTGGTTGATGACTCGATAGTACGTGGCACCACCAGCCGTGAAATCGTGCAGATGGCACGCGAATCCGGTGCAAAGCGGGTTATTTTCGCATCCGCTGCACCACCAGTGAAGTTCCCGAATGTCTACGGTATCGATATGCCTACCCGTAGCGAATTGATCGCCTTTGGTCGCTCGGACGAGGAAGTGTGCCGTGAAATCACTGCAGACGCGCTGGTGTATCAGGACGTCGATGCAATGAAACGCTCTATCTCTGATGTAAATCCTTTGTTGAAAAACATAGAAGCATCCTGCTTCGATGGTTTCTATATCACCGGCGACGTAACCCCGGCTTATCTCGATAAGTTGGAACATGCACGTAACAATCCACGTCCCGAAACAGAAGATTTGTTGCGTTCGCAATTGAATCTGAATCTGGCGGCACGTCAGGACTAAGTGATAAGCTGATTCAGCGCGCAGCGTCTGATTGAGCTAAGCCCGCATACTGTAAGGTGTGCGGGCTTTTTCTTTGGCCCGCAAAGGTGTGAGATAAAAGGGATGTTAGTCACGCCTCTGGGATAAAACACTGGTACCAGACTCACTTCGTTTCATTTCTATACAAATCAGTCGCTCAAAGCGGTAGCGAATGCCTGCAGCAAAAAATACAATAAGCGACATTCAATTCCTAATGCTTTTTCAGGTGGCCAGCCAGTTAGTCCTCAGCCAAAGTCACCTCAGCGTACCATCTGTTCAAGAGAGTTTTCATGTCCACACCATTTCGTCTTTCTCCTATTGCGGCTGCAATTTGCATGCTGTTTTACGTTAGTTCCGGCCATGCCCAGACGATGCAGGAAGAAGCGCCTGTAAAAGAGGCTCCAGCTGCTCCGGCCAAGGCGAAAGCAGAACTGGGTAAGGCTGATAAGCAAGCAAAGCCGGTGCCTGGTAAGGAAGTGGTGCAGCAAGTGACGGTGAGTGGCGGTCGCACTGAGGTGGAGGAGCGCAGGCAATCGACAGCCGGGAAGATTATCTATGGTCGCGAAGAGTTGGATCGTAATGGTGACAGCAGTTTGGGCGAAGTCTTAAAACGTCTGCCTGGTGTGACTGTGGGTGGGCGTCCCGGTCGTGGTGGGGATATCCGTATGCGCGGTATGGGCAATGGTTACACGCAGATTTTGATTAATGGTGAACGCGCACCACGTGGGTTTTCTATGGATTCTTTGTCGCCCGATCAGGTTGAGCGCATAGAAATCGTACGTGGTGCAGTTGCTGAGTTCAGTACTCAGGCTATCGCAGGGACGATCAACATCGTCCTGCGTGAAGAATACAAACAAAAGACGACCGACCTGAAAATTTCACTCGGATCGGAACAGGGACGACTGGCACCGAACGTTTCGCTGACTGTGCCGGGTGAGGCTGGCGCGCTGAGTTATGTCATGAGTGGCTCTGTCTTTAAAAACAAGCAGCATGACCAGAGTCTGACTGATAGTCTGGAAAAAAATACTGCTGGCGAAACGGTGCTGATGCAGCACCAGCAGGATCAGACTGATCGTGAAACGACAGGCTTGCATCTGACACCGCGTTTTAACTATAAATTTGAAAATGGCGATACCCTGAATTTTCAGCCATTCTTGATGACTTCAAAAAGTAATTCCCAAACCTTTAATCAGGTCAATGAGTTATTCCGTTCGCCCACTTACTTTGGCCCACAGTCATATGCGACAGCGAATTCATCGAATGAATCGGAGACGACTTTGCTGCGTGGCTTTGGTAACTGGCAGCATAAATTTGAAAACAATGGCAAGCTGGTCGTGCGCTTTGGCGGTGGACTAGGGAAAATGAACAGTTCCTCAATGCGCTACCAGTTCAATCAGACGGGTCAGCAAATTGATGTGATTTCAGATGTAAATAACACGCGCGACCGTACTTTAAATACCGGCGGCAAACTGACTATGCCGATAGGTGACGCGCATACGTTAGCGACAGGCTGGGAGTTGGAAGCGGGTAAGCGTAGCCAGACCCGCACTTCGCTAGATAACGGTTTGCCGCAGTATGCAGAATCAGGAGATAACCTTGATGCCAGCACGCGCCGTATCGCTTTGTTTGTACAGGATGAATTTGATATCAGCCCGCAGTTCTCAGCTTATGCGGGTGTGCGTTGGGAAGGAATACATACGTCCAGTTCATCGACGCGTCAAAATGTGGACAACGATAGCCGGGTCTGGAGCCCGGTCTTGCATGGCGTCTGGCGTATTCCGGATAGCAAGGATCAGATCCGGCTTGGTCTGACCAGCACTTACCGTGCACCTGCTTTGAATGATTTGATTGCGATACCCAGTATTTCAAATCAAAACAGCGCCACCCGGCCTGACCGCACCGGCAATCCTAACCTGAAGCCGGAATTATCTAAGGGCATAGACCTCGCGTTCGAACATTATCTGAGCCGGGCTGGTATCGTGAGCCTGAACCTGTTTGTCAGGAGTATCGACGATCTGATACGCAGAAGGACAGTGTTGGTCGATAACGGTAGCGGGGGGCGCTGGGTATCTTCACCTGTCAATGTAGGGCATGCAATCACTAAGGGGATGGAATTCGATACAAAATTCCAGTTACAGGAGTTTTTGCCGGAAGGCCCTGCGATAGACTTTCGCGCCAATTACAGCCGGTTCTGGTCTAGTGTGGATGACATACCGGGACCGAATAACCGGCTGGATCAGCAACCTAAGCAAACCGCAAACCTCGGACTGGATTACCGGCTTGCCGGATTGCCGCTGACGTTGGGCGGCAGTGTTAACTGGACGCCGGCGTATGAAATCCAGTCCAGTGCGACCCAGATTGTGGAAACGGGTAAAAAGCGCCAGTTTGACGCCTACGCATTGTGGAAGTGGAGTCCCAGCCTGCAAATGCGTTTGTCGGCCAATAATCTGAGTCCGGCAGACTCTTACAGTGCCAATACTGTCACGACCGGAGGTATTTATCGTAATGATAAAACGCTGGCGACGACTTATACCACGTGGACGCTGCGTCTGGAAATGAAGATTTAACCAGTTTAGGTTTGCCGGCTGTTGCAGCGCAATGATGGCGAGGGGAGTACAATCTTCCCTTAAATGATTTTGATGATTTGAATTATGTCTGCCATCTTGTTAAACGCTGATCTGCATTCTCACTCCACGGTGTCGGATGGTGTTCTGACGCCGTCTGACCTGGCGATACGTGCAAAACGTAACGGTGTTGAGTTATGGGCGCTGACTGATCATGATGAGGTCAGTGGTGTGGCTGAGGCCAGAGCGGCTGCGGCTGACTTGGGCCTGCCATTTGTCGCCGGCGTGGAAGTGTCGGTAACCTGGGCCGGGAAGACGGTGCATATCGTTGGTTTGCAAGTCGACGAAGCTAACCCGCAACTGTTGGCTGGTTTGGCTAATACCCGCTCTGGACGCGAGCGCCGCGCGCGCGATATGGCGCAGGATCTGCAGCAGCGTGCCGGAATCGCTGGTGTCTATGAAGGTGCGTTGAAATATGTTGGCAACCCTGATTTAATTTCGCGTTCACACTTTGCGCGTTATCTGGCGGAAATCGGTGCCGCCAGCTCGGTTTCTGACGCATTCAAACATTTCCTGACTGAGGGCAAGCCGGGCTACGTGCCGCATCGTTGGGCCAATCTCAAAGATGCTGTCAGCTGGATACGGGATGCTGGCGGGGTGGCTGTCATCGCGCATCCTGGCCGTTATGATTTGACGCCGCTGGCGTTTGACTGCTTTTTCCGTGAGTTTAAGGCCTTCGGCGGTGTTGCTATTGAAACGGTCACAGGTAGCCATACAGTGGATCAGTATGCAGAATACGCTGGTATCGCCGCACGTTATGGTTTTCTGAGTTCACGCGGTTCGGATTTTCATTCGCCTGAGGATTTCGAGGTTGATATCGGACATTTACAAGCCTTGCCGCGCGATTCTGTGCCGGTGTGGGAGCATTGGCGTTTTGACTGATGCCAGCGCTTGATAACATCCCCCTGACAGAGGGGAATCTGGTACATTACTCAGCTTATGTCTATTTAATCATGGCTGGTGGGTAAAACTACTACGCAGTGTCGTCCGCGTTCTTATCGTTTTCCAGACGAGGCGCCTGGCGAGCATCGCCAGCCTTACTATTTTATGAGTCAATTCTTTCAAATTCATCCTGAAAATCCTCAGCTCAGGTTGATTAAACAAGCAGTGCAGATTGTCGATCAGGGTGGCATCGTTGCTATTCCCACGGATTCTTGTTATGCCCTGGTTTGTCATCTGGATGATAAAGATGCGGTAACCCGCTTGCGTCGTATCCGCGGCGTCGATGAAAAACATCACCTGACTTTGTTATGTCGCGATTTGTCTGAAATCGCCTTGTATGCCAAGGTCGACAATAAACAATACCGCTTACTCAAAGCTGCAACGCCGGGGCCATATACCTTTATTCTGGAGGCGACCAAGGAAGTCCCACGCCGCCTCAGTCACCCTTCGCGTAAGACCATAGGTCTGCGTGTACCTGAACATCAGATTACCCATGCCTTATTAGAAGAATTAGGGCAGGCGCTGCTGGCCACTACGCTCATTTTGTCGGGCGAGGACGCCGCGTTGAATGACGCTGAAGAAATCCGTGAACGCATGGAAAAACAGCTCGACCTGGTGATAGACGGTGGTGCCTGCAGTTTGTCGCCCACCACGGTGATCGATATGACCGCTGCAGAGCCCGAGCTGATACGGCTGGGTGGCGGTGATCCTGCGCTTTTTGGCCTGTAATTTACGGTCGCTTATTGTTTTATTTTAGAAGTAATTTATGAATGACTTAATTCAAACCGTTCTTATTTTCGCACTGCCAGTTGTGTTCGCTATTACGCTGTATGAGGCGGCCCGTGGTTATACGGCGCGTCATTTTGGCGATACGACTGGCCAGGCCGCTGGAAGGCTAAGCCTGAACCCCATGGTGCATATCGACCCGCTGGGGACGATAGTAATTCCCGTGGTGCTGTATCTGGCGACCAATGGCGCATTTTTGTTTGGCTATGCCAAACCTATGCCTATCAATTATTCGCAATTACGTAATCCTAAAAAAGACCTGGCCTGGGTTTCCATATCCGGCCCATTGGCCAACTTCGTCATGGCTTTTGCCTGGGCTTTGCTTGCTATTTTGTTGCGTGTATTCCGCGTCGATGAGAGTTTTTTCATACAAATGGCATCCGCTGGTGTACTCACTAACCTGGCGATGTTTGCATTTCATCTGATTCCTGTGCCTCCACTGGCAGGTGGTCAGTTAATGATCAGTTTGCTCCCGCATCAAATGGCAATGAAGTTTGCACAAATTGAGCCCTATGGTTTTTTCATCGTGATGGGTCTTGCTATTTTGAAAATGTTGCAGTACTGGATGGTGCCTGTGATGGCACTTGGTAGTGCTTTATTGCAAATTTTACTGATCCCGTTTACCTTTTTGTTTTGAGCGATGACGCTGTGTGCTCACATGGTTTGCGGTGCAGGTACGGCATCAGCCTGGGTAATCAGGCATAGTCAGCTGATTCAGGCTGGACGAGTGTTGGATGTGGCATGCGGTCATGGCCGTAATTTGTATCCCTTGTTGGGCTTAGGTTTAGAGCTGTTTGGTGTGGACAGGGATGCTGCCGCATTTGAGCAGTTGGAACAGGCTGGTGTTCACACGCTTGCTTTGGATCTGGAGCGGGAAGGCGAACTCATCTGGCCGTTTGAAGATGCCTCGTTTTCTGCGCTGATTGTATGTAATTATTTGCACCGGCCCTTGTTCCCGCGCTTGCTGAAATTGCTTGCTCCCGGTGGTGTGATGATTTACGAGACTTTTGCTGTGGGTAATGAGAAATTTGGCAAACCTTCGCGTGCAGAATTTTTACTCAAAGAGGGTGAGTTACTGCAGTTGATTGCGTCAAGTCCAGCGGTCGCGATGGAGGTGATTGCCTATGAATCCGGCTATGTGGATGTACCGAGGCCGGCACAGATACAGCGGATATGCGCGCGCAGGCAGGGCGGGGCGAAGCAGTTAAATCGTCTGGCGTAATAAGGGGCTGGTTTGAGTCTGAATTCCAGCGATTTACCACCTGATTAACGTGGCTTCCGCTACAATCAGGGTTTTATTTTTTTCTGGCACTAACATGACAAAGATTCACGGAAGTCTGGTTGCGATCGTAACCCCTATGCATGCTGATGGCAGTCTCGATTTGCCATGCCTGCGTAAGCTGATTGACTGGCACATCGAGCAAGGTACCGACGGTATCGTGATCGTCGGGACCACAGGTGAGTCGCCGACAGTTTCAGTCGAAGAGCATTGCGAGTTGATCCGTGTCGCTGTTGAGCACACCAATAAACGCATTCCTATCATTGCTGGCTCCGGTGGCAATTCAACTGCCGAAGCGATTGCTTTGAGCCGATTCGCTAAAGAAGCGGGTGCCGATGCGTCTTTGCAAGTTGTACCGTATTACAACCGTCCTACCCAGGAAGGCATGTATCAGCACTTTAAGAAAATTGCGGAATCGGTTGATATTCCTGTCATTCTCTACAATGTGCCAGGCCGTACTGTGGCGGACATGTCCAATGAAACTATCCTGCGTCTTGCACAAGTGCCGGGCATCATCGGTGTGAAAGATGCGACCGGTAATCTGGCACGTGGTATCGACCTGATTCGTCTGGCTCCGGAATCTTTTGCCGTTTATTCGGGTGACGATGCATCGGCAATGGCGCTGATGTTCTGCGGCGGCAAAGGAAATATTTCCGTGACTGCCAACGTGGCACCAAAAGCCATGCATGAATTATGTGCAGCGGCGATGGCTGGCGATATTGCGAAAGCACGCAGTATCAACAACCATCTGATGGCTTTGCATAATAAATTATTCATCGAACCAAATCCTCTGCCGGTTAAGTGGGCAATGAGTGAGATGGGCTTGATACCTGCAGGCCTGCGTTTGCCTTTAGTGCCTATGTCTGAGCAATATCATGAGACACTTCGTGCTGCATTACGCGAGGCAGGTGTATTACAATAAGCACCACAAAGAACGCAGCAAGTACCAGTTTGCAGCGCGTAGTTTTAACTGAAAAATAATGAGTAGGGACTTTCACATGGCAAAAAGCTTGGTTGCTAAAAATGGCATCATCGGCGCTGTAGCGCTTGTTGGATTGACGGGTTGTAGCTCTATTAGCAATTTGATTGAGCCAAATAAGATTGATTACAAAAGCGCAGGTAAAGCAAATGCGGTGTCATTGGAAGTTCCGCCCGACCTGACTCAGATTCGCCGCGATAGCCGTTTTGCGATTCCTGATGCGAATAAAAGTACGGCGACTGCTTCCGGCTACAATCTGGAAAAGGGCGCTAAAGCCCAGTCCAGTACAGTTGCAGCAACTGTAGCGCCAGGTCAGATCAAAGATATGCGCATTGTGCGTGATGGTTCTCAGCGCTGGCTGGTGGTTTCGCAGAAGCCTGAAGATGTATGGCCGCAATTGAAAGACTTTTGGCAAGAACTGGGTTTTCTGGTTGTGATAGAAAATCAGGAAGCTGGTGTGATGGAAACGGACTGGGCGGAAAACCGCGCGAAAATCCCGCAGGATATCATCCGCAATACACTGGGTCGCGTGATCGACTCACTGTATTCGACTGGTGAGCGTGATAAATTCCGTACCCGTCTGGAGCGTACTGCGGATGGCAAGCTGGAAATTTACATCAGCCATCGTGGCGCACAGGAAGTGGTGACTGGTGCGCAGAAGGACGGCACGGTCTGGACGCCGCGCGCGGCTGATCCTGGCCTGGAAGCTGAATTTTTGTCCCGCCTGATGGTGCGCCTGGGCTCGGATGCAGAAACTGCCAAAGTGGCGGTGAAAACAGCGGCGGAAGAAAAATCGCATTCCAAACTGCTCAAAAATGGTGAGCAGAATTATGTAGAGGTTGATGAAAGCTTTGACCGTTCCTGGCGTCGTGTTGGCTTGGCTTTGGATAGAGTTGGCTTCACTGTAGAAGACCGCGATCGTTCACAAGGCGTATACTTTGTACGCTACATCGATCAGGACATCGACGCGAAAACCAAGGGTGCGAGCGAAGGCTTCTTCTCTAAATTGTTCTCGTTCGGTTCCAGCGACGCAGCGAAAGAAGCGCAACGCTACCGCATTTTGGTGAAAAATGCAGGTCCGAATGGTGAGGTCAGCCATATCAGCGTGCATAATAATGAAGGAAAGCTCGACACGTCACCGGTATCTCTGAAAATTCTGCAATTGTTAAATGATCAGCTCAAGTAATGTAGCTATCAAGTAATGAAAAAAGCGGCCAGATTAATTGGCCGCTTTTTTTTATCTGATCTGAATTTCGCCGGGTTTGCTGCGACTGCAAATACATGTTTTAACAGCTGGGGGCAAATTTCTGGCGAAAAAAAAGCCGGCATATGCCGGCTTTTTGCTTCAGTAACGAATTACTTAGAAGCTGGAGCTGCTGTAGCGGAAGCTGCTGGAGCTGCGCTGGATGCTGCAGCTGCGTCAGATGCTGCTGCTGGAGCTGGAGCTGCTGCTGGAGCTTCAGTTGCGGATGCTGGAGCTGGAGCAACTACGGATGCTGCTGGAGCAGATGCTGCTTCTTCTTTTTTACCGCAAGCTGCCAAAGCGATTGCCATCAGGGATACGAGCAAGAGAGATTTTTTCATGTTTGTACTTTCAATAAATAGATCAAAAATAAGATCAAAATTTTGCGATGAATAATTACCGGTAATTATCGCTCTATAGGCTTACTCGTTGCAGCGCACCATTTTTCGTGACGCACTTCATCGAAAGTTTCCTAACCCGTGATTATAATGATTTTTCCTGCAATGGAATAGGGATTGATGCGAATTAGCCTGCAATTTCATGTTTTTTTGTATCGAAGAAAACATCTAATCCCTATTCACTGCATTTATTGCGTTTAATTTAACGAAATAAAGGCAGTATTCAGCCTGGAAATGGGATCGAACCGGGTTATTTACGTAACTCCAGCCATCCATCTTCGTACCACATACAGAAGGCTTCCATCACATCAGCCGACGCGGTGGCGATATCTTCGCCATCCAGGTAGCGCTGATTGGCAAACTTATTCAACAGTAACTTGTCTTCCTTGCCCACTGCGAAGGATTCTCCATTGATAAATACATGCTTGCCTTTGTACAGCATGGCACTTTTCAGTGAGAGCCGGACGCCGTTTTTTTCTGCAGACTGCGCAAACTTTTTAGGAGTCAGTGGTTTGGCTGGTGACTCGAAAAACACGGTTTGCTTAGGTTCCGTCAGGTACTCACCAAGGAAGATTGCAATATCATCTTCTTTGAAGCGTATTTTGGCGATTTCATCGGATACCTTCTGCAGGAAATCACTGCTGATTTCGGCCGGTTTGCTGCTGGGTTTCAATTCCGGATCTGCGTAGCGGCCCGGGATTTCCAGCGTATCTGACATGAAATTCAGGAATGATTCGCCCAGCTCCTGATAAGACGGCGCTCTGAAACCGACCGAATAGGTCATGCATTCACCGATTGCAATGCCATCGTGTGCATATTGCGGTGGCAGATACAGCATGTCACCGGGTTCCAGAACAAATTCTTCTTCAGCTTTAAAGTCGGACAGAATTTTTAAAGGCATGCCTTCGATCAGGCTTAAGTCTTTTTGTGCACTGATTTTCCACTGGCGTTTTCCGTGTGCCTGCAGCAGGAACACATCATAGGAATCAAAATGGGGACCCACGCCACCGCCGTCTGCGGCATAGCTGATCATCAGATCATCTAAGCGGGTATCAGAAATAAAACGGAACTCGCGCAGTAAGGCATCAGCATCTGCGTTGTGCAGGTTGACGCCTTGTACCAGCAAGGTCCAGTCTTTTTTATGCTTAAGCGGTGGCGCTTCTATCGGGCCGCGTTGCATTTCCCAATGCTGGTTGAAGAAACTGATTTGTCTCGACTCCACATCGTCACGGGCAGCGAGATCAAACAGCGCTTGTGGCGACAGAATAGCTTGAAAGCCAGGAATCGCCTGCCGTATCAGCAAGGGTTTTTTATGCCAGTATTCGGACAGGAATTGTTCTGGGGAAATGCCGCCTAGCAGCGTCAGGGGTGTCGTAAATTTTTTCATGTGCGCATTATAGGCGTGCCTGCGCTGCAGTTCCAGACGGGTATAATCCTGCATGCATATATTTTTAAAGGATATCGTATGAAGATTGTCAAAAACTCAGTTGTTACCGCCCGCTATACTTTGTCGGATGCGCAAGGCAATCTGATCGAGGAAGGTCAGGAGCCTATGGTGTATCTGCACGGCGGATATGACAATATCTTCCCGAAAATCGAAGCGGCGCTGGAAGGTAAAGAAACTGGTTTCTCTACTGAGATTCAACTGGAGCCAGAAGATGCGTTTGGCGACTATGATGCGCAACTGGTTAAGGTTGAGCCACGTGACCGTTTTCCAAGTCCACTCGAAGTTGGTATGCAATTTGAAGGCATGCCGGAAGAGTCTGATGAAGGTGAAAGCCATATCTTTACCGTCACCGATATCGCCGAGGATAAAGTTGTACTGGATGGTAATCATCCGCTGGCAGGTGTTGCATTGCGTTTCAGCCTGACGGTGGAAGCTGTACGTGCAGCGTCCGACGTCGAAGTGGCACACGGCCATGTACACGGCGCACACGGCCATCATCATGACGATGAAGACGGTGACGACAGCGATGAATACCGCACCCATCATATTCACTGATCAGCTCCTGCCCTGGCTTTGCATGTAATTGCAAGTCAACGGGTATAAAAGTGAAAAATGCCGCAGATTTCAGGTCTGCGGCATTTTTTTTGGGGGGGGGCTGATGAACGATGAGCGGTGAACGCTGATCTGCTCCTTATTTTCCCAGCAGTTGTTTCAGCTCATACAGTGCATCCAGTGCTTCGCGCGGGGACAGGCTGTCCGGATCGACTTTTTTCAAAGCATCCAGGGCTTGTTGTTCTTCCTCGCTGATTGCTGGCTCTGCGACTGCCTCGGGTGCGCTGCTGGCACCAGAGAATAAATCAAACTGCGGTGTGCTTTGCAATGAGTGCGCTTCCAGATCCGCCAGATGCTTGCGTGCCGAGCGTATCACTGGCTGCGGTATGCCAGCCAGCTGCGCGACTTGCAAGCCATAACTCTGCGACGCCGGTCCAGCTTGCACCGCATGTAAGAACACGATGTTTTCCTTATGTTCCACCGCCGACAGATGCACATTTTCCGCACTCGGATGGGTATCTGGCAGTTGAGTCAGTTCAAAGTAGTGAGTCGCGAACAGGGTGAAACTTTTGGTGCTCTGTATCAGATGCTTAGAAATTGCCCAGGCCAGCGCCAATCCGTCAAATGTAGAGGTGCCGCGACCGACTTCATCCATCAGCACCAACGAGTTTTCTGTAGCGCCATGCAGGATCGCTGCAGATTCTGTCATCTCTACCATGAAGGTGGAACGTCCTCCGGCCAGATCATCCGCTGCACCAATGCGTGTAAAAATTCTGTCGATAGGACCTATCGTTGCGCTTTGTGCCGGTACATAGCTGCCCACATAGGCGAGCAGGGTGATCAGGGCGACCTGACGCATAAAGGTCGATTTACCACCCATATTCGGGCCGGTAATCAGCAATAATTTTTTATCCGCATCCAGTTTGCAGTCATTCGCGATAAAGCGTTCTATCTGATTTTCGACAACAGGATGTCGGCCCTGGCTGATGTTGAGGCTGGGCGCATCAATCAGCTCAGGTGCACACCAATTGTTTTTGCTGGCATGACCCGCCAGGCTGACCAGGGTATCGAGGCTGGCGACCGCGTGGGCTATGGTCTGCAGCTGTGCAATATGCGGCAAACAATCCTGCAATAACTGCTCGTACAGAATTTTTTCCCTGACCAGGGCGCGCTCTTGCGCGGACAGTGCCTTGTCTTCAAAGGCTTTTAATTCCGGCGTGATATAGCGTTCGGCATTTTTCAGCGTTTGACGGCGGCGGTAGTTGTCTGGCACTTTATCGGCCTGGCCATTGGTGACTTCGATATAGAAGCCATGTACCCGGTTGTACTCTACCCGCAGGTTGGCGATGCCGGTACGTTCACGTTCTGAGGCTTCCAGATCAACCAGAAATTGACCGGCATTTTCTGACAGCGCACGCAGTTCATCGAGTTCTGCGTCATAGCCTTTGGCAATCACGCCGCCATCACGCACCATGGTAGCAGGCAGTGGTAACAGGCTGCGTTCCAGCAAATCCAGGCACTCCGCAGGGGTCTGCAAATCCTGCAATATCTGCGTCAGCAGGCTGGTCTGGTTGTCGGCGACACACAGGCTCACATAATTGCGCAAGCTAGGCAAATGCTGCATACCATCGCGCAATGCCGACAAGTCGCGTGGCCGCGCAGATTGTAAGGCGATACGGGTGGTAATGCGCTCAATATCAGGAATCGCATTCAGGGCGCTGGACAGGCCTTCGGTCGAATCGGCGCTCATGATTGCCCTGATTGCCTGATGACGTGAGCGCGCCACGCGCTGATCACGCTTCGCATGATGCAGCCAGTGACGCAGCAGGCGTGAACCCATCGCGGTCTTGCAGTGATCCAGCAAAGAGAACAAGGTCGGCGCTTCCTGGCCGCGCAAGGTCTCAGTCAGTTCCAAATTACGTCTGGTGGCGGTATCGAGGCCAATGAATTCATCTTCATTTTCCACGCTCAGCGCATTCACATGTTTCAAGCCGCGGCCCTGGGTGCTTTCTGCATAGCGCAATAAGGCGCCGGACGCGCCCAGCGCGGCAGACATATTTTCAACGCCAAAACCAGTCAGTGTTGATGTGCCTAACTGATCCTGCAGTGCTTTTTGCCCTTGCTTGATATCGAAGTGCCAGTCCGCGACCTCTGAAAATTTACCGGGCAGGGCTTGTTTATGCTCATCCAGCATCAGGGTGCCGGCTGAAATCAGTATTTCGGCTGGTGCGATACGTTCCAACTCATGTTGTAAGCGCTGAGGAAGCGACTTTTCATCGCTGGAAAATTCCATCAGTTTCAAGGCGCCACTGGCTAGTGACAGCCAGGACAAGCCGACGGTAATGGTTTTTCTTTGCTGCGTCAGGCATAGCGCCAGCAGTGGGCGTTCAGATTTCTCCGGCAACAGATCGGTATCCGTCAATGTGCCAGGCGTGACGACGCGCATGACTTTGCGTTCTACCGGTCCCTTGCTGGTGGCTGGATCGCCGATCTGCTCACAGATCGCAGCGGATTCACCCATCTTGACCAGCTTGGCCAGATAGGGTTCCAGCGAATGAAACGGCACGCCTGCCATCTTGATAGGCTCGCCGCCTGAGCTGCCGCGCTGGGTCAGGGTGATACCCAGCAGACGCGATACTTTTTCCGCATCACCAAAAAACAGTTCATAAAAATCGCCCATGCGATAAAACACCAGCGTATCCGGATGGTCCGCTTTTATGCGTAAATATTGGACCATCATTGGCGTGTGTTTGGAATTGTCGTTACTCATAAATCTTTATTGTTATTGGGATGATGTTGTCTGGTTGCCGGAAATGAACAGGCATGCTGAGAGCTGCATAGGCTCGATTAACATTCTTGTATAGCCGGTGGAGCTTGCAGATCTGTTTATGCAGCTGATTTCCGCAAAGATAGTGTGCTTTTCCGCATGCTTGCTGCATCTGCGTTCGCAAGCTGCAAAGCAAACGCTCAGTCATAAAAGTGCACATTATAGTGGATGACGGTGAGCTATAGACGGATAGAGACAGGTCTCGACTAACTTCGCTGCAATTGTGCGGCAGGCGACTCAAATGAGCGGGTGAGTGTGCTTGGTCCGTTAGCGGCGCTAGCTTGAAATGGAATTCGAATTTGCTTCAGGATGAAGTGCAAAGCTAGGCGGATTGCTAGCGCAGGTGCAGAGGTCGCTGAGCGTCGGTTAAGTGAGCTCAATAAGTGTGCTCATTAAATATGCGCACTGCTTAGGTGCTCAGCCTGACAGAAAACGCAGTAAGCAGGTTTGTACAGCGCTTGAAGCTGATTGCTTACTGCGTAGTGTAGCCTGGCTTAGCCGTTGCCGCGGCTGCCGGATCTGCGCGGGCCAGCAGATTTGCCGCCTAACAGGTTGCCATTGCGTGGCTTAGGCTGTTGTGGGCGCGCTGCATTTTCATTGCGTGGCTGTGGTGCCTTGGCTGCCTGAGGTTTGTTACTGCCTACCGGACGGGCTTTACGTTGGCCATTGCCGGGATGATTGCGGCCTTCAAAACTGCGCAATTGGATAGGCTGCGCTTTGGCATTTGGATCGGGAATGAAGCCGTCTATGATTTCCTGTGGAATCTGACGCTTGATGAATTTCTCGATATCAGCCAGCAGTTTGAACTCGTCCACGCAAACCAGCGAAACGGCCTCACCGCTTGCACCAGCGCGGCCTGTACGGCCGATGCGATGCACATAGTCTTCCGGCACGTTAGGCAAATCGTAATTGACCACGTGCGGCAATTGGTCAATATCAATACCACGGGCTGCGATGTCGGTGGCAACTAAGACGGATAAGCTGCCATCCTTGAATTCAGACAGGGCTTTGGTACGTGCAGACTGGCTCTTATTACCGTGGATAGCCATGGCCGTAATACCTTCTTTGCCCAATTGCTCGACCAGACGGTTTGCGCCATGTTTGGTGCGGGTAAACACCAATACCTGAGACCATTGCTGAGACTTGATCAGATGTGCCAGCAAAGGGTGCTTTTTATCACGGTCTACCGGATGGATTTTTTGCGCAATGACTTCTACTGTAGAGTTGCGGCGCGCGACTTCTATCATGGCCGGACTATTCAGGAGGCGGTCAGCCAATGCTTTGATGTCGTCCGAGAAGGTCGCAGAGAACAACAGATTCTGGCGTTTTGGTGGCAGGATCGCCAATACTTTTTTGATGTCGTGGATGAAGCCCATGTCCAGCATGCGGTCTGCCTCATCCAGAATCAGGATTTCGATATGACGCAGATCTATCGTGCCTTGCTGATGGTGATCCAGCAGGCGGCCCGGGGTTGCGACCAGTACGTCTACACCTTGTTTGAGCAGCTTGATTTGTGGATTGATGCCGACGCCACCGAAAATAACGCCGGAATTCAAAGGCAGATATTTACTGTAAAGGGCAACGCTTTCCTGCACCTGAGCGGCGAGTTCACGGGTTGGTGTCAGTACCAGCACGCGGATAGGGCGGCGCGATGTTTTGTCGCTGGGGCCGTTAGGCTGACTCAGCAATCTTTGCAAAACCGGCAAAGTAAAGCCCGCGGTCTTGCCGGTACCGGTTTGTGCCCCTGCTAACAAATCTCCGCCTTGGATGACGGCTGGAATCGCTTGTTGCTGAATAGGAGTAGGGGAGGTGTAACCTTGTTCGCTGACTGCGCGAACGATGTCCTCGGACAAGCCGAGTTCGTGAAATGAGGGCATGAGATTGTACAATCTGAAATCAGGGGTGAACTATATCAACCCGGTAAAACCTGTGCTCCGCCGGATGGCGAAGCACAATGGAACTTATACTTGCTAAAGCAAAATACTAAAGCAGTCTGACACTTATTTTGCGCTGCCTGCAAATGGCTGCAATACGTTGACCATCTGGCCAAATACACGAGGTGTGCCGGCCATGACATCACCCTTGTACAGGTAGTCAGATTCGCCGCGGAAATCAGAAACGATACCGCCTGCTTCGGTGATTAACAGTGAACCGGCAGCAATATCCCAAGGCGCCAGACCTTTTTCAAAGAAACCATCGAGACGACCCATCGCTACATAGGCCAGATCCAATGCAGCGGAACCCGGACGGCGCAGACCCTGGCATTTGCCAGTCATGACTTTAAACATTTGCAGGTATTCGTCCAGGCCGGACAAATCACGTGATGGGAAGCCTGTGCCGATCAGAGCGTCAGCCAGTTTGTCGCAACGGGTAACGCGAATACGTTTTTCGTTCAGGTAAGCACCAGAACCCTTGGTGGCAGTGAACATTTCATTGCGGGTAGGATCGTACACCACAGCTTGCGTGATCACGCCTTTGTGTTGCAGCGCGATCGATACACAGTATTGAGGGAAACCGTGGATGAAGTTAGTCGTCCCGTCTAAAGGGTCGATAATCCACACATACTCATTTTCATCATGCAAATTAGCGGATGCACCCGATTCTTCAGCCAGGATGGCGTGCTCTGGGTAGGCGCTCTTGAGCACTTCAACTATAGCCGCCTCAGCGGACTTATCAACGTCGGTCACAAAGTCATTGAAGTGTTTTTCAGTAACACTGACGCGGTCGAGGTCGAAAGACGCACGATTGATGACTGCCGCACCGCGGCGAGCGGCTTTGATAGCCGTATTGAGCATAGGATGCATAATTATTCCGATAAAATGACGGCAAACCCGCAGACATTTGCCAAAGCGGCAAAGTCGGTAGTTTGCAATAATGAAAATGGTAAAGAGCAGGCGCTAAATCTGGCAGCAGGCTGTTTTGCTCTACTGAATATAATTAACGCGGATAAACGCTATTTTAAATGAACTTGACAGAAACTGACACATCTCTTTTTACGCGCTTACGTTTTGTACTGGTAGAAACTAGTCATCCTGGCAATATTGGTGCTGCTGCACGTGCCATGAAAACCATGGGATTCAGGCATTTGGTACTGGTCAACCCCAGATTTCCCGATGCCTTGAGCCATCCGGATGCCATTGCGTTTGCCAGCGGCGCACAAGATATTCTGGAACAAGCCCAGATCGTTGATTCGGTTGCTGCTGCCCTGCAAGGATGCGAGCTGGTGGCGTCAGTCAGCGCCAGATTGCGCGAATTCTCGCCGCCGGTGCAGACACCACGCGAACTGGCTGAGGATTTTCAGCGCCAGCTGACTGGTCAGGCCGCCATCGTATTTGGCAATGAGCGTTATGGCTTACCGAATGAAGTGGTGGTAAATAGTCAGGTGCTGGTGAATATTCCCGCCAATCCTGATTATTCTTCCTTAAATCTGGCTCAGGCGATACAGTTAATTGCCTATGAGTGCAGGATGGCTACTCAGAATGAAGTGCAGAATCCGGAAAAAATCGGATTCCATGGGCAACTGGCAAATGCTGAAGAAATCGACGGTATGTATCAGCATCTGGAGCAGGCTTTAGTGTCGATCGCATTTTTGAATCCAGCCAGCCCCAAGAAATTAATGCCGAGATTGAAGCGTTTATTTTCACGCACACAACTGGAAACGGAAGAGGTGAACATTTTGCGTGGCATTTCAAAGAAAATTCTTGACCTAAAGAATCGATAGCGGCAAGGTTGAGTGAAACGCATAGAAAAAGTGTGCTGAGTCGGATACGTGTAAAAAAGAATTTAACTTTATTTATTGCTTTTGAGTAAAAAAATTTCCTGTTTGATATTTTCAGTATGACTTGGTTTTGTTATAACGCTAGCATCTGATGCCAATCTTCTTATTGGCGGGCCATATTTAAGACATTTTGGGGAAATCATCATTTTACCGTTTCGCAGATCCACACTTTCTCTGGTATGTGCCTCCGCGTTAGTCGTGGGTGCTACCGGACAGGCATATGCATTGGGATTAGGCGGGGTTCGTTCGCAGTCTTACCTTGGGCAGATTTTGAGGGCACAGGTTGAGTTAACCGGTGTCGATAGTTCTTCTGTCGATATGTCCTGCATCCATGGTTCGGTCGAGTCGACCGAGGGTGTGATGTTATCACCGGTGAGTTTGCAACTGGTCCAGCGTGGCGGTAGCAGCTATTTGTTGCTACAAAGCCGCAAAAATATTTCTGAGCCAGCTATCAAAATTCTGCTCAATATTCAATGTGAAGTGCAATTGCACCGGGAATATCTGATACTGCTCGATCCACCGCAAGTGACGGCAGCGCCAGAAAATCTGCCCGGTTTACAGAGCCCCATAGCGTTAGCGAAATTGGACGCTCAGGCAGCGAAGACTCTTACTGGCGTGACCGGTAGCGCTGGAAAAGTGCGTGCCTCCGCGACGCGAACAGGCGAGGGCGGGCCAGACTCAGGAACGGAATTCGTCAAAGCCAAACGGAAAGTGGCAGAGCTTGCTGTTGCGTCGACATCCCAGGCTGCGACAAAAAATAATACGCCTCAGCTCATTGAAAGCCGCGCAAAAGATGCATTGAAGCTCACGGAGAGTGCAGAACTGCCCAAGCAGGGCATGAAGATGGCACAGACTTTGTCAACCGGTGTGGCCAATGGTAAAACCGGTGCGCAGGATATCGAAGAGTTGCGCCAGGCCCAGGCGCAGTTCGCCGCGATGTTAAGAGGCGAAGCACCAGTCCGTGTTCCCGTCGATAAAGCGCCTGCGGATAATCCGGAAAAAGCGGAAACGTTGAAAATTCAGAGTCTGCAACAAGAAACCCTGCAGCTAAAAAAACAAATACAACTGGATAAATCCCTGTTTGATGAACTCAGAGAGAATTCTGTTTCGAAAACCTGGCTGATCATGTTGTCAGCGGTACTCGTGGCGGCCTTGAGTCTGGCAGGTCTGTTGTTCGCCTATATACGCAGATTGCACAAGAAGCATGCGGCAAGCTGGTGGGAGCAAAAGGCTGCTAAACCTGAGCCCGAGGCTAAAAAAAATATCGAGGAATTGGTGGACAGTGTGCAAGCCACCTATGCCCAAGGCAGCAATTCGGATGCACCTGAGTCACAACTGCTGGCGCGTACTGTTCCGTCTGTGGCGCGTCCGACACTCTCCACGACGCCAGATCCTTTGCTTAAAAATACCGGAAAGCTGGAAGCACATTCTGTTTTCGGAAAAAATTTCACGCCTTCGCTGGAAGATACCAATAGCAGTACTTTCAATTTTTTCTCAAGCAGAAATCATTCGGTGAAGGTTGAAGAAATTTCGGATGTGACTCAGGAGGCTGAGTTCTGGATGTCGGTCAATGATCCTGAGCGAGCGATTGAAATTCTGGAGCCGCAAGCAGATATTGATCAGCCGGACTCACCTGTGCCTTGGCTGTATTTGCTGGATTTGTACCGTGTCGTCAGTCATAAAGAAAAATACGATCAGTTACGCGATAGGTTCGTGGTGTTTTTCAATGCGAATATTCCTGAATTTGAAGTCGATCCTTCAACGCTGCCTTCACGTACGCTGGATGATTTTGAGCATTTGATGAAGAAGATCTGTACGCTGTGGAATTCTAACGAAGCAATACCATTTTTACAGAGTTTGCTGGTGGATGATCGCGACGGTAAGCGTATGGGTTTTGAATTGCCGGTGTACCGCGATATCCTGCTGTTGATCAGTATAGCCAATGAGCTGGAGCGTAATCGTACTCTCGAAGAGCCCGGCCATGGCTGGAACACGGTTAAGTTGAGTGCTGAGCCTGAGGCGCCTGTGTTGGCACCGGAAGACGATACAAATGTGATTAATTTTGAGTTAATTGATTTTCGAAAGTCCGAATAGTCCAGAAGCGCAACAGAGCTAAGTCTGTCGCTTTGATCTGGAATGTCAGATGTGAAAACGGGAAGCCTGGCTTCCCGTTTTTTTTTTTAGACTTGCGCAAGTCGCCTGAGGTTTCAGGCTGGAATTTTGAAATCCGAAATTTATGGCTCAGACTGCACGCCGCATTTTTTGCACCGTATAGTTTTTGACTTCAGGTGGCGGTTCTACCAGCTTGACAATGGCAAAGGTGCAGTTATCGCCTTTAGGTGTGCCCCTGTCGCGTGCTTTACGTATGAGTAGCTCGGATGCTTGTCGCGGTGTATTTGCCGCCACGGCTGCTGAGAGCTCTGCATCTTCGAAATAATGCCAAAGCCCGTCAGTACAAAGCAGGAAGCTGTCACCTGCCGCGAGGTTTTGATATTTGCCGAAGGTGATGAAGGGTGCTGTATTGCTGGAGCCCAGTACATTCACAAGAATATTGGATAATCTGTGCGTTTTCGCTTCCTCTGGCCGGATTTTTCCTTCGTCGACCAGCTTTTCCACATACGAGTGATCGCGGGTTTTCTCGCCAAAGTTAGGGCCGCTGAAACGGTACAGGCGCGAATCGCCCGCATGTGCCCAGATGGCTTCTTTCTGAGGCGTGATGACCAGCGCGGCGAAGGTGCTGTGCGGTTCTTTTTCAGAGGACACAGCGGTCAGCTTAATGACGGTATGGGCTTCCTGAAGTATGTTCTCCAGCAAAGTCTCGACATTGCTGCCGGTATAAAATTCATCAAATAGCTGCTTAGCGGTACGGATCACCTGCTCTGCAGCGAGGGCACCACCGCTTTTTCCACCCATGCCGTCAGCAACAACTGCCATCATATAGCCGGGCGCTCGCGGTGCCGCAAATAATGCGACCCGGTCCTGTTGTTCTTGTCGGTCACCGATGTGTTGTCCGGTGCCAGCTTCTATCTTATATTGGCTCATACGTCTCGGTAGATTACACTAGCGGAAAGCCAGTTTATTTGGCTTTCCAAAATTTCACACTATTTTACTTTAAGCTGAAGGCTATGAGCCATCCTGAACAAGTACGTCAACGAATAATCGAGCTGGAAGTAGAACATCGTGATCTGGATGTGGTCATAAATGCACTGACTATGGATCCTGCACACGATGAATTACAATTGCGTCGCCTGAAAAAACGGAAGTTGCAGCTCAAAGATCACATAACTTTACTGAAAATGCAACTGACACCTGATGTGCCTGCATGAATTTTCTGGCAAACTGCGTCCCCTTGATTGAAATTGATTGTCTATTTTGACTGATACCCCTCCTTTATCCACTGATACTAAAGATGGTTTACACCATCAGGACATAGAGCATATTTTTGGTTTTGATGGCCCCTTGAGTGCGGCTTTACCCGGCTATCGCCCGCGTCAGGCACAGACTGAGATGGCAAAAGCGATCTCCGACGCTATCGCCGGACAAAAAACCTTGCTGGCAGAAGCTGGTACCGGAACTGGTAAAACCTATGCTTATCTGGCCCCTGCGTTGCTGTGGGGCGGTAAAGTCATCGTATCGACTGGGACTAAGAATTTGCAGGATCAGTTGTTTCAGCGCGATATTCCGACGATCAAAAAAATCCTTAAGGCACCGGTGTCGGTTGCCTTGCTCAAAGGCCGTTCAAATTATCTGTGTCATTACCATCTTGAGCGCACCCAGCAGAACGGCCGCCTGACCAGCCGCGAGGATGTCGGTTATCTGCGCGATATTTCACGCTTCATTAAGACCACCATGACCGGTGATAAGTCGGAGTTGTCACGGGTGCCTGAAACCGCCAGTGTCTGGAGCCTGGTGACTTCCACTAAAGATACCTGCATGGGGACGGAGTGTCAGTATTATCAGGACTGCTTTGTCATGAAAGCGAGGAAGGAAGCGCAGCAGGCCGATGTGGTGGTGGTCAATCACCATTTGTTTTTCGCGGATGTGGCTCTCAAGGATACTGGCGTGGCCGAGTTGCTGCCATCAGCGAATACGGTGATTTTCGATGAGGCGCATCAGTTGCCGGAAACCGCGACCTTGTTTTTTGGCGATACCGTGTCGACTTCTCAGGTGCTGGAATTATGTCGCGATGTGCATGCAGAGGGCTTGTCCCACGCGCGCGATGGGGCTGAATGGTCCAAGCTGGTGGCACCGGTTGAAAAGGCCGCACGTGATCTGAGGCTGGCTTTTCCGCAGGATATAGTCCGTCTTTCTATCGATCAGATTGCTGCTTCAAGCCCGTTTTTTGAAGCACTGGATACCTTAAAAGACAGCATGAGCGAGTTGATTGCAGTGCTGGAAAAGCAGGCAGAACGAGCAGAAACACTGGAGCAGTGCCGCGCGCGTGCCATTATGCTGCAGGATCAGATCGATGACTGGAATGCGGAACCGAAAGATGCTGCTAAAGCGGGTGATTATGTGTTGTGGGTAGAGGCTTTCTCTGTTTCCCTGCAATTGCACCGTACGCCTTTGTCGATCGCGCCGATATTTAATAAACAGCGCGAAGGGGTTCCACGCGCCTGGATATTCACCTCAGCCACTATGGCGGTGAAAAACGACTTCACACATTATGTGTCGCAAATGGGTTTGTGGAATGAGCCGGCATTTACCTGGCCCAGCCCGTTTAATTATCAGGAACAGGGTTATCTGTATGTGCCGGATGGCATGCCTGACCCGAATTCGCGCGACTATGCGGATGCTGTGATCAATGCGGCGCTGCCAGTGATTACCGCGGCTAAAGGCCGCACTTTCCTGTTATGTACCACGCTTAAAGCCGTTCGCTTCAGTGCCGAACGCCTGAAGCAGGAATTTGAGCAGCGTGGACTGAATTTCCCCTTGTTCGTGCAGGGCGATGCGGGCCGGACTGAATTGCTGGAGCGCTTTAGAAATTCCGGCAATGGGGTATTAATCGGCAGCCAAAGCTTCTGGGAAGGGGTGGACGTACGTGGTGAGGCTTTGTCCCTGGTGATCATCGACAAATTACCCTTTTCCCCGCCGGATGATCCTGTGCTGGCAGCACGTATCACTGCGATGGAGAAAAAGGGAATGAATGGCTTTGTACATCATCAACTGCCGGAAGCGATCATTAATCTGAAGCAGGGTGCTGGTCGTTTGATACGTGATGAAACGGATCGTGGCGTGTTGATGATTTGTGATCCACGCCTGATTTCCAAGCCTTACGGTAAGCGCATCTGGCAAAGCCTGCCAAGTTTTGCGCGTACCCGGCTTGAGGCGGATGTGCTGGCATTTTTTGAGCGGCTCAGCACCGAAAGTTCGGTGGCACCATCTGCTAAAGGCTGATTTGATGAGCTGGCTTTAGCGTTGATCATGACCAGTTTGCTGATCACGTCGGTGGGCGGCTATCAGTCCCCAGCCTAATTGGCGCCGGATATCTTCAAGTGCTGTTTTTTCCGGCTGCTCTCGCACAGAAGCTGTGGGTCGCGCCGGCTTATCTTGCCTGGTATTGGTCGTATGGTTTTCCATGATGATTTCCTGTCTGGTCCGAATACTTGCTACGGGTGTAGCAACTGTTTTGTATCTTCCTGAGATTTAGCCTAGTCAAACTTGCGTAAATTAAAAGCAAATTTGCAATGTTTAACACGCATAGAACTTACGCCTGTGATCATGCCGACGGAGTCGCTGTACCGATGATGAATGAGATAAAAGATATTGTTGGAATGAAGCTAGTGCAGGCGGGCCGTGGCGCGCATTGGGCAGATACCTTGTCGGCCTGGACTGCGCTGCAGCTGGAATTCGCCAACCGCCTCGGCAACGCTGGCTATTGCTATACAGAGCGTAGCAACCTGGGTTTGCTGGCTCAGGCTGCGCTGCGGGCAGGGCGCTACGCACTCGAGGAGTATCAGCTCATCGCCAGTAAAAAGCATGGTCCGCTGCAAGAAGTCTGGGCTGGGCGTTGCGATTGCTGGCTGTCCGGTGGTGAATATGGCGAGCTGATCGAGGCTAAGCAGGAGTTTTTGCCGATACGCTCGCCGCTGGTGGCTAAGCAGGCGGAACGGGTGCTGGATGCAGCCGTGGCAGCTGCCACTGTAACGCGTGGCGCAGCGCCGCTGC
The DNA here is from genome assembly GCF_010078235.1 of Cognatundibacterium crateris. Taxonomy (GTDB): domain Bacteria; phylum Pseudomonadota; class Gammaproteobacteria; order Burkholderiales; family Burkholderiaceae_D; genus Undibacterium; species Undibacterium crateris. Next base: position 522,617 of record NZ_JAABOS010000001.1, on the reverse strand, counting down.
CGGCAATGGGTATTGCCTTTCTCCCGGTTTTCTTGCGTGCCAGCTGTGATCCTGAAGCGAGCCAGTTCGAAACCGAACTGCACAACCTGGTACTGTCCTTGCAAACCTGCAACACGGATTTTGTGGCCTGGTGTTTTCCTGCAGCGACCCGCAACTATCTCGGGAATAGCGGAAGTGAACTGATGCCGGGCATCCTGCTGTTGGGCAGAGCGGTGGCAGACAGAACACAATTCTCAGATATCGATATAAAAAATTAGAATTAGACCGGTCGTCTGCAAACTTTTCCTAAGCCTGTTATAGTAGTCCTTATCAGTAGCAATTAATTTTTAGTAATTGTTTGGCGATTGCAGGATGAGTGCAGGGTGAGCGCATTCAATCCTTGCATCATCGTTATCATTATTCTGCTGCTGTGCCGCTGGTCGCACTCCAGTCTGCAAATAGTTAGCAGGCCGGGTTGCGCGACAATGCTGCATTGCTAAAGCTACTGAACAGCGTATTCACATTAACTTCGGAAGGTCATCATGAGTGATTTAATTCAAAAACTGCAATGGCGTTATGCTGCCAAAAAAATGAATCCGGCTAAAGCTGTTCCTCAGGACAAGCTGGACCGTATTCTGGAATCTATTCGTCTGACAGCAACTTCCAGCGGCCTGCAGCCTTATGAAGTCCTGGTTGTGACCAATGCGGAAATCCGTGAAAAGATCAAGGCGATCGGCTGGAATCAGGCACAGATCACTGAAGGCTCGCATTTGCTGGTGTTCGCAGCATGGGATAACTACACAGCAGAACGCATCAATATGATGTTTGATCTGACCAATGAAGTGCGTGGTTTTAAAAATGAAGGTTGGGAAAACTACCGCAATATGTTGCTGAATCTGTATCCGGCACGTGATGCAGAAGTGAACTTCCAACACGCTGCGCGTCAGGCTTACATCGGCCTTGGTACCGCACTCATCGCTGCCGCAGAAGAGCAGGTCGATGCAACCCCGATGGAAGGTTTTGATCCGGACAAGCTGGACGAAATCCTGGACTTGCGCGCTCAGGGCTTGCGCAGCGTCGTGATCCTGCCACTCGGCTATCGTGAAGAAGACAAGGATTGGCTGGTGAATCTGAAAAAAGTTCGCCGCACTAAAGAAAACTTTATCCGCGAAGTTAAATAAGGCGGATCAAGGCTGTCATTCAGGCTGTCGGTTTTGACCGCTGGTGACAGCCTGAATAGGTGGTACAAAAAAACAGCTGCGTTCTGCACCAGGCAGACGCAGCTGTTTTGCATTCAGTCAGCGCAGATTCAGATTTTCAATTTCATTCCGGCCAGCGCAGGAGCTTCCAGCCTTGCTGATGATGAGCCTGGCACGGCAGGGAAACGTGGGCTTTGCTGATTCCAGTCCTGTAATGCCTGTTCCAGTTCGGCCTGATTGCGGCCGACAAAATTCCACCACAACAGCAGGTCTTCCTGTAACGGTTCGCCACCGATCAACAACACACGGCAGGCCGCGTCACAGCTTAAGTTCAGGTTGCCACTGTCCGGCGGCAGGTAGGCCAGATGACCCGGTTCCAGCGTTGTGCCATTCACGCTGGCTTTACCTTGCAATACCAGTACGCCATATTCAAAGCTGGCTTCCAGCGGCAGCTCTGTGCGTGCTGCAGCGGTGCTGGTGAAATCTGCACCGCATAGCGGGGAAAACACTTCAACCGGCGAGGTATGTGCCAGCAGGCTGCCGGCCAGGACGGTAATCCGGTATCCATCCTGATCCAGGATCGGCAGTTCAGGATAATTACGGAAGCCTGGTGCGCGCTGGCGTTCATTGTCCGGCAAGGCGATCCATAGCTGGGCTGCATGTAAGCTGGCACCATCCTGCACACTGTCTTCGGTATGCACGATGCCATGGCCCGCCGTCATCAGATTAACCTGACCCGGCTTAACGATTTGCTGGTGTCCGGCCGAGTCACGGTGGTAAAGCTCGCCTTCTATCATCCAGGTAAAGGTTTGTAATCCTATATGTGGATGTGCGCCGACATGCATGCCTTTACCGGCGGCGAACTGGGCCGGGCCGACATGGTCGAGAAAGCACCAGGCGCCTATCGTTTTTTGCTCACGATGCGGCAGCGCGCGCCGTATAGTGGTGTCTTCGCCGATCACAGAAGTACGCGCTGTGAGCGTGCGCAGGGTGGCGCTGTCGGTCGTCATTTGAGTCTCCGTTGACATAGCAAATTGGCTTAAGCTGGCTCGGTGAGTGAGGTGGCGATACGGACTTCACCAGTCAGGATTTTATGAACCGGACAGGCGTTGGCAATTTTCAGTAACTGTTCGCGCTGCTCCTGACTCAGTTCACCTTGTAACTCGATCACACGCACGATGTCATTGCCGGCTTCCGGTTTGCCGTCAGGATTCAGCGACAGCTTAACTTGTATGCCAGTCAGCGGAATCTGCCTGCGTGCAGCGACCATTTGCACCGTAATCGCGGTGCAGGAACCCAGGCTGCCCAGCAGCAAACGATCAGGTGACGGTGCGGTGTTGGCGCCACCGACTTCTACTGGCTCATCGGCTTGCCATTGATGGCCCAGATCATCGCTCAGATGAACGAGGTAAGGGGCGTTGCCTAAGATGGCGGTAACGGAAGGTATGCCTGACATGCTGACTCCAGAAATAATAGAAAAAGTGTAGTGCGCTCCGGTGCTGGCTTGCAGGCCGCTGGCTGACCGCACACAGGTAGCAGAGATGGTGCCACAATTTCAATTCACAAGTGAGATGGCGATGCGTCTTATCAAGCGCATCGCTGGCCAGGTGTAGTACGCGCTGAATTGACAAGCACGGTTGCAGAAATCATGACTGCAAAGCGAATGACTATTGAGTTTTAAGCGAAGGCGCCCATCTGGCCTTGGTCTGATACAGCCTGAGGAGGCGATGTGTGGTGGATAGGATGCATTTTAATCAGCGTGATTTGCGCTCTGGTCTTGGTTCCGAAATGGCGCTTGCATCATGTATTAGGCAAGGCATTTCCTTTGCCGTATTCAAAAATTTTGCGCAGGAATCTGCCCGGCTACAGCAGGATGCCTACCGATTTACAGATGCAGCTTAAGCGGCGCATACGTCAATTCCTGTTTCAGAAAAAATTTGTCGGTTGTGATGGTTTACAGGTGACGGATGAGATGCGCGTCACTATCGCTGGGCGCGCTTGTCTGTTGTTGCTGAACCGGGAAACCGAGGTCTATCCTGAATTGAGTCACATACTGTTATATCCGGGGGTGTTTGTAGCGCCGCGCAGTCAGATGCTGGACGGCGGCGTGGTGACCCATACCAATCAGGGCTTAAGCGGTGAATCCTGGAGCGATGGGCGCGTGATTCTGGCCTGGGATCAGATTGTGCCGACTACACAAGAACAGGCAGCCGCGCTGGCCGGTCAGGACGTGGTCTTACATGAGTTTGCGCATCAGCTCGATAGCGAGAGCGGCAGCGCCAATGGCGCGCCGGTCTTGGCCGGGAAAAACGCCTATGCACATTGGTCAGACGTGATGCAGCGCGTTTATGTACGCTTGCAGCATGCACTCAGCCAGCAACAGGAGACAGTGCTTGATCCTTATGGCGCAACCAGTCCGGCCGAATTTTTTGCTGTGGCGACCGAAGCTTTCTTCAGGAAAAGTCAGGCACTGGCGGCGGCTGAGCCTGAGCTGTATGGCTTACTGCGTCGGTATTACCGGGTTGATCCGCTGGACTGGCTGTGAATACAGTCCGGATAAGGGAATGCCGCCAGAACCCGCATGGATATTGGGCTCTGGCGGCATGAGGGGAATCAGATTGTTTATTTAGACTGCCTGCAGTGCCTGTTCCAGATCAGCGATCAGGTCATCGATATGTTCGATACCGATCGATAAACGCACGGTTTCTTCTTTGACGCCGGCTTTCGCTAATTCTTCCGGATTCAATTGTCTGTGGGTGGTACTGGCGGGATGGCAGGCCAGCGATTTGGCATCACCGATATTCACCAGCCGCGTGAACAACTGCAAAGCGTCCTGGAAGCGCGCCCCGGCTTCACGTCCGCCTTGCAAACCAAAAGTCAGTATGCCCGATGGCTTACCGCCCAGGTATTTCTGCGCCAGTGCGTGATCAGGATGGTCTGGCAGACCTGCGTAATTGACCCAGCTGACCTTGCTATGTGACTGCAGATAGCGCGCGATGGCGGCAGTATTTTCAGTGATGCGATCCAGTCGCAAGGCCAGCGTTTCTATACCCTGCAGAATCTGAAACGCGTTAAACGGTGATAAAGCCGCGCCAGTATTGCGTAAAGGGACCACCCGTGCACGGCCTATGTAGGCGGCTTCACCGAGTGCTTCGGTGTAGACCACGCCGTGGTAAGACGGATCAGGTTCATTCAAACGCTTGAAGCGCGCTTTGTGCTGCGCCCAGGGGAATTTGCCGGAATCGACGATGATGCCACCTATGGTTGTGCCGTGGCCGCCCAGGTATTTGGTCAGGGAATGCAGCACGATATCGGCGCCGAATTCAATAGGACGCAACAGATACGGTGAGGGCACAGTGTTATCCACGATCAGCGGCACGCCATGGCGATGCGCAACCGCCGCGATGGCTTCGATATCGGTGATGTTACCCAGCGGATTGCCGATGGATTCCACATACACCGCCTTGGTTCTGTCATCGATCAGCGCAGCAAATGATTCCGGATCACGATAGTCGGCAAAGCGGGTTTGAATGCCGAATTGCGGCAAAGTGTGGGCAAACAGATTATAGGTTCCGCCATACAGCGTTGATGCGGATACGATATTGTCACCAGCTTCGGCGATGGTCTGGATCGCATACGTGATCGCGGCCTGGCCGGAGGCTAAGGCAAGCGCCGCGATGCCACCCTCTAAAGCGGCGACCCGCTTTTCCAGCACATCATTAGTCGGGTTCATGATGCGCGAATAGATATTGCCCTGAACTTTCAGGTCAAACAGGTCTGCGCCATGCTGGGTATTGTCGAACGCATAGGCCACGGTCTGATAAATCGGTACCGCGACAGCGCGTGTGGTGGGATCCGGCGAATAGCCGCCGTGTACAGCGATGGTTTCTAATTTCATGGTCATCCTCGGTTCAAGAAAACCAGTTGATCTTAGAAAGCACTCACCTTTACGGCAAGGAATATTTTGCTATTTTTATATGATAAAAAAATATGAGCTGATTCGGTGCGCACTGCAGTCAGCCTGTTGCAGGCTGACTGTGCGGCAGGCTGTTACACAATCGCTTCCAGCTGCTCTTGCTGTTCCAGCCAGTTGATTTCCAGCTGTTCCAGCTCTTTGACTACATAGGCCTGATCCAGCAACAAGGCTTTCAGCTTTTCTTTATTCGCTTCGTCGTAAATGCTGCTGTCTTCCAGCTGGCTTACTATGCTGCTTTTTTGTGCATTCAGTTTCGCCATATTTTCTTCCAGGCGCTTAATGCGGTTCTCTATCGGCTTACGCGCGGCAGACAGGCGCTGGCGTTGTTCTGCATCGCGTTTGCGCTGCTCTTTGTCGTCGATTTTAACGGCGACCGGCTGCACCTGCGGTAAGCTGTCCTTCGCTTTACTTTTCTCAGGCAGAGCGGGGCTGGCAGCGGCTTCCAGCTTGCTCTTGAACAGCCAGTTCTTATAGTCATCCAGATCGCCGTCGAAAGGCATCAGCTTGCCATCGGCGACGATGATGAACTGATCGGTGGTGGCGCGTAACAGATGGCGGTCATGGGATACCACTACCAGCGTGCCTTCGAACTGTGCCAGCGCCTCGGTCAGAGCTTCGCGGGTTTCCAGATCCAGATGGTTAGTCGGCTCATCGAGTAACAGCAGGTTAGGGCGCTGCCACACGATCATCGCCAGTGCCAGACGCGCTTTTTCGCCGCCTGAGAAAGGCTTGATCGGGCTGGTCACCATAGTGCCCGGGAAGTTAAAGCCGCCCAGGAAGTTACGCAATTCCTGCTCACGTACATCCGGTGCAATATGCGCCAGATGCCACAACGGTGATTCGTCATGGCGCAGCATTTCTACCTGATGTTGGGCGAAGTAACCGATAGACAGGCCTTTACCGGTTTGCATGGTACCTGCCAGCGGAGAAATGTCACCGACGATGGTTTTGATCAGCGTGGATTTACCGGCACCATTCACGCCGAGCAAACCAATACGCTGACCGATCTGCAGCGAGAAATTGACGTCGCCGACGATTTTTTTCTCTGTAAAACTATGATCGGTTTCAGATTCCCGACGATAGCCACAATCCACGTCTTCCATCACCAGCATAGGGTTCGGTGCGCTCAGGGGCTCACGGAATTCAAATGAAAATTCGGCGGCCGCGCGTAACGGCGCCAGCTCTTCCATTCTGGCCAGTGCCTTGATACGGCTCTGCGCCTGTTTGGCCTTGGTCGCTTTGGCCTTAAAGCGGTCGATAAACGATTGCAGATGGGCGCGTTTACGGTTCTGCTTTTCTATCATGCCTTGCGCCAGCTCCAGCTGGGCCGCACGCTGGCGTTCAAACGCCGAGTAATTACCGGAATAACGCTTGAGCTTGCGGTCATCAATATGCACCACCACATTCACCACACCATCGAGAAAATCGCGGTCATGGGAAATGATGATCAGGGTACCGGCATAGCGTTTGAGCCAGTCTTCCAGCCAGATAATCGCGTCCAGATCCAGATGGTTGGTCGGTTCATCGAGTAATAACAAATCCGATTTACACATCAGTGCCTGCGCCAGATTCAGGCGCATACGCCAGCCACCGGAGAAGCTGGCAACAGACTGTTCTAATTGATCCAGCCGGAAGCCCAGACCGATCAGCAATTGTTCAGCCCGCGAGCGTACCGTGTAGGCGTCGGCGTCAGCCAGAGCGCCATACAGGTTGCCTATCTGTATGCCGTTGTCATGGCTTTCCGGCTGTGCTTCCAGTTCGGCTAATTCCGCTTCCAGCTTACGCAGGGTCACATCGCCATCAATCGCATAGTCAATTGCGCTGCGCTCCAGCGGCGGGGTTTCCTGCGCCACGTGCGCCAGTTGCCATTTGGCTGGAAATTCTATACTGCCCTGATCCGGATGTAATTCTCCGCGCAGCATCGCGAACAGGCTGGACTTACCCGCGCCATTGGAGCCGATCAGACCAATTTTATCGCCGGGGTTGAGCGTCACATCGACGCTGTCAAACAAAGGTTTGGTACCGCGGGCGAGAATGACTTGTTGCAAACGTATCATAGAGAATTCAATTCGGAGTAAGGCTGTGAGCCGCAGCGCCACGGCTGATTTAGCACTGAGACTGCACTGAGACTGCACTGAGACTGCAATGAGGCTGCACTGATCTGGCGGAACTTATCGCTGAAATATCAGTGACTGCAAGGCCATCAGCGCTGCGTATTATGCGTCAGCCGGGGCTGATGGCCCAAAAAATATGGGCAAAAACAGGCAAAAACGGGCAAATTCAGCTTTGCCCTTTTCTACATGTGGGGGCGTGTGTTATCAGGCCTGGAAATCCTGCAAATCACGTGCTTCGATCAGGAATACCATGTCGTCGCCTGCGCTGGTAGAGACCCAGGTCAGGTTCAGTTCAGGGAAGGCTGCTTCCGCAAACGCGCGTTCATTACCGATTTCCACCATCAAAATACCGTCAGCTTTCAGACGCTGTGCTGCACCGGCCACAATCTTCCTGACCAGATCCATGCCATCATCGCCACCAGCCAGCGCAATTTGCGGCTCATGCAGATATTCCTGCGGCAGGCTGGCCATAGAACCGGAATTGACATACGGCGGGTTAGTGATGATCAGGTCATATTGCTTATCCGGTACATTGGTGTACAGGTCAGACTGGATCAGATTGACCCGGTCTTGCAACTCATAAGTCGCCACGTTTTTGCGTGCCACTTCCAGCGCGTCCGGGGAAATATCGACCGCATCGACCTGCGCATTCTGGAACATATCGGCCAGCATAATCGGCAGGCAGCCAGAACCGGTACACAGTTCCAGGATATCCGTGATGTTGTCAGGATCGTTCACCCAAGGTGAGAAATGTTCAGGGATCAGTTCAGCGATAAAGGAGCGCGGCACAATCACGCGTTCATCCACGTAGAAATTATAGGTACCAAGCCAGGCTTCATTGGTGATGTAGGAAGCAGGCACCCGGTCTGCTGCGCGGCGTTCGATGACTTGCATGACTTTGCTGATTTCTTCCGGCAGCAGACGCGCATCCAGGAAAGGATCTATTTTATCCAGCGGCAGATGCAGGGTATGCAGCAACAGGTAGGCTGCCTCATCCAGCGCATTGGCACTGCCATGGCCGAAAAACAGCTTTTCCTGATTGAAGCGGGTGACTGCATAGCGCAACAGATCGCGCAGGGTAGAAAATGGTGATGTGGAAGTAGTCATAGTCGTTAATGATTGATGAACGTGCTGAATATCAGCGCTGCTATACCCATCTCAGGTCAGCAGATTTTCCAACGTTCGTCGGTAAATATTCTTTAAAGGTTCAATATCCGCCAGCGCAATATGCTCATCGATTTTATGGATGCTGGCGTTGGGAGGGCCGAACTCTACCACTTGCGGGCAAATCTTGGCAATGAAACGGCCATCAGAAGTGCCGCCCGTGGTCGATAATTCAGTCTCCAGCCCGGTTTCTGCGCGTATCGCAGCGGCCAGCGCGTCGCTCAGGCTGCCTTTCGGCGTCAGGAAGGGGTGGCCGCCTATGGTCCATTTGAGCGCATAGTCCAAACCGTGTTTGTCCAGGATCGCATGCACGCGCTGTTGCAGGCCTTCTGCTGTGCTGGCTGTCGAAAACCGGAAGTTAAAGTCAATGACCGCTTCACCGGGAATGACATTCGAGGCGCCGGTCCCCGCATGAATATTCGACATTTGCCATGAAGTTGGCAGGTAGTAGTCATTACCTTCATCCCAGACTTCTGCTACCAGCTCTGCCATCGCTGGCGCAAACAGGTGAATAGGATTTTTAGCCAGTTGCGGGTAAGCGATATGGCCTTGCACACCACGCACCGTCAGTTTGCCCGACATCGTGCCACGCCTGCCGTTTTTAATGGTGTCGCCCAGCTGCGCAGAGGAGGTCGGTTCGCCGACGATGCAGTAATCCAGTTGTTCACCACGTTCTTTTAGCTGATTGCAGACCACGACGGTACCATCGGTGGCCGGGCCTTCTTCATCGCTGGTAATCAGGAAGGCAATCGAGCCCTGATGGTCCGGATGGGCGGCAATGAATTCTTCAGTGGCGACCACAAACGCGGCAATCGAGGTTTTCATATCGGCTGCACCACGGCCATACAATTTACCGTCCCGCTGGGTAGGCGTGAACGGGGCAGATTGCCATTGGGCGACCGGACCGGTAGGCACCACATCGGTATGTCCCGCAAATACCAGCACTGGCTGCTGGGTGCCACGGCGCGCCCACAGATTGGTCACGTCGCCGGACTGTATGGTTTCACAGGTAAAACCCAGTGGTTCCAGTAATGAAATCAGGGTGCGCTGGCAGCCTTTATCCTCAGGGGTAACGGAGTCGAGTGCGATTAATTGCTCAGTCAGAGCGAGGGTTTTACTCATGGTGTTCAGAACCGGGAAAAAATAGAGTTGAACGTGTCAGGTGTAAAACCTACAGACACATGTGCAATGCCTTGTGCATCGCTGATTTGCAGCACCGGACGCTTGACCAGCGAGGGATTGCTGAGTATCAGTGCAATCGCTGCTTCGCTATCACTGGCAGACTGCTTTTGTTCATCGCTGAGTGCACGCCAGCTGGTGCCCTTACGATTGATCAGCACATCCAGACTCAGATGCTTTAGCCACTGTTCTATCGTAGTGCGTTCCAGACCTTGTTTTTTGAAGTCATGAAAGACGAAATCCGGATGCTGTTCCTGCATCCAGACCCGGGATTTTTTGACGGTATCGCAATTCGGGATACCGTACAAGGTGATATTGCGTTGACTGCGATTCATTGGCTACTTCTTTGACGGTTTAAACGTTCAGGGTGAATTCGGTGAAAGAGGCTTCTTCTTTGGTTTCCGGCTCAGGTTCCGGTACCGGTGCCTGATTGGTCGAAGTTTCATTATTCAGCAGCCATAAGAGATTATTGGCTGAGTCAGCATTGGCCAGACCTTCTTCCTTGCTGATCAGACCATCCTTAATCAGCGTCATCAATGCGCGTTCAAAGGTTTGCGAACCGGGTGACAGACTCTTCTCGATCGCTTCCTTGATCTGGAAAATATCGCCTTGTTCTATCAGTTCAGACACATAGCGCGTGTTGAGCATGATTTCGACCGCCGGGCAGCGGCCGCCATCAACGGCACGGATCAGGCGCTGCGAGATAATTGCGCGCACCGATGAGGCCAGATCCAGCAACAGCGCAGTGCGGTTTTCCATAGGGAAGAAGCTGATAATACGGTTCAGTGCCTGATAACTGTTATTCGCATGCAGTGTCGCCAACACCAAATGGCCGGACTGTGCATAGGCAATCGCTGCCATCATGGTGTCCAGATCACGGATCTCACCGATCAGTATGCAATCCGGTGCCTGGCGTAAGGAGTTTTTCAAGGCAGTCTTCAGGCTTTCTGAGTCACTGCCGATTTCACGCTGATTGACGATGGATTTTTTACTGCGGAACAGGTATTCAATCGGATCTTCCAGCGTCAGTATGTGGCCGGACTTCACTTCATTTCTGTGATCCAGCATCGACGCAATCGTGGTCGACTTTCCTGAACCGGTGGCACCAACCACCAGAATCAGGCCACGTTTTTCCATGATCAGATCTGACAGCACCGGCGGCAGATTCAGACTGGTTAATTTCGGAATGTCGCCGGGCACAAAACGGAATACGGCCGAGATCGAGCCACGCTGACGAAAAGCAGATAAACGGAAGCGCCCTATACCTGCCGCGCCGATACCGATATTGAGTTCGTTTTCGCGCTCCAGTATTTCCAGATGCTCAGGCGCGACGACTTCGGCTAACAGGGCGAGAATATTCGCCTGATCCATGCGCTGCTGATTGATGGGCAGCAGATTGCCATTGATCTTGAGATGGACGGGCGAATTTATTGCAAAAAACATGTCCGAGGCATGTTTATCTTTCATGAGCTGAAACAAGCGCTCCATTGCTGCCATGATGCTTCCTTTTCCCTGTTATACGAATGGTTCCGGTGTTGCTTTTATTTGCTAATCAGTATTTGTCTGCTGCGGACAGCAAACAAATACTGAGGATTACGCTGAATTATGCGCCACGCAGTAATTCGTTGATACTGGTTTTAGAACGGGTTTGTGCATCGACGCGTTTCACGATGACTGCACAGTACAGGCTGTATTTGCCATCCGCAGAAGGCAGACTACCGGAAACTACAACCGAGCCGGAAGGTACGCGGCCATAGCTGACTTCGCCGGTAGCGCGATCATAAATTTTGGTCGACTGGCCGATGTACACACCCATGGAAATCACGGAATTTTCTTCCACGATCACGCCTTCCACGATTTCAGAACGCGCGCCGATGAAGCAGTTATCTTCGATGATGGTTGGGTTAGCTTGCATAGGCTCTAATACACCGCCAATGCCGACGCCACCAGACAAGTGAACGTTTTTACCGATTTGCGCGCAAGAGCCAACTGTGGCCCAGGTGTCTACCATGGCGCCTTCATCCACATAGGCGCCGATGTTGACGTAGGAAGGCATTAACACCACGTTCTTCGCAATGAAGCTGCCGCGACGTGCGACCGCTGGCGGCACCACGCGGAAACCGCCTTTAGCAAAGTCTTCAGCGGTGTAATTGGCGAATTTAGTCGGCACTTTGTCATAGAACTGCATATGGTCGCCGGATGGCATGCAGATATTGTCTTCCAGGCGGAAAGACAGCAGCACGGCTTTCTTTACCCATTGATTGACATGCCATTGACCATCTATTTTCTGCGCGACGCGCAGACTGCCTGCATCCAGCTCAGACAAAACGTGCGCGACTGCTTCCCGAACATCGGCTGGCGCGGATTTAGGGGAGAAGCTGGTACGGTCTTCCCAGGCTTGATCGATAATTTGCTGTAATTGTTGAGTCATGATGATTTCTTAAAGTTCTAAAAATTAAAATAAAAGCATTAAATAAACGGATGATCAGAGCTGAAGCCGCCTCACAACCAGAGCTGTTACGGCATCATAGTGCCTGACTGCCGCTTACTCAAACCAGGGAATACTTAAGCGGCTTTTAATTCTCTGCAAAATGCGACGATGCGTTGTGCCGCTTCCAGGCATTCTGCAACGTCCGCCACCAAAGCCATACGGATGCGGTTAGCGCCCGGGTTGATGCCGTGTGCTTCGCGGGCCAGATAACTGCCCGGCAGCACGGTGACGTGATAACGCTCATAGAGTTGACGTGCAAATTCAGTATCGCTGATGCCCTTCAGGTGATCGACTTTCGCCCACAAGTAGAATGCAGCATCCGGCAACTGCACATCCAGCACCTCTGTGAGTAAGGGCGTGATTTGTGCAAATTTCCGGCGGTATTTTTCGCGATTCTCTGCGACGTGCTCTTCATCATCCCAGGCGACGACCGATGCGGCTTGTATCATCGGGCTCATCGCGCTGCCGTGATAGGTACGGTACAGCAGAAATTGTTTCATGATCGCGGCATCACCGGCGACGAAGCCAGAACGCATGCCGGGTACATTCGAGCGTTTGGATAAGCTCGACAGGCTGATCAGGCGTTCATAACCGCGTCCCAATTGACGTGCAGCCTGCATCGCTCCGAGTGGGGCATCGGCTTTGAAGTAGATTTCGGAATAGCATTCATCCGCTGCAATCACAAAGCCGTAACGGTCGGACAGCTCAAATAACTCTTTCCAGTCATGCAGTTGTAAAACAGCGCCGGTAGGATTGCCGGGCGAGCAGACGAATAGCAGTTGTACCCGTTGCCAGATATGCGCAGGCACCTGGCTGTAATCGGGTGCAAAATTGCGGGACGGATCTGCATTCACAAAATAAGGCTCAGCACCGGACAAATAGGCTGCCCCTTCGTAAATCTGATAAAACGGATTCGGGCACATGATGAGCGGCTTGCCATCTTTGCACGCAGCCGGATTGATGATGGTCTGCGCGAGAGCAAACAAGGCTTCACGCGAGCCGTTGACTGGCAAAATTTCAGTAGCAAAGTCAGGCGCCGGGATGTCATAACGGCGCGCGATCCAATTGGCGATGCTGCGACGTAAGGCTTCTGATCCGGCTGTCAAAGGGTAGCTGGCCAGTCCCGCCATGTTATTGCGTAAAGCGTCTTCTATCAGTGCCGGTGTCGGATGCTTAGGCTCACCGATGCCGAGGCTGATCGCTTGATAAGCCGGATTCGGCGTAATGCCGCTGAATAATTGGCGTAATTTTTCGAAAGGGTAAGGCTGCAGGCTGGTCAGATAAGGGTGAAAAGTCATGTTGGAATGGTTCAGTTTCAGTTCTGCTGAGTTATTTGAAAGGCAGGCGGATGATGGACTGGCGTCACTGATGCTTTCCGACATCACATTTGCTTTGTTCTTCTCGCAAGCAAGGTTTAACATATTATATCCTTTGCCCGATTCTCCCGAGAAAGGCTTTGTCGCAATTAAATTAGGATTTTTTAAGCTTTTTTACAGAAAATAGTGTTTTTGTTGGCTATTTTTCAAGGTTTTTTTGTGAAAATTTCGGGCATCAAATGGTATGATGCCATGCTTTCCTGTCTGGCTCAGGGTATCCGTTCTCACGAATATAAGTGCAGTTCCGCGAGGGGCTGCAGACGATAATAAAATTTCATCAAGTGCGATTAACCTCTATTAAACTGTCGGGATTTAAATCCTTCGTTGACCCAACGCATTTTCAGGTGCCTGGGCAACTGGTCGGCGTCGTGGGGCCGAACGGCTGTGGCAAATCAAATATTATTGACGCCGTGCGTTGGGTGCTGGGTGAATCCAAAGCATCCGAGTTGCGTGGCGAATCCATGCAGGACGTTATTTTCAACGGTTCCACGCACCGCAAACCAGCTGGCCGCGCATCGGTAGAGCTGGTGTTCGATAACAGCCTCGGTAAGGCGGCCGGACAATGGAGTCAGTATGCGGAAATCGCGGTCAAGCGTACGCTGACCCGCGATGGCACCTCGACCTATTACATCAATGGCCAGGCGGTGCGCCGCCGTGATATTCAGGACATCTTCCTCGGTACCGGTCTGGGGCCACGCGCTTACGCGATTATCGGTCAGGGCATGATTTCCCGGATTATCGAAGCCCGCCCTGAAGAATTGCGTATCTTCCTCGAAGAAGCGGCCGGTGTGTCGCGCTATAAAGAGCGCCGCCGTGAAACCGAAAACCGGATTCACGATACCCATGAGAATCTGGTGCGCGTCGAAGACATCCTGCGCGAACTGAATAATAATCTCGAAAAGCTGGAAGCCCAGGCCATCGTGGCCAATAAATTCCACGCGCTGCAGGCGGATCAGGAAGAAAAGCAAAAACTGCTGTGGCTGTTGCGCCGTAACGAGGCTGCGAATGAACAAAAGCGCCATTTTGCCGAGATAGAAAAGACTCAGCTGGATCTGGAAGAACAGACCGCAAAATTACGTCATGTGGAGCTGGAGCTCGAGCAAATGCGCCAGGCGCATTATGCTGTCGGTGACCGTATGCACCAGGCGCAGGGGCATTTGTATCAGACCAATGCCGAGATCGGCAGCCTGGAAGCACAGATTAAATTTGTGATCGAATCGCGCAGCCGTCTGCAGTCACAACTGCATTCGCTCAAGGCGCAGCGCGATCAATGGCAGTCGCAGAGTCATCATTTACAGGATGATTTATCTGAAGCCGAGATTCAGGTCGAAGAATTAGCCATGCGCGCCGAGCAGGCCGCGGAATCGGCTCAGGCGCAGCAAGATACTTTGCCCGCACTCGAGCAGGGCTGGCGTGAGTCCCAGCTGAAATCGACCGAGTCGCGTGCCAGGATCATGCAGATGCAGCAGCAGATCGAACTTGAGTCTGCACATCAGCGTAATGCATCGAATATCCTCAATAGCCTGGCGGTGCGTAAAGAACGCCTGATGCAGGAAAAGCAGGGACTGGCTACGCCCGATTCTACCCATCTCGATAATCTCTCTTTCCAACTGGAAGAGAAGAAGCAGGTGCTGGAAGAGCTCAACATGCAGCTGGAAGAAGCGCAAGAGCGCCTTCCGGCGCTGGATGAGCAGCGCAAGCAGGCGCAGCAGCAAGTGAATCAGGATGCGGCAGAGCTGGCACAATTAGAAGCGCGTTTGCTGGCTCTGAAACAGTTGCAGGAAAAAGTACAAAGTCAGGGCAAAGTACAACCCTGGCTGGAAAAACATGAGCTGGGCAGTTTGCCTAAGCTGTGGCAAAAGCTGCATATCGAAGCAGGCTGGGAAACGGCGCTGGAATCGGTGCTACGTGAACGTACCGCATCGTTGGAAATGTCTAATCTGGACTGGGCTAAGGCCTTTTTCAGTGATGCCCCGCCTGCCAAGCTGGCGGTTTACAGTCCACAGATACAGTCAGAACCACCGGCCAGCGCGCCCGGCCTGAAACCGTTTATCGAGCTGTTGCAACTGAATGAAACTGGCATCCGCAGTCTGATGCAAGACTGGTTACATCAGTTGTACGTGGCCGAAGACGTGAGTTCAGCATTTGCTAACCGTGCGCAATTACCGTTTGGTGCCTCGTTTGTGACACGCCAGGGGCATGTGATTTCACGTACCAGTGTGCGTTTCTATGCCTCGGATTCTGAGCAGGATGGCTTGCTCGGACGCCAGCAGGAAATCGAGAATCTCGGTAAGCAATGTCGCGCGCGCCAGATGCTGGCAGATGAGGGAAAAAATGCGGCAATCAGGGCAGAGTCAGCCTATACCCAGGCAGCACAGCAGTTACAGGATTTACGTCAACGGGTCGCCGCGCTGACGCAGAGTACGCATAGTCTGCAAATAGAATTCATGAAGCTGGCTGAGGTGCAGGAACGCTTTAACCAGCGCTCGACCCAGATCGGCACAGACCTGGCTGAAATCGCAGCGCAGGAAGCAGAACAGCAGCAGGTGCGCGCTGAATCTGAGCAGAAATTTGAAATGCTGGATCTGGAACTGGCTGAAATGCAGGAATTGCATGAGCAGGGCCAGACCGCCTATCTGGAACAAGAGCATGGTCTGAATCAGGCCAGACAGCGCGTACGCGATCTGGAACTGGCGGCGCAGGAAGCGGCGTTTGCAGAAAAATCCCATCGCAATAAGATGGAAGAAATGCGCAGGAATATCGCGACCGCGCTGGAACAGTCGGCGCAGTTATTCGCCAGCATGGAACAGGGACAGCTCGAGCTGGAAAGCATGAATGACCAGGCCGCGCAGGCTGGTTTGCAGGATTTGCTGGACCGCCGTACCGAACAGGAAAAAGCGTTGGCCAATGCGCGTCATGAACTGGATCAGCTGACGCAGTCGCTGCGTCAATTTGAAGACAATAAAAATCAGATAGAACGCAGTCTGCAGCCGCAACGTGACCGGATTATGGAGTTGCAGCTCAAAGAGCAGGCTGCTCGCCTGGCGCAGGAACAGTATCAGGAACAACTCAGGAATTTTGAAGTCGACGAAGCGCAACTCGCTGAAAAACTGCATGATGATCTGAAACCTTCTTATCTGCAGGGTGAGGTCACGCGCCTGGGTAATGCAATTGCGGCTTTAGGTGCGGTGAATATGGCGGCGCTGGAAGAACTGGCGCAGGCCAGTGAAAGAAAAACCTTCCTCGATGCACAGCATGCAGATCTGACCGAAGCGATCACCACGCTGCAGGATGCGATTCATAAAATCGACATCGAAACCCGCGAATTGCTGCAGGGGACTTTCGATAAAGTGAATCATCATTTTGCTGAGTTATTCCCTATCTTGTTTGGTGGTGGTCAGGCCAAGCTGATCATGACTGGCGATGAAATTCTGGATTCCGGCGTACAGGTCATGGCCCAGCCGCCAGGCAAGAAAAATGCAACGATACATTTGCTGTCCGGTGGTGAAAAAGCCTTAACCGCGACTGCCTTGGTGTTTGCGATGTTCCAGCTGAATCCGGCCCCATTCTGTTTGCTCGATGAGGTCGATGCGCCGCTGGATGACTCGAATACGGAACGTTTCTGTAATATGGTGAAACGTATGTCGAATAACACACAGTTTTTATTTATCTCCCACAATAAAATTGCGATGGAAATGGCGCAGCAGCTGATAGGCGTGACCATGCAAGAGCAGGGGGTTTCTCGAATTGTGGCGGTGGACATGGAGTCCGCTGTCAATTTTGCTACTGAGGTTCAAGCAGCATGACGGATTTACAATTAAGTTTATTTGCAAGTGGCGGTGTACTCGTGGTTGGGGTCTTCGCTTTCAATAAATGGCAGGAATATAAGGCGAAGAAAACCGTAGAAAACGCTTTCGGTGATGGCGACGATGATGCCTTGCTGAGCCCTTCAGATACACCGGTGGTACGCCAGGAACCACAATTAACACCAGAGCACACTAAACTGGAACCTGCACTCGAGCCACACACTGAGCAGGATGCGGCCAGCACTGCGGTTGGTACAGATGATGTAAGCGGCACCGAGCCAGACACTGAAACTGAAACAGCAGCGGTCGCAGTCAAAGTACACGCTAAAGAATTGCCAGTCGATGAGTTAATCGATTGCGTGATTCCACTCGAATTTGACACACCGATGCGCGGTGAAAAATTACTGGCTGAAATCGCCGAATTAAAATACGTGGGTAAAAAGCCGGTCCATTTTGTCGGCATTACAGCCGCCGGAGATAAGGACGTGATTGCCACCGGCGGCGCCTACACTACGTTACTGGCGGGTATACAAATGGTCAGCCGTAGCGGTCCTTTGAATGAACTCGAATATTCAGAGTTTGTGATGAAGCTGCGTGCCATTGCCGACAACCTGAGCGCGCATCCCGATGTGCCTGACATGAATCGCGTCATTAGCAATGCCAAGGAATTGCACCAGTTCGTGTCTGAACATGATGCGCAACTCAGTGTGAACATCGCTGCCAATGGTGCTGCCTGGGCCTTGAATACCTTGCTCGCCGCGTTAGAGAAAATGGGCTTCGATCAGCGTCCTGATAGCCGCCTGATGATGCCAGATGGCGATGGTGGCAGCCTGTTCACCTTGTCGACCAATGTAGGCGTGAGTGAGACCATGACATCCCGCCTCACGCTGTTGCTGGATGTACCTTGTGTGGCACCGGCCCGTGATGGCTTCGGTGCGATGGCGGCCTGCGCCAGATCGCTCGCGACCCGCCTGGGTGGTATCGTGGTGGATGATGGTAATCGTCCTATCTCGAAAGAAGCCTTGGATGAAATCGCAGGTCAGGTCAGCGAATTCTATGGCGCAATGGAAGAGGCGCAGGTTCCTGCCGGCTCGGTACGTGCGCAGCGCTTATTCAGCTGATCGCTATGCAGAATGATTTGTTCGATGCTGCACCTGAGGCCAGACAGGAAACTGTGGCTGAGCGTGCAGCAGTTCTGCGTCAGGAGTTAGAGCAGCACAGTCACGCCTATTATGTGTTAGATGCACCGACCATACCGGATGCTGAATATGATCGCTTATTCAGTGAGCTGCAAAGCTTAGAGCAAGACCATCCTGAGTTACGCCTGCCAGACTCGCCGACCCAGCGCGTAGGTGGTGCTGCCTTGCCTGAATTCTCTCAGGTTCAGCATGCGGTTCCTATGCTGTCGCTGAACAATGGCTTTGAAGATGAAGATGTGCTTGCCTTCGACAAGCGTGTCAAAGAAGGCCTGGATGTGTCGGATACGGCTGAAATTGAGTATGCCATCGATCTGAAGTTTGATGGGCTGGCGATTAATCTGCGTTATGTGGATGGTCTCTTTACTCAGGCTGCCACCCGTGGCGACGGCTATACCGGTGAAGATGTGACAGAAAACATCCGTACCATACGCAGTATTCCTCTACGGCTGAATACGGCAAACCCGCCTGCAGTGTTGGATGTACGTGGCGAAGTGCTGATGTTCAAACAGGATTTTGAGAGACTGAATCAGCGTCAGCGCGATGCCGGTGGCAAGGAATTTGCCAATCCGCGCAATGCTGCAGCGGGCAGCTTACGTCAGCTGGATTCTAAGATTACTGCGCAACGTAAACTGCGCTTTTTTGCTTACGGCATTGGTGCACTGGACGGTGCGGAGCTGCCAGAGTCGCACAGAGACTTGCTGGTCTGGTATGCCGCGCTGGGATTGCCGGTATGCGCAGAAAATGCCGTGGTAGCAGGCGCTCAAGGCTTACTCGATTTTTATCGCAACATACAGCAAAAGCGAGATGGCCTGGGCTATGAAATCGATGGCGTGGTGTATAAGGTGAATTCCTTTGCACAGCAAGAGCAGCTCGGTTTTGTTTCGCGCGCACCGCGCTTTGCCATCGCCCATAAGTTTCCGGCTCAGGAAGCATTAACCACGGTCAGCGGTATCGATATCCAGGTAGGCCGTACCGGTGCACTGACGCCGGTGGCGCGACTGGCACCGGTATTTGTCGGTGGTGTGACCGTGACCAATGCCACGCTGCATAATGAAGATGAAGTAAGGCGCAAGGATGTGCGTATTGGCGACACCGTGATCGTACGCCGCGCCGGCGATGTGATACCGGAAGTGGTGGCAGTAGTATTGGAACGCCGCCCACAGCCTGAACCAGCTGCGTTTGAAATGCTCAAGACTTGTCCAGTCTGTGGTTCCCATGTGGTGCGCGAAGAGGGCGAGGCGGTGGCCCGTTGTACTGGCGGACTATCGTGTTCGGCACAAAGAAAAGAAGCGATTCGTCATTTCGCCTCCAGAAAAATGATGGACATCGATGGCCTGGGTGAGCGTTATATCGATACCCTGGTCGATCTGAATATCGTTGAAGGTATCGCCGACCTGTATCAATTGCAGTTGTCGGATTTACTGGAAATGAAGCGCCAGGCGGATTTGCGCGATGGCGTGACACCGGAAACCGTATTGCAAGGTAAAGTCGCCAGTAAGTGGGCGGAAAACCTGATCGCCGCGATTGCCGCCAGCAAGCAGCCGCCCCTGGAGCGACTTTTGTTTGCACTTGGCATACGTCATGTCGGCGAGTCTACTGCTAAAACGCTGGCCGATTATCTGGGTAGCCTGGCACTGATACGTCAAGTACCTGCCTGTATCTTCCGAATTTTGCCGGATATCGGTGCCACCGTTGCCTGGTCGCTTGCTGAGTTTTTTTCTCAACCGCAGAATCAGCAGGCGATCGATGGTTTGCTGGCAGCAGGTGTCGCACCCGTTGGTGAAAAAGCAGTTAATCCCAAGCTGAAGGATAAACTTGAACCGGCTGTTTTATTGGCAGCGCTGGATATTCCTAAACTCACACTGGCTCGTTGCAAGCAATTGACTGAGCGTGGCATGGGTTTAGAGGAGTTGGCAAAACTAGATACGGATTCCTATACTGCGCTTGGCTTGCCAGCCGATGTACAGCAAGCTTTGCTGCATTGGCTACAGCAGGGCGCGCATCGTCAGGATATTCAGGATTTACACACATTGCGCTTGTCTTTGTTGGAGCAAATGGCAGGACAGGTGCTTGAGGAAGGCCATTTAAGTGGCAAGACCTTCGTATTGACCGGAACCCTGGCTGAACTCAGTCGAGATCAGGCCAAGGCCTTGATCGAAGCGGCCGGTGGCAAGGTGTCTGGCTCAGTGTCGAAAAAAACCCATTATCTGGTCGCTGGCACAGAGGCCGGCAGTAAGCTAGAAAAAGCACAAGAATTAGGCGTACCGATTTTGACAGAAGCAGAATTGCTTCAACTTTGTTCCAGGAGCTGAAATGAGAAAAATTACAAAAGCCGTGTTCCCCGTCGCTGGTCTGGGCAGCCGCTTTTTGCCTGCCACCAAGGCGCAGCCTAAAGAAATGCTGCCCATCGTGGATAAACCGCTGATCCAGTATGCCGTCGAAGAAGCGGTTGAGGCTGGTATCACTGAAATGGTGTTCATCACCGGTAGAAATAAGCGTGCGATTGAAGACCATTTCGATAAAGCTTACGAACTCGAAAGTGAATTGGAAGCCGCAGGCAAAGAAGCCTTGCTGGATCTGGTCAGAAATGTGATTCCTAAAAATATTAACTGTATTTATATTCGCCAGCCTGCGGCACTGGGTCTGGGCCATGCGGTATTGTGCGCGCGTCCAGTGATAGGCGATGATCCATTTGCTGTGTTGCTGGCGGATGATTTGATGGATGCTGATGTGGGTCAGGCCTCGGTCATGGCGCAAATGACTAAGGCGTACGAACAGGAAGGCGGCAGCATCATCGCCGTGCAGGATGTGCCACGTGAATTCACCCGTCAGTACGGTATTGTCAGTGGTTCGCCATATCAGGACAGACTGGAAAAAGTGCATGGCATTATCGAAAAACCGATGCCGGATGTCGCGCCGTCTACCTTGGCTGTGGTCGGGCGTTATATTTTGTCTGGCCGCATTTTCTCTTATCTGGAAAAACTGGGTAAAGGTTCCGGCGGTGAGATACAACTGACAGACGGGATTGCAGCGATGCTCAAGGATTTTCCGGTCTATGCATATCGTGCAGCTGCCACCCGCTATGACTGTGGCTCTAAACTGGGTTATCTGAAGGCCAGTGTGGCTTTGGGCCTGAAGCACAAGGAAACTGGCGAAGAGTTTGCGGAATATCTGAAGTCTATCCGTTAAGCTGCATGCGCATTTGCGCATAGCTCTGCGCGATCAGGAAACCCGGCCCGTGCCGGGTTTTTTTATGACCGTCCTGAGAATTGAGTCTGAAATGTGTGGAATGTTGCAAAAAACCAGCATTTTTAAAAACACTGTATATGCATACAGTAATTGTGTTAAAGTACTTCCGTTGCGTAACACTACAGAGACAAAGTTGTGCTTTTCTGACTTTGCTATACCTCATGTTTTGTCTAAACGATGGAGAGTTATCATGGCTTACCTGCAATCTTCTTTTGATACCCGTTTCAGCTTACAACTGTCACCGAATGCGTTTTTAGTCCGTTTGGGACGGCGTGAAATTTTCGTCTGCCGCGATTTTCGTCAGCGTTCTTATGCTGTCAATCCGCTGTTGGATTGTTCTACCGGTGTGCAAGCCGGTCACCTGGAGCTGTTGTTCTTCAAAAAGTGGCTGGTGATTTTATCTAAGGCTAACTGGTAAGTGTCATGGTCTGCCTGAAGATGCGGATGTCAGATTTTCTATGTGGAATATGTTGGCAAAGACAATGCCAGCTGCATATAAAAAAGGGTGAGCATCGTCGCTCACCCCGGTATTTCAACTTCTTTTCAGCTTCTTTTCCGCTTCTGATTGTCTCAGTCTGTTCTTACTGACCAGTCCGTATCGCTGCCGGGCATCCTGCCCATGAGGAAGCAGTCGGGATGAATTCTCCCTTCATGACCAGCGTAAGTGGACCCAGGCTGACATCATCTTCCACCACGGCGCTGTACAGCACATAACTGCGCGGCCCCATGTAAACCCGTTTGCCTATGCTGACCTGGTCAATTTTCATGACCCGGTCTTCAAACAAATGTGTTTGCGGGCAGGCCAGAGCATTAATTTCGCTGTAGTCGCCTATGCTGACGCAGTCAAACTCGGTGATGTCGGTGGTATCCATATACACACCACGTCCGATACGGCAGCCCAGCAGATTAAAGGCGACAGGCAGCCAGGGTGTGCCGCGCAGATAGCGCATAAAGTTAGGGACAGCGATACCTTCATACAGATTGGTAATGCCTTCCGATAACCACACGAACGGGGTCCACATCGGTACGCTGGCCTTCTTATAGCGGAAGATCAGCAGCCATTTTAGTGCCAGTACAAAAGCAAAGCTGCCTATCCCATACATGAGTCCGGCACCGATCAGGTAGATCAGGACTTCGGTCCAGCGGTCTTCGCCCGCTAATGGCATCAGGTCCAGCACGATGGTATAGCCGACCGCAATCACCAGCGCATGCGGCGCAACGATGCGGAATGCTTCGACTAAGCCACGTCCCAGGCGGCGTATCACTGAAGGACGATAGGTCAGATGTTCAGGAAAACCTTTGACTTCTTCACGTGCCGGCAGATGGATGGCGGGTGATCCCAGCCAGGTATCCCCATTTTTCAAGCGCTCATTGGCTGGCACGCTGGTATGTACGCCGATCAATACATTTTCCGGCAAGATGGTGCCATCGGGAACGTAAGCACCATTGCCAACGAAGCTGCGCTTAGAAATGACGGTAGGATGCATCGTCATCCAGCCACCATCAATTTGCTCATCGCCGAGTAATACCGCATCGGCGATAAAGGTTTCATCGCCTAAAGTCAGCATGTCCGGTACCACGCCCAGCGCAGTGGAGATTTCTGCACCACGTCCGACTTTGGCACCCAGCAAGCGGTACCAGAAGGGGGCAAAGACCGTTGCATACACGCCGTGTAATACATTGAGGCTGGATTCCTGTATCTGATTGACCAGCCATTTACCCAGATAGACTTTGCTATGGACCGCGTACTTCCCCGGTTGTAAACGCGGCAGTACACTCCAGCGTATGCCTGCAGATAACAGCGCCGTGCAAATAATCAGTACCGCTGTGGCTGGGAAGGCCAGCAAAAAATACTTGAGTAATTGCAGCGGTACCGAATTCCCATTCAGGAAGGAAAGCGTATCTATGCTGTCTAACCAGTCTATGGTGACAAAGCTAGGGAAGACCGGCATGAAAAACAAGGCGCAGATAAACAGTGAGCCACAGATGAAAAAGCAAGCTTCCCATGCGGCACGCAGCGTACTCAGCGCAGGCCGTGGCGAGTCAGGGTCGGCCATAAATGCACCGGTATCGCGCGCGGGGGAGCCGGCCCAGACACGGTAAGCCGGAATATGCTGCCCCTCAGCCAGCGCGGATTGGCCTTCCAGATGGGCCGCTTCCGCCAGACTGACGTTGCCTTCCAGTACAGCATAAGAACCAACACAGGCGTCTTTGCCCAGTTCTATCTTACCCAGGATGAGTTCGCCATTTTGTACTCTGGCATTTTCAAAGTTACAGGCATTTCCTACGCTGACGCCATCACCGATCTGTAGTAATTCCGGTGCCCGTATCGTCATCGAGCCTATGATCACATCATGACCTATACGTGCACCCAGTGCGCGCAGCCACCAGGTATAAAGCGAAGAACCACTGAGCATGTACACCGGCGCTGCTTCTATCAGTCTGTCACTCAGCCACCAGCGGAAGTAGGTGAAGCCCCATAAAGGATAATGACCCGGCTTCAGATTGCCTGCGATCAGGCGTTTGCCCAGAATCGCAATGCCAAATTCTGCCAGCGTTAACAGCAAAAATGCGCCCACTGATAATGCAACTGCACGCGGTATGGAATCGCCAGGGTCACCGGTGAAAAAATGGTAGGCAAAAAAGGGAGCCAGCCATTGCACCATACGCATGGCAACCAGCCAGGGAATACTCGCCGCCTGTGCGACTCCGCATGCATAGCGTTTCCAGTCAGGGGCAAACTTGCGTTCAGCGCGTGTTGTTGTCGTTGCCGGTTGCTGTAGTGAGGCTGCCAGCACCTCAGCAATGGCTCCAACGCGTCGCTGCTGATAAATATCGGCAATCTTGAAATAGGCAAAGCGCGGGTCTTTCCGTATGGCTGATACCAGACGCGCTGCCAGTAAGGAGTGACCGCCCAGATCACGGAAGAAGTCAGCTGAGCGCAGGATGGCTTGCCCGGGGAACAAATGCGCTAAGGCCGGGAACAGACATGCTTCAGCCGGATTTTCAGGAAGGTCTGATTCTCCAGTCGCAAGGGCTGCGCTCAGTTCCAGGCGTTTCAAATGATTGCGGTCGATTTTTCCTGAGGTCAGACGCACCACAGCTTCCAGTAATTCGAAACGCGCTGGCAGCATGTAAGGCGGCAGCGCCGTTGCCAGTTGCTGACGCAAACGGCTTACAAAGGCAGCATGATCTTCATTATCAACATGTGCAGTATCGCGCACGATGAAAGCGACGATCTGATCAATATCCTGGTCTTTTCTAAGTACGACGGCGACTGTTCCTACGCCTGGCTGTTGCGCCAGCAGAGTTTCGATTTCACCCAGTTCGACGCGGAAGCCGCGTATCTTCACCTGATCATCGGCCCGACCCAGACATTGAATACTGCCATCTGCCTGAATAATTGCCAGGTCACCGGTACGATACAGGCGCTGATCGTGCTCAGATTGCGACCAGGGATTACTCAGGAATTTTTCCTTCGTCAGATCAGGGCGGCCCAGATAACCGCATGCAACACCGGGTCCGGAAATGCACAGTTCTCCGGTTTCACCCACATCCAATAAACGCAGGCCTTGCTCCAGCTCAGTGGAAATCACCATCATGGAATAGTTAGGCAGCGGCTTGCCTATCGTGACAGGCTGATCCGGATACAGTTGCGCCAGGCTGGCAGAGACCGTGGCCTCAGTCGGGCCGTAGGTGTTAAACATCTGGCGGCCAGTACGACTCCATTTCGCCACCAGCGATTCCGGGCACATTTCACCGCCCAGATTGATTAAGCGCAGGCTGGGTACGTCCTGAGTAAATAAGGCCAGCAGGGTAGGGACAGCGTGCAGTACCGTGATCTGGTTTGCCGCCAATGCCAGTGGCAGTGCATCCGGGTCCCCAGTGATTTCCTTAGGCGCGATCCACAAGCTGGCGCCAACCAGATAACTGATCCAGATCTCTTCGAAGGACATATCAAAGGCCACAGAAAAGCCCTGATACACTTTATCGCTGGCTTGTATGCCCAGTACAGCATTTTCGCTGCGTAAAAAATGACAAATACTGCCCTGATTGACCAGTATGCCCTTGGGTTTGCCAGTCGAGCCTGAGGTGTAAATCACATAGGCCGGATCGCTTGCTGCACATCCCTGCCGCCTTTGCAGCGTAGTCTGTGCAGGGACCAGCAAGTCAGCGCTATCCCAGATCGTCAAACCTGCGCCAGCTAAGGACTGCGCTAAGGCCGGGGTGCTCAATAAGCCAAATGCCTGCGCATCTTGCAGGCAGACCAGAACCCGCTCTGGCGGTGTATCGGCATCAAAGGGTAACCAGGCTGCGCCAGTCTTTGCGATCCCGGCCTGCATCACCAGCAGGTCTATCCCACGCGGCAACCACAAACCCAGAATTTGCCCGGGAACGACGCCCGCTTGGTGTAAGTGGTGAGCGACCAGATCAGCACGCGCATTTAATTCGGCATAGCTCAGGCTAAGGTCGCCACAAATCAACGCGGTGTGTTCTGGCCGTGCGTCGGCTGTTGCTTCGAGAATATCTGCCAGTACTTCCTGGCGGAGCAGATCCGGGCGTATATCGCCGGATAAAATCTGTTTTACTGTGTTCGGACTACTGGATAAAGACATAAAGTTTCAATTTGGGAACCACCATCACAGAACAGGTCTGGCTCAACAGATTTTCTTTCTTTTTCTGCTGGTGAGGAGCTGATTCTGATACTAAACAAGCTGCCTGGGCGGCACATGCAGCGCGTGGTCAAGTTTATCATCCTGATAAGCTTGGAATGTAGTAAAACGTCACATTCAGTTCAGAAATTCAACATAAATCGACAAAATCCCCAGCCTGGCGACATTGCAGGCGCTGGGGATCTCTGCGTTGAACCCAAAAAGTAAACAATCCGGGCGTGGAAATGAAGTTTATTGCAGCGCCTGTATATTACGGATCAGATGGGAGCGGTTTTCCAGCCTGCGTCTTTTCAACTGCGCCGGGTTTTGGTCTTCCAGCATATGGGTATCGCGTAAGTGCGTCAGCGCACGGCAAATTGTTTCACGCGTCGACAGCAGGATGTCCGCCATGTTTCCCAGACTGGGCAAGGTACAAGGTAAATCTGTATCCGTATCTTCGCGCCCAGAGTCGGCTAGCAATTGCAGCAGCTTGCGTACCCTTTCCTCGACCGTGCCGCAACGTAAGTCCATCGCCTCGCGATGACGCTGGTGCGCGCTGAGCAGCGCCTGCATTACGCATTGCTGCCATTGCTGCTCATCGGCCAAATTCACCGGACTCAGACAGCTTGGAGTAATTGCAGTGAGTCTTAGCTGTTCCGGCATCGCCGCCAGACGCTCAACGCCGATCAGGTCTCCTTTCAACGCCAGCCTCAGAAATCTGGGCTTGCATGTTCCTGCTTCGGGTGTAAGGGTATCAATCCGGATCGCGCCACTTTTTACACACCAGAGCTTTGCTGCCTGCTGTTCTGTCATTTCTGTCCGTGCCGCCAGAAAGATGGCGGTGTGATTGCAAATGGGGAAATTCATGCATACTCCAAAACCCGGGGACTGGCCCCGGAGTTGATGTCGTTCAGGCTTTAGTTGGGATTAGAGAATCTTGGATTCCTGAGAAATTTCTCATCCGTCAGCGTGCCGAGGAAATCGATCAGATCCGATTTATCCTGCTCACTCAGATTGATTCGGGTGATTAAATCGCTCTTATACGGATTTGTTCTGCCATCTCCGGCGTAAATCCCGGTAGTGATATGCCGTCCACCGGCGGCATAAAAATCCAGCACATCCTTCAACGTCGCGATGGAGCCATCATGCATATACGGCGCAGTCACTGCCACATTGCGCAAGCTGGGGGCGCGGAATGCACCCATATCCTGCGCCCGTAAAGTGCTTTCAAATAAGCCGCGGTTAGGGAAGGGGAAGCCGCCTTTGCCATCAATGTTATACAGCCCGGTGTTATGGAAAGGCGTGTCGATTTGCGACAATCCCTGGAACTTCACCTGATCATTAAAGTTAAAACTGCCATGGCAATGGAAGCACTCGGCCTTTTCTCCCATGAACAAATTCATGCCGCGCAATTCGGATGCGCTCAGTGTCGCTTTTTTCTGCAGGAACTGGTCGTAACGGGAATCGCTCGATACCAGCGCCCGTTCAAAGCTCGCAATCGCTGCAATGATATTGGCGAAGCTGACAGGATCTGCATCCTTAGGAAACGCCGCCTGAAACTGCCTCATCACTGCCGGATCTTGCCGGAAGCGTGACAGCACGGTGTTTTTATTCAGGTCATTGATCCCCATTTCTACCGGATGTTCGCCAAACAACGGCACTTCCATCTGTCGTTCCAGCTCGGTCAATGCCGGATTGGCCCAGGTCAGCGTCGCGTGGTACACCACATTGGCCAGACCTTGCGAATTGCGTGGATGGGTTTCGCCGGTCGAACCGATTGCGAGCGGGCGGCCATCGGTAAATGCCTTGTCTTGCTGATGGCAAGAGGCACAGGACTGGCTGCCATTACCGGATAGCCGGGTGTCATAAAACAGCTGACGCCCGAGCTGCATTTTTTCCTCGGTATAGGGATTTGATGCCGGAATGACGGCTGCCGGAAAGCCATTCAGTGCCGGGGTGACTGGCGTTGCATGATTGTGGGTTGAGGAGGGGCCACCTCCACCAGAACCGCCTGAACCACAGGCAAGCACCATCACGGTGCTTGCTAACAGTGTGAGTCCAGACAGCCTGGAACGGCTGAAGATGGCTGCCATTATTTATTACGTGCCACAAATACGGATTGCACACCGGCGGTAGTTGGATTACCGGTGCTCAGATCAATTTTAAAGCTGTCAAAAATCGCTTTGCATTCCTGATCAGTGGTGCCTGACATACAGCCAACTGCGCCAGTTGTATCACTTTTCAGATCGGTCGCTGTAAATAAGGCGTTCATATCCAGCGAGATTTTTTGTTTGTCCGCATCAAAGTTAGCAAGCTTGACCACCATACGATTCGAATTCGTGCAGCTATAGCTGCCATTGCTTGCATTGGTCGTGCAGCCGACTGAGCCTAAATGCAGATTCCAGGTTGACGACACGCTGTTGCTGGTGGTCGGTGGCACGGTGGTATTGTTGATGCGGGTGACATTCACACCACCAACAGGGTTTAATTCCAGCTTCATGAATTTGCGGCCCGAGGTCCAGCTCCAAGCCATCGCAGCCACATTCATTGGTTTGGTCGCAGTCGCGTAGTCAGTATGGTTCAGCGTTTCAGGCACACCGATTTCATAGCTGATTCCCTTATAAGCCGCGCCAGGAACGGTTCCGCTGATTACACTATTGGTTGGTAAAGCGGTGCCGCCGCAGGCCGTCGTGCTGCCATCGTTAAAGCTGATCAGGCTGACCTGATCATTTTGCCAGTCGTTCGCAGTCAGGGTGACAGGTACCAGCTTATCGTTGGCATCGATCAGCTTGACATTGGAGATGTAAAAACGCGCATCTTTCAATTCTGCAGTGCTGGCTTTGCTGCCTAAACCGGTGATGCTGGAACCGCATTTCACGGGTACGCCATTGGCGAGTAATTCAAAGTTGATCGATACCGGCATCACTGCCGGATAGGTGACTACAGGCGTCGTGCTGCCACCGGAACCACCGCAAGCGCTGAGCAATGTCAGTGCAGACAAGCTCAGTAAGGACAGTGCTGCAGTACGCGATGTTTGGATTGTTTGGAATGTTTTCATATTGATTGCCTAAATTAAGAAATTAAAAAGATTAGAAAGACGATTGCAGGCCCACAGTAAATGCCCATTTCGGTGCGAGTTGCATGCCATTGACGTATTGGCAGACAGGCAGTTGTGCAAAGCCGTAGAGATGGCTGCGCGCATTGATGCGGTAACTCAGGCCAGGACTGATCGAGAGCGAGCGGCCACCAGAGTTGTCTGGCTCAGCCTTAACGCCCGAGTCGCGTTTCTTATGCTGGAAATTCAGTTGCAGCATGGGCGAGATGCCATACTTCCAATCGGTACGCAGCCCCAGATCCACACCAACAGTGGCACCCGGCTGATAGCCATCTTTTTCATTGAGCGGGATTTCTGTATTGAGCTGCACAAACCAGGTGCTTGCCAGATCCGGCAACACACGCCGGTAGTAGGCGCTGCCGATCAGGTCGGTGGTGCCGCTGCCGGCTTGCAGACTGCGCTCAGCGGGTGTGCCAGTGTTATTCGCGATATTGGTTTTCGCGGTAGCCAGTTTGAGTCCCAGCGTCGCACCCACGACAGCGTTTTTACCGTTTGCTGACTCTTGTATGCCGGATTGGTAGCGTAAGGCCGCGCGAGCATCACCAATCTGGCGATACGTCCAGTTGACCCTTTCACCGCTTTCGGTATGCACGTGTGAACGATCAATAAAGGGCAGGGCAAGGGATACGCCCCAGTTGTCATGAAACGCATGATCCAGATTGAACACCCAGCGCCGGCTGATCGTTTCCAGCTCGACCTCTTTGGCATTCGATGGCGTGACTTTGTCTGCGCCAGACATCAAGCGATTTTGATTCACCTGCTCAAACCGCAAATCAAGCCGGGTGCCGCGTTCCAGCCAGGCACCCTGTACCGACCAGTCAGTATTGACCAGGCAAAAACTGCTGCCGCAAGATGCCTGCGCATTGCTTGCAGCGAAAAAAGCAAGCGTGGACAGCATCAGAAAAGCAGGGCGCCTGACTGTGCTGCATAAATTCGAAGTAGACATGGATTTTTCTTTTTTAGGAACAAAATAGGAACAAAACAAAATACATACTCAGAGTTGAGTCGGTGCCTTGAACGCAGGGCGGGACACCTCGGCTGGAATCAGCTTCAATGGTTCCATGTGGATGCCCTGTTGCCCAGCCTTGGATACACTCATAAAGACATACGCATGCCACACCCCCAAAGCACAAATCGCTGCCACGTTAAAGCAGCGCAGCGCCAGTAAACAGACTTCAGACTTTTTCAAAGAAGCAGACATATTTCCCTCTGTACCGCTTAGCAGTGACTGATGCCGCCTGCAGACAGACGAGCACCATGCACGGCTCTATGGTTAATTGAAACAAGCAGGAGATAAGAGCAGCCTTCAGGCTGGATGACACACATTGATTCACAAGGCGGTGCAGACGCAGAACACAGCGAAAATGCTGGTGCGAATGCTGGTATGGCCGCGCGCAAAGACAGCAGCAGACCGTGCTGTCAGCAGCTTACGCAAAGAAGCAAAGTGAAATCAGATGCCTGAAGGACTCAGGCCAGGAAAGGCGGTGCCCTGGGCAGCGCACTGGCCCAGGAAAAAAGCTGTTTGGGAGAATGGTAAAAAAGTGGCGGGAAAGATGCGCCAATGTCGGCAGGCTGTATATCGCTGAGCGAGGTATTGATCAACACGGCATGATCGGCATGCGGCAGACAGTTGGCACAATGCCCTTTATGCGCTTTACTCTGCGGATTCTGCATCTGATCCGTTGGCGTTTTCTGATCAGCGTCCGCGCTAACCGCAATCAGCTTGAGCGCTTTATTGCCGTTGGCACTGCAAATTTCCACCCACAAGCCATCCGCTTGCTTCCCGGGAAAAGCAGCCGCCAGGGCGGGTGCAAATCCATTGAACAGCAAGGCCAAGCAAGCTATCCAGGAAATCAGTTGACGGAGAAAAAATGAGGGGTGCATGGTCTGAATTATATCGAATAGTCAGTCATGCTTGATGGCAATCTTGGCAGATTTGTTGAATTTTTGATTCTAAGTTGATCTGTGTCTATTTAGGTTTGGCTGGATCACGGGTAGTGCGCTTGACGAGAAGGCGAGAAGTCTGACGCACAAACATTATCATCAAAGTCCCACCCAAACTGTGTGATCCGGATGGTGATCTCTAATGGTTTCCAGTGCGGCCTCTGTCCCCAAATGATCATCTTGATCAAGCGGATAATTGAAAACCGAAACATCGACTCCTTTGGCTCGTAAGCTGACTAGTTCTTCGTCTTGAAGTACATCAGCCGATACCCAGAGCGGGATGTTGTCTAAACCAAGTTGGCTATAGCTCTCGAATGCAGCATATGAAATAGCGAAGAATATCAATGGTGTCTCCTAACGCCTATGTTGAATGGTGTCTGCAGCTTATGATTGTTGTGCTACAGAGTCGGTTTAATTAGCGTTGGTCAGTCCTCATTCAACCTGCGCGGAAGCCGGGCTTCAAGCTGGGCCAAAAGCAGCCTGGCCTCAGCCTC
Organism: Cognatundibacterium crateris; assembly: GCF_010078235.1. GTDB lineage: Bacteria > Pseudomonadota > Gammaproteobacteria > Burkholderiales > Burkholderiaceae_D > Undibacterium > Undibacterium crateris. The sequence goes on along the minus strand of NZ_JAABOS010000001.1, from coordinate 490,680 downwards.
TTCCAGTGCGGCACCGATGCGCAAGGTCTTGGCACCGTAATCAAATGCCAGTGGCCCATGTCCTGAGCCTATGAGCGGTGGAGCCCATGTTGATTGATTGGTGAAGCTCGCGCGCGCGTATTCAGTGACGCGAAGATGTTTGATTTCAGCGAGGGCATAGCGCCTTGACCATCCCAGACCGAAGGCTTCCAAACGATGTTCGAAGGTGGTCGAATCCAGCGTAATAATCTCCCTGCCCGCGAGCTGCCAGATAATGGTGCTAAAGACGTATATTCCGCCCAGCGTCCAGCCAGTTATCCATGCCACCATGAAAAGTGAGGGTGAATTTTCGGAAGGATTTAGCAGTTCTGTCGCAGCTTGAACCTCGCCAAATGCCCAGCCAACTAACCATGCGCTCAAGAAAAGTATGATTAACCAGTTTTGACGATACGGTATGCTGGCACGTATGCCGCCCGGTACCGCTTCTGTGGTGAATCTTGGAGGGGGAGGCGAGACATGCATTTTGATTACGACCTAAATGTTGTGTTGACGTTCAAGGCTAACATGCACATATGAAAATGGCAATTTTGGTCGAATATTTACCAACGCATTATTTGCTGAATTTCCGGTTCGTATTGTCTGAGCGATTGCCAACGTTGAAGCGTTTGTTGAACTGGCGGCGGTAGTTTGAGCGCCTGCTCAGGGCGTGACTAAAAATTCCCGCTGCTCTGCACCCGGCGCGCCGCGGCGAACAACAACCCTCGCACCTTGGCAGAGCGGGTAGGCGCGCAGGACTGGTTCTATGGCTCGAACCATCGCTTCGGCATCTGCACCGTACAGAAATAGCTGGACTTCATTCGGGCCAACTTCGTTGCCATCAACAACACCCAGCTTGCCAAAACCAAGCGCATGCTCAAGCTGTTCTTCCAGCGTCATCAGATCGCAATCAGCGTAAACCTCTTCCGGCAAGCCTTGCCCATCGAGATAAATAAGGACCGCCTGATCCTGTACAGGCTGCGCGGCAGGTCGTCCAAAAATGCGGGAGAGGAAGTTCATCGTATGTCCGTTTGAATTTAATGATGCTGGACAAGCTAATGCGGCCAATGGCAGGCACTTGCTAAAAGCGAATTCCATCGGCGGATATTCATGTACACCATGCTTCAGATAAGGCGGTAGGATCGCTATCCGCGCTAACAACTAAGGGGAGGCCGCCGCTGTCGCAAATAAGTACTAATGGACCAGAGAATCGGCTAATGAGATGGGTGATGTTGACGATCAGATCTGGCCAGCCTTTTTCAAAATAAAACTCATTTGGACCATCGATTAACCGAAGAATGTTGAGAAGTGCCCAGCTATTTTCTTCAGCTTCTTCTGTCTTTTGTATGAAAGCTTGCCAAGCTTCTCCGAGCTCAGCATCAGATTCTTTGATGGAGTAGCCTTTGAGTTGGGCGAATGCAGCTTGTATTTCCGCAAGCTGCGGATTGCGTCCGTCTGCACTTCGCGGGTACTCAACAGACATTTCATCAAGCCAAAGCTTGATTTCCGCGGATAAGGGAAAAACCGAATACATGGCGCTCATACTTTAAATCTTTAGCTTTGAAAAGAGAGGAGCTTGTAAGCCATAGGCTAATAAACGTCCTTTCGATGGAAGTATTCTGCATATAAATTATGCCTCAACATGCCTTACTCGAATGCCATGTGCGAGCGCTTCCAGGTACACCTGCTCTGCAAGCGAATTGTCTTCGATGAGTAGAGCCATGTTTGTCTTTTCGTTCAACGGCAGGTACCCGGATTGGTTTTTTGTTACCGTATCGAGCACTAGTCCGCAGGCCTTGCACCTTTCCACAAGGTGTCGGCCTTCTTTCGACTCGAACTGTCCGAGCGAAACTTCAGTTTTTCCCTTAAGCGCGGCAAATGCCTTTGCTGGTGACATTGAGCGGAATTCGGGTATTGCAGTGCGTAGGGCGGCCACCTCTTTAAGGCTCGGTCCTTCAGCGGAGAACTTAACTGTCAGTAAGAGCACATCGCGATTAATGTAAAGCAGAACCCAGCCATCGTCTGTGCTGTTCCAGAGATATGAATAGTCCACAAGGTTCTTCATAGGTCTTAGCGTTAAGGTATGACGATGGTTTTCGTCAGTTCACGGCGCATTGTCATACTTCGCTTAACTCCAAATGCAGCAAAGGAAATGGCTTGCCCTGTCCATCTAAAGGCGAACGACCAACGACACAGAATCCCATGTGCTGATAGAAGCCGGCCGCATTCGGATTCTGTTCATTGACATCAACTTTACGTGCGTGCTGATGTTTTATGGCGTTTCTTACTAAGAGCGCCCCGATTCCTTTGCCTCTATGCGATGGGGATATAAAAAGCATTTCAATATTTTGTTCCGCGACGCCTATGAAGCCGACGATCTGATCGTCCTCACCTTTGGCTACGCGCAAGTCTACGGCGTCAAAGTATTGCTCAAGTATCAGGGGCTTAAGCGATTGAATATGATCTTCACTCAGAAATTCGTGAGTGGCGCGCACAGATGACTCCCAGATTTCGATTAAAGTTAAGTAGTCGTCTTTTGTAGCTGTGTTGATTTGCATAGGAAACTTTGAGAAATATGGTTGAAGCTAACCGACCCGCGCCAGCAGGGGAGCGCACGGCTGGCATGGTGTGAGGGCCGCATCTTGCATGCCGTTGCGAGCAAGGCGTACCACTGAATGAGCGTTATTTGCTTTTGTTAAAAATCAGGAGTGGGTTGACGAAGACTAACTGCAACTGTCCATCCACAATGTTTGCTGATTTGAGCGCGAGCTTAGCTATGCGGCCATATTCCTGATGAGACTGGACTGAGTAGATAGGGAAGCGATTCATGATGGCAGCCATGATGCCGGGGCCACGAAGCTTGATTGCTTCATTGAGGTCCGGTGCGGCGCCGGTCATCTGGAAATGGCTGACCTGAACGTCTGCCAGGTAAAAGTTACCTGACGCTTGTTCGTAGTGCGGTCGGCCGCTGAGCTGAGCAGAACCTGGCATGGCCCGATTGCCGAGCGTAGCTACAAAGGCGCTCTCTATGACTATGCGGTCGGAGCCGTTGGTCAGCGCCAGGCGCGGCGCCAGAAGTTCAATACACGCACCCAGTACACATTTCTTAGCAGGGAAGTGAGGTTCAATTTGCGCCTGTAACTGAGCCTGCGTTAGCTTGAGCGTGACCTCGGGTGCATACTTCAACAGTAGCCATGCTCCCACCAACAAGACTAGAGAAAGCGCACCGATGGTAATTAGAATGCGACGAAAGAGCATGGTGTGTGCAACCTAAGGTTTGAATTCAGCGAGTGCCGTTGAATGAAGCGTTAGCCGTCATAGAAGATGAGCCAGTATAAAACGCGACCAATAGCGCATTCCGGTCAAACACCGGCTGTTTGTTTAAAGCGCCTTAGCGCCGCCTGACTCAGTTCCCAGATAGTAGGGATAGCGATCAGTGACCCTGCAGCAGCATATAAATAGATTTTGTCGCCGAGTACTTCACGTGCCAGTGTCGGGTCTTCCAAGCCGCCAAACACAAACATTGTTTGGGATACCCACAGACCAAAGTGTTCGGGATCAACGGCATGCATCAGCGCAGTGACAGACACACCCAGCGCGAGAATGCCGATCAAGACTGCGAAACTAAGTTGTGAAACACCGATGATGAAGTCAGTTCTTCGGTTTGTATTAAGGGCATTCATTTTGTTGTCCTTATAGGTATTGAGTAAATGAAGCAGGCTAAGCGCAGCAACAGTGATGATGCATCAGGCGCTTTGTTCGAGGAAGATTCCCGGCACAAGCCAGCTCTACAAAAATGATGGCAGATTGTAAAGCTGGGTAGAGGAAATGGCAATCATGAAACGGTGTTCCGGTAGATTGCTTGAGGTGGAAAATGCCGTGAAATCAGCTTGGAAATCACTGCTGAGTTTAGTGATAGTGAGGATGGTGGGGGGGGCTGGAAGCTGCAGCGATAAAAAACACAGCGAATCAACTGACTTAGCCCGCTACTGGATGGAGAGCGCTCACGAGAAATACAGATACTCCAACCCAGTTAAACCACCGCAGCATTGAGAGATTCAGGCCGTTGGGCGAACAGGTGAGAGAAGTGCTGCAGTTCGCCTGTAAGCAGCCGCGGTCTATGATGCTATGTATTTCGACTGGGACATTTTGTCACTATGTATGGATATTGCTTTAAAGTAGTATGCCTTAGGGCGCGCAGCAACTCTATACCGGTATGGCTGTCGTGACCGTTTTTTCTCTTATCTGCGCTGGATGCCATGCAAATTTATACGGCTGAGTGAATGCAGATTCAGGCAGCAGGCCTGAGCAAATCGAATGAACAGCAAATACAACTGCTGATGCAGCGTTTGAAACGCTTGCGCCCAATGATTTTAGTGTCAACTTAGTCTGGAAATACGGAAATGGAATGGACCCCTGTCGTCCTCGTGACGTTCAAACTGCTCGTGCTCGGCACGGGCATGTACTTCGCCATCAAGTGGCATTACGATCAAGGTACAAAGGAAAAGGAGTGGGCAGATGAGAAGCGCGCCATACTGCGCGCGGGCCGCAAGGTCACCGTCATCTTCGTGCTAAGCCTGCTGGCGCTGGGGTTCTCGACCTTTGTTTTTTGCAGGATGATAGGACTAGATTTGAGTTTTTCGTGAGGGGGAGTGACTGACGGGGATGATGTATTTACCATTCCAAATGTCAAAGGAATGCAGTGCCGGACAATCTAATGTGCATAGGATTCCAGCACAGGCCATGAGAATGCTCAAGGTATGGCCTGCGCTGGTGTCTTATATGAGTATCTCGTCATGTCATTTTAGGCGCTGCGGAATGTACTCAAATCTCGACGCTGCATTGGACATTTTTTACACTAAGAGTTGCTTTGGTTTCTTTGTAAAAATCCATCGCAAGCTTACGAATATCTGTTCCGTGTTTAGGGACGCGAGTGGTGATTGCATAGCATTCCTTGCCATGATCTTTGAAAGTTGCCTCAGTTAACTTTACTGTATTCTTTAATTGAGAAACAGCTTTTGTAACATCACAACCTTTGAGCTCGATGTAAAGCGCGCGAAGTGGTACATCGGTTGTGGCCACAAGCCAATCACACTTTTCATGTTCCTGTGATATAAGGCAACCATCAACTTTAATTTTGTTCAGTGGTCGTTTCCCAGAGTTGTTTACTATCAGTTTGCTACGATTTTCTTCAACGACAATTACGGGGGCCATAGTGAATGTTGTGCATTTGCTGTAATCCACTTCAGGCCTCCGAGGAAAGCATTTTGTTCATCACGGACTCAAAGTGCTCTGAGATACTATCAAGCATTGTGGCACCAACCATTCTGTACTCTGCGTCGCATATGGGCAGAGCTTCGCCATTGGCCATGCTGTACGCTGATATGTCGGAAAATTTTATTGGGCGCCCACCCCCATTTATTTTTATAAAATCACCTTCGGTCATGGCCGCTTCTGCTACTTTGTCTGCGGCCAATATGAAATTGTTGAGTGCCGAGATGATGTAAGGGCTATGCGTCGTTATAAAGAATTTTGTACCGAGCTTTGAGTAAAACTGCGAGATTATTGAGACGATGTGGCCTTGTGAGGTTGGGAAGAGGTGGGCTTCTGGTTCTTCGATAAAGCACATGCTGCCGTCCTCATGTTCCCGCAAAATAGGCCAAACGCACAAAGTCAATAGCATTGGGAGTGCTTCCTGTTGACCTGAAGATGCGTTCGCTAAATTTGTCTTCCGACCCCTACTAATTATCCAGTCTTGTTCATCTTGAGACTCGTAGTCGCCCACAATAATTGCTTCTACTGCCCTGTATGTCTCTTCAAGTAAATTTTTATGCTTGATTCTGTTAAATAAAAGACCTTCTTTATACCAACGCTTTGATGTTTCGTACAGGCTCCCGAATTCTTTCAGATAAGGGTCGATATCAAGATTTGATGCAAGAAATGTAAAAATGTTTTTCTGCAGATTTGCGAAAAATGAGCGGGTTGCCGGAATAAATATTGGGGACCCAAATATATAAGAAAGTTCGCCACGGCGCAGAGGAGCGATTACGTTTTCGTAAAATATTTCCGATTCGGGTTGATTAAATTGCTGTGTTGGTCGTACAGTTGTGTGAGCTTCATCGAGTTTCTTTATAAATAGCTTGCGCTTTGAATTGTATATTTTTGTGATGTCATCCGAGTAACGAATCGAAATACTTGTTTTTCCGGACGAATTTTTCTTTCCAATGATTCGGATAAAAGTAGCGTCCACTTCGTAATTGATTGTAAAGCTAGACCCATCCCAGGTGTATCTTGGAAACCTCTTTTCAAAGAACTCAATTAACGATTTATCTAGCTCTCTCTTCCCCTTGTCTTTTCGGATGCCTTCGAGTATTTCCCCGCCAATTGATTTAAAGTAGTGGAGTAGTTTTGCAATAAGGCTTTTGCCATTGGCTTGTGGACCGATAATTACATTTATGCGTCGTACTTCAATGGCTGCATTTTTGATTACCAAAAAATTGCTGATCGTGAGTTTTTCTTGCATGATTTTTGTATTTAAAACAATTTTGATTTGTTAATGCTTTGTGGTGGTCAGTCTAATGTTCGAGTTGAGCGTAAACTCTAGGCGATCCGCTGCAACGATTGGTTAGACAGGTTGTTGAACGATGACACATAACGCATGCTGCTTTGATAAAAAATGATAATTGATTGTAAAGCGGGGCGATGGAGTTTGCAATAATGAAACAGGCTTTGAGCAGTTTGACTGGAGTAAAAGCCAAGATAAACCTGGCGTGAAAATTTCCGGGTAGTGTTTGATTGATAGCCCGAAAACACACTCAGTCAAAAGAATGCCTAAGGGTGCTGGATCGCGCAGAACTTGCATGCGATAAGGCGATCTCAATTGACCGAGAGCTTAGGCCACAGGCCACCACCATTTTATCGGTAAGCATAAATCCAGATCGAGTCATCGGATTTTTCATATGCCTGCCCAATCGACTGCAATGCTTGCTCAAGTTCAGCCTCACAACTGACCGTAGCTTTCGGTAGCAAGTTCGCGAGATGTTTTAGATATCTGGGACGGATTCGTATCCATTCTATAGAAAACAGAGGATGCGTTCCTTCATCCCAATCCCCATGGTACCAAACATCTGAATCAAAGCTGGCTGGAGCGGGCTCAGATTGCAGCAGGTCCTTTCTCTGGTAAGGCGGCGGAAAGGGTAGCTTGTTTATCTCAGCAAGCAGCTCGCGCCATTTTGTGTCATTCATGAGCGAGCCCAGACCTCGTTTTGTCAACTCTGCCTTGACTGCGCGCTTGTGTTTATCTTCGTCGTACATAGTCTTGTCTAACATCCGAATTGATGGACGCCGGCAGGCGTTTTGTTAAATGAGTAGTTAGCCATCATGCCGCTCAATGTGTACGATTTTGGGTGCCTGCGCATCCATAAACATAAAGCATCGTCCAAAAAGTGCTTTCTTTCCGAAATCGTCAAACGTGTTATGGCCTAGTGGCGTGATTAACACTTCGGAAGTGGCAAGAGCACGCAGGTATTGCTTGTCGATTTCAGCCCAGTTCTGATCGGCGATGTCCGACAGCACCAGACTTGCAATATCGTGCTTGTACTGAATCAGGATATTTCCGTCTTTCATGCTCAGCGGATTCATATCCGGGTGTGAATGTAAGACTTGGTGCAGTGCTTGGGTCGCATGTTCCTTTGCATTGATGTCGTTCAGACCATGCGGAAGTATGGCCACTGTACCATGCGTGAAAACAGCAAAATCCCGCGTCCCATTTGTATAGCAGCGAATGCGTTCTGCGATGCGATCCAGCGGTTGACTGATTTGAGGTTGCCAATCTGGAGTGGGCGGAAACTGCGTGGGTGGCTCTGGTGGCAGTGGCTTTTTTTTAAATAATCCAAACAAGGCAGAGGGCTCCTGAGGGCTAACGCTGAAATAAGCGGGCTGCGCAGATCTTCGCGCAGCTCCGATTGATTGCGGAGTTATGTACGGCGACAGTATTCCCGAATTAATGAACAAGCGCCATACAGGAGGAGCGATTCAATGCCAATTAAAAAGTAGAACATATGGTAGAGCGCGCACGCTATGGCTACTAAGGATAGAGCGACGACTATCCAATCTGGCTTTGAGCGGGAAATTGACACGGCGCCTAACATTCCGATTGCAAGTAACACTTCTGAAAATGTGACCGCATCGAGCAAAATCAGGCGGCCAAAAGCGACACCTTGCGGCAAGTGCGAATCAAGCCCCGCTGCTTGCGCCGCTTTCAGGGTAAGTACAAGCAAAAGTAAACACCATAGTGACCATGTCGAATTGCTAAAGAGGCGGCTCATATCGTTTCTGAATCAGTCATCTGGTCACTCCAAAATCACATGCTTTTCCAAGATTCTTCAAGCTAGTGTATTAGCTCCTTGCAGCTCAAACTTGAAGCCGAACCGCCGCATCTCCGTTCAGTTGATTGCTCAGCTGACATTTTGCTGGTCGTGCGAGATATTCTTGCCAGACAGTGTGAGTGGTCGAAATTTGGAGTGCAGCCAAAGACCCGCCACACAGGCTGTTCCAACGAAGCCTCCCAGGAGTGAAGCGATTATTGCTGCAATTATTGGTGAGAGAAGTAGGCCACTCAGGCCGTGAACTGGCTGGCCGTTCCAGATAATGGTGTTAAATCCAAACACTGCGAAAACACCGAAGACCAGGCACAACGGCATCAATGAAAAAGCCAGACCAAGGAAAGTAATTTTGTAAATCGACCCGGCACTTAGCTGATCAAGTTTGATTTGAGAGTACATATGAAAATTCCTGGGCGTATTCCGATTGAGATTTGAGATGAGAGACTTACGTCAGCATGTCCTCTCACATATATGCTTTGCGCCACGGATGGCATTCTGGTCAGCGGCCAGCCCACTTCTCTTTATCACCTTGAATATAGAGGGCTCGCATGCTTGGACTTAAAAACAGGTAGCCAACGATAACAGCCATATACACCGCTGTGAGCAGTGCAATAACGGCAGTTTCCCGGCTTGGACTCCAGTTGAGGTAGGCAGACCTCATGCAAATCAGTGTCGCTAAGCTGAACAGACCGCCCAGATATCTGGATGCTGAACGGCTACCTTGAAATGTTCGCCATGTGGCAATCGCGATGATTCCTGTCAGCACAAGAGCTGGCACATTACCCTCAAATAAATTACTTACGATTGTACAAAAGAAGTAAAAGGCGAGGAACGCAATGAGGGTACGCGGCACTCGCGGTCTGACTGATTCAGAGACAGGTGAACTTATTGGCGAATTTGGATTTGAATCTGACATCGATGCTCCTTATGGGGTGTTGTATTTTTTCTTAAAACTTAAGGTGTCAGCTCAGCGGGGGACCGCGCTTTATTCGCTGCAATGAAGGTTTTGGCTAAGGTGAAGTAGGGTGAAAACCCTTCGCATACCGTAACCCAAAAAAGATGACTGATTGTAAAACTGTGCTATGGAGTTGGCAATGATGAAACGGCGTGCAGGCAGTTTGCTAAGGAGGAAATTTAGTGGAGTTGGCGTAAAAACATTGGGACTCAGGTACAGGAACTCGTCATCTACCTTGTCTTTGGTGATGCGGAAGCGTGACTTCATCCGGATCATCAATCCACTGTCATGGGTAATTACCGTCCTATCAGAGTGGGGCAATGTGTCCACAGCTTGCTCATATCTGGACAAGTAAAAGGGCAGTAAGTTGCACGAAATCCGATTCATTTTGAGTGTGGCTAATGTCAAGTGAACTGGAACTACGCGGTTTCAACACTCTGTATCAGTGACTGGTTGTGCAGTTCTGCGACGGTTTACTTAGCGTGGCAAACAAGCTCGACCTCAACGGAGTGGGCCGACGCTTGTGCTCGCTCTGGAGCCAGACGCCAGTTTTCCCTGTATTCGCTCTCTGTATAGATGGCATCGTAGATAGCCTTTTCGGGAAGCCCCAGAATCTGAAGTTCATGCTTGACGTTCGCTACACGACTACGTGCGAGTTCAGTCTCGAAAGGAGCGTTTTCATCGGGGATAATGCCTGTCAGGACAACGACGGGAAGTAGCTTTGACGCGCACTTACTATGGATAATATGGGTCGCGCGCGAAAGCTGTGAGTTGTGCCCGGCTTGAAGCATTGATTCGCGCGGCGAGAAAATAAGGACACTAACGTCGGTGAACCCGATCGATGTAGCGTGAGATTGCGATATCGAACTAATCACGATGAGTGCCATGAGTAGGTAGCTGCGAGCAGACATAGTCGTCCTAATGTATAAGTCCAACGGGCGCGGCGTTCGATCCGCGACACTCAACCGGTTCAACAACAGTATTAAGCTGTATTCCATAAGCGTCCAGAACTCGAACTCAGTATTTGCTCAACAACCCTGCCGTACCTCACCGTAAACAACTTGGCACCAATTGCACCGGATACGAAGCAATGGGACTTGCCTGAATCTTGCCCCTGCGCCCGCCAGTTGGTAGCCATGCTGCGCCAACCCGATAGCGTGCTCATCAATCTAGTGATCGTGAACCCAATGGCTAAAAAGAAAACGAATAACCAGGGTGAACCAGGGTCCGGAATCAGTGTCTGTATGTACATCAGTTTGCCAGGCCTGTTATGAAGCAAAACGGTATTACGCGGTTTTATCATGCAGAGTCCATCGACAAGAGGGAGAGAAGTTGGGAGCTGACTCAGGTTTCATTCACATACCCTCGCTCCTGAGCTTCGCCTTGATTTTCAAAGATAGCCATTGCAGTGCTCATGCGCTTGAAGCCGAATTTTTTGTAGAACGGCTCTTTACCCGGCACCGCGTACAGAATAATTTTTTTGTGACCACTGGATAAGCTGACCAGCTTAGCGACGATTTGTTTACCCAGACCCAGTCCCTGATGGCTGGGCAGCAGCGCGACATCGCAAATATACGAACAGTCAACGCCATCCGCCAGGGCGCGGCCTACACCCACTAGTTTGTCGTCCTCATAGACGAAGCACTTGAACATACTGTTCGTGAACGCAGTTCTCAGCCCTTCAGGCGTCTTGTTTCCGAGCGGTGCGGCACGATACAGCGCGGCAAGCTCTGTCCAGTCGAGATTGTCGATTGAGGATGACCAGACTAATGGCATTGTTCGTTCCTTGTGAAATTGAACACTATGGCCTTGTCTAAATGCTGTTTCATGTCAGCCATGATCAAAGCTGAGGTAGTTCATACAGCCGTTGGTTCTCCACACTACACACCATGTGTTGACATCGCTTTCATGGGAGAAAAATACCTCCCATTTTTCGCTGGCACCATCCTGAAAGTCATGCTTGTTGCTATTGATGAAGCGATGGCAATGTTCGTCGAGTGCGCCGTCTTTCCCTTCCGCTTCAATGAACCACCGTAATTCTTCTTCCCAGTCAGCATTGCCAATTGCCTCTTGAAGATGCTGAAGGCGAAGTCTTTGAACAACGGAGGGCCAATCTGCTTGAGAAAACTGGCATCGGATAGCCAGACGGTCATCTACCCCTGTGCCTCCGGCATAAAAGTTCAATGCATAGCGCAATTGTTCTAAAGGCGGTTTGAAGCCAATCAGGTTGGAAATAAGAACTAAGGACTTCTCCTTGTCCCTGTCATTGTTGGTGTACTGATAGTCAACGCTGTCGTACGGTCTCACGGTTGCCTTTCTGTGTCGACTCATGTTGGAATTCAGCGGCACCCCCGCGCAGGAGCGGCAAGTCAAGGCTGTCCACTGGAATACCTCATTAGGTATTTAAATAAAGTTTCTTCAAAAACAAGCAATAACAGAAACACAAACAGAATGACACGCATCATTCGACAGATATATTGAAGTCAAGCTCAATATCTGCACTAGCCCCCAACCAAAGATCAATGCGTTCATACCGGCATCAATGGAGCCAGACGTCAGGGCAGTGTAGAAGCGCGTCTGCCTAAGGTTTCGCTTTTGGCCCTTTACCACGCCGATTCACTACCGATTTAGGGGTAGGCATCTTATCGCCATCCCTGGCTTGTTTGCGCGCGATGACGTTGATTGTCGGTTCCAGCCTATGCTGTCTCTCGAAGCTGCTCAGGCTGGTGACCTTGCCTGAGGTTTCCAGGAACTTGTCGCCCACTTTCGTAGGATTGAACACCACACTCCCCAAGGTGCCGGGCTTGGCACCCTTGAACAGATGCCGCTTTGCCTGATCAGAGACCCCGACCTGGTTGGCGGCCTTAGTCTGATCAACATTGATGACCTTCGAGCGCGTGACTTTCTTGTCGTCTTCCACGACCGACGACTTCAGTATCTGTTTGGCGGTTTGTTTGTGCACATCGAAGCCGCGTATTACTGGTCCGGTGTCACCCCATGCATTCAGGCGTTGGCCAGCTATTTTCTTGCGGGTATGCTCGGATGCTTTGCCGAACAGTGTGGGCTCAGCCAGCGGTGTCTTACGCGCCTCCATTGTTTTGAGCGCGGTCTTGAGTGATGAAAACCCCTCGCTCTTGTTTTGTTGCGCCTTGCGCTGCTGCATAATCCGGCCGACTTCGGCTGCTTGCTGCGCAACGTTAAATGTTTGCTTGAGGTCAGACTGAATGTGTTGTTGCGCGTAAGTGGCTACGTAATGCTGTGCGCGCTTGGCATCGCCGAAATTGATCCAGGTCTGCTTGGTAGGGCCTTCCGCGGGGACGATCTTACCACCCGGACCCTCATGGATATCTTTGAAGGACTGACCAGGCCGGACTGGGGCGAATACGGTGCTAAACGCGCGATAGCTGTCGGGTGTGGAGCCTGAAATAAGTCTACGGGTGTCAACATTGACCGTCTTCTTGCCTGCAGTACCCTTACCATCGACATCATGCACAAAGGGACGTAGCTTACCGATATTCTTTTCCTTACCCATGTGGTTTTCCTCTCATTTAAGTTTATGCACACATCTGCATCGAGAATAGAAATTGACTCACTTTCACTAAAATATTCTTTTCATATTTTCCGGCCAGGATGGATCAAATGATCAGAAAATTCACCACGATTGAAGTGGTGAAATCCTGGCCGCTGACTCTAATCGGCGACATAGAACAAAGCAAACCAGTTTGTAAGCAAAGCAGATGCAATACCGGCCAGGCGCAAAGTGCAGAGTGCGCCCAAGAGCGACACTGTCGGCCGGCACTTGCTTAAACTATGGGCAGAAGGGCACTTGCGTGGTTATCTGCTATACAAACCACTTGAGAGGGATAGAAGTAAGGAAACATACTGCCGCAAGGACAAGGAGTATCTTGCAATGAATGGGTTGCGCCGACCAGCTAAGAACGGCGCCGTTTTCATAGTTCGCCGGATTTGCCGCCACAGCGGTGATAGTGAAGCCAATTGGTAACTGTTGCAAAAGTGTGGAAGCTGGCTGTTGTATCATCAAAGGTACAGCAATAAAGAAACAGCCTAACGCTACAAAGATGATGAATTGCACACGGTTTTTCGTATTGAGATCGAGCCAACGATTCATGGATTCTCCTGCAAGGCCGGTGTGGAATAAATAGCTTAAGGTAAAGTTGAATTGGGCTGCGAAGTACAGCGTACAATAGATAAAATATTATCACAGTTTCATCCTCAAACATTAAGTCAGGACGGACAAGCCAGCTGTGATTCCTTCTTGAACTCGTCGTAGCTGGGTGAAATCCGATAAAGAACCAGAAGCGTTTTGTTGTCGGACACTGATCAAACCATCGACTCGGTCATATTTCCCTTCTCATACTCTGAGGGATACACCAAGTGCACTTCATTCGGAAAGCAAGAAGTAGCCATGAGCGTAGACGATTTAAATTTCCCCGATTGGACTGAAGAAGCCTGTGCGGCAGTAATGAATTGCTCGCGGCTGAAAGCGCATTGACTTTATTCTTGTCGAAATAAGCTGCGTTCACTTTGACATCACGGCCCACAAGGAATACACCTGGCAAAGTAAGAGAAATTGTTTGCCAGTGACTCATGTCCATTTTGCCTAAGCTTGCGGGTGTGGTGGGTGGCGTACGCAGTCCGACGGATACCGAACAACGGCCACTCTGTTGAGCGCTCCCCTCGACCTGTGGGTTAGGGCTGACGGTTCCTGATCTCCGCGCGGACATTCGCGATTTCCTGCTCGTACCATTCACGGGGAAGATCAGTTTGCATTAAGGGGCACCGCTAGGCGTCCGGCTTGAATGCAGTGTTATGTGGCATTACTCATAGGCTGCCAGCGTATTGAAAATTTCCTGTGACAGCGTTTTAAATTGACTGTGTATGGATTCCGATAGCTTGGTTGAGTTATCGAAGTCTGGAGCCAAAAGCAGGGGAACTTCAAAAATTGAATACGCTGGCATTGCTTCCTGATTGACCCACTTCACATCTCTTAGTTTTTTCCAATAGAGAATCTGTACATCCTTTGTTTGCCCAAGAAGCCATAGCTCAAAATTTGTATTTTGGTGCTTGAAGACAATCGCAAGCTTGAGCTTTTTCTTCTTGAGGTAGTCATTTTGCAAGTAGAAGTAGGTGAAATCTATATATCCATGCAACACATTCGCAGTCGAGTATTCACTTTTGTATTTCTTAGCGAATTCAGTTCTTAAATTTTGAACAATGCCAACCAGATCTTGATAGGTCTTTTGGAGTTCTCCACTGGAGAATGCCGCTTTATAGGCGGGTATACGTGAATGTAGACTTTTATCCGGCATTATCCAATCCTTTCAAAATCAGCTGACACATAAGGTGTGACATCGGCGGCGCACAGCAGCTTTTTGGCCCGGCGTCCGTGTTGATGGTTGGATGAGATCGGGTGCTCAAGATCCGCCGGGTTCCTACCAAACCTTTGCCCATTCAGGCGATGGCATTTCCATTGGAGCGTCGGGGTTGAAATCATTAAGTTCGAGCTCTTCTCCATCTTTGCCGATGGCATACAGCACCCCTGATCGAACAAAAATGCCTCGCCCGCTTTGATCCTTACCTGACCACTCGCAATCCGGATAGGGATTGAGGGCGTCACGGAATTTCTTATCTGGGTCGTAGTCTTCCAAATTGAATTCAATGTTCAAAGGACCAGGGGGATGATTCGGATGATGCTCCCTAATTGGCGCCATATATAGGTTTGTTTTACCAGAATGCGGGGTGACGGTGTATCCTCCGCCCGCATAGGCTAGACGAAGGGTTTTATTGTCAATAAATTTACCGCCACCACCCCACGTATGGCCTTGAGACCACATAGCGAGCGCCGTAAAAAATGGGGGCTTACTTACCACGGTATACGTATTGCTATATTCAGGGTTTCTCTTGCGCGTGCCGTACTTGGCCGCAAAATAGACAAGCAATGTTCCGTCTGGAGACAGTCCGCAACGCTCGCTATAAATCCGCCCATTGAACCATTGCCCATGTTCAAAGCGATCTTCTTGGGTATGCCATTTGATCATCTCGACCCACTTACTTGGCCCTTTCCGAAGTATGACTGCAATCGGCGCTTCTTCAGCGAAGATAAGTGATATTCGACAATGTGGTGCTGGCTTCGTCATAAGCGATCTGGTGTTTTAGTTCATCAGGCGCCGCAGGCCACCCGCTACAACGATACCTTAGGCTGCTAGTTGAGCGGTGAGCCATAACGCGCGCTGACCCTGATAAAAATGATGACTGATTGTAAAGCGGGGAGATGGAATTGGCAATAAAGAAACAAGCTATCAGCAGTTTGCTTGTGTCAAAAACGAAGGTGAGCCTGATGTGAAAAGTTCAGGGTAGTGTTTTGACTGATGGCCTGAAAACTCACGCAATTAATACGGTGTGTCTACCTACCTAGGCAGGCTGCATCAGTTTGACCGACCAGTTAGGCATTGGTCTTCCTAGTCTGGAAAAGGACGCCGACTAGTAGTGCTCCTGCGGGCGCCGCTGAAGCCCAAATTCCAAGCTGCCACGGAGTCGCTGGCATAGGGAATTGTTCAAAAAAGGTGTCTGCTATAGAAATTGCCACGAGACTGGCAAGCAATTGCCAAGAGTGCGACTTGGCAAGTAGGTGAGCAATGAAGGCACCCATAGCAAAGGACATCGCGCGAATCAGCGCGTCTACGCGCCAAAAGGATGTTTCTCCGGCGATGAGCACGGGATGGTTCATGGGCGGCATTTCGTAGAACCACTCAAAAGCAAAGAGGGGCAACAAGGAGCCGATCAACACTTGCGTACCCAAGGCGACCAGCAATGCCAAAACGGTTGTGAACCAGATTGAGCGAGTGAATTGCGGTGATGCTGACATGCTAGCCTTAACGTTTGAGTTCAGCGGGCGCCGCAGGCGATCCGCTGCAACGGTTAGTTAGGCTGGTTGTTGAGCGATGAGACATAACGCGCGCTGACCCTGATAAAAAATGATGACTGATTGTAAAGTGGGACGATGGAATTGGCAATAAAGAAACGAGCTATCAGCAGTTTGCGTGGGTTAAAAAGAATGGTGAGCCTGTTGTGAAAAATCCCGGGTAGTGTTTTGACTGATGGCCCGAAAACTCACTCAATCAATACGATATGCATAGCGCCAAAGCTAAGCAGCGCCGGAGCCCGAATAGCGCAGCTGTTTGGGCATCCCACTTCAGCGCAAGGTTAGGCCTGAATTTAGGCCACGAAGAACAACGCCAACTCGAAGAAAACCAGCCAAAAGATGAGAAAAGTATGAGAGCTACTGTTCAGATTTGAAACATCTATCACACGTAGCTTGAGAGAATCGATCAAGACATACTCCCTCGCCGGGATATTTCTTTTCCAAATCTTTGTAGCTCCTGCACTTGCCCTGACTAAGTGTGTCAATCTCCGGATGTTGATAGGTTACCCGTTTCGCCTTTGAGACGCTCAATCTTGAACCTTCAGGGTCAGATCGCAGCTCCAACGAGGAATTTTTTGTATGCAAATTTAAGACAGAAACGCCATCTTCTTCAGGGCCAGCAATAAGATTGGCAACCATGCGATATTTTGAATCCAAGGAAAGCATTGCATTGCCATGGTCAAACGTCACATAACCACCCCGTTCTATTCCCTCTTGGTCATATATCATAAAGCCAGCTGCCTTGGCCCCGCGTTTAGACACATGGCCGTTTGCCATCATCGCATCTGGCATATCCCCCGATACTCTGGCTCGAATTACGTTATTGCTATCGACCACCAATAATTCCCTGGTTCGAATGGACTCGGTTACACCCTCTGGCGCCCTTGCTGCCATTAAGCCGATGGCTGTTAGAGTTACAACCAGCACAGTCAATATTAGCTTCAACAAACGATTCTGCA
Organism: Cognatundibacterium crateris; assembly: GCF_010078235.1. Taxonomy (GTDB): domain Bacteria; phylum Pseudomonadota; class Gammaproteobacteria; order Burkholderiales; family Burkholderiaceae_D; genus Undibacterium; species Undibacterium crateris. The sequence goes on along the minus strand of NZ_JAABOS010000001.1, from coordinate 473,424 downwards.
TTATTAGTTGTTCAATTAAATAATTCTGCTTTTCCATTTATCACCTATATATGCAAAAAATTAATTTTATGACCGCGTCAAAGCGTCCTAACGTTTGAGTCCAGCGGTCGCCGCAGGTGATCCGCTGCAGTGGCTCGTTAGGCTGGGTGTTGAGTGGAGACACATACTGTGCGCTGGTCCTGATGAAAAAATGATAGCTAATTGCAAAGTGGACCAATGGAATTGGCAATAAAGAAACAGCTCGTCAGTAGTTTGTTTGTGTAAAAAAGAAGATGGGTCTGGCGTGAAAAGTTCAGGGTAGTGCTTTGACTAATAGCCTGAAAACTCACTCGATTAATACGGTATGCCTAACCTGAGCAGGCTCGTAGCAGCTTGCCTACGCGAGTTTGCTCGAACGATCGGTTAGCCCACATTTTTCGGCAAAACCTTATACAGGCCGCGCATGGAAATTGCGCCGACGAATGCAAATGATGGCGGCCCCCATAGATTTGTCCAATACAGAACCCAAATGCCGAATTTAGTCGCGGGAGCGTGCGAAGTCAGAGGTTCTGGCAATCTGACCGCAGCGCAAGCTGCGATAAAAATGACTCCAACGGTAACCGCCACCCACACCGCTGACGGTCTCCGTCGAAGAACAATCCAAGTCATTGCTCCGCCAAGAAAGAATGCTATTGCATACGAGAGCGCAGAGAGCATTGTGTAGACGTCAAGGACGGGAAAGAGGGCATCAGACAAGTAATCAAGCTCTAATTGGTTAAGACGCAGTTCGATTTGAAGCCGCAGGCAAGCTGTTCCAACTAGTGCTAGGGTAAAGAAGAGTATGTCGGTTGCGAGTCGTCTCATAGAGGCTAACGTAGAGCTAACCAGCGCTGCGCGGATTCATCGCACAGTGTCCAGAGAGTGATGCGAACAGGGTTGAACGCCAGGTTAGGCAATATATTCACGAACTCGTTTCCCTTGAGAGTTTTGACAAGTAGGCATGTGGGTCTTTGACGAACGATGCGGCCGTTGATGCTAAAGCTGCTCGGATTATTGTATCCGGTGCAAGAGGAAGTAGTTGTTTCGTTTCAGGTACGAAGACAATGCAGTCGAGTCCATCTAGTGCTTCGCAGAACCTGGAAAGAAATGGTTCCAAGTCTTCATTTAGGTTCAGTCGAAGCTGGATTTCTTCAATACGTCCTTGCTCGATCCACAGCTGGATATCAGTTCGTTGCTCGTCACCCCACGCAGTTTGATTTTCGTGCCAGGCTTTGCGTCTGCCAAGAACTTTGTCGAACGCTTCATCGAAGCTACAGCGATCAATAGTCAAATCCATCCATGCAATCGAGCTATCAAAACCGTCATCACTGGAAAGCAAACTTGCGTTACCAGCGTTGGCGGTGGCCCAACTTTTCGGGACCAGGCAGGTGGTGAATTGCCAAACGGCCATTTACAGAATCGCCCAACGTTTGAGTTCAGCGTGCGGCGCAGGCGATCCGCTGCAACGGTTCGTTAGGCTGGTAGTTGAGTGGTGAAACATAACGCACGCTGACCCTGATAAAAAATGATGACTGATTGTAAAGCGGGGCGATGAGATTGGCAATAAAGAAACAGGGTGTCACCGGTTTGCTGGTGTCAAAAACGAAGGTGAGCCTGGTGTGAAAAATCTCGGGTAGTGTTTTGACTAATTGTCCGAAAACTCACTCAATCAATACAATGTGCCTAACGTTTGAATTAAGGGGCTGGCTTTAGCCAGTCCCGCTTGAATGATTGGTTAGGCATTTTTAAGTTCATTGCAGACACCCTCAAAACGATCAAAATATTGCGAACACAATTCATTTTCTGACAAAGAAAAAGTGTCCAATGTGTATTGGAGTGATAATTTTCTTGCAAGTGTGCATGCCTCGCTTTGAAAAAAAGGGTATAACTCCCTTGCAGTCTCTAAGTCGCCGGCATTTCGCATCCCATAGTCTGCGACCCAAACACAGTAAATTAGCCTTTCATGAGGCGTGAGGCTTGCAGCGCTGCTTTGTACTTCTTTGCTAATAACGATATCGCCTGTTTCAATTAGCCATGATTCATATTCAAATGCAGTCGTCATTGAAATGCCTAATGTTGGACGTAACGGGCGCCGGAGTGCAGAGGAGGGAACCAAAATGCGCAGCATTTTGGCGTTCCGTTGACGGACTGGTTAGGCCGTGCGCAAGACGGACGCGATGAAGGCAGACTTTGCATTTCGGTACTCTTCGGGACTCATGCCACAGGCGTTTTGTTTTACCTCGTTGTATTGCTTGACGAGCGTTGGACTTGCCAGCAACGCGTCCCGGAAACGCATGAAGAACTCGAAGCGGGAGCCCTCCGCTACCACATGAAGTGCAACGTCAACGTTGGCACGAGGGCTCAGCAACATACAGAGCTCCGGTGTGCGCAGCGTATCGCGCTTCACAGCGTAGCCGGCCAATTCAAGAGCTGTGACGACACTCTGATGTTGTTGTGCAGGAACGACAACGCAAACATCAATGTCGCCCTTCGAGACAACGCCCGGAATAGCAGACGAGCCTACGTGTTCGACTCGGCAGCCTGGAATTAGCCGCGTGACTTCTCGAGCGACCTCCTCGACCACTTGGGCAGCGATCGGTTGGTATTCGCTCGGGCTCAGTAGGTGCATGAGAGTCCTAACGTAGAAATAACCAGCCTGCGCGGCTTTTCGCGCAGCGTCCAGCGGCCGAAGGGAGCTAGGTCGAGCGCCGGGTTAGGCCTGAGTGACATGCTCGCCTCTGTATAGCCAATCATCAAGATGAACCCGGCAAACACGTTTCTTCTTGGCCAGATTACGAGCGGCTTGTTGATATTGGTTGCTTTGCTCGCGAGTCAGCGCAATCACTTTTTCCCACTTCGGCAAAGAACCTTTTTCCGTATGTGCGATGAGGCCTTTTCCGACATGACTATCCAAAGGGATTTCGAGCCACTCTTCTAGCCGTTCTAATTTGTAGTGGCTGCATAAATATCTATTGTATAGGCAGTTGCGTAAAAAGATATTCACACACTTTCTGGCCATGCCCCAATGCTTTGAACCATGAGGGAGAGCCTTCAGAAGCCCATCAGTAACTACATCAAGTTTTTTTTCAAAACTAGATTCAGTACGTGCCTTGACGAATTTGATGTCCATTCTGCGTAAATAGTCTTTGATTATTGTCGCAGTTCCAGCCGGAGCCATTCCCCTAATCGTTGATGCGCCAACTGCGCCATTCGCGGCCCTTTTTTGCATCCAAGTGATCAATTCGCGGTTCATGAGTATTTTGCCTAACGTTTGAGTTCAACGGGCGCCGCAGACGATCCGCTGCAACGGTTCGTTAGGCTGGTAGTTGAGCGGTGAGACATAACGCACGCTGACCCTGATAAAAAATGATGACTGATTGTAAAGCGGGGTGATGAGATTGGCAATAAAGAAACAGGGTGTCACCGGTTTGCTTGCGTCAAAAACTAAGGTGAGCCTGGTGTAAAAAGTTCCGGGTAATGTTTTGACTGATGGCCTGAAAACTCACTTAATCAAGACGATGTGCCTAACGTTTGACAAAAGGGGCGCTGCAAGGCGTCCCGCTTGATGGATGGGTTAGGCAGCATTGCACTTAGATAGGCTCCAAATCACTAGGAAACTTTGATGCTTCAATCCATTCTTGTTCTGAAACATCATCGACTTTATCGCGTCTATGCCATGCTCGGTTTAAGTGAGAGTAAACATGACCAAGGTCAATGCGTAAATTTGCTTCCTCATACTCAGGGTCACTTTCAATCTCAGTGATAAGGTTGCTTAGGTGTTCTTTTGCATCTTCCAACTCATACATAAGCATAGCCCAACCAACTGGATTGTTTTGTTTGTTAATCATCGCCAATTTAACTATGTCTAACGTTTGACATGAGGGGCGACCGAGGGCGATAGCCCTTGGACGTCCCCCTCGATGGAAGGGTTGGGCCTCTCAAGGGGTAAGCAGGGACTCAATGAGTTCTCCAGTGATTTCTGAGGGTTGACCTCGCCAGACAATGGTTCCGGAACGGTTGACGAAGATGGCATAGGGCAAGGCACGTATTCGCAAGGCCTTGTGAAGGCTGGCTGTTCCTTCAACTGCGGACGAATAGTGCATAGGCACTTTCTCCAGAAACGGAACCACCGCTTCTCGCGGCTCCTCCGAAACACCGATCACGACCAAGCCCTTCGGTGAATACTTATGGTGAAGTGCGTTGAGTTTGGGTATGGACGTTCTGCACGGAGCACATGTGGTCGCCCAGAAATCGATTAACTGAACGTTGTTCGTCGTTGGCGGAGGGGCGCTAAGAAACACGATGTTGTTCTTCGGGAGCGGGTCTCCGACGGTGACTCCGTTAAACATGTCAACGATGCCGGCTTGCGATGGCAGGGCGATCATGAGAGCGGAGAGAGATAGGACGATTGTTCGTAGCATTGGAGGCCTAACGTTGAGTTGAGCGGGCGCCGTAGGCGATCCGCTGCAACGGTTCGTTAGGCTCGTTGTTGGGCGATGAGACATAACGTGCGCTGACTCTGGTGAAAAGTTAATGACTGATTGTAAAGCGGGGTCGTGAGATTGGCAATAATGAAACAGGGTATCATCTTGCTTGTGCCAAAAACAAAGGTGAGCCTGGCGTGAAATTTTCAGGGTATTGTTTTGGCTGATGGCCTGAAAAATCACGCAATTAATACGGTGTCCCAAACTGAATCGCCAATGGCAGCTTGCAGATGCGAGTCGGCTCAAGCAATTTGGTTACAGGTCTTTCTGTAGAAATACGCGGTAGATTTCATCATCATTGTGCTCAATTCTTAGACGGCTTCCCTCAGTAAGTCTTAGTTGAAAGTTCGGTCTTTCGGCGAGACCGCATGAACCTAACAACGCTCGCTCAAATACAAACTTTTTATCACCTAGCACGAAGGAGTAAGTATATGGAGCAGAGCGCCCGAATCGCTCAAGCTGCGATACAACCCCTTCAGTAACTTCGAATTTGCCGGCGCGAACGCTCTTAAGACAAGCTTGACGGCGAGAAAACCCACTCACAAACACAACGATAGAAATAGTTATAAAAAGCGCAGAAATCGCGAGCAGTAAATATGGACGATCTGAAGCAGCTGCCGTTTTCACTTTTTTCGCTGAAAAGACGAACATTCCTGTAGCAAAAAGTGCCCACAGTGCAAAGAACCACAAGCCGTTCGTGATTCCATCCCGAGTTATGTCGTAAGCGACCATTGTCCGAGCCATACCTCTAACGTGAAGCTAACTGGCCGCCGGAGCGCGAAGCTCGGATGGAATCCAAAAGCGCAGCATTTGGATGGTCCGGTTGAGCTTGGGGTTAGATTCGTAGTCAGAAGCGGCCATGTTGGTGTCGCGCATTGGGTAAGTGGAAGTAGTGCAGGCCATTGGGTAGTGTTTGAAAAACCGTTATTCCATTGCCAGATAGGCTGGCGAGTTGTTGATCGTTGACGACGTTATTTCGGAACACCCCACGAACGGCACCCTCATGGATGGAGGACAACCAAGCCAAATGCTTGTGGTTCACATCAACCGAAATAGAACCGAAAACACTTCTCTTGATTTTTGTTTCAGTAGATATGTTGTCACTGGCTGGAATGTCGATATCAAAGCCGCATACGGCATCAAGCGGTTCGAGAAGCGGTATTACAAGTTCGAGAAAGTCGACTGAGTAGTTGTCGGATGCGTACCAGACAATTAACTCTGAATATGTCGAACAAGCCGTTCCATTAATTCGGGCGCCCAATAGTAAGTTAAATCCGAACTGACCGCTAGTTGCACCGCTGAGAGTGTAGTACTTGTCGTGTCCTCGTTTGGCAAGCGTGTTTTGGAAAGCTTTGAGCCCAACAGTTGTGCCTTTCTTTATGCCATAGGGGCCACAAATGTCATACTCGACAGGCAAGGCGCCAAAAGTACTCCTTATAGAATCGAGAATGGAAGAAAGTAGCACCTCTCGATCGGCTGGCTCCCGAAGACCATACAACTTTATGGCAGTGACTGGAGGGCGGACTTCCTTCTTAAATAAATCCATATTGTTGCTTATGATCAATAATCTAACATTTTAGGTAAGGGGCGTTACGCTGCGCTTTATCGCCTAGCGTCCAGCGGAGGCTGAAAGCCTTAGCGGCCTTGACCGTAATGTATCGCCTAGTTGTCCCAAACATGAGTAGCAATATACGAATTGAATTGCTCAACAATTGGCGCAACATCTCCGCGTCCTTCTACCGTGAGATAAAACAGAGCGGACTCACCTGCAAGAAGGTATTGAATAAAATATAGGTTCCCACCCAAGGGAGAGGTGCCTTCGGATGCAACAGAAAAGCCAATTTTTCCCGTAGGCGTAGGCAGTTGGGCAAGGGGACGGCTAATTGAAAGATTACCCTTCTCGCCTAGTTTTTTCATCTGACTTTCCGCAAACCCTTTTGCAATTTCAGTAAACAGAGGGACGGACTCATTTTTGCGGCGCATTATTGTGATGAGGACTTTTTCACCATTTGGCCCATATCCCTCTATAGGGTTTTTTTTGCCGTCAAATTGCCAAGTAGGAGGCAGTTGGAGATGCAGTGGGCGCAAATGAAGAATGCCAACCTCTTCTGCATGCGCTGCCATTGGAAGATGCAACAGTGCAGCAAGAACAATGGCGAGTAGATGGTGTGTATTCATTGGGGCCCTAACGTTTGAGTTCAGCGGGCGCCGCAGGTGATCCGCTGCAACGGTTCGTTAGGCTGGTAGTTGAGCGAAGAGACATAACGCGCGCTGACCCTGATTAAAAATGAAGTCTGATTGTAGGGTCGGACGATGGAATTGGCAATAAAGAAACAGGGTATCAGTAGTTTGCTTGTGTCAAAAACGAAGATGAGTCTGGTGTGAAAAGTCGGGGTAGTGTTTTGACTGATGGCCTGAAAATTCACTCAATCAAGACGATGTGCCTAACGTAGAGTTGAGCGTGCTGCGCGGCTGTTTGCGCAGCTCCGCTCGAACGCCGGGTTAGCCCTCTGAGCGCCGAGAAGCAATGACGATGCTTTAGAGGGAGCAAGGTTGAATTGTGCATTCGATGCGACATGCTCTGTAACTGACGAATGTTCCCAAACACTCACTGCGCTATGTAAAGCGGCGAACCATTTAGCGAAAAAAGCATTCACATCGAAACCTCATCATTGCGCTGAGAGAGAATATATTTTCGTCCAAGCCAAATGAGGAATGGAACGCAGGCGACTGTGACCCAAATGTTTAGGAAGTCGAACACAGGTTCTGACACGAAGGGCTTAAGGAGAAGTACGATCACTGTGCTGTAAAAAATCGTCCCGGAAACGGTACCAGAAAGGACGAATATCCAGTCGTGAACGGTCAGACGATTACGGGAGCCGAGAAACATAAGAGGGCTAACGTTTGACATGAGGGACGTCCGAGGGCGATAGCGCTTGGACGTCCCCCTCGATGGAAGGGTTAGGCGGCTGGTTGTGCAGCGACCTGTATGCGTGGCTCATTGCTGAGAATGCCTTGAAGCTGATGAGTGACCGAATCGACTTGTTCGTACGCGCTTGCCCGACCAACGAGCTTCTTCCAAAAGAATGACGTCCAAATCGGGGTGTCACTTCCGACAAAGCAGCTCCACTCAACCTCTCGCCCATCTGGTGCAAATGATTCTTTCTGCTCTGGAGTGACTTTGCCATAGAACTCAGACCTATCGTTTCCACAGCCGACCCACAACATAAAGGGTTCGCGCATCAGCATGACACACCATCCCCAATCTTCCGCAATGACTGGCTCGGGTTGGTACCCAAGCTCCTTGAATTTGATGCGCACCCACTCAGCTAACGACTTGCCATAGCAGAACGGGTTGGTCTCCTCGTCTTCCTTAGGATCAATCAGGAAGAGGTCGCTGCGAAACAGAAATGTGGTGGACTCTGGAATCATCGCGCGAGACGCCTAACGTATGAGTTCAGCGGGCGCCGCAGGCGATCCGCTGCAACGGTTCGTTAGGCTGGTAGTTGAGCGGTGAGGCATAACGCACGCTGACCCTGATAAAAATTGATGACTGATTGTAAAGCGGGGAAGTGGAATTGGCAATAAGGAAATAGGGTATCAGTAATTTGCTTGTGTCAAAAGCGAAGATGAGTCTGGTGTGAAAAATTAAAGGTAGCGTTTTGACTAAAGGCCTTAAAACTCATTCAATCAATACGATATGCCTAACGTTCGAGCTAAGCGGGCGACAAGGGCAGGACGCTAGGCCCAGGCTGGTGAAAATGTACCGCGTACCACCAGACCGGGCCTGGTGGCCTGCCGTTGGCGCTCCGCTTGAGTGAGGGGTTAGGCCGCACCGCGCTCACACGCGACCTTCTTGGACGTAAACGCAAGCTTCATCTTTGGATGGTAGTAGGTGAAAAGCCCATCAGCTATAGATTTGACCTCGTATGTGTCTGTGTACTGTGGATCCTTTGGGTCAATGGAGTTCCCAGCAACTCGCAGTGTCAGCGTTGTGTACCCGCCATCCTTGTGGCTCCACTTGCCTTCTTCGATTTGAATCGGTAACTCGACTCCTCGTTCGGTGGCTGAAAACTCGATTGTGAAAGTACCGTCAGGCTTTCGGTTCATGAACCACTTCGCTTTGCGCTGAAAGACTGGTTGAAAGTCTTCGCCTGACCAACAGCCGACCAACGGATCACTCGGGTTCGGTTTAGGAAGGTCTGGAGCGCAAGCTGTGATCGCAAGCGTGGCGGCTACTAGAAATGTAGGAGAGCGGAACTGCATGTTTTGTACGGCCTAACGTAAAGTTGAGGGGCGCCGCGCTTTTGCGGCGTCCCGCTCGAACGACAGGTTAGCCCGCTGTGCCATTGAGTTACTCGGCATGTTCAGGAAGCTTTGCAGCAACGATTGCGCGCCGAAATAACAAGCCGCCTACTCCAGCACCGACAACGATAGTAAATACATAGGCAATGTTAACAGCTAGTTTCTGCGCACCAACCGCGCCCTCTTGCATAAAGGCGAGAAATGCTGCGTGAGCGAGAAATACAGTTACCGCCAACGGAAGCAGTGCTGCGCTTGGCAACCGAGGTCGCGCCCCATACCGAAGCGCGCACTCAAGAATTGGAAGTATCAGAGCAGCGGCCAAATATAGAGAGAGCCCACCAAAGAGTGCGGCTATTCCGGTAAGCGCGCTTCCCAAAGCTATGGATATCCAAGGTCTGCCTAGAAATGCAGAAGATTGATTTTCATTTAGTACTAGAAGAAACACTATGTGATTCCTTTCAAGCGGCTAACGTAGAGCTAACAGGAGCTGCGCGGCTTTATCGCGCAGCGTCCGGCGACTGAAAGGAGCGAGGTTGATCGTCAGGTTAGAGCCCAAGTTGGGTAAGTACATGCTTGAGCTCGTATTGGTTGCACCCTTGCTCGGGAATTGCGCCATCCGGGCCAAGGTGCGCAATCTCAAACCCTTCCTCAACGTCCTCGTAGTACAGGACATCTTCCTTGATCTCGGCGAGAACAAACACCTGTTCGACAGTGCGGAAGCGGTGAATCGGTACCAAGTAGAGCGGGACGCGATGAGTCTCAAAGAACTGCTGCTGGTTTGGGGAACAGCGCTCGATCTCTTTTTGCAGTAAGGCTTCAAGTTCGATCTGTGTAATTGGCTCGATCAATGCGTCTTCACCCGTAAGAAGCTCAGACAGTTGATCAGGAGGCAGTCGCTTCATCTTCTCTTCGATCTTTCGGTCGTAATTTCGATCATTGGGGTCCAAACCCTTCTGCGCTTTTCGGCCATACTCCTGGACGAACTTTCCGAGTTTTCCAGCAAGCGTGGATTTCGTGCGCGGTGTGGACATGGACTCTAACGTTTGAGTTCAGCGGGCGCCGCAGGCGATCCGCTGCAACGGTTCGTTAGGTTGGTAGTTGAGTAGTGAGACATCACGCACGCTGAACCTGATAAAAAATAATGACTAATTGTAAAGCGGGGTGATGAGATTGGCAATAAAGAAACAGGGTGTCACCGGTTTGCTTGTGTCAAAAGCTGGTGCCGGGGCCCCGAGCGCTAGCGGTAGTTCCTCGTAGTACTTCCCGCAGGTGGAGCAGTGGAAACCGGTGTGTTTTGACTGATGGCCTGAAAACTCACTCAATCAATACGATGTGCCTAACGTTTATCTACACCTGAAGCGTAGGGGATTGAAAATTTACACCAAGCTTCTTTAAAATGCGACTCAAGTATTGTGAATTTTCTCGAACAGGACTTTGACTCGTATCCAAATCCAGCTTGAATGCTCGCAAGTTATTCGATCAATTTTTTTTACGGATTTTTATGCAGGCATACTTATTGGAATTACGCAAATACCTGCGCTACGCTCAAAGTTTATTGAGCAGATCTGAATGGAGCGTCACCCGTTTTACGGGTAGCTTAAGGCAAACCGATCAGCCTTTGAATTTATTGTTCTATGGCTCCAGCAATTTATTAGCCGATGCGTTTTTGAATCCTGGCTATCAGCAAGAGTCCTTGGGTTCTTTTCAGCCTTTACGCTTGCAAGCTGCAATGCAACGTTATGGTTCCGCTGATGTAGTCTTGACTCCGCATCTGCCTTGGCAAACGCGTCCAACATTGCTGTTGCCCGACTATTTAGAGGCGATTTTGCCGCTACCAGCCAACATGGAGAGTTTCATGGCGCAATTGCGCGGCAATATGCGGCGTAGCGTACAGCAGGCATTGAAAAGCGAGGTTTACTTTGAGGAAGGCCTGAGCTTAGATGATTATCGTGAATTTCATACACAAATGTTGATTCCTTATTTGCGTACACGTCATGGCGAGTATGCGTATTTGGATACGCTTGAAAATCTGTATGCGCAAGCTGAACGTTCGCATTTGATTTTTGTTACGCAAAATGGACAGAGATTGGGTGGTTTTCTATTGCTTAAACCGCGTATTTCAGGGGCGACATATTTCAATAAATTGGGTTTACATCCAGCAGTGTATGCGGACAAAGAGCGTATGCGTCAATTGAATGCCTTGTTGTATCACAAGATGATCAGCCTAAACATAGAGCTAGGTTTTTCAGCGATTAATCTGGGTATTACGCCACCCGTGTTTGGGAACGGCATAGTTTGGTATAAAGCTAGTTGGGGAGCACACTTCACGCCCAACGCAGATTTACATCGTTATGCCTTACATATCGCTGAATCCAAACGCTCCGATATACTTAAACACATGCAAGCTTTGGTGCAAGTCGAAGCAAATCAATTATGGGTCAACTTGACGCACGGCGAAGGAGTTGAAGAAGACATTAAACGCCACCGATTTTCTGGCTTGACGCATGTTGTCTTGGTTGATGAACAGGGACGACTGGAGAAACGTAGTTTGGGATGAAAAACGCGCCGCAAGTTTGCGGCCCGTTGAACTGATTTTTCTGAATTATATAGCTGCGCCTGGTTTGACATAGAGCCACAAGCGGCCAATGTCTGCACTGCCATCGTTACCAGTCAAAGATTTTAAGATTTCTTCAGCCTTCGCACTTTGACTTTGCACCCCATTTGTTCAGCGTGGGCAGGATATACGCACGAAATACGCACGATGCAGGAGTGATTGGGACATGCGAATGTGGCATCGACAGTCTGCCAGATCACATATAAGCACTACGCAAAGTGCGCCACGACTCAATGATAGGGGCAGGCACCTGACAAACCGGCCCGCCTGAGCTGGCCCGGTTTCTGATCACGTAGGTCGCTGTTTGTGCCGCAGGCTAGCGCAGACCAGCGCAGGCTTAGTAGCGGTCCATGATGAGTTGGGTTTTCAGGGAGTCTTCGGCGATGAACCAGCCGCGGGCGATCAGGTAGGCTTGTAACTCGTCGTGTTTGGCCGATGCGGTGGTTTCGCTTTTGGTCTTGAACGAGGCTTCCACGATGTAGTCGGTGCCTGTGCCGGATGCGTTCAGGATGGGCCAGACTTCGATATAGAGGGTCATGCCGCTCCAGCTGCCGACTGAGCGTTTGGCGAGGACCGGGCCGTACTTACGCGAGTTATCGAGCATGGATAGGCCCCAGCCCGGGTACAGCCAGTTATTCATTTTGCCCGGTATATTCTTTTTGAGCAGGCTGCGTGCATCGCTATTGGATGGCAGGTCCATGCCGCTGTAACCGGCTTTGCTATCCATCTTGCTGTTAGTAATACTCAAGGTTTTTTTCTGGTAGCCCCACTCGATCTGGGCTTCGTAATTTTTATCCGATGCGTCAAATCCTTCTGCGTTGGCCTTGTACAGGGCTTCATTGATATTGCCATTATCGATGGCGTAGCGTTTTTTATAGCTCAGTTCAAAATCCTTGTCGCCCTCGGTTTTGCGTATGCGCGCGATCCAGCCATTGTTATAAATGTCTTTGCCATTGGTATCCATGAACTGCACGTTCATTTTGGTGACGCTGGTGGGCATATTGAAGGTGGCCAGGACTGTGCTCTTGAGTTTGTGGTCAGCATCCAGCACGACATTCGGATTCATGAGTAACTTGACTTCGTAGTCGGGCACCATATTGCTGGCGGCGACAGCAGGGCAGAGTGGCAGCCCGACGTTGAGCGCTAAGCTCAGCGCGGCACTGTAAAGAACACGGGGGAAAGCAGAATTCGACATGGCAGCGACTCCATAGAATGAGGAGCGCACACTGTAAGAGCCTAAGGTGACTTGGCGATGACAGTTCCGTCGGGGTTTGTCATCGCGCCGTCATCCAGTCAAGGTACATTGCGGGCATTCATTTTTGTGCAAGCTTATCTACTCTTGAGGTTAATCAAATGAAGCAAAGCAGTAAGACCCTGATGTTGAGCAGCCTGGCCGCCGCCACACTGCTGACGGCCTGTGGCAGCAACAATACAAGCACCTCTAACAGCACGCCAGCGACACCGCCTGTTGCTGTGAATGGCGTATTTTTGGATGCCGCAGTAGAAGGCCTGGACTATACGGCAGGCGCAGGCAGCAAACTGAGCACTACGGCCAATGGCGGCTTTAGCTGCAATCAGGGTGAAACGGTTACGTTTTCTGTTGGTGGCGTCGCACTCGGTTCTGCGCCTTGCGCTGCCAGCATCACGCCACTGACATTGGCGTCATCCAACAATGTGATGGATGACAATGTGGTGAATCGTCTGTTGTTCCTGCAATTGCTGGATGAGGATAATGATACGGCGACTGGCATTAAAATCCCGGCTGCAGTCAAAACAGCACTGGCTACACAAACCCTGGATTTCAATGCCGGTGCAACTGCTTTCAACGCCGCGCTGACGGCAACGCTGGACAAGCTGCCAGCGAATGTACAAAAGCCCAGTGTCGATGCCGATCGCCGCACCCTGGTACGTGAGCATTTTGAAGACACTCTGGCGTCCAAACTGGGCGCACCTGTGGTGCATACGGTAACCCAGACCAATGCGCTGGGTAGTATCAGTGCCAGTGTCACCCGTTATCAGATACAGGCTGCAGATAATTTCTTCGTTCCTTACGAAGGCAGTAATGCCGCGGTCAAGGCGGCGTTTCCTAAGGGTTTCCTGCCTTCTTATGGATCTGGCCTGACTTTCAAAGGCAAGGCGGCCGATGGCTCACTGGAGTTTTACGGCATCACCGACCGTGGTCCGAATGGCGATGGCCCTAAAGTGCCGAATTCTGTCGTGACGCCGGGTGCAACTGGGACCAGCGATGCGAAATTCTTTCCATCGCCAAGCTTTACGCCTTCGTTTGGTCTGATCAGCATAGGTAAAGATGGTGCAGTTCTGAAATCAAGCACACCGATTAAGTTCAGCAGCACCATCAATGCATCTGGCCTGTCTATCGCTGCTGGCAAAGTCGGCTCTTCGGCTGAAGTGCCCTTGAATGACGCGGCGCGATTTGATCCTAACAGCAAAACGACGTTCAGCGATTATGGCCTCGATACCGAATCCATCGTCTATGACGCGGCGCGCGGTGTGGTGTGGGTATCCGACGAATACGGTCCCTTTATTTTGAAGATCGATGTGAATACCGGCATCATCCAGAAAAAATATCAGCCAGGCAGCAATGCAAGTGATTTGCCTGCGGTACTGCTGAAACGCCGTGCTAACCGTGGCATGGAAGGTCTGTCGCTGGACGTGGCAACCGGTAAGCTCAATGGCTTCATACAAAGCCCATTAGATGATGGTAAAGCCAGCTATATCCTCCCCGGTGCCAGTGTCGCGACCAATGAAAGCATCAAGGATTACGCAAAATTCAACCGCTGGGTAGAGTTTGATCCAGCCACTGAAAAAACCAGGCTGTATGCCTATCCTATCGACAGCACGCAATACACCGCAGGCAAAACCGGTAATGCCAAACTGGGCGACATGGTCTCGCTGGGCAATGGCAAATTCATCGTCATCGAGCAGGGCACAGACCCGAATGGCAAAGCCTTCAATAAGCTGATGCTGGTTCAGGTCCCGGCCAATGTGACGGATATTGCGGCCATGGGTACCGATCTGGAAAAGAGCAGCATGACCGGTGCAGCGGTGAATGGCGTGAATTTCGCAAACATTGTGCTGCTTAAAAAGACGCAGTTGTTTGATCTGAACAATGCAGGCTGGCTGGCAGAAAAAGCCGAAGGTTTGGCTCTGGTCGATGACTACACCCTGGCGCTGACCAATGACGATGACTTTGGCATGAAGACCGTCATCGTTGATCCTAATGGTGCGATCATTCCGGGTGCTGATGTCACGAAATGTACCGTTGATGCAAATGGTGCGCTGACGACGACCGCCGGTGCGTTGGGCTGTACCGCTGGCAACACCATGCGCGTTGCGCGCGGCGCGGACAGTGAACGTCCTAACCGTATCTGGCTGTTCAAGTTCAATAAAAAACTGGCGGATTTGAATACTCCATCCTGATACGAATAGTTTTTCCGGAAAGCCGCTGACAACAATCAGCGGCTTTTTTTTGCCAGACCCGGCGGTGTCAACAGGGTTTAATCTGCAAAATCTTCCAGCACAATTTTTCCACGTGCTTTGCCACTTTCCAGCAGAGCATGTGCACGTTTCAGATTGCCCGCATTGATGTTGCCGAAATGCTGACCCAGCGTGGAGCGTATGACGCCTGCGTCTATCAGCGCGGCAACTTCAGTCAGTAAGCGATGCTGCGTGAGCATATCGCTGGTCTGGAACAGAGAGCGGGTGAACATGAATTCCCAGTGTAGCGAGACGCTTTTACGTTTCAGCTTCATCACATCGATGGGGACAGCCGGGTCATCAATCAGGCTCAGTTTGCCTTGTGGGGCAATCAATTCAGCCAGTTTTGCATAATGCTGATCCGTCTGGGTCAGGCTGGCGATATGCGTGACTGGTCCTAATCCGGCTTCTTTGATTTGAGTAGCAAGAGACTGGCTATGATCCAGCACGTGGTGGGCGCCAAGGCTTTTCACCCACTCTTTGGTCTCTGCACGGGATGCCGTTCCGATTACCGTCACTGCAGTGAGCCTGCTGGCCAGTTGCGTCAGAATGGAACCCACTCCACCAGCTGCGCCTGTGACGAGCAGCGTTTCATGCGTTGGGCGTTTACCCGGCACGATTTGCAGGCGATCAAATAGCAGCTCCCATGCGGTGATGGTGGTCAGCGGCAGGGCGGCAGCCTGCGCAAAGCTGAGCGACTTTGGCATATGTCCGACGATTCTTTCATCCACCAGATGCAACTCCGCATTGGCACCAGGACGGGAAATGTCACCGGCATACCAGACGCGGTCGCCAGGTTTAAACAGCGTGACATCCGGCCCCACAGCCTGAACTACGCCAGCCACATCCCATCCCAGCACTTTCCACTCACCTGGCTCCGGGCTCACGTTGGCGCGCACCTTAGCATCGACAGGGTTGACAGAGATGGCGCGCACTTCGACCAATAAGTCATGCCCGCTTGCAACGGGGGCGGGCAGTGTGATGTCGACCAGGGATTGCGGTTCGGCTATCGGTAATGCATGTTGATAAGCAATGGCTTTCATAAAGAGTTCCCAAAAAATGAGTAGGTAAGCTGTCGCATAAAACAGCAGTTTGACTGAATCGACTGACGCCGGAGCAGGGCAGAATTACGCTGGTTCGATTGCAATTCGGTCGCTGCATCAATCAATGTGCACATTATCCTTGACTAGATTTGTTTGATAAATGAGGATATCTGTGAATTACTTACAAATGAAATTTGAAAATGATTAGTTTGCGAGATCTGGAAATCTTTGTTCGCACTGCCCAGTCCGGCAGTCTGAGCGCCGCTGCACGGATGTTTGACCTGTCACCAGCCGCTGCCAGCGCCTCACTGAAACGGCTGGAAGAACATTTGGGCATGCAATTGTTTATACGCTCGACACGTAGTCAGCGCCTGTCCTATGAAGGCGAAATCTATCTGCGCCACTGTCAGGAAGCCTTGCAACTGCTGACATCCGGCCAAGAAGCGCTGGTTGTCGGTAAAACAGTGGTGAAAGGCAGTCTTCAATTGTCTATCCCTTCAGATATCGGGCGTAACAGCCTGTTGCCGTGGCTGGATGACTTCATGGAAAGACATCCCGATTTACAACTGCGCATACAACTGTCTGACCGGATTGCTGACCTTTACAAAGAACCGGTAGATATCTCCATCCGCTATGGCGAGTTATCCGATTCGACGATGGTGGCGCTGCCACTTGTTGCCGACAACCGCCGGATATTATGCGCATCGCCTCAATACCTGGCTCAACACGGCAGACCGGAAACGCCTGACGATCTGGTCAGGTATAACTGCCTTTGTTTCATGCTGGGCGACTATGTACACGACAAGTGGCAATTTCAGCGTGACCAGCAGTCTATAACGGTTCATGTGCGTGGAAACCGCATCGGTGATGATGGCGATGCGGTACGCCGTTGGGCTTTGGCCGGGCGCGGAATTGCCTTTAAGTCTGAACTGGATGTATGGGACGACATCCGGACCGGACGTCTGGTCGCTTTATGCGAGCAATGGCAAGGCGAGGCGACGCCATTGCATTTACTCTGCACGGATCGTCGGCAACTGAGTCCTGCGGTACAGTTACTCAGAGAATTTCTACAGCGTCGTTTTGAGGAAATGCTAAAGGCTTGATTTCAGGCTAAGTTGAGTGGTAATGATGTGGAATTGGCGCGTTGCCGCGCCAATGGTTTCGCTCTCAATTAAGCGCTTGTCCGCATTTTGAACAACTCAGATCAAGAGGTTCATTTCTTACTGAAGACGACGCAAGGCTTTCACAAACTTTCGGTTCTGCGGTGGGGTTTGTGCTTTATGATCAGCCTGCCACTGCATCCATTGGGTTAATGACATAGACAGTTGCAAGGAGTAATCTAAAGATATCCACGCTTTCTGTGCTGGGTTTGGATAGTTCGGCACACCTTCACCCATCACGTTTTTGCCGCCCGGTGTCGTCATGTTGAAAGACGTACCGGCCATGACATTCGCGAAATAGATAGCATCCATTTCGGAGAAAGTCACACCATCGTTTTCAGTAGCGACTTCTCCACTACGTTGCATACCCTTGGCCCTCAGGCCATCTATCAATGCAACGGATTGTGGTGTCATACTCGAAAACTGTGCCAATAATGGCGGTGTCGTAAAATTGCTGTCCGGCACAGATGCGGTTCCGTGACAAGAAATGCATGAGCTATTCGCATTGTCGGCAGGGCCATTCAAACGCTGATTGGATCCCAGATGGCCCATTTTGCGAACCATTCCCGTTCCGCCATACGAGTTAAGTTCATCAACGACATCCCAAAACACCACTTCTTCCTTGAAGCCGTTCTTGCGTGGGTCGACGGGATAGTTATAAGCGAGTTGCCCTTGTGGCGGGGTGTCATTTCCCCACATCAGTCCTAACAAACTCACACGTTGCCATTGTTCCTTGGTTGATGCCTTGCGTCGGCCATCCGCGACAAACGTACCATATACCCATCCAGTTCCGGGCGCGCGACTATCAGCAATCGAGATATCAAACTGCATCAAACGTACGTCACTCCATTGTGCATAGCTGCGCGGGCAAGCGTTAGCTTGACCGACGAGGGTGGTTTCAGCCGTTTTGCAAAAGCTTGGATCAGAAATATTCGCATTCCACATCGGCATATTGGCCAATACGGGTAACTGATCTATGGTCGCGGTATTGAAGAGGGGCTTGGCAATCACAGAACCCTCGTCAAACCGGATATTGGCTGTCGGCACCTTTGCGGTACCGTCTTTTTGCCAGACTTTTCCTAGTGTGTAGGCTGCAGTCGGATTGTAAATTGCCACAGCCCACATCGTTGTCGCTGCTGTTCCTGTTCCAGATTTAATGGAGAAGGTCACAGGTGCTTCACGTGTCAAACCATGAATGAATTCGCGGCCACTTAATGGATCATAAGTTTGAAAGGCGATGTGATACCAAGGGCGAACCGGGTTTTTACAAACATCGAAGTCCGACTGTCCTTTTTGATTAATATTTCCCGCCAATGCATAGTTGTAGACTAACCAGGCATATTCCTTGGCAAGCTTAGCTTTTAATTCTTTGCTGGTGGAGGGCTTGAACATCGCGTCAAACTTTGCCGCCCGCCAAGGCTGGTTGGCCTTATCATCGACAGGCTGTCGGGGATAATCATCCGCCAATTTAAATACGGGGCCAGAATATGCACCTGAGGGCGCATTGCTCACGTCTTGACCCTTCCACATTTCAGCAAACTTCGGATTAATATCTTGCCAGTAGCTTGGATAAGTGCCGCTGCACGTATCCACTGGTGTATATGGCTTTGTGTTTTCTGCGAAAGACACACCTGAGATACCCATCATACTTAAGACGATGGCATGCGCTATTTTTTTCATGGACGATTACTCCCTATTGTTTGTGTTTATTTAATGTGCTGCAGCTGCAAGGGACTACTACACTGTGCTTACTCCATTGGCACGGGCAGACTAAGTACGCGCAAATACTCTGCGTATACCTCATCTTTATTAGCGAAAGTGGCCACTTCAATGGCAATGCCTTTGGCATCGTCGACGACGATCTTGGCCGACTGATCATCTTCTTCATCAAGTTCCTGATGCACCAAAAGATTAAATGTTTCAGCAGTGATTAAAGAGGGTGTGGTGATCGTGCAGGCTGCTAAGGGATCCCAAAATGAGAGGAAGGTGCCGATACCCGCAGCGTTAGCAGGGTAGGCCAGGATTGCGCTGATAAATTGTGCTTGCGGCGTGTTGATCGCCTTTAAACTATCCACAAAGGATTGCTCTATCGGGACATAATTAGTGGCATTTAGCGCGATCAGGCGAATTGGAACTCCAAATTCAAACATGAGCTTGGCGCCAAGCGGATCGATAAAGATATTCCACTCAGCGACTTTGTTTTGGTAGTAGACATTGTTTCCTAAAGTCGGCTCGATGTTGCCAGCGGCACCAGGCGTGAAATACTCTTCAAGCAGATTTCCACCCATCATCACAATTTGCGTGATGTGTTTCTGTATTTTTGCTTTTAAAAGTTCATTGGTTTGCGCGCTTTGAAACAAGCGTCCAAAATTGGTGCCGCCACCAATCGACAGCACTGTCACTTCATCAGTGGTATCGAGAAAATAGTTGCGTAACCACTCCTGAGCGTCAAAAATATTCGGATTGCGATTTGTCCCCGGAAACTGGGCGGCGTAGTGAATGTCTGCGTCAGATCTTACATAAGCCGGAAAAACATTACTGTACAGAAGAGGGGCCTTAGCACCTCGTAAAATAGGAATTCTTTGCTCCCGGCTTCCAAACAACGTGAGCAAATTGGCGACATTATTTACACCTTTGCTCAAATGCGCAGCACCGCATCCTGTGACAGAAATGGCGATTACTTCAATTTCCGGGTTCTGCAGCAAATAGACCATCGCCATGTAATCGTCGAAGTCCACATCGGTATCGATAATGACTTTTATTTTGGTATCCATTAAAAATCCCTCCCTCAAATTAAATTTAATTAAATTGAGTTTCAGCAAATTTAATGCCAACTATTAAATACTGTTAAAAATACTGTTTTGAGCGGTTTTGAGATGAGTTTGGAGGACATAGGCCGGAAAAAGCAGCGTTTTACGTGTAATTTTCCATGCAATCACATGAGGTATTCCTGTATTTACGCTTGGTCGTTGAGCAGAGTCCAAAACCGGCCAGCACTTCATGATTTTTCCAGGCAGGATTTTTCTAAGCTCTACAGCGTTCAAGGTGTTGAACCGGTGTTTGATAAGCAAACACCTTGAGCCTGGGATAAAACGCTGTGCTGACATATTGAGCGGATTAAAGCTGCCGGCGCAGTAACTCTAAGCGAGTGGTGGGAATTATTTATCAAACCGCAACATTTTAAATATGGCTAATATTTCGGAATCTTGGTAGTTTAGGATGCTGTTGCGTTGTTTTTGATTTTAAGATTCTTTTTATTTTTCAACGCCTTAGAGCAGAAATTACCAACAAAATTTTGTCGTTTTTGTTGCTACCCACATTTATTTCAACCTGTTGCTCTTGATATGAGGGCTCACGCAACAGGCAGTTCAATGGTTTTCAGAGAAACTCACTCCATATGTTGCGTGTTGTCGCACAAATAAATGAAATTGTCCGCTTCAAGCAACACGACTTGGTTGAAGCCACAATTTAAAAATAATGCACTCGATATTGCCAACTATTTAATTTATCTGTAATTTAACGTCTTTATCTTTGCCCTTTCGAAAGGATTTCATTCTCATACAAAAATAGGGAAGGAGAATGGCAACTCCAAGGAAGTTCAGCGAATGAATTCTGGCCTTTAACATAAGGGCGCAGGTTCGAATCCAGCTTCCAGACCCTCCATGTACAAAAGGATGAATATCAGTGGTGTTTGAATACTCCATGAGAGGGTGACGATGCTGCAGCAGCATCTTCCAAAACGCTTTCCATTTGCGCTATGGCGTGTCTGTGCTGACGCCGGCGATGTTTAGCTGGACTAATGTTGCTGCTAGATCGCTCTAGATCCATTAAAAAAAGACACGCTAATAAAAAATGAATGTATTCCACGTTATCTTCGACACCAGCGTTTTGCGTAAGACACCATTCGGCCACCCTAATTTCAAACGACTTCTTCAGCGTGTGCAGCAAGGCGTCGCCAAGGTTTATATCCCATATATAGCTCTGGAGGAGCGTCGGACTCAACTTGTGGACGAGCACGCCCAACTG
Organism: Cognatundibacterium crateris; assembly: GCF_010078235.1. GTDB lineage: Bacteria > Pseudomonadota > Gammaproteobacteria > Burkholderiales > Burkholderiaceae_D > Undibacterium > Undibacterium crateris. Next base: position 452,276 of record NZ_JAABOS010000001.1, on the reverse strand, counting down.
GCAGAAAAAATGCGGACTACACTTAGGGAAATGCAACGCGGCCAAATAGCAATGCTCATTGACGGTCTTCCAGAGCCTGATTTGCTGCTGCCAACTAAGGAAGACGTGGACCGAAATTCGTGCAGAGTATTCGGGAAATATCTGGCTGATAATAAGGTTGAGATATTGCCGATCACGTCCGACCATGCCAGTAATGCATGGGGACGCTACTTTGGCGTAAAACCACCCTTCAATCATCGAGAAATTCGTGAAAACAGGCGGAAGGATATACCCGATTCATGGATTTTAGAGGCGGCACTGGATGTAAAGGCAAAGACTGGCCGACACTGTGTTTTGATCGTAGACGGCAAACTTGAAGCCGCACTTGCCGATGCCGGGTTTGAACTTTGGGATGACGTTGAGAAGCTGGATGCGGAAATTGAGAGGGCTACCGCTGTCTCGCCAATACGTATGCCAGTACCGACAGCGGCGATGGTTCCGTTGGATCAGCTTCGGAGCTTATCCTTTGATAAAGTTGATATTATCGTGCTGGGCATGAACGAGGTGCTTGGTTCACCGAGCAAAGAAAAGCTGTTTGCAACGCTTGAGCGAGTTGGCGTTAACCGATTATTCGCCGAGCATGAAGCGAAGACTCTCGTTCTTTCTGAAGTCATGGTGGACACTGGAAGCCACCTCATTCCAACAAATAGAGCGCTGGCTAAGCAGGCAGCACAAGAGCCATTGGTGCTGGAGCTTCTGATGAAAGCTATTCATGATTGACTTTGAATTACGACTAGCGGCACTTTCTCACCTGATAGACAACAGATCCGAGGCCGTAGCGCTTCGCCTGAGCGAAGAATATCGCCGAGTAGAAACCGTCCTTACAAACAGCGCAGATTACGATGAACTTTTTTGGGCGCTAAAGACAGCAGCAGTACTGGCACCAAGATTTCATAGGGCAGTTGTGCCATTGTTGTTGACATTTGTACGTGCTATTCCATCAAGGATACTGACTCAAAAGGGCACACCGATTGCAGAATCAATGCGTCGCTACCGATCGGCTAGTCATCTTATTCGCGAAGCCATTGACGTCTTAAATCCGGTGCGATATCTGTACATTGAGTCTGTCGTTGATTTTCTTCTTGAGTTATCCAGCTCCATTGATGACGCGGTCAGTGGCAAAGCCGCACGAATGCTTGAAAGGCTTGCAAAGTTTGATTTAGATGTCTTTTATGGTGAACGCGGACTCGGCGCTGAGCCCCAATCCAGAGTTGTGAAACATTTTTCTTTGATGGTTGACTCTCAGTTGAAGGCAAATGCACAGCCAATTTTGAGTGTTCTTCGGAATTTGTTATCTCCGTCTATGGAGGGACATTCTTGGACTTACAGCACGTTAACCATAAGTCGCGGCGAGATCATGAGTGGGGCAGGCATTGCGGAGATGCGTGATGCTACGATTGAATTATTGAAGAGAATGTACTCCCTAGAGGCATCGGTCGCATATCGAAAGGTGGTACTTAATGCACTCAATGAGGCTACTCGTCACGAAAGGCCGATTGTTGACTCAGAAACTACATCGATGTTTGATCGCGATGCTCTGAACGTTTTGACCTTTCTTCGTCAGCTTGTTCCGAATGAACCATTGCCGCTGGTTCAGAAAATTGAACATCAAGCATATTGGAATTATTATCATGCAGCTTCGCCCGCAATTGAAGTAGCTGCCCTTGCTGTGCGTGACGTGTTGTTGGATCATGCTGAGTATCAAATCTATAAACAGCTAATCGGCTTTGAAGGTATTTTTGGTAATTGGGAGGAGTTGCGCCGTTCCAAATCTGCATGGGACTACACCGATAGTACGCGTCGCGCTGCTGCTCAAAAATATGTTGAAGAAATTAATTCTAAGACCTGTGAACATTGGCGTGCTCGCATCCTAGAATTTTCAAAGACCCGTTCCGATGATCTGGCAACCTTTCCGGTTTACTTTGATTTCCTAGAGTCAATTGGTCGGGAGAAGCCAGTGCTGGCGCTAGAGCTTGTAACTGCACACGCGGAGGTCATGTCACCATTCCTCGTTGCTCTGTTACGTGGCCTGTGGACAAGCGAGGAGTCCAAGAGGGTTGAATCGATTATAGAGGGCTGGCTTGCGCAAGGTGTAAATCTGAATGTTATTGCCAAGTCACTGTTTAATGTGGGAGCTTCTCGTTTAGGAATTTTGGACTCCGTAATTACTAAGAGCGTATTGCTTGATGATCCGGGTGCAATCGTCCAAGTAATGGGAGTGGCTGCCAGTTTATATGTGGAAGGACACTTAGAAGCCAAAGCGATCTTCATGCATGCATTACGTGAATTGGCTAAACATGGCGATACACGATGGGCTACCATTGTTTGGTTCAGTGGTAGCTTTCGCTCTTTGGTCTGCTCAATGTCTTCGGACGAGCGTTCCGAAGTGCTGACATCATTAGCATCGCTTTCAGTGTTGAATTATCAGGCAGAGGAAATCTTGTTTGCAATCGCAGAGCAGGACGTGCAATCCGTGCTTGACTATCTTGTCGGGCGTCTTAAGCGAGCACGGGAACAACCTAAGCTTGGTCGGAAAGTTGCAGGCGGCTCAGGCAGCTCGCCCGACGATTTAAGATTTGAAGCTATTCCATACGACCTTCATATGTTAGATAAAGTATTTACTAACGTGCCTAGCGCATTATTGGAGGCGATGCGGAGTGACTTTGCCGAAGAAGAACGAGGAATGTTCACGTATCGAGGGGCAAGGCTAATAACAGCTACATTCACAAAATTTGAGAAGCCTCTAGAAGAGATTCTATTGAAATTCGTTGCAGGAGGCAACGAAGAGGACATTGCTTTCGTATTGGCTATCCTTCGCGCCTACGATGGATCTGATGCGATCTTCGAAGTTTGTAAGGCGATTATCAAAGTTACGCCAGAGGGATCAGAGCAATGGAACGAAGTCGCTGTCTGCATTAGATCTACCGGCGTAGTGTCGGGGGAATATGGGATGGTGAACGCGTTTGAGCACAAGCGCTCAGAGATCGCGTTGTGGGAAGCCTGCGACTCCCCCCATGTACAGATTTTTGCGCGATGGTTCACGAAAAATCTGGAGAGCATGATCGAATACGAGAAGCAGCGTGCTGACGAAGATCTTGCTTTACGCAAGTACAAATATGGCGAAGGTAGTTGAAGTATATGCCAACTCTATGCAGCTGGGCATGAGCAATTTGGATAAGCGTCGTCTAGGCTTTATCTGAATGAATGTTTAAGATGTTTTGAAAGGTGGGGGAGTAATTGAAAGGCGTAATTAAATATATTAATCATGCTCGGGGCATGGTGGCGGTGTTGACCGATAACAGTCAGTATTCAATCTTTGAGCTGTTGGGAGGTGATACTGTTGAACAGGGAGATGTTGTAAGCTGGCGAAACGACACTGCGTTAGGTGGAGAGACGCTAACTAATCATACCCAGGGTGAGCGGTTTGAAGTGTACTTTCAAAATCATTACGTCCCGGCTTCGAGATTGAGTCAGCAATTGCTGATGTAGGCCAGCATCGCATGAAACTTGTCCGGACAGGCTTTGCGAAACTGAAAGCGTTGAGATTTGGATGATCATCTCTGCGTTGTATTAGTAAAAGCAACACAAGAAAGCACCATTTGTTAAATTGGTTTTTTGTTAGGTTTTTATGGCAACGCAACACGTGGCAAACTACATATAGTTCGCATAATTTATATTATGTAAAATACGTTATTGACTAACTACAGTAAATTACATCAGGAAACGGTTCTGGATTGTTAAATGTAGTTTGATTCATCCTTGCCTACTTTACTGCTAAGTCTGCTGTGCACTGGAGGATCAGCAATCTCTCTTTTTTAGGCGCCTGCTCATGAGTTGGCACTAGACAGGCCTTTAGCATTAGCTCCAGTCTGGGACGTATATCGCTTGTACGTGGCTATCAGCGCGGAAGCAATCAGCATCACTGATAGTGCTGCAACTCCGCATAATTGCTCGATGCCCGACATATATGGCGGTATTTTCGGTGACTCCGTGACCAATTCCTGCGGTAATCTAAGGCGAACAAATGCAGCAGGATAAAAATCAAAGTAAATTCGTCCATCAAAGTAAAAATAATTAAACTCAAAAGTTGGAGCGGCCTCATATACGGTGAAATATTTCTGCCAAACAAACCCCTTCTTAGCCTGAATCTCCTGAATCTCTGCACGTACTTTGATGTTATTTAGCTCCAAGTCTACACATTCCTTACGTTGATTCTCCGGCTGTTTAAAACATTGCTCTAGATCCATCAATGTGCCTCTGGACTGAAACCATATTTGATGTTCTGCATTTATCCCTCGTATACCGAGTCTGTTCTTAATGAATATTGTGCTTATATTATCGCTCGATTGCAATACACCCATTCCCAGAAAGCCAGCGTAATCAGAAAATAACGCTAACTGCTATCAATCTTTTGCTTAAAAGTTGATGTATCTAGCCAGCAGCAATCAACACACCCGTTTTAGGAACATTCGCAGGAAATGCAGGTGCCGGTCTCAAGTCCTTAAAGATTCATTTAATTTGCATCTAATTCTTTTTCGCATTAAAATTCATTTCAAATGAATGTATTTGAATTTCATGGAGGTAATGATGGCATTTGAAAGTAATGAAGCTGCTGAGGCTGTGAGCGAAGAACAAGTTATTCAGCTTGTTCGCCGTTTCTATGAGCGGGTGCAGCAGGATAAGGAATTATCGGCTGTATTCGAAGCAGCTATTCCTGCCGCTAAATGGCCGCAACATCTGGCGCAGATGGTTGATTTCTGGTCTTCCATCATGCTGAGCAGCGGCCGTTATCACGGTAAACCTGTGCAGGCGCATATGCGTCACGTCACGTCGATTCAGCCTGAGATGTTTGTCAGCTGGCTGGGGCTGTGGTCGCAAACCTGTACTGAGCTGCTGGTACCGGAGTTGGCAGAGGCGATGCTGAGTAAGGCGGAGAACATCGCCAAGAGCCTGCAGTTTTCACTGTTTGGTATTTATCAGGACATACCACGTTCTGTCCCGATTTCGCCAGCGCCGACTACAGCTATACCGGTATGAGGTATTCACTGAATATTTGAAGAGATGAAGAGATAAAGATCATGACACAAGCTAATACCCCCACCATTCCTGCGGTTGACCTGACCGTACATCATCAACCTGGCGATCTGTCTGACCGTTTTGCATTGAGCGTGACCAAGCTGTTGCGCTGGTGTGCGGATACTTTTTTTGCGAAGCGCTATGGTCACAGAGCGATCGTATTAGAAACGGTGGCTGCGGTGCCCGGTATGGTTGGTGCGACACTGACCCATTTGCGTTGTTTGCGTAAGCTGGAAGCGGACCGCGGCTGGATCCGTACCTTAATGGAAGAAGCGGAAAACGAGCGCATGCACTTGATGACCTTCGTAGCCGTCGCTCAGCCTACGCTGTTTGAGCGCTGGCTGATCCTGTTGGTGCAATGGCTGTTTTATATCGGCTTCTTTGTTTTGTATTTGTTCAGTGCACGTACCGCGCACCGGCTGGTTGGCTATTTCGAAGAGGAAGCGGTCATCAGTTACACCCATTATTTGAACGAAATCGATGCTGGCCGCAGTGCCAATGTACCAGCACCGGCTATCGCGCTGCAGTATTGGGGCTTGCCTGCCAATGCGACTTTGCGCGATGTAGTTTTAGTCGTCAGGGCAGATGAGGCACATCATCGTGATGTGAATCACGGCTTCGCCGCACAGTTGGGTGATCAGGCTGCCAACTCCGGTCTCAGCCCCGATCTCAACTCTGATTTGGCACCCTACCCCTGGCATGCATCGACGCTGGAAATTGAAAAACCAGCTGTCACGCCCTACCGTAAGACCGCTGATTTCAATGAAACGACCTTGCCGGCCGCTTTGAAACGACGCCATAACACGGCCAGCGACGTATGGGGCGTGATCCGGGTGAAACAGGGCCAGTTGAAGCTGACCTTTTTGGAACCCCATTCTGAACAAGTGCTTGATGCCAGCAATCCCGGTTACCTGGCCCCGCAGCAAGATCACTTTGTTGAGCCCTTAGGCAAAGTCAGTGTCTGTGTGGAGTTTTATCACAGCGATCCCCGTGCTGCCTGAGCATGTAATGCCAGCAAATTCCTTTAATCCCTTATTCCGTTTATTAAGAAAAGAGTCAACGATGATGTCCCCTGAGCAAATCTCTATTATTCAAGCCACAGTACCGATTTTGGAAACCGGCGGTGAGGTGCTGACCCAGCACTTCTATAAAATCATGTTGAGCGACTATCCGGAAGTCCGCTCTTTATTCAATCAGGCCCATCAGCAACAGGGAACTCAGGCCCGAGCGCTGGCAAACGCGATTTTGCGCTATGCACGTTGCATCGACAATCTGGCTGCGATGGGAAACTTGCCAGCACAGATCATACAAAAACATGTGGCTTTGCAGATTTTGCCTGAGCACTACCCTATCGTTGGCACCTGTCTGTTACGTGCGATCCGCGAAGTGCTGGGCGCGGAAGTCGCCACCGATGCGGTGATCGATGCCTGGGGTGCGGCGTATTGGCAATTGGCGAATATCCTGATTGCGGCTGAAACGAGTGAATATGACAAACTCGCTTCAGCCCCCGGCGGCTGGCGTGGTACCCGTCAATTCAAAGTCGTCGCTAAGCAGCCAGAAAGTAGCGAAATCACCTCGTTTTACCTGGAGCCCTTGGATGGTGCTGCGGTGATTCATTATCAGCCCGGCCAATATTTGGGACTGAAATTACTGATAGACGGACAGGAAGTACGCCGTAATTACTCGTTGTCGCAGCACGCCGATGGCCGCTCTTTGCGCATCAGTGTCAAACGAGAAACCGGTGGCGTCGTTTCTAATTATTTGCATGATCAGGTAACGCTTGGTCAGGTCTTGGAGGTGTTTCCGCCGGCTGGTGAGTTTGTATTGAAATCCGGCAAGGCGCCCTTGGTGTTGATTTCTGGCGGCGTCGGCATTACCCCTACGCTGGCGATGAGCGAGGCGGCTCTGTTGGCAGGAGAACGCGAAGTCGTGTTCATCCATTATGCTCGGAATGCAGAAGTACAGGCTTTCAGCTCCACTTTGTCGCAATGGGAGCGTGAGCATCCGCAGTTCCGCAAACATATCGTGCTGGAAGATGGTGCTGCTGATGGCACAGGCGATGTGGTTTGTGGCCGACCATCGCTGGAACACTTAAAGCATTGGATACCGGCGCAGTCCCATGCTTATTTTCTGGGGCCTAAGCCATTCATGCGTGCCATTCATCAGGCCCTGATTGCGCTTGGTCTGCCTGAGGAACATCGTCATTATGAATTTTTCGGACCTGCTGAAGCCTTGCAATAGACCAGCAGGTAAGCAGGTCGGTATTTAGGCTGCCCACAATGATTTCATCGTGATTTATCTGCACTACCCTCGGCCATTGCCACAGTGAGTGCCAATGGGCGAGCGAGAACTTCCCTCCTCCGCTCTTCCCCTTGCCAGCTCAGGCAATTGCTAACCGCTGAACAGGGTTTCGCACAGTTTCGGCACGCAGCTGCACTGAAATGCAGAGCTTTTTCGTGAAAAAATTTTGAAAATTTTTATCCGGAAATATTCTTCCCTGTTTTGGCTCACCCTCAATGCGGAACCGCGTTCTGACAGCGATTAACGCCACTTTTATGCAATGTAGACGTTGAGCCTATCTAGGAGAAAGGCAGTTTTTTATCTCCCATTTCTCTCTGGAGCGACATGTTTTAATCCGGCATTTCAGCGTTGCCAGAGGGGGTGTATATTGCACCGCACAAAAGCTGGCACGCTATCTGCTAAATGAGAGTTGAAAACCGGCAGTCTCTTATTTTCAACCACCCTCAGGAGTCACCATGACACGTCGCATCGTTCTGAAAGCAACCGCAGTCGCAGCAATGACACTGGCCGCCGGCGGCTGGATGTCCCAGGCCCTGGCCGCTGACACCATCAAAGTCGGCATTTTGCATTCGTTGTCCGGCACCATGGCCATCTCGGAGACTTCACTCAAAGATGTCGCCTTGATGACGATAGACGAAATCAACGCCAAAGGCGGCGTAATGGGTAAAAAACTGGAGCCCGTGATCGTCGATCCGGCCTCAAACTGGCCACTGTTTGCAGAGAAAGCACGTCAACTGATCGCCCAGGACAAAGTAGCGGTGGTCTTTGGCTGCTGGACCTCGGTATCACGTAAATCGGTACTGCCCGTGTTTAAAGAATTGAACAGTCTGCTGTTTTATCCGGTTCAGTATGAGGGTGAAGAGCTGGAGAAAAACGTGTTCTATACCGGCGCGGCGCCGAATCAGCAAGCGATACCGGCGACCGAATATCTGATGTCCAAGGAAGGCGGCGCAGCAAAACGCTTTGTGCTGCTCGGAACCGACTATGTCTATCCGCGAACGACCAACAAAATCCTGCGTGCTTTCCTGCATAGCAAAGGCGTGAAAGACAGCGACATCGATGAAGTCTACACACCGTTTGGTCACTCGGATTACCAGACTATCGTCGCCAATATCAAGAAATTCTCAGCCGGTGGCAAAACCGCTGTGATCTCGACTATAAACGGTGACTCAAATGTGCCTTTCTATAAAGAGCTGGGTAATGCGGGGCTGAAAGCGACCGACGTGCCGGTGGTGGCATTCTCGGTCGGTGAAGAGGAATTGCGCGGTGTAGATACAAAACCGCTGGTAGGCCATCTCGCTGCATGGAACTACTTCCAGTCAGTCAAAAATCCGGTCAACGCCGAATTTATCAAAAAGTGGAAAGCCTATGCCGCCGCCAAAAAACTACCGAATGCTGCCACCGTCGTCACCAATGACCCGATGGAAGCAACCTACGTCGGCATTCATATGTGGAAGCAGGCAGTGGAACAGGCCAAGTCCACCGATACCGATAAAGTCATCGCTGCCATGGGCGGCCAGACCTTCAAGGCGCCATCGGGTTTTGAGCTGACGATGGATAAAACCAATCATCATCTGCACAAGCCAGTGATGATAGGCGAGATCAAGGCAGATGGGCAGTTCAGTGTGGTGTACAAAACCAAGGCAGCGATCCGTGCCCAGCCCTGGAGCCCTTACATAGCCGGGAATGAAGCCAAACAAAAAATGTAAGCCCTTGCCGGTGCTGTGATTTGAAGCACATCACCGGCTATTCCCTTGCACCCTGCCCGCTCCGGATATCACGCGCTAAGTCATCAAGCATGTCCGGAGTGCTGCTGATGCACGTCAGGTGCGCTGGGGTTCTGATGCCGCAGCAAACCCAACAAACTACGATCACTTATGCCTATAAAGTCTCTTCGTACTACCTTGCTGGTTCTGACCTGGGTGCTGCTGTGTACAGCAACATGGGCGAACGCAGCAGCGATGCTGACACCCGCTATGCGCAATGCGCTCAGCGGCGACGATACCGATGCGCGCATACAGGCCGTCAGTCAACTGGCGGCCCAGGCTGATGTACAGGCTGTCGCCATCCTCAATGCGATGAAAAACGAAGCGCTGTATGCGAAAGACGACGCTTTATTTATCGTCGATGGAGAACGGGTTACCTCGCTGGCAGATGAACGTATCGTTGCACTGCCCGATGGTGCCGAGCCGATAGCGCTGAATAACCGTCTGCGTGCAGCGCTGGACAGTGCTTTATCTGGCATGAAGTTATTTTCCCCCGAACGGCGCATGCGCTTGCAAGCGGCACTGGATTTACAAAAAGAGGCGACGCCGGAACAGCTCCCTCTGTTGAATAAGGCCTATGTCAAAGAGACGGATGCAGAGATTGGCAATCTGCTGCAAATGCTGATTGCGACCGCCAATCTGCAGGCAGATGATCCGGCTATACGAAAAGCGGCTGTCAAAACTTTGGTTAACAGCTCGAATCCCAAGCTGATCCCGGTGTTGCAAGCAATGTTGGCACAACAAGCGGATGGCAGCTATGGTGAGGCGGATGAAGGCATACGTATCGCCGCGGTCACGACGCTGCATGCGATAGAAGCCCGGCTGGCCAGAATGGAGTTCGCCGGAAACCTGTTTTATGGCATCTCACTGGGCAGCGTGCTGTTGCTGGCCGCGCTCGGGCTGGCAATCACCTTTGGCCTGATGGGCATCATCAATATGGCCCACGGTGAATTACTGATGATAGGTGCCTACACCACCTATCTGTGCCAGCTGCTGTTCCGCACCTATTTCCCGGCTGCCCTGGATGCGTATCTGTTACTGGCCTTGCCCGCAGCCTTTCTGGTGTCTGGCGGAGTTGGGATCATTTTGGAACGCAGCGTAATCCGCTGGTTATATGGACGACCGCTCGAAACCCTGCTCTGCACCTGGGGCATCAGTCTGATACTGATGCAAGGTGTACGCTCCCTGTTCGGCGCACAAAATGTGGAAGTGTCCAATCCGGGCTGGATGTCCGGTGGTGTGACGGTATTGGGTTCGCTGGTCTTGTCGTATAACCGCCTGATCATTATCGCTTTCTCGCTGGCGGTGGTGCTGGCAGTCTGGCTGATCCTGAACAAAACCCGGCTCGGTTTGTTTCTGCGCGCAGTGACGCAGAACCGCCGTATGGCCGATTGTACCGGTGTGCCGACCGGGCGTATTGATATGCTGACTTTCGGCCTTGGTTCGGGTATCGCCGGACTGGGTGGCGTCGCGCTGTCGCAGTTGGGCAATGTCGGACCGGATCTGGGGCAAAACTATATCGTGGATTCTTTCATGGTGGTGGTGCTGGGCGGTGTTGGTCAGCTGGCGGGTACAGTGATCGCAGCTTTTGGCCTGGGGGAGTTGAATAAATTCCTGGAACCGGTGGCGGGCGCAGTCATGGCAAAAATCGTGATCCTGGTCTTTATCATTATCTTTATTCAGCGCAGGCCGCAGGGTCTGTTCGCACTCAAAGGCAGGAGCGTGGAATGAAGTCTCAACTATTTTCCCGTCCCGCATGGGCTGGCATCTTAGTCATTGCGGCTATTGCAGCAAGCTTACCCTTACTGAATCTGGTTTTTCCGACTGGCCATGCCTTGCATGTGTCCAGCTATGCGATTGCGATCATCGCCAAATTCATGTGTTATGCACTGGCTGCGATGGCCCTGGATCTGGTGTGGGGTTACACCGGCATCTTGTCACTCGGTCACGGTGTGTTTTTTGCGCTGGGCGCCTATGCACATGGTATGTATCTGATGCGGGCGATAGGTCGTGAAGGTGTGTATCAGAGTGATTTGCCCGATTTTATGGTCTTCCTGGACTGGAAAACCTATCCCTGGTACTGGTCGCTGACTGAGCACTTTTGGTATTGCATGCTGCTTGCAGTCATGGTGCCCGGGGTGCTGGCATTTGTGTTTGGTTATTTTGCGTTCCGCTCCAGGATTAAGGGGGTGTATTTTTCCATCATCACCCAGGCCATGACCTTTGCCTTTATGTTGCTGTTTTTCCGTAACAATACTGGCTTTGGCGGCAATAATGGCTTCACTGACTTTAAGCGCATACTGGGTTTCAGTCTGACTGAACCGTATACCAAGGCAGTGTTGTATCTGGTGACGCTGGGCATATTGCTGGCCAGCTTAATGCTATGCCGCTGGATCGTGAGCTCCAAATTGGGCCGGGTGTTGCAGGCGGTCAGGGATTCGGAATCACGCCTGATGTTCATCGGCTACGACCCTTTGTGGTTCAAGCTCTTCGTCTGGACCCTGTCTGCCATGTTGTGCGGTATCGCCGGTGCCCTTTACGTGCCACAGGTTGGCATGATCAATCCTTCGGAAATGTCGCCTGCCAATTCGATAGAAATGGTGATCTGGGCCGCAGTTGGTGGACGCGGCACCCTGCTGGGTCCGGTTATCGGAGCATTCACCGTGAATGGTCTGAAGAGCTGGTTCACCACGGCCTTTCCCGACCTTTGGCTGTATGCGCTGGGTTTGTTGTTCATCCTGGTTACGCTGTTTATGCAGCAAGGCATACTCGGTCTGATTGCGCAATTCAAAAAATCTAAGGAGACCGCATGAGCTATGTGATGAGTGGCATCTTGCGCCCGGGAGCGCAGTATGTGTCAGCGGTTGGCGATCAGGGCGTGTCGTATGGCCGGGTCAGACCTGAAGGTGTCGACACCCGCCATGGCGCCATTCTGTATCTGGAAGATGTGGTTGTCTCATTTGACGGCTTTAAAGCCATCAATCATTTGAATCTGGATATTTCAGTTGGTGAATTGCGCTGCATTATCGGCCCTAATGGCGCCGGAAAAACCACCATGATGGACGTCATCACAGGCAAAACCCGGCCCAGCTCCGGTACAGCCTACTTCGGGCAAAGCCTGGATCTGACCCGCATGACAGAAGTCGAAATCGCCCATGCCGGGATAGGCAGAAAATTTCAACGCCCTACCGTGTTTGAACAACATTCCGTGTTTGAGAATCTGGAACTGGCGATGAAGATGGATAAACGGGTCGGCACTACCCTGTTCGCGCGGCTTAACAGTGAGCAGCGCGACAAAATTGCTGCCATCTTGCAGTTGATTCGCTTGACCGGACAGGAGTCCAGACCGGCAGGCTTGCTGTCGCATGGACAAAAGCAGTGGCTGGAGATCGGTATGTTATTGATACAGGAGCCCCAGCTGATACTGCTCGATGAACCGGTGGCGGGTATGTCAGATGCTGAAACCGCCAGAACTGCCGAATTGCTCAATGAACTCCGGGGCAAGCATTCCATTATGGTGGTCGAGCATGACATGGGTTTCGTGGCTGAGATTGCACAGCAAGGCATAGTCACAGTGCTGCATGAAGGGGCTGTGCTGGCCCAGGGCAGCATGCAGCAGGTGCAATCGGATGACAGAGTCATCGAAGTGTATCTTGGTCGATGAACTGTCGCGCCTCGGATAAATCGGGGACGGACAAAGATAGCAGCCTCAGACGAATCATTTTCATGGAAAAATTATGCTGGAAGTAAAACAACTGCATCAACACTATGGCTCCAGCCATACACTGCGCGGGATTTCGCTATCGGTACAGCGCGGTGAATGTCTGACCCTGCTGGGACGCAATGGGGTAGGAAAAACCACGCTGTTGAAATGCCTGATGGGCGTGCTGCCTGCGTCCGGCGGCGACATTCTGTTTCAGGGAAAGTCGATATTACATCTGGCTCCGCATCAGCGCGCCCAGGCCGGCATCGCATATGTACCGCAAGGCCGGGATATTTTTGCCCGTTTAAGCGTTGAAGAAAATCTGCTGATGGGCATGGCGACGCTGCCTGCTGCGCGTGCGAAAACCATCAAAGCAGAAGTGTATGAATTATTCCCGGTACTCAAGGAGATGCTGCACCGGCGCGGCGGCGATTTATCGGGCGGTCAGCAACAGCAGCTTGCGATTGCGCGCGCCCTGCTTGCCGAGCCTAAACTGATTATTTTTGATGAACCCACCGAGGGCATACAGCCCTCCATCATTAAAGACATTGCGCGCGTGATTCGCTTGCTGCGCGAGCGTGGAGAGATGGGCATTATTCTGTGCGAACAATACTTTGATTTTGCGCGTGAGCTGGCCGATCATTTTGTGGTGTTGTCGCGTGGAGAGGTAGTTGCCTCAGGTTCGCAACAGATAATGGATAGCGATGAGGTCAAACGCCATCTGGCGGTCTGAGATGCTTAAACATGTGTCAGATCCCGGCAACTGCAGTGTGACAATATCTTGCCATTAAATTAAAACGCAGTATATTTGTAAAACTGCCAAATCATTTGGCGCGAAGCAATTCACCTTAACTGTCTTAGGATGATGTTATGCGCTGCTATTCTTACCGCTATTCTTACCGCTCTGCCTTGCTCACTTTGATGCTTAGCGCACTGTGCATCGAATCTCAGGCAACGACACATTCCCTAGGCATACAACGCAAGCTCTATGGCGAATCTATCGCCTATGACATGAATGCTTCCGGTCAGGTAGCTGCGGTGATCAAGGAAAAAAACGGCATTTCACATGCAGTCGTTCTCGATAAAGGCAAACTGACGCGCCTGGAAGGCGATGGCGAGTCTGAAAGTGAAGCCAAACGTATCAATGAAAAAGGCGAAATCATCGGTTCGGCTAAGCGCGATGGAATTTGGCGCGCATTTATATACAGTAATGCCAACGGCAGGCGTGAAATTGCCAGCCTTGGCGGTCGCCACAGCTATGGCGCTGCCTTGAATAACAGCGGTACTGCAGTCGGTTTTTCTGATACACCAGATGGCGACTGGCATGCGTTTATTCAGAAAGATGGTAAAGCGGTACAAGATCTGGGCACCCTGGGCGGTAAAGTCAGTTACGCCAGCAGCATCAATGCGCGTGATCAGGTTGTCGGTACCGCGATGGATAGCGAGGGTTACCGCCATGCGTTTCTGTATGATGAAGCGACAGGTATGCGCGATCTGGGCACCCTGGGCGGAAAACTCAGCACCGCCACCGCACTGAACGACCATGGCGTAGTCGTCGGTTCTTCCGAAACCAAAGACAGGCGCTGGCATGCTTTCATCCACGATGGCACACGCATGGTAGATCTGGGTGCAAAAATCGGATTTGGGGACAGCTTTGCGACCGGCATCAATAATCAGGGCCATGTGGTTGGTATCGTCGACGTGCCGGATATGCGCCTCGCTTTTGTCTGGCGTGACAATAAGATGATTTTGCATCCTAGCGGGAAAAGCCTGTATCTGACGAATGCCATCAATAATCAGGGTCATGTGATCGGTGCCAGCTATGACCGCGGATTGAACGCTGCTACCATGCCATCGAATTCCGTGCCATTTGTGGATTATGGCGGCAGTAAGATACTCGGTTTTAATATGGTCTTTTTCGGCCTGGCATTGCTGATGGCGATTTTCAGAAAGCGGCTCAAAGGGATTTTCTACTCTGATCGTTTGCCAGGCTGAGTCAGAAAAGCTTTGGAAAAAATCAAAAATTCCGAACAGCCGCTCGAAGTAGCACTTATTTGTTGTTACCAGCCTTCCCTGCGCCTGATTTGCTGAGTAAAGTCTTCATCGCATTTTCTTCAAACAAATCCGCCTCTTCGATATAACCATGTACCGTGCCATCAAAACGCCAGCCACCCTGGCGTTTGATGTCGCGGAAACTGGCGCCGGCACGATAAGCGCTGGTCGCCATGCCGCGTCGCAGACTGTGACTGCTGAAGCCTGTTGTCTCGCCCAGACCGCAATTGGCCGCATGTTTTTTTAAGATAGTATTCATGCTGGCTGGATGCAGGCCTGCTGTTGCGACTTGCTGCCATTGATTAATGCCGCGAAAAATCAGGCCTTGCGTAATACCCGCGGCGGCCAGCCAGACTTTCAAAGCGCGCGCAGCGCAACAGATATGTTCACCGTAAGGGATGGCTTTGCTTATCCCCTCCCCACTTTGATCAGTCTTAGAGCGTGGTAGCAAGATGCGTATACCGGCTTTTTCCCACTGTATGTGTTCGACTCGCAAACTCACCAGCTCAGAACGCCGGAAGCCGCCGAAAAAGCCGAGCTGCAACAAAGCGCTGTCACGCCGCGCGCTGAGTTCATCCCGGCTGTCCAGATAAGTGACCAGCACCTCTAATTGCTCCAGCTCTAAGGCCTTGGCTTTCTTTTTGGGCTTGCCGCTGACGCGCTGTATGCCGGTCAGTAATTTGCGTAGCCCGCTATGCGCGGTCGGATCGGCGAAGCCTTGATGGTGATGCCATTGCGAAAGTGCCGTCAATCGTAATGCCAGGGTCCGTGGATTCAGCTGTTCAGCATGCGCAAGCAGGTAATTTCGAATTTGATCTTCACTCGCAGGCAATACGCCGCCCCACTTCAAGAAGTGACGCACCGCAGACTGATAGGTACGCCTGGTGTTGTCTGAACTGGCTGCCTGAATATAAGCCGCCTGACGCAAAGCCAACTCCCCTGCCCTGCCATTTGCGATCGTTATACCCGCTTTCTCCTCGGGAAGGATGGCATTTTCCTGGTTTGATTGCGGCGTGAGCTTCATTTTGTGGCGAAAATTCCGAACATGGGGTTTTGTTTTTCTGCAGCCAGGCGTTACACCTGAATTTGCCTCTTATTCGATTATAACACACGATAATATACATTATCGAATCTTATATTTTGTTTCTATAAATTGAATTTTTATAGATAATTAATGTACTATTACGTATTACGTAATAACACATTTTATTCGAGGATATCATGGCTAGAGCTGGCATACTGTATTCAGATGTAGTCCGCGCAGCGACCGAATTGCTGGCGACGGGAAAAACGGTGACGGTCGACAATGTGCGAAAAGCCATGGGTGATACCGGCAGCAAAAGCACGATTGCGCCCTATCTGAAGCAATGGAAAGAAAGCCAGGAAGGCGAAGCACGCTTGCAGCAAGCCAGCCTGCCCGAGGGCTTGCTGAATCAGGTCAAAGCCTTGTATGCAACGTTACAAGAAGACGCAGCGCTGAATATGCAGGCGCAAGAGGCGGAATTTGCAGAGAAAGAAGCGGACTTTGCGTCGCAACGCGCCACATGGCAGACCGAGCAACAGCAATTGCATGCAGCAGCTGAACAATTTCGCTCAGAGCTGGCGGAATGGCGACAGTCGACTAGAGATGCAGAAAGGCAATGCACGCATCTGTCGCAGTCATTGCAACAGCTACAGGCTGAGCATCAGGCGCTATTGCAGCGTTTCACTGACAAGGAACAGCAAGTGACTGAATTGAAGCAGCAAAATACGCAGCAACTCAGGCAATTCGAGCATTTGCAGCAAGCAGCACTGACTCAGCGCCAGGAAGAAAGAGCAAGCTTTGAGGCCAGGTCATCACATTTAGAAGTGCAGCTGCAGCATGCCCACCAGCAACTGCAGGCATTGCAAGAGCAATTTGCGCGTCAAAGCTCTGAGCAATCGAGTCTGATGCAATTGTATGAAGCACTATTGAATAGCCATCAGCAACTAAAACTCAGCGCAGAACAAGACAAGCTCAGCCTGCAAGAGTTGCAGTTTACGATCAGGTTGCGCGATCAGGAATTGGCTGGAATGGCGGAAAAGACGGCGTTCAGCGAGCAAAAACGCCAGCAATTGCATGACGAGCTGCAAATAACACGCCACATGCATGCACAGCAAGAAAAACAATGTCGTAAATTAGAGCAAGAACAACAGGAAATGCGTGAATTGCATGAAGTAGAAAGACGTCAGTACGAAGCCAGCCTGCTGAAGCTGACGCAGGAAATGCAAAGAGAAATGGCAGTTGCAGCAGCCAGACTCGCAGCCACCCATCAAGGCAAATAAAGCAGCCTGATGCTATGCAGCGCCTTTTTATTGATGCAGATCATTTGTCCCAGCGATGAGGCCTGCATTTTTAACCTGCGATATAGAAGTGTTGTACACTGAGTGATATTGAGATATATTCTCATTATCATTTAGAAGTGGAAAAGACCAGTAATTTGTTATGTCTGCGTAAAGTCTGTTGTTTATTGTTCGCACAGCAATCAAGTTTTTATCCGCTTCCCTCACCCTACTTTGGAATGGCTCTCTATGAAAGCTTTTTTGAACGGCGTCCCCACTACGCTGGACCGCTTGCGTGTTGGTACCCAGGCGGTTGTGACCGATGTCAGCAGTCAGCAGCATGATCAGCCTGGAAGCCATACTGAAATTGCCCGCCGCTTGAAAGAGCTGGGTTTTGTCAGTGGTGAAACGGTGCAGATCTTGCACAAGGGATATTTTGGTGGTGAGCCGCTGGCGGTTCGGGTTGGTCAATCCACTTTTGCTTTACGACATTTTGAAGCTGCACTGATAGGTGTAGCTCTGCCTGGTAGCTGCTAATGACAAGTTCCACCCTCGCCTCACCCCGTATTGCCCTGGTAGGAAATCCCAACTGTGGGAAAACTGCATTATTTAACCGCCTGACTGGCGCACGCCAAAAGGTCGCCAATTACGCTGGTGTCACCATAGAAAGAAAAGAAGGTAAGTTTACTTCTCCTTCCGGTCGCCACTGGCAGGTCTTGGATTTACCTGGCACTTACAGTCTGCATGCGATTACGCCGGACGAAAAAATCACCGAAGAAGTCATTACCGGGCAGCGCGCCAATGAAGCGTTGCCGGATGCGGTACTGTGCGTGGTTGATGCCAGCAATCTCAAGCGCGGCTTGCGTTTGGTATTTGAATTAAAAAGCCTGAATCTGCCTTGCATACTGGCTGTCAACATGATGGACGTGGCGCGCCGCCACCACCTGGAAATTGATGTGGCTGGCCTGCAAACAGAGCTTGGCATCCCAGTCGTGGAAACAGTCGCAGTTGATAGTCATGGCATAGATAGTTTGCTTGGTGAACTCGAAGTTTTGGCGCAACAGCTTAGCATTGTCCAACGCGACTTGCCGCTGGCATTGGACAAGCAGACGCCGGAGGCTATTCAGGCGCAAGTCAATGCAGTGCTCGATAAATGCGTGCGCAGCCCAGCCGCGCAACAGGCAGAATTGCACAGGCTCAGTTTCCGCATCGATCAGTGGGTATTAAATCCCGTAATCGGCCCCTTTATTTTCGCGCTGCTGATGTTCCTGGTATTCCAGGCCGTATTTGCCTGGGCCCAGATTCCTATGGAATTCATCAAGTCCAGCATGGAAGCTTTTGGTACGCTGGTAGAAACCCATATGCCTGAAGGCATGTTGCAGGGTTTGCTGGTCAAGGGTGTGATCGGCGGTGCCGGTAGCGTGCTGGTGTTTTTGCCGCAAATTATCATCCTGTTCTTCTTCATCCTGGTAATGGAAGATTCCGGTTACTTGCCACGTGCTGCGTTTTTATTGGACAGAGTGATGGGCAAAGTTGGTTTGTCTGGCCGCGCCTTTATTCCCCTGTTATCCAGTTTTGCCTGCGCCATTCCGGGCGTGATGGCGACCCGTACCATACAAAACCCGCGTGATCGTCTGGTCACGATCATGATTGCACCGCTGATGACCTGCTCTGCCCGTCTGCCGGTGTATGCCTTAATCATTGCCGCCTTCATCCCTGAGCGAGAAGTGTTGGGCGTGCTCAGTCTGCAAGGCCTGGTGTTGTTTGCGCTTTATCTGGCAGGGATCGTTTCGGCAATGTTAGTGGCACTGGTATTCAAGAAAAAATGGGGTAGCTCAGAAAAGCATCCGCTGATGCTGGAATTGCCTGACTACCGCCTGCCAAATGGCCGCAATCTTTTACTGGGATTATGGGAACGCGTGAAGATTTTCACCACCCGTGTCGGGACTATCATTCTTTCCCTGATGGTCTTGCTGTGGTTCCTGAGCAGCTTCCCCGGTGCACCGGAAAATGCCACTCAGCCTGCGATTTACTACAGTATTGCCGGCTATCTGGGACGTATGCTGGAAGTGGTGTTTGCGCCTATC
Source organism: Cognatundibacterium crateris (assembly GCF_010078235.1). Classification (GTDB taxonomy): domain Bacteria; phylum Pseudomonadota; class Gammaproteobacteria; order Burkholderiales; family Burkholderiaceae_D; genus Undibacterium; species Undibacterium crateris. Next base: position 432,951 of record NZ_JAABOS010000001.1, on the reverse strand, counting down.
GGTTTTAACTGGCAAATTTGTATTGCGCTGGTTCCAGGACTGGCGGCGCGTGAAGTTGCGGTCGCAGCCCTGGGTACAGTGTATGCGTTATCACAGAACGGCGATGAACTGGCACACTCACTGGAACCGCTGATCGCCCAATCCTGGAGCTTGCCAACCGCATTGTCTTTATTGGCCTGGTACGTGTTTGCACCGCAATGTATCGCGACCCTGAGCGTGGTCAGACGTGAGACGAATACTCTGCGCTATCCACTGCTGATGGCGGCTTACCTGTTCGGTCTGGCATACACCGCTTCATTTATCACTTATCAGGTGTCGCGTTATTTATTGGGAAGCTGATATGCTGCAGACCATTATTACGATTACTCTGGTTTTTCTGGCTGCCGCGTATTTATTACTGAAGTGGTTGCCAGGGCCATGGGCGACTCGTTTGCACTTGCGTCTGCAGGTGACATCTCCAGCACTGGCAAGCCGTTTTCGTGCGCTGTCCCGCACATGTGGTGACAGCTGCTCATCCGGCTGCGGCGGCTGCGCATCTTCCTCAGGCAGCACACCAGCTGCGACCGATCTATCCGTCAAGCATCAGCCCGGATCGGTGATCTATATGAAGAAACAGTGATCCTTTCGCGCTAAACACGCGCTATCTCCCGGGATTGATAGCCAAATGCATTGCTCTCGGGTATGCTTTCCAGAAATTATCATTCAGCATTTGTTTGAATGAAAAACTGATGGAGACGCAGTAGTATGTTTGCCAGTATTTACGATAAAACTGATAAAGGGCGACAAGAAATCGCAACCAGGCAATTCCAGTTACAAAACCGTTTACGTACGCTGTTGGTGATGGTGGATGGTAAACAAAGTGCAGCTGAATTATTGCGCAAAGTTCAGGCTTTGGGTCTGGATGAAAATAGCGTACAGGAATTGATCGATGGGGATTTCATTGCCCCGCTAATAGACAGCGCTGAAGCTGAGTTTGCCGCTCCAACTACGCAGGACGCGCCTGAGCCTATTCAGCATCCGCAGGGACAGGCTGATCATTCCGCAGCATTGACTTCTGTCTCAGATGTCCCGTTGCCGGAATTGTCCGGTGCTGAGCAATTCCAGGCGGTATACCGGTTTTTCAATGAAACGATCAAGGCAAATCTGGGCTTTCGCGGCTTTGCCTTGCAGCTCAAGGTAGAGCGCGCCGGTAATCTGGACGACTTTGAGCACTTACGTATTCCTTTTCTGGAAGCTGTGATGAAGGCCAAGGGGCGTGATTTTGCACGAAACTTGCGCGACCAGCTGGATATTCTGCTCTATCAGGGACGGCAAATCCAAGGGGTCACTGTACTGGACGATGATTAATTTCTCATCCAGACTATGTCTGTCGCCCTAAGCAACTAACAACCTCATGTCGCGCGCCCAACGCCTTCTTGATCTGATTCAAATTTTGCGCAGTCACCGCTTTGCGGTGACTGGTGCTGCACTGGCATCCGAACTTGGTATCAGTCTGCGCACTTTGTATCGCGATATCGCCACGCTGCAGCAACAAGGTGCGCATATTGAGGGGGAACCGGGGCTGGGTTATCTAATGCGGCCCGGCTTTATGCTTCCTCCCCTGATGTTTTCAGAAGAAGAAATAGAGGCCTTGGTGCTGGGGTCGCGCTGGGTCGCTCAAGGTACTGATCAGCAGCTAGGCTCCGCAGCGCAAAGCGCGCTCGCCAAAATTGCGGCAGTTTTACCCAATGAGCTCAGGCATACCCTGGACGCTTCTACTTTGCTGATTGGCCCCAAGACTGCCAGTCATGGCGGAGACGCTGAACTGCGACAAATCCGCCAAGCCATTCGCTCCGAGCGAAAATTAGAGATGCGCTATTGCGACCTCAAAGGCAAGCCCTCGCAGCGCACCATATGGCCTTTTGCACTCGGCTATTTCGATAATGTGCAAGTCCTGGTTGCCTGGTGTGAAGCGCGCGAGGATTTTCGGCATTTCCGCACCGATCGCATTGTATCGCTACTGCTTACGGATCAGCACTATCCGAGGAGGCGCCAGGCATTGCTCAAGGATTGGCGCGAAAATGAAGGTATAAACGAAGGCATGCCAGAGCAGTAAGCTAAGGCTGGCGGTATATTGAACAATTCCTTTTTGGTGCATTGCTTGCCCTGAAAACGCTTTACATCCTGCATCATTTCTCTACAACGGTGGCCATGTATTGCAAAGTCACCCGTTGCACAAAATCACTCCCCCAAGAAAAATATTGCCTGATGTGGCAGGCATAAACAGATCAATAGCTGCGCAGCAATTTGTGCTCTAAGAAATTTGTACGTCTCCTTCAGAGCAATTTAACGCAATTTGAATGCCTATCCCGGCTTTGCACTGAGCTAATTCGCCGTTAAAGAATGGACGTATTGCTTAGTCCATCACGAACAAGTCAATTTTAGGTTTAGGCAAATAAAATTATCCTTGCCAATCCATATTGCACCAACTCGGAAACTATATTTCCTTAAATGATGCCGCATTGATTTGCTTAAAACTTAATCAGTTATGCCTTATACATATGAAATTGAAATTTACTTTGAAGAAGATATTTACTATTAATAATCAAGTACTTACGAATGGTTAAAGATTCTTAAAAAGCGATCTTTTCAACTTGACGATGAATTGTTGGCGACTGATACTTCGGCCTGGGCAAACTTGCTGAAAAGCAGGGACGCAAAGCCTCCGGCCTAATGTCTGAAAAGATTATGGTAGCGGGGTTACCGGTTAGATGTGATCGATCATTGTTATTCCTCAAGATCGTGCAGCAACATTTATCCGACTGCGTCTGTCCTTTGTTGAAAACCACAAACACAAAGGAAATAAATTGAAAATTTACACGCTACAAAATCCAGTCATCAATACTGCCAAGCTTTCCGCAGCCTTGCTCTTCGACAGCTATCCCATCATTGCAGATCTCATTATCGATGATGACAGCGACAAAATTGCAGTGCAATAACATCGCTGCATAGCAAAAAAAATCAATGCAAACACTAGGACTTCCGCAAAATCGTCCAGCCTCGAAATCAATGTCGCAGGTAACAGCTCCTTTAATACAAGGCGATGTAGCGGAAAATTATCGACAAGCAGCGCAGTGCGTGTTTGCGAAAGTCCTAATGACTACCAACTATATTTTAGGAATTCCAGTACATGTTTTATTCAGATAGCAAATTCAATCAAGCAAACACTTCTACATCAACTCATTTTGCTAACGCTGCCAAAAAAAGCAATGCGCTTGGCATGCTGTCTACAATGGCGCTGGCTGCCATGCTGTGTGCATGCGGTGACGGTAGTCTTGACCTGAGCGCACAAAATAATAAGCGTACTGCAGCATCCGCATCAGACGATCCATTTGCTGAAGCCCAAGCTGCAGATGCACCACTCGCTGTGTCAACAGCTTCAGCTGCATCCAGCACATCGCTCGCTGCATTAGCTCCAGCCAACTCCTCAATCATAGAAACGCCACCAGGATCAGGATCGCCACTGAAAAATTGCTATGCCGGTGGTGTGACCAATTACCTCGGAGAGGATGATCCGTTTTACGAAAATACTTGGGCGCTCAAAAATACTGGTGCATCGCAACTTGTTTCCGCTTTCAAAAACAACGGTGTGGCCGGCATCGATGCGAATGTGGAAAACGTCCATAAAAACGGTAAGGGCTGTACCGGCAAGGGCGTGCAAATCGCCATCGTCGACAGCGGATTAGAAATTGATCATGACGACTTAATGGCCAATGTTGTGCCTGGCAAATCCTGGAATTTCAGAGACAATGACGACGACCCTAGCCCAATAAAATATTCTGATGTCAGTGACCATGGTACTGCCGTAGGCGGAATTGCGGCGGCGCGCGGCTGGAATGGTGAAGGTTCACGCGGTATCGCACCGTTTGCCTCACTGGTTGGTTACAACATCTTAAGTGCCAACAATAATCCGCGTATCAGCCAAAGCAATATGTACTATCTGGCATTTGGCGCGCATACCCTCGCAGATAAGAAGAACGCCATTGTGAATACGTTTGGCGCGCGCGCCGATAATACGGCGATTTTTAACTTTAGTGCCGGAAGCGGCTATGCCGCACCCGCGACCGTGAGCGAAATTGCACCAGCGACCGTTTCAGCGAAATGGGGAACAACAAATCTACGCGGTGGCTTGGGGGCCGTCTACTTTCAGTCATCAGGCAATGCCTATACCGATATCAGGAAAGCTTCATTACCAGACGGTAGCAGAATGGATGTCAATTGCGAAGTCAGCTTAAATGCGGATCGTAGCATTATAGGTGGCGTATTTTCGAATATGAAGGGCATGAGCTGCGGCAATCTGAATCACGAGTCTGGTTTCAAACCCTATTTTTACAATATTGCCGCCATGCACAATACAGGCAAAGCTGCTTCGTATTCGTCCAGCGGTGCAGCCAATTGGGTAAGTGGTTTCGGTGGTGAATACGGCACGGAAGAAGCCGCCATGATTACCACCGATAACAGCACTTGCGCCAGTGGTAAAAACAGTGTCAACAATAAGAACAATTTACTTGCGAGATTCAAAGCTGGTACTTTGGGCAAATTGGTGGCTGATTTCTTCAACGCCGAAGATTCCAAGGATCCTGGTTGTAACTACACCGGACGCATGAACGGCACTTCTGCAGCCACGCCCAGTGTGGCAGGTGTAGCTGCATTGATGTTAGAGGCCAACCCTAAACTGACTGCGCAAGATATTGGCTATATCCTGGCAAAAACTGCTAAGAAGGTCGACGATGATATTGCCAGCGGTGCGAGAAAAGTGCATTTCACACCATTTGGCAGCAGATTTTCCTGGCCTTTAGACTTCCCTTGGAGTGTAAATGGCGCAGGTTTTCACTTTCAGAATCGTTATGGCTTTGGCATGGTAGATGCTGATGCTGCAGTGCGCATGGCTAGTAACTATACCGCACCAAGTGGTCGACGCGCTGCTCCCTTGGAAGCCACGGGTAAAGCTGCACAACTGGTAGAAGTAGATAAGGTGGGCATGCATGTTGCTAAAGTGAAATTTTCCACGACAGATGCCGTGACCGGCGCTATACGCCTGGACTTAACGCTGAGCAATGAATCCGATGGAGATCTGAATCCTGGTCAACTGCAATTCGTGATAGAAAATACAGCCACCGGCACAAAATCTATCGTCATGCCCGCCTTTAGTTCTTGGTATGTAGGTGGAAAACAGTTCCCTATCGCGGAAGGCGGAAAGAAAAAGTTCCGTTTCCATACGAATGCATTTTATGGCGAAAAATTGAATGCCACCTTTAAGGTAACTGTTATTGATTTCTCAACTCAATCCAGAGATTTGAACTTCACGCCTAAACTCACTTCTTTCAGTATGTAAGGCTGGCCACTGCACCAGCATATCGTTTTGAAGCGAAGGCGGACAGCAGTTTGCTTGTGCAGCCTTGTAACAGATACTCACCCGACTTGCACACATTGCGCTGTGCAAGTTCAGGTTGGTGATGTGCCGTGACATCCTTAATTGTATTTTCTGCGCTATGCCCGACAAGTAGTGTGCGGCTGGTGATCAATAATTGAAGAAACATTCTCTATGAAAAAAATCGCATTCATCCTGTTTTCTATTCTGTTTATTACGCTGATCAGCTTGCGCCTGTCTGATGCGCCAATCGCTGGCACGTCATACACGGATAATGCTGGCTCCGTACCCGCTGCTATCTCTACGTCGGGGATAGCAGCGATGGCAAATGCCACCTTGTCGTCAGCAAGCAATTCTGAGCTGAAGCCGAAGGCAGCAATCAATCAACATGAACCACAATTAGACCGACGCTTAAGCGAAAGCAAGCCAGTTCTGATCGAAGGTCAATCCTGGCAGGTGCTGGGAACGCGCCAAGTCAATCAAGACAATGTAAATCAAACCATTCTGGTTTTACGAGATACTGCCAGCGGCCAATTGGATTTCTACCAGTCCGGACTTCGTTTTGTACTCAAAGATGGTGTGGACTATGAAACGTTCATCAGTTCCCGTCCAAATGCCAGGCGCGTGTTTGTCAATCCTCTATATGGCGAGATCGCATTGGACGCGAGCTACATCGCTGCCGAATACCAGGCACTGGCGCAAGATTCGCGTGTACTGCAAGTAATGTTTTTGCCGCTGGAAAACAAGCCTGAGGCACATTAAGAGTCGGTAGGATGGAATCAGGCAGAGATGGCGCCGTAGTCAGCTGCAGGTGGAGCTAAGGCTACTGACAGAAACTGACAGTAGCCAGTCTTATGATGCTGAGTACCGGGCCAGAAACCCGTACCTTTTTATTCACCACTCGTCTGTAACACTGCGGAGGCATTTTATGACCGATCCTAACTTCATTCTTTTGTACGTCAACAGCCCGGAAACCAGCGCCCGTTTCTACGCGGATTTATTGGGCAAGTCTCCCTTAGAATCCTCCCCTACTTTTGCGCTATTTGCGCTTTCTTTCGGCATGATGCTGGGCTTATGGAGTCGCCATACTGTAGAGCCATCGGTGCCTGCGCACGGGCTTGGCGGTGAATTAGCGTTTGCACTGGGCAGCGATCAGGAAGTGGATGAACTGTATGCGAGCTGGTGCACACGCGGGTTGGCGATTGCCCAAACACCGACGCAGATGGATTTTGGCTATACCTTTGTAGCGCTGGATCCGGATGGCCATCGCTTGCGTGTGTTTGCGCCGACTGAGCACTGAGCAGTCAAGTACACGCGTATGCAAAACAAAAAAAGCCAGGCGAACCTGGCTTTTTTTGTATAGGACAGAAACTTAAGCCATTAAGACTCGATGCCCTGGCTGTTCAGATACTCTTCATAGCTGCCCTGGAAATCGATAATTTCTTTATCTTTGATTTCCAGAATGCGGGTCGCCAACGAGGAGACAAATTCACGGTCATGCGATACGAAAATCAGTGTGCCTGCATATTTTTCCAGAGCCACGTTGAGCGACTCGATGGATTCCATATCCATATGATTGGTCGGTTCATCCATCAGCAAGACATTGTGACGACCAAGCATCAGCTTGCCGTACATCATGCGTCCTTTTTCACCACCGGACAGCACTTTGACCGATTTTTTCACATCATCACCACCAAACAGCAAACGGCCAAGAATGGAGCGTACCGCCTGATCATCGTCGCCTTCCTGCGTCCACTCGCCAATCCAGTCAGTCAGGTTTTTATCGACCGCGAATTCTTCGGTAGGATCCTGAGGCATATAGCCCACATTGGCGTTTTCAGCCCATTTTGCCACGCCATGATCTGCCTCCAGACCTGCGATGTCTGTGCCGCCTATGCAGCGCAGCAGCGTCGTTTTACCCGCGCCGTTGGCACCGATAATCGCGACTTTTTCGCCGGCTTCCACCATCAGATCAAAGCCGCTGAACAGCGTGCGATCGTATTTTTTGGTCAAGCCCTGGACTTCTACTGCCAGACGATGCAATTTCTTTTCACCGTCAAAGCGGATGAAAGGATTCTGACGGCTGGATGGTTTGAATTCTTCGATCTTGATCTTATCGATCTGTTTAGCGCGCGAAGTAGCCTGACGCGCCTTGGATTTGTTAGCCGAGAAGCGACGCACGAAGTCCTGCAATTCAGCCACTTTCTCTTTGGCTTTCGCATTGTTGGCCAATTGCTGCGCACGTGCCTGGGACGATGCCAGCATGTAGTCATCGTAATTGCCAGGATAAATTTTCAGCGTGCCATAATCCATATCCGCCATGTGGGTACATACCTGATTCAGAAAGTGGCGATCATGGGAAATGATGATCATGGTGCAGTTGCGCTGATTCAGTACTTCTTCCAGCCAGCGAATGGTATTGATGTCCAGGTTATTGGTTGGTTCGTCCAGCAGCAGAATGTCAGGATTAGAGAACAGCGCCTGAGCCAGCAACACACGCAGCTTCCAACCTGGGGCAACTGCACTCATAGGGCCCTGATGCTGATCAATCGGTATGCCTACGCCCAACAGCAACTCACCGGCACGTGCTTCAGCCGTATAGCCATCGTATTCTGCAAACTTGGCTTCCAGATCAGCCGCTTTCATGTAGTCTTCATCCGTTGCTTCCGGATTCGCGTAGATCGCATCGCGTTCAGACATTGCGGCCCACATCTCGGTATGCCCCATCATGACCACATCGAGTACGCGCATTTCTTCGTAGGCAAACTGATCCTGGCGTAACTTACCCAGACGCTCATTCTGATCCAGCATGACGGTACCGGAGGACTGTTCCAGATCGCCACCCAGGATTTTCATGAAAGTGGACTTGCCGCAGCCATTGGCGCCAATCAGACCATAGCGATTGCCTTCGCCAAACTTAACTGAGATGTTTTCAAACAGTGGCTTGGGGCCAAACTGCATGGTGATATTAGCTGTTGAGAGCACTGAAGAACCTTTTGCAATAGAAAGTGAACTGATTTGCGTCCAGCAGGCGCTGCATAGAGCCGCGTGATCTGTAGGATACAAAGCAATTACGAATGGGATTTAACCTTGCATTATAACATCGCTTGCGGGTGTCATATGGCAAAAAGACGGGGAGCCAGCATGGACTCCCCGTCTTTAGTATTTGATTCTGCCTGCTGATTGGCGCAGGCAAGCAGGCTCAGGCTTGCAGTATTTCAGGCAATGCGAGTACCACCGCCAGCAATAAGGCTAATTCTTGTCCATTGAACAGGTTTTGTTCAAAAGCTTCAGAGTCGATAATCCCGACTACTGCGCCCTGTTCATTGAGCAAAGGCAGGCAGGCTTCCGCTTTTACTTTCGGGTCACAGGTGTAGTATTCGCCGCCGCCAGCAACATAGCTGGCAACATCATTGATAATCCTGCCGCGCCCGGATAAACCCACGGTGCTGTTGTTACTGATCGCGGCAAATTCCGGCGTCAGTGGAAATTCTGCACGTGACGCAGCGCCGAAGTAGGCCAGCTTCATCAACACCGCATCCGCAGCTGCCCGTTCGTGCTTGCGGTACACGCCAAACCAGTGGCTGGCACTGCGGGCCTGATAAAACTGAACCAGTGCAGTCACTTTTTGCAGCATCTGTGTATTTTGGGCATTGATGCCACCCAGTGCACTGGCCAGATCAAAAGGTTGCGCCGCTAACTGCCCAAACAAAGAACAGGCACCACCCTCACCTAACTCTGGCACCTGATACTGCCATTGCACATCGATTGCGTCACTGTGCGCCAATGTCAGATTCAGGTCTGCAGCATAAGCCGCAACTTGTTGTTCAAATTCCGTATTCGCTGCATATTGCTGAAGGCCGCTGCGTTCTAAATAAGTACTCAGGTTCATAGTGCAAGTTGAATTAATCGATGTGGGTAAAATTCGGCTAAAGCGCATAGCGGCATGATTGTGCAGCCGGATTGTGTTGGATTGCCTGCGCAAAACAGCGACAGAACAGATGCCAGCATTGCGCGAAGAGTCTAGCAGAAATGCTCAGATATTGCCTGGCAGATAAATCAGCCACATAAAAAAGCCTCCTGCAGTTCTGCAGGAGGCCAGGAGTTGAATCAGCTGATGAAGCTGGCTCAGTTCTCGGTTTCAGCTTCTGTTTTAGTTAAAGGTTTTACCTTCTGCTGCGAGCTTAGCCAGTAACGGCGCGGGTTTCCAGGCCTCGCCGTGACGACCCTTGGCGTATTTTTCCATCGCTCTCACCACATTACTCAGACCTACAGTGTCGGCATAAAACATAGGGCCGCCGGTATGCAGCGGGAAGCCATAGCCCGTCAGATAGACCATGTCGATATCGGAAGCACGATTGGCGATGCCCTCTTCAAGGATATAGGCAGCTTCGTTAACCAGCGCATAAATCAGGCGCTCCGTGATTTCCTGATCGCTGATTTTTCTGCGCTCTACGCCGATATCGGATGAATGTTTAACGATCATCTCATTGACCACTGCCGATGGATAAGGCTTGCGGTCACCCGGTTTATAGTCATACCAGCCAGCGCCGGTTTTCTGACCGAAGCGCCCCATTTCACACAGCAAATCAGCGGTTTTCGAATACACGATATGTGGTTTCTCCACATAACGGCGTTTGCGGATATACCAGCCTATATCGTTACCAGCCAGATCACCCATACGGAACGGGCCCATCGCGAAACCGAGTTTTTCAACGGCCTTGTCGACTTGCTCAGGAGTGCAGCCCTCTTCCAGCAAATACCCGGCCTGACGGCTGTACTGTTCTATCATGCGATTACCGATGAAACCATCGCAGACGCCGGATACCACGCCGGTTTTGCGGATTTTTTTCGATAAAGCCATGACCGTTGCCAATACGTCTTTAGCGGTCAGTTTGCCTCTGACGATTTCCAGTAACTTCATCACATTGGCCGGGCTGAAGAAATGCGTACCGATCACATCCTGAGGACGCTGGGTGAAAGCGGCGATCTGATCCACATCCAGCGTGGATGTATTGGACGCCAGTATCGCTCCCGGCTTCATGACCGCATCCAGTTGTTGAAACACTTGCTGCTTCACCGACATGTCTTCAAATACGGCTTCAATCACGATGTCTGCCTGGGCGATTTCCTGATAATCCAGCGTGCCACTGATCAGCGCCACACGCTGCTCAAACTTCTCTTGCGTCAGTTTGCCTTTTTTGAGCGTATTCTCGTAATTCTTACGGATAGTCGCCAGGCCCTTGTCCAGCGCTTCCTGTTTCATTTCCAGGATGCGTACCGGAATGCCTGCATTTGCAAAATTCATCGCAATGCCGCCACCCATGGTGCCAGCGCCAACCACAGCCACCGATTTAATGGTGCGTACCGGCGTGTCGTCTGGCACATCCGGCAGCTTGCTGGCCGCGCGTTCTGCGAAAAACGCATGGCGCAAGGCTTTTGATTCTGTGGTTTGTACCAGCTTCAGGAATAACTCGCGTTCAAACTGTATGCCATCGTCAAATTTCTTGCTGACCGCTGCAGCGACTGCCTCCACGCAGGCCAGAGGCGCCGGGAATGGGCCAGACATCGCTTTGACGGTGTTTCGGGAAAACTGCAGGAAAGCTTCGTAGTTAGGGTAGTCAATGCGGATATCGCGCACTTTAGGTAAAGGACGGACGGCAGCCACCTGATTAGCAAATGCGGTGGCGGCAGTCATCAAATCCCCTTCGGCGATTTGATTAAACAGCGCTGTCTGCGCCAGTTTTTCTGAGTTCACCGGATTGCCGGAAACAATCATATTCAACGCTGTCTCAAGCCCGACTACACGTGGCAGGCGCTGCGTGCCACCGGCGCCAGGCAAGATGCCGAGCTTCACTTCTGGCAGTGCAATCTGCGCACCCGGACTCGCAATACGGTAATGACAGCCCAGCGCCAGCTCCAGTCCTCCACCCATGCACACGCTGTGGATCGCGGCGATGACGGGTTTTTCTGCTTCTTCCAGTACGCTGATCACGGTATGCAGGCTGGGCTCTGCAAAGGCTTTCGGTGAATTGAATTCCTTGATATCCGCGCCACCTGAAAATGCTTTTCCGGCGCCGGTAATGATGATGGCGGTGACGGTCGCATCTTCCTGCGCACGGCCGATGCCTTGCACGATGGCCTGGCGGGTCGCGTGACCCAGACCATTGACCGGTGGATTATTCAGGGTAATGACAGCCAGATTGCCCTGTACTTGATATTCAGCGCTCATGTCTCTTCCTCAGCTTTGTTGGATAGATTGGATGTGTTAGCTCAGATCTTAATGCCGGCCATTCTACGACTCGTGTTGGATGCATTTTGCATTGCGCCAGCAAAGCCTGTTCCGGTCTGAGCCTGACTATACCTTAAAAATAGTACGATCGTATTATTTATTGTTTTTAATGGATGAAAAATTTTCGGACGATGAATATACAGAAATTACATTTCATACTTCCAGCCATTCCTGACGTATGCGCTGATCTTGCTTTAAGTCCGCCGGACTGCCTTCAAACACAATGCTGCCATGCCCCATCACATACACACGTTGCGATATATCGAGCGCAATTGCCAGCTTTTGCTCCACCAGCAAGACGGATATGCCTTTTTGCCGCAAGGTCATCAGGTATTCGGCCACCAGATCAACAATTTTCGGTGCCAGTCCTTCTGTGGGTTCATCGATCATAATCAGATCAGGATCACCCATCAGGGTACGGCACAAGGTCAGCATTTGCTGTTCACCGCCTGACATCACGCCAGCCTGCGTATGCTGGCGTTCCTTCAAGCGCGGAAACATCTGATACATATCGTCGATCTGCCAGCGTGAAGAAGCGGTTTTGCCCGATTTTTCACCCAGGCGCAAATTTTGCTCTACCGTCAGGGTAGGGAAAATATCGCGGTTCTCCGGCACATAGCCCAAGCCTTTATGGGCAATTTCAAATGCCTTCAGCCCTAACAACTGCTGGCCTTTAAACAGCACAGAACCACGTGCATCCACCAGGCCCATGGCTGCTTTAACGGTAGTCGAGCGTCCGACGCCATTGCGTCCGAGTAAACTGACAATCTCACCCGCGCCAACATGCAGATTCACGCCGTGCAGCACATGACTTTTACCGTAAAACGCATTTACATCGCGGAGCTCAAGCAAATGGCTCATACCTGTTCTCCTGTGTGGGCGTGGCCGCCCAGATAGGCTTCTTTTACCTGAGGGTTATTTCGGATATTCTGTGGCGTATCGCAAGCGATCACCTGCCCATACACCACTACCGCAATCTGGTCAGCCAGGCCGAACACCACACTCATATCGTGCTCCACCATGAGCAGCGTTTTTCCAATTGTGACACGACGTATCAGCTCGACCGCCGCATCCGACTCTGAGCGGCTCATACCAGCGGTAGGTTCATCGAGCAGGATGACTTGTGCACCACCGGCAATTGTGATGCCGATTTCCAGCGCACGTTGCTCCGCATAGGTCAGCGAGCCGGCAATGACGTCGCGCCTGCGTTTCAGGCCTATCTCTTCCAGTACTTGCTCGGCCTGATCACTGACCTTATTCAAGGCATTCAGGCGGTGCCAAAACGAATAACGGTAGCCTAAGGACCACAAAACGGCACAGCGCAGATTTTCAAATACGCTGAGCCTGTGAAAGATGTTGGTGATCTGAAAGCTGCGCGACAGACCGCGCCGGTTGATTTGATATGGCGCGAGGTTGGCGATGCTCTCACCATTCAAGCGTATATCGCCACCACTGATACCAAAGCGCCCCGAAATCAGATTGAATAAAGTCGATTTGCCTGCCCCATTCGGGCCGATGATGGCAAACCTCTGGCCAGCCGGAACCTGCAGACTGGCACCACGGATAATTTCGGCTTGCCCAAAGCTTTTTCTGACATCCTGTAATTCCAAAGCGAAGCTCATGCCTGCGACCTCCTGATTTTATCTTCTATCTCTGTATTAATGAGGCTCCAGACTTGCATATAGGGTTTGCTGAAGAAAAAGAAACCAGCCGCTCCGGTCAGCAAGACCAGCATGGCAATCGCCCAGTCCTGCCAGCTTTGCACAGAAAGCGTCATGCCGAGCAAATGCAATACCGGTTCTGCAGCCTGCTCCAGCGAGCGCTGATACAACATTTCTATCAGCATGACTAAGCCACAAAAAGCGACTACACAGCTCAGGCTGACTTTAAGCAAAGGCAAGGCAATACGGCGCAGCATGCCATGTGCCATCACACGTAACTGCAACATGATCAGGCTGGCGATGCCACCAGGGGCAAACATCACGATCAGTATGAAAAACAGCCCAAGATACAATTGCCAGGCCTTGGTCAGATCGGACAACATCACAGTCAGGAAGACGCCTATCACTGCACCTATCATCGGCCCAAAGAAAAAACCTATACCACCGATGAAAGTGAACAGCAGCACCGCACCTGAGCGCACGGCACTGACATTTTCAGCGGTCACAATTTCAAAATTAATCGCTGATAAACCACCGGATACGCCTGCAAAAAATGCCGATACAATCAGCGTCAGATAACGTACCCACTGCGTGTTATAGCCGACAAATTCGGCACGCTCCGGATTGTCGCGCACTGCATTACAGATACGTCCCAGCGGGGTATGGGTGAATGCAAACATGGCGACGGTAGACATAAACAACCAGACCGCGATCAGGTAGTAGACCTGTATCTGGGGGCCGAAATTGATGCCGAATAAGGCTTCGCCATACACCCGGTTAGACGAAACACCGCCTTCTCCGCCGAAGAATTTAGGAAACATCAGCGAGCAGGCAAACACCAGTTCCACCATACCCAGCGTGATCATGGAAAAAGTGGTGCCGGATTTTTTGGTCGTCACATAACCAAACAAAATGCCGAAAGCCATCCCTGCCAGGCCACCTATCAAGGGGATCAGGGGCAGCGGCACCGGAATGTGCCCGGCACTGGCCAGGTTCATGGCATGAATCGCGAAGAATGCGCCGAGTCCGGAATACACCGCATGTCCAAAAGACAGCATGCCGCCCTGCCCCAGTAACATATTGAAGGACAGACCGAATATCATCACGGTGCCGATCTGTGACAGCAGTGAGAGCGCAGCACCATGTGTGAACAGCTTAGGCGCGGCCAGTAACAGCAGCGCGAAACTGCTCCAGATCAGCCAGCGCGCCAGATTCAAAGGCTTATATCTTATTGTCGTCAGCATCGTTTAGCCCTCTCTGTTACCCAGCAAGCCGCGCGGCCTGAAGATCAGTATTAACACCAACAGCAAATACGGCATGACCGGTGCTGCCTGAGAGATCGTAACCTGGGCTAAGGCATAGCCTGGCAAATCTGGCGTCAGCGGCACACCAGCTTTGAGCAGAACGCTGGCAAGCGAATAATCAATAGCGACTGCAAATGTCTGCACGATGCCTATCAACAGTGAGGCGACAAAAGCACCGGCCAGCGACCCCATGCCACCGACCACGACCACCACAAAGATAATACTGCCCAGTGTGGCGGCCATCCCGGGCTCAGTCACAAAAGCATTGCCACCCACCACACCCGCCAGCCCGGCCAGTGCACAGCCGCCGCCAAATACCAGCATAAATACACGCGGCACATTGTGCCCGAGCGCCTCAACGGCGTCAGGATGGGTCAGCGCTGCCTGTATCACCAGACCAATGCGGGTTTTGGTCAGCATGAGATAAATCGCGAGCAGCATCGCCAGTGCAACCAACATCATAAAGCCACGGTAGACTGGAAAAGTGGTGGTGTAAATGGTGAATAAGGGACCTTCCAGCGAAGTCGGGATCGCATAGGGCACATTGGATCTGCCCCAGATCAGTTGTACCAGCTCCACAATCACATAAGACAAACCGAAGGTGAACAGCAGTTCGGGAATATGGCCATAGCGATGTACATGGCGCAGACCGTACTTTTCCACCAGCGCGCCCAATACACCAACCAGTAAGGGTGCCAGAAAAAAAGCAGGCCAAAAGCCGAAACGACTACTCAGCATATAGGCGAAATACGCACCCAGCATGTAGAAGCTGGCATGGGCAAAATTCAGCACCCCCATCATGCTGAAAATCAAAGTCAGGCCCGACGACAGCATGAACAGCAGCAGCCCGTAGCTGACGCCATTGAGCAGGCTAATCAAAATAAATTCCACAACACATCCTTTCCAACCACTGGTATGCGTACTTAACTTTTCGCGAATGGCAGATTTCAGACAAATACAGGCAAAAAAAGAGAGCCGGCACCGCAGTGCGGCTCTCTTTCAGATTTGCTTACGATGGCCGTTTCATCTGGCAGGAAGATGGCTGGGAAGCGACGAAAGCGTCGATTTTTTGATTGGTTTTCCAGCCCAGCCCGGTATTTTCCTGATCGTATTTGACGTCTTTGCCATTGGTTTTTACCCAGGTAGCGATATACAGGGGCTGCTGCAACTGATGGTCGGTTTTACGCATGGTGACTTCACCGTTCAGGCTGCGGAAGCTCAGTCCCTCCAGGGCGAAAGCGACTTTAACCGGATCAGTGGACTTAGCCTGTTTCATCGCATTCGACAGACCTAAGAGCACAGAATAAGTCGCAATTGAATAATAGTCGTCTTTGTACTTAGCCTTGAATCCTTCCACGATGTCTTTACCGGAGAAAGTCTCATTATTCGGATTCCAATAGGCGACATATTTCACATGATCGATACCGGCCGCGCCCATTGCTGTCGGCACGCCTGTGGTGGACGCGTAATAGGTGTAGAAGTTCGCTTTCAGATCTGCGTCTTTAGCGGCCTTAATCAGCAGCGCCAGATCTGCGCCCCAGTTACCAGTGATGACGGTATCCGCGCCAGATGCTTTGATCTTGGCGATATACGGGGCAAAATCCTTGACCTGACCGATAGGATGCAGATCGTCACCGACTATCTGGATATCGGCACGTTTGCGTGCCAGGTATTCCTTGGCGGCACGTGTGACTTGTTGGCCGAAGGAATAATTCTGGCCGATGATGTAAATTTTTTTGATGTTCTTATCTGCCGCCATATAGGTGGTCAGGGCTTCCATCTTCATGTCGGAATTGGAATCAAAGCGGAAGTGCCAGAAGCTGCACTTGCTGTTGGTCATATCCGGATCGACTGCGGCATGGTTCAGGTAAACAATTTCTTTACCGGGATTGCGCTCATTGTGTTTATTGATAGCGTCCAGCAAGGCCATCCCAACGCCAGATCCATTGCCCTGGGTGACATAGCGAAAGCCTTTGTCTATCACGGTTTTCAGTACATTCAGGGATTCCTGCGGGCTGCCTTTATTGTCGAAGCCAACCACCTCCAGCTTATGTTCGCCCGCCCATTTTTCGGCATTTGCCTTGTCGGCTACATACTGAAACGAGTTGAGGATATTTTGTCCGACTGGCGCAAATGGGCCAGAGAGAGGATCGATATAGGCGATTTTGATGGTTTCCGCCTGGCTCAGGGAAGCACTGGCGCAAAACAGTGTGCCCAGTGCGATGTGTACTGCCCGTTTGCTACATTTCATATGCTCACTCTCCGGTATTGATGGTCTGATGGGACTACATAAGGACGGATACAGCCTTGCATGAAACTGTGTTACTACTCTCTGTATGGATACCTGCAGGAAGAATTGCCCGACGATGTGCCAGCTATAAAGTAGGTCTGCTCGCTACAGCCTCACTTCGGACTGGACTGCTTGTGAAGTGAGGCGACATAACATCAGACGGTCGGCAACTGATGCTCTTTAAATTGCTCACGCAGTTTATTTTTCAGGATTTTGCCAGTTGCACCCAGTGGCAGCGCTTCAATAAAGGCGATGTCATCCGGTATCCACCACTTGGCTACTTTACCTTCAAAGAAATGCAAAAGTTCTTCTCGCGTGACTTCTGCGCCCTGCTTTTTCACAACCAGCAATAGCGGCCGCTCATCCCATTTAGGATGGAATACACCGATACAAGCGGCCTGCATGACCGCAGGATGCCCCATCGCCACATTCTCCAGATCGATACTGCCTATCCATTCGCCGCCTGACTTGATCACGTCTTTGCTGCGATCGGTAATTTGCATATAGCCATCTGCGTCTATGGTCGCCACATCACCGGTGGCAAACCAGCCATTTTGCAGCACATCACCGCCATCACCTTTGTAATACGCACTGATAATCCAGGGGCCTTTGACCAGCAAGTTGCCATAGGTTTTGCCATCCCATGCCAACTCCTTACCTGCGTCATCTACTATTTTCATCTCTACGCCGTACAGAACATGGCCCTGCTTGGTCAGTACCGCTTCTTTTTCACTTTCTGGCAGCTCAGTGTGTTTGGCAAGTAAAGTACAGGCCGTACCCAAAGGCGACATTTCTGTCATTCCCCACGCATGAACGACCTCAACGCCATAGGTATGGCGCAGGGTGTGCATCATGGCTGGAGGACAGGCTGAGCCACCGATGACCGTGCGTTTAAAGCTGGAGAAACGCAACTCGTGTTGGCTCACATGGTTTAACAGCCCTAACCATACGGTGGGCACACCGGCAGAGAAAGTAACCTGTTCTTGTTCAAATAATTCATACAGAGACTTACCATCCAGGAACGGTCCCGGAAACACCAGTTTCGCACCAGTCAGTGGTGCCGAATAAGGCAAGCCCCAGGCATTGACGTGAAACATAGGAACGACAGGCAATACCGTGTCGCGGGCAGACACATTCAGCCCATCTGGCAATGCCGATGCATAGGAATGCAGGATAGTTGAACGGTGAGAATACAGTGCGCCTTTGGGATGCCCGGTTGTGCCTGAGGTGTAACACAGGCTGGAGGCTGAATTTTCATCAAACAAAGGCCATACAAAATCTGTGCTTTGTGCCGCCAGTAATTCTTCGTAACACAGTAAGTTGCTGAGCTTGCTGTCTGCGGGCATATGGGATCGGTCGCACATCATGACGAAGCCCTTCACACCCGGGCAGTGGGCTGCAATCCCTTCCACGATGGGCAGGAAAGTGATGTCGAAAAACAGGTACTGATCTTCCGCATGGTTGATCATGTAGACGATTTGCTCGGGATGCAGGCGTGGATTAATCGTATGCAATACAGCGCCTGAGCCCGACACTGCATAATAGGCCTCCAGGTGGCGGTAGCCATTCCAGGCGATAGTCGCCACGCGATCTCCGAGCTTCACCCCAAGCTGAGTCAATGCATTGGCCAGTTGCTTACTGCGTTGATGACATTGGCTATAGTTATAGCGATGAATATCTCCCTCTACCCGTCGGGAGACGATTTCACTCGTACCAAAATACCGGTCAGCATGCTCAATAATGCTGGAAATCAGCATCGGTTTTTCCATCATTTGACCCATTAAAGGACTCTTAGGGTAGGCTGACATCTGTTCTCCTCGTATGAATTCGGGTTGGTTAGTGTTTCGTTGGTTTTAGAGCGAAAAGACTAAATTAAATTCATGGCAGATTTTTGTACGACCGTGCGGAAAGGTCAATCTTTATTCATTTTGCAATGCAGCAACTGTTTCTTTCGAGATTAACTGTTTCATGAAGTCGCCATCTTTTTGCATTATTTGAGCGAAAAATTGCAAAAAAAAACCGCAGCTTAAGCTACGGTTTTGTATGTGCTGGAATCAGGCTACGGTTCCGGGCTTCTTGAAGCGTGGATTTTGCCCGGTTAATGGCGTACCGGTTTGGATTTCAAACTTAGCTTGTTTGTCTTTCCCCAGTACAGCTACCAGGTAAGGCATGACTTCTTTTAATGTTGCCACCAGCGTCCACGGCGGATTCAGGATGAACATACCACTGCTGTGCAAGCCAAAGCCGTCTGGTGCCGGACCGCTGATCGATAAACTCACATTCAGCCATTCCTTGCACTCAACCCGCTTCAGCTTTTCTGGCAGTTCACGCGATTCCATGCGCTGCAAAATCGGATACCAGACTGCATAGGTACCACTTGGGAAGCGCTTGACCGCCTCATCCAGGGCCGATTTGACACGACGATAATCATCTTTGACTTCGTAAGGTGGATCGATCAATACCAATGCGCGACGTGATGGCGGTGGCAGCAGGGTTTTCAGGCTGTCAAAACCGTCCGTATCGGAAATGATAATCCGCTTGCCACGTACGGTTGGGCGCTTGCCCTGCTCTGCCTGATGTGCGTCCAGCTTACGGAAATTCTCGCTGAGCACTTTGATTTCGCTAGGATGCAATTCAAACAGACGCAGCCTGTCTTGCTCACGCAGTATTTTCTCTGCACAAAATGGCGAACCCGGGTAATAGCGCAGCTTGCCGCTGGGATTCAAGTCCTTAATCAGCTTCATGTACTCTGCCAAGGCTGGCGGTAAATCAGTTTTACCCCACAGTGGCCCAATACCGGTTTCGAATTCAGCATTTTTAGTGGCATAGCCGCTGTCTAAGGCATACAAGCCGGCACCGGCATGGGTGTCGATATACGTGTAGGCGGTGTCTTTTTGATTCAGGTATTGAATTAACTGAACCAGAACAAAATGCTTTAACACGTCGGCATGATTGCCAGCATGAAAGCCGTGGCGATAGCTGAACATGATTGGTATTCCTATAAAAAATGAAAGGCAAGCTGCAAAGCAGATTGCCGTTGTTTGCTGAAGTTTGCTGAAACCGGACAGCGTCAGCGATGTAGCCTGTCGAGGACCTGATCAGGCGATGCGCTTACCCAGTATCAGTAAGTCCCGTTCTATGCCATCCAAATTGGCAACGCGCGGCATGTTGGCCCAGGTGTCGAAACCAAAGCGTTTAAATAACTCCAGACTAGCCTGATTATGTCCAAAAATAAAGCCTAATAAGGTATGAACCTGAATCGTTGGGGCGTGCGCTATAGCCAGTTGCAGGAATTTTTTCCCCAAACCGCGGCCGCGCGCGTCTTCATGCAGATAAATAGACAGCTCCGCTGTTCCGGAGTAAGCCGGACGTCCATAAAAATTGGAAAACGAAAGCCAGCCTGTGATTTTACCATTTTCCTCACTCACCCATAAGGGTCTGCGGTCCGGCGTATGCTCAGCAAACCAGTTCTCACGGGAAGCAACTGTAATTTCTTCGGTATCCGCCGTTACCGCACGGGACGCAATGGTGGAATTATAGATAGCGACTATCGCTGGCAGATCATCGGCCTGGGCCAGACGATAATGGAAACCGGAACTCATCAAACTACTTTCATCATCAAATGGTGTGGGTGGCACGGCTGGAGCGTACTGCCGCTCCTAAAGCTTCTTCTATGCGCAAACGGATACGGGTACCGGTTTCATCCGGCGGGAAATGCACACCTATACCTTGCGATTTATTGTTTCCGGCTCCGGCTGGTGTGATCCAGGCGACTTTACCGGCGATAGGGTATTTTGCCGGATCATCCAGCAAAGTCAGAATCAGATAAATTTCCTCACCAATACGGTAATTTTTATTCGTCGGCACGAAGATGCCACCATTTTTGAGGAATGGCATGTAAGCGGCAAACAGAGCCGCCTTTTCCTTAATAGCGAGCGATAAAACGGAAGGACGGTTAGGTGCGCTGACGGCGGCGCTATCATTCGACATATCTGACATAGCTGAATATCCTGATGTTAAGCGAAGGCTGCTGCGTATTCCAGCAACATATCTTCGAGAAATAATTTAGGCGACAAAGGATGAGTGGCAATCGCTTGTCTTTCATTGTTAGCCTTGATCATTTGCATCAAACGATCTGTGTTGACGCGCAATGCCAGGCCAGCAATTTCTTTTTCATAACGCGGATAATACCGGATTCTGGCGCTCTGTTTGTAAGAAAACAGGTCATATAACCAACGTTGCATCCATGCGATCGTGGTTGGCACATCCATTTTCTGCATTTTATCGGCCAGTTTTAAGGCCATATCGCTACCCGGTTGCGCAATGTGATTCAGGAAATCCTGCATCGCTTCCCGGGTTTCTGACTGCGCCATCTCCATGGCTGCCAGCGGCGCACCGCCTTGTTGCGCAAGCCAGACATCCGCGTCGGCGACGCCTTGTTGTTTGAGCCAGTCCAGCGCCAGGGAGTGCTCAGGCAAACTCATAGGGAATTTGTGGCAGCGCGACAGGATAGTCGGCAACAGCTTATCAATACTGTGGCAAACCAAAATAAAGACGGTGTCTTTTGCTGGTTCCTCTAAGGATTTCAGTAAGGCATTGGCGGCTGGAATATTCAGAGCTTCCGCCGGGTAAAGCACAATCACACGCCGCCCCTGCCTGTGGGTCGAAATGTTCATGAAATCCGACAAGGCACGGATTTGATGAATCACGATTTCTTTGGACGGCGTTTTGCTGGCTTTCGCTGATTTGGTATTGCTGTCAGCTTCCACATCTTGCGCAGCAGCCTCTTCTTCATCCAGCAATTCCGGACGCACACGGCGGTAATCCGGATGACTGTACTGGCTAAACCAGCCGCAGGACGCGCATTGCTGGCAGGCGTGGCCAGCACTATCCGGCGTTTCGCATAACAGGGATTGCGCCATCTGCTCAGCGAAGCGGGTTTTGCCTATGCCTTGCGGGCCATAGAGCAGGAAAGCATGTGGCAAACGATCCCGCAAGCCCTGAAAATACTGCCAGGAGCCGGATTGCCAGCTGTATAGAGGATTCATAGACTTATTCTGCCTGCTGCAGTAACAGATCGAGGATAACAGCTAACTCTTGCTGAATCTCAGGAATACTGCGGGTGGAATCAATAATCCGGAAACGCTGCGGGAATTGCGCGGCACGACGCAGGTATTCATTTCTGGTATCCGCAAAAAACTGGGCTTTTTCCTGTTCAAACTTATCCAGTTCACGTGTTGCATCCAGTCTGGCACGCGCGACTTCTAAGGGCACATCAAACAGCAAGGTAATGTCAGGTTGCAGATCAGGATGCACCCATTGTTCCAGTTGATTCAGCTTCTCGAGTGACAAATGACGCCCTCCGCCCTGATAGGCAAAGCTGGCATCGGTAAAGCGATCTGAAATTATCCAGTCACCGCGCTCCAGTGCTGGTTGTATGACTTCAGCGATATGTTCACGCCTGACCGCAAACATCAGCAAGGCTTCGGTTTCCAGATGCATGCTTTGTTTGAGCAGGATGTCGCGCAATTGCTCGCCCAACGGTGTGCCGCCAGGTTCGCGACTGCAAATCACCTGATGACCGTGCGCTTGCAGGCGCTGCTGCAGGTAGTCCGCTACATAGCGGATATGGGTCGATTTTCCGGCGCCATCGATACCTTCAAAGCTGATAAATTTTCCACGCATACTCTATTCCTTAACGTTGATACTGATTTACGGCGCGGTTATGTTCGCTCAGATTAGTCGAAAAATGGCTGGTCCCATCGCCACGCGCCACGAAATACAGTGCATCGCTGCTGGCCGGATTTAAAGCCGCCGTGATGGATGCCAGCCCAGGCAAGGCAATCGGGCTGGGTGGCAAACCTGGCCGTGTATAAGTGTTGTAGGGGGTATCAGTCAACAAATCTTTTTTGTAAATCTTACCCTGATACTTAGCGCCCATGCCGTAGATCACGGTCGGATCTGTCTGTAACAGCATGCCGGTTTTAAGGCGATTGACAAACACCGCAGCGATTAATGGCCGCTCAGCTTGCTGCCCGGTTTCTTTCTCTATGATGGAAGCCATAATCAATGCTTCCTGCTTGTTTTTATAAGGCAGTCCGTTGGCACGCGCCTGCCAGGCTTCATCCAGCTTTTTCATTTGCAATGCATAGGCTTGCTGATACACCTGTAAGTCGCTGCTACCTTTGGCAAACAGATAGGTATCCGGATAAAACATGCCTTCGGCATAGCTGAGTTCAGGATTGATCTTACGAATCAGTTCGGCTTCGCTCAACTGACTGGTGTCGTGTCGCAGGCCGGGATGCGCATCAATCAGCTTGCGCATCTGAGCAAAAGTCCAGCCTTCTATAATGGCCACGCTCGCTTGCGAAAAATCACCGCGTACCAGCTTATCTAGCAAAGCGAGCGGCGTGCTGCCTGATTCAATTTCATAAGAGCCAGCCTTGAGCCGGTTAGCTTTGCCCGACCACCGTGCCAATGCCTCGAATAAGAATGCAGGCGCTGGTACGCCTGCTGCCTCGATCTGACGTGCAGCAGCACGCACACTGCTACCGGGTTGTATCGTGAATTCTTTTTTTGCGCCATCCATGTCCATGCCCAGCTGTGACCAGTAATAGAAGCCGCCGGCTGCACTGGCAGCGATTAAAAAACACAGCACGATCAGGTTTTTGATCAGTCTCATCAGTCTTATCAGTCTCAAACAGGGGGTGGCAGAACGGGATTTTGTAAGGCGCGTAGTTTACCGCATGTCGCATGCGAAGTTGAGCTTATCCGGCGCGGATCGCTGTAAATTTTATTGCTTCACTGCGGGCGCGGAACCCGCGGTCATACACGAATTGATCAATTATGATATATATCGCCCTATATCGAATTGTTTTATAAGGTTACGCTTCACTATGTCGCAAGAATTCGCTGCCCGCCACCAGTTAACATTTTCAGAAAACCGTCTCCATGGCTATTCACCTGCCTGGAATCAGCCCGCATTTCAGCAAGGCTTTGTCAGCTTGCTGGCTGATCAGGGATTGACACTGATCAGCGGCGACGATGCTGCCAGCTTCCTGCACGGGCAGATCAGCAATGATGTCGAACGCTTGCCGCAAAATGCGGTGCGCCGCGCAGCCTACTGCACCGCCAAGGGTCGTATGCTGGCCAGCGTTTTGTATTGGAAAACCGAACAAGGCATCATGCTGCAAATGGCGCGTGACCTACAAGCCAGCACCCAAAAGCGTTTGCAAATGTTTGTACTGC
The DNA here is from genome assembly GCF_010078235.1 of Cognatundibacterium crateris. Lineage (GTDB taxonomy): Bacteria > Pseudomonadota > Gammaproteobacteria > Burkholderiales > Burkholderiaceae_D > Undibacterium > Undibacterium crateris. The sequence continues at coordinate 408,746 of NZ_JAABOS010000001.1, read as the reverse complement.
GCGCAAAAGCAAAACTGGCTGACTGCAACGAGCAGTATGTCAGTATCGCCCTTGGCGGAGCTCAGGCACATGCTGCGGTACAAAGCTGGTTTCCGGAATTGCCTGCAGATGGTAAACAGCGCAGCAATGCCGCTGGCACTCTGATACGTCAGGACGGCGTGCAAGGTTTGCTGCGCCTGATCTGGATATGCCCGGCCGCGCTGGCAGATCAGGCCTGGACTCAGTTATCAGCGCAATTGGCGGTCTGTAATTCGAGTGACTGGTATCTGAGTAATATCTTGGCTGGCATCCCGCATATACAGGCGGCGACGCAAGAAAAATTTGTACCGCAAATGATTAATTTCGAATTAGTCGGTGGTGTGAATTTCAGAAAAGGCTGCTATCCGGGCCAGGAAATCGTGGCGCGCAGCCAGTATCTGGGCAAATTAAAGCGTCGTATGGCACTGGGACAGGTAGCGACTACGGACCTGGTGGCTGGCATGGATGTGTATCACGCAGACCACCCTGAGCAAGCCTGCGGCACCATTGTGAATGCAGAAAATGCGGGCGCGGATAGCAGTCTGATTTTATTCGAATCCACGCTGGCAGATCAGGAGGCAGGCATACTGCATGCAGGCAGCCCGAATGGCCCGGTCATCAGTCTGATGCCTCTGCCCTACGCGATTGTGGATGTCACGCGCGATTGAGCTTAACGATGCGCTGAACTTCAGGGCAAAGCGAGATATCAGTATGGATTGCTATATTTACTTTAAGACGCCGGAAGCAAAGTCCGGTGCGGTCATTGCAGAAGTCGCTCTGCTACAGCAACGCCTGCGCGCCCTGTCTCCTGAACTGCAGCAGACAGGAATGGCATTGCAGCGCCGTCCAGAGTTAAAGCAGGGACTGATCACCTGGATGGAAATTTACCGTGAGGTGCCGGACAACTTTGAAGCGCTGTTGCGCTCCGCATTGCAGCATGTGGATTTTCCTGAGTTGCAGTATGCTGAGCGTCACGCTGAATATTTTGTGGATGTAGTGGTATGTGCCTGATTGTTTTTGCCTGGAAGTTACTCCCTGATACACCACTGGTGGTTGCGGCCAACAGAGATGAGTATTACGCCCGCGCTGCCAGTGAGGCGCATCACTGGCAAGATAAACCAGGTATTTTCGCTGGTCGTGATTTGCAGTCCCATGGTACCTGGCTGGGTATACGCAGCCTGAGTCAGGATGCGCTGCAGGCGACTAAGTTTGCCGCTGTGACCAATGTGCGTGCGCCTTCTGAATCGAAAGAATCGGCACGCAGCCGCGGCGAACTGGTCAGCCGCTTCCTCGAAAATGATATCTCTGCGGCTGAATATGTGCGTCAGATTGCCGCCTTTGATGATGAATACAATGGCTACAACCTTTTGGTCAATGATGGCCAGGACATGATCTGGTATTCCAATCGTCACCGCGACAATCCGAAGAATGGCATCGCTTTAGCACCGGGCATTTATGGTGTGTCGAATGCTGCGCTGGATACCTGCTGGCATAAGGTAGTCCGCACTAAAGCTGAATTCGCGAGCCTGATTTGTCAGCTGGCGCCACAAGACGCTTTTTTTGAAATGCTGTCAAATACGACGCAGGCTCCGGATTGCCGTTTACCCGATACCGGCATTTCTTTCGAACGCGAGCGGCTGTTGTCCTCCCCCTGCATCGTGTCGCAAGACTATGGCACCCGGGTTTCAACCCTGCTCAGAATACACCACGACGGCAGCACAGAATTTATGGAAAAAACTTTGCGCTGAGTGCGGGTCTCTCGCGCTGGATGGATGCGCTTATCTCAAACCTTATCCAGCTTTGCACGCATCAGTACCAGCAGTGCGGCTGCCTTCAGGATGCTGGGCACGACCGCATACGTGATCGTCAAAGCACTCAAAGCTTGTACACTGCCTGAGACTGCATTCGGTGTATAGCCCGACCATTCCAGCGCGGGCAGAACCAAGCCTGCCGCCAGTGCCAGATTCATTTTGTTTGCCCAGTTCCAGACTCCGAAATAGCTGCCCTCATACTTATCGTGATGTCCGGCTGCCTGTATCACACCCGCCAGCAAGGCCGGTGGCAGCGCAAGATCTGCGCCAAGTGCAAAACCGGATAGCACACAAATTACTGCAAATGCAGTCAGATCCCCCGCAGACAATAGCGTAGCCCAGACAAAGCTGCTGATCGCAAGCAGCATGCCTATCGCCCAGGCGCGGCTTTCATGGATACGCGCCGCCAGCCAGCTCCAGACTGGCATAGAAATAGCAGCACTTAAGAAATAGGCCAGCAATAACAGCCCTGCGCTTTGCTCCAGCCTGAGTTTATCTTTCACGAAAAACAGAAATAAGGTGGCCGGAATCGCGGCGGCTATCCCATTAAGTACAAAGACCAAAAACAGTTTGCGGAAGTCGCGTCCGGCAAATAGCTGGCGCAAAGACAGGGCATTGTCCCTGGCTGCGGCGGGTGTCGATGGCTGATGGCGATCCGGTGTCCAGCGCAACAGACTGCTGAGTGCGATCACACTGCTGATTAGCAGCAGCCAGGACAGATGCTGAACCGGTGCAAACTGTACGAATAAGGCGGCAGAAATCACTCCGAGCAAACCCACAAATTCTCTGCTTGCGGTGAGTCTGGTACGCCATGCCGGATCGGCACTCAGCGTTGCGCCCCAGCTTTGATAAGCGATGCTGGCCAGACTAAATCCAGCATACACCAGCATGAGTGAGCCACACAGCCAACTCAGTAAAGCCGTACCAGACCAGGCCGGTGGATGGAATAAAGCATGAAAACCTGTGAGCAAAGCTGGTACTGCCAGCAGCAAAAAACGGCGGAATCCAGTTTGCGGTGAGTAGCGATCAATATAGCTGCCTGCCAGCGTATCAAAAAAGGCATCCAGCATTCGGGACACCAGCAAAATACTGCCTATCAGCGATAAGCTCAGACCAAACTGCTCAGAATAAAACTGCGGTAAATACACATAGACTGGCAAGGCCAGCATCGCGAGCGGATAAGCAAACAAGGCATAGGCCAGAATTTGCCAGCGGCTCAGCAGTACACCGTCACAGTTGGATAGTTGGCTCATGAGTGGAAGAAATAAAAAAACGCGTCCATGATGCCATGGGCGCGTTTTTTTGTCAGAAGCCGCCTGAAAGCGGGAGTTGAGATCAGCTCAACTCTTCCAGACGTAACTTAGTGACAGCACCGAACACAGTTTGCAACTGCTCGATTTTCTCTATCGCAGCGACGATATTTTTTTCTTTCGTCTGATGCGTGAGGATGATGATATCGGTACGTGTTTCACCATCGCCCGGTTCTTTTTGCAGCATCGCATCAATAGAGATCGTCAGATCAGCCAGTATGCGTGTTACGTCTGCCAATACACCAGGACGATCTTCCACATGCATACGCAGGTAGTAGCTGGTCACGATTTCTGACATAGGCAGAATAGGCAGGTTGCTCAGCGCGTCGGGCTGGAAAGCCAGATGCGGCACACGGTGTTCCGGATCAGCCGTCGCCAGGCGCGTGATGTCGACCAGGTCAGCGATCACAGCTGAGGCGGTTGGTTCAGAGCCTGCGCCTTTACCGTAATACAGTGTCGCGCCGACTGCATCACCTTGTACCAGCACCGCATTCATCGCGCCTTCTACGTTGGCGATCAGGCGTTTTTCCGGGATCAGGGTAGGATGAACGCGCAATTCTATGCCATCCGGTGTGCGCTTGGTAATACCCAGCAGCTTGATGCGATAGCCTAACTCTTCAGCATAGCGAATATCGCTGGCTTCCAGTTTGGTGATGCCTTCCACATGGGCCTTATCGAACTGCATCGGTATGCCGTAGGCGATCGAGGCCATGATGGTGGCCTTATGCGCCGCATCTACGCCTTCGATATCGAAAGTCGGATCCGCTTCGGCATAACCCAAGGCCTGCGCTTGCTTGAGCACAGTCGCGAAGTCCAGACCTTTATCACGCATCTCAGACAAAATGAAATTGGTGGTGCCATTGATGATGCCAGCTATCCATTCGATGCGGTTAGCGGTCAGGCCTTCGCGCAGGGCCTTGATGATAGGGATACCACCGGCGACTGCGGCTTCAAACGCCACCATCACGCCTTTTTCTTGCGCTGCTTTAAAAATTTCATTGCCGTGAGTAGCGAGCAAGGCTTTGTTAGCAGTCACCACATGCTTGCCATTCGCGATCGCTTTTAACACCAGGTCTTTAGCAATGCCATAGCCGCCTATCAGCTCGATCACGATATCGATATCAGGATGCGTGACCACCAGATTACCGTCATTCACCACTTCACAACTGTCGCCAGCCAGCTCACGTGCCCGTTCAGTGTTCAGGTCTGCAATCATGGTAATTTCAATCGAACGGCCAGCGCGACGCATAATTTCCTGCTGATTGCGCTTTAAGACATTGAATGTGCCGGAACCAACGGTTCCTATACCTAACAGACCAACTTTGATGGGTTTCATATGAGCTCTGACTAAAAAAAATTAATAAGTACCGTGACGTTTTCGGTAGGATTCAAGGAAAAGAGAAATTCTGCCGAACGCCTCAGTTAAATCATCCGTATTTGGCAGGAACACAACCCGGAAATGATCCGGCTTGATCCAGTTAAAACCTGTGCCCTGCACTAACAACACGCGCTGCTCAGTCAGCAATTCGTGTATGAATTCCTGGTCATCCTTGATTGGGTAAATCTCGGGGTCCAGTTTCGGAAACATATACAAGGCTGCTTTCGGTTTTACACAGCTTACGCCGGGTATTTCCGTCAGCAGTTTATGGGCGAGATCGCGCTGCTTGAGCAAACGACCTCCGGGGCCCACCAGATCATCGATACTCTGGTAGCCACCTAATGCAGTCTGGATCGCAAACTGGCCGGGCGCATTGGCGCACAAGCGCATGGAAGCCAGCATATTCAAACCTTCGATGTAGTCCTTAGCATGACGCTTTTCACCGGACACCACCATCCAGCCAGCACGATAACCGCAGGAGCGGTAATTCTTAGACAGGCCGTTCAGGGTCAGGAATAACACATCATCCGCCAGCGAAGCGATCGAGGTATGCACTTCGCCGTCATACAAGGTCTTATCGTAAATCTCGTCAGCAAACACGATCAGCTGATGTTCACGTGCGACGTCGACGATTTGCTGCAGCACCTCTACCGGATACAGCGCACCGGTAGGATTATTGGGGTTGATGACGACGATAGCTTTGGTATTCGGTGTAATTTTTTTCTTGATGTCGTCGATATCCGGCATCCAGTCTGCACTTTCATCACAGACATAGTGCACAGGCTTACCGCCCGACAGACTGACAGCTGCCGTCCACAATGGATAATCGGGTGCAGGCACCAGCACTTCATCGCCACTATTGAGTAAGGCATTCATGCCCATCACGATCAGTTCAGACGCGCCATTACCGATATACACGTCTTCTATCGTCACGCCATGAATATGCTTTTGCTGGGTATAGTGCATGATTGCTTTACGTGGCGCAAACATGCCCTTGGAATCCGTGTAGCCCGCGGCGCCGTGCATGTTCCGTATCATGTCCTGCACGATTTCATCTGGCGGATCAAAGTTAAAAACAGCCAGGTTGCCGATGTTGAGCTTAATGATCTTATGCCCTTCATCCTCCATTTGTTTGGCTTTTTCCAGAACTGGTCCGCGTATGTCGTAACAGACATCTGCTAATTTTTGTGATTTTTGAATAGGACGCACTCAGAATTCCTTTTAACTTTCAGTTGACTATCTTCATCAGAGACTCAACACGAGATTCAATACGAGTATTGCGTGCAAGCTTAGCTGCCCCACCAAGATGACACCACGACGCAAACACTGTCTGTGGACACAAGGATCAAGCGAATTTGCTGCACTGCCGAACGATGCATTTTGCCCAAGGTAAGCACTTAAATCAATTCGTTTTCTGCATTTAGATAAACTTAAATTGCATTTTCACCGAATTTAATTCCAAATCCATATAAGCTTATGTCGTTTTACCCTAGGAAATCGTTTGCTTCTCCTGTTAACGCCCACCATGCCTGTTTGTAATAAGTCTGTGCATCAGGAAAGCGGAAACGATTCGTATGATGAATGCCGCTTTCGTTGGGCTGAAAAAAAGTTACAATGCCGCACTTTCCGGAACAACCGGTCAACTAAGCCTGGAATACCGCAACACTATGAAGCTGCACACAACGCCTACACAACAGTACCAGACCATTACCGGGTACGAAACGGACAGTGTTGAAATTAACGCTATCGTCTATCAACACAGCCTGATCGTGCTGCCGGAAATTAAACCTGTCGATTGGCCGGTCAAACGCTTTGCAGAGTTAACCGAGGCTAGTTTTGAACAGGTATTGGCGCATCAGCCGGATGTGGTCATCCTCGGCACAGGTGCGAAACAGCAGTTTGTCCATCCGCGTCTGATCCAGGCGCTTACCGCTAAACGTATCGGTGTCGAGAGTATGGATAGTCAGGCTGCCTGCCGCACCTATAATATTTTGATGGCAGAAGGCCGCAAAGTGGCACTGGCGCTGATTATGGAGCAGGCATGAGTCAGACAACGCTTAAGTCACTGCACAAATCACCATTGGAATCACCGCGTACGCTGTGGGCCTTAGCCATCGGCTTTCTGATCATCTGGTTCTATATGCTGGGCGCACGTACCTTAGTGCCTACCGATGAAGGACGCTACGCCGAAATGGGGCGTGAGATGCTGGCCAGCGGAGACTGGATCACATTACGCCTGAACGGCATTAAATATTTCGAAAAACCACCACTGCAAAACTGGATGAATGCGATCAGCTTTGCACTGTTTGGCCTGGGTGACTGGCAGGCGCGCCTGTGGACCGGCTTATGCGGGCTGATCGGCGTGGCTGCGGTCTGGCTCACGGGCAAACGCGTGTATTCACCGAGGGTTGGTGTGATAGCCGCGCTGGTGCTGGGCTCCAGCTTTTACTGGGCTGGCATGGGGCATGTGAATTCGCTGGACATGGGTTTATCGGGCATGATGGCGCTGACGATGTGCGGCCTGCTGCTGGGACAACGTGATGGCGTCAGCGCTACTGAACAAAGAAACGCGATGCTGATTTGCTGGGCTGGTATGGCATTGGCAACTATGTCCAAGGGCCTGATAGGTTTTGTGTTGCCGGGCACGGTACTGATTCTGTACACACTGATTACCCGTGACTGGCGCTTGTGGACGCGACTGCATTTTGGCAAAGGACTGCTGCTGTTTTTTGCCATCACTGCGCCCTGGTTCATCCTGATCGCGCTGAAAAATCCTGAGCATCCGCACTTTTTCTTCATCCACGAGCACTTTGACCGCTTCACCAGCGGCGTGCATAAACGTGGCGGTGCCTGGCATTACTTTTTCCCTCTGCTGGCATTGGGCATCATTCCTTGGCTGGGCGCACTGATACAAGGCTTGCTGAGCGGGATGAAAAAAGCGCCAACACGCTTTCAACCTTCGCTGATGCTGTTGATCTGGGCAGTGTTCTTCTTTTTCTTTTTCAGTATTTCAGGCTCCAAACTGCCGGGCTATATCCTGCCTATCTTCCCTGCCCTCGCCATCCTGATTGCGGTGCAACTGGAGCAGAGCGGTAGCCGCAGCCTGCAACTGGCGGCAATCTTAATGGTGCTGCTAGGATTGGCCGGATTGCTGGGCGTAGGCAAAGCGATCGACATCAGTAAGGATAAACCCGCAATCGAGCAGGCTTTAAGTGCTGCATATGCCAACTGGCTGTATGTCGTCGCTGCACTGGCCTTGCTGGGCGGCGCTGTGAGCTGGCTGCTGGCACGCAAGCCTGGCAACGGCAAAGACTGGGCCATTATCGTGCTGGCGACGTCCGGCTATCTGCTCGGTCAGATCGCTTTCCTTGGTCACGAGCCTTGGGGTCGCTATATCGCTGGCAGCGCGCATATCCCTGCGATACAAAAAGAATTAGTCAGCACCACGACCCCGATTTATGCGGTCGGTCGCTATGAACAAGCCTTGCCGTTCTATTTGCAACGCACAGTAATTTTGGTTGAATTCCCGGACGAGATGCAATTCGGCTTACAACAGCAGCCTGAATTGTGGATACCAAAGCGCGAAGATTTTGTCGCAAAATGGCAGGCCCATCAGCAAGCGGGCGAACCTGCAGTCGCCATCATGCGTGATGATGTTTATGACGACCTGAAAAAAGCAGGTGTCGCAATGCGCGTCATTGCTCAGGATCCAAAACGTATTATCGTCGCAGTTCCGGCTGCGAAATAAGACTCAATATCGACCAAACTAAATAATGAATATCCAAACTTTCGGCTTCATCCTGACCGGCATTATGCTCAATGCGGTCGCTCAACTGTTACTGAAAAAAGGCACCAATGCAGTGGGGGCCATCCATCTGAATGCGGAAAACTGGTTGTCTACCGGCCTGCAACTGGCGACCCAGTTACCGATCATAGGCGGCCTGAGTTGCTACGTTATTTCCGTGGTGGTGTGGATTATCGGCTTGTCCCGCGTCGATGTGACTATCGCCTACCCTTTACTGTCCATAGGCTATATCGTCAATGCCATCGGTGCCTGGTATTTTCTGGGTGAAGTGATGTCATTGCAGCGTATGCTGGCCATCGGCATCATCATCATTGGTGTGGCACTGCTGGTGAAAAGCTGATTCCAGGAAGCGCCAAGAAAAATACTACCCATCAAACAATAAAAAATTCCTGCGCCTGCGCAGACCTGAAAGGAAAATCATGAGTAATGAACTGGCTTTTCTGCCTTTTACCAAACCGACTATCGACGAAGATATGATCGCCGCCGTGGCCGATGTGATGCGCTCAGGCTGGCTGACCAGCGGTCCTAAAGTACAGGAACTGGAAGCTAAGCTGTCTGAATTTTTCGGTGGCCGTCCGGTCCGTACCTTTAATTCAGGTACCTGCACCATGGAAATCGCCTTGCGTATCGCAGGCATCGGTCCGGGCGACGAAGTCATTACGACGCCGAATTCCTGGGTAGCGACCGCGAATGTGATTATCGAAGTCGGCGCAACGCCAGTATTCGCGGACATCGATCCGAAAACCCATAATATCGACCTCAATAAGCTGGAAGCGGCCATCACCCCCAGAACCAAAGCGGTGATTCCTGTACATATGTGCGGTCTGCCTTGTGATATGGATCACTTGTATGCGCTGGCTGAGAAATACAAGCTGCGCGTAATTGAAGATGCTGCGCAGGCGATAGGCTCGACCTGGAAAGGCAAGCGTATCGGTTCTTTCGGCGACTTTGCTTCTTTCAGTTTCCAGGTCAATAAAAACATCATGACCGGCGAAGGTGGCTGCCTGGTTCTTAACAATGCAGAAGAAGCCAGACTGGCAGAAAAATACCGTCTGCAAGGCGTATCACGTCAAGGCCTGGATGGCATCGATGTCGATGTCCTGGGTGGTAAATACAATATGACTGATATGGCGGCAGCGATCGGCCTGGGACAATTAAAACGCCTGGAAGAATTCAATGGCAAGCGCAAGGCGCTGGCGCAGCATTATTTCGACACTTTCGGTGCTGACTTTGAAGCCCTGAGCGGTGCCGAGTTACCGGTGGCCGACTTTGAAAACTCTAACTGGCATATGTTCCATGTGGTGTTGCCGGAAACCGTGAATCGTAGCGACTTCATGCAGAAAATGCTGGATGTGAAAATCGGTCTGGGTTACCACTACCGCGCCATCCATTTATTCACACTCTACCGTGAACGCGGTTTCAAAGAAGGCATGTTCCCTATCGCTGAACGGGTTGGCAAACAGATCGTGACGCTGCCTTTATTCCCGGCGATGACAAATGCAGATGTCGAAAGAGTGGTGTCTGCGGTAAAATCCTGCCTTCTTTGAATTTGCCCTAAGTTACAACCACGATGAAACCTGAACTTTCCGTTGTTATTCCCGTTTATAACGAAGAAGCTGGCCTCGCCCACCTGTTCGCCCGCCTGTATCCGGCACTGGATCAACTGGCGACACGTGGCGTGAGCTATGAGATCATCTTTGTCAATGATGGCAGCCGTGATAATACTGCTCTGATCCTGGCGGATCAGTTTCGCGCCCGTCCTGATGTGACGCGGGTCGTGCTGTTCAACGGAAATTATGGTCAGCACATGGCGATCCTGGCTGGCTTTGAAGCCACCCGTGGCGACATCGTGGTCACACTCGATGCGGACCTGCAGAATCCACCGGAAGAAATCGGCGCCCTGGTCGATAAAATGCGCGAAGGTTATGACTATGTCGGTTCTATCCGCCGCAAGCGTCAGGACTCCGCCTGGCGCACCTATGCATCAAAGGCGATGAACCGTCTGCGTGAAAAAATCACCCGCATCAAAATTACTGATCAGGGCAATATGCTGCGCGCCTATGGCCGCAATGTGATCGACCTGATCAATCAGTGCAGCGAGGTGAATACCTTTGTGCCTGCACTTGCGTACACCTTTGCACGCAAACCGACAGAAATCACGGTTGAACATGAAGAGCGGTCCGCCGGTGAATCGAAGTATTCGCTGTACAGTCTGATACGGCTTAATTTTGATCTCATGACCGGCTTCTCTATCATGCCTTTGCAATGGTTCTCTATGCTGGGAATGATGCTGTCGCTGTTATCCGGTGGACTGGTCAGTTTATTGCTGATACGCCGCTTTGTATTCGGCGCTGAAGCTGAAGGTCTGTTCACGTTATTTGCAATCGCTTTTTTCCTGATGGGCGTAATCCTGTTCGGCATCGGTTTGCTCGGTGAATACGTAGGCCGGATTTATCAGCAAGTCAGAGGTCGTCCACGTTATGTGGTGCAGACTATTCTGCAAGATAACGTGCTGAATGAAAAAGAAGGAAACTGAATTGACTAATCCAAACGCAAAAGCCGTTGTCTTTGCTTATCATAACGTCGGTGTACGCAGCATTAAGACCCTGCTCGCTAAAGGCATAGACATCGCTTTGGTGGTCACCCATGAAGATAATCCGGCTGAAACCATTTGGTTTGAATCGGTCGCAGCGCTGTGTGCAGAGCATGGCATTCCCAGCATCACGCCAGCAGACCCCAAGTCTGAAGCCTTGTATGCGCAAGTCGCGGCCATCGCACCCGACTTTATCTTCAGCTTTTACTACCGTCACATGCTGCCGGTGAATTTGCTGGCACTCGCAAAACGCGGTGCGTATAACCTGCATGGTTCGCTGCTGCCTAAGTATCGTGGACGCGTCCCGGTTAACTGGGCGGTATTGCATGGCGAAACGGAGACCGGCGCTACTCTGCATGAAATGGCGGCCAAGCCAGATGCGGGTGCGATCATCGCGCAAGTTGCTGTGCCTATTTTGCCCGACGATACCGCTTACGAAGTATTCGGTAAGCTGACAGTCGCCGCCGAACAGACTTTATGGCAGGCCTTACCTGGATTGTTGAGCGGTCAGAGCCAAACGCTGCCTAATCTTTTGGAACAAGGCAGTTATTTTGGTGGTCGCAAACCGGAAGATGGTCGTATAGACTGGTCCCAGACCGCACAGCAGGTCTACAATCTGCATCGCGCTGTCGCTCCGCCCTACCCTGGTGCCTTTTTTGATCAGAACGGACATCGTTTCGTGATTGGAAAGGCAAGATTAACTGACCAGGAAGTCGGAAATTTGGCGATTGGCTTACATGTGTTAGATAATATGATATTTGGCGTGTGCGGCGATGGCCGTGCAGTGAAAATATTAGAATTGCTGAATGGACCACGTGCCGTTACAGCGCAAGAATTGCGTGACATGCTGGCTTCTTGAGTCACTGACTGGTTAAATCAGTCTGGCCCCTGAAACAGCAACATAAAAAACATAGCAATCATCCTTTTTAAAGAAGAAACCATTATGAAAAAAGTCCTCATTCTCGGTGTGAACGGTTTTATCGGTCACCATCTGTCCAAGCGCATCCTCGAAACGACAGACTGGGAAGTCTACGGCATGGATATGCAGACCGAACGTCTGGGCGACTTGATCAATCACCCGCGTATGCACTTTTTTGAAGGTGACATCACCATCAATAAAGAATGGGTTGAATATCACGTTAAAAAATGCGACGTCATTTTGCCTTTGGTCGCAATCGCAACCCCTTCCACTTACGTCAAACAGCCTTTGCGCGTGTTTGAACTGGACTTTGAAGCCAACCTGCCTATCGTACGTTCTGCAGCTAAATACGGTAAGCATCTGGTATTCCCATCCACTTCCGAAGTGTATGGCATGTGCCACGATGAAGAATTTGACCCGGAAGAATCTGAACTGATCTGCGGCCCGATCAACAAACCACGCTGGATTTACTCTTGCGCCAAACAGCTGATGGATCGCGTGATCTGGGGCTATGGCATGGAAGGCCTGAACTTCACCCTGTTCCGTCCTTTCAACTGGATCGGCGCCGGCCTGGATAACATCCATACACCAAAAGAAGGCAGCTCACGCGTAGTGACGCAATTCTTTGGTCATATCGTACGCGGCGAGAATATCTCCCTGGTCGATGGCGGCGCGCAAAAACGTGCGTTCACTTACATCGACGACGGTATTGATGCGCTGATGCGTATCATCGCCAATAAAGACGGTGTTGCCAGCGGTAAGATCTATAACATCGGCAATCCGACTAACAACTATTCTATCCGCGAACTGGCGCACATGATGCTGGATCTGGCTGCTGAATATCCTGAATACGCTGAAACCGCGAAAAAAGTACAGCTGACCGAAACCACTTCGGCTGCTTACTACGGTAAAGGCTATCAGGACGTGCAAAACCGCGTGCCGAAAATCACCAACACCTGTGAAGAGCTGGGCTGGAAGCCAGTGACAACCATGCAGGACACCATGCGTAACATTTTTGACGCATACCGTTCCCAGGTTGCGGAAGCCCGCGCATTGATGGACTGATGCAGCAACGCATGCCAAATATCGTACTCAAAATTGATGTAGACACCTATCGCGGCACTAAAGAAGGCGTACCGAATCTGGTACGTCTGCTGAGCCAGCATCAGGCCGGCGCCACGTTCCTGTTCTCACTGGGTAAAGACCATACCGGCTGGGCCTTAAGGCGCGCTTTCCGGCCTGGTTTTTTCCAAAAAGTGTCGCGCACTTCCGTGCTCGAACATTACGGCATCAAGACCCTGATGTATGGGGTCTTTTTACCAGCACCCGATATCGGTGCCTGTGTCACTGAAATGCGCGCAGTTCAACAGGCAGGTTTTGAGTGCGGCATCCACACTTGGGATCATGTGGTGTGGCAGGATAATGTCAGAACCAAAGACCGTGCCTGGACCGAGCGTCAGCTGGATGCGGCGCATGCACGTTTCAGCTCCGTTTTTGGCACTGTGCCACGTACACATGGTGCGGCAGGCTGGCAAATGAATCCGCATGCATTCGATAAACTCGATGCATTCGGTATGCAGTATGCCTCCGATGGCAGAGCAATGCTCAATGAGGATGGTAGCCTGACTGACCCGAACGCTGGCCCTTACCGGCTACAAGTGAATGGCAAGCTGCAGCAATGCATACAGATGCCGACTACTTTGCCTACGCTGGATGAATTGCTGGGTCGTGAAATTAATGGTCAGGAAATCACGACTTCAACTATCGCCGCATTTATTCTGGATTTGTGCCGCGATCAACGCGACCATGTATTTACTTTGCATGCCGAGCTTGAAGGGCAGAAACTTGCCCCCATATTCGAGCAATTGCTAACTGGCTGGAAGCAGCTGGGATACCGTTGCATATCGATGGCGGATTACTATACCGCTCTGAACGCAGACGCACTACCAATTAAGCCCTTAACTTGGGCAAGCTTACCAGGACGTTCCGGAGATCTGGTCGCTGTCATCTGAGGTGGCAGCAACAGTCTCCCTTCAATTACTCAGGAGATGACAGTGGCTGACACCCCCTCTGCACTAAATTGCCAGGTTCCCCACTTTAGCGCCGCCATGACAGGTCAGAAGCCCTTTGACCTGAATGACTACAGTGGAAAAACCCTGGTGCTGTATTTTTACCCGAAAGACAATACCCCGGGCTGCACCACGGAGAGCATCGCTTTCCGTGATCTGCATGCCGAATTTGAAGCGCAGAACGCAGTTGTATTCGGCATCAGCCGTGACAGCCTGCGTTCACACGAAGGCTTCAAAAACAAACTCGCCTTACCGTTCGAATTGATCTCCGATCCTGACGAAGCACTGTGTACCATGTTTAATGTGATGAAGCTCAAAAACATGTATGGCAAACAGGTGCGTGGTGTCGAACGCAGCACATTTGTGATTGACGCAACAGGTAAGTTGGTGAAAGAATGGAGAGGCGTGAAAGTTGCAGGTCACGTCGATGAAGTACTTAAATTTGTGAGTGCCCCTAATTAATTGAACTCCTTCGCTTTCTCATCTATTCAAGCCACAACGGCTAAGCCCCTGAAGCAACAGGAGCTTGCCGCTGTGGCTTTGATTTTTTCTGCTCTCACTTTTTGATTGAGGTTTTCATGCCATTGCCCAAAATGCCGACAAAACCAGCTGCCCTGCTCTCGCCTAAGGACTATCCGACCGCAGAGAAGGCGATAACAGGCAAAACAGCAAAAGTCGCTGTCGAGAAGGAAAAACCCGTATTTAAAACTGAAGCTGTTGCTAAAAAGCCAGCCGCGAAACCAGCGGCCGCAGCTAAACCAGTTGCTAACCCGACACCGTCTGCGGTAGCGGCAGCACCTGCGCAGAACGCGCGTGAAGCGACCCAACAGGTGGCTGCGGTCAAAGCAAAAAATCCGCAAAACAAGGCGAAATCCGGCATCAGCCGCGCGGCCGATAAATCCGGTATCAGCAAAATGTTCGTGCTCGATACCAATGTGCTCATGCATGACCCAACTTGCCTGTTCCGCTTTGAGGAACATGATGTCTACCTGCCTATGATCACGCTGGAAGAGCTGGACGATCATAAAAAAGGCATGTCTGAAGTCGCGCGCAATGCACGACAGGTTTCACGTACTTTAGATGGCCTGGTGGCAGACATTAGCCATGACGCAATCGAGCGCGGTATCCCGCTGTCTAAGCTCGGCAATAAGGATGCAGGTGGCCACCTCTACTTCCAGACCAAATTACAGAATATCGATTTGCCACGCGGCCTGCCACAAGGCAAAGCGGATAATCAGATACTGGGTGTCGTGCAGGCACTGGAAAAAGAATTCCCTGGACGCCCTATCGTACTGGTGTCCAAAGACATCAACATGCGCATTAAAGCGCGTGCCATGGGCTTACCCGCTGAAGATTACTTCAACGATCATGTACTGGAAGACTCAGATCTGCTGTACACAGGCATCGTGCAGTTACCTGACGATTTCTGGAATAAACATGGCAAAGGCATAGAAACCTGGCAGGAAAATAAAAACGGTATCAGCACCACCTTCTACCGCATTACCGGCCCTGTGATTCCCAGCCTGCTGGTCAATCAGTTTGTCTATCTGGAACCCAAGAATGGTGAAGCCTCTTTCTATGGTCAGGTCAGACAGATCAATGGCAAAACCGCAGTCTTGCAAACCCTGCGTGATTATGGACATGTGAAACATAGCGTATGGGGTGTCACCTCTCGCAACCGTGAACAGAATTTCGCACTGAATCTGCTGATGGATCCGGAATGCGATTTCGTTACCCTGCTGGGTCAGGCTGGTACCGGCAAAACCTTACTGGCACTGGCTTCTGGCCTGGCGCAGGTATTGGAAACCAAGACCTATAACGAGATCATCGTGACCCGTGTGACGGTACCGGTAGGTGAAGATATCGGCTTCTTGCCTGGTACGGAAGAAGAGAAAATGTCACCTTGGATGGGCGCATTTGACGACAATCTGGAAGTATTGAATAAATCCGATAACGATGCCGGCGACTGGGGTCGCGCTGCGACTCAGGATCTGATCCGCTCCAAGATTAAGATCAAATCGCTTAACTTCATGCGTGGCCGTACTTTCGTCAATAAGTTCCTGATTATTGATGAAGCCCAGAATCTGACGCCGAAACAGGTTAAGACGCTGGTCACCCGTGCCGGCCCTGGCACTAAAATCGTCTGCCTCGGCAATATCGCGCAGATCGATACACCTTACCTGACCGAAGGTTCCAGCGGTTTGACGTATGTCGTAGATCGTTTCAAAGGCTGGGCACATAGCGGTCATGTCACGCTGGCCCGGGGGGAACGCTCCAGGCTGGCCGATCATGCCAGTGAAATACTCTGAGCGATTTCCACTCTGTTTAAAAAGCACCGTACGCGGTGCTTTTTTTATGCCCTGCAGAAAATTTTCAGATGCACTATACTATTGCCTAGGCAATGAATTTACTTGAGGAAATATGCACGAAACCCCCACTCCTTTGCAGTTCGACGTAACCCAGATCGAAGATAGCATAGGCTATTTACTGGCACGTTCACGCACCATGGTTTCGCGCTCTATCGACGAAGCCTTAAATCAGCTGGGCGTCACCCATGCTCAGGGTAGCGTGTTCATGATGCTGCATATGCAGAAATGCTCAACTGCGGCCGAGCTGGCACGCGACCTGTTCATCGACTCGGCTGCCATGAAGCGCACGCTGGATAAAATGGCTGAAAAAGGCTGGATAGCGCGGGTTGCAGATCTATCCGACAAGCGCCTGTTCCGGCTGGAGCTGACTGAGGCAGGCAAACAACTTGCAGTGCAACTGCCACCGGTCTACCGCGCCGTGATGGATGTGGCGCTGACTGGCTTCACGCAGGAAGAGCTGGGCTTTCTGAAATGCCTGCTACGCAAATTACTCGCTAACCGAGACAAACTTGATACCTACCAAATTAATTGCTCAGGCAATTAATAATCCACACATCATTAATTCTATGAAGCAAACTTTCAAAATCAGTCCGGCCAGACTCAGTCTGATCGCGACCAGCCTGAGCGCAGCGCTGCTGTTATCCGCTTGCGCTGATTTCTCAGGTATTAAAGAGCAGGCGACAGAACTCAAAGTCACCCAGTCAGGTAAGGCTGACTCTGTGCGCTGGCCGGATGCCAGCTGGAGTGAGGAATTGGGCGGCGCTCAGCTGAGCCAGTTGATACAAACTGCACTCAAGGATAATCCAGGCGTACAGCTTGCTGCCACACGTATAGCGAATGCCAGGGCTTTACAGGATCAGTTAGCCGCAGACCGTCAGATTAGTCTGACCGGCAACGCCGAAAGTACCTATCAGCGTTTCACTAAGAATGGCATGGTGCCGCCACCTTTAGCTGGCAGTTCTGAGTCGAACAACCAGATGACGGTAAATCTGAGTTATGAACTCGACTTCTGGGGCAAACATCAGGCCCAGTCGCGTGTAGGTCTGTCCACCGAACAGGCGGCCAGAGCTGAAACCGAGAGTGCCAAATTGCTGCTCTCCAATGCGATCGCAAGGCAATGGGTGCAATTGCAAAAGCAAGCAGCCCAACTCACACTCACTGAGCAGCAGCTGAAACTCAGAAAAGACTGGGATAGCCTGAGTCAGCAACGTCTGAAAGCCGGTTTGGATAACCGCTCTGAGTCACAACAAAATCTGGTTTCGGTCGCCAACCTGCAAGCGGAAGCGCTTAACTGGCGTGAAGCCATCGCGCAGACCAAGCTGCAACTGGCGCTGCTGGCAGGACAAACACCGGAATATGCCGCCAGCATTGCAACACCTGCTGCGCTCCACAAAGCGGATTTTCATTTACCTTCCGAATTGCCACTTGATCTGATTAGCAGTAAGCCTGAAATCATCGCGGCAAAATGGCGCATAGAGGCAATGCGGGGCGAAGTGGAACTCGCGAAAAATCGTTTTTATCCGAATATCAATCTGGTCGGCTTTACAGGTTTATCCAGTCTGGGTCTGGATAAATTACTCAAGTCCGACAGCGCCATCATAGGCGCAGGCCCGGCCATCCATCTGCCGCTGTTCGAAGGTGGCAGGCTGCGCGCGCAGTTAACGGGCAAAGTGGCAGATACTGACAGCGCAGTTTTACAGTACAACCAGGCCGTGCTGAATGCACTCAAGGACGCAGCGGAACAGTTGCAGACTCTGCAAAGTACCGCACTGCAAATCACTCAACAGGAACAGGCGCAGCAGGCTGCACAACAAGTGCTGACTATAAACCGCCAGCGTTTTGAGATCGGCACCAGCAACCGTCTGCCAGTAATCAGTGCCGAATTAGCGCTCATCAGCCAGCAAAAAAACATGGCTGAACTCAGTGCCCGCCAGCTTGATGCACGTGTGAACCTGATCAAAGCACTTGGTGGTACTTACCCGGCAACCCAGCAGTAAATTCAGCCAGACTCAAACGAATAATTCAAGTAATCGCTGTTAGCACAAGCCAACGGCCAAATTAAACTTTAATTCAGAACCTCATGAACACCACAAATAAAGACGCAGCAAACACACAGAATGCGACTATCGCACCAGAAGCTGCACCGGCCAAACGTAAAACCCGGCTCATCATCATCAGCCTCATCCTGCTGATCGCCGCTGCAGCTTACGGCTATTACTGGCTGACCGTGCTGAAGAATTTTGAACATACCGAAGATGCCTATGCGGCGGGTAATCTGGTGCAGCTGACTTCGCAGGTCGCCGGTACCGTGGTTGCGATCCATGCTGATGACACCGATCTGGTGGACGCTGGCAAAACCCTGATTGCACTCGATAATACTGATGCGAAAGTCGGCAGCACTCAGGCTGCAGCTCAACTGGCGCAAACTGTCAGAGAAGTTCGCCTGACCTTTGCCAATAACAACAGCCTGCAAGCAATGGCAGATATGCGTAATGTGGAACTGGAACGTGCCAAATCGGACTTAGCACGTCGCATGGCAGCAGGTAACAGCGGCGCGGTTTCTTTGGAAGAAATCGAACACGCACGCAATGCAGTCAAACAAAGCGAAGCAGCATTGAACACTGCCAAAGAGCAGCTTGCTTCCAATAAAGTATTGACCGAAAACACCAGCATAGAACAGCATCCTAACGTGCTGCGGGCCGCCGCGCGTCTGAAAGAAACGATGATTGCTGAAAGCCGCACCAGCTTGCCAGCGCCGATTTCCGGTTATGTCGCCAAGCGTGCGGTGCAGATCGGCCAACGCGTCGCAGCCGGCAGTCCTTTACTGTCCATCGTCCCGCTGAACAGTCTGTGGGTGGATGCCAATTTCAAAGAAGTACAACTGGCTAAAATGCGCATCGGTCAGGACGTGATCCTGCATTCTGATGTGTATGGCAGCGACGTGGAATTTCACGGCAAGGTCATGGGTGTATCGGCAGGCACAGGTTCCGCCTTCGCTTTATTGCCAGCACAAAATGCGACCGGCAACTGGATCAAAGTGGTACAACGTATCCCAGTGAGAATTTCTCTGGACCCGAAAGAACTGGCCGCCCATCCTTTGCGCGTAGGCGTCTCTATGCAGGTCAAGGTCGATATCTCACAACAACAAGGACAGGCATTGAATGCCGCTCCGGCTGCACGCAGCATTCCGGCATTCCAGACCCGCGTCTTTGAACAAAGCGCACAGGATGCCGATCGCCGCATCGCCGACATCATCCAGGCCAATCTGCCATCTCATAGCGCGAAGGCGAAGTAATGAGCGCAGCTGCCCGTATTCCGCATCCGCCTTTGCAAGGTAGTCAGCTGGCCATGGGCACGCTGGCACTGTCACTGGCGGTGTTTATGAATGTGCTGGACTCATCGATTGCGAATGTCTCGATTCCAGCCATTTCCGGTAACCTCGGCGTCTCGCCGCAACAGGGTACCTGGGTCATTACCTCATTCGCGGTGGCGAATGCGATTTCGGTACCGCTGACAGGCTGGCTGACCATGCAGTTCGGTCAGGTCAGGCTGTTTATGGCATCCATCCTGTTGTTCGTACTGTCATCCTGGCTATGTGGCATGGCACCGAATATAGAAACACTGATTGCCGCGCGTATCTTGCAAGGCGCAGTCGCAGGCCCCATGATCCCCTTATCCCAGGCACTGCTGCTGGGTAGTTATCCGCCTGCAAAAAGCTCAATGGCGCTAGCGCTATGGGGCATGACGACGCTGGTAGCACCGATTATGGGTCCCTTGCTGGGGGGCTGGATTTCAGACAATTATTCCTGGCCCTGGATTTTTTATATCAATATTCCGGTCGGACTCTTTACCGCCTGGGCCACCTGGTCCATCTATGCCAAACGGGAATCCGTCACGCGCGCTATTCCGATAGATAAAATCGGTCTGGCACTGCTGGTGATCTGGGTTGGTGCCCTGCAGCTGATGCTGGATAAAGGAAAGGAACTGGACTGGTTTAATTCCGGCGAGATTATTTTGCTGACCGTGACTGCTGTCGTTGGTCTGATCTATTTCATTGTTTGGGAAAACGGTCAGGATCATCCTGTGGTCGATCTCTCGCTGTTCAAAGGCAGAAATTTCTCCGCCGGCGTACTTGCGATTTCAGTTGGCTATGGCCTGTTCTTTGGCAGCCTGGTGATCATGCCTTTGTGGTTGCAGACTCAGCTGGGCTATACCGCGACCGAAGCCGGTAAAGTGATGGCGCCGGTTGGTGTGTTTGCGATTATCTTGTCACCCATCATAGGCAAGATCCTGCCTAAGGTGGATGCACGCCGCATCGCCTCGCTTGCCTTCCTCGGTTTTGCGCTGGTGTTCTTTATGCGTGCACGCTTCAATACCGAGGTCGATACCGTGAGCTTGCTAATCCCTACCCTGATACAAGGTGCGGCTATGTCTATGTTCTTTATTCCGCTGACCTCTATCATTTTGTCAGGTCAGGCGCCGGAAAAAATTCCAGCGGCATCGGGGCTGTCCAATTTTGTCAGGATTATGTGCGGCGGCATGGGAGCTTCCATCATGACCACCATGTGGGATGACCGCAGCACCCTGCACCATGCCAGACTGACCGAGGCCACCGGCTATGCCTCACCTGCATTTGTGCAAAATATGCAAACCATGCAGCAAGCGGGATTGCCGGATCAGGCTGCTTATGCAGTGCTAGACCGTAGCATCAGCGTGCAAGCAAGCACCATGGCTGCCACCGATATATTTTATATGGCAGCGATGATTTTTCTGGTGTTGATCGGTTTTGTCTGGCTCACCAGACCGAAAAAATCTTCGGCGCCGGTCGATGCGGGCGGTGCGCACTAGCCCCCAGCTCATTTATCTCATAATGTTCCGGATAGAGCCGTACGGGAGCTGACACTCCCTGTATTGCTCTATTCCGCATGCAGATGTCCCTGGCTTTACAGATGTTCAAACCAGTCTGAATACTGATCTGTACTTTTCATTTTGGCTTTTTTGAACGGAATCAGAACGGATAAATCGGTTTCAGATTTTCTGATCACCGGATTCCCCTCCGCACTGCGCACATACTCAGTCAGCATACTGCCTTCGAAAGTAAGCGGAACTGAAATCTCCAGCAAGCGCTGATAGATAGCGCCATTGATTGCATCAACCCATAATCTGACCTTGGACTGTGCCTGGCTGGTCTCAAACACCACCACGCTCTTACCATTCAAGGTTTGTCCATCGCTGCGTTTGACTTTCGCTTTTGCTGAAAACACCTCTGGCTCAGCTTCAGTTGCAAACATTTGTGCCATATCGAATAGCGGAGGTTTAGCACCGGCAGGCAAGGCCGGTTCGATATTCAGCAATTTATAGACAGGCGCCCCTTTATCCCATTTTTCATATTGCTTCTTTATTTGTATCGTTTTTGATTCCTCACCTGATTTGGTGATCACCAATGTTTGCTCAACATTTTTCGGTACCCATTTCTTGATCAGATTATTTTGTGCAATGACCTTCATCCAGAGCGGATCAGCGTCTTCCGCCTTTGCATGAAGTGTAAACAAAGAAAAGAGGGATAAAACAAAGATAAAGCTGCTGCGTTTCATGAGTTGTCTCCATTGATTTGAGGCAATAACCATACTCAAAAAAAGCTGCGTCATTCAGAACAAAGCAGCGGGACTCCTTCCATAACACCGATGGTGGCGCAGATTAATCCCTGATATGCCGGTCATTAATGAAAGTGTAAGCTGCGTAGATAAGCCATAGATAACATCAGCGGCTTGGCGCCTTCATTTGCGCGCCACGCACTTCAAACACAATCTGGTCCTGCAGATGGCCTTCTGCATCGAGCAGGCTCAACATATGTCGCCCCGGGAAGGGGAACCAGTCGTAGCTCAGTTCTTTTTTCGGATTCAGGCTGGCAGTCAGCTTTTTACCATCCAATACCAGCATGCCACGCTCACTATAAGCGGCGATGCGTATGCGCTGGCGTTCGAGCGGGATATCGGGGTCCAGTGCGGCGATCATGCCTGCTTTGGGATACAGGATGTGTGGCTGTATCTGGTTTGATGTACCTAACTGTATCTGGCTTTGCGCAGTGCCCGCTAAAAACCATTCGCTGCGCTCTGCTTCCAGCGCATTGTCATAGCGTATCGTTTGTCTGACCAGGCCATTGGGTGGCGCAATGGCGCGCTGTGGGCGTGAGCGGTGCAGATAATGCATGACGTCCTGCCACACGGGTGCCGCACCGGTCACACCGGACACATCCCACATCGGTGCGCCGGATGCATTGCCGACCCAGACGCCGACCGTATAGCGGTCAGAATAGCCGATACACCAGTTGTCACGCATATCCTTGGAGGTACCGGTTTTGACTGCGGTCCAGATCCGGGTAGACAGTGCATTCTCCAGTCCAAAAGTCACAGCGCGTGCGGCCCGGTCGCTCAGGATATCGCTGACGATGTAGCTGGCACCAGCCTGCATCACTTGTTTAGCCGCAGTCCCCTGCTCAGCGACTGACCATTTGACCGGTGTATAGCTGCCTTGATTAGCCAGCGTACGATAGGCATTGGTCAGCTGTAGCAGGCTGATGTCGGCACTGCCCAATGCCAGGCTATAGCCATAGTAATTTCCGGATTCACGCAAATCCATGCCCAGCGCACGCAAACGCTGGAAAAAAGCTTCCGGCTGCAGCGATACCAGTAAGCGCACTGCCGGTATATTCAGTGAAGAGGCCAATGCAGTACGCGCACTGACCAGGCCCTTGAAATGCTTATCGTAATTCTGCGGGATGTACAGCCCATTGCTGGTACTCAGATTGACTGGCGTATCATCCAGCACCGAGGCGGCCGTAATCAAACGGTTTTCTATCGCCATTTCAAATAAAAATGGCTTCAGCGTTGATCCTGCCTGCCGCAAAGCCTGCACCCCATCGACCTGACTGGCATCCGATAACTGGCCACTGGAGCCAACCCAGGCCAGGATTTCTCCGGTCGCATTATCGAGCACCAGCACCGCGCCATCCTCGACATTGCGCTCGACCAGCGCTGACAAATGTCGGACCAGGCTGTCCCGTGCATAAACCTGTAAAGGACGCGACAAACTGGAGTGGAATTCGCGCTGCTGCAGACTTAAGACCTTACGCGCAAAATGTGGCGCCAGATTGGCGACAGCCGTTTCGTTGCTGAAGTTACCTGCTACCGCAAGCCCACGACTCAGCTGAGCAAATGCGAGCCTGATCTGGCCTTCAAGATTACTGCATAAGCCTGGCTGTTTTTGTTCACGCAAAATCAGACAGGCACGCTCAGTGACTTTGGCTTCAGTTGCATTCGGTCCGCGCAGTAAGGCTACGGCGATTGCGGCTTCGATATAGTCGAGTCCGCTGGGATGCTTCTGAAACATGACTTGAGACAGCGCATGAATACCAACCAGTTCGCCGCGAAATGGCACCAGATTCAGATAAGCTTCCAGTATCTGATCTTTTTTCCAGTTACGTTCCAGTGTTTGCGCGACCCAGGCCTGATTCACTTTCTGTGCCAGACTACGGCTGCCAGCTTTGCGGCGTAAATCCTGCTCCAGTAAGCCAGCTAATTGCATGGTAATGGTGGATGCACCCCGGGTGCGGGTATTCCACAGATTCCCCCAGGCCGATGCAGCAACAGCGCTCCAGTCTACGCCCGAGTGCGCATAAAAGCGCTTATCTTCCGAGGCGATCAGCGCATTTCTGACGGCGGGAGAGATATCCTCCAGCCGGACCCAGGCCAGCTTGCGTTCCTGCATATCGACCCGCAGACGCTGTAAAACCTGGCCATTTCTATCGTATAGCGTTGCATCTGAAGACAAAGAGGCCGCTTTGAAGCGCGCAAAATCGCTGAGCTCGTTGCCATATGCCGGATTGACGGCATATGGCAGCAGACTAGATAGATGACTACAGATACAGACAAGCGCCGCTTGCCGCCATAACGCAAATCTCACGTCTTATTTCACCTGTATTGCAGCGTTAGGTGATTCACCAAACATCTCAGGCGCATACATCGCCTCTACCCGCGTCGGTGGCAGCTTAAACTGGCCTGCATTATTCAGACGTATGGTGTAAGACTTCACAAATTTGCCTTTCGGAACAAACTGGTAATACGCACGATAGGCCTCAAAACTACGCTCTTCATAAGCCAGCCAGGCACCACCCTGCTCATTACTATCGTCTTTGGCAGCGATGGCAGAATCACGACCTAAGCCTGAGCCCAGCACGCTGGCTCCCGCTGGTACCGGATCAGTCAAGGCCACCCAGGTCATATCGGTCTGCGCATCGATTTCCAGCGTAATGCGGAATACATCACCGCGCTGCATCAGCTTGCTGTCTTTTTGCTCTAACGGCGTGATGGTTTTTTTGATGCGATAGCCACTGGAGAATGCCGTCTTTAAAGGTACTGCAGCCAGACTTTGCAGCACTATCCAAGGCTTGCCTTTGCCTTCGTGGCTCAGACTCAGCTTGTCATCCGCAGCAGCTTTAGCTGGCCAAGGCAGATTCAGCTTGCCACCGCCACTGACTGGCCAGTTAAAGCTTTGTGGCGGAACCGGAGTCGCTGTGGCAGTTTGCAACAGCATGGCTTTGGATGTACCAGCCACTTTTTCTGTTTCAAACTGACGTGCGAATTTTTCCAGTGCCAGCAAGCCCCAGACATTGGCATTCGTGGTCATCCAGACGCCATTGTGTTGACGCTGTATGCTGCCGTTGACTAATTTAGGCAAGTCGTCTTTCCAGGCTGGATTGTCTATCATCGTCAGTAGCAGGCGATTGGCGTTGACGTCGGTATTACTCATCAGCCACCACCAGTAATCGTCTTTTTCTGTCGAAAAGCCCAGGCGTGTTCCCTGGTAATTCAGGCGGCTGCGCAGAATCTGATCTGCCTCTTTCAAGGCTGCATCACGATTCGGGATCGCTGCAGTACGTTTCAGGATCGCATACCAATCGAGAATGGCGCTGGTCGTCCACAGATTTGGGGTGATCTGTATGGAACCCAGCATACGCGGCTGTACCATGCCATAGCGTGACAGGGCTTCCAGTGCTGCCAGCTTGCGGGTTTCCAGATCTTTGCGTGGCGACCAGAAATCACGCGTGATTTTGCCTTCCACGAACGCAGACAAAGCGGCCAGCATTTTTTGTCTTGCGCTGTCCGGCAGATTCAGACCTGCTTCGTGGGTAACAGAAATCAGATAGCTGGTCAGGGTATCGCTACCCAGCCGCGCAGCACTGTCTGAGGGTGGATAGTAGTAAGCAAGCCCATCAGCATCCAGATAAGCTGGCAAATCGTTCACGATCTTCTGCCACATCGCATTGTCGTGCAGACCGATCGCTTTCGAGGTTTTTTGTTCCAGACAGCTGTATGGATAGCTTTCAAAATAACGTTTCAAGCCTTCACCGCTATTGAGCAAACTCGGCAACAGATGTAATTGCAAGCCACCGCGGCCAGGCAGACTGTCGGCAGGCTGTGCAACCGGCAAACTCATGCTGCGATCCAGTTGCAGCATCGTCGCCTGCTGCACCGTCACTGGTGTAGCTGGCAGCAATTTCTGGCTCCATTTGATCGCATCCGCCACTGCAGCCTGTCCTTGTGGTGGCGCCGTTTCTTTCGCGGACAACTCCCATTGCAATTGCTGACTGAGCACATCTGCCGTCAGCTCTGGTGCCTGCACGGTCCAGCTCAGCTCACGCGATTCACCGGCGGCCAGTTTGATTTTCTGATCCGGCAGCGCATTGGCGTTCAGGATTTTCCCTTGTACCAGCACCTCCATCGCACGTGTACTGGAGTTACGGACTGTGACCATCGCCTGATAACTGTCGCCTTCCCTGACCACGGGCGGCAAACCAGGAATGATTTGCAAATCCTGTGTTGCCTTGATCGAGGTAGTACCGGTTCCGAACTGCGAGGCACCTGACTGGGCGACCGCGACGATACGGAAGCTGGTCAAGGCATCATTCAGCGGCACCTCAATGCTGGCCTGGCCATTGGCATCCAGCAGCAGATCCGGCTTCCATAACAATAGCGTGTCGAGTAATTCGCGGGTCGGCGCCTTGCCGCCGCCACCACCTGCAGCGACCGCTTTGCGGCCATAATGGCGCTTACCGATGACCTGCATTTGTGCGGTTGCGGTTTCTATGCCATAGCTGCGTCTTTGTATCATGGCGCTCAAGACATTCCAGCTTTCGTTAGGCTGTAGCTCCAGCAAAGCCTCGTCTACAGCAGCAATGGCGACCTCAGCACCTGCGGCTGGCCGTCCATCCGGCAAGGTGACTGAGACCTTCACCTTAGACACGGCACGGATAGGATATTGCTGTTTATCGGCGCTGACATTGACTTTTAACTGATTGCCTTCGGTCCCGACCTGGATTTCAGCGACGCCGAATTTATAGGCAGGTTTAGCCAGATCGACGGTTGCAGTCGGTGCCTGATATTCACGGAATTCATGCCACCAGTTGATCGGTTCTTTCCAGCCCCAGCTGAAAAAGGAATACCAGGGCACTTCACGCATGCGGCCACGTACTGCCAGCACAGACACAAACACATTCGGGCCATACTCTGCTTTGATCGGCACCGAAATACTGGGATCACTGCCACGCAATTCTGCGATGATGGTTTCGATCACGCCTTCACGTTCTATCGCAACCAGTGCGGTCGCACTGCGGAAAGGCATACGCACCTGGAATTTAGCGACTTCACCGGCCTTATAGTGTTTTTTCTCAGGCAGCACATCCATTCTGTCCTGATTTTCGCCGTCGAACCAGACTTCGCCTTTACCTGTCGCCCAGATCGAGCTTTTGGCTGAGGCGACTTTGCCGCTGGCGTCTTTAGCCTTGGCCAGTAACTCAACATTGCCCGACTCCTTGAGCTCAATTTCACACAGCAGCAAGCCACGCTGATCCGATTTACCTGAACATAGCTGACCTAAGTCTTTAGATGACTCAGCATTTTCATAGGCGTAAAAGCCACCGACTATGCGTTTTCTGTGCGAGTTATTCAGACGCAATGTGCCATTGACTTGCAAAGGCACATCCGCCAAAGGTTTGCCAGCGGTATCCAGCGCGACCAGAATAAAGCGGGTTTTATTTTTGGCAGATACCCAGTCTTCACTCTTAATACCGACTACCACTCCAGCTGGCCATAAAGCAGTCACATTGGAAATGGTCTGTACCTCACCGTTAGGGTCGGCGTAAGTCATTTCGGTCAATAACTCCTGCGGCTGGGTAATCGCAGGCAAGCTGCCTATCACGGTTTTACCGCTGCCGTTTTTATCCAGCGTGACGGCCAGTTTATTAGCGACGATTTTTTGGCTATCTTCTTCCGTCTCAACATTATTGAAAGTGAATTGTTCGTAGCCTGAAAATTGTAGGAATTTATTTCTGAGCAGACTGGTCACTTGCACCGGTAAAGCAGCGCCGCCGCCATTGATGTAATTCAGCTGCAAACCGAGTGGTAATTCTTTCGGGCTGATGTGTGGTCCTTTAGGCGGTATCAGCTTGCCCTGCATCAGTGGCAAACGGAATTCCTCGACCCGGAAGCTGCCCGAACTATAAGTGCGGCTGCCATACATGGGTGCATTTTCACCGCCTTCATTCTCAGTCGTATTCGTTTTTGCTGTGCCATGATCGAGCAAAATATCGTATTGACCGAGCTTGGCCTGAGCAGGAATTGCAAAGCGGTTATCCGCCACGCCACCTTTGCGCCAGCTCAGCGGGAACTGAAACTCCTGACCACTACCCTGATGAATGATCCTGACACGCTTAGGTAAATCCGTATCGCTCGCAAACGCCATACCCTTCATGTTTTCAGCACGGAATACGTGTTTCATCGACACCGTCTCACCAGCGCGGAACAGGCTGCGATCGAGTATGGTGTGTGCCTTGAGCGTCGCTGCCGGGCTGAAGTCAGTCGGCAAATTAAAACGGAAGCTTTCTATGCCGTTGTTCCAGGACGATAAAGCAAATGCCATATCCATTCTGCCTTGCGCATCCTGCTTGCGCGCGCTGACAAAATAACCGTTAATTTTCGAGACCTTGCGTTTGCCAGCACGGCCGCTGCTTTCCTCGCAACGGGTATTCAAACCTGCTGGCAGCATAGCGATACCTTTGCTATCTGTTTTACCCTTCCACAGCAGTTCGCCGCTGCAGTCCGAGACCTGGATCGCCGCATCGGGAACAACTTTGCCGTTATCCAGCTGAGTGACCCAGACTGCGCCATTTTCACGGCCAGTCTTAATATGTACAGCAAGATTGGTGACTAAGGCGCTGGTACGCACATACATAGGTGCGGTTTTGCCCAGCAAAGCAGTACCCAGTTTCAGAGATTCCAGTTCCAGCACATAGAAGCCAGGATCTTTGAAAGGAATGCCTACCACTTCAAACGGGCGTTCGCTCTTTTTCTCGACCGAAGGTAAATTCAGTTTTACTGCCTTAGCTTCGTTTTTGAGCAAGGACAGGCTGCGGGTTTCGACCGCTTCCTTGTTAATGTAGATACTGGTTTCGTGATAATTATTTAATTTCGCGATCCACTCGATGATGGATGCATCTTCGGCCAGTTTTAAATTCGCGAGCTTGACCGGTGGCTGTTTGCCATCGGCTGACTTCAACAAAAGTTCGTTTTCGACATTGCGCAGCGTGACGGCCAGCGTCGCATCCGCATTCAATTCCACGATACCAAAAGGCGCGGCAGGAAATTTTGCCAGCGGCGGGAAATCGGCAGTCATGAATTTTTTCGGGAATTGCCCCGCATTCGCGAGTGCGCGTCCGCTTTCATCTTTGAGATCAGATGGCAGCTCTATGCTCAATTCCGTCTTTTCCGGGAAAGGACCGGTAAAACTCAGGCTTTGGATTTGTTGATTATCTTCGGCTTTAGGCAAGTCAGGCTTGACGCTGCCTTTCGCACTTTTCAGTACGATTTTCTCAGCCAGTTTGCGACTGATGCCTTCGCTGAAATACAACTGTATCGGCAAAATAGGCGTACACGCTGCGTTGGCGTTTTCGCGCTGGCAGGACATGCTGGCAGTAAAGTCTTTTCTGACTTTGAACCTGAATTCCTGTTTCGATGAGGTGACTATACCGCTGGTGGTCGCTATACCTTTGTCCCAGACCAGTTTCACATCTGCTTCAGCAGGGAATTTCTGCTGGCACTGCAGGGTCGTGACCGCCTCAGCTACGCTGCCTTTGGCGAAATTTTCAACTAACTTTTTACGAACATCACCACTGATCAGCTTGACCGGCACGCGTTCCTGTACACCGGAAATTTCACAATACATATTCTGTTTAATGCTAGCCTCAGTTGCAGCGCCAGTCTGGAACAGCATAAAGACCTGATCTTCTTCGATGCCGCTGCCCGTGTAAGGCAGTACGCGGCTAACGGAAGGGCCACCGGTATTGAATTGAAACTGGGTCTTGCCTGTTACCGCAGCACCAGACTTGAGTTTGAATCCTGGCTTGAGCTGAAAACTGCACTTACTGCCCGGACCCAGATCCTGATTAAAATCATAGATCCAGTTTTTTTCATCAGCCCAACGATCACTGCCTGCGGCACTGCACTGAATATCGAAAGGCTTATCCGCCTTAGGATCGCCAAAGGCGATTGCTGGTTCAGAAAATGTCGCTCTGACCTGCCGGACGCCAGCGATCTCACCCTGCGGCGAAAAGCTGGTAATACTGGCAGCAAGCCCGCTGGCACTCAGCAGACTGAGTGTAAGTCCGGTCAACAAAGTAGCGACATGTTTCTTCATTTTTATCTCCAGTCACCGCGCAGGGATTTGACTTCTTTTTGCAATACTTCCGGTGTCACTTCTGTCGGCAACATCACATCACCGACGATCAGTTCCAGTTTGGAAAACGGACCGCGTCTGAACGCGCGCTCAAACGGATTGGTTTTATCACGCGAGAAAAAGCTGCCCCACAGGCCGCGTAAGGCCATCGGATAGACCGGCACCGGGGTGCGTTCCAGAATCTTCATGACACCGCCCTTGAACTCATTCAGTTCGCCGGTCGCTGTGAGTTTACCTTCAGGGAAAATACAGACCAGCTCACCTTCATGCAAAGCCTGGGCGATGTCGATATAGGCTTTTTCCATCAGCCATGGATCTTCTTTGGCTGGCGCAATCGGAATTGCTTTCGCTGTGCGGAAAACCCAGGACAGGAAAGGTATTTTGAATATTCTGTGATCCATCACGAAGCGGATAGGACGTGGGCTGCAAGCCACGATCACGATCGCATCCATATAGCTGACATGATTACAGACCATCACCCCTGCGCCTTCAGCAGGCAGGCTGTCAGCATTCACGGTTCTGACTTTATACACGGTGTGTATCAGTAACCAGGCGATAAAGCGCATCAGGAATTCAGGCACCAGGCTGAAAATATAAACGGCAACCAGTGCATTCAGAATAGCGGTCGCCATAAAGATTTGCGGAATAGTGAAACCCTTAAGCAGCATGGCGGATGCGGCCAGTGAAGCCACCACCATGAACAGCGCATTGAGGATGTTCATACCGGCGATGGTGCGCGACAGATGCTTAGGGTCGCAACGGGTCTGTATTAATGCAAACAGCGGCACGATATACAGACCGCCAAAAATACCGAGCAAAACGATATCCGCCAATATCCGCAGACTACCGGTTTGGCGCACAAAATCCAGCGCGCCAACCGTCAAGGTATTGGTGTAAGACACACTGGAAAAATACAAATCCAGACCAAACAAAGACAGACCGATGGCACCGAAAGGAACCAGACCTATCTCTACCTTATGACCCGATAATTTTTCACACAATAAAGAACCGGCACCGATGCCGAACGAGAATACCGTCAGTAACAACACGAATACGCTGTGATCACCATGCAGATAGTTTTTGGCATACAGCGGGAACTGTGCAAGTACGATCGCACCGTAGAACCAGAACCAGGAATTGCCGAGTAAAGACAGGAAGACCGGGCGATTTTGTTTACTGAAACTGATATTGCGTATGGTCTCGCTGACTGGATTCCAGTTAATTTTCAGTTCAGGCTCAGGCGCTGGCGAGACGGGAATTTTCAGGCTGGTCAGATAACCCAGCACCGCAATCGCAATCGCGCCAAAGGCCACCAGCTGTACGCCCCAAGGCTGATGCACCACCAGCATGGCGCCCAGAATTTCTCCGATCAGGATGCCGACGAAGGTGCCCATTTCTATCAGCCCGTTGCCACCGACCAGCTCGTCGGTTTTCAGATGCTGAGGCAGATAAGCGTATTTAACCGGACCAAATAAAGTGGAATGGATGCCCATGCCAGCCACCGCAGCGACCAGGACCCACAGGTTATGCGTCATCCAGCCAAATGCAGCCATGCTCATGATGGCGATTTCCAGCAATTTGACTTTTCTGGCGAGTCCGGCTTTTTCAAATTTATCAGCAAACTGACCAGAAGTCGCAGAAAACAGCACAAACGGCAAGATGAACAAGCCAGGTATCAGCTGATTCAGCAAGCCTACATCCAGCGTGGTCCAGCTGAGCGCATCGAAAGTCAGTATGGTCAATAAAGCAGTTTTAAATACATTGTCGTTAAATGCACCCAGAAACTGAGTCCAGAAAAACGGCGCGAAGCGACGCTGTGTCATCAGGGCAAACTGACTTTGTTGACTCATTACATATCCTATCTACGAAAGAATCGAAGTTTAACTTAATTATTTTTTTATACAGTAAATATCTGTAACATCCGCAGCCATTTCACGCAGGGAAAGCCTGATAGGCTTGAATCGCATCGCGGATGTTCAGCAAATCACAGCCTGCAGCGCGCGCGGTCTGCAATGCGAAACGCAGCTGTGCCGGCGTGCTACCCCAGGGGCCAGGCTGATCGCTGACTTCATGGGAGTAGAAAATCAGCCAGGCACCTTGCTCCACAGCCTGCGCAATCAAATTGCGAATTTCCTGTTCTGTTGCTTTGTCTGCATACAAAGCCTGAGCGCGCAAAGCATGCAAATCTGCCCTGCCCTGCTGCATGCCGCCGCCCGTGATACGGCTATAGCTGAAGCGCTGTGCCGCCGCAAATTTACTACCCAGATCGTAGGCACCAAACGGAAAAGCAAAGCCCGAGGCTGGTATGCCCAGTTCTGCCAAATACTGGCGGTTTCTATCCCAGTCTGTCTGCAGCACAGACAGCGGCTGTAGCTCGCAATTCAAATGCGAATAAGTGTGACAGGCGACTTCATGTCCATCGCTGTGCAGTTGTTGCAGTTGTGCGCCGTGATGGCAAAGCTGTCCCTGCTCCAGTTGATTCTCCAGCCCGCCGCAGACAAAAAACGTTGCTCTGGCCTGATATTCCTGCAGCAGTGCTGCGCCTGTGGTGCAGGCACTGAGTGCGACATCATCAAATGAAAAGCTGATCACTGCACGTTGGTGTCGCAGTGGCAGCCAGCGCTGCAGCGTATGCCTGGCCGCGAAACGACTGGCTTTGCGCACCAAGGAATGCGTCATCGCACTCATTTAGTGGCCTCGGTCGCACTGTAGAATTGCTGATAGCGGTTCAAGCCCATACGTGCTGCGGAACCGGCGATGTTTTCATAGGTATATTCAAATCCAAGCTTGATGATGGCCTGCTTTAGCTGCACGCCATCGGCTTCGCGCTGAGTGCGTTCATAAGCACTGTCTAAAAATAAGCGGAAACCACGGTCTATCAGATAGCTGCCGCCGAATCCTAGCCGTTGCAGTTTTTCTTTACGCGATTGCAGCGCCGCACCGGAATCAAAGCGCGGTATCAGTTTTTGATCACTATCCTGCCACAATACCGAGGCATTCCATTGCAACTTAGGGCTATATTTCCAGCTACTGTCCAGTCTTATCCCCTTAGTCTGCACATACAGGATGGCAGGATCGACGATGGAAAACGGACGGTCAAACAGTTGCAGATCAAACCGAAGCTGCGGTGAATACAGGTAGGTGCCACGGACTATGGTGTTGAGCAAATTGGTATCGCGCTCGCTCAGGGTTTCATAGTTACGTTTAATCAAACCCAGATGGGTACTGAATACGGTTTTAACGCTGTAATTCCATTCAGCATCCAGATAGGCTTCACGCTCTTTGTATGCGCGGTCCAGTTGGGTAATTTGTGCCTCAGTGCGTTGTGGGAATTCGGTATCCGACCAGCGCAGCCCGCCTTCCAGCATAGAACCGGTGGTGGATGTGTACCTGAGACCCGCTTGTTTGCTGTGTTCACGGAAGTTGTATAACTGATTCACTGGCAAGTCATAATCCAGGCCAGAGCGGCTCAGGCTGGCCGCCAACAGAAAGTCATTATTTATTCTCAGTCGCCAATCGCTGCCGGCACGCTGCTCATGCGACAAATCACGCTCAGTCAGACTGCCATTAATGTACTGGAACAGGCGTTTTGACTTACCAGCACTGATGCGCCCCGACAGTGCATGTCCCGCAACCCAGTCAAATGCGAGATCTGCACCGCCAGTCTGGTGGTCCAGCTGACTGTAGTTTTTATAGTGACGATTACCAAGCGAGCCGGTCAACACCAGTCTGGTCTGATCGGACAGCACTGGGACGATGGCGCCAAAACGCAAATCCGCAGCAGCCACAGTATCTGCCTGTTTTTGCGCAGAGTTGACAAGGCCAGGGTCCGTGTTTGCCTGATCCGTGAAACGCAAAGGATTGGTGTCGCGGGTCAGCGAAGTCTCCAGCTGCAGGACCAATTCATTGGCTGCAGAAGCAGGCAGAGCTGGCAATGTGGCCAGCACACAGACTAATTGAGGCAGATATTTGGGAGTCTTCATCATAGATAGGTTCAGGCTGGCAGCAAGCCATCCCGGTTTAATCGTAAAACCCGGTCGCAACGCCCGGCCAGTTCCGCATCATGGGTGACGATGACAAAAGCAGTGCCCAGGGTTTGCGACAACTCCAGCATCAGTGCAAATATCTTTTGCGCGGTATCGCTGTCCAAGTTGCCGGTTGGTTCATCAGCCAGTACACAGGCCGGGTTCGCCACCAGCGCACGCGCCAGCGCCACCCGCTGCCGTTCACCACCGGACAACTCACCCGGCACATGCTTCACGCGCTCTCCCAGACCGACACGCTCCAATATACGCTGCGCGGCTTGTTGCGCTTCAGCACGAGGCATGCGTCGTATCATGAGTGGCATGGCGACATTGTCGAGTGCAGAAAACTCAGGCAGCAAATGATGGAACTGATACACAAAACCCAGCGACTGATTACGCATTTGGCCGCGCTCAGCTTCGCTCAGTGTCGCCAGCTCTTTATCCAGCAATTTCACACTGCCGCTATTGGGCGTATCCAGCCCACCCAGTAAGTGCAACAGGGTGGATTTGCCAGAACCGGAGGCGCCGATAATCGCGACCCGTTCACCTGCTCTGACATCGAAGGAAATATTGCTTAATACATGAACTGCATCGCTGCCCTCGTTAAAGCTTTTGCTCAACTGATGGCAGGACAGCACGACTGGGGATTCCATAGAACGATTACTCATAACGTAAAGCCTCAGCTGGTTTCACACGGGCGGCACGCCAGCTAGGATAAAGGGTGGCGACAAAGGCCAGGACGACAGCGATAGCACTGATTTGCAGCACATCGGCAGTACGCAGGTCGGATGGTAAAGTGGTGATGAAGTACAGTTCCTTAGGCAGGAAAGCGACGCCCATCGTATGTTCTATCCACGGCACGATGACGTCGATATTATGCGCAACCAGCACACCGAATAAGACGCCGAGCCCGGTACCGACCAGACCAGTAATACCGCCCTGTATCATAAATATTTTCATGATCGAAGCAGGCGAAGCACCCAGGGTGCGCAAAATCGCGATATCTGCCTGCTTATCCGTCACAGTCATGACCAGCGTAGAGACCAGGTTAAATGCAGCCACCGCCACGATCAGCGTCAGGATGATGAACATCATGGTTTTTTCTGTCTTTACCGCAGCAAAGTAGTTTTTGTTCTGTTGCGACCAGTCCCGTATCAGCAAGTCACCGGTCAGGCTGCGTGATAATTCCAGCGCAATCAGCGGTGCTTTCAGCATATCTCTGATTTTGACGCGTAAGCCGGATGGGCTGGCGAGGCGGAAAAACTTTTGTGCGTCATCGACGTGCATGAAAGCCATGCCAGCGTCATACTCATAATGGCCTGCTTCGAAAATGCCGGCTACCGTATAAGCCTTCAGACGTGGC
Organism: Cognatundibacterium crateris; assembly: GCF_010078235.1. Lineage (GTDB taxonomy): Bacteria > Pseudomonadota > Gammaproteobacteria > Burkholderiales > Burkholderiaceae_D > Undibacterium > Undibacterium crateris. The sequence goes on along the minus strand of NZ_JAABOS010000001.1, from coordinate 373,298 downwards.
ATCATGCCGGCTGGCGTCATCTGCCCTTCCGGTGCGGCCAGCGTAACTTTATCGCCGACTTGCACCCGCAAACCGGCAGCCAGTGCCGAGCCCAGGATGATATTGAATTCACCTGAGCGTAAATCCTGCCAGTGGCCGCTTTTCATTTTGTCAGCCACCTCGGAGACTTTAGGCTCCAGTTCCGGCAATACACCTCGGATGATCACGCCGCGCATTACCTCGTCATGGATAATCATGGACTGTCCATCGACATAGGGCGCGGTGGCCAGCACTGCGGGATTTTTCTTCACCTCGGCGGCAGTTTTTTCCCAATCAGGGATCGCGCCGGTGGCATCAAAAATTTCTACATGGGCGATTACGGACAGCATGCGGTCGCGTACTTCTTTTTGAAAACCATTCATCACAGACAGCACGATGATCAGGGCGGCTACCCCGAGACCGATGCCAAACATGGAAATCATAGAAATAAAGGAAATAAAGCCATTGCGGCCACTGCGTTTACCGGCCCGGGTATAGCGTAGTCCGACCAGCCATTCGAAAGAGAGATTTTTCACTGCAAATCTGGGGTTATCAATTAAGGTGGCGTCAGTTTGCCATACAATACTCAATATGAAAAATTTAGCATTGATTATTCCCTTCAGCATACCGCCTTCCGGACTCGAAAAAGACCTGCTGCGCAATCTGAACACCCCTGCCAGCGCAAGTTTGCTAGGCTGGGCTGAGCGCCAGCGCGCCCCGGATCTGGATGCATTTGCACGTGCTTTACCGCATGAATACTGGCTGACAGGCCATTTTCCGCCTGAAAGCACGCTGCAGAGCCCTTCTTACATTACAACTCAACACTTGCAAGCGCACCCTGCTCTGACTGAAGGCTATTGGTTTAGCCTTCAACCGGTACACATCCATATCGCACGTGATCATCTGGTATTGACCGATCATCGTCAGCTGGCACTGACAGACGAGCAGTCATCGCAACTGTTTGCAATCGCCAGTAAGACGGCACAAGAATACGGGCTGGAATTGCTGGCGCATGATAGCAGTCACTGGTTTTTGCGTGCCGATCAATGGCGCGACCTGAAAACCGCGACGCCGGATGCGGCTTGCGGTCACAATATTGACGTGTGGATGCCGCAAGGCGAGTCAGCACGCGCCTGGCGCAAATTTCAAAATGAAGTACAGATGCAGTGGTTTGAGCACGAAGTCAACCAGAGCCGGGAGCTAAGTGGCCTGAAGCCGGTTAACTCTCTCTGGTTATATGGCGGCACGACGCCGGAAAATCTGACGGTTCCCACAGTGACAGATACGGATGTGCCGCACTGGCTGAGCGCGCACTGCCAACCTACGCAAAGTGGATTGTGGCATTACGATGCGCTGATCAGCGCCGCACTCAATAGCGACTGGGCCAGCTGGCTGGATCAATTCCATGTGATGGATCAGCACCTTTTGCAGCCCGCACTGGATGCGCTGAACACGGCTGACATCGACAGCCTGCGTTTGATTTGCACAGATACACGGCGCTGTGTCGAATTTCATATCCGGCGCAGCAGCAAGTGGAAGTTCTGGAAAAAGCCCAGCTTGTCGCCTTTGTTTGAGGGACTCGCATCATGACCAGAATTGCGACCCGCCCCTACGCTTTCCGCGAAGCCGAACTCTTGCGTCAGCGCGGCATGCATCCGGTGTTAGCCCGATTGTATGCGGCACGCCATGCGACGACTGAAAAAGACTTATCGACTGAACTGTCTGGCCTGCATGCTCCGGCAGAAATGAAGGGCATCAAAGAAGCAGCCTGCTTTTTGGCCGATGCAATCGCCAGCCACAAAGTGATGACCATCGTGGCAGATTACGATTGTGATGGTGCCACCGCTTGCGCAGTTGGTATCCGTGGCTTACGTATGCTGGGTGCGCGAGTCGATTTCATCGTGCCGAATCGCTTTGAATATGGTTATGGGCTCACACCGGAAATCGTGGAACTGACGGTCAGGGAAAAACAACCCGACATCATCATCACGGTCGACAATGGCATCGCCAGTGTGGATGGCGTCAAACGTGCGAAAGAGCTGGGGGTAGAGGTGGTGGTCACGGATCACCATTTGCCCGGACAAGAATTGCCTGAGGCCGCGGTGATCGTCAACCCGAATCAGCCGGGCTGCACATTTTTAAGTAAAAACCTGGCCGGCGTAGGTGTGATGTTCTATGTCTTGCTGGCGTTGCGCGCTGAAATGCGTCAGCGCGGACTGTTTGATCAGCAAACCCAGCCTAAGCTGGATAGCTTGCTGGATCTGGTTGCACTCGGCACCGTGGCAGACGTGGTGAGTCTGGATGCGAATAACCGGGTATTGGTGGCGCAAGGCCTGAAACGTATGCGCGCTGGGCGCATGTGTGCCGGTATTGCGGCGCTGTTTCGTGTCGCCGGACGTGAGGCGCAGAAGGCCAGTCCTTTTGATCTGGGCTTTGCCCTGGGCCCACGTCTGAATGCCGCTGGCAGACTGGCGGATATGGCACTCGGCATCGCTTGCCTGACGACCGATGATGAGGCACATGCCTGGCATATTGCGCAGCAACTGCAGGCAATCAACAGCGATCGCAAAGACATAGAGCGTGAAATGCAGGACATCGCGCTGCTGCATCTGGATGATTTGCAGGTGGCAGACAGCCATACCATCAGCGTCTATGATGAAAGCTGGCACCAGGGCGTGATCGGGATAGTGGCTTCCCGTCTCAAGGATAAATTCTACCGTCCTACCATTACGTTTGCGCCGGCCGGTGATGGCCTGATCAAAGGTTCAGGCCGCTCTATCCCTGGTTTCCATTTGCGCGATGCGCTGGATTTGGTGTCTAAGCAAATCCCCGGCGTCATACACAAATTTGGTGGTCACGCCATGGCGGCCGGACTGAGTCTGGCGCATGAGGACTTAGCCGTGTTTCAGGCAGCCTTTGAGGCGGTCGGGCAGTCCTGGCTGGAAAAGCACCAGCTAGAACGCATCATAGAAACTGATGGCGCTTTAGAAGATGCCTATTTCAGCATTGACTTTATTCAGCTACTGGACCAGCAAGTCTGGGGGCAGCACTTCCCTCCTCCCGTGTTTTGCGATCAGTTCCGGCTGATTTCTCAGCGCATACTGAAAGAACGCCATCTGAAGCTGGTGCTGGAAAAGAATGGCCAGCGTTTTGATGCGATCTGGTTTGGACATACCGATGAACTGGATGAAGTCGTCAATGTCGCTTTCCGCCTGGATGCGAATGAATACAATGGCGTGACCAAGGTGCAGCTCTTGGTTGAACACATCGATACCTAAGTCTGACTGTCTTTAGGCAAAAGCGGTGTGACGCAAAAAATCCAGTATATGAGCAGCCACCAATAGATGGCTGTTCTCACTTATTTTCGCGTCTGCAGCCTGACTAAATCCATGATCACCGCTGACGACTGCGACACGGATCGCGCTGGTATTTTCAAATGCAAAGCGATATAAGCTGCGCGCCGAACAATGCGCATCCTGATCACCGGTAATCATCATGAGCGGCAAGCGTAAAGAAGACGCATAGGGATAATAGCGGGCTGCGACATAGCTGGCTTCTGGCCCATCTTTTTTTTCATCAAATAAGGGCGTCAGAAAAATGCCTGCTTTGAACTTGGCGTCTTCACATAAAACACGCCAGGCCACTACGGAACCAAACGATTTACCAGCCAGCGCAATTTGCTGAAAATGGATATTGTCATCCAGCCGCAATTGGCGCACTACTTCGCGTAGTTGTCTGCTTTCAGCAGAAAGATCTGCCGAAGGTTGGCCTTCTTTTGGATTTTTTTGAAAAAAATCCCAGTCAAATCTGGCTACCGCTATCCCAGAGCGGGTTAACTCGCCAGAGATAGCCAGGAAAAGTTCTCTTTGCATCCCATAACGCAAACCGGGAGCCAGCACCAGGCAGGGAAAGGGGCCGCTTCCTGACGGTAAATCGAGCGTAAACGCACGCTTCATCTCATTTTTTTTCAAACCAGACACCTTGCTTATTGTGTTCATGCTCAATACAGTTACACTGCTGTGCGTCAGTGAATAGGTCTGCGATTTGGCAAATGCATGCGCGTGCAGTCAATCTCAGGCTGACGCTGAACTTTACGTGTTTTATGGCGTCGTAGTAAACACTTCAGCCGTTCTTTGTTACACCATGTTGAAAATCAGGTCACGAATACAACAAAGCCAGATCTGTGACCTGCTACTAAAGAGGAGAAACCTTACGTGAAAGCCCAAGTTCTCAGCGTTATCGCGCTGCTCATCGCTGGCACAACCAGCACTGCCACCAGTTATGCCGCAGAACCTGCCAAGGCGGCGTCGACTTCAATATTGTTGTCTGGCATAGATACTAAATTCCAGGACAAATCCATTACACCTCAGGACGACTTTTATCGTCATGTGAATGGTGCATGGCTCAAAAATGCGCAGATCCCGTCTGACCGCTCTTCAGCGGGTGCGTTTATGGATTTGCGTGAAGCCGTAGTGCCACGTTTGCACACGATTATTCAGGGCTTATCCAAAGCTCAGAATACACAAGGCAGCGACGCACAGAAGATCGCCGATTTATTTGCCAGCTTCATGGACACCAAGGCCATAGAAGCCGCTGGCCTCAAACCTTTGCAAGCCGACTTTGCGAAGATAGATGCCATCTCCGACAAAAATCAGTTGCCAGCCACTTTCGCCTGGCTGAACCGTATCAGCGTTACCGCACCTTTCGATGTGCAGGTACATCAGGACAATAAAGACTCGACAAAATATGTGCTCGATATTGGTCAATCTGGCCTGGCGCTGCCAGATCGTGATTACTATCTGAAAGATGACGACGCCAAACTCAAAGCTACCCGCGAAAAATACCTGCAGCACATAGAGAAAATGCTGAGCCTGGCGGGTGATAAAGACGCCGCTAAAAAAGCAGCAGCGATTCTGGCACTCGAGACAGAGCTGGCCAAAGTGCAATGGACCAAGGTTGAATTGCGTGATCCTATCAAAGCCTATAACAAAATTCCTTTGAATGAACTCAGCAAACTGGGCGCAGGCTATGACTGGAATGCCTACCTGAAAGAACTGGGTGTGAGCGGCAAAATCGACTATGTAATTGTCGCCCAGCCTAGTTACATTACAGGCATGAGCAAAGTGCTGGCAGAAACTTCGCTGGATACCATCAAGGCTTACCTGAAATGGCATACCTTCAGCTCTGCAGCTTCCCAATTGCCAAAACAGTTTGCGGATGAAAGCTTCGCCTTCTTCAGCAAAACCCTGCGCGGCGTTCCTAGTCAGGAAGTACGCTGGAAACGCGGCGTACGTCTGGTCGACAGCGGCATGGGTGAAAGCCTGGGCAAGCTCTATGTTGAAAAGCACTTCCCTGCTGATAGCAAAGCCAAGATGGAACATCTGGTGAATAATCTGCTGCTCGCTTACAAGCAAAGTGTAGACACGCTGGACTGGATGAGTGATGCGACCAAAAAAGAAGCGCAAGCTAAGCTCGCTACCTTCATGCCTAAAATCGGCTATCCAAATAAATGGAAAGATTATTCTGAGCTGAAGATAGTTAAAGGGGATGCGGTAGGTAACCTGCGTGCGATTCGCCAGTTTGCAGCACAAACCGAACTGAATAAATTAGGTAAGCCTATCGATCGCGATGAATGGGGCATGACACCACAAACGGTCAATGCTTACTACAATCCGGAAATGAATGAAATCGTGTTCCCGGCAGCTATTTTGCAGGCACCATTCTTCAATCCGAAAGCCGATGATGCGGTTAACTACGGTGGCATAGGCGCGGTGATTGGCCATGAAATCAGCCATGGTTTCGATGATCAGGGTGCACAGTACGATGGTCAGGGTAATTTGCGTGACTGGTGGACGAAGGAAGATCACGAAAAGTTTGCGGCAAAAACTGCGGCACTGGTGAAGCAATACAATGCATTTTCACCCGTGCCTGGCTACCACGTGAACGGTGAACTCACACTGGGCGAGAACATCGCTGATAATTCGGGCCTGGCCATCGCTTACAAAGCCTATAAATTATCGTTGGGCGGCAAACCTGCTCCTGTGATTGGTGGCCTGACCGGTGATCAGCGCTTCTTCATGGGCTTTGCTCAGGTTTGGCGTGGCAAATTACGCGAACAGGAAGCGATCATCCGCATCAAAACGGATCCGCACTCCCCTGGCGAATTCCGAGCCAACGGCACGCTACGCAATATGACGCCGTTCTATCAGTCATTTGGCGTTAAAGAAGCCAACAAGATGTATTTGCCACCGGCAGAGCGCGTCACTATCTGGTAAGTATGAGGGGGGCTGCCAGTCCATAGCAGCCCCTTCTCGTGCATGCAGATTCTGCGTGATAGCAAACAAAAAGCCCAGCTTGAAGCTGGGCTTTATATTTTGGCCTGCCCAGTAGGAATCGAACCTACGACCCCGAGCTTAGAAGGCTCGTGCTCTATCCAACTGAGCTATGGACAGTTTAGATTTCAGCATAATTGCGCTGAAAAACTGAAGGCTGAATACTACATGTAATTGCCAATACTTTCAATATTCAGACGACCCGAAAGCCGCCTGCATGGCATTATTTAATGCAATCCACCAAACGGCGCGCGGAACCTGCGGCCAAGTCTGCATCGTCAGCTTCCACCATCACGCGTATCAACGGCTCAGTGCCGGATGCACGTATCAGTACCCGGCCACGGTTGCCGAGTTCGGATTCGACTTTGGCTTTTTCTGTGACCAGTGCAGCATTATCTTGCCAGTTAAAACCAGGTGTCACACGCACATTCAATAAGGTCTGCGGATACAGCACCAAACCGGAAATACATTCGTCCAGAGTTTTTCCGCTACGCTTTAATGCAGACAGGACCTGCAAGGCAGAAACGATACCATCGCCTGTCGAATGCTTATCCAGGCAAAGCAAATGACCTGAGCCTTCACCACCCAGCAGCCAGCCACGCTCATGCATTTGCTCCAGTACATAGCGATCACCGACCTTGGCGCGTGAAAAGCCAACATTCAGTTTTTGCAGGGCGACTTCGACTGCCATATTCGTCATCAAAGTACCGACCACGCCAGCTACCGGGCCAGTCGCGAGGCGATCCAACACCATCAGATACAACAACTGATCGCCGTTATAAATTTTCCCATGGCGATCCACCATGACCAGGCGGTCAGCATCACCATCAAGGGCAATACCCAAATCTGCATGGTTGGCACGTACCGCTAAGGCGAGTGCATCGGGCGCTGTCGCACCGACTTTGTCATTGATATTGAGCCCATTCGGCGTATTGCCAATCGCGATTACTTCGGCACCCAGCTCATGGAATACATGCGGCGCAATATCGTAGGCCGCACCGTGTGCGCAATCCACGACAATTTTCATGCCGCGCAAATCCAGCTCGGTTGGGAAAGTCCCTTTGCAGAATTCGATGTAACGGCCATTCGCATCCCGCAAGCGATGCGCTTTACCTAAGTGCTCAGAACTCACGCACAGCATTTCTTTTTCCAGCTCAGCTTCGATAGCAAGTTCTACTTCATCCGGCAATTTATTCCCTTGTGCAGAGAAAAACTTAATCCCATTGTCGTCATAAGGATTATGTGAAGCCGAAATCACAACACCGGCAGCCAGACGCAAAGCGCGAGTGAGATAGGCGACGGCCGGGGTCGGCATCGGACCAGACAACATGACATCCACACCTGCCGCTGCAAAGCCGGCTTCCAAAGAGGCTTCGAGCATATAACCAGAAATACGTGTGTCTTTACCGATCAGCACAGTGGGACGTCCTTCGCCCACATGTCCAGCCTTAGCCAACACTTTGCCGGCGGCATACCCTAAGCGCATCACGAAGTCCGGCGTAATCGGCGTTACACCAACGCGTCCACGTATACCGTCAGTACCAAAATATTTTCTAGACATTACAATTCCAATCTGTATCACTAAGACTATTCCAAACTTTGAGCGCGTCCACGGTCTCTTTGACATCATGAACACGTAAAATTGCGGCCCCCTGATGCGCTGCAGCCAGCGCTGCACTGAGGCTGCCTGCGAGCCTATGCTCAAGCTCTCTGCCAGTTAATGCACCTATCATTGATTTTCTTGAGACGCCAATCAAAAAAGGACTATCAAGTAAATTGGTCAAATGACGTGTATTTTTAAACAATGTCACATTATGCGCCAATGTTTTACCAAATCCAAATCCAGGATCCAGGCAAATCCTCTCTTCTTCCACACCCGCTGCAATCAGTGCTTGCTTACGGTTTTGCAAAAAACTGGCGACCTCGCTCACCACATCTGCATAAGCCGGCGCTTGCTGCATAGTCTGCGGTTGCTGTTGCATATGCATGACACACAAGCCCGCATCGGATGATGCCACCGCTGCGATAGCCTCAGCGCTGCAGAAGCCGGAAATGTCATTGATCATATCGACTCCAGCCAGTAACACTTCCTTCATGACGGCTGGTTTATAGGTATCGACGGAAATGGCTTTACCACAATCGCGGATGGCAAATACCAAAGGCATGAGTCTGTCGAGTTCCTGCTGCAGGGAGAGTGGTGTAGCACCAGGACGACTGGATTCTGCACCGATGTCGATGATGTCGACGCCATCTCTGAGCATGGCTTCTACCTGTGCCAGTGCGGCGTCAAGATCAGTAAATTTTCCGCCATCAGAAAATGAATCAGGCGTGACATTCAGGATGCCCATGACTAAGGGGCGAAAACCTTTCGCATTCAAAGGAAAGCGAAAACGGCCACATTGAAAGTTTTTCTTCATAAAAGCAAAAAGGCGAGGTTATTACCTCACCTTTCCGTCTGAAAAATAGTTAATCAGGCTGGTGCAGTAGCGTTCGGGGAAACGCCGCCAGATGCATTGCCGGAAGAGCCACGTCCGGTAGACTGCCCTGCTTTAGGTGGGCGTGGATCAACACCGTTCATGATATCGTTGACCTGATCAGCATCGATCGTTTCCCAATCGAGCAAGGCCTTAGTCATGGCTTCAACTTTATCGCGGTTTTCTTCTAACAGCTTACGCGCCAAAGCATATTGCGTATCCAAAATCGAGCGAATTTCCGCATCTACTTTTTGTTGAGTCGCTTCAGAAATCGTTTTGGACGACATACCGAAATAACCTTCCTGCTGGCTGTCTTCGTAAACCATGACACCCATACTGTCTGACATACCAAAGCGTGTCACCATAGAGCGGGCTAATTTAGTCGCACGTGAAAAGTCATTCGACGCGCCGGTAGACATTTGGCCAACAAAAATTTCTTCTGCAATACGACCGCCGAACAGGATAGAAATCTCTTCCAGCATTTTATCTTTGTAGCCACTGATCTGATCGTGCTCAGGTAACTGCCAGGTCAAACCCAGGGCGTAACCACGCGGCATGATAGTAACCTTATGCACTGGGTCAGCCTTAGGCAGCAACTTGGCGACGACCGCATGGCCTGATTCGTGATAAGCGGTATTACGACGCTCATCTTCACGCATGACCATGGATTTACGCTCAGGCCCCATGTAAATCTTATCTTTGGCATCCTCGAAATCCAGCATTTCAACCAGGCGTTTATTTCTGCGTGCAGCAAACAATGCAGCTTCATTGACCAGGTTCGCCAGATCAGCACCGGAGAAACCAGGTGTGCCGCGAGCCAAAATATCAGCACGAACATCCGAAGAGACCGGCACTTTACGCATATGTACGTTCAAGATCTGTTCACGACCACGGATATCAGGCAAGCCTACGGAAACCTGACGGTCGAAACGACCCGGGCGCAACAAAGCCTTATCCAATACATCGGCGCGGTTAGTCGCAGCGATGACGATCACACCAGAGTTCGCTTCAAAGCCATCCATCTCAACCAGCATCTGGTTCAGTGTCTGTTCACGCTCATCATTACCACCGCCCATACCGGCGCCACGATGACGGCCAACTGCATCAATTTCATCGATAAAAATAATGCATGGTGCATGTTTTTTCGCTGTATCGAACATATCGCGTACGCGGGACGCACCAACACCGACGAACATTTCAACGAAATCTGAACCGGAAATAGTAAAGAATGGCACTTTGGCTTCGCCTGCGATTGCGCGTGCCAACAGAGTTTTACCGGTTCCTGGTGGCCCAACCATCAGAATACCGCGTGGGATGCGACCACCCAGCTTTTGGAATTTAGTCGGATCTCTGAGGAAATCCACCACTTCTGTGACTTCTTCTTTAGCTTCGTCGCAACCAGCCACATCGGCAAATGTGACGTTATTGTTGGTGTCATCCAGCATTCTTGCCTTCGACTTACCGAAAGAAAAAGCGCCACCCTTGCCGCCACCCTGCATTTGGCGCATGAAGAAGATCCATACACCGATCAACAACAACATAGGGAACCAGGAAATAAATACCTGCTGCAGGAAAGATTGCTCTTCTGGCGGTTTATTATCAAATTTAATGCCATTATTGACCAAGTCGCCGACCAGACCGCGATCAAAAATCGTGAGTTGAGACTTAATCTTTTTACCATCTGTCGTCACCGCCGTGACGGTGCGGTTCGCATCATCGATGGTGGCTTCTTTAATATGCTTAGCCTTCACCTCTTCCAGAAATTCTGAATAGGGTACGGAAGTAACGCCGATGCTGCCGCTTTTCCCTTCAAATTGTTTGAACAGGGTAAAAAGCACCAGGGCAACTACCACCCATATCGCTGCTTTTGAAAACATATTATTCACGAGAACTCCTTGAACGCAGGTTGCGCTATTTTTCTGATACTGTAATTGTTCATTCTACCTGCAATAGGCAGAGCTTGCTAGCCAACATATGATGCCTGTATTGACGATAATCAAGAGAAAAATTACTCAGGATTTTTCAATCCTTTACCCAGAAGGAAGATTTCTGAGGATTTATCCTTACTTGCTTTCGGCTTCTTATTCTGGACAACTTTAAATTCGTCCTTGAACATATTGACAATATTATTATAACTCGGCCCGTGAAAACACTTAACCAACAAGGCACCGCCAGGTTTTAAGTGTGCTTTCGCGAAAGAAACTGCTAACTCAATGATATACTCCACCCTTGCGGCATCGACTGTGGAATTGCCGGAAAGATTGGGTGCCATATCAGACAGGACAAGATCTACTTTTCTTCCTGACAGGCAGACTTCCAGTTTATCCAGCACTTCATCTTCACGGAAATCGCCCTGAATAAACTGAACATCTGCAATCGGCTCCATAGGCAGCAAATCCAGCGCGTAAATTTCGCCCAATATGCCGCCGCCTTCTTTGCCTGCCAGTTTATTCCGTACATACTGGGACCAGCTGCCAGGTGTAGCACCCAGGTCAACAATGACCTGGCCAGGACGGATTAATTTCTCAACCTCATCGATCTCTTTCAGCTTATAGACGGCACGCGCACGATAGCCTTCTTTTTGTGCAAGTTTCACATATGGATCATTTATATGATCGTGAACCCAATTTTGATTGAATTTATTCTTTGCCATTCGCGTAAAATACTGCTTTTAAAGGAATTACTATGTTAAAACTCACACCCGCTGAACGCAGCGAACTCAGATCCGAGGCACATGGCCTGAAACCTATCGTATTGATCGGTGAAGCTGGCCTGACTCCAGCCGTCAAAAAAGAAATTGACGCTGGTCTGGATGCACATGGACTGATCAAAGTCCGCGTTTTCGGCGACGACCGTGAAGCACGTATTGCTATGTACGACACCATTTGCGGCGAACTCGATGCAGCGCCTGTGCAGCACATCGGCAAACTGCTGGTGATCTATCGCCCGAAACTTGAGGGTGTAAAAGAAAATAAACTGGTTAAAAAAGGCAGAGGCCTGAGAGAAGTTACTATCGTGAAGCCTAGCCCAAGTGGAACGAAAAAGCCAACTGTTTCCAAAGTTCTGGTAAAAGGAAACGAGCGCGTCACTCAGGGCGGCAATATCAAACGTGCAAAACCACGTCAGTCCAGTAAGAAAAAGAATGCACTTGGCTGATCGTCAAAGCATCTGCATCAAATAACCCGGCCTGGTGCCGGGTTTTTTTTGCTACCCTGCTCAACCGGCAGGCAGCACTCAGTTCAGTGCCGCACTCTGATACAACAGGAACCAATCAAACGTAAGACACGTCCAGCACTTCGTATTCACGGATACCAGCCGGTGCCTGAACGCCGACCACATCACCCGCATACTTGCCGATCAAAGCACGTGCGATAGGCGATGTAATGGATACCTTACTGACCTTGATATCGGCCTCATCTTCGCCAACGATCTGGTAAGTCACTTTCTGGGAGGTTTCCAGATCTTCCAGATGAACGGTAGAACCAAACACCACGCGACCTTCTGCATCCAGAGTGGATGGGTCTATCACCTGTGCAGAACCCAATTTACCTTCCAGTTCCGCGATGCGGCCTTCGATGAAAGCCTGACGCTCTTTCGCTGCATCGTATTCTGCATTTTCAGACAGATCACCCTGAGCACGTGCTTCTGCAATCGCATTAATCACAGCTGGACGTTCTTTTGTTTTCAGGGTGTGTAATTCTTGCTTCAACAATTCTGCGCCGAATTTAGTGATAGGTACTGTACTCATGTCATTTACGCTTATAAAAGTAAAAATACAGAGGGCAAGCAACATCTGTGATGTCTTTTGCGACCTCTGTATCAAAGGTGCAGTGCCAGCTTTTCAGCCGCACTGAGATTTTGCTCAGTTTAATGACTTATGCAAACCTTGTAAATCATAAACATGCAATTCATTCAGGTGACGCATGCCTTCTACTGCCGCTTCCGCTCCGGCGATGGTCGTGAACGTGGTTGCACGTGCGATCAGCGCTGAGGTACGGATAGCGCGGGAATCGGAAATCGCATTACGCTTTTCCTCAACGGTATTTATCACCATCGCGATTTCGTTATTTTTGATCATGTCCACGACGTGTGGGCGACCCTCAACAACTTTATTCACGATCGCAACCGGAATACCCGCCTCAGTAATCGCAGCCGCAGTACCACGCGTCGCAACCACCGAGAAGCCCAGCTCAACCAGATCCTTTGCCACCTTGACTGCGCGTGGTTTGTCGCTGTTTTTGATACTCAGGAAAACCTTACCAGAGGTCGGCAGCTTCACACCGGCACCAAGCTGGGATTTCACGAAAGCTTCACCAAAGGTTTTGCCAACACCCATGACTTCACCGGTCGATTTCATTTCCGGTCCCAGGATAGTGTCCACACCAGGGAATTTGACGAATGGGAAGACCGCTTCTTTAACGCTGAAGTAAGGAGGTACCACTTCCGCGCCTATACCCTGAGAATCCAGCGACTGCCCGACCATGCAACGTGCGGCGATTTTCGCCAGCTGCAAGCCAGTCGCTTTCGACACATAAGGAACGGTACGCGATGCGCGTGGATTCACTTCCAGCACAAACACTACATCCTGACCATCTTTTTGCTGAATCGCGAATTGCACATTCATCAAACCAACGACATTCAAGCCCTTAGCCATCAGTGAAGTCTGGCGTTTGAGTTCGGCGATAGTTTCCTGAGACAGTGAGTATGGTGGCAAAGAACACGCAGAATCACCCGAGTGCACACCAGCCTGCTCAATATGCTCCATCACACCGCCAATAAAGGTGCGCTCGCCATCTGACAAGCAATCCACGTCGACTTCAATCGCATCATTCAGGAAGCGGTCCAGCAATACCGGAGAGTCATGCGACACCTTGACCGCTTCACGCATATAGCGCTCGAGATCGCGCTGTTCATGCACGATTTCCATCGCACGGCCACCCAACACATAGGATGGACGCACTACCAGCGGGTAACCAATTTCCTGTGCCAGCGCCAAAGCTTCAGTTTCAGTACGCGCTGTACGATTAGGCGGCTGACGCAAGCCCAGCTCCTGCAACATCTTCTGGAAGCGCTCACGGTCTTCTGCTGCATCAATCATGTCTGGCGAAGTACCAACGATAGGCACACCATTCGCTTCCAGATCCAATGCCAGTTTGAGTGGTGTCTGACCACCATACTGCACGATCACGCCTACCGGTTTTTCTTTGTCGACGATTTCCAGCACGTCTTCCAGTGTCAGCGGCTCAAAATAGAGACGATCGGAAGTGTCGTAATCGGTAGAGACAGTTTCCGGATTACAGTTAACCATAATCGTTTCGTAACCATCTTCACGCATAGCGAACGCAGCATGAACACAGCAGTAATCGAATTCTATACCCTGGCCGATGCGGTTAGGACCACCGCCCAGCACCATGATTTTTTTCTTATCGGTAGGATTTGATTCGCACTCTTCTTCATACGTCGAGTACATGTACGCGGTGTTAGTCGCAAACTCACCGGCACAGGTATCGACGCGTTTGTAGACCGGGCGCACATTCAATGCACGGCGTTTTTCACGGATAGCAGTGTCTGTGGTTTTGAGCAATTTCGCCAGACGACGATCGGAGAAGCCTTTTTGCTTCAGCTTCAGCATCATGGCCTGATCGATACTTTCGAGCGTTTGCTCATCCAGCCACAATTCGATGTCGACGATATCCTTGATCTGTACCAGGAACCAAGGGTCGATATGCGTCAGCTGATGCACTTCTTCCAGCGTAAAGCCTTGAGCAAATGCATCGCCCACATACCAGATGCGGTCAGGACCAGGCTCGCCCAGTTCTTTTTCCAGCAACTCGCGATCCTGGGTTTTTTCATTCATACCATCCACGCCCACTTCCAGGCCACGCAAGGCTTTTTGGAAGGATTCCTGGAAGGTGCGGCCGATCGCCATCACTTCACCCACAGATTTCATCTGTGTCGTCAGGCGGTTATCAGCAGTCGGGAATTTCTCGAAGGCGAAACGCGGAATCTTGGTAACGACGTAATCGATAGACGGCTCAAACGATGCTGGTGTGGCACCGCCAGTAATCTCATTGCGCAGTTCGTCCAAAGTGAAGCCAACCGCGAGCTTGGCAGCGATTTTAGCAATCGGGAAACCGGTTGCTTTTGAAGCCAGCGCCGAAGAACGGGATACACGCGGATTCATCTCGATGACGATCATACGGCCATCTGCCGGATTGACAGAGAACTGCACATTGGAGCCGCCAGTATCAACACCGATTTCACGCAATACAGCCAGCGAGGCATTACGCATTATCTGATATTCTTTATCGGTCAGCGTCTGAGCTGGTGCAACTGTAATCGAATCACCGGTATGGACACCCATAGGATCCAGATTTTCGATCGAACAGACTATAATGCAGTTGTCCGCTTTGTCGCGCACCACTTCCATTTCGTATTCTTTCCAGCCTATCAGCGATTCTTCGATCAGCAATTCGTTGGTAGGTGAAGCTTCCAGACCACGCTTACAGATAGCCTCAAACTCTTCGGAGTTATACGCGATACCGCCACCGGTACCACCCATCGTGAACGATGGACGGATAATGACCGGGAAGCCGACGTCTTTTTGCACAGTCCAGGCTTCTTCCATGGAGTGTGCAACACCGGAACGCGCAGAACCCAGGCCGATCTTGGTCATGGCGTTCTTGAATTTCAAGCGGTCTTCAGCTTTATCGATCGCTTCCGGAGAAGCGCCAATCAGTTCGCAACCGTATTTAACCAGAACACCATGGCGATGCAGATCGAGTGCGCAGTTCAGCGCAGTCTGACCACCCATAGTCGGCAGAATCGCGTCCGGTTTTTCTTTAGCGATGATGCGCTCAACCACTTGCCAGGTGATAGGCTCGATATATGTCACATCGGCCATTTCAGGGTCGGTCATGATGGTCGCAGGATTGCTGTTGACCAGAATGACGCGGTAGCCTTCTTCGCGCAATGCCTTACATGCCTGCGCGCCAGAGTAATCGAATTCACAGGCCTGACCAATGATAATTGGGCCAGCGCCGATAATCAGTATGCTTTTTATGTCGGTACGTTTTGGCATTTTTATTATTCTCCTGTCTTTGCCGTGGTCATCAATTGTATGAAGCGATCAAACAGGTAAGCAATATCGTGCGGACCTGGTGATGCTTCCGGATGTCCCTGGAAGCAGAATGCGGGTTTATCGGTACGGGCAAAACCTTGCAGGGAGCCGTCAAACAGGGATACGTGCGTCACGCGGCAATTTGCAGGCAAAGAAGCTGCATCCACAGCAAAACCATGATTTTGCGAGGTGATCAGCACTTGTTTGCTATCGAGATCTTGTACCGGATGATTCGCACCATGGTGGCCGAACTTCATCTTCAAGGTCTTGGCACCTGAAGCCAGCGCCATAATCTGATGGCCAAGGCAGATACCGAAAGTTGGCACGCCTTTTTCTATCAGCTCTTTGGCTGCCGCAATCGCATAGTCGCAAGGCTCAGGGTCGCCAGGACCATTCGACAGGAACACGCCATCCGGATTCAATGCCAGCACATCAGCAGCAGAGGACTGCGCAGGCAGCACAGTGACCTTACAACCACGCTCTGCGAGCATACGCAGGATATTGCGCTTCACGCCAAAATCAAATGCGACCACATGGAATTGCGGTGCGCTCTGCTGACCATAACCCTGACCCAGCACCCATTCAGACTCAGTCCAGACATAAGACTGTTTGACTGAAACGACTTTCGCCAGATCCATGCCAGACAAGCCCGGGAAGGACTTGGCCAGTGCGATTGCTTTCTCAGCATCAGCACCGACCAGTATCGCGCCGCCCTGCGCACCTTTTTCACGCAGAATACGGGTCAGCTTGCGCGTATCAATACCGGCAATAGCGACTATGTTTTGGGATTTGAGGTAATCAGAAAGGGAGGATTCAGAGCGGAAATTGGAGACCAGCATAGGAAGGTCTTTAATGATCAGACCTGCTGCATGAATTTTTTCAGACTCGACGTCTTCAGCATTCACGCCGGTATTGCCAATATGGGGGTAAGTCAGAGTGACTATTTGGGAACTGTAACTAGGATCGGTGAGGATTTCCTGATAACCGGTCATCGAGGTATTGAAAACAACTTCACCTATCGTATGACCTGCAGCACCAATAGAATAACCAGTAAAAATGGTTCCATCAGCGAGAGCAAGTATTGCGGTGTCCTGGCCGGAACGAAGAAGGGACTGCGGAATGGGCAGCAAGGGCAACTCCTGTATTGTTACCGCCGCTGCGATGCCCCAAATTGACGTTATCCCAGGCCGGACTATCTTTCCGTGCGGCCTGAAATAAGTATGGAGCAATGTAAATTTGGGTAGGCGCTACGGCGAGATTTCGGATTAGTTAAACCCTCGAATTATAGCCCGAAAACCGCCCTTTGCCAAGCCCAAAACCCCGAATTCACTGGCAATTCCGCAGCATCAAGCACTACCTCAACCACTGCCTGAACGATATGCGGCGAACGGCGAAACTCAGGCCAGACCCAGAGCTGCAATACCAGCACGCGCTACCTGCGCATCTTCCGCTGACTTTACGCCAGAAACGCCGACCGCTCCGACACAATAACCATCAACCATAATCGGCACCCCACCCTCCAGCATGCCTTCGACCAAAGGTGCGCTCAAAAAAGAATAGCGTCCATTGTTAATTAAGTCTTCGTAGATTTTTGAATCACGCTTACCCATTGCCGCTGTTTTTGCCTTAGCAGGAGCCAGATGCGTGGAAATCGGTGCCACACCATCCAGACGCTGCAGCCAGATCAAATGTCCGCCATCGTCCACAATAGCGATCACGACCGCCCAGCCATTCGAGATTGCTTCCCGTTCCGCAGCAGCAGCGATTTTTTTGACATCTTCTAAGACCAGATAAGGCTTGGATTGCATAAATTTCTCCTAAAAAATATGCGCTGATTGTAAGCCAAGTTGCATGCCAGCCTGACTATTTTTGCGATGAAAACAATTTAATTGATTTTCGCAAATACCACGCCCAAACAACGCGCCAGATGTCAGACCCAAGCACAATGAGGTCCTGCACTTATATTTAAGCTTTAACAAGACATGACCAGAAAAATCCAGCAAACGGTTTACATTGTTCAAAAACTGACTTAAAGTTGAGCGGTTTTTTTCAACAGGTGTAAAGATGCTAATAAACGTTTCCAGAATACTCAGAAATGCAAAATTAGTGCTTGTTGCGGCATGCCTGCAAACTTGTGTCATCAACGCCTCCATAGCGGCAGACACAACTTTCCCCGAATCCTCCACCGCCTACCTCAAATTACAAGAATTAAAACAAAGAGCCTCGGACCTGACAGTCAAGGCCATGGATTTCATCGGCATCCACTATAAGCGCGGTGGTAACACCCCGGAAAATGGCCTGGATTGCAGTGGTTTTGTGCGTCTGGTGTTTAAAGATGCCTTGGGCGCTGAACTTCCACGCACTTCTGCAGAAATCAGCCGTGTGGGCGAAAAAATTGAGCAGAAAGACCTGCAACCCGGCGATCTGGTTTTTTACAATACGTTGCGTCGTGGTTTTTCGCATGTAGGCATTTATCTGGGGGATAATAAATTTATCCACTCCCCTTCTGCAGGTGGTCAGGTTCGGATAGAAAGTATGGATCTGGCTTACTGGAAAAAGCGCTTCAATGGCGCGCGCCGCATCAATGAAGATGAAGCGAAGTAACGCAGCCAGCTAAGTTCAACTAAGTTAAGCATACGAAAGAAAAGGGAGCCAGCGCTCCCTTTTTTATTTAACTTTCCGCATAAACGACTTGTCGCCGATTATGCAAAGCGCAGTCAACTCAGCGCTCCTGCATGGCCTTGAGTTTTTGCTTTATTTCCGGCATGGCTGACATCGCCGCTTTTTCTCCTGCCAGTATCGCCAGATTGCGGCCCGCGAAATCACTGCCCTTCATCGATGGCAAATCCGGACGTATCACCACATCCGCCTGCTTCAACTCAAACTGATTAATGCTTTGACCCATGATACTGACTGTTTGCAGCAAAATATCTATCGTTCCAGTACCGCTCTGCCCATCCACTGCCTGAGAAATATTCACCGCGATCACCAGATCGGCTCCCATGTCACGCGCAAACCGAACCGGTACCGGCGCCACCAGGCCGCCGTCCACATATTGCTTGTCATTGATGCGCACAGGCTGGAACACCGCCGGTACCGCAGATGATGCACGTACTGCCGCACCGGTGTTACCGCGCTGGAACAATACAGCCTGACCGGTTGCAAGGTCAGTCGCTACCGCGCCGAAGGGCTTTTTCAAGCGTTCAATCGGCGTTTGTCCGACCATGCGATTCACATAGGCTTGCAGCGCATCGCCTTTGAGCACGCCACTGGATTTGGAAAACAAAGGCAGCGACCAGTCTGAGATCGTTGCCTCATCCATTTCCAGCGCCATTTTTTGCAAAGTGAATCCATTATTCCCTGCTGCATACATCGCTCCCACGACACTGCCTGCACTGGTACCCACCACCACATCTGGCACAATGCCTTGCGACTCTAAAGCCTTGATTACGCCGATATGGGCGAAGCCACGCGCCGCGCCGCCGCCAAGCGCCAGGCCGATTCTGACCGGACGCGCCACTTTCGGCGCTGTCACGGCAGTAACTGCCGGCGCGACCGGTGTTTGCACCGGTGCAGAAGTGACGCAAGCGCTTAAGGCAAGCGCCAGCATCGCGCAGCTCAGGCCGCTTGCTGCGGTTTTACTTTGTATGGAAAAATTCAATTTCATCTCATCTTCAAAAAATAAACATCAATTCGGCTATCTGCCCGGTACTACATGCTCGCCGAAGCAGCGATTATACGAGTAAGCTGGCAACAAAGACATCGCTAATCCGAACCAGTCCGGCAGCAGTTGCGGATACGGAATATTCAAATTAATTCCAAGAAGTCATGCTACGGACACAATATTTACAGATAATCTGGCCGCAGATTGCGCTTGAGACTAAATTTACACCAAACTAAAATTAATTTAGCAAACGATTGCGCCTTAAAATAATTTAAAGAGCAATCGTTTGCTACCCGAATTCGGAGAAAACATGAAGAAAACTTGCTGGACCACCCTGCTCCCCGCTCTGATCCCTGGCTTGATACTGGGAGGATGCGCCAATAACAATTCCGGCTCTTCCCCTACGGAAGCAGAAGCGATTCCTGAGGGAACGATCGTGAAGGTCTCCCTGCTGGAAACTACTGATTTGCACCAGAATATCCTGAGCTATGATTACTATGGCCTGAAGGCAGACACCAGCATAGGATTGGAACGCACCGCAGCCTTGATTCAGTCCGCACGTGCTGAAAATCCGAATACGGTACTGCTTGATGATGGCGATGTGATTCAGGGTACCTTATTGGGTGATCAGCAAGCCGTGGCTTCTCCTGTCACCTGTGCTGGCACACTCGCGATACACAAAGCGATGAATGCCTTGAAATTTGATGGTGCCGGTGTCGGTAATCATGAATTTAATTATGGGCTGAGTTTTCTGAGTCAGATCACCAACAAAGACTTTGGTATTGATGGCGTTGCCAAGCCGAATAACTGTGGTTCTCCGGGTTTTCCTGTGGTGTTGTCCAACGTCGTTGGCGTCGCCAGCCAGCAGCCCATCTTCAATCCCTACTCCATTATCTACAAACGCTTTGTTGGCACCAAACCGGATGGCAGTAACATGGTGGTTCCGGTTAATGTCGGCATCATCGGCTTTGTACCGCCACAGATTATGGATTGGGATCAAAAAAATCTGGCAGGCAAAGTCATGGTCAACGGCGTGGTCGAATCCGCACAAAAATATGTGCCGGAACTGCGTTCTAAAGGTGCAGATCTGGTAGTTGCCTTGTCACATGGCGGCCTGGATGCATCGCCATACAGCCCAAAAATGGAAAACGGCAGCTATCACCTGACCACCACCGGCATCGATGCGCTGATGTTAGGCCATTCTCATTTGATTTTCCCGGCAGCCAAAGAAAAAAATGGCCCCAAACTTGATGCTTCCCTCGCAGCCCTACCAGCGGATAAAGTCGATACGGTTAAGGGTTTAGTCAATGGTGTGCCAGCGGTCATGGCGCAAAGCTGGGGCCGCCGCCTGGGTATCATTCAACTCACGCTCAAATACCAATCTGGCAAATGGGTAGTGCAAAAAGATCTGACCAATGTGGAAGCACGCGGATTTAAGTATAAGGACGGCGTCACGAATATTGATGCAGATGCGTCGATCGCACCGCTGGTAGATACGGAACACAAAGCCACCCTCGCCTATGCGGCGCAATCCCTGGGTACCAGCACCGATTTCGGCATGTCCGCCTTTTTCTCACTGGTGGGTGATGTCAGCGCGATCCAGATCGTGAATCAGGCACAAATCGATTACGTCAAAAACTTCATTGCAAGCTCGACTGATCCTGTCATCGCGAGTTACAAAGCCATTCCGGTTATTTCGTGCAGCGCGCCGTTCAAG
Organism: Cognatundibacterium crateris; assembly: GCF_010078235.1. Lineage (GTDB taxonomy): Bacteria > Pseudomonadota > Gammaproteobacteria > Burkholderiales > Burkholderiaceae_D > Undibacterium > Undibacterium crateris. The sequence goes on along the minus strand of NZ_JAABOS010000001.1, from coordinate 351,973 downwards.
GCGGGTCGTAACGGCGCTACCGATTTTACCGATGTCGCACCAACTGCTACTGTCGCCAATCCAGTGACTTTGCAAGTCAGGAACCCTGGCGATCTTTACCTCTACGGCAATAACAATTTGCAGGCAGTCAAAATCAAGGGCAGTGATTTGAAAAACTGGCTGGAAACCGCCGCAAAGCAATTCGCACAAATCAATCCTGCATTGAAGACTGAACAAGATCTGGTACCAGATTACGCGTTCATCTACAACTATGACGTGTTCTATGCTGACAATAACGCACTGCGTTATCAAATCGATGTGACCAAACCCGCAGGCAGCCGCATCAGCAATCTGCAATATGCAGGCAAAGCTGTTGCAGATGGCGATGACTTCATCGTGGCGACCAATGACTACCGCGCCAGTGGCGGTGGCAGTGTACCAGGCATTGATGGCAGCAAAACCATTATCAAGTCCCCTGATGCCAACCAGGCGGTAGTCAGCAATTTTGTCAAAAAACAAGGTGCAGTTACCTTGGTTAAGCATGGTTCCGGGCGCAGCTGGAGCTTCGTCAAAGTCAGCACACAAGGCCCCGTCATCCTGCGTTCAGCACCGGGAAAACTGGCTGTAGCAGCCAACCTGGGCTTGCCGCAAGTGGTTAGCGAGGGTGCGCTGGATGCGTCGGGCTACGCGAAGTATGCGATAGACTTATCGAAGTAAATTTCAGCTTAAGCTGGACGAGGCCTGAGTAAATCGCCAGTGGGGCTGCAAACTCTGCGTAATCTTTATGCGCGCAGATCCACTGGCAACATAGATGGATGATGAATAATGCGTAGATTCGCGATGACAGCCTTAATGGCAAGTTTAGTGGCAGGCTTAGTGGCAAGCATAGTGACAAGCTTAACTGCGTGTTCCATCGGTCCGGGCAAGATTCCAGCCGCCTCGGAAATAGAAATGGCGGGAATGCAGGCCCTGCAGGGAAAACAAGATGCAGCGTTTCGTTATTTAGAAAAATGGGCGCAAGCTGGCGTCGTCAAAGCGCAGCGTGAGCTGGCCCTGGCACGTTCTTCTGATCCGGCAAGCTATGCAGAAGCGCGAAAATGGCTGAAAGCAGCAGCCCAGGCGGGCGACATCGAAGCGCAATTTGCGCTGGCGGAAGCCAACTACAAAGCCCAGCTCGGAATCGAGAAAAATAACGCAGAGGCAAAAGTCTGGTATCAGGCAGCAGCACTGCAAAACAATGCCAAAGCGGCTTTCATGCTGGCTCGTATGTCGAAATACGGCGAAGGCACGCGTGCCAGTTCCGAGGCCTCTGTTGCCTGGCTATTGAAAGCCAGTGAACTCGGCCATGCACAAGCGATGTTCTTACTATCCAACGCTTATGACACCGGCGATGGCGTCAAACAAGATAAAGAAAAAGCCCGCGACTGGCTGGAACAATCCGCCGAAGGTGAATTTCCACCGGCTATCCATGCATTGGCCTTGCTGTTGGAAACTGATAATACCCAACATACCGACCGCCAGCGTGCACGTCATTTATTGAAGGAAGCCTCAGACGAACGCCTGCTGCGTTGGAACCGTTCGCAATGAAGCCATCTTGCTCAAAGTAAGATCTTAGCGGGTGGTGCTATCCAGAATTGTCGGGAACTCATACGAGTTTTGACATTAAGTTTCCATAAAAAAACTATTGCTTTACATTTTGTAAATTAGCATAAAAATAAAACAATTCTTCACAAAATCGCCTTAGCACACCGCATTTATCTATCAGAAAACTGGCTATTCTCAGCACTCAACTTCCGGCAATGGTGCCGGGGAATTTAAGGGAGTCGCTATGCAATATATCTGGATGTTTATCGTTGGCATATTTACCGGACTACTGGCTCGTTTCTTGATGCCGGGTGCTGATCAAATGGGATTACTCATGACAGGACTGATCGGTATCGCAGGTTCATTCATCGGTGGAATGATCAGCGGCTTGTTCAGTAAACCGGCAGATGGCAGCTTACTGCACCCTGCCGGTCTGATCATGTCTGTGATTGGTGCCATGATCTTATTGGCTCTGGTCAGACATTTTCACTTATTGGCATAAAACACGATGACGCTGTTTTCAGTCCTTTTAACAGCGCCATGCCAATTGTTCTCTAAGGCAGCTACCTAAGCTGGCTTAGAGTCGGAATATCCTTCTCGCATGCCTTGCTGACTATCCACCAGGTAATCCACATGCAAATTTTTGATAAATTCAAACCACATCAGGCTCAGACCTGCCACAGCCATTGCGGTAAGTAGCATCACCGGCGTCGGTTCTGCAAAAGCAAATAGCCTGGTCAGTGCTGGCACATACAAGGCAAGCCCAAGCGCAACCAGGCTTGCTGTAACAATACAGACAAATGGAAAATTAAGTCGTTTGATAGACGTCCCAACCCCACGGCTCCAGCTCAGATTGACATAAATCAGCGCCAGGTTTGCCAACACCAGCACGATGAAGCTCAAAGTTCGTGCCAACTGATCACGCTGTACATCGATAGACAAAACACTTCTGGTCACGCCATACACCAGTAACAAAAGCCCCATCAGTCCTAGTCCTTGCCAGAATCCGCGCGTCAATACAAAGCGATCAAACAGCTTCTGGGTTTTCGGGCGCGGTGGCTGTTTCATGGCGTCAGTATCGAGCGGCTGCGCCTCAAATACGATAGAACAAGCCGGGTCGATGATCAATTGCAGGAATAGGATATGCACAGGCATTAATACCATGGGCCAGCCCATCATGACCGGAATGATGGATAGCCCTACGATAGGGACATGAACCGCAATCACGAAAACAATCGCCTTGCGTAAATTGGCAAATACCCGGCGACCATAGCGAACTGCGGTCAGCAGCGATGAAAAATCATCGCGCAACAATACGATTGCTGCCGCTTCACGCGCTACTTCTGTGCCACGCGCGCCCATCGCAACACCAATATCCGCGGCCTTAAGTGCCGGCGCATCATTGACGCCATCTCCTGTCATTGCCACCACCTCACCAGCGGCCTGGAATGCACGCACCAATCGTAATTTCTGCTCGGGCTGTACACGACAGTAAATATGACTGGCTGCCAGTCGCAAGGCGAGTATTTCTTGATCCATATCAGCCAGTTCAGACCCGCTGATCACGCCTGACTCCGTATTTATCCCCGCCTGTTTTGCGATAGAAACAGCGGTTGCAGGATGATCCCCAGTCAGCATGACAACCCGTATTCCAGCAGCCTGGCAATCACGAATCGCTTGTGGCACATCCGCCCGCACCGGGTCTTCCAGTGCGATCAGCCCAAGGAAGCTGAAATGAAAATCATGCTGCTTATCTGGCAGTTCGCCGCTGGGAAAAGTCGCACAGGCTACGCCTAACACCCGCAGTCCATCTCTGGCCATGGCAAGCACCTGCCGCATCACGGCATCAACCTGAGCTGCATCAAAGTGACAAAGATCAACGATAGCTTCGGGAGCGCCCTTGCTGGCGATCATCAGTTCACGATGATCAGGTGACTGCCATACACGTGACATCGCCAGCATGTCCGGCGCGAGCGGGTAGTCTTCGACTAAGTCCCAGTCGCTATGCAGATGTTCAGTACCCAGCAACAATCTTCGTCCAGCTTCTGCAATGGCCAGTTCCATAGGATCAAACGGACGGCGGTGACTGGCCAGCACGGCATACTCAAGTATGCCGTGCAGTTCTTCTTGCAGTGGGGCGATAGCGGCCTGGGTTGCAGCCTGGGTTGCAGCCTGATTGGCGTCATAGGCTGCCGCAAAAGTCCATAAACGCATGACCGTCATATGGTTAGTCGTCAGCGTACCAGTCTTGTCTACACATAGCACGGTCGCAGCACCCAGCAGTTCCACTGCGGATATCTGCCGTGTCAGCACCTGTTCACGCGCCAGTCGCCATGCGCCCAGGCCGAGAAATAAGCTGAGTACCAGCGGTAATTCTTCCGGCAATACGGCGATTGCCAAAGTCAATCCTGCCAACACACTGTGTAGCCAGTCGCCGCTTGTAATCCAATACAAGATCGTCAGCGCAGTCGCAAGCGCCAGCCCGGTCATCGCAGCGTATTTAACGACCCGCCCAGTTTCCTGCTGCACCGGCGTCAAGGCTGGTGCAATGCCCGCCAGCGACAGACCGATGCGCCCCAGAGCGCTTTGCGTACCCGTCGCCACAACCAACGCCCGTGCTGTGCCACTTGTGACCATCGTGCCGGCATACGCATAGGAGCGCGACTTATCTGAGTACTGCGCTGATTCCGGTACTGATTCTGGCTCTGTTTGTTGAACTGATTGTTGAGACGATGGTTGAGATGTTTGTGCATTCCGCACAGCGCACTGCTTCATCACAGGCAGTGCTTCACCACTCAGCATAGACTCATCAATGCTCAGGTTAGACACGCTGATCAATTGCGCATCGGCTGGCACCCGATCGCCCTCAGACAGTACGATTATGTCACCGACAACCAGCTCGCTGGCCAGAATATTGATGAGCTTTCCATCCCGCTCAGCCATTGCACGCGGGCTGGCCAGATCACGCAAAGCCCGTATTGATTGCTCGCTACGATGGCGCTGAACAAAACTGATCCCCAACACGATGAAGACAAAGCCCAGCAACATCAGCGCCTCTTGCCAGTCCCCCAACACCATGTAGACAGCACCACAGGCTAACAGCAATAGAAACATAGGTTCGGAGATCAGTTCGGCAGCCAGCCTGAGCATGCTACGCTGCAAAGGCTCAGGCATTTCATTGGCACCACCCTTAGCCAGACGTAGCCGGGCTTCTGCCTCAGTCAGACCGGTCACTGGTATTGCAGTGTCAACTGCTGCAATGGCAGTAAAGTCGTCTGCTTGCGTAGCATCTCTCATCATTCGTTCCATTTCAAAGGCAAACCCAACTTATCTGATACAACTCCCCTGAGCAATGACGGCGTATCCGGCTTAAGCAATCACAGACTACCTATCCGCATGCGACATCAACTTGCCCTTCCTCTTCTTTAGGTCGTGCATTTCTTAGTGTCCTTGGTGTCCAAATTCCAGCACCACACGTGCGGGTATCTCACCCTGCTCCATACGCTTCAGAACACTGTTGATTGCAGTCAGCGGTTGCAACTCAATATCCGCCTTCACCTTGCCTTCAGCACCAAAAGCGAGTGCTTCAGCCATATCCAAACGATTTCCGACAAAAGAACCGCGTATGGTGATGCAGTTCGCCACCACATCAAATAAGGGGGTAGGAAACTCACCTGGTGGCAAACCAACTAAGACACAGGTTCCCCATTTGCGTGTCATCCCCACGCCTTGCTTGAAAGCGGATAGTGAAGGAGCAGTAATCAGCACCCCATGCGCACCGCCACCCGTCATTTGCCTGACGACAGCAATCGCATCGTTTTGCCTGACATTGACTGTGACATCCGCCCCCAAACGCCTGGCATGGGCCAGCTTGCCATCATCGATATCCACCGCACACACGTGCAAGCCCATCGCTTTCGCAAATTGCACTGCCAGGTGCCCCAGACCACCAACACCAGATATAACAATCCAGTCCCCTGGTTTCACCTGGGTTTCCTTGATGCCCTTATACGAGGTCACCCCGGCACAAATCAATGGAGCTGCATCGCGCGCTGCCAGATTTGCCGGAATGTGCGCTACATAATTCGGATCAGCCAGTATGTATTCCGCGAATCCCCCATTTTTGGTATAACCGCCAAACTCCGCACTGGCGCAGACCGGCTCGCGTGCCGCCAGACAGTATTCACAATGGCCACAAGCCGAATACAACCAAGGCACACCAACCCGGTCACCCATTTTTACCGCTGTCACGCCAGCACCCAGCGCAGTGACTATCCCTATCCCTTCATGACCAGGTATAAAGGGAAGACCCGGCTTGATTGGCCAGTCACCTTGCGCCGCATGCAGATCAGTGTGACAAACACCGCATGCTTCTGTTCTGACCAATATCTGGCCAGCGCCGGGTACGGGGATCGGTAACTGTTGTATCACCAGTGGCTGACCAAATTGTTCTACTACCGCTGCCTGCATGTGATTTTGCATGATGGGCTCCCAGATAAAGATCGGATATTCAAAACAGGGGATTAAGTGATCAGGTGGTTTCAACCGAACCGTCACGGAAAACACGCAAGAATTCAACCTGATCTTTCATCGCATCGGCCTTACGTTCATTTTCATTGTGTGATTCAATCATTTCCAGATGTCCACGCTCGTCATAACGGAAATGGGTGATTTTTGCATCCTTGGGATCGAAGCCAAATTTGGCGGAATAACGGCAATGCAAGTCGCCAAGAAATACATCTTTAAATTGCAAAAAATAGACAGTGTCATACCAACCTACATGCAGCACAACATCATCATGTCCATTGCGAATAATGGCTTGCCAATCCCAGGCTGGCTGTACACGCAAACGTATCATCATGTCAGATGTATTGATCTCCTTAAGACATTTCTCCACTTGATCTTTGTCATTGAAATGCATTTCAACGCGCGTCAAATGAGTGGGAGCAACGTCAAAATTGACTGGTGTTCCTAAACTGACCAGTTCATATCCGGGAAAATCTTTCAATGAAAGATTGACCAACCTTAGCAGCGTCACATCTTTGCAAACCCTGTCAGTCTTACCGTAAATATCTGTCAGGTATTGAGGGATATATCCAGTCTTAGAGCGAACCAGCACGTCTTCTGTGGGGATGGAGGCGGATATGATCACTTGCTTACCCTCGACATCAATATGCTTTTTGGTACTCATTTTTCTGACTCCTCATTTGTGAAAAACTGGGAAATGTCCCGACCCTTAGCTAATTTACCGATGCACTCATCGTTATCCAGAGCAGCACAGTCAATTCAACCAGGCCGTCTAAACGCAAGCTTCAAGTTGTTCACAATTTTTATCTGTTCGATAACGAACAAAACATAGCGTTACCGGTAAATTCCCCCTTGCAAAAAATGTCTGTCAATGTGTGGAGTCGCACAGTCATGCCCTGTGTCTGACAGCAAACTCTGTACTGTCTTGCTAAAGAAAGGCAGCTATGCAGCTCCAGCCTCCACACGAACAGCCCGCATTCCGCAAATTATTGGTTACACGTAGTTCAATGGCTGAAATCCCGGATGTGCCGACTCAATCTTCTGCTTTTCATCAGCCAACTTCAGTGATACGTCAGTTTGCAATTTTGGATTACCCGTCAAACGTATTGACCTCAATCACAGGATCGGCCGTCGGTGCCTGCCTTGGTTTTGTTATTTCTGCGCTTTATGTTCACGAAGCGGCTTCGCGCCTGGGCATCACGCATGCAACACCCAACACGCTGGCAAAAGGTATCGCCCTTGGTACGCTGACTGGTGCAATTACTGGAATGCTGCTTGGTGTGCTACTGGGGATTGCACTCAATAGTTCTGCCCTACGACGTTTTGAATACGAGCTGACCTGCAAAACAAGCGGCACAAAGGATGCCACCACGCATAGTGTTGCGTTCAGCACGCTGGACGAAATACAGCAATGGAAGCGATCGCAAGGCGAATACAGCCGTATCTGACACGGATTAGATACGAATACTTTAGCTCTGGATTTACTGACAGGAGAAACTCATGAAACGACGCGACGAATATATATTGAAGATGCAGGAAAATTTGGACAAGCTCAACACGATGTTGAATGAGTTTGAAGATAAGACTGGAGATAGAGCGAATAAGGCTCAAGCCAGATTCATGGAGGAAAAAAACAAACTGAAAGCGCAGGCTAAGCAGATTAACGAGAAATTAAACGACATGCGCGTCGCAACTGAAGCAAGCTGGGAGCAGATGGTTGATAGCACAGAGGTGCTACACCATGCCTTAATCGCGTCCCTGCATTACTTCAAAGCGGAATTGAAATCTGACAAATCGACGAAAGAAGAAAAATGATGGGAATCCTACTACTGATTTTATTGCTGCTACTTCTCGGCATAGTCCCGGTCTGGCCTCATAGCCGCAGCTGGGGTTATGGGCCCAGTGGACTCATGAGTGTCGTATTGATTATTCTTATCTTCATGTTGCTCACCGGTCGTCTTTAGTTAGGGCCGGTTAAGCACATCATTATTCATGTGGGCCAAAGCTATGCAATACCAAATCACTAACCGACTACTGAAGGCGCTTCCCAAACATGAATTAATGCGTGTCACCGCAGACGCAGAACTGACTGAACTGCAGGCAGGTGAACTGATTTATGAAAGTGGGCGAATCGAACGCTACGCCTATTTCCCAACGACAGCGATCATTGCTTTAATTTATAGCGGCGAAGGATCAGCATGCTCTGAAGTCATCACTATCGGGGCAGAAGGCATGCTGGGTATATCGCTGATCCTCACCAATAACGTTTCGTTTGGCTCAGCACAAGTGCAATACAGCGGCTACGCCTATCGTGTTCCCGGCGATCGCCTGAAACATGAGTTTCATCGTCAAGGTGCATTCATGCAATTGTTGCTACGATATACACAAACTTTGATTATACAACTGGCACAAATCTCAGTCTGCGCCATCCATCACAGTTTGCTGCAGCAATTGTGCCGCTATCTGCTAGAAAATAGTCGCCACAATGAGAACGCAGAACAGCTGGTGACACAACAATATATTGCCAATACCCTGGGAACACGGCGAGAGCGGGTGACTGCTATTGCCGGATATTTACAGCGCTTAGGCCTGATCGAATACAGTCGCGGCAAACTGACCATCACAGATCACACAGGTTTGGAAAAACTTGCCTGTGATTGCCATCGAATTATTCAGAACGAATATGAACGTTTAACTATAGGTCTAAAGCCTAAAGGCTAAAGGCTAAACCCTGATTCCAGATTATTCTGTTTCATAACTGAGCAAGCCTGCATTTGAGTAATTGTCTGAGCCCGCATGAATATATTGTCATATGTGCGATAACCAACATATCTACAGCCGTGTTAGTTGCATAATACTGCCTGCTCCTTTCCGTTACTTTTCTGATTTTTATGGAGGCATTTACATAGGATCAGAAGCTACTTTGACTCTAAGGAAGAATATGAAAACACTCATCGACATCCAAAAAAATCACTTACTTGCTTGCATTCCACCGGCTATTCTGGAAACAATGCTGCCGAAACTGGATTACTTCGACATGACGCTGGGACGGGTACTCTACGAATCTGGGGGGACTCAGAATTATGTGTATTTTCCTATCACGTCTATCGTTTCCCTGTTGTATGTACTGGAAGATGGAGGATCAGCTGAAATTGCAGTGGTTGGCAATGAAGGCGTGGTTGGTGTATCTCTGTTTATGGGTGGAGAAACCACGCCCAGCCGTGCAGTGGTACAAAGCGCAGGCTATGGTTATCGCTTGCCAGCTAACTGCATCAAAGAAGTATTTAATAAAGCCGGCCCGGTGCAGCATCTGTTGTTAAGGTATACGCAAGCTTTGATCACGCAGATGGCGCAGACGGCAGTATGTAACCGTCACCACACACTGGATAAACAATTATGCCGCTGGTTATTGCTCAGTCTGGATCGCCTGTCCAGTGTGAATCTCAATATGACCCAGGAGCTGATCGCCAACATGCTGGGGGTCAGACGTGAAGGCGTCACTGAAGCAGCATTAAAATTACAGAATGCAGGTTTGATACGCTACAGCCGTGGCCACATCACCGTTATCGACCGTGTAGGATTAGAAAAGCGCACTTGTGAATGCTATCTGGTCGTTAAAAAAGAATATGAACGGCTGCTACCTCAACAGATGGCCACCTGAGTTCTGGCTGCTTAGCTCTGGTATGAAATGAATACAATGCGAGCGTAGTTCAGGCTGGGCTACGCATTCATCTTTACTCAAGGAAACCATTGACAGGGGCATGCTCCCCGATTATCATATCTACCAACTAGTCGGCATAATGAAATATATTAAACTAGTTTATAACTTCGAAATTCAAAGCCTGGCGACACAATTCAGCCTGAGCCGGATATAAAACCAAGTGAATAATGGGATATTTATGAGTAACTTAAAGGAAAAATACCAAACACGCATGGCGGTCATTCGCGCTCAGTCACAGTCTGGCGCTGCATTGACTTTGCTCGACATAGAAGCTGAACACACGATGGTTGCCAGTACGACGCCGGAGGCAATGGTATTACAGCTGGAGATAGGTGCAGAACGTTCTGCCCGTGAATTGCTACGTCACACGCCGCCCCAACGTAGTGAGTTCGAAATGGCGATAGAGCCGATCGAAGATGAAATCATACGCATACATCGTTTGATAGAAAAGAATTCGGTGCTGGTGACTGATAGTCTTGAGCTGAAAGCAATTGCACTGCTTGCCGGGGTTCCGGAAAGTGAGCAAATGCTGCTGCACATAGACGCGATGGAACGTGTATTCAGCCGGCTGGCTGCAGTAATACAAGGAAAACCGGCCAGTTCTGAGGGCATACCAGAAGACAATGCCTTTGCCATGCGTTTGCTGATACTGCGCGAATTCATGCACCATCTGCAATTTGACAGCATCCGCATATTTACAAATTCAGCTGTTGCGACATAAACGAAGTCGGGCTTCACTCAGATACCCGACCTCGTTTAGAGTCTGCATAGTCGCGTGTACAAACCCCTACAGATTTATTTAGCGATTAACTGCGCGATTAATTGACGGTCAGGGTTTGCAGGAAATGATCCGCAACGACGGCGGGGCCACTTGCTTTCTGCATGCCACGGCCGACCACCATCGCCCCTTCCAGTAATGACAGATAGGTCTCAGCGATGTGTTGTGGGCTCAGCTTTGAAGTCAATTGACCGGCACGCTGACCATCATCGGCAATCTGCGTCAGCCAATCCAGATTCGCATCGAAAAACCGTTGTACCTCATGATTCACGATCTCTGGCAACGAGCTCGATTCAGCACCCAGCATGCCACAAACGCACAAATGCTTATCTGTGCTGAAGGTTTTTTCAAACAAAGCAGCATAGGCTGACAGGCGTTCCCCAGCCTTCACGCTACGGCCTTCTATCTGCAGTAACAACTCTTTAAAGCGATGCGTATAACGCTGCGCTACGACAGCCGCGAGTTCGCTTTTGGTCGCAAAATGATGATGAATGCTGGGCTTCTTGATACCGACCAGCCGGGCTACGTCATCATAGGAAAATCCGTTATAGCCACGTGCCTGTATCAGCCCTTCGGCTGCATCCACCACACGTTCGGCAGTTGCCGAGATTTCTGAAAAGTGTTTCATATCAAATTTATGTATAGTCTGTCGCTGACAAGTGACCGATTTTAACCAAAATCAGACAGCCTGGTTCGCTGTAAGGAGTGTGTGAACTCATATGCGGACTTCGGATCCAGGTTCCGGCCGGATAATCTCCGAATTCATCCTGAAATACACCTTCGAGCACAAAGATCTCTTCACCACCAAAATGGCGGTGCGGTTTGAATTGGGTGCCAGGTGCCCAACGTACTAAAGCAGTATGCGTCGTTTCAAATTCAGACAAAGGCAAAACTGACAGGCCGGGGACGTTACCAGCTTGCCAGGCTGCGGTCGTGGTATCGATCACGGTACGTATCGAATCCCGTCTGTCCATATGGCGTAATTTGACCCAAATAGTACAACCGTGCACGGTAAATGGCGTATGTTTTGAGCCTGGCGGATTTTTCACATAGCTACCCGGCCCGTAGCTGCCGTATTCATCGTTAAAGTCGCCTTCCAGAACCAGAAATTCCTCTCCCAGTTCATGCTCATGGCTAAAAAACTGCATACCAGCGGCATATCTGACCAGGCTGGTAGCACGCGCGACCTCCTCGCCGTCACGCTCGATTAACTTGCGTTGCACTCCGGCTACCGGAGAATCTACCCAGGGCAAATCCTGCGTTTGTACAATTGCACGAAGAGATAAATCGGAATGTAGTTTCATCATAAGCCTCATTATACCAAGTAATCGGTAGTCACTCAATGTGTACCCCAACAAACAATGTCTGTCGTAAGGAAATGCAAGATCAGCCCACCCAATGGAAATAGTAATTTCACCCTGCGATAGAGCTGTGTCAGAGCCTTATGCCCTAGTCTTGCCTCACTTAAAAACCCGTTTTACTGACAAATTTCAGTCTTTCATTGACAACTGAGCAAAGCATTTTCTGCAGCCTCCAACGCACCTTCAAGAAAGCCCCCGTGGGTAGGCGCAAATTCAGCACCAGCCAGAAATAAGTTACGCCTCCACGCTTGGGGCAGATCGGGGCGTTGGTAAACAGGATGAGAGCGCAATGCGGCTGCATCTAAAGGGGTTGCTGTCCAGGCATCCGTGGTCCAATCTTTGAGATGACTGGCAATCGGTGTCAGTGCCGCCTCACCAAACAAACGCCCTAACTGTTTTAAGGCCATGTCACTTAACTGTTTCTCGCCCAGCCGTGATCGTTGCGCAGAAGAAAAACCAACGAAACCAAATAAAGCATAGGCCGTATCGGACGCATCATGGATTTCACTCAGTGGCCCAATTTCACTCATGGCATCGCCAGATAAGCCAGCGTCACGCCAGAACGGTTTTTCATAGCATGCTACAAATTTTGCGTGTGGCGCCATCCAGGTTGGTGTTCGCTTCCAGGATTGCAGTGTTTCAATTGGCCATGGTGGATCAGCATTCACCGTTTCCGCCAGCAGTCTGGGAGGAATGGTACTGATCACTTCAGATGCATGCAGATGAAGGCACACGCCATTCTGCTCCAGTGTCAAGTCTATGCCATCGCCCTCCTGCAGGCGCATACTGATCAGTTTTGTATTGAGTTTAATATCAACGCCATGCAAGCTATCACTCAGATAATGCAGCAAGGCCGTCATTCCACCACGCACCCTGTAAGAATCATTGGCATAACGCGGGTCTTTTTTCTGTTGAATTAGCCCCCTGTCGCGCAATTCAATCAAGTCGTCACCGGTCTGATATTGGGCAAAAGTCGCGATCCCCGCTTTTCTGAGCAAAGCACTGACACGTGGATTCCATTGTGGCCAGTACCAGGTAGGACCCAGATCACAAGATGCCCCTAGTTCGGGGATGTTTCCCGCGAGAATACGGCCGCCCAAACGTGCGCGAGCCTCGACCAGTATGACTTTACGTCCCGCTGCACAGAGCTGCGAGGCCGCATATAAACCACTCAGTCCGGCACCGATAACTACAACTGGCGCGCTCATGTTGCGCTCCTTAACTCGACATGGGCGTCCTGCGGACGGATGTCGATTTCTTGCGACCAGACACTGGCCTCCTGATGAAACAAATTGAAATACTGTGCGGCCAGCGCATCCGGATCTATCATATTGACAGGATCTGCGCCTGGAAAACGCAATGCCGTTTTTTCTGAGCGTATCAAGCCGTCGATCACGATATGAGCGGCATGTATGCCATGTTGACCGTGTTCGCGTGCCAATGCCTGTACGAAACCACGTAAGGCAAATTTAGCGGAACTGAAGGCAGAAAATCCGGCCCCGGCACGCAGACTTCCGGATGCACCGGAAAACAAGATACTGCCACCGCCTTGCTGCGCGAGGCGCGGTACAGCCTGTTGCGCCAGATTAAAAGCAGTCAGCACCATAGATCGCCAGACTGATTCCATTTGTAGCGCAGTGGTTTCCAGCATAGGGCTGCGCAGAAACTCCATCGCATTATGAATCACGCCAGCTAAAGGTGGAGCCGACTGATCCAGTCTGGCAAACAATGCTGCTGTTGCCTCTGCGTCTGTCAGGTCGCATTGCACAGTCGCAGATGGATGACGGGCCACGGTGATGACTTCATAGCCTGCCTGCTGAAAACGCTTTTCCAATGAAACACCCAATCCCGCGCTATACCCCGCAATCAGGATGCTGCGCGGCGCATCGCTCACTGTAAATTTGTTCTGTTCTGTGTCCATGATTTGCCTGTGTTTTCTGAGTTTAACTGATGACTGCCCGCGCCTGATTCGCTTCAATGGGAGGATGCCGGGCCGTCATGCATTGGCTGGCATCCCCTTCTCGCAGACTACGCGCTTACTGATGAACAGCAAAGTCCCTTGGTCCGTCAAATGTAATAAACCAGACGCACTCGTTACTCTCACATGCATCACCATGCACCTGCCCCGCCGGCTGGTACCAGTAACTGCCCGGCCCCATTTTCGGTGCAGACTTCTGGCTGCCTTTTTCATCCCAGTGTTTCATGACGCCTTTAATCACAACCAGTTGATAATTCGCGGTGTGGGTATGCAAAGTAAAAGCGCCACGTCCCATTTTCATCACGATCGAAGATGGCTGCGTTTCGGGAATACCCTTGACCGGCGATATCTGTGGATTGCCAGGTACTTTTTCAGAGAACTGCAATTGCTCAAATGGTTTGACCAGCATATCGCCGGACGCAGCGGGTGCGGCACTGGCCACCGTCATAACTAAGGCACCTATGAGTGCAGTGACTAATTTTTTTGCTGCTGAATTTGCTGCTGAAGTTGCTGTAGTACTAGTTAAGATCGACATCATTGACTCCCTAAAGAAGATATAAATTTACTGAGAATTTTGTTGAGTACCGTAGTTCACAAACACCACAAATTTGCGCTGCCAGATCAGGTATGCCGTGCCGGATAGCAGATTCAGGATCACCACACTTGCTATCGTGAGCAATCCATACGACAACACGCGCATCAGCTCGGTTTGTGTATGTTCCGCGATACGTAAAGCGAGGTTAGCCAAAGCCGCAATACCAAAGCTGAATGACCAGTAAGACGGTACAAAAGCTTGCTGCAAAATCCAAGGCAGCAGCCTCAATAGCAAGGCAAACTGATATAAGCCATAGCCCAGTAACATCAGCGCAAACATGTCTGCGTTTTCCGGGCGCAGGCTGGTATACGTCAGCCCTGCCACCACTGCCGGTGCCATCTGTATGCCCAGCAAAGGCCGTTGTTCACTCGCAATCGGTGCATGTAGCGCAGCCCGGCTGACTATCATGGACTCCAATGCCAGCCAGGAGAAAAAACCGGCGCCGAATAACAGACTGCCTAATTCCTGCCATCCGTATGCAGTTACCGCCAGCCCCGCAACGAAATTCTGCGCAACCGCAGGCAGATAGATGGCAGCGGTGATACTGTCTGGCACCCTGCCGCCCTTCCAGAATCGTCCATAAATCCAGAATCCCAACAGGGTTTGCCATCCCAAAGCAAACAACAGGATCAACAAACCAAACGTTCTGGACCACGGTTGCACAACGATGGCTGCCAGCAGACTGGAAATTGGCCCTAGTGCTGCTAAAGAAGATTGCAAAGGATGCAGCATTTCCTGTTTAGCTAAACCGGTGTGTAACAGCCATTTACCGACATATGCGAGCAACAGCACGGACCAGATAGCAAGCCCGACTGCACCCAGATAGGCAGAGAATTCCAAAGGAAAGCGAATTCCCCGCTCAGCGACACGCCAGGTCTGGCTGAATGCCAGTGTGCCGACCGCCATGCCAAAATAAGCGACCGGCAGAGTAGGAACCTGCTCACTTGTTTCAACACTGATGTTCAGCGAAGTCTGCTTGTGCTGTTCAGGCTGCTGGCTGGTATGCATGATGCGTCCTCTGTCAGGTCAATCTGCTTTGCAATATCTGCCCAGATCCCGGATCACGTTGGAAATCGCGATCCGGGATCAGCTTTGCTATCGGTCAGTTACGAACTTAAGCTTTCAGACGCTCAGCCAATGCCTGTGCCAGTGGTGCCGCAGAAGCTGGGCTCTGGCCTGTCATCAAAGGACCATCGACGACCACGTTAGGCTCCCAGTTCGCTTTGCTCAGATAGTTCGCACCACGGTTTTTCAGCTCATCTTCCAGCGAGAACAGTAAGTGCTTGTCGAGCTCGATTTCTGCGTCTTCGGCGTTTTTGAAACCAGTCAGACTCACACCTTTCACCAGGTACTCGCCATTGTCTTTCTTCACATCACGCAGGATGGCCGGAGCGTGGCAAACCATCGCGATAGGACGCTGTTCAGCATGGAATTCCTTGATCATCCTGATCAAATGCGAATCCGAAGCCAGGTCCCACAGCAGACCGTAACCACCTGGAACAAACAGCGCATCAAAGCCGTCGTAGTCGATATTGCGCAACTTGCGGGTATTACGGGCGGCATACAGCGCGACCGGATCTTTCAGGAAGCGTTCTGTGTATTCAGTCGTGAAAGGAACCTTATGGCTGAGCAGATCGATAGGCGCTTCGCCGCCTTCAGGAGATGCCAACACCACTTCATAGCCAGCTTCTGTCAGGATGTAATAAGGTGCTGCCAATTCTGTGAACCAGGTACCGGTATGCTTACCGCTGATGCCCATTTCGTCGAGTGAACTCATCACCAGGAGTACGCGTTTTTGTTTGTTGCCAGTTGCTTTCATGATCATTCCTTGTAAAGTAATTGAGATAATTAAAATCAGCTGTATGCGAGAGATAAGTTACGCAACAACCAATCCGACTAGTTGGTAGCCTCACTAATTAAAAAATTTTGAGCTTTTAAAATATATCGCCAGCCGCAAATCTGTCCTGACAAGAGCCTGTAAATTAGATTCTATAAGAGACCAAGGCAGGTCCAATACAGATCCATCAAACTCCAATACAGCATGTACGCAGATGACATGGTTTTCATTCATGCTCATCACTTCTTATTAGCCATTGTGCCGACTAGTTGGTAGGCATATTAATTGGCCCTGCTATGCTTGTCAAGCGCCTTGAAGAAAAATTTTTCAGCTACGAATAGCAGGATATCCAGACGGTATACGAGGTAAGCTACTTTCCTATTGCCGTGCTGTCAGCCAGCAGCACCTGAGCCAGCGCTTAGTGTGCGCAGCAAAGAGCTAAGCCAGCACTAAACATACTGCCTTCCCATCGTCAAAAAAACTGCGGCGCTAAAATCGCCAACTGTGGTGCACCATCACGCACAAGGACTGGCAACGTGCTGAAGTTCAGCTTGTTCAGCTTGGTTAGCATCAATCTCAGGTGAGCAGGATTGCTTACCCTGTATTGGCACTCTTTAAATGCATACACAGATACGCCCTCCTTTAGCTGCAAGGAAAAAGCTGTGCTTAGCATCCGGAAAAGTTCTTTTAAATATTTTTATTTTGGCTGTAAGTATCTGCAATCGGGGACGACTAAAGAAGCAGTAAGTGACGGCATGGTGCTGTTGCTACTGAACATATTTGGAGACTCACATGTCCGTTAAGACCTCGTCCGCTTTCTTGCTCGCTGCAACTGCATTTGCTTTAGCTGGCGTCGCCGGTGCTGCAGATGCCCCTAAAGGTTCATCTGGTAAAGCAGTTGGTGCTGATGACAAAGTACATTGCTACAACATCCATGACTGCAAAGGAAACAGCGATTGCAAGACCGCTGAACATGCATGCAAGGGCCAAAATGCATGTAAAGGTCATGGTTTTAAAGCGGTCAGCGCTAAAGCCTGCTTCGACAAAAAAGGCGTGATCGGCGACCTCTGATCGCGGTATTTTCAGGGCATTTCAAGCGCTTTCAGCGTTTCCCGGATCTGGCTGCCATGCCAGATCCATTTCCACTATTTCTTCCTCTGCTATGAACCGCAACAGCAATTTGCCCCGGTTACCAGGAATCGGCCCGCAACGCAGCTCACCTGGTTTTGGACTGGGTTTACGCACTGTGCACTATCAGGATTTCCTGTCCAGCTTGCAGCCGGTCGACTGGCTGGAGGTCATCACCGATAATTTTCTGGTGGCGGGCGGGAAGCCACTGATGATGCTGGAGCGCTTCCGCCAGGATTATCCTATCGCCTTGCATGGGGTCGCGATGTCTATCGGCGCGGCACATGGGCTGAATACGGATTACCTCAAGAAAGTACGCGCCCTGGCTGAACGCATAGAGCCACTCTGGGTATCTGACCATCTGTGCTGGACCGGCACCGCCACGCATGCCTTACACGATCTGTATCCCCTGCCCTATACCGAGGAAGCGGCTCAGCTTTTAATCAGCCATATTCATCAGGCCCAGGATGTGTTGCAAAGACGCTTGGTGCTGGAAAACGTTTCCAGCTACCTGCGCTTCCCGGCTTCAGGTCGCACAGAATGGGAATTTCTCAACTATGTCGCCAATGAAGCCGATTGCGAATTGCTGGTCGATGTCAACAATATCTACGTCAGCAGCGTCAATCACGGCTTTGATGCATTGGCTTATCTTCAGGCTCTGCCCGCGGAACGGGTGCGCCAGATCCATCTGGCCGGACACTCCTTGAGCGGCGACTTCATCATCGATACCCATGACCACCCTATCCGTGATGAAGTGTTTGCACTGTACGCACAAGCGTGCACGCTGTTTGGGCCTACCGCAACCATGATAGAAAGAGATGATCACATCCCGCCGCTGCCTGAGCTGCTGGCTGAATTGCAGCGGGTGCGCGATATTGCGGCCAGCGGCAGTACATCGCAGCCGCTACCTGACGCAAATAGTCCCAAGCTAGCCGCCGGAATACAGTTCAGCAACACATCTGTCCAGCATGCGCATGCTGTGCAGACGGCACTCGCCATCACGCAAAGCCTGCTGAGCGAGCTGATCCTGGCTCCGGCCTGCATCCCGACTGAACAGGATCTGCCCCGACTGTTAGACGCTGGTGCCCCCTTGCCCGGCCATCGCGGGCTGGAGATCTATCACAACGCGTATCGTGCGCGTTTGAGCGAGGTGCTGGCCGACCATTTCCCCAACACCCTGCTGTATGTAGGCAGCGAGCACTTTGACGAGCTGGCACGTGCATATGCAGAACAACATCCGCCACGGGGGGAACATTTAGGCAGTTATGGCGAGCATTTTGCGGCGCATCTGGCCTTGTGCTATCCAGAACATCCCGTGCTGTACGAATTAGGCGAGCTAGAGTGGGCTTTACGCTGCGTGTTTGATGCAGCAGATCATCCTGCCTGGAACAGTGCCGCCATCCTCGCTGGCGGTGCAGACAGCTGCCTTCAGCAATGGCCGATACTGCATCCCACCTTGCGCTTTTTGAACCAGTACTCGAATGCCTTGCACATCTGGCGCGCCATTGTGGATGATCAGGAAGTGCCTGAGGCCAGCTATAGTGAACAGCCGCTGAGTCTGGCAGTATGGCGTAAAGGCTGGCAGCCACACTTTTGCAGCCTGGAGCCACAAGAAGCACATTTCCTGAAGGCGCTGCAGCAACCCGGTCTGAGCATAGCGCACTACGCTGAACAAGCCGGCAGCGCTAGCGATCCGGCACAGCTGGGCTTATGGTTGCAGCAATGCTGGGAGCAAGAATTTTTCCGGCGCTAAGTCTGGTTCAAAAAAGCCCCGCTTGCGGCGGGGCTAATCCATCATTAACACGCTTCCGGCCAAACTAAGCCTGCGCCTGTTTGCCAACTCTGCCGCACGAGGTTTGTACGCCACCTGTTCAGGTCGACAGCCTCAGTTGCGCACCGACTTTTCGTAGAGACGGCTTTTCCTGGCTGGCGTGAA
This sequence comes from Cognatundibacterium crateris, assembly GCF_010078235.1. Taxonomy (GTDB): domain Bacteria; phylum Pseudomonadota; class Gammaproteobacteria; order Burkholderiales; family Burkholderiaceae_D; genus Undibacterium; species Undibacterium crateris. The sequence continues at coordinate 332,549 of NZ_JAABOS010000001.1, read as the reverse complement.
CACGTACTGCGGAACGGCCAGACACCACAGGGGCCGCAGCCAGAGTCTGTGCGCCATCGATGATAAATGTGCTCACAAGCTTGGCCAGAGCCCTCGCCTGTTCCTGCATCGCACCTGCCGCAGCAGCTGCCTCTTCCACCAGGGCGGCGTTCTTTTGCGTCACATTATCCATTTCAGACACAGCGATATTAATCTGTGAAATTCCCGTCGTTTGCTCTTGTGTTGCGGCTGCGATTTCAGCCACCACATCCGTCATCCGCTTGACGCTGACTACGACCTCATTCATGGTGTTGCCTGCGCGCTCCACCAGGCGGCTGCCAGCATCGACTTTTTCAACTGAATCGCTAATCAAGGCCTTGATTTCCTTGGCGGCACTGGCACTGCGTTGTGCCAGGTTCCGCACTTCTGACGCAACCACAGCAAAGCCGCGGCCCTGCTCACCAGCGCGCGCTGCTTCGACTGCCGCATTCAATGCCAGGATATTGGTTTGAAAGGCGATGCCGTCAATCACACTGATGATGTCCACAATTTTGCGTGAGGATTCATTAATCGACGTCATGGTATCGACCACTTCAGACACCACCTCACCACCACGGCCAGCCACATCCGATGCCGTTTTTGCCAGGCTACTGGCTTGTCGTGCGTTATCCGAATTCTGCTGCACAGTGGACGTCAGCTCTTCCAACGACGAGGCAGTTTCTTCCAGCGAGCCAGCTTGTTGTTCTGTGCGCGAAGACAAGTCCATATTCCCGCTGGCGATTTCCGAAGAAGCCCCCGCTATGGATTCAGTCCCGGCACGCACCTGACTGACTATCGTTTGCAGGGAAGCCGTCATTTCCTTCAAAGCCTGCAACAAGTCGCCGACTTCGTCATGAGATTTGACCTCAATCTGGCTAGTCAGATTCCCCACAGCGACGGTTTGAGCAATTTTGACTGCAGCAGCTATCGGCTGAGTGATTGAGCGGGAGATTAACCATCCAAACAGGACACCTGCCAGCACCGCAAGCGTGGTGATCACCAGCATGACCAGCCGCGCAGCCTGATAATTTTCTACTGCCGCCTCTTCATCTTTCTGATTGTCTTGTCGCTGTAATTCGCCGAACTCCTCCATCGCTTCCTGCCAGTGATTATTGGCTGGCACCACGTCTTTCAACAGAAATTGCACTGCGGCGTCTTTATCCGTTTTCGCCAATTCGATGAATTTTTCATTCAGTGCGCGTGCAGCAAGCTGGAATTCTTTGATCTTGGCTAAATGTCCCTTATCCTCCTCGTCTAAAGGCATTTTTTCCAGGGCTTCAAGGGCCTCATTGTAAGTCTTGCGTACGTCGAGAATTTTTTGTCGCTGGGCGTTGGCGGCATTCTCATCCGATAACAACGCGATGGTCCGTATCACGCGCGATACCACATGCACAGAGCCTTCCATTTTTTCCAGATAGGCCGATTTTTTGACATTCACCTCGACAATGTGGCGCAAAGCGGCATCGCTTTTTGCCATGCTGTAGATGCCCAAGCCAGCGACACAAACCAGCAGCAACAGGATGAATCCGAACCCTAGCCCCAGACGTGCGCCAATTTTTATGTTTGCGATATTCATTTCAATTCCCCTCAGGAGACAGAACAAGCGTCATGCCAGAAACAAAAAAACGACGCAGACATGGGTAACGTGCAGCATGCCTGACACTTTTTAAATCATGTTAAACATCAAAAATTCTTAGTTACACAGCGTTACAGAGTAGGAAATTCATTGGCACAAATCAAGCTGAGTACAGTATTCCGAGGTAAAGAATGGCCAGGTACAGCGCGGTCTGCCTTATTGATTTCCTTAAAGAAACAATATCAGCAGATATCACAGATAAAAAGTTGATTTGTGTTAATTAGTTGGTATTTCAACAGAGTTGACAATTGTTCTGATGAGGTGTCGCAGATTCCGCATCTGGGATGCGGATTATAGGATGCGGGATGTAGCATAGCAGCAGTACCGGACCGCACTTATCGCTGCTATGCATGGCTGAGGCTGAGGCCAGAGCTGAGCCAGCCGAACTGGCAGAGTCCCTTATGTGGCGCGGCCTGGCGCCCTATTCCGGCCTGACAGCCGCACCACGCTTAGGTCTGGTAGATTTGCCCTGGCCTGCCTCGGTAGCCTGCTCTGTTTTAGCTTGCGCCAGCACGGCGGGTTTTGGTAAATCGGCCGCATCTTCGGCCTTGTCGTCTTAGAGCCTGGCGATGTCTAAGCTGTCATTACGTACTGCAATCCAGGCACGGCTGAATGCACGTCAGTGCCCAGCTTCGCCCTCGTCGGTCCGGTTGTTATTGCCGTGCGGGTCGCTGCCATAAGCTTGTTCAAACGCCTCAAATGGCGCAGCTCTTCGCTCTAACTGAGTTTGAGCAGAGTTGCGCGGTAGTGATTCAGCAAATTAATCCCCGACAGGCCGGAGATCGTTTGCCAGCGCGCATAGTCGGGCAGTTTATGGGTTTGTGGCATACCGCTTTCGGTGCTCTCATGTTCCATGTTGATGAACAGCAGCATTATGGGGCTTTATTGCGCTTCCTGATTCAAAATGTCGATGTAGGCGCGATAGGCATATACGCGATTGCGTTTATGGCCTGTGAGTTCTTGCACTATGCCCAGCTCCAGTTGCAGCGCATCGAGTGCCTTGCCTATGGTGGCAGGTGTGAGGCCGGTGGCCGTGACCAGCGCGCCTATGTTGGCGACCGGATGCGCAAACAAGGCATCCAGTATTTGTGTGGCGGAGCCAGCTAAGCGCCCCAATGCTGCTAAGCGCAACTTATCTTGCGCTAACAGTTGATTCAGGGCTTGCGCCGTGGCGACCGCCTGATTTGCGGTGGCGGCAATCGCATCGACAAAAAATAAGAGCCAGGCTTCCCAATCGCCTTCGGTGCGGACTTGCTGCAGCAAGCGGTAATAGCTGTCGCGATGGCGTTTAAAAAAGACCGACAGGTAGAGCAAAGGCTCTTTTAAAATGCCCGCCTCCACCAAAATTAAAGGAATCAGCAAACGACCAATGCGGCCATTACCATCAATGAAAGGATGGATGGTTTCAAACTGCACGTGGACTAAGGCGGCTTTTATTACGGGTGCGGTTTGCTCAGGCACATCGTTAATGAATTGCTCCAAGGCCGCCCAACAATCTGCGATTTGATTGGCTGGTGGCGGCACAAAACTGGCTTCGTCGGCGCGATGACCACCTATCCATACCTGATTACGACGGAATTCACCGGGACCGCGCTGCGTGCCGCGACCCGACGTCATCAAGGCCTGGTGCACTTCTGTGAGTAAACGAAAACTGATGGGATGGCCTTCGCGTATGCGTTGCACGCCCAGCGTCAGTGCATGGACGTAGCATGAGACTTCCTGCACATCATCCATAGGAACGCCGGGGACGCCTTCCATTTCATACAGCATCAAATCACTCAGCGATGATTGTGTGCCTTCGATTTGGGAAGACATGACGGCTTCTTTGCGCACATAGCTGTACAAAAACAATCTTGCATCCGGCAACAAGGTGCTGATCGCATCCAACCGGCCCAGCGCAATCAGGGCTTCGTTGAGCCGGCTTTGCAGCTTGCCGCTGAGGTCGAGCGCAGGCTGTGGCGGCAGCGGCGCAGGCACAAAGGCCTGACAGGCAATGCCACCTGCGATGGTTGGGATATAGGAACCGGTCAGGCCACGTTGCATGATGATGGAGTAGCGTGCGTAACTTAAAGCAAATTAAGTTAAAGCAAATTAAGTTAAATTAAAGACAGTCGCTATTTTAACTTATCGTGAAAATTAAAATAAGAAGTTTTCTTAATTTACTTTGAACGCTTACTTTTATGGCATTTATTGTGCCTATTGCGCTTACCGCAAGTTCAAGCTGCCTGCGACCAGATTCCATCCGCCAGCGAAGTCTGCACCAGATCCAGCTGATTATCTAACGCCACATTGAGGCGCTTAGCCCCGCCATCACCACTGAAGGCTTGACTCACAAACTAATGATCCAGCACCACCGCATGCACGAGTTGCTTAGCCAGCCGGAATTGCTCGATTGTGACATTGGGACCTTTCAGCAGCGGCCGCATATTGCTGACCGCCTGCAAGGCAGCATAAATGCCTGCAGGATCGAAAATCTTAAACACAGTTTTGCCGATTTCATCGCAACGCCGGGTGGCACGACCTGTCATCTGCTCATACAGGATACGGGAGCGCACACGTCGCATAAACACCAGATGACAGATCCTGGGCACATCTATCCCAGTCGTCAGCAAATCAACGATGATCGCCATACTGGAAAAAAAGCTCATTCTTAAAGTGCTTAATCAGTTTCGATATTTTGTCGGAAGCACCATTGGGACTCTTCTCAATGCCGGTGTCCTGGATGACGGTGTATTTGAAACGCAGACCTGCGGTATCCGGCTTTTTAGGGGTGACATCGAAAGCTAACAGACGTGCGCCACTGGCACCTGCGCTATTGGTACAGCTTTCACCGACGATCAGTGTGTTACCGACACAGACTAAGCTGAGTTCGCTGCCGAACGGAAAGTTCTCACGTATGAATTGCACGTCTGATCTGGTCATTCCAAAAAAAATGTGCTTTGCTACCAGTGGATGGCTGACAAATTGCAGTATTTTTCAAACCACGCGTGACGAATCGAATGCTTACTGTCTTAATGTAAAACTTCTTGGTATTGAACACCGAATTGCTCGGTCAATGCTGATAAGCGCTTATCCAGAGTCCATAACTCAGTGCCTGGCGTAATTAGCGCTGATGCCAAGAGGAACATATCCACTACGCCGCAACCCAGGCCATATAGTTTTTCTGTTTCAATGAGTTGCTTCACTTCACTCATACTGGCTTGACGTGTTTGTGTGAGTAATCCGATATCGCTCAGTGTTTGCTTTCTCGGGGATGGAGGTGTGCCACAAGCAAGTTCCAATAACACCATGGGGTGTGTCAGCGCTAAATCCAAGGCGAGTAGTTTTGCGAGACCGGCATTATGGTTTTTGAAGTGATCAATCCATACGGACGTATCCACCAGAACTTGATTCATTAAACAGACTCCTCACGTCGGCGTGGAATATCCGCCATAGCAGGTGACACGCCACCCAAGGCAGCGAGGCGTTTCGCAGCCTGAACCCGAACAAATGTTTTAACGGCTTCTCTAAACAAATCTGCCTTATCCATAGCCGGGTCGGCCATCTCTAGCGCTTTCTCATAGAGATCATCATCGATTGTAACGGTGGTTCTCATTTCTGCTCCTTACATCAAATTGGATGTCATATTACATCTAATTAAGCATCTTTGATGTCTATCCTGCGCAACCAGAGAGACGTCAATGATGTTTGTCGGCGCAAGAATGTAATCCTTTTTCATATCGAACCGGTAAATTCTTGAGTGGAATTATTATGAAAAGGATTTTATATACTGTAGCTCACAATCATCGAAATATCCGAATTCGATAACAATTCAAAAATTAGATATTCCATTATGGATATGCAAACTTTTCCTTAACTAATGGTGCTGACCTTGCCGCCACTGACCAGCCCCGTATTCGGGATGCCGCCCTGCCCTAACAAAATACGTGCCGCTTCGACTTTGGTGACGCCTCCGACCCAGTTCATGACTTTGTCGGCTGGCACATCAATTGTGCCGTAGACGTATCTGGCTGGAATACCTGCTGCACGGTACAGAGCAATCAGCAGACTCGCGGTATCGAAGGCGTTGCCGCGTTTGTTTTGTAATGTCAGTTCACTGCCCTGGATAGACCAATAGCTGGGGATAAAGCTGATGTTGTTTCTGACCCAGTTATAGATTTGTACCGGGTTGTTGTTTAGGGCTAGTGCTTGTGCTTTGACCGCGGGAGTGAGTTGAATGTCTTCGGTGGCGGCCAAGTCTGCTGCGTTAGGGGTGGCAGGGAGGGTAATGGGCGGTGGAATAGGAAAACAGCGAAACACTGCTTCGCGCCTACGTAACGATGAGGCCTTGCAAAGCCGAGTCCTTGCCTCGCCGCATTTGTTCATGGATAGAGTTTGGAATCGGGCGTAGCCTGACATTTTTTCCTTAGATCGTAGCCTACAAGGGGTGGTCTGAATCGCCCCCCCCTTTGGCTTTTTAATGCGCCAAAAATGCAAACATACTCTTAGAGAAATAAGAAATATTCGCAATCACACCGAATGTTATCTGCTGCCAAGCTATCCACTTTAGAGGACTACAAGCTCTCGACTCTCGCCAAGTCAACCCGATACAAAATACAACCGTCCCCCACAGCAAATAACCAAATACATCCAGCGACAAACCGAATGCCATTTTTAACAAACCAATCGTAGAAACAAATAAAAATAGCCTCGAGTAATAATCTCTATATTCCTTCGATATCCCACCAAAAATTTTTGGCAGCAAAGAAGGAACCAAACCTAAACAAAGAACTACAATGGACGAATATACCCAAATAACGATCATTACAGTTTCCTTCAGACTGAGTTAATTTCGTTTCTTATGAATGAACAGAATCTCAAATCCAACCAAGCTAGAACATTTATATCCACCTCTCCAGCCTACGGCCAATAGCAGGCATTGTTCGATACCCCACGCGCCAAGATGACTACCTAGCACGCACGACGGTATACCTTTCTTAATAGCTATTTTGTCGTATTGAGACATGCCAATCGGCAGTCAATTCAGGCAGCCCCCATCTTTGCGCACATTACTTCCGCCGACGAAATCGGCGAAGCGATCCACAATACCTCACAAGATTGTAGCTTCTAACTTCGGGGAGAATGAGTGAGCACAACCTCCTGCGAATCACTATTGGGCATGGCTCGAGATTACTCGATCATCAGATGGTGGTCGATGAGCCTTCGATTGCTAATTTAGTGAGCTTGACTTTCAGCATGATGAGCTTGGAAAAACTCGACTCTCAAGACCTTTGTAGGAGGCCAAAAGAGGAGAGTCCGTATCAATTCGAAGGAAGCACCGGCATATATTAACTTACCTAAAATATTAATAGACTTGTTGTTGCGGGTGCTAGACTCATGGTGAAATGAAAAATTTCGAGAAATGGATTGGGTTAGCAATATTTTTAGTTAAGCATTACCATTAAATCTCAAATGGCATACCAGATGGCATACCGAAGCTAGCAAGAATAAAAAAAGCCCTTGAAAATCAAGGGCTTTTTCTAAATTTCTGGCGGAAGGTGTGAGATTCGAACTCACGAAGGCTTTAACACCTCGCCAGTTTTCAAGACTGGTGCATTCAACCGCTCTGCCAACCTTCCAAGCCTTCGATTATAACCTGCCGGGATCACATTGACAAGATCTGCGCATCATTTCCCTAGATACAAATTTGCGATTTTTTCCGCACTCACTGGCTGCGACAGTAAATATCCCTGAACCTGATTACAGCCGGCCTCACCGAGAAATTCAAATTGCTCTGTCGTCTCTACGCCTTCTGCCACAACCTCTAAATTGAGCTGATGTGCCATCACGATAATTGCGCTGGCAATCGCACAATCATTAGAATCTGATGGAATTCCACGCACAAATGACTGATCAATTTTTAACGTAGAAATAGGAAATCGCTTCAGATAAGAAAGACTGGAGTACCCTGTTCCAAAATCATCCAATACTAACCCTACCCCGAGTGCAACGAGACGTTCCATAATCCAGATGACTTCATCTGCCCCTTGCATCAGCATACTTTCAGTAATTTCCAGCTGCAACCATTGAGGGGAGATGCCATAAACTTGTAGTGCTGTAGCGATTTTTCCGGGCAGCGCATCCGTGAACTCACGGGCAGAAACATTGACGCCGATCAGAAATGGCGAAACACCGGAATTCTGCCAAATGCGTGCTTGCCTGCATGCGGAGTGCAGCACCCAATTCCCCAGCTCGCTGATCAGGCCGGTATCTTCGGCTATTTGTATGAATTCAGCTGGTGAAACCATGCCACGTTCAGGATGTTGCCACCTGACCAGAGCCTCAACGGATACAAACTGGCCGGAGGTAGTCGCAAATTTGGGTTGATACAAAAGGAAAAATTGTTGTTGCTCCAGCGCTTTACGCAAACTGGTTTCCAGATACAAACGATCCGCAACATGCGCATTCATCTGTTGATTGTAGTAAGCGTAATCACTGGAAAATGCGGTAGCGTCACGCTTTACTTTATACATAGCAATATCAGCACGCTGCAGCAATACATCTGCATTGCCTCCATCGTCGGGGAACATGGCAATACCGACGCTGGCGCCAATACTGAGATCTATCCTGCCGACCTGGAATTGCTCATCCAGGCTGGCGAGCAGTTTTTCCACTACCAGTCCGACATGCGTTTGGCTCGCAATATCGGCAATTGCAATCGCGAATTCGTCACTGCCTAAGCGAGCAACGAGATCTTCTTCTCTCAGTGCCTGGCGGAAGCGTTGCGCTACCTGCTGCAGTAATGCGTTACCGATTTCATGTCCAAGCGTGTCATTGATCGCTTTGAAACGGTTCAAATCAACAAACAAAATAGCACAACGCTGCTGCTTTCTCTGAGCAATTTGTAAGCGCTGATCGACCAGTTTATTAAAAAAAATCCGGTTCGGCAGGTTGGTCAGAGGATCAAAATACGCCAGGTGATTTAATTGTTGTTCGGTCTGCTTGCGCTGCGTGATATCACTGAGATAACCGACCAGAGCAATCGGTGTGCCGTTTTTGTCTTTTAAGGTGTTCAGCGTGAGGCTGGCCAAGAATACTTCACCAGACTTCTTTTTACGCCTGACTTCCATGGTGCTGCCACCATATTCAAGAAAATGATCGTCGTGTAATTCATCTTCCTGATCTTCATCGTCGTATAAAAAAATAACATTTTTACCGAGTACCTCTTGTGCACTGTAACCGAATAAATTTTCAGCGCCACGATTCCAACTCAGGATAAATCCAGCCAGATCCATAGTGATAACAGAATCATGCAAATGGTCGAGGATCTGGGTATGTAGCAACTGGCAGCTGTGCCACTTATTTTTTTGCTCCAGCAGTTCTTTTCTTGTAGCAAGCAAACGCGCCGTAAGCGCGGTCAGCACATGCAGCTTTTTGAGATCAGATTCGCTGTATTGTCCATAGCGGGCGGAAAGCAGAAAAAAACATTCCGGGGTGACGGGACTGCAGACATGCTTATCTTCGTGCACCGCACTGATATCTGAATTCCCCCACACAAATTGAACCAACGAATCTGGAAAAAGCCCCGTTGTGGCCCGATTAATACCAGCTTCAAGTTCTTCATCTGGCAAGACCAGTACCACTTCACTCAAGGTGATGGCGACTGTCAGATCCTCAACAGATGGGGATGTCATGCTACATGTCCTTACATACCTGATTGACCCATGCAAATGCATGCGCCACACTCAATAAATAGTCATCTTCAGACAATGCTAATTCAGTAAGCATACCCCGTAATGCAGGCTCAAAGCGTCTGTCGGCTATTTCTGTCAGTTGCAAACAACGTCCCAAAGGCCCGCTACGCTGCAATAATGCTGCAAGGTAATCTTCTTGCAAACTCAATGGCTGCAAGACTTCAGTTAAGGGACTGGCGAATAAAGTATCCAGCAAAGAAAACATACCAACCATAAATGCGCCATCGGACATATCGCGATTGAAACCCATACGCTGAGCCAAGGCCTCCATCATTGCAGCGCGAAATGCAGCGCGTGCCATCAGTGGATTGAGTGCGCCCCCCTGATCAGATTGCTTTGCATACAGCAATAGCTGTAACCAGCGTTGCAATTGCCTGCGTCCCAACAAATTGATCGCCTGCCCGAAGTTACTCACTTTGACAGTCTGCGCAAATGCTGCGGAGCTGACCAGCCGGAACAATAAATAGGACAGATTGGCATCTTGTTTAAACAAGTCTTCCAATTCCTTAGAGTCTGCATCACGTGCGACCAAACCTAGCAACTTGAGCAAGCGGGTTTTAGCAGAACTGTCGGCTGCGCTGTTGTTCTTTGCCGGGTGAAACGCATACTCACCGGAAAACATTTTTAATCCTGCCGCCAGCGCCTGCTCAAGCACGGCTGCTGTACCTACATTTTTAGCCCAGTGCTGTCCCTGGCTCAGGCGCAAGGTCCAAAGCTTAGCGGAAAACGGAACCCCTGCCTGACTATCGATGATGATATCTCTGGTGTCACTCCAAGCCAGTTCTGAGACGGACTGAAAATCATCGGTATAAATCCGGAATCCTGAGCTCGAAAAATGCTTAAGACGGGCTTGCATTTCCTGCCCCTGGCATACCCGTTCAGGAATACATAAAATAATTCTGCTTGCCGGGAGTCGCTGATGCAGATCAGCCGGCAACTGACTCAAGTCGCTTACAGCCACCATCCAGTTCAGTGCCGATAATTGATCGAATAATTCAAGTTGTTTCCAATGCTGCAAGGCTGCAATTGCAGCGTCCTGATCCATCCTTGCAAAATCAGGGCATAAAGCGATCAGTTGCTGCTGCTGATTAAAAACTGGCTGAAATGTGGTAATTCCTGTGGATAGCGTCATAAATAAACGTACTTCTGTTTAGCTTTTGTTTAGCTTTTGTTTAGCTTTTTTTAGCCTTAGCTAATTGTTGTTTCAATGCTCAAAGCTGCGATTGCCGCATTACACAGCTTACGCAGCTAGTGCCAAGCACTACACTTCAGGTCAAACCTGACTGGTCGCTTCATGCTCTCAGCTTAGGGGAGAAAGATTTCCTGCAGGTCGTTAAGGAACAATTTACCTTTTTCGGTCGGCATAATCAATGCATGATCACGGTAAATCAAGCCTCGGGCTTCCGCTTGTTGTAGTTCTTTTTCTATGCGGTTTAACAGCAAGCCTGTGCGTTCCTGAAATAGTGAAACAGGAAAGCCGGACTGCAAACGCAGCGCATTGAGCATGAATTCAAACGGCAGGTCACTGACGACAATTTCATTTGCCTCCTGCGCCGGATTGCCTGCGCGGACTGCATCCATATAGGCTTTAGGCTGTTTATATCTGGCCTGGCGCACCACACGATGGGGGAACGATAACTTACTGTGTGCACCTGCACCTATACCCAGATAGTCACCGAAATTCCAGTAATTCAGATTATGTCTGGATTCATGTCCTGGCAAAGCATAGGCTGACACTTCATAATTGCGGTAGCCCGCGCTTTCCATGCGCGCGTGTATCTGCTCCTGCATTTCCGCACTGCTGTCTTCATCTGGCAAAGCTGGCGGAAATTTAGCAAAGTATGTGTTTGGCTCCATCGTCAGGTGATACAACGACAAATGGCGCGGCGCAAACGACAGCGCGGTTTCCAGATCTTGCGCCGACTCTGCCAGGGTTTGTGACGGCAGGGCAAACATCAGATCCAGATTGAAATTATCAAAGTAGCTGCCAGCGATATCTATCGCTTTCCTGGCTTCATCCCCATTGTGGATGCGACCCAAGGCCTGCAGATGGCCGGAGTGAAAACTTTGTATGCCTATCGACAGACGATTAATGCCACTGGCGCGGAAAGACTTAAACTTTTCTGTTTCGAAGGTGCCGGGATTGGCTTCCAGAGTGATCTCTGCATCAGCATCCAGCGGCAGTAAAGTGCGGATATCCGATAATAAGCGATCGACCCCGGCTGCCGACATCAGGCTGGGTGTGCCACCGCCGATAAACACAGTATGGATGCGGCGCCCCCAGATCATGGGCAAGGACATCTCCAGATCGGTACGCAGCGCCTGCAGATAGGCCTGCTCATCAAAACTGCCTTTTACTTCATGCGAATTAAAATCGCAATAAGGGCACTTTCTGACACACCAGGGAAAATGCACATACAGCGATAATGGCGGAAGTGCCGTCAGGTGCAATGCGCCCGGTGTCAGGTATTGGGCAAAAACATCCTGAGGAATATCGGACAGTTCAGCACTTTTCTTAGGTACAGAAGCTGGTCCGACTGGTTTAATTGGAATCATTTTAACTTTTCAAACAAACTGCGTAAGGCCTGACCGCGATGCGATAAGCGGTTTTTCTGCTCTGGCGATAATTCGGCTACAGTCTGCTGCAACTCTGGAATCAAAAAGTGAGGATCATAACCGAAACCCGCATCACCACGCGCTTCAGCCAGCAAAGTGCCATGCCAGACACCATCTGCGATCACGGGTTGAGGGTCGTCTGCACTGCGCACATACACCAAAACACAATAATAGTAAGCGGAATGGTCGCTGTGATTTTGCAAGTCACTGATCAGTTTTTGATTATTGCGCGCATCGGATTTTGGTTCACCTGCATAACGTGCAGACAGTACTCCGGGGGCGCCACCCAATGCGGGCACACAGATACCGGAATCGTCTGCTAAGGCAGGCAAACCTGTGACTGCAGCAGCATGCCTGGCTTTTCTGAGTGCATTTTCGACGAAGGTAAAAAAAGGTTCGTCCGTTTCCGGTACCGCCAATGCCGCTTGCGGCAGCAACTCTATGCCCAGCGGCGCCAGAATTTGATGAAACTCTTTTAGTTTGCCCTGATTGTTAGAGGCTAACACGATCTTTTTACTCATACCGTCTGTTCTGCTTTACTTTGCTTTTCTTGGCAATTACTTCATTTACTTTAGATAACGCGACTGTTACGGCATAATTATTACGCTATTGTGCGTCAACTATGCGTCTAACAGACCCAGCACCTGCTTTTGCAGCGCGATCAGATCGGAGATGCCACTTTCAGCCAATTCCAGCAAGGCATTCATGGTCTGGCGATCAAATGCTGCGCCTTCAGCGGTACCCTGTACTTCAATGAAGCTGCCCGCATCGGTCATGACGACATTCATGTCGGTATCGCAATCAGAGTCTTCCGGATAATCCAGATCCAGCACGGGAATGCCGCGATACACGCCGACAGAAATCGCTGCCACGAAATGCTTCAGCGGTACCGCCGGAATCAAACCTTGCGCTACCAGTGTAGACAGTGCATCGTAGGCGGCGACCATGGCACCGGAAATCGCTGCAGTGCGTGTGCCACCATCAGCCTGTATCACATCGCAATCAATATGCAGGGTGCGCTCACCGAAGGCGTCCAGATCAAACGCTGCGCGCAGAGAGCGGCCAATCAGACGTTGGATTTCCTGGGTACGGCCAGACTGTTTGCCTTTGGCAGCTTCACGGTCCATACGCGTGTGCGTGGAGCGTGGCAACATACCGTACTCTGCAGTCAGCCAGCCCTGCCCTTTACCCTTCAGAAAACCGGGTACTTTATTTTCTATACTCGCAGTACAAATGACGCGGGTATCACCGAATTCGATCAGCACCGAACCTTCTGCATGACGGGTGAAATGGCGGCTGATGACGACAGGACGCAGGGCGTCGGTGGCACGCCCGCTGGGACGGAAATTGGTAGACATAAATTAAGGTTTGTTCGTGATTTTGGAAGATTTATGGATCGCATTGCGTATCTCTGCAATCGCTTTTTCTATCTCCGCATCGTTAAAAATATCCTGCTCGCCGTGTTCTTTAACCAGCTCAGGATCAATCGGTGCCTGTATCGTGGTCGTGACCGAGCCTATCGGCAAGGTATTGGTCGAGATGACGGAAGTATCATCCAGCCTGTCATCGCCTTCCCACATTAAGGCCAGCGCCGTGGTGTTATCACTGTGCTTGCCAGCGATACTGACGGCGGAACGTATCAGTTCGGGAATGGCGCGCACGATGGTGTGCTCATGCAAACGCTGGGCCAGCAAATGATCGGGCAGCATAGACCAGAAACCATCCGAGCACAGCAAGATCAGGTCGCCAGGTTGCAACACGGCTCTGCGTGACAGTTCAACGATGGGCGAATTCGGTGCGCCAAGGCAGTTAAACAATTTATTGCGGTCTGGATGACTGTGACGCTCGGCCGGATCAACCTTGCCCTGTGCGATCAGAGTCTCCAGTCTGGAATGATCTTTGGTGCGTAACAGGATCTGACCCTGACGCAACCAGTACAGGCGTGAATCGCCGCAATGTGCCCAATAGGCGTAGCCATTCTGTATCAGACAGGCGACGATGGTGGTGCGCGGCGTTTCAGGCAGATTATTCATGATGCGGTAGCGATGAATTTCCTGATGCGCAGCCAGAAAACTATCTTCCAGAAAACGCTCAGGGCGACCTATCATAGGCTGCGCCTGTTGCTGGAACAAACTGCCTATGGTCTGCATCGCAATGGCTGCAGCCATTTCACCCATGATGTGGCCACCCATGCCATCTGCAAGCAAAAGCAGGATCGCATCACGGGTAAAGCTGTAACCCATGCGATCCTGATTGACCTTGCGGCCGCCTATATGACTTTCTTGATAAACGGAAAAGCGCATGTGGATTGAAATTTAAAAATGTAAGTAAAAAACAGCCACTAAAGGGGACGGCATTAATTCAGGGTGCTTTCCTGTATCGTCGTGTGATCGCTGTCATCTTTTTTCTTTTTCTTGCCGAAAAGTCCCGCAATTTTCAGTCTGGCTTTATCCAGCAAGCCCGGCTCAGGTTGCGGCTGCGCCTTCATCGCCAATGCTTTTTGCAAAGCAAATACACTTTGCGGGCGCTCCAGAGGATCCAGCTTCAGGCACCAGCGGACTACCTCAATTAACTCCGGCGAATACATGCCTTCCAGCTTACGGTAATGCGATTCCATTTTGTCATTCGTCTTGCGCTGATCCGCTGGCTGTGGCGGCGCGCCTATCATGCAGGCAAAAATCGACGCACCAATACTGTAAATATCGGTCCAGGGTCCAAGGTTACCATTCTTCTGATACAGCTCAGGCCCCGCAAATCCTGGCGTATACATCGGATACAACTTAGGAATATCGGTCTTCAGGGTTTGCCTTGCCGCACCAAAATCCAACAAGATCGGCGTCCCATCCAGACGCAGATAAATATTGGCCGGTTTCAAATCCAGATGCAGCAACTTATTCGTATGCACCTCGCGCAAACCATTCATCACCTGATTAAACATGCGGCGAATAAAACGCTCGGACACCAGCGGTTTTTCACCCTTATCACGGCGCCGTAAAATATGTTCCTGCAAGGAACGGCCAGATTCATAGGCCATCACCATATACACAGTTTCATTGGCACGGAAGAAATTGACCACGCTGACCACATTCGGGTGCGAGATACGTGCCAGCGCACGCCCTTCTTCAAAAAAGCATTTCAGACCGATACGGTAAATCGGTAAATTTTCATTTGAAATCGCCGGTACCAGTTCGCCCTGCTGTCTTAAGGCAAGCGAGCTGGGCAGGTACTCTTTAATTGCTACAGCATTTCCATCTTCATCAGACGCGAGATATACAATACTGAAGCCGCCAGAGGCGATTTTCTTTACAATGCGGTATCCGGCAATTTCCAAGCCATCGGGCAGTGGGGCATTATTTTGTGCAGCCATTGATCATCCAATCCTGTTTACAGCAGCGATTGTGTTGACTATTGCGGGTTTTGTAAAGAATATCCTGCTTTATAACAACTAGCAGCGACAACTGAAAACTTATTTCCAGTGAGCAATAAATTAAGAAGAGGAAAAAATTTGAGCATTTACAGCATGACTGGCTACGCGACCAGCACACAGGAAACTGAAGCAGGAACCATCACAATTGAAATAAAAAGCGTCAATTCACGCTTTTTAGACCTGCAATTCCGTATAAATGACGAGTTCCGTGCACTGGAGAGCCATTTCAGAGAAGCCATTTCCAAGCGGATTACACGTGGCAAAGTAGAGTGTCGCTTCAGCTTTGGAAAAAAAACAACCGATACGCAGCAAAAATCGCTGAATTCTGGCGTTTTACAACAGCTGGAAGAATTTCAGGCGACAATCAGCGCCCGCTTTCCAAACGCGAGTGCATTAACCAGTGCAGAGATATTGCGCTGGCCCGGCGTCATCGAAGAGTCTGAAATCAATGCTGAACATTTACAAGCTGCGATACAAGCCACGATGCAGCAAACGCTGGACGCCTTCGTTGTGAGCCGTGAACGTGAAGGCGCAGCTCTGGGCCAGGTGTTGCTGAGCAAAATCACGGCGATGGAAGAAATCGTCACGCGGATTACACCGCTGATGCCACAGATTTTGCAGCAATTCCAGCAAAAAGCGACTGCCCGACTGGAAGAAGCCCTAGGCCTTGCCGGTGCAAATTCAGGCAATTCCGCCAGTCAGGCCAGTACGACCCAGACCATTACACGCGAAGAGGCACTGGACCGCATCCGTCAGGAAGTCACTGTGTATGGCATCCGTGTCGATGTGGCGGAAGAATTAGCACGTTTATCAGCCCACCTTACTGAGACCCGACACTTGTTGAAAAAAGGTGGCCAGCTGGGTAAACGCCTTGATTTCATGATGCAGGAACTCAATCGCGAAGCCAATACGCTGGGCTCTAAGGCCGCACTCAAGGAATTGGCCGATGCCTCTATGGATTTAAAATTGCTGATAGAACAGATGCGGGAACAAGTGCAGAACCTTGAATAAGCACGGGCATTTGCTTATACTCCCGCCACATTTTTTTAACGCCTGCTGCCCTGCCCTGACCGTCACTTATTTAAGTACAGTATGAGCCAGGCGGCAAGCCTCATCCTAGCAGAGAGCACACATGCTACCCACCACTTCAACCGCTGGCAGTTTATTTATTGTCGCTGCTCCGTCGGGCGCGGGAAAATCCACCCTGGTCAATGCCTTGCTGGCACAAGAGCCGCAAATCAAGCTATCCATTTCGTTTACGACCAGACAGCCACGCCCGGGCGAGCAGGATGGCCGCGAGTACCACTTCACCACAGCAGAGGACTTCCTGGAAAGAAAAGCACGTGGCGAATTCCTGGAATCAGCCGAGGTGCATGGCAATTACTACGGTACTTCACGCATACTGATAGAACAGCAAATGCGCGCCGGCACGGACGTCTTGCTGGAGATAGACTGGCAAGGTGCTCAACAGGTACGCAAGCAATTTCCTGGCGCAGTTGGTATTTTTATATTGCCACCATCGATTCCGGCGCTTGAAGAAAGACTGAAAAAGCGCGGCCAGGATGAACCACATGTGATCACACGCCGGATTTTGGCGGCAGGCGGTGAAATGGCGCACTCTCCTGAGTTCGAATATGTTATTATCAATCAGGACTTTGCCACTGCTTTGTCTGAACTGGTTGCGATCGTTAAAGCGACACGTTGCCGTTTCACGCAGCAAGCAGCCCGCAACATTGAGCTTTTTGCTCAGCTTGGCATTCATGCCAACCCCAACTAATTCCAGTACCTACCGCATTAAGGAAATACCATGGCACGTATCACCATTGAAGATTCTTTGAAACAGATTCCTAACCGCTTTCAGTTAACGCTGTGCGCAACCTATCGTGCACGTCAGCTGCTGCAAGGCCACACACCGAAAGTGGAATCCAAGGACAAGCCTACTGTTGTAGCGCTGCGCGAAATCGCTCAAGGTAAAGTCGGCATCGAAATGCTGAAAAAAGTTCCAGTGTAAGTCGCTGCACCTGCACTGACCGCTTTACACGAATTCGGCCGGGAGTAACAGAATGAACATTAATGATATTAATTCATCTCTGCTTACCATCCCGGCCGAATCCATTTCCGTTCCGCCTTCAGAAAATCTTCGTCCGTTGCAAGATAAAAAAAATATCCCGGCATCTAATGATGCGTCTGCCAAACCGACCGAACCCACACATACCGGCGTCGCTTCGACCAGTGCTTTAAGTGCACGGTTATCGGAATACATGTCCGCAGCTGACTTAAAGCAGGTCAAGGAAGCCTATCGTTTTTCTGATGAAATGCATCTGGGTCAGGTCAGAAAATCCGGTGAGCCCTACATTTCCCATCCTATCGCAGTGGCTGAAATCTGCGCTGAATGGAAGCTGGATGTGCAAGCCATTATGGCTGCCCTGCTGCATGATGTGATGGAAGATCAGGATGTTCAAAAAGAAGAACTGATAGAACGCTTCGGCGCACCGGTGGCGACTCTGGTCGATGGTCTGTCCAAACTGGAAAAAATCGAGTTTCAAAGCCAGATTGAAGCGCAGGCGGAAAATTTCCGCAAAATGCTGCTGGCGATGGCACGCGACGTACGCGTGATCCTGGTCAAACTGGCTGACCGTTTACACAATATGCGTACCCTGGGCGTGATGTCGCCTGAGAAGAAGCGCAGGATTTCACGCGAAACCATGGACGTATATGTGCCGATCGCGCACCGTCTTGGTCTCAATAATATTTACCGCGAACTGCAGGATCTGGCGTTCTCGCATTTGTATCCCATGCGTTACCGCACGCTGTCCAAAGCAGTCAAGGCTGCGCGTGGCAACCGGCGTGAAGTGGTTAACAAAATTCTGGATGCGGTAAATGACGCGCTGAAAACAGCTGAGTTACAGGCAGAAGTGTATGGCCGCGAAAAAACCCTGTACGGCATCTACCGCAAAATGCATGACAAACACCTGTCCTTTTCTCAGGTGCTGGATGTGTATGGCTTCCGCATCGTCGTCAAAGACTTCCGCGAAAGCTATTACGCACTGGGTACACTGCATGCGCTGTACAAGCCTATGCCAGGCAAATTTAAGGACTATATCGCCATCCCGAAAACGAATGGCTATCAATCCCTGCATACCACCCTGATCGGCCCTTACGGCACGCCAGTGGAGTTCCAGATCCGTACCCAGGAAATGCACAGAGTGGCAGAATCCGGCGTGGCAGCGCACTGGCTGTATAAGAATGATGAAGGCAGCCTGACCGATCTGCAGCAACGCACCCATGCCTGGCTGCAGTCTTTGCTCGATATTCAGAAACAAACCGGGGATTCGGCTGAATTCCTGGAGCATGTCAAGGTCGATCTGTTTCCTGACTCGGTTTATGTGTTCACGCCTAAGTCGAAAATCATTGCTTTGCCGCGTGGCGCCACCGCACTCGATTTTGCGTACAACATTCATACTGACATTGGTGATCAGGCGATTGCTACCCGCATCAACCATGAGCCGGTACCACTGCGTTCTGAATTAAAAAACGGTGATATCGTCGAGATCATTACTTCACCGAATTCCCGTCCTACTCCGAACTGGCTGACGTATGTGCGTACCGGCAAAGCGCGTTCGGCAATACGCCACTATCTACGCACCATCAATCTGAATGAGTCGACCGAGCTGGGACGCCAGTTGCTGGCTCAGGCTCTGGTTGCTGTGCATCTGAATCCAGACCTGCCGGCCAGCCTGATCGATAAGCTGCTCAATGAGTCCAGCGCGAAATCGATGGAAGAGATTTATACCGATATCGGCATAGGAAAACGCATGGCGGCGCTGGTTGCGCGCCACATCCTTGACCTGGTTGAAGATGACTCGCCGAATATTCCTTTCCAACAGTTTGGCGAACGTTCCAGTTACCGCCATGCGCCCGTGATTATTTACGGCAGTGAGGGCCTGTCCGTTCAGCTGGCACCCTGCTGCCTGCCGATACCGGGCGATGGCATCGTCGGTCAATTGAAACGCGATCAGGGTTTAGTTGTGCATACCGATGATTGCGAGCACGCCAAACGCCTGCATGCGAAAGAACCGGATCGCTGGATAGATGTGACCTGGGGTGAAGAACTGAATCGTCGTTTCGATACCAGAATTGCAGTCACGATCAAAAACGAACGTGGCGCATTGGCCAGAATCGCTGCCGAAATTGGAGAAGCCGATGTCAATATCAGCCACGTCAACATGGAAGATGGCGATGCCAATGATATGACGCATATCCATTTCACGATACAGGTGGACAGCCGCGCGCATCTTGCCAAAATCATGCGCAGTATCAAACACCTCAACGGTGTACATCGTATTTTGCGTGAGCGTGGCTAATGGCGATGCAGCACACAGGGCGGTTGTTCGCTGCACGCACTGTGGGCTGCGTGGCTGCTTCGCGCTGAGCGCAGCCACAGCGCCCTCTTTGCTACCGGGTCACCGCAGTTTATGACGGAAAAATTTATCCCTATCACTGATATCCGGCACCAGGCCGCCCCACTGCCAACTGCAGGGCTGCAGCAGACTATTACCGGACAATTGCTGGATAGCTTGCAGCGTCCTTTACGCGATTTGCGGATTTCAGTCACTGACCGCTGCAATTTCCGCTGCGTCTATTGCATGCCCAAGGAAATTTTCGATCAGAATTACCGCTATCTGCCGCATGCGGATTTGCTGAGTTTTGAAGAAATCACCCGGCTTGCGCGTATTTTTGTTGCGCATGGCGTAAAAAAAATCCGCCTCACCGGCGGCGAACCTTTACTCCGAAAAAATATTGAGCAACTGATCAGTATGCTGTCCGGCCTGCGTACTAAAGATGGCTCGCCCATTGATCTGAGTCTGACCACGAATGGATCACTGCTGGCCAAAAAAGCCGTCAGCCTGAAGAACGCAGGTTTAGGACGGGTCACGGTTTCACTCGATGCGATCAGCGATGAGATATTCAAGCGCATGAACGACGTTGATTACAGCGTGGATCAGGTATTGGCTGGTATCGCTGCGGCAGAAGCCGCTGGACTGGGACCGGTTAAAGTGAATATGGTGGTGAAGGCCGGTATCAATGACAGCCAGATTGTTCCTATGGCGGAGTATTTCAAACACTCTGCACATATCCTGCGCTTCATCGAATACATGGATGTCGGCGCTTCGAACGGCTGGCGCATGGGCGAGGTAGTCACTGCGGATCAGATACTGCAGCGCTTACAACAGGCGGGAATGCAATTGAACTCACTCGATGCCAATTATGCGGGCGAGACCGCGAGACGCTGGAAGCATCAGCTGTACGCGGGTGAAATCGGCATCATATCGAGTGTGACGCAAGCCTTTTGCGGCGATTGTTCGCGCATACGCTTATCGACTGAGGGGCAGTTGTACACTTGCCTGTTTGCGACCCGTGGCTATGACCTGCGCCCACTCTTACGCTCAGCCAGAATCAGCAGCGATCAGGAGCTCGCTAACGGTATAGCCAGCGTCTGGCAACAGCGCGACGACCGTTACTCGGAACTCAGAAGTGCCGGGCTGTCTACGCCAGGTTCAGGCTATAAAAAGATAGAAATGTCTTATATAGGCGGCTGAAACCCGACTGCCTGACAGCCCAATATCCACCAGCACTGTACAGTATGCCCCGCTTCATTATTCCAAGAGACCGACTATGCAGCCCTCGCCTGACTATCCCTTGCATTCTGTAACTGGCCTGCTGCTGGCGGGCGGGCGCGGATCGCGCTTAGGGAATTGCGATAAAGGCTTGCATCTGTTTCGCGGTCGCCCGCTGACAGCCTGGGTATGCGAACGCCTGCAGCCACAAGTGGCGGCTGTTCTCATTAATGCGAACCGAAATCTGGATCAGTATGCGCAGTTTGGCCATGCCGTTTGCAGCGATCAGATTAGCGGCTTTGCCGGGCCACTGGCAGGACTGCATGCAGGCTTACTGCAAGCAGACACGGAATTTGTACTCAGCGTAGCTTGTGACTCGCCTTTCATCCCGCTGGACCTGGCTGCACGCTTATATGCGACACTGTCGGCGCAAGCTGCGGATATTGCGATTGCTGCCACCCGTGAAATGGGTAAATCAGGATTGCAGCCGCAACCGGTATTTGCACTGGTACGCAAGCACTTGGCAGCCGATTTAAGCCTGTATCTGGAGAGTGGGCAAAGTAAAGCCAGATTATGGATGGAAGGGCAGCGCCTGGCGCTGTGCTATTTTCCAGAGTCGCTGGCTTTCACCAATATTAATACCGAACATGAATTAATCCTTGCTGAAAAATATGATGCATAGCAGCCCCCATCCAGCCCATGCTTCCTCCAGTGTCCCGAGTGTAAAGGCGGACAATAAAGCGCTGCTCAGCCTGAATGAGGCGAAGAAAAAAATCGCCAGTCTGACCAGACGCAAACCTGGCCATGAGACATTGGCTCTGACAGCCGCCTTAGGCAGGGTCTTAGCGCAAGATCTGATATCGCCAATTGATGTACCTGCGCATGATAATGCGGCGATGGATGGCTATGCGTTTGCTTCATCCGAAGCCAGCGCCACAGATGAAATTACACTCAGCATTATCGGTTCTGCCTTAGCTGGTGTGCCGTTTCAGGGACAGGTCAACACTGGAGAATGCATACGCATCATGACCGGCGCGGTAATGCCCAGCGGCTGCGACAGCGTGATCCCGTATGAGCAACTGTCAGCACAGACCGACACGCATATCACTCTGCCTGCTCATGCTGGCAGTCCTGGCGCACATCGGCGTCTGCGCGGTGAAGATTTACAGCGTGGCTGTATCGCGCTTAAAAAAGGACGCATACTTACACCGGCGGATCTGGGTTTACTGGCCTCACTGGGGCTCACAGAAATAAAAGTAGAAACACGATTGCGCGTCGCTTTCTTTTCTACCGGTGATGAAATTCTCACCCAGGGTGAAGCGAGTGAGCATGGCTGCGTGTATGACAGTAACCGCTACACCCTGCTTGGCATGCTGAGCCGGCTGGGCTGTGTAGCGATAGATTTGGGCATCATCCCGGATGATGCGGCACAACTGGAATCTGCCTTTCGTGCCGCGTGTCAGCAAGCCGATGTGCTCATTACTTCCGGCGGCGTATCGCAAGGCAGTGCCGACCTGACCCGGCTCACCATGAACAGGCTCGGTGATATCGCCTTCTGGCAAATTGCTATGCGTCCGGGCCGCCCTATGGCTTTCGGCACGATACATGATGGCACGCAATCTGCACTGTTCTTCGGGCTACCCGGCAACCCGGTTGCTGTGATGACCAGCTTCTATTTTCTGGCGCGCCCTGCTTTGCTGCAAATGATGGGGACTGAGCTGACGGAGCCCTTGCTGATTCCGGCAGTGACGACGAGCCAACTGGATAAAAAGTCTGGCAGAACAGAATTTCAGCGTGGAATTTTGAAAAGAAATTTACGTGGACAGTTAGAAGTTTCCGTCACAGGCACACAAGGTTCGGGTATATTGCGCTCTATGTCTGAAGCGAATTGCATGATCGTTTTACATCATCATCAGGATCAGGTCCAGGCTGGTGAAGTGGTTGATGTCGCCCTGTTCGAGGGACTGATTTAATCACACATGAACACACCGGCTAAGGGCTGTTTTTATTATTCATTTATTTCATGGAGATCAGATTGAAAGCAACAACATGGGTATTCGCCACATTGGCATCCTTAGGTTTACTGAGCGCCTGCGGCGGAAAAAGCAATCCGGCACCGACTGTACTCGCAACAGTCAGCAGCGTCAGCATAGATCAGGTTGCTTACCGCAAAATTGCCACCATCAAGGTGCAAGGTCAGAATCTCGATAAAGGCATTACCGTATCCAGCACCGGCTGTGCAGCTGTCTCAGAATCAGCCGGCGGCACCGCCACGCAACGCACTTTCACTTGTAAGATCATTACCGTAGGCAGTGTTACCACGAATGTGTTGAACGCCAATAATGTACTGGCCTATCAGGCGACCATGACTTCTGTGCTGAATGCACAACCGCAGGTAACACTGGGCACGTCTATGGGAAATATCGTGATTGAGCTCAATCCTGGCAAGGCTCCGGTGTCAGTCGATAACTTCCTCAATTATGTGGAAAGCGGCTTTTATGTCAGTAAGATTTTTCACCGTGTAGAAAAAGACCTGGTGGTACAAGGTGGCGGGTATACCAAGGACTTGCAACCCGCCAGCGCGTCCGCACCCATCGTACTGGAATCCAAAAATGGTCTGAGCAATGTACGTGGCACCATAGGCATGGCACGCACCAGCGATCTGAATTCCGCAACGGCTCAGTTTTATTTCAATGTAAAAGATAACAGTGCAGCCTTCGATTACTCAGCAACAAATGCGGGCTACGCAGTTTTCGGTAAGATTATTACCGGAATAGAAATCATGGATGCAATCAATGGTGTGACCGTATCAAATCAGGGTGGCTTAACCTTCGTACCGGTCACGCCTGTCCTGATTACCTCAGCAACACGGACTCAGTAAGCGGATATAGTTAGTTTTACTACTGGCCCATAGCGGGCTGTCATCTAAGGAGAATCGCAGTGAAAACAAAGTATGCAAAGTTGTTATCTGGTCTGTGTGCTGTCTTACTCATGGCCTCAGCGGTACAGGCCAAGGACACTCCTAAGAGCGCGGCTGCCGCTTCCGCTACGGCGGCCAGTGCTAAAACTGAGCTGCTGGACATCAACAGCGCCAGCAAAAAAGACTTATCCGGCTTGCCTAAAATCGGCGATGTACGCTCTGATGCAATCATCAAAGGTCGCCCTTATCGCGGCAAAGATGAACTGCTCAGCAAAAAAATCATTCCTGAAGATGTGTATAACGGCATCAAAGATCTGATCATCGCCAAACAAAAAACAACTGAAAAGAAATAATTTGATTTGCAACCTGGCCGTGGCGCTTATACTTCTTTAAACAGAAAATAATTCCACTGCCAGGTTACTTTTCCAAGGCGTACTTCCCACTAGTGTGAGCTATGTTACGTACGTATCTTTTTCCCTCTCTCATTTCTACCCTGATTTCGCTCATCAGCACCTGTGCCTATGCAGAGGACAGCCCTGATGAATTGCACTCCGCAAGAACCCAACTGACCGGCTTTGGTACGCTGGGCATTGCACATAGCACGACCAGCCAGGCTGATATCGTCAGAGACTTATCCCAAAGCAGCGGTGTCGGCGCCAGTGGACGTACCAGTCTGGCGCTGGACAGTAATTTCGGACTGCAGTTAGATCACCGCATCAATGAGAGTACAGAAGCGGCTATTCAACTCTTAGCCAGAAAAGCTGACAGAGATTTTGTGCCGGAACTGGCCTGGCTGTATGCCGCCTATACCCCGAATGACAGGCTGAAACTACGTTTGGGCCGGGTGGGCTTTGATGTCTATATGCTGGCTGACTCACGGCAGGTTGCCTATTCTTACACCTGGGTGCGGCCACCCGTGGATTTTTTTGGCAGTCTGATCGTTTCTTATTTTGATGGTGCGGATGCTGTGCTGTCTTTTCAGGATGCGCAACAGGGAAATTATCAGGCCAAGTTGTATGCCGGTTTTGCGCGCGGAAAAAGCTATACCGGCCACGCAGACTATGACTTTTCACTGAATGGTTCAAGGATACTTGGTGGCCACCTGGCTTATCAGCGCGGCGCCTGGAGTGCCAGACTGGGCTATAGCCAGTTGTTGGTCAAGAATGAGTACGCATCCTTAGTCCCCGTCCTTGACGCCCTCCATACTGCCCCCTTGAATTTGCTGATACCGGATGCGGCGCAGCTCAGCGCTCAGCTCGGTATGCAAAACAAACGCTTCCGCTATCTGTCCGCTGGCGTGGCCTACGATGCCGGACCGTTGCAGGTTCAGGCCATGTTCAGCCAGACCAGTACCAATAGTCTGAATTTCCCCGACAGCTATGCGGGCTTCCTGTCCGCCAGTTACAGAATGGGGAAATGGACACCCTATGCAACGCTGTCCGCTTCACGCCCGGTTTCGGCACAGATACCGCTATTGCCACCGGTCAATGCACCGGCTGAGATCGTTCAGCTATACAAAGATCTCAACAATGGCATACACAGCCAGCGTAACTCCCAATCTACCCTAAGCCTGGGCCTGCGTTATGACCTCAGCGACTCATCGAATCTGAAACTACAGATCGACTATATCAACAGCAAGGACAAATTACTGGTACGCAAGGAGGCGCCAGACTGGAATGGGCGTGCAACACTGTTGAGTGCAAGCTATAACTTTGTGTTTTAGTGATGATCAGAGTACTCGCCCCCCTCCTTATCGCCGCTATGTTGCTATTCAGTGAAAGCAGCCATGCGGAATTAGTCGTTATCGCTAATCCGCATAGCGGTATCGACAAGCTGAGCAAAGATGAGGTCATTAATTTGTATATGGGAAGAACCCGTAAACTCGCGAATGGCATGAACGCTATGCCGATAGATTTGAACAGTTCAGAGAATGAAAAAGCCCAGTTCTATGCGCTGTTAGTCGGAAAAGAAGTCGCTGAAATTAACTCTTATTGGGCAAGATTGCGTTTTTCTGGCCAGGGCTCGCCACCTGTGCAGGCAGAATCGATGGAAGAAGTGCTACGCATCGTTGCGGAAAACAAGACGGCTATCGGCTATGTCGATAAAAAAAAGCTGGATAAACGGGTCAGGCTGATTTATGTTTTCGATTAGATTTCTATTGTGAAACTGTATAACTGTGTACTCAGGCTGATGGCATCGCCTGAAAAATAAGAATTCATCTCTGTATGCTGTACATCAGATAGCCGGTGTGCTGGCACTATGCCAGCTGATTCCGTGCAGATGATGCAGTGCACCCAGCGACTATCGGCGATTATGCGAGAACTATTCAGAACCAGTATCGTGTTCCGGAGTACCAGCATCGTGCTGGGCATTACGCTATTGATCGGTGGATTATTTTCCACCGTCAGTTACCTGTATTTTCTGCGTGCTGAACAGAAACTGGCAGTGCAAATTATGCATGACTTACTGAACTCTGTTGAAAATACCGCACAGATAGCCTGCTATTTATCCGATGCCAATCTGGCCAAAGAATTAGTGCAGGGACTGAGTAAAAATCCCGATATCCGTCAGATTGTGATCTACCAAAAAGAACATGTACTGGCCAGCTTCCGGCGCGACTCAAATAGAAGTCCTGGTGCTATCGATAAATTTTTGTCGGTCACCGGGACATCCAACCGGATACAAAGAAATATTCATTCCCCCTTCAACGCCACGGAACAAGTCTGTACCGTCGCAATGGAAACTGATCAGGACGCGATACGAACACAAAGTTCGGAAAAAGCCAGTTTCATCGCCTATCTCTTGCTGCTGCAAGCCATTGCGATTGCGCTCATTGTGGCCGCTCTGATACTGGTGCTGATCACACGTCCGATTATGAGTATTTCTTACCGTCTGCATCGCTTAAGGCCAGAAAAAGGTGAGCTGCTGCAGTCACCGTCTTATCATGGGTCTGACGAGCTGGGCACCCTGGTCAGCGATGTGAATCAACTGATAGGCAATCTGGTCAACACCCTCGATGAAGAACGTCGCCTGCGCATTCAGCATGCTTTGGGGGAGAGAAAATACCAGACGCTGTTTGATAATGCAGAAACCGGCATTTTTCAGATCAATCCGGAAGGACAACTGCTGTCCTGTAATCAGGCCTTGTTGCGCATGCTCAGTATCAGCAGCATCGCAGAGCATGACACCGTGCTGTTAAAAGCTCTGGAGGGACAGGAGTTAAGATTACACCTGATGATAGATCAGACGACACAAACCGCGCAGGCAGCGTCCGAAGACTTCCTGATAGAAACGGGTCAGGGCCTACGTCAAAAGAAATGGATACATCTGGTGATACATTCGGCTGAAAACGGCGTACTACAAGGTCTGATGAATGACATCACTGAGCGCAAACTCAATGAAGAACAGGCGAATCGTCTGGCTGTCACCGATCATTTGACCAATATCCATAACCGCCTGGGTTTTGAAAGAGAAATGAGCCGTCTGGCGAAAGAGAATGCACGTCATGCAGGCTGTGATTTTTTCCTGCTGTTGATCGATCTGGACAAATTCAAAGACGTGAATGACAGCTATGGGCATGCTGCCGGTGACAAGGTACTCATGCATTTTTCCGCCATTTTGAACGCTAGCTTACGAAAAACCGACTTTATCGCGCGTCTGGGTGGCGATGAGTTTGTGGTTTTACTCAGAGGTGTGAGTGAATTAGAAACGGCACAAAGAATTGCCGACAAGATTATCCAGCTGACCCGGCAACCGATTTCTATTTCGGATAACGAACAAGTCACTATCGGCGCCAGCATCGGTATCAGCTTCACCCGTAACCAGGAATTCGCGCCTGCCAGTCTGATAGAAAGAGCCGATGAAGCGCTGTACACCGTGAAAAAGAGTGGCAGGAATCACCATCATTTTTCACCCTCCTGAGCCTGAACCTGTCTGAGGCCACAGTTCACAGCGGCACATCAGGCTGGCCACAGCCAGATAAAAAGCCAGAAAAGTTTGAAAAGTCCGCTCCGGGATAATATACTGTATATTTAATCAGTATATTATCCCGGAGCGCTGAAAAGCGCCCTGCTTTTCAGCCGCTATCATGTCTACTCTTGAACAACTTCATCCTGCGCTCTGGCGCGCCAATCAGCTGGCGCATGGCGATCTGGCGACTACCGACACCGGTTATGCCGTGCTGCGTGCAGAACTGCCGGGCGGCGGCTGGCCCTTGGGACGCATGACAGAAATCCTGAGCGAACCGGGGAGCGCTGCGGAGATGCGGCTCTTACTGCCTGCCTTAAGTCAGATACGCTCCGGTCCGATTGCCTTACTGAATCCACCGCATATACCGCAGATAGCGGCCTTTACTGCGCAACAGATCCCGGCTCAGCGCCTGCTCTGGCTGCCGACGCAAAAACATCAGGACAGCCTGTGGGCGGCAGAGCAAATCATCCGTCATGGCAGTTGTGCCGCACTCTTATTCTGGCAGACAGCGATACGCCCGGAAGCCTTACGCCGCCTGCATTTGCTGGCACAACAGACGCAGATGGCGTTTTTTATGCTGCGGCCGGCACACGTCGCCAGCAATCCCTCCCCTGCCTTGCTGCGGGTGCAGGTACACAGTGTTTCCTATGGCTTACAGGTACAAATACTGAAGCGGCGCGGCGCACAGTCTGTCGCTTCCTTGCCGCTGTATCTGCCGCAGCATCCTTATCTGGCTGGTTTAAGTCATGATCGTCCGCAAGGTTTGCCGCAGGATGTCGCACGCAGCAGCCAGGCGGCACGCGACATCCTGTCGTCCTGACTGTGAGCCTGCGGCGCCACCCGCTTCCCGGCACAGAAAACAGCATGATGTCCCCCAACTCCAGCTCCAGCTCCAATCCGGTACAGCCTGTAGCGGAACGCAAACCCGCGCTATGGGTAGCGCTGCATTTCCCGCATCTGGCGCTGGAAGCCTTTATCCCACGCTGGGAATGGCAGCAGCATGACAGCGGTAGCGTCATCCTGCTGCAACAGCGCGTACTGGCCATGAGCCCGACGGCGTGCGCTGCCGGAATACGCACAGGCATGCGTCGTGGCGGTGTGCAAATGCTGCTGCCTGACGCCAGCTTTTTTCCCTGCGACAGCCGCAAACAACAAGACTTGTTGCAAGCCGCCGCGCTGGCATTGTTACAGTACACCCCGTCGGTCGCGCTGCATGGCGCGGCTGGCATTGTGCTGGAAGTCAGCAGCAGCCTGCGTCTGTTCGGTGGCATACGCCGTCTGCGTCAGCGCATACGCCTGACTGTGCAGGCGCTGGGGCTCAGCGTCAGCCTGGCCTGTGCACCATTTTCTAAAGCAGCAGCCTTGCTCGCGCTCTATGCTGCAGAGCGCGCCCAAGCTGCCTGCTATTGTCTGTCACCGCGCAAGCTGGCTACTGTCATGGATCAGCTACCGGTCCACACCCTGAGTCAGGCGCAAGCCTATCTCGATCTGCTCGAAGGGCTGGCTTGCCATCAGCTCAAAGATTTGCAAAAGCTGCCGCGCGCCGGCTTGCAAAGACGCTGTGGTGCCGCCTTGTTACAGGAACTGGATCAGGCCTATGGCAAAGAAACTGCGCTGCATCTCTGGGTCGTCGCCAGTGAAACCTTCCATATCAAACGCGAGCTGGCTGGCCGCCTGGAACGCAGCGATCAGTTACTGCCGTACGTGCAGGCCTTGCTGACCCAGCTGTGCAGCTGGCTGCGGCTGCAACAGCTGGCCCTGAGTCAGTTACGCCTGTGCTTACACCATGAGCGCGGCCGTAGCGCGATCGCCCCCAGCCAGCTCAACATCATGCTGGCCGAGCCCGGCTGGCAAGAGGCACACTTGCAACTACTGCTGCGTGAACGTCTGCAGCAACTGAGTCTGAGCGGTCCTGTGATTGCGCTGGAGCTGGAAGCCACCGAGACCGCAAGCCGCCAGTTACACAGCGAGGATTTATTCCCCGAACCGGGCGGCAAACCCGAGGATCATCAGCGTCTGCTGTCACTGCTGGTGGCCAGGCTGGGCGAACATCAGGTATTGCAGGCCGCACCGCAGGCGGATTTCCGGCCAGACATTGCGAATCAATGGGTCTCCGTGCTGCATAAAAAAGCAGCGCAAGCCCATGTCGCCGCCAGCGCAGCCCATGCCTTGCTGCGCCCGGTCTGGCTGCTGGCCCAGCCACTGGCGCTGACACTGCGCCAGCATCAACCCTGGTATGCAGGATCGGCGCTGACCATCATTTCACCGGCCGAACGCATAGAGGCAGGCTGGTGGAGTGACAGTACCCAGGTCAGGGATTACTTCATTGCCAGTCATGCCAGGCATCAGCTGTACTGGATCTACCGTGAGCGCAACGTGACGCAAACCGACGGCGATACGATAGCGCTGAGCTGGTTTTTACACGGGATTTTCGGATGAGTAAGCCGGGCGGAAATGGAATACCCAAAAATGGAACACCCACTCTGGATGCGGCTTACGGGCACAATTTGCCCGATTACGCAGAGCTGCTCTGCATGTCCAATTTCAGCTTTTTACATGGCGCCTCCCATGCCGAAGAACTGGTCAGGCGCGCCGCCAGGCTAGGCTATCAGGCACTGGCGATCACTGACGAATGCTCGCTGGCCGGCGTGGTGCGTGCGCATGATGAAGCCAAGGCACAGCAATTGCCACTGCTGATTGGTGCCTGGTTCGCGCTCAGCCATGACAGCGATGCGCTATCCTGCCTGCGGCTGCTGGTGATTGCGCAAAACCGCGAGGGCTATGGCAATTTGTCGGAGCTGATTACGCTGGCACGCAGCCGCTGTAGCAAAGGCAATTACCTGCTCAAACCCGAAGATCTGCAGCCCAACGATAGCGCTTACGCCCACCTCGCCGGTCTGCCCGGCTGTTGCGTGATACTGCTGCCGGAATATCCGGTGCGGCCGGCGATACTGGATCAGCAATTACAGTGGTTTGCTCAGTATTTTCAAAGTGCAGGTCAGCACAGCGGCTGGCTGGGACTGACTTTACTACTGCAGGCCGCCGACGACTATCAGCAGCAACACGTGCTGCACAGCGCCGCCAGTTATAGCTTACCGGTAGTGGCACTGGGTCAGGTGACCATGCATGTACGTTCACGCAAGCCCTTGCAGGATACGCTGACAGCGATACGACTGGGTAAAACACTCACGGAATGCGGCTATGCGCTGGCCCCGAATGCAGAGCAGCATCTGCGTTCGCGGCTGCGACTGGCCAGACTGTATCCGCCCGCCACGCTGGCTGCCACCATACGCATTGCGCAATCCTGTCAGTTTTCTCTCGATGAATTACGCTATGAATATCCGGATGAAATCGTCCCGCCCGGCTATACCCCGGCCAGTTATCTGCGGCAGCAAGTGTATCGGGGAGCGCAGCGCCGCTATCCGGAGGGCATCAGCGACAGCCTGATACAGCGCATAGAACACGAGCTGCATCTGATTAATGATCTCGCGTATGAACCCTATTTTCTGACCGTGCACGACATCGTGCGCTTCGCACGTCAGCAAGGCATATTGTGTCAGGGACGCGGCTCTGCAGCGAATTCTGTGGTGTGCTACTGCCTGCATATCACCGAGGTCAATCCGGAAGTGAACACTCTGCTGTTCGAACGTTTCATCTCCAAAGAGCGTGCCGAACCGCCTGATATCGATGTCGATTTCGAACATCAGCGGCGTGAAGAAGTCATGCAGTATATTTACCGCAAATATGGCCGCGAACGCGCTGCGCTGGCCGCCGCCGTCCACACCTACCGGCCACGTGGTGCCTTGCGCGAAACCGGAAAAGCCTTAGGCATCGATCAGGATATCGTCGATGCGGTGGCCAAATCCCATCGCTGGTTCGATAGCAAACAGGATCTGCTCGCACGCTTCGCCGAATGCGGACTCGATACCAGCTCGGCCATCGCACAGCAATGGGCGGCTCTGGCGACTCAGTTATTACGCTTTCCGCGCCACTTATCGCAGCACAGCGGTGGCTTTGTGATCGCCAAAGGAAAATTATCGCGGCTGGTACCGATAGAAAACGCCGCCATGAAAGAGCGCTGCGTGATCCAATGGGATAAAGATGATCTGGAATCGCTGGGATTATTAAAAGTCGATGTGCTGGCACTGGGCATGCTATCGGCGATACGGCGCGCACTCGATCTGCTGGCGACCCTACCCGGCAAACCAGCCCGCTTGCAAGACATCCCGCGCGAAGACCCGCTGACTTACGACATGATTTGCCAGGCCGATACCATCGGTGTTTTTCAGATCGAATCACGCGCTCAGATGAGTATGCTGCCACGACTACAACCGCGCGAATTCTACGATCTGGTGGTACAGGTCGCCATCGTCAGGCCGGGCCCGATACAAGGCGGCATGGTGCATCCCTATCTGCGCCGCCGTCAGGGGCTGGAACCGGTAGAGCAGCATCATGATGCCGCCATGCAGAAAGCGCTGGGGCGCACGCTGGGAGTACCGATTTTTCAGGAACAGGTGATGCAAATCGCGATGCTGGCTGCGGGTTTCACCGCCGGTGAAGCCGATAATCTGCGCCGCGCCATGGCGGCCTGGAAGCGTAAAGGCGGTCTGGAAGCTTACCAGTCGCGCATCATCAGTGGCATGCAGGCCAATGGTTACGAGCAGGCTTATGCAGAAAGAATTGTGGAACAGATAAAGGGCTTTGGCGAATACGGTTTTCCCGAAAGTCACTCTGCCAGCTTTGCGATCCTGGCCTATATCAGCAGCTGGATCAAATGTCATGAACCCGCCGTCTTTCTGTGCGCGCTGCTGAATTCACAGCCTATGGGATTTTACACGCCCTCACAACTGATACAGGATGCAAAGCGGCATGACGTGCAGATACAGGCAATCGACGTTTGTCACAGTGACTGGGACTGCACACTCAGCGCTGACTGGTTTCACAATCGCTATACCAATACGCCACAAGCCGCGGTCAGACTGGGTATGTCGCTGATCAAGGGCATGTCTGCAACGGCCGCACAGCGCATCATGCAAGCCAGAGCCGTTGGCCCATTTCAGGATACGGCCGATCTGGCACGCCGCGCCGAACTGAACCGGCATGAACTGGAAACCCTGGCGGCCGCCAATGCGCTCAGCCAGTTAGCAGGACACCGGCGCCAGGCCTTGTGGCAGGCGGTGGCCGCAGTCGCCGATAAGGATTTGCTACGGCCAGCCAGTGTCGCAGAAAGCACACCGGAATTAACGGCACCCGCCGAAGGACAGCAAATACTGAGTGACTATCAGAGTACCGGCCTCACATTGCGACGACACCCGGTCGCCCTGTTACGGGCACAGTTACTGAAGCAGCGTTTTTTGCCAGCACGGCTGCTGGCGACTTTTCAATCCGGTCAGTTTGCACGCGCCTGTGGGCTGGTCACCGTCAGACAACGGCCCGGCACCGCCAAAGGTGTGTTATTCCTGACGCTGGAAGATGAAAGCGGGCCAGTCAATGTGATCATCTGGCCCTCGCTGGTCGAACAGCAAAGACGTGAAATACTGAGTTCCCGGCTGTTGGGCGTCTATGGCATCTGGCAAAACGAACAGGGAGTACAGCACCTGATCGCCAAACGCCTGGTCGACATGAGTCATTTGATCGGCACCCTGAGCACCCACAGCCGGGATTTTTGTTAGACGTAAAGCCGGATCAGCATTAAGACTGAGCAGCTGAGCGCATCAACTCCGACAAACGCTGCGCGCCTTGTGCTGCCTCTACGCTGAGCGCGGCAGGCGCAGCACGCCATTGCCGGGCAGCCTGCTGCGCTGCCGCTTTCTGACTGTCGGATAAGCGCGCTTGCAAGTCATCAAAGGCTTGCATGAACTCAGGCTTAGCCTTGGTCTGCTCTGGCTGCAGACTTTGCGCAATTAACAGATATTGATAAGCCAGTTGTTTGTCTGCTTCAGGCTGAGAGTAAGCGAGCCAGGCCAGTCTGATCACCGCTTGAAAAAGACCCTGATCTGCTGCTTTCTGATACCAGCTCAGTGCGCGCCGCCAGTCACCCTGCTTTTGATAAAGCAATGCGACATCATGTTGCGCGAGTGAATAACCGGCTTCAGCGGCAATCCCTTTAAAATGTAAGGCCTGAGTATCATCTGTCGCGATCACACCCGGAAACTGGCCCGCATAATAGCAACCCAGCTTATAGGCACCTAAAGGATGACCCGCTGCTGCGGATTTCTGAAACCAGAACAAGGCTTGTGCAGGGTCTTTGGTGGCACCGGCAATGCCATTATTGAACAGCATACCTGCGTGGTATTGCAGCTCTGCCAGTTGAGCGCCACTTAAGCTGGTCGCCGCACCCGGCTCACCGGCAGCGATGGTCACCACTTTGCTGGCCATGCTATCGGCAGCAAGCTCGGCTGCATGCACACTGACGATGCTGAAACAGCTCGCTAACAGCGCGCCACCTAAAAAAACAGAGAGAGATTGAGAAGACATGATGGCGCTCCGGAACAGATGAATGATTAAAGGTGTCTGCCAGTCATTCACAGTCTGATGTCAGACACTGAAGTCTGCGCAGTATGCGGCAAGCCAGCCAGCTCACACATAAAAATTGCCGGTGTATCAAGTCGTGCGACCGGAGAGACCAGTTGGCAAACCCAAGCATCCAGCCGGGAAAATCAGTTCAGCACCAGACCAGCTACATGCTCAGAGATGATTTGCGCGCTGGCCACCAGTGCCTGTTGTTCTGCGCTGTCGAGTGGCGGATGCAAGGTCTGCAGGATGCCAGCCCGCCCGACTACCTGCGGTAGCGACAAAGCTACATCGCGCACGCCCTGCACCTGATCCTGTACGGATGAAACCGTCAGAACCTGACGTTCATCAAACAGGATGCAGCGGCTCAGGAAGGCAATCGCTGCACCGATGCCGTAATACGTGGCGCCCTTACCTGCAATGATTTGATAGGCAGCGCGCCGCACCGCCTGATCGATGTGTGCCATCACAGCCGCATCCAGCTTGCAGCCACGGTCAGCCGCAAACTGGCTTAAAGGCACACCAGCCACGCTGGCACTGGACCAGAGCAGCACTTCACTATCGCCATGCTCACCCAATACATAGGCATGTACAGAACCTGGCGCCACACCACAATGCTGTCCCAGTAAGGCGCGGAAACGTGCGGTATCGAGCATAGTGCCAGTCCCCAGCACACACCGTGCATCCGCCCCGGCCGCCACTGCAATCCGGGTCGCCACCTGGGTCATGATATCAAGCGGATTAGTCGCAATCAGCAGCACTGCATCCGGCGCATAGCGCAGGATAGCGGGAATGATGTGGCCAAAAATATCCGCATTACGCTGCAACAAAGCCAGCCGGCTCTCTCCGGCTTGCTGACTGACACCGGCAGCCACAATCACCAGCGCCGCATCCTGTAAGTCGGCATACTGTCCGGCACGGAGATGCACAGGATGAGAAAACGGCGTGGCATGCAGAATATCCATCACCTGTGCCTGAGCCAGCGCCGGCTGCTGATCGACCAGCACCAGCTCACTGCCTATGCCTTGTAAAACCAGCGTATAAGCAGCAGTACTGCCTACATGCCCGGCACCGACTATCCCGATTTTCATTGCTATGCTTTCTCTGTCTGGCCTGCGCCGCAGCGTTTATTTTTGTTTGCTCTGTTTTTCTTTAGCGACGCGCTCTACCAGCACTTCCATCACCTGAAAAGCAGCAGGCAGGACTTCATCATTGGTGAGCTTAGGATTCGCTTCGGCCACCATAGATGGCTGGGTCAATATCCTGCCATCAATCACAAAGGTAGGGGTTGAAGTGACACCGTAACTTTCCACCAGACGCGGCAGGCGCTTCATCATACTTTGCACGGAAAACGAGTTATACGCATCCAGAAAAGTCTTTTGGTCTATGCCATGCGTCACCGCCCAGCTCAGATTATCCTGATCAGTGCGCAAACGCTTACGCTGCACATGCCAGGTAATCAGCAAACGCGCATGCATTTCCTTGTCCATACCGAGCGCTTCCAGCGTCAGAAACATGCGCGCCTCAGGGTCGGTTTCTCCGTAATACGGCAAATGGATGCGGCGGAATTCGACTTTATCACCCATTTTTTTCAACCAGTCCTGCAGCGCAGGTTCCAGCGCATTACAGGCTGGGCAGTGGTACATGAAAAACTCGATCACCTCGACTTTTTTCTCAGCCGCCCGTACCGGCATAGGATTACCCAATACCTGAAACTCTGCACCACGTACCGGATTTGGCGGTGATGCCGACACCACACCGGCCCACAGAGTACAAGCTAAAAACATCCAGCGAAAACCACGCATACTTTCCCCGACAGTTGTAGGCAGACAGCTTGTGCAAACTGCCTGCAAAATGTTCATACACATAAACCGTCAAGTATCGCATAAATTGTGCGTGCACCGTGCAAGCCAGCACACTAAGACCGGTCAGGCTGCGGTAAAAAGCACAGCTGCACTGGCTGGTGTGATCGTAATGGCAACCGGATCACTGGCCGGAAAAGTCTCCTCCAATCCCGTATCCAATGCATCTTCAACCGCCTGCTCCTGCATACCCTTTTCACGTTCAGCGACGACGTCAATTACCCCGGGCGGAATGCGCTTCAGCTTTGATTTCATGCTATTCATTTCAACGCCAGATCAGCGACTGCTGAAATTCCCATTTAAATCAGAGAACAAAACTTCCACCCTGCGATTCTGCTGCCGGTTTACAGCATTTGTATTATCTGCTGCCGGCGCATCCTCACCATGTCCCCGGACGATAATGCGGGTACTGGCGATGCCATCCAGCTGCAGTGCACTGCTGACTGCCCCGGCCCGCCGCTCAGATAATTGCTGGTTATGCGCCCTGGTTCCTGTGCTATCGGTATAGCCTTCAATTAAGACCTTCTGCTGCGGATTTTCTTGCAACACACGGGATAAGCGCTGAACCATATGGATGCCCTCCGGCTTCAGTCTTGCATCATCTGTCCCAAACAAAAAGTCGTCCAAAATAATGACCGGGCCTCTGTCCGTTTGTTTTGCCTTCAAGTCGGCCAGATTTTTTTGCAGCCCCATCATCTCTTGCCTGACGCGATGCGTTTCGTCATTCGCCATGTGTTTGTCCATGTCAGACTGTGCAGCATGTAACTGCGCCTGTTTCGCTTCTTCAGTACGCTGATTCAACTGTATGTCCTGGCGCGCCTGCCCCGCCATCTTTATCTCAGCTTCAGCATTTTTTTGCTTGAGCACCTCCTGCGCCAGCGAGATTTTTTGCTGCGCCAGATACGCATACTGATCAATTTTTTCGGCGCTTTCGCGCTCTGCGGCTGCATTATTTGCGGCCCCCATCGCATCACTGGCATCGCGCATTTCTGTCGCTGCCGCCTGCATCAGTTGCGGATTATTCTGCGCCTGACGATAATTTTGCCTGACACTTTGCAGCAAAGTCGTTTCCAGCGGAGCCGAACTGCACCCCGCCACGAAAATCAGCGCCAATAAGGCTGCGGATTTCAAACCATGGCTTTTAGCTGCTGCCGCGTACTCAGACTGCGTTTGTTTGTCTGTCTGACGTGGTTTCATCATCTATTTCCTTTCAATTTTTCATTAACCTGACATTGAGGCAGGCTCTGTGCTTTATCAATCAACGGCTTTTATTGACGCGCTGTAGTTCATCTCTGAGAACGCGAATATTGTCCTGCAGCGTTTTTGCGACGGCCTGAGCCTGCGCAGTTTTTGCTTTGCTCTGCGCCAGGGTCGCATCTGCCTGTGCCTGTATCGCCAACTCACTCGACAGCTCATACTCCTTACGCTGCATAGCAAGCTGGGCTTTTAACAGCTTATCGCGGGCCGACTGCATTTCTGCTGGCGCAAACTGATCAGCACCAGCGGCGTTCGCCTGATCCACGCTAGCGACTGTCACTGCGACATCTGCTGCCGAAGTATGTTCAGTCGTGCTACAGCCACCCAGCATGAACAGTACGCTCAAGCTACTGCAGGCCGCCCAATGCGTATCTATCCAAATATTTTTCCAAATCTTCATTTTCATCCTCTCCGAATCGTGTCTGTCTGGCGAAAATCGCTGACTCAAGTTGTACCCATGTACTTGATTACGGTCTGTGCGCTGTAACACCGAATTCGCGCTGCGTTTGAGCCTGTAAGTGCGTTGGCGCACCAACTGCCAAAGTGCTTTCCTCTATGCTTGGCTAGCTTTGCTCGCCGACCGGCTCAGCAATCAGCGCAGAAAGAAAATCCTCTTGAACAAAATAAAAAAACGCTTAACAGCGGAGTCGCCAACGCGGCTGCAAGCGCTGTGGCAAACGCTTTGTCAAACACTGCTTCAGACCGGACGGCGCTGCCAGCTCTGGCTCACGACGCATGTCAACAGATCAGCGCATCCATCGTGGTTCGCTGAGGAAGAACCGCTGCGCGCAGAATTACTGAGCGCGCTGCAAATGGAGCAGTATGGCCAGGCCTTGGCCACTACACATAAACTGAGTCCCACAGTCGGTCAGGACCAGTTATTGAGCCGGCTGGCCGGGAACGAAGATCAGATCACCGCTGCCTGTACCTTGTTGACGGCCAGCATACAGTCGGGACATCAGGTCACCCCGGCTGCTGCCTGGTTACTGGATAATTTTTATTTAATAGAAGATCAGATACGCACAGCTAAACATCACTTCCCTAAGCACTACAGCAAGCAATTGCCACGCCTGATCCAGGATGGGCAGAGCGCAAATCCACGTGTTTATGACATTGCACTGGAATTGATTTCCCATGGAGATGGGCGGATAGACCCGGAAAGTCTGAGCCGTTTTATCACGGCCTATCAATCGGTCGCGGTGCTCAAACTAGGTGAGTTATGGGCGATACCTATCATGTTACGTCTGGCCCTGATCGAGAATTTACGGCGGGTCGCTACACGCCTGATCAACACGCAGGAAAGCCGTAAGCTGGCTATCGCCTGGGCAGATGAGATGATCTTAACGGTGGAAAAAGATCCCAGCCATCTGATCGTACTGGTGGCGGATATGTCACGCTCAGGTCAGCCACTGGACAGCTCCTTTGTCGCCGAGCTGGTCAGAAGATTGCAGGGCCGCGCACCGACCCTGACCTTGCCGCTGAACTGGCTGTCACAACGTCTGGCAGAACAGAGTGAAAGCATAGAGCAGCTGGTGCAGCAAGACTCTCAACATCAGGCGGCAGATCAGATTTCTATCAGTAACAGCATACACAGCCTGCGATGCCTGTCCATGATGGATTGGCGTCAGTTTGTAGAAAGCATGAGCGCCGTCGAAAAAATATTGTACGCTGATCCGGCCAGCGTCTATGCGTCTATGGATTTCCTGACCCGCGACCGCTACCGCCATGGGATAGAAGAACTGTCCCGTCTCAGCCATTACACGGAAACTGAGGTAGCGCAGCAGGTTTGCCGTCTGGCGCAACAGCGAGCCGACAACCTGGGAGCGCAACACAGAGAGTCCCATATAGGCTATTACCTGGTCGATGCCGGTATTTCTGAACTGCGGCGCGCACTGGGGGTACAGACCCGGCTGCCGCCGGGCATGTCTCGCTATTTCAGTCAACACCGGCTATTTCTCTACCTTGCAGCGATGACAGGCATCACGCTGATCGCTACCGGCAGTATTTGGATTTGGCGCGTGCATCAGTTGCACCTGTCGGCCGCGACAGTGTTGGCACTGGCCGCCAGCGTATTGATCTGCAGTCAGTTTGCGCTTTCCATCCTGAACTGGCTGATCACCTTATATGCCACACCCAGCGTGCTGCCACGCATGGATTTTTCAGAAGGCATTCCAGCTGACTGTAGCAGTCTGGTGGTCGTGGCGACTGTATTGAACAGCGCAGAGCAAATTGATCAGTTGTCCGAGGCGATGGAAATTCGCTTTCTTGCCAATCGCGACCCGCATTTACGGTTTTGTCTGCTCAGCGACTTTACCGATGCGCAGCAGGAAGTCACCGCTGAAGACACCACTCTGAAGCTGCGCGTAGTCGCCAATATTGCAGCATTAAACAAAAAATATCCGCGTAGCGATGGCAGCTATTTTCTGCTACTCCATCGAAACCGCTTATGGAATCCTCAGGAAAAAATCTGGATGTCGTTTGAAAGAAAACGCGGCAAATTAAGTGATTTAAACAGTTTTTTGCGCGGCAGCGCAGAGACTGCGTTCTCTTTAATTACGGGCGATCCTGCCGGGCTGAAGCAAACCAGATATGTGATCACCCTGGATTCCGATACTGAATTACCACGTGGTGCCGCGGCAGTATTTATCGCAACCATGGCACACAGACTGAACCAGCCAGTATTCGACGCAAATTCTTCACGGGTTATTGCAGGCTACGGCATACTGCAACCACGCATTGCGGCGGGCGTCAGCTCCCCGACCGCATCACACTATGAGCAATTATATAGCGCTGATAGCGGTATGGACCCCTATACGCACTGTGTTTCAGATGTCTATCAGGACTTGTTTGCAGAAGGCTCATTTATCGGCAAAGGAATTTACGAGGTCAACGCATTCGAGCAAGTGCTGAAGGGGAAGA
This sequence comes from Cognatundibacterium crateris, assembly GCF_010078235.1. GTDB lineage: Bacteria > Pseudomonadota > Gammaproteobacteria > Burkholderiales > Burkholderiaceae_D > Undibacterium > Undibacterium crateris. The sequence continues at coordinate 292,061 of NZ_JAABOS010000001.1, read as the reverse complement.
TGCCCATCAATCGCATACTGAGCCACGATCTGCTTGAAGGTTGTTATGCCCGTTCAGGCCTGATGAGTGATGGGATACTGCTGGAAGCCAGTCCCTCGCATTACCTGAGCGATATGCGCCGCCATCACAGATGGATCAGAGGTGACTGGCAATTATGCTCGTGGTTGCTGCCTCAGGTACCGGGCGAGACCAATGCGTCCACTGGAAAAACAAGCAGCTATCCCAATCCCTTGTCTGCGCTATCACGCTGGAAGTTGTTCGACAATCTGCGACGTAGCCTGCTACCAGCCGCTAATCTGTTCTTTCTGAGCGCAATCTGGCTGCTATTCGGCCCTGCGACTCAGGCATGGCAAGGCACGGTGAGCGTCATGGCTCTGCTGTTTCTGCCCGCTGTGTTTTCACTATCATTACAACTGCTTAACAAGCCTGCTGAACTGCAGTTGCTGCAGCACTTGGCAGAACTCGCTGACTCGGCCCGCATACAATTGAGCCAGGCTTTTCTGAAACTCTGCTTCATCCCCTACGAAGCCAGTGTATATCTCGATGCCATCTTACGTACCCAGTGGCGTATGCAGATTTCGCATCAGCATTTACTGGAGTGGACGCCTTCTCATCTCGATCAGTTAAGTGCCGGTGACAGTTTGCTGGCAACGCTCAGACGCATGTGGGTCGCGCCTGCCATCAGCGTAGTGCTCAGCGTCGCCGTATTGTACTTTGCTCCGGCTGCCTGGTATGCAGCAGCGCCGCTCTTATTGCTCTGGATCGCCTCACCGTGGATCGCCTATCGCATCAGCTTGCCTAAAGTGCGGCAAAAACAGGAACTGAGCCAGCAAAAAACGGATTTTTTACATCGCTTATCACGCAAGACCTGGCTTTTTTTTGAAACCCATGTCGGCCCTGAAGATAACTGGCTGCCACCGGATAACATACAGCAGCATCCGGTCTCTGTGATTGCACACCGGACTTCGCCCACCAACATAGGTTTGTCCTTGCTGGCTAACTTAAGCGCCAGCGAATTTGGCTATATCTCTATGGGATCGCTGTTGACACGCACGGGTGCCAGCTTTGCCAGCCTGCAAAAAATGGAGCGTTACCACGGGCACTTTCTCAACTGGTACGACACGCAAACCCTGACGCCTTTACAGCCTATGTATGTGTCAACCGTAGACAGTGGCAATTTCTGCGCCCATTGTGTCACCTTGAAATCCGCCCTGTCGCGGCTCAGCGAACAGCCACTGTTATCACCACGACTATTCCAGGGCTTACGCGATACCTGGCTGGTGTTGCTGGAGTCAGCATCAGTACCCGGCAAAAATAATCTGCTGCATCTGGGTGTAGAACTCGATGAGTTGTGCCGCAACCCACCACAAACTATGGCTGGAACCTGCCACAGCCTGAACTCGCTGCGCGATCTGACCAGGCAGGTGCAGCGAAACCCGGACCACAACAGCCAGACGCAGTTCTGGCTCACAGCGATGGACCAGCAGATTCAGGATACGCTGAATGAGATGATCACCTTCGCGCCTTGGGTGGTCTCAGGCGATGAAGCAGCTTGCTTGCACCTGTTCCCGCAATTAGCCGGCATGCCGTCCTTGTCAGGCTTAGCGCACTGCATCAGCGCCTTAGCGGAAGAAGTCAGCACAACTGAGAGCGCATCCAGCGATCAGCACATCAGGCGCATCAGACTCATCAGACAGATACACAGCGGCGCAGAACAGGCTGCCTTACGCATCACAGAGATTGCGCACTTAATCACCCAGGCTGAGGACTACGCCTTTGCGCAATACGGATTCTTATACAATAAAAACACCCGCTTACTCTCTATAGGCTACAACGTCTCTGAGCGTAGAACCGATACGGGCAATTATGATTTACTCGCCTCGGAAGCCAGACTGGCCAGCTACACCGGCATCGCACAAGGGCAGCTGCCACAGGAGAGCTGGTTTGCACTGGGACGTCAATTGACTGTTGCTGGCGGCGAACCCATCCTGCTGTCCTGGAGCGGCTCTATGTTTGAGTATCTGATGCCGCTGTTAGTCATGCCGGTGTTTAGCCATACTTTACTGGAACAAACCTATCATTCTGCACTACAAAGGCAGATACAGTATGGCGGACAACGCGGTGTACCGTGGGGAATTTCAGAATCGGGTTATAACGCCTTTGATACGAATCTCAACTATCAATACCGTGCATTTGGCGTGCCCGGCCTGGGATACAAACGCGGCCTGGGTGACGATCTGGTGATCGCACCGTATGCGAGCTTCATGGCCTTGATGGTCGCACCCGATGCGGCCTGCGATAATTTGTTGCGGATGGCCAAAGCGGGCTTTGAAGGCGCTTACGGCTTCTACGAAGCGATAGATTACACCGCGATCCGTCTGCCACGCGGACAAAGCCATGTGATAATCCGCTCCTTCATGGCGCATCATCAGGGCATGGCACTGCTGGCACTGGCCTATCACTTGCTCGACCAGCCCATGCAAAAGTTTTTTGCGGCAGACCCCTTATTCAAAGCGGCGCTCCCTTTACTGCATGAGAGCATCCCCAGAGCCAGCGCGCATTATGCTAACACTACCGAGCTGGCTGACATCCGCAGCAGCAGCGCAGCCATGGAAACGCCACTGCGTGTGCTGCGTCTTTCGGATAACAATGCGCCTGAAGTGCAATTGCTGTCGAATGGCCGTTACCATGTGATGATCAGCAGCGCCGGTGGCGGCTACAGCCGTTGGCATGACCTGGCTGTCACACGCTGGGACGAGGACAGCACGCGCGATCACTCTGGCAGTTTTTGCTATGTGCGTGACATAGGCAGTGCGCAATTCTGGTCGACTACCCTGCAACCCGCTGGACTGAGAACGCCGTCTTACGAAGCCGTTTTCTCTGAAGGGCGGGCAGAATTCAGGCGTAGCGATCAGCTCATCGATTTGCATACCGAGATTGTCGTCTCACCCGAAGATAATATAGAGCTGCGGCGCACCCGCATAACCAACCGCTCCGGCCGGCGGCGCACTCTGGAGCTGACCAGTTATGCCGAAGTCGTGCTGGCACCAACGCTGGCCGACAAACTGCATCCTGCCTTCAGCAAGCTGTTTGTACAGACCGAAATACTGCCTTTACACAGCGCGATATTGTGTACTCGTCGGCCACGCTCCGCGGATGAAAAAATACCGATGATGCTGCATCTGATGGCCTTGCATGGCAGCACCGCTGAGCAAATATCCTATGAAACCGACCGCTCTTTGTTTATCGGGCGCGGCAATACCCTGCTCCATCCAGCCGCCATGCACCAGCCTGGCAAACTGTCAGATAGCCAGGGTTCCGTGCTGGACCCTGTCGTCGCCATACGCTATCAAATTTCCCTGGACCCGGAACAGTCTGTGGTGATCGACCTGGTCACCGGCGTCGCCGATAACAGGGAACAATGCCTGGGATTGATAGAAAAATACCGCGACCAGCATCTGGCTGACCGTGTGATCGATTTGTCCTGGACCCATAGCCAGGTGGTGCTGCGCCAATTAAATATTTCAGAAAAAGATGCGCAACTTTATGCCCGTCTGGCCAATTCCATCATTTATGCCAATCCACTCATGCGCGCGCCTCAGGACTTGCTGAAGCAGAATCAGCGCGGACAATCGGCCCTATGGAGCTATGCGATTTCAGGCGATATGCCTATCGTTCTGTTGCTGATCAGCTCCCAGGAACATCTGGACTTTGCGCGTCAGCTGATACAGGCGCACGCCTATTGGCAAGCGCGCGGGCTGGCTGTCGATCTGGTGATCTGGAATGAAGACCATGCGAGTTACCGGCAAATTCTGCAGGACCGTATACTGGGATTAATTTCCTCTGTGATCGGCGCCCATGCGCTGGAAAAACCGGGTGGCATTTATGTGCGTGCCAGCGATCAGATTTCCAATGAAGACCGTATTTTGTTTCATGCCATCGCCAGGGTCATTCTGAATGATCAGCGTGGCACATTGACAGACCAGTTAAATCGCTATGATCTGAGCGAGACCCGGCTGAAACCACTGCTACCGCTTAAAAAACCCTATCCGGATGAGGTGCAAGTCAGCCCGACCGCAAGCACAGTATCAGCAGTCAGACAGTTTGATAATGGCATCGGCAGTTTTTCAGAAGATGGCAAAGAATATCTGATCACCAGCTACGCGCAGCAACGCAGCCCGGCGCCCTGGGTCAATGTACTGGCCAATCCCGGCTTTGGCACAGTCATCTCTGAAAGTGGGCCATCGTATAGCTGGTCAGAGAATGCGCATGAGTTCAGATTAAGCCCCTGGCACAATGATCCGGTGTGCGATAGTGGCGGCGAGGTGTTCTATATCCGCGACGAGGAAAGCGGGCAATTCTGGTCACCGACCGCTCTGCCCTGTCATGGCAAAGGAGAGTTTCATACCCGCCATGGCTATGGTTACAGCATTTTCAGCCATCAGCGCAGTGGCATACTTTCTGAACTCTGTGTCTATGTGGACTTAACTGCATCTGTTAAATATGCGGTGCTAACACTGCGCAACCACTCGGCGCAGCAGCGTAAATTATCTGCCACGGCTTATGTGGAATGGGTGCTGGGCGATCTCCGCAGTAAGTCCGCCATGCATATCGTTACTGAGCCGATTGCAGATGGTTGCGGCATCGCTGCCAGAAATGCTTACAACAGTGATTTCTCCTCCAGCACTGCATTTTTTTGCGTCGATCAGCCCACATGCACGCTTAGCGCCGACCGTTGCGAATTCATTGGACGTTATGGCAGCCTGCATCATCCGGCAGCGATGGGCAGAAGTCAGCTATCCGGGAAAACCGGTGCCGGACTCGACCCTTGCGCGGCGCTACAAGTCGTCTTTGACTTAAAACCTGAACAGGAAAAGCAAATTGTTTTCATCCTGGGCGTCGCGAATCAGCATAGCGCTAAGCCTGCCGAACTCATACGACAAACCAGATCGGCCCAGGCGGCGAAACAGGCGCTGCTCAAGATTCAGGCCTACTGGGAACAGGTGTTAGGACAGGTACAGGTACAAACCCCGGATCAGGGGCTCAATTTCCTTGCCAATGGCTGGCTGCTGTATCAAACCATCAGCTGCCGTTTGTGGGCACGCAGTGGCTACTACCAGTCTGGCGGCGCTTATGGTTTCCGTGATCAGCTGCAGGATACGATAGCACTGGCGCATACCGCGCAGGATTTAGCCAGACAACAAATACTGCTGAGCGCCAGCCATCAATTCATAGAGGGAGATGTACAGCACTGGTGGCATCCACCCGCAGACAAGGGAGTACGCACCCATTGTTCCGACGACTATTTATGGCTGCCCTATGCAGTAGCGCATTATCTGCGTCATAGCGGCGACAGCGCCATCCTGCAGACCGAGCTGGCCTACCTTGAAGGACGCGAAGTACATGCTACGGAAGATTCTTATTTCGATCAGCCTATACGTTCCAACCAGACTGCAACGCTTTACCAGCATTGCGTAGCCGCGATAGAGCACGGGCTCAGGTTTGGCCGACATGGATTGCCACTGATGGGTTCCTGCGACTGGAATGATGGCATGGATAAGGTAGGTCACCTGGGCCAAGGGGAAAGCGTGTGGCTGGCCTTTTTCTACTATGAACTACTGTCAGGTTTTGCCGAAGTCGCCCAGAATCACAACGACCCTGACTATGCCAGTCATTGCCGCCAACAAGCTGAGCGCCTACAGCAGCATATAGCCAGCGCTGGCTGGGATGGCGCCTGGTACAGGCGCGCCTATTTTGATGACGGCAGTCCGCTGGGCTCAGCGACAAATAAGGAATGTCAGATCGATTCCATCTCACAAAGCTGGGCCGTGCTTTCCGGGGCGGGTGATCCTGCTCATCGCGTACAGGCAATGGAATCGCTGCATCAACGCCTGATGGATACGGCCAGCGGCGTCATGCCATTGCTGGCCCCGCCATTTGACCAGCCTGAGCAGGATCCGGGTTATATACGCGGCTATTTGCCCGGCATACGAGAGAATGGCGGCCAATATAACCATGCAGCGATCTGGGCCGCCATGGCATTTGCCAAATCAGGTCAGAACAGCCGCGCCTGGCAAGCCTTTAATCTGATCAATCCGATCCGGCGCAGCAGCTCTGCAGACGACATGCAGCGCTACAAAGTCGAACCCTATGTGATGGCAGCAGATGTCTATGCGCTGGCACCGCACACTGGCCGCGGTGGCTGGACCTGGTACACCGGCTCGGCGGGCTGGATGTACACGCTGATCACCGCATCACTGCTAGGTTTGCAACGTGAAGCCAATTTTCTGAGCCTTGAACCTTGCCTGCCGGCAGAGTGGGATAACTACCAGATTCGCTACCGTTATCTGGAATCGCTTTATTGCATCTCTGTGCAGCGCAAGCACCCAGGCAGCGGCCCCTCCAGCCTGTTGATCGATGATCTGCCCGTTGCCGACCTGCGTATACCCTTGATCAATGACGGCCGCACACATCAGGCCAAATTCCTGCTTGAGTTTACCAAGCCCGAAGTACTGTGATTGCCGGTGTACGCTAACGAACTGATTTTATGTGAGCGAACGCGCAAACTGATCTTTAGCCGATGACACCCATCAGCATACGGCGCAATAAAAAACCGTATTTATTCATGTTTCAAAATGATCAGAACAGGACAAATCATGAGCACACCCGCCAACCACAACCAGAACGCAGCCCAGCTGCATCAACAAGCTGCCAATGATCACACCAAGGCCGCCTCTCATCACTTAGATGCGGCAGATTGCCATAGCAAAGACAAAGCCGCAGATGCAAAACATTGCACTGACAACGCCATGCAATGCGCCGATAAGGCGAGCAAAACCACGGCCAAGGCTTGCAACTCCACGGCGAAATAAGCCAGCCGACTCAAGTGACTCTGCGCCATATCTTGCGATGTGCATTGGTGCAGATTTCGACTGAGGTCAGCACGAAACAGCGTGGCCAGACATAGCCACGAGTGCAAGCCGACCTGTCTCAGCCAGCTTCTGCCTGAGACTTTATGACAGAGCGAGCAAATTAGCAGACGAGTTCAATGATTAAACCGATTTCAAGGAGTACTGCCATGCGACACAAATTCCACCTACCCTACCGCAGCGCGCTGATGTTTTTTTGCAGCCTGGTTTGCGGCTTGTTTCTGACTGCGACACTACAACAGGCACATGCAGCAAGCGCTGCTGATCTGGATCGCGAAGCCAGCGACGCCTTGCATAAGCTATACAAAGGAAATCCGCTCGCAGAAAGCATTTCTAAGAAAGCGCGCGCCATTCTGGTCTTCCCTAAAATAGTCAAAGCCGGACTGGTCTTTGGCGGCAGCTATGGTGAAGGCGTTTTTATGAAAGCCGGTCACGCGAATGAATATATGAATGCTGTCTCTGCCTCTTTCGGTTGGCAGGCAGGTGCCCAGTCTTATGGCTACGTCGTTTTTTTAATGAGCGAACAGGTTGAAAATAGTTTGCGTGCATCACACGGTTGGGAAGTTGGCGTAGGACCGACTGTAGTTGTCATGAACGAAGGTGTCGCAAAGAATTTATCCACCTCCAGCTTAAAAGATGATGCTTACGCATTCATCTTCGATCAGTCCGGCCTGATGGTCAGCCTCAGTCTGGAAGGAACAAAAATTTCTAAGATTAAGCGCTGAACAAAGCTGAGTCCTTGCTGGCTCAAGCCTACCTTGCAACCAGGGATTGCTCACGCAATTTCTGGTTTTTTTCTGCCATCAGTGAAAATGAAATCGTCTCTTTTTTTTAACGAAAATTATTTTCTTTTCCTTCCGTGAAGACTATGTCAGCAAACGCACTGAGCGAAAGTCTTCGATGCGAAATACTGATATCAGGTATTTTTAAGATCACATAAATACTGTCTTTTCAAATGTAAATATCGTCAGATATTTCATTTAATTTCATTCATTAGACATGTCATTGATGAGCCGGAAGAGCTGCCCACACTGAATAAACAATGTGAATAGAGATGCGAAAAGAATTCTTCAATCCGCAGTTCTCCTTGCCCAAAAATAGGACATCCATATGACAACGCACAACCGGACGCAATCGACAATTAGTATTGTCCTCGCTTCGACATCCCTGTTAATACTGACATCTGCCTATGCTGATGATCCCTATCCATCCTGGTATATTTTGCCAAGCTTACACATTGCTGATATCGATGAAGGATTTGGATCTGGTACAAGTGCTTACGGTTTAGGCCTGCGTTTCGGAAAACCTGTTTCTGAAAATGTCGACATGCAAATCGGTACCAGCTTTACCCGTAGCAAAAACAGTGCGCAACGGTTTTACCAAAACGCATACAGTCTCGATGCCCTATATCTTTTCTCCCGCAACAGCCTCCGTCCTTTTGTCGTCGCCGGAGCGGGCGTCGAACGTAACCGGATGAATTCTTTATTGGGACAAGCCGATCGCTACTCACCCAATGTCAACCTCGGCGTAGGCGTACAATTTTCAATGAGCGATCAATGGTCTATCCAGGCAGACTTACGCAAAGTACACAGTTACTTACGCGGTCAGGAATATGGTTTCAGCCAGGCCAGCCATAGTTTTCTTTCGATTGCACTTAGCTACGCTTTTGATAAGCCTGTCAGGGCTGCGCCGCAAGTCCGTGCTGCTGAGCCTGTACGCATGCCTGCTGAACCGATTCCGATCGCAGTCAGGACGCCCGATCCGGCTCCAGCCCCCGCGCCGGCACCAGCACGATTTGAAAAAATCACGCTGTCTGCAACTGAGCTATTTGCTTTTGACAATGCCACGTTGCATGGTAAACAAATAAAACTTGATACCTTAGCTGATGCCTTAAATGCGAACACTCAAATTCAAAATATCATTATTACCGGGTACGCAGACCGGATAGGAGCGAAACGATATAACCAGACTTTATCTGAGCAACGGGCAAATACAGTAAAAGCATATCTGGTGGAAAAAGGTATCGCCCCAAATCGCATGACAGCAAGTGGCAAAGGCGAAAGCAATCCTGTTGTTGAATGCCACGATAAAATCAGAAGCCAGTTAATCAAGTGCCTGGAACCCAACCGGCGTGTCGAGGTCGATCAAATCACCATAGAGCAACGCGTCCCTTGAATATCAGCTTTGCTATTTAGTGTTGCGTTGGTGGATGCCGGATCAACGGCTACACCAACACGTAAAACGGTTGAAAGACAAGAAGCAGTAGCCCGCTCACCGTATCACCAGGTAAGACTCGCATAATGTGAAGCTATTCCCTGATAGTTGAGGGAAAGCCCTATGCAGTTCCAAACATATAATCCCAAATTACGCTGCTGACCCCAAAGTGCCGCGCCGGATTCACATGGTGATGCAGCGCGTGCCAGCTTTTCCTGGTGCGTAGCCAACGGTTTTCACCATGCCACTGGTGAACTGCATGATGTGTCAGGCTGTATAAAAAATAGCCCAGCACCGTGCCCAGTGTTAAGGCCAGTGCCTGATATAGCGCTAAGCAAAGATAAGCAGGCAGTGCGACCAACAGAAAAATCAATGCGGCACTGGCGATAGTCGGTGTACCCATCAATGCTTTGGGCTGTGCATGATGGCGCAGATGCCAATCGCGAAAAGGCGTCAGCTGGTGTAAAACAAAGCGATGCAGGCAATACTCCATCACATTGGCACTTAAGCAGCCTGCAAAAACGAAGATGCCTGCGCTCAGCCCATCCTTTGCAGCGCAGTGCAGGCATAAAAACAGCAGCAGCGTAGCAATGCTGAAGCCGTAAAAAACAAAATCCGCCATCATCGCGCGCTTACTGTGTTCAAAGCTAAAAAGAGACATGGTCAACTCAGATGATCGTAGTGCTGCCTGCAAAAAAAAACGAATTGCAGACAGCGACAGCATTACATCTTTTTGAATTTGGTTTTAGCAGCAGACACACACATGTCCTTAGCTGTTCCGACTAAGGCATTGCATTTTTCCAGTGCGACGTCATAGTTAGCATCCTGTTTATCGCTGCTAGCTTCAGAACGGGCATCATTCACTTTTTTTACCGCGCTTGCATTAGCAATCGCTGCAATTCTGGCAGCATCAGCTTTCTTGACACAAACATCTTTATCATTGCCAACCTGGCTGCCGCACATTGCTTTAGCTACCGCAAAATCTGCATTAGCGATTTCTTTTGCGCTTGCGGCTCTGGCTTTTTCTGTATTCTCCATGGCCGCTTTTGCCGTCGCTACCATGCGAATCCGGGCTGATTTCGCTTCAGCGATACAGATATCTTTAGGATTATCTTTCATGGCATCACACTTCTGTGCAGCCTCACGATATTCCCTCTCAGCTGTTTCTTTTTTTTGCTTATATTCTGTCTTTGCTTCTGGTGTCGCGGCCCATACAGCACCGGTACAAGCAAACAGGCAGACTAGCGCTGTCGTCATTAATGGTTTCATTTTTTCCTCTGGAGGTAAATTGCGTTGAATAACAATTGTTGTGCAGACTGATCGCAAACAATGCGTGGTCAAGCTCGCAAAGTACCGACTCACTTGAAGATGACATGCATCGCTGCGCCGGAAATTCCGGTGCATCATCTTCTACCGGAAACAGCCTTCAGCTCTGTTCGCAGACCCACATAGAGGACGTAATGTGCTTGCAGCGCAAGGCTTTAAGGTGTTGATGACCTAAGCCTTAAATGTCCTTAGCGCGGTCGCTTGATACGGCACATAAGCATAGGCATAGACATAGGCAGAAAAATTTTTGGCGAATTTTATTGCCAATGGTAATATACAAAAATACACCACACATTGAAGCAGCAGCGCTGTCTGGCTGCTTCCTGAACAATTTTCAGACATGACACACATATGAAATCAGCGATAGAAAATAAACTTTGGTTTAGCGTGCTCATCACCTTAATCGCCCTGTTGTGTACCAATTTGCTGTTTTCGCGCGCCCACATCCCCCTCTACGACGCAGAGCTGTTCTCGGCGACACAAATTATTTATCTGTTTTGCTGGTTTGGATTTGAGCGGATTTTTAAATTGAGCTTTTCGCTGATTTTTATACTGAGCAGATCAGAACAAACACCTAAAGCCACCGGCGCCCCTGGCAACACCCAGTTGCAGGATATTCCGCCAGCTGTACAGCGCTCAGACAGGCTGAATTAAGGGCTAAATCCGCATAGTTAAGACGCGTCGCGATGCGCCTTACGAAAGAGTTGTAGCTTCATAAAATGGACTCGGCGATAAGAGAAACGAATGAACGAAAACCTAAAAAAGGCATTGCTATTTATCTATTTATCGGCATGGATTAGTATATTTGTACTTTCTTGGTTTTATTGGAATGCGTTAAGTTGGCCTCAAACCGTATTTCTGGTTTTTTGCGAAATTTTTCTTGTTCCGGATTTATCGAGCGCCAGACCAATTTTTTTCAAAAAAATAAAAAATAAAAGTCGTAACGCGAAAATCTAAGGCGCATCACGATCTGCCCAACAGGATTGCGGCTTACCGCTTTGTAATTGGAAGCATTAGGATCGTAGGGCGCATCGTGATGCGCCGCATGGCTTAGTCGTCGTAATCAAGATTGTTCAAGTCCCCGCCTGCCCAGTCGTAAGGATAAACGCCCACTTCCACCAAACGATGAAAGGTCGAATAAGGCCAATCTGCGACTCTCTCAACCAGGCCATGCTTGAGTGGGTTGATATGAACATAATCCATATGTGCCGCAAAATCCTGCTCATCACGTATCAGATGTTCCCAATACCGGCGTTGCCAAATGCCGCGCTCACCACGACGTAAGCGAACCGAGGAGCGGGTTTCTGTTAAAGGAATGCTTTTTGAAAATCCATCTTTGATCAAACGCCAACGTGTCGCAAAATAGCTGTCACCCTGAGGCAATTCAATCACGCAATGCAGGTGATCCGGTAACACTACCCACGCATGAATGATGAATGGATAACGCGCTTTCACCACGCGAACCGATATACGCAATTCTGCGATATGCCGGATCAGCAAATCATTGCCGGTTCGCTCAAGCAAGTTGACAGTAAAAAAATAGGTACCGCCCGGATGCCAGACGCGTCGATAGTTTGGCATAGTCTTCACCACATTCCATGCGGCGCATCACGATGCGCCCTACGGAGATTACGCATCACCGCGTTTTCACTTCAAATGAAAAATTTTCTTTATTTTTTCGTCTTTCGCGGGATATACGTCAACTTCCCCAATCAAACCAATTCCCAAACCGCCATATATTTTTGAGTTTTGTAAAATCAATATATAACTGTCTCCAAACGTAACCAAAACATTTAGATATCTATATGGTTCACTAATCGGCATCCCAATTGGCATTAATACAAACTGTTTCAGATAAGCGTCAGAGTACAAAATAATTTCGTCATTTTTTTTACTTCGTTTTTTAAACTCATCTCTGTCGATAATATTGGCGTCTAACATCTTCTCTAATTGAAAACTCATTGCTTTCGCGTTTCGCAAATCGGCATCACTTTTTTTCAAATCAGCCTTCTTGTCGGGATTGGGCATTGGGATAACCCAACTAACAGGGATACGAATTCCAGAAATAAACTGTTCTCCAGCAATGACTTTATCTATTTCAAAACTCATTTCAAAAATAGCCCTATTACCGTCAAGTCGCTCTGGAATTGTTGTTTTATATGGCAAAACCAATCTACCTAGCACAACTATCTTTGCATTAGACAAACTCATTGAGATGCTCTTCTCAATCGAATAGGCTGGGAGTAGGTACTTAGGCTCCGCAAATGCATCAACCATCGATAAAGCTATTAACAATAGTGCGAAATAAATATTTTTCATTAAGGTCGCCCCCACAAGTAGGGCGCATCGCGATGCGCCGCACGGAATTTTCATCGCAATCAAGAATAATCAAATCACAAGCTACCTAATCGTAAGCGTAAACGAGCTCTTTCAGCAAACGATAAAGCGCGAATCAGGCCGATATGCAAGGCTATTCCATAAGCCATGTCTGAATGGCTCGCTTCGCGTTGCGAAGATGCGGCGCATCGCGATGCGCCCTGCCACGTCGTTTGAGGCCGGGCTTGTCGCTGCTATTGATTGAAATTAATCCTCTGCGCTGCCCGGCAAAGTCAGGCGGCCAGTGTGGTAGTCGTATTCATAGACTTCGCCGTAGCGGCCCCATTCGACGGCGACTTCGAGTACGCGTTTGGCTTCTTTCTCTTTGAGGAATTCCTGCAGCAGATCCAGTACCGGCTGCTCAGCTACACTACCGCTGGGCTCACGTTCCAGTTCGCGCCGGATGTGGGCGACCAGCGGTACATGGGTCAGGCATTGCTGGCCAAAGATGTCCTGCTTCAGCGATTGCTCTGCATGTACATATTGCTGGCCCAATGCGGTCAGCAATATGTCGCCTTTTTCCAGACTGGCCAGACCCAGCATGCTCAGTGCCTCGTAAGTCGGGAATAAATCCTCGTCTGATAATTCAGCTTCTTCCGCCAGTTCCGGCAAATCGGCACGCCCCAGGAAAGGCGCTTCGGCCAGCATATCGAGGATGCCTTCGATGCGGCTGATGGTGGTTTCCGGTAAGCGATAACCGAGATGGCGCGCTGCTGATTCAGGATGGCTGTCGCCTTGCGCGCGCATGGTCATCAGGCCGTAGACTTCATCGATCAGTGCCCTGACTTCCAGCGAATCCGGATCACGCGGACGTGGTAAATCGACCGGTATTTCACAACGCACGGTGCCAGGATCGCTGGTCAGCAATACGATGCGGTCGGCCATCATGACGGCTTCTTCGATATTATGCGAGACGATCAGGATGCCCTTGGTCGGGATTTTTTTCTGTTCCCACAATTCCAGCATATCGTTGCGCAAGGTCTCACCGGTCAGCACATCGAGTGCGGAGAAAGCTTCATCCATCAGCAAAATATCGGGATTGGTGACCAATGCACGCGCAATGCCGACGCGCTGCTTCATGCCGCCTGAAAGTTCGCGTGGCAAAGCACCACCAAAGCCGGACAAGCCAATCAGCTCCAGCACCGCATCGGCACGTACGGTGCGCTCAGCCTGCGGTACGCCCTGCGCCTCCAGACCCAGTTCCACATTCTGTTGTACCGTCAGCCAGGGGAATAACGCGAAGGATTGAAACACCATTGCGATGCCGGATACCGGCTGATTGATTTCACGTTCGCGGTATTTGACCTCGCCATGATCAGCGCTGATCAGGCCTGCCATAATTCGCAATAAGGTGGATTTGCCGGAACCTGATTTCCCTAACAAGGCGACGATTTCGCCTTCTTTTAACTGAAAATCGACTTTATCCAGGATCACCCTGGCCTGCCCGTCTGAGGCAGTGAAGGATTTTGCGACACGCTGTAAATCCAGTAAATTTTTTTGCATCATGACTTACTCCTTGTGCAGTGCCTGCCTCTTGCAGTCACCGCCGGTATGTATGTTTGTTTGTACGTCGGTAATCATCGCCGGGCCATGCCGCTTGCGATAGTTTGGTTTGTCCGTGCGTTGTTGTAGCTGTGCTTCAGCGCAGATGCTGATCGGCCAGCACGTATAATTTGCGCCAGAAAAAACGATTCAGCAGCATCACAAATACGCACATCACACCGATGCCGAGCGCAATACGATGAAAGTCGCCCGCTTCCGTCATTTGCTTGATATAGCTGCCCAGCCCATCGGCCATCAGCGTGGTATCGCCCCAGGTTACGTATTCAGCCACAATACTCGCATTCCAGGAGCCGCCGCTGGCCGTAATCGCACCGGTGATATAGCTGGGGAATACAGCGGGCAAATACACCCGTTTCCACTTGAGCCAGCCTTTGAGGCCCAGATTATCCGCAGCCAGCCTTAACTCATTTGGAATCGCGGCGGCACCGGCAATCACGTTAAACAGGATGTACCACTGGGTACCAAATACCATTAACGGACTGAGCCAGATATTCGGTGTCAAATCCAGCTTCACCATCACCAATACCACCAGCGGGAACATCAGATTGACCGGAAATGCGGCGAGAAATTGCGCAATTGCCTGCACCCCTTGCGAATACTTAGGCCGTAAGCCTATCCAGATCGCGACCGGCACCCAGAACAGCGAGGCGATGGCAATCAGCAGCATCACACGCAACAAGGTCAGTGCACCTAAGCCGACCACATGGGCGACCTCGCGCCAACCGACCACGCTATGTATGAACTGTAGTAATTGCAGCGTTGCGACCAGCATGGCGCATACCAGCGCAATATCAAAGGCTCTGGCCAGCCAGGGCAACTGCATGATGCGCCGTTTAGGGCGTGGCACGGTGTCTGGCTGCAGGCGGAACCAGCCTATCATCACCGCCAGTCGGCGCCACATCGCCAGGCTCAGACGCCTGACCCAATGGCTGTTACGCATCCAGCGTAAGACCCAGGAATCGGGAGGAATTTCACCTGGGTTTTCTTCAAAGCGAAATTTATCGGCCCAGGCCAGCAAAGGCCGGAAAAATAACTGATCGTAGACCAGGATGCCTGTCATCATCGCCAGGATGGCCCAGACGATGGCGGTGCCATCGCGCGCATCAATCGCGACTGCGATATACGAACCGATACCGGGCAGGCGTATGTCTTGCCCGGCCACAGAAATCGCTTCTGCTGCGACCAGGAAGAACCAGCCACCGGACATGGACATCATCATATTCCATAACAAACCCGGTATCGCGAATGGCAAATCCAGACGCCAGAAACGCTGCCAGGGCGAGAGCCGGAATACACTGGCGGCTTCCTGTAACTCTGGCGGTATAGTGCGCATGGATTGATACAGGCTGAATGCCATATTCCAGGCTTGCGAGGTGAAGATCGCGAAAATCGCCGCGCATTCCACACCGAGCAAATTACCCGGAAAAAAGGCGATGAACGGCGCAATCGCAATCGCCTGAAAACCCAGGATGGGCACAGATTGCAGGATATCCAGCGCCGGTATCATGACTTTTTCTGCAGTCAGGTATTTGGCCGCAATGGCGGCAAAAATCAGACTGAACAGCAGAGAAAATGCCAGCGCCGTAAACATGCGCAGTATCGTGCGCAGCAGGTAATACGGCAAATACCAGGGATCGAGCGATACCGGCAGCACATCCCCGACCGCAAATGGCCGGCTCATTTGCAGCGCAGCAAAGGTCAGCAAGCCCAGCAATGCCAGAAAAACCGGCAATAAAATCCAGTCCCATTTATTCGGACCACGCATTAGCTTGTCCGATTTGGATTGTAGTGAAAACAGATTAAACACTGGCACCTCCACAGAGGTGACAGCTAAGGATGTAGAAAAACATGCGTACTCCCCTGCCTCAGATCAAGTATCTGAAGCCAAACAAATTTGCACGTACGCTGAAGAACGCAGCCTTGAGAGGCCAGCGTGACGACGTGAAATCAATTGAAATTGTGGGTGAGAGAAGGCGCGCCTGAGCGCAGATCCGCTACCCGCCTGATGGCAAGGTAGCAGCGTTAGGACTGCTTACATTGCCATGGTGAAGTCGCAATAGCGACAACTATAACTTTCCACAGAATGAGCTCCGAAATGATGAAGTCCGCAATGTAACACGGGAGCAAAAACAGAAGCAATATGCTGCAACGCAAAATATGAGAAATGAACGTATTTTTTTGTATCAGCGCATCGTCCGGGCACGCCTTTACAGGCGGGCTGATGGCAGCAATCGCGCGCTGTTGCCGCCAATGAGCAATGTGGTGGTGTACGGAAAAATAAGGGGGAAGGAAAAACGCTGGATCCCTGCCTGCGCAGGGATGACGTGATCTCAGATATAGCACTTGTTGCTTGTGAAGGCTGCCCCACGCCCGCAAAGTGTGGCGCGAAGCAGGCTGCGCGCACAGCTACTGACATATTTTGCTTCTATCAGTTGCTTATATCTGCGGCTTATTTCTTTTGCTGGCTGGCGAATTCGGCAAAAACTTCCAGAATATCGTCACGCCGGTTGGCTTTGGCGAAATCCTGAGCAGTCTGACCCGCGGCATTTTTCAAGCTGGCATCCGCGCCCTCTTCCAGCAATAATTTAACGACTGCTTTTTTGCCAAACTGTACTGCCATCATCAGTGGCGTGGTTTTATTGGGCGACTCGGTATCGATATAAGCGTGGTGCTCTAACAGCAAAGCGACCAGCTCGGTCTTACCGCTGGCTGCAGCATAGTGCAATGCCGCCCAGCCGGGTTGATTAACCTCAGCGCCTTTGGTGATCAGCTTTTGCGCGATTTCGGTCTGCCCCAGATAGCTTGCCATCATAAGTGCAGTATCGCCATTATTGGCATGGGCTTCCAGCTGTATGCCCGGTGTATTGATGAGCGCATCCACCACCTTGTAAGACTTTTCGCGGATTGCCATCATCAGCAAACTTTCGCCACGATGCGGCTCTTTCACATTCAGATCCTGGCCCTTGCGGAATAAGTCCTGCATAGTTCCTACATCATTAAATCTGACGGCGAAAAATAAATCATCGATCTCTGCCGCCTGCACAGCCAGTGTAGCGGTCAGCAACGCAGCAGCGCACAGTGTGCGTACAAATGGCAGTATCAGCATGAGTTAAGCTTCCCTGGCAAATTGAAACAGACGGAAAAAATTCTCGGTGGTGGCTTGCTGTACCTCGAGCACGGAAATACCGCGCAAATCCGCCAAAAATTCGCCTACGTGTTTGACATAGGCCGGCTCGTTCATCTTGCCACGGAAAGGTACCGGTGCCAGATACGGCGAGTCGGTTTCGATCAGGATGCGATCCAGCGGCAAGGCTTTGGCGACTGCCTGCAAGTCTTTAGCGCTTTTAAAGGTGAGGATGCCGGAAAATGAAATATAAAAGCCCATTTCCACCGCCGCCTGCGCGACTTCCAGCGACTCGGTAAAGCAATGCATGACGCCTGCCACACCGCCCTGATCGGTACCGGCGCCCTCTTCGCGCATAATCCGTATTGTGTCTGCCGAAGCAGCTCTGGTATGAATAATCAGCGGCTTACGGCTCAGGCGCGAAGCGCGTATATGCTGACGAAAGCGCTCACGCTGCCATTCCAGATCGCCTTGCAAGCGGAAGTAATCGAGGCCGGTTTCGCCGATGGCGATGATTTTCGGATGCTGGGCCAGCTCCATTAACTGCTGCGCACTGGGCTCAGGCGTGTCTTCATAATCCGGATGCACACCGACCGAGGCGTAGATATGCGGATATTGCTCGGCCAAGGCCAATACCTGCGGGAAGTCCGGCAAATCCACCGACACACATAAAGCATGGGTGACCCCGTTGTTTTGCATGTTCTGCATCAGCTCAGGCAGTTTGGCGGCAAGCTCAGGAAAATTGATATGGCAATGTGAATCGATATACATGGATAAGCAAAAAACGGTTTTTAAGTAAACAGGCACTAGTGTACGTTAAGGCGCAAGATGGCGCTGTAGCTTTGGGGTCAGTCCAAAAAAATGCCGCGTGGTGCGCGGCATTTGAAGACTGATTGGTACGGCTTATTTGTGTGCCTGAATCACATCCAGCACCGCCTGCGCTGAGAGATTGGCGGTATCGCGCAACAGACTGTGATGCATGTCTGTGAAGCGTTGTTTGAGCCGGTTTTGCAAGGCATCGTCATTCAGTTGCTGCCAGATCGCCTCTGCCAATGCCTGTGGCGTTGCCGCCGATTGCAGAAATTCCGGCACTACAAATTCTTTTTCCAGAATATTCGGCAAACCTATCCAGGGTTGATAGCCCATATGACGCAAAATCTGCCAGGAAGCTTCCATCATCTTATAGGCGATCACCATAGGCTTTTTGTACAAAGCCACTTCCAGCGAGGCGGTTCCCGATGCGACCAGCACTGCATCCGCTGCAGCCATCACGGTATGTGAACGTCCATCCACCAGCAAAACCGGCACGCCTTCCAGACCTGCGGCCACCACCAGCTTGATGTAATACGCTCTTTGCTTATTCCCTGCCATCGGCACCACGATCTGCAAATTCGGATCGCGGTCGGTCAAAATTTTAGCGGCGCGAATAAAGGCTTCGGTATTGTATTTAATTTCTGAAATACGGCTGCCTGGCAAAATCGCGACTACTTTGAAGCGCGGGTCCAACCCCAGTTCATCACGTGCAGCGGCAGTGTCAATCTCAACAGGGATGACTTGTGCCAGCGGATGGCCGACATAGGTCACAGGAATACCTGCTTGCTGATAAATCTGCTCCTCAAACGGGAAGACTACCAGCATGTGTGAAACGGCTTCAGCGATTTTTTTGATGCGGCCAGCGCGCCAGGCCCAGATGGAAGGGCTGATGTAATGCATGGTCGGGATACCGGCCTGCTTCAACTGAATTTCCAGGTCCAGATTAAAGTCTGGCGCATCAACGCCAATAAATACATCTGGCCGCTCATCCAGCAAGCGCTGTTTCAATTGCTTGCGGATACCGCTGATTTCGCGGTAATGCGCAAGCACTTCAAACAAACCGCGTACCGACAGCTTATCCATAGGCCAGTCATTGACAAAGCCATGTTCCGCCATCCGTGGCCCGCCTATGCCATGCATCAGCGAATCAGGTAACCTGGGGCGCAAACCGGACAACATGCGGGCCGCCAGCATATCGCCGGAAGTCTCACCGGCGACCATAGAAATGATAGGACGAGTCACAACACTATCCTGTTTCAGCGCACGATGCCGCGCGTGGACACATCGAGGAAGCCACGCATTTGCTGCACAGGGAGCTGCGCCTCTGCACTCAGTTCAGTCACATAGGTATCCAGACTTTGCTTAGCTTCGTCCAGCGTCAAACCGGATTTGTAAATCAGCTTGTATGCATGGCGGATCGCATTCAATTGCTCGCGTGTGTAGCCACGGCGTTTCAAGCCTTCCAGATTCACACCGTGTGCCTGTGCCGGATTACCCGATAACAGAACGAACGGCGGCACATCCTGCGTCAGGCTGGTATTCATGCCAACAAAAGCATGCGCACCGATCTGACAGAACTGGTGAACCGCAGAAAAGCCGCTCATGATCACCCAGTCACCTACGTGAACATGGCCAGCCAAAGCGGCATTATTGGAAAATATGGTGTGATTGCCGACGACGCAGTCATGCGCAATATGCACATAAGCGAGGAACCAGTTATCACTGCCGATACGGGTAATTCCTTTGTCCTGGGTAGTGCCGCAGTTGAAGGTACAGAATTCCCGGATCAGATTACGGTCACCGATTTCCAGATAAGTGACTTCGCCGCCATACTTTTTATCCTGAGGTGGACCACCGATGGATGAATACGCATGAAAGTGATTATCACTGCCTATGGTAGTATGCCCATCGATCACGACATGTGGGCCTATCTTGGTTCTGGCACCAATCTTGACATGCGGTCCTATGATGGAATACGGCCCCACCTCTACAGTACTGTCGAGCTGGGCGTTCGGATCAATCAGTGCTGTGGGATGAATAGCCATTACTTCTCCGCTGAGTCGTCAGTGGAACGCATGGTGCACATCAGTTCGCCTTCTACCGCCAACTGACCATCTACCGTTGCGCGCGCCTGATATTTCCAGATACCGCGTGCCACTTTGGTGATTTCCACTTCCATTTTTAACTGATCGCCAGGTTCAACCGGACGTTTAAAACGCGCGCCATCAATACCCAGAAAATACACCAGAGTTTTTTCATCCGGTTTTTTTCCCATGGTCAGGAAGGACAAAATCGCCGCCGTCTGCGCCATCGCTTCTATCATCAGCACGCCAGGCATGACAGGCTTATTCGGAAAATGCCCGTTAAAAAATTCTTCATTCGCAGTGACATTTTTAATCGCAGTGATACGCTTACCGCTTTCCCAATCCAATACGCGATCTACCAGTAACATCGGGTAGCGGTGAGGTAAATATTCTTTGATCTGGTTAATGTCGAGAGAATTCATGATTTGTCTGCTAAAACTTTAATTGTTTTTTCTAATTCGCGAACTTTTTCGCGCATGGAAGGAAGATTACGCACGATGACCGCACTCTTTTCCCAATCCGCATTTTTCGCTAAAGGGTAAAAACCAGTGTATTGCCCCGGCTCCAGTATCGAGCGCGAAACCATACTACCGGACGAAATATGTACATTGTCGACGATAGTCAGGTGCCCAAGCACCATCGCGGCGCCGCCAAATGTACAGTGTTTGCCGATTTTTGCACTACCGGCAACGCCGACACAACCTGCCATCGCAGTATGCGCTCCTATATGGCAGTTATGTCCAATTTGAATCTGATTATCCAGCTTGACACCATCTTCGATGATGGTGTCAGCCAGTGCACCACGGTCTATGCTGGTGTTGGCACCGATTTCCACATCATTACCAATCACCACGCGACCGGTTTGCGGTATCTTTATCCAGCGCCCTTTTTCATTGGCGAAGCCAAATCCATCGGCACCGATTACCGCACCCGAATGAATGATGCCGTGAGTGCCAATGACGCAATAGTCGTATACGGTCGCATTAGCATGAATCAAGGTATGCGCGCCGATTTCCACGCCGCGACCGATCACCACACCTGCTTCCAGCACTGCGTGTTCACCAATCACAGCTTCTGCTTCTATGCTCACATGCGGGCCTATGCTGGCAGACGCATGCACCACCGCAGCCGGGCTGACCCAGGCTGTCGGATGTACACCAGTCACAGCAGGGATTTTATTGAGCTCAGCAAACAACTGTGCGGTACGCGCAAAATAGACGTAAGGGTTGGCGAAAATGATGCAGGCACCCTGATAGCTGCTACGAATATATTCATAATCAGCTTCAGTCACGATCAGCGCAGCGGCTTTCGTGCTGGCCGCCTGCTGTTTTAATTTTGAATTGGAGAGAAATGTGAGCTGACTGGCATCGGCATCGCTCAACGGAGCAATACCGCTTACGGTCAAATCAGGAGAGCCTATCAATTGACCACCGAAGCGATCGACCAATTCTCCCAGCCGAATGCTTGTGGTGGTCATGATTATTTAGTGAGTGCTTTAAGAACCTTGTCGGTGATATCAATACGTGGATTGTGGTATACCGCGTCCTGCAATACCAGATCGTATTTTTCAGCTTCAGCGATCTGCTTCACGATCTTGGATGCACGCTCCAGCAAGGCCGCAATTTCTTCATTTTTACGTTGATTCAGATCTTCGCTGAAAACACGTTGTTTGCGCTTAATATCCTGATCCAGATCAGCCAGTTCACGCTGACGCTTGATACGGTCAGACTCCCCCAATACCGGCGCGTCTTTATCAAATTTCTCTGCCAGGATACGGAATTTGTTTGCCATATCCTGCAGATCTTTATTGCGTTTGGAAAATTCCTGTTCTATCTTAACTTCTGCTGCTTTCGCAGGCGCGGATTCACGAATCACGCGCTGCGAATCAAAAATAGCGACCTTAGAATCCTGTGCATGCACTTGAGAGACGCTCACCAAGCAAGCCGCACAAATCATCAAGCGTTGGAACAATTTGGACGGTGTAATCAGTTGACTCAAAATAATCTCCATAACACTAAGCACAGCAAACACATATAGCAAACATAGCCACGCGAATCAGAACCCGGTACCCATTTGGAACTGGAAGCCCTGCTTCTTATCGCCTTCCTTGGCATTCAGCGCACGGCCAAAGCTCAGTTTCAAAGGACCTACGGGCGATATCCAGCTTATACCGATACCTGCGCCTAAACGTAAGTCACTGTAGCGTATACGTTGACCTTCATCAAATACCTGACCGGCATCAAGGAAAGTAAACCAGCGCAGCGACTTGTCTGCACCTGGGAACGGCACCTGTAATTCTACATTACCTAACAAGCGTTTAGCACCACCCTGAGAATCACCCTGCGGTGTTCTTGTGCCCAGAGAGGACGGCTCGTAACCACGTACCGAACCAATACCACCGGCATAGAAGTTTTTAAATACCGGGTAAGGATTGCCGCCCAAACCATGACCATAATCGAATTCACCGTTCAGTGCCAGCGTAACGGAACGATAAATTGGCTGGAAGTACTGCGCCTGATAAATCGCACGATAATAGCGATAGTTACCAAGGGCTGCCAGCTCAAGATTGGCACGCTGGTAGCGACCGATCGTCGGCGTCAATACACTGTCACGACTATCACGCTGCCAGGCTACAGTCAGCGGATAGGAACTGGTGGTCGCGGTGCCGATACCATAAGTCGTCAAATCCGTAATGTCTTTACCGCCATTACCAAAATTCGCAACGTAAGTTTTGTACAAATTTGGGCTGGTAAAGTCAGTCTGCACCTTGGTGCGCTCTACACCAATTCCAAAAAACACAGTATCGACTTCTGAGAATGGCACACCGAAACGCAGGTTACCGCCTATGGACTGAATCTTATAGTAAGAATAAGAACCAAGGATAGGGTTAGTCGTGCGCAGGAAGCCATCAACACTGCGGCTGATACCATCATCTGTGAAGTAAGGATCGGTATGTGCCAGCACAATGGTACGGTTCTGGCGGCTGGTATTAACTTCCAGACCTATCGTATCACCACTACCGAAAGCATTGGCCTGACTGACCGAACCCGACAAAGTCAGGCGTTCTGCACTGGAGTAACCGGCACCAAACATCAAATTACCGGTCGGTTTTTCTTTGATGCTCAGATTGACATCTACCTGATCGGCACTGGTCGCCACTTCCGGCGTTTCCAGTTTCACGTCTTCAAAGTAGCCAAGACGTTCAACGCGATCACGTGAAGCCTTAATCTTGGCACCATCGTACCAGCTGCTTTCAAACTGACGGAATTCACGGCGTATCACTTCATCGCGGGTACGGGTATTACCTGCCAGGTTGATACGGCGCACGTACACGCGCTTGCCAGCATCGACCGCGACGTTGAATGCCACTTCTTTTTTCTCTTTGTCCAGCTGCGGAATCGCATTCACGTTCGCAAATGCATAACCAAAGTTCCCCATGCGCTCAGAAATACGTTTGGTACTTTCGGTCAGACGCGCCGCATTATAGACATTGCCTTTTTTGAGCAGCATCAGGGACGCCAACTCTTCTTCGCGGCCAAACATATCGCCTTCCAGCTTCACGTCGGAGACAGTGTACTTGTCGCCTTCGGTCAGATTGATCGCGATATAGATATTCTTTTTGTCCGGGCTGATGGAAATCTGGGTCGATAAAATCTGCATCTCCAGATAGCCACGGTTCTGGTAGAAGGAAATCAGGGTCTCGATATCACCAGAGAGTTTTTGCTTGGAATACTGATCAGCCTTGGTGTACCAGGAGAACCAGGTAGGCGTATTCAAGGCCATCAGATCACGTAACTCACCGTCGGAAAACGCTTTATTACCGGTGATTTTAATTTCTGCAATACGCGCGATCTCACCTTCATCCACCGCAAAGGTAACGCGTACACGGTTACGCTCTATCGGTGTGATGGTGGTCGTGATTTTCATGCCATACAAACCTTTGGACAGGTATTGACGTTTCAATTCCTGCTCGGCACGATCCACTGTCGCTTTATCAAAAATCCGGGATTCGCCTATGCCGATATCCTTGAGCGCTTTAACCAGTGCGTCTTTTTCAAATTCCTTGGTCCCGGTGAATTCCACACCGGCAATGGTTGGACGCTCTTCCAGCAATACAACCAGCACCCCATCCTGCTCTTCAATCTGGATGTCTTTGAAAAATCCGGTTGCATATAAAGACTTGATTGCCGTAGTGCTCTTGGAATCATCAAATACATCACCGACTTTGACTGGCAGATAACTGAAAACAGTTCCTGCCTCTGTTCTTTGCAAGCCTTCAACCCGGATGTCCTTGACGGTGAATGGCTGGATGGCGAATGCACTACCGGAGCAAAGTGCTAAGGCTGCGAGAGCCAGTGAACGACGACGAAAATGTGGCAAAGTAAAATGCTCTATATGTAATTTCATTGGGTATAAAGTTCTTTCAATACTAGGACTCAGGTAAAACCGATTTCATCCGTTCTGGTCAGGAATTCAGCCAGTAAATGCTTCAGTCACTTCAGCCCTTAATACTCTCAATATTGCTATCCAGGACACATCACTTATATCAGGCGGGCTATTATGCCACCAAGTCGCCGAAAATCATTAAAAAAAGCTAATGCCATCATCGCGCCCAGCAAGGCGATACCAATCGTCTTGGAAATTTCGACTGCGCGCTCTGATAAAGGCTTACCTCTGATGAGTTCCAGCGAATAATACAACAAATGACCACCGTCCAGCATCGGCACAGGCAGTAAATTCATCACACCCAGACTGATACTTACCGCTGCCAGGAATGAAATATAGGTCACTATGCTGATACGTGCGGTTTGTCCTGCATAATCGGCGATCGTAATCGGGCCCGTCACATTACTGAGCGATGCCTGTCCGGTCAGCAGCTTGCCTATCATTTTTAAGTTCAGCCAGGCCGTATCCAGGGTTTTTTCCAGACTTTTAGGAATCGCTGCCAGCGCAGGCAGGCTGACTTCCTTCATTTCAGGCGCAAGGTTCAACTGCACTTTCAGACGCCCGATACGACGGCCATTCACATCGTCAGCCACTGGTGTGGCGCGCAACTCAAGTACCGCCTGTTCACGCAGGACAGTCAGCTGCAGCGCCTGATCCGGGCTTTGATTAACACGCTCAACAAAATCGACGCCATCCAGCAAAGGCCGCCCATTCACACTGAGGATGCGGTCCCCCTCCTTCAAGCCCGCCGCAAAACCCGGACCATCATTGATCACCTGAGTCAGTATGGCTGGCGGCCTTGCCACCGCTAAACCCAATTTAGCCAGAAAATCCTGCTCCAGGTCGTCCGCTTTCAGTGAATACAAAGGCAGATGCAAACGGTAACGCGCTGTGGCACCACCAGCATCAACACGCTGCACCTCAACGCTGGCATCTTGTTTCGCAACAGCAGCCTGCAAAATCAGCCAGTGCACGTCATTCCAGCTCTGCACGGCTTTACCATTAATCGCGAGCACCTGATCTGCATGGCGTAAGCCGGACTGCGCTGCAATCGAGCCAGCATTCGCGATGCGCAGATGCGCTTGCGGCTCTGGTGTGCCATGCACAAACAAACCAAAATACAGCAACAGCGCTAACACAAAATTCGCTGCCGGACCCGCTGCTGCGATAATCATGCGCTTCCAGACCGGCTGACGGGAATAATCCCGCTGACTGTCTTGCTCCGGCGCGCCAGCCTGCAACTCGTCCGGATTACTGCTATCGAGCATACTCACATAACCACCTAGCGGTATCATGGAAATTGCCCACTCAGTCTGATCGGGACCAAAACGGCGCGAAAACAGCACGCGTCCAAAGCCAAACGAGAACCGCAAGACCTTCACACCGCACAAACGCGCAGCCAGATAGTGGCCCAGCTCATGGAAGGTCACCAGGCAGCCTATGGTGATCAGAAACGCTAAGGCATTTTGGGAAAAAATCATCAGTTCACCAACGCCGCAGCAAACCGGCGCGCTTTCGCATCCACCTCAAGAATCGCCGCCAAATCCTGACACTGACTGACTTCTATCGCATCCATGGTTTTAGCGATGATCCGGTCGATATCGCGGAAGCCGGTTTTCTTATCGAGGAAGGCTTGCACAGCAATTTCATTCGCAGCATTCAGCACGGCGGGTGCAGAGCCGCCTGCGCGCAGAGCCTGATACGCAAGTGCCAGGCAAGGGAAACGCTGGAAATCCGCTTGTTCAAAATGCAGTTTCGCTACCTTCACCAGATCCAGCGGCGCTACGCCAGAGTCGATACGCTCAGGATAGGCAAGACCGTAAGCAATCGGCGTACGCATATCAGGATTCCCCATTTGCGCCAGCACTGAGCCATCGTTGTAAGACACCATGGAATGGATCACGCTTTGCGGATGGATCACCACCTCAATATCTTCAGCCGGTGCATTAAACAGCCAGTGCGCCTCTATCACTTCCAGACCCTTGTTCATCATGGTCGCGGAATCGACTGAGATCTTACGTCCCATGACCCAGTTAGGATGCGCCACTGCCTGCTCCGGCGTCACATCGTTCAGGGTCTCGACGGCACGATGCAGGAAAGGACCGCCGGACGCTGTCAATATAATTTTACGCACGCCATGATGTTGCATATTGCCCTGATACTGGCGCGGCAAGCATTGAAAAATCGCATTGTGCTCGCTGTCTATAGGCAGCAGGCTGGCACCGGACTGCGAGATCGCATCCATAAACAGCTGACCGGACATGACCAGCGCCTCTTTATTGGCGAGTAAAACCTTCTTCCCTGCGCGCGCCGCTGCCAGCGATGGCGGCAAGCCAGCGGCACCGACGATGGCCGCCATCACCATATCCACTTCAGGTGCAGAGGCCGCACGGCATAAGGCTTCCGGGCCGAATTCAACTTGTATGCCGCGTAAACCGGCGGTCATCAAACCCTGATGCAAGGCATCTGCAGCCGCCGCTGTACCGACGATAGCGAGTGCCGGCTGAAATACGCGGCATTGCTCCAGCAGCTTATCTACCTGGCTATGTGCGGTCAGCGCATGGACTGCATAACGTTCCGGATGACGTGCGACGACATCCAGGGTTGAGACACCGATGGAACCGGTAGAGCCCAGCACACAAATTTTTTGAGGAGTAGCCATATCAAGCAATAAGCAATATAAAACGAAATCAGTGAGTAATATTTAGGTAAGCGCAAATCAGCGCCACCAAAGGCAGTACCGGAATCAGCGCATCGACCCGATCCAACACGCCACCGTGACCGGGTAAGAGCTGGCTGCTATCTTTCATGCCGGCACGGCGCTTGAGCATAGATTCAAACAAGTCACCCACCACGCTGGCGGCAGAAATCAACAACATCACAACAACAAAGACAGGCACGCCTTTAGCCTGTATTAATTGCGTCGCAAAGGTATCCTGCAAGGCCGGTACAAAAGTCGATGCTGCCGTCAGCACGACCACCGCAATCGCACCGCCTATCGCTCCCTCCCAGGATTTACCCGGCGAGATAGTCGGAGCGAGTTTGCGCTTACCGAAAGCCTTACCTGCGAAATAGGCACCGATATCTGCGATCCAGACGATCGCCATTACCGACAACAAAAATAAGGCAGAGCGCTGATATAACACCGCTATCGCGACAAAACAACCGAACACAACGATGCCATACAAGGTACTCAGTATGCCATTCGAATAGCCAAAATCTTTAGGGAGACCTTTGTACAGCAAAGGCAGCAGGCGCAGCACCCAGAATGCGACACACAGGGCAAACAGCAGGACCGTGGAAAAATCGCGCAGATGAAACAGAATATAGGCAAAAAATGCCGTCCAGACCACGCTCATCGGAATCGGCAGCGGCTTTTTAAACAGGCGCTGGCACTCCCAGATGGCAGCTGCAAAAAATGCAGAAATCACTACTGCAAATAAAATGGGATTACCTAAAAATAAGGTAGGAATCAGTATGGCCAATAAGACCAGTGCAGTGATAATCCGGGTTTTTAACATAGTGAGCTTCGTTAGCATACATCGCTGCGATCAGGCACAACATCGATCAGCAGCACGGAAAAATATGACGCACAAAAAGAAAAGTGACGGTATGGCCTGTTTTCAGAGCTAGGCTGGAAAATCAGGCCAATCCGTCACGATTCCGGTTTACATCGACAAGTACAAATTTCGCTTTGACATGCAAAGGCAGATTTATACCGTCAGTACTTCTTTTTCTTTGTCTGCCAGCAGTTTATCCACTTCAGCGACAAATTTGTCTGTCAGCTTCTGGATATCATCCTGCGCACGGCGCTCATCATCTTCCGAGCACTCTTTTTCTTTGAGCATTTTTTTCAGGGATTCATTGGCATCGCGACGGATATTACGAATCGCAATTTTCGCGCCCTCACCTTCGGTCTTGACCAGCTTGACCATCTCTTTACGACGCTCTTCAGTCAGAGGTGGCGTAGGTACACGGATCATGTCGCCCTGGCTGGATGGATTCAGACCCAGATCGGAATCACGAATCGCTTTTTCTATCGTGCTCAGCATCTTCTTTTCCCAAGGCTGCACACCGATGGTACGCGCATCAATCAGCGTCACATTGGCAACCTGAGTAATATTCGTCGGGGAACCATAATAGTCCACCATGACGTGATCGAGAATACCTGTATGCGCACGACCGGTACGCACCTTACCCAGATCAGCTTTGAGAGTCTCTATCGACTTCTGCATCCTTTGATCGGTATTTTTTTTAATATCTGCTACGGACATACTTACCTCCAAACATCAGTGCGGGAATCATTTGGCATCCCGCACAGGAAATTGATTAATGCAAAAGCCAGAATTATACGTGTACTAATGTGCCTTCGTCTGCCCCCAGAATCACATTCTTTAATGCGCCTGGTTTCACGATAGAAAACACTTTGATCGGCAGCTTCTGGTCGCGGCACAGTGCGAATGCAGTCGCATCCATTACCTGCAGATGACGAGAGATAGCCTCATCAAAAGAAATAGTGGAAAAACGGGTCGCATTCGGATCTTTTTTCGGATCTGCTGTATAGACACCATCAACCTTAGTCGCTTTCAACACGATTTCTGCACCGATTTCGGAACCACGCAGCGCTGCCGCAGTATCTGTGGTAAAGAAAGGATTACCGGTACCGGCCGCAAACACGACGACCTTACCTTCTTCCAGGTATTGCAATGCTTTAGGACGCACATAAGGCTCTACTACCTGCTCGATACCAATCGCAGACATCACGCGAGCAGTCAGGCCCACCTGACGCATTGCATCAGCCAGTGCCAGAGAATTCATGACGGTTGCCAGCATACCCATGTAATCTGCTGTTGCACGATCCATGCCTTGCGCACCAGGTGCCACGCCACGGAAAATATTACCACCACCAATAACGATAGCCAGCTCCACGCCCATGCGCGAAACTTCAGCTACGTCTGCCACCATACGCTCTATCGTTGCACGATTGATACCAAATGGATCATCACCCATCAGGGCTTCGCCGGAGAGCTTCAAGAGCACACGCTTATACGCAGGTTTTGTCATGACAGGACTCCTTCAGAAATTAAAAAATAAAAACAAAATAAACTTGCTGATTTGCTTTGCACACCAGGTAAAACCTGCACTATCAGGATGTACAAGGCAAATTAGCCTGCTTGACGTACGTAATTGCTGAGCTTAAAAAAACGGGCCTTTCGGCCCGTTTTCTTTAATGCCAGATTACGCTTGTTTTGCTGCTGCAACCTGCGCTGCAACTTCAGCTGCGAAATCGTCGACTTTCTTTTCAATGCCTTCACCAACAACAAACATAGTGAATGCTTTGACAGATGCGCCGGATGCTTTGAGCATCTGTTCAACTGTTTGCTTATCGTTTTTAACGAAAGGCTGATTCAACAGAGAAACTTCTTTCAGGAATTTCTGTACCGAACCTTCAACCATTTTCGCTGCGATATCCGCTGGCTTGCCGGATTCTGCTGCTTTTTGTTCTGCAACTGAGCGCTCTTTTTCGATCAGTTCTGCAGGAACCTGTTCTGTAGACAGGGAAACTGGTTTCATCGCAGCGATGTGCATCGCTACATCTTTACCGATTTGCTCTTCTGCTGCGTCAAACTCAACTACAACACCAATACGTGTGCCGTGCAGGTAAGAAGTCAGTTTGGACTGAGTTTCGAAACGTACGAAACGGCGGATAGACATGTTTTCACCGATTTTACCAACCAGTGCTGCACGTACTTCTTCCACTGTTTTGCCATCGAGTGGCAATGCGCCCAATGCTGCAACGTCTGCAGGATTGTGTTCTGCAACCAGTTTGACGCAAGTGTTTGCCAGAGCGATGAAGTCATCGTTCTTAGTCACGAAGTCAGTTTCGCAGTTGATTTCGATCAACGCGCCAACATTGCCGGAGATATAGGAAGCAACAACGCCTTCTGCAGTAATACGGGAAGAAGCTTTAGAAGCTTTGCTACCCAGTTTTACACGCAGAATCTCTTCCGCACGGTCCATATCACCATCAGCCTCTGTCAATGCTTTTTTGCATTCCATCATAGGGGCATCAGTCTTTGCGCGCAGTGCGCCAACCATCGCTGCTGTAATCGCTGCCATGTCATTCTCCTAATTCATTAGTGCCAACGGACACTGATCATCAAATTTAGTTTAAAAAAAAGGGCGAACGATCGTTGCCCCATTTTTTCCCTGATCTGCCGCAACAGATCAGGGTGATTCAGCTGAACAAAATTACGCTTGTTCTACTTCTACGAACTCGTCAGAACCTGGTTTAACAGCTTCCAGAACTTCGTTAACTGCGTTTGCACGGCCTTCCAGGATTGCATCTGCAACGCCACGAGCGTACAGAGCGATTGCTTTGGAAGAGTCATCGTTACCAGGGATAACATAAGTTACGCCTTCTGGGGAGTGGTTAGTATCAACCACGCCGATAACCGGGATACCCAGTTTAGCTGCTTCAGTGATCGCGCCTTTGTGGTAACCAACGTCAACCACGAAAATTGCGTCAGGGATGCCGCCCATATCTTTG
The DNA here is from genome assembly GCF_010078235.1 of Cognatundibacterium crateris. Taxonomy (GTDB): domain Bacteria; phylum Pseudomonadota; class Gammaproteobacteria; order Burkholderiales; family Burkholderiaceae_D; genus Undibacterium; species Undibacterium crateris. The sequence goes on along the minus strand of NZ_JAABOS010000001.1, from coordinate 260,636 downwards.
ATACCGCCGATAGATTTTTGCAGCTTGATCATTTCACGCTGGAACATCAGAGCTTCTTTTTTAGACAGCTTTTCTACGGAGCCGTCTTCGATAGCTACTTCCATTTCTTTCAGACGCTTGATGGATGTTTTGACAGTTTTGAAGTTTGTCAACATACCGCCCAACCAACGCTGATCAACGAAAGGCATACCTGCGCGCTGCGCTTCAGCCGCGATGATTTCACGCGATTGACGCTTAGTACCAACCAGCAGAATTGTGCCGCGGTTAGCGGACAATTGACGGATGTACTTCATCGCTTCCTGGTACATAGACAGAGTCTTTTCCAGGTTGACGATATGAATCTTGTTGCGATGGCCGAAAATGAACGGTGCCATTTTTGGGTTCCAAAAACGGGTTTGGTGACCAAAGTGCACACCAGCTTCCAGCATTTCACGCATTGTTACGGACATAATAACTCCAGGGTTAGGTCTTGAATCCAGTCAGTGATCCAGGTAATACCTGAACACCCTTTCAGACCGGATTCGATTAATAAAAAATGAATAACTTGCACAGATTTTTTTATGCCAATACAAGCTAACCATCTATTCTACTATGAAAACATTGCTTTCCTCAAGCATCCTGTCATCTCAAACAGGACGACAGGGGCGCAGCTCGTCTATAATGAAGCCCCAATGCTTTCTCTGAGGAATGTTTTAAGCATATTTCCAGAGCGCAGCAATCCCAACACTTTTTCAAAATAACAAAAATCCGTATGGACTCCATTTCAATTAAATCCGCCGAAGACATCGCTGGCATGCGCATTGCAGGCAAATTAGCCTCCGAAGTGCTGGATTACATTACGCCTTTCGTCAAACCCGGCGTCACCACCGAAGAATTAGACCGCCTTTGCCATGAATACATGGTGAATGTGCAAGGCACCATCCCGGCACCGCTGAATTACTGCCCGCCCGGCTACACACCTTACCCAAAAGCGATCTGCACCTCCGTCAATGATGTGATTTGCCACGGCATCCCGAATGCCAAGGCGCTCAAAAACGGCGACGTGGTCAATCTTGACATCACCGTCATCAAGGACGGCTACCACGGCGACACCAGCCGTATGTTTTTCATCGGCGAACCGTCTATCCTGGCGCGACGCCTGTCACAGATCACCTATGAATGCCTGTGGATAGGCATCGCCAAGGTCAAGCCCGGCGTCCATCTGGGCGATATCGGCTATGCGATACAACAGCACGCAGAAAAAGCTGGCTACAGCGTAGTCCGTGAATTCTGCGGCCACGGCATAGGCAAGGTCTTTCATGAAGCGCCACAAGTTATGCACTACGGCAAACCTGGCACCATGGAAAAACTGGAAGCCGGCATGATCTTCACGATAGAACCGATGATTAATGCGGGCAAAAAAGAAATCAAAGCGATGCCAGACGGCTGGACCATCAAAACCAAGGACCGCAGCCTGTCAGCACAATGGGAACACACCATACTAGTGACTGAAACCGGCTTTGAAGTACTGACTATGTCTGAAGGCTATCCAGCGCTGCCGGATTTCATCAAACTGGCCTGAGACCCCGACGATGAGCACTCCTATGCTGGCATTCAAGGACAAACTGAAAAGCGCTCAGGCGGAAGTCATACAGCGCTTTAAAGAGCAGGAAAAAGCAGAGCAGCTACTGCAGGATCTGTGTAAAAACGTAGACCAGACCCTGACTGAAATCTGGCGTCATTTTGCCCTACCCAAGGAATGCTCATTAGTCGCCGTCGGCGGTTATGGTCGTGGCGAACTATTCCCTTACTCCGATGTGGATGTACTGATACTGCTGCAAACCCAGCCCGACAGTGCACTCAAAGAGAAACTGGAAAACCTGGTGCAATTGCTGTGGGATATAGGCCTGGATATAGGGCACAGCATACGTACCGTCGAAGAGTGCCTGCAAGAGTCAGCCGCCGATATCACCGTGCAAACCAGCCTGCTGGAAGCCAGACTGGTGACCGGCAGCCGGAAATTATTCCGCGCCTTACAGCAGGATTATCTGGCGGCGATGCAGCCGCAAAAGTTTTTTCAGGCCAAACTGCTGGAACTGCAGCAGCGCCACGTGAAATATGAAGATACGCCTTACAGCCTGGAACCGAACTGCAAGGAAAGCCCGGGCGGCCTGCGTGATTTACAGGTCATACTTTGGGTGGCAAAAGCCGCCAATCTGGGCAATTCCTGGCATGAACTGGCTAAGCGGGGTCTGATTACCGATACCGAAGCACGTCAGTTGAAGCGCAATGAACGCGCCTTCAAAGACATACGCATACGTCTGCACTTGCACGCCAGACGGCGCGAAGACCGCCTGATTTTCGATATACAGGCACCGATCGCGGAAAGCTTTGGCTTTAAAACCACGGAATCACGCCGCGCCAGCGAATACCTGATGCAGCGTTACTATTGGGCAGCCAAGGCAGTCACGCAACTGAACCAGATTTTGCTGCAAAACATAGAAGCCGTGCTATTCCCGCAAGACAGCACTGCAAGGCCCATCCATGCGCGCTTTAATGAAGTCAATGGCTTCATCGATATCGCGGCGGACGACACCTTTGAATCGCATCCTTCTGCGGTGCTGGAAGTGTTTTTAGTGCTCGCCCAGCACAGCGAGCTCAAGGGCATGACTGCGCGCACCCTGCGTGCGCTATGGCATGCGCGTTTGCTGATGGATGCAGAATTCCGCCACAATATTTTCAACCGCGCACTGTTTTTACAGATCCTGCAATCGCCGCGTGGCATCACCCATGCGCTGCGCCGCATGAATCAAATGAGCATATTGGGCCGTTACCTGCCCAACTTCCGGCGCATCATAGGCCAGATGCAGCATGACTTATTTCACGCCTATACGGTGGATCAGCACATCCTGATGGTGGTACGCAATCTGCGCCGCTTCACCATGCCAGAACATGCGCATGAATACCCTTTCTGCAGCCAGTTAATGGCGAATTTCAATGAACCCTGGGTGCTCTACATCGCTGCCCTGTTCCATGATATTGCCAAGGGACGCGGCGGCGATCACTCGGTGCTTGGCATGGCCGATGCCAAGAAGTTCTGTTACGACCATGGTTTAACACGCGCCAATACCGAGCTTGTGGTCTTCCTGGTGCAAAATCATCTGACCATGTCTCAGGTCGCGCAAAAACAGGATTTATCCGATCCCGACGTGGTGCAGCAATTCGCCAGTCTGGTCAAGGATGAGCGCCATCTGACCGCACTGTATCTGCTGACCGTCTGCGATATCCGTGGCACCAGCCCGAAAGTGTGGAATGCCTGGAAAGGCAAGCTGCTGGAAGATTTATACAAAATGACCTTGCGTGTATTGGGTGGCGAAATGCCATCGAAAGACCGCGAACTCAAAAACCGCCAGGAAGATGCGCTCAAAGCCTTGCGTTTGGCGGGTATCGCACCGAACGCACACGAAGAATTCTGGAAGCAGCTCGATGTCGCTTATTTCCTGCGCCATGACGCCTCAGACATCGCCTGGCAAACCCGGGTACTGCATGATAAAACCCATGCCAGCCATCCCGTCGTCAAATGCAGACTGTCACCGATAGGCGAAGGCTTACAGGTCACGGTCTATGTCAAGGATCAGGCGGATCTGTTTGCGCGCATCTGCAATTATTTTGATGGCAAAAATTTCGGCATTCTGGATGCCAAAATTCATACCTGCAGCAATGGCTATGCGCTCGATACCTTCCTGGTCATCGAACCCAGCTTTGCCAATCAATACCGCGACATCATTAACCTGATCGAGCATGAACTCAGTGAAATTCTGACCCTTCAGACACCGCTGTCAGCGCCGAACCGCGGACGCTTATCGAGAATGTCGCGCAGCTTCCCGATCACGCCCAGCGTGGATTTGCGCCCTGATGATAAGGGACAGTATTACCTGCTATCGATATCGGCCAATGACAGAAATGGTCTCTTGTACGCGATTGCGAATGTACTCACCAAGTACAAAATCAATCTGCATACCGCTAAGATCATGACTCTGGGCGAACGGGTGGAAGACGTATTCATCGTTGATGGCGCAGCCTTACAAGGCGCCAAAACCCAGATCCAGTTTGAGGCTGAATTGCTGGATGCGCTGCGTATCTGAGGCATTTCAGCCGGATCTGCGCGGCACTCCGTTACAATGCGGGACCGACGAATATCAGCAACTCAATTAGCCAAGCTGAGCTAAACCAAGCCACGACAAGCTAACTTAAACAAATATAAGTAACTACCAGCCACTATAAGCAACACATGACAGACTTAATCAGATTATCAAAACGCATGTCCGAGCTCGGACTTTGTTCACGCCGCGAAGCCGATGAATGGATCGCCAAGGGCTGGGTCCGGGTCGATGGCAAAATCGTGTCCGAACTCGGTAGTAAAGTTTTACCTCATCAAAAAGTCAGCGTAGAACGCCAGGCCGCCGCCGAGCAATCCAAGCGCGTCACCATCTTAATCAATAAGCCGGTAGGCTATGTCAGTGGACAGGCGGAAGATGGCTACACGCCTGCAGTCGGGCTGATCAAGCCAGAAAACCGCTGGAGCGAAGACACGGTCGACACCGTGTTCCACCCTACCCAGCTGCGCAGCCTGGTGCCCGCCGGCCGCCTGGATATCGACTCCGTCGGCTTACTGGTATTGACGCAGGATGGCCGTATCGCCAAGCACCTGATCGGTGAAACCACGGTCGTGGAAAAAGAGTACCTGGTACGCGTACAGTACAGCAAACCAGGTCGCCTGCCAGCCGAAGACTTGAAGCGCCTGAACCATGGCTTGTCGCTGGACGGCAAAAAGCTGTTACCTGCGAAGGTCAGCTGGCAAAATGAAGATCAGCTCAATTTCATCCTGAAAGAAGGTAAAAAACGCCAGATTCGCCGCATGTGCGAAATGGTCGGTCTGCGTGTACTGGGTCTGAAACGGGTACGCATCGGTAAAGTCAAACTCGGCAAATTACCTGAAGGCCAATGGCGCTATCTGCGCGAAGATGAGGTTTTCTGATCAGCCGTCCAACACGTTCATGTGTTTAAGCTGTGTAGGGCGCATCGCGATGCGCCGCATTTAACTTTCAATCATAGCGATCCATTCAGTGCGGCTTCTTCAATCGGGTCGCAGATTATTCCTGCTGGACCTCGCATCGCTTGGCAGAAGCAAGCGTTTATCCTCACCATTGGGCAGGCGGCGTTTTGATCAGTCTTGATGATAATAGCGATTCCATGCGGCGCATCATGATGCGCCCTACCCGCTCTGAAAAAGTGATGTCGCATTTGATGTTTGGTTTGTTGGCATTGACGGCAGATCAGTTGATGCGCTTATTCACGTAACAGGAGTTGCTGTCAAAGAGCAGTAAAAACAAGGTTATCCAACGTTCATTGGAGCCGTGATGGTTACATAGGAATTGACACGCCATAAAGCGATGAAACAGCACAAATTCATGTCACAAGTGCTGTTTCAAACAAGGAAACCACTTGCGGTAGTGCTCTCAGCTATGCGCGACTTTACTGGCTTGGGTATTTTGCAAGAAGCTCATATGTTTTTCTTAAAGTTTAGATGCAAAAAATGCAAAAATTAGGAAGGTAAAACCCCATAACATGGCACCAATCCGCCAATTCCATTGATCAAGTATCCAACACCTATTACCTCTCAAACGACTCTTCTTTACTGGAATTTCAATATTAATATTCGATACCAAATACCGGAATTCTTTTATGGAAACCGACTGACCATCATGCCCGGCAACACGGCAAGAAAAGCCTTCTTTTCCTATAGCCAGTACCCTATCCACTTCAACACGATCACCTTGTGAACCATAGACTTCACCATTCACATATTGAAGACTAGCCATCACCTGCTCAGAGGAGGCTGTTTCTACGATAGAAAAAAGGTTGTACGACAATAGGAAACACCCGAATCCCGCGAGAGAAAAAACCAATAGCATGCGTAGTATTTTGTACATTTATCACAGTAACGCTTTATAGATGTCACTCTTTTTTCAAAGAATCTTGAGATTAGATTGGCTTTTAATGTCTTTCGCCAGACACTTTGCCCCACCCGCCTTCGCAATAATGCCTGCTTTCCCCTCATTTATTCGCTGCCATCCTCACCGGACCCACTCGCACTGTCGATCAGCATTTGTGCCTGCAGTTCAGGCATTTGCTCAACTTGCTTGAGCTTGCGGGTCATCTGACGGGTTCTGACTTCGGCCTGGTCGATGTTTTTGGCGGCGCGCTCCAGTGTGGATTTGGTGGCTGCCAGCACTTCACCGAATTTACCGAATTCCGTTTTGACAGCGCCCAGCACTTGCCATACTTCGGAAGAGCGTTTTTCCAATATCAATGTGCGGAAGCCCATCTGCAGGCTGTTCAGCAAAGCAGATAAAGTCGATGGCCCGGCCACAGAAACGCGGAAACTGCGCTGCAAATCATCGGCCAGTCCGGGTCGGCGCATGACTTCGGCATACAAGCCCTCGGTCGGTAAAAACAGGATGGCGAAATCGGTCGTCAAAGGGGGGGATACGTATTTCTCAGCAATGGTCCTGGCTTCATTGCGTATGCTGCGCTCCAGCTCTTTACCAGCCAGCGCCACGCCTTCTGCATCGGCACGTTCGGCGGCATCTAACAGACGCTCGTATTGCTCTTTGGGGAATTTGGCATCGATAGGCATCCATACCGGCGCCCTGCCGTCTTCTTTGCCTGGCAGCTTGACGGCAAATTCAACCCGCTCGCCGGACCCCGGCACGGTTTCTACATTCTTCGCATACTGATCAGGCGTCAGCATCTGTTCCAGCACCATTTCCAGCTGCACTTCGCCCCAGGTGCCACGGGTTTTGACATTGGTCAGCACCCGTTTCAAGTCACCCACACCGATCGCCAGTTGCTGCATTTCGCCCAGACCCTGATGCACTTTTTCCAGACGATCAGAAACCAGCTTAAACGACTCACCCAGCCTTTGCTCCAGCGTGGCATGCAGTTTTTCATCCACGGTTTTGCGCATTTCTTCAAGTTTGCCGCTGTTTTCCGCCTGTAGTTGCTGGATTTTCTGTTCCAGCGTGCTGCGGATTTCCTGCATGCGCTGTGCATTTGATTCGGTCAGCTGGTCGATGCGCTGCGATAAAGTATCGGCCATTTGTTTCAGGCTGGCGGTCTGTTCTTCGCGCCCGCCCTGGCTTTGCAGCAGCATGGTTTGACGTAATTGCTCCAGTTGCTGCGCGAAACTGTCCAGCTGCCCTTTTTGCAAACCCGCGCCCTGCGCCAGTTGCTGTACCAAAGCCTGCTGCAGCCGCGCCAGATTACTGCCCATTTCCTGGCGTCCTGCCAGCGCAGTGGACTGCAATTGCTCGCGCAGTGAGCGTTCTGTTCTTTCCTGACTTTGCAACTGCTGTAACTGCGCCTGCTGCAAATATGCCTGCAAGGCTTGCAGCTCCGTGCCCAGCGTTGCATTACCGGCCTTGCCCTGTCTGAGCAAGAGTAAAATCAGCAAGCCCAGCACGCATAACAAGCCGAGTAAGAGCGCCCAATCCATCCACACCATTGTTGTCATAGGCCTTATCCGGGTGTATTCCGCATCCAGTCGGCGGTCTGAAAGAAGGAATTCATCAAGTGCAGTTGCAGCTCTTCAGCGATGCCTACATCCTGCATCGCCCAGGCCATACAACGCAGCCACTGATCACGTTCACTGACGCCGATAGCGAATGGCAAATGGCGCGCACGCAGACGCGGATGACCAAACTGACTGATATACAAATCCGGGCCGCCCATCCAGCCCGATAAGAACCAGAATAATTTGTCGCGCGAACTATCGGTCGGAGTCGGATGCATGGCGCGTATGCCTGCAAATTCCGGCTCCAGCTCCATCAGGTCATAAAAGCGGTCGACCATTTGCCGCAGCGGCTCAGCACCGCCTATGCGTTGATACAGGCTGATGGTCTGTTCTTCTTGCGCATCATCTTGCCTATCATCTTGTTGATGACTATTTTGTTCTGTTGCCATACTTCTTTTTTGACTTTTTAAAGGTTGATTCTTTGCGATACAGTTCAGGATTCACGCAAGCTGATGATGGGTGCCTGCCTGAGTACATGGCGTAAGCCCAGCCAGCCGCCGGTCACAGCACAGCCCGCACCTAAGGCTGCACCGGCCAGCCAGACCCAGGGCGAGAATTGCCACTCAAACTGAAAACTATAGGTTGCCAGCGTCCAGCCTATCGCCGTTGCACCTGCCGCCGCCAACACACCAGCCAGACTACCGATGAGTAAAAACTCTATCCACTGCGCACGTGACAATTGCTGACGCGTCGCCCCCAAAGCACGCAGTAATGCGGCTTCGCGCATACGTACATCCTGCGTACCGGCTAAGGCGGCATACAAAACCAGCACGCCCGCCAATAAGGTGAAGGCAAACAGGAATTCCACGGCTGTCACCACCTGATCAAGCACAGCCTGCAATTGCCGTATCATGGCGCCCACATCGACGATGGTCAGATTCGGGAATTGCGCCGTCATCTTCTGTATCAGGCCCTGATCGGATGGTGGCAAATGGAAAGCAGTAATCCAGGTCTGCGGCATATCCTGCATGGCGGATGGATTGATGATGACAAAAAAGTTGACCCGCATCGAACCCCAGTCCAGCTTGCGCAGGCTGGTCACGGTCACAGTCGTTTGCTGACCTGCCACATCAAAGCTCAGCTGATCGCCGAGTTTCAGGCGCAGAGTTTTGGCTATGCCTTCTTCAACCGACGCTTCAGCGACATTCGCTTTAGATGCATCAAACCACTGACCCGCCGTGATCTTATTGAGTTCCGGCAGATCATCCATGGTCGACAAATTGAACTCTCTGTCCACCAGGCGTTTGGCCTGATCCTGTTCAAAAGTTTCAGCGGTGACTGCCTGCTGGTTAATCGCGACCAAGCGGCCGCGTATCATGGGATAAAAACGCGGTGCCGAGTAAGGCTGCAGCAAGGCGGCGACAGACTCGCGCTGATCGGGCTGGATATTGATTACGAATTGATTCGGTGCGTCAGCCGGTGTGGATTTTTTCCAGGCGGAGACCAGATCGGAGCGTATCACGGTCAGCAATAACAAGGCCATCAGGCCCAGTGCCAATGCCACCACCTGGATTACGCTGGCGCCCGGGCGGCGCTGCAAGGCACTCACGGCAAAGCGCCAGGAAGCTGAGCTAAACAGATTGCGTGCAGGCTTTAATGCACTCACGCTGCCCCAGGCAATCAGCGCAAACAGCGCCAGACCAATCGCATAACCGGCGCTGGTCAGCAAGCCCAGCTTGATATCGCCGGTCTGCCACAGCAATAAGCCGACAAACATGAGCAGACCACACAGATAACTGAACCAGGTCACAGGCTGCGGCGCATCCTGATCACGCCGTATCACGCGGTTATGCGGAATATTCCGCAATTGCAGTACCGGCGGCAAAGCAAAGCCCAGCAACAACACCAGCCCGGTCGCAACGCCCTGCACGGCGGGCAGCAGACTTGCTGCTGGCAGATTTTTCGCGACCAGTGCACCCAGCCACTCCAGTAATACATAATGACTCAGGAAGCCGAGCAAAATACCGGCCAGACTACCGGCGATACCGACTAACAAAAACTCAATCAAATACAGCCAGGTCACCTGAGTCTGGGTCAGTCCCAGGCAACGCAGCATGGCGCAGGCATCCAAATGACGCAACATAAAGCGGCGTGCGGCCATCGCAATCGCCACCGCCGCCAGCATGGCGGACAAGAGACTGACCAGCGACAAAAACTGTTCGGCACGGTCCAGAGTCGCGCGCATTTCCGGGCGTCCGCTATCCAGCGATTCCAGCCGTATGCCTTTGAGTGCCTGCTGTTCAATACGGTTTTTCAGGGTTTGCTGAAAAGCCTGGATGGCCGATTTGTCCCCCGCCAGCAGCAGACGATAGGTTACGCGTGAGCCATCCTGAATCAGACCGGTGGCCGCCAGATCAGGCAAGGCGATCATCACACGCGGTGCGAAATTCATGAAACCGGCGCCACGGTCAGGTTCATCGCCGATCAGATTTGCTACCTTGAATTCCTTTTCACCCAGTCGCAGCAAGGATCCTGGCTGCACACGCAGCGCGGTCTGCACGGCAGGGTCTATCCAAACTGTCCCGCCGGTCGGGATGGTGCTGGTCGCGACTTCGCGCTCACCCTGAAGCAGCTTCATCTGCCCACGCAAGGGATAGCCAGCGCTGACCGCCTTGAGCGACACCAGACGCGTCGCGAGCTGATCGCCCTGGCCGCTGATCGCCATACTTGGAAACACCACGGTTTCAGCCAGCTGCAAGCCTTGTTGACTGGCTTCCGCCTTCCAGCTGGCGGGAACAGGCTGATCAGCGCTGACCAGTAAATCCGCGCCCAGCAACTGATGCGCATCTCTGGCCAGTCCATTGCGCATGCGATCGGTGAAGAAACCGACTGCACTCAGCGCGCCAACTGCGATCATCAATGCCACCAGCAAGAAGCGCAATTCGCCCGCGCGCCAGTCTCGTAAAGTCATACGCCAGGAGATCAACCACATACCTATGTCCTATCTATGCTGTTTATGCTATCCATGCCTGGTGCCGGGCTCAATGCTGGCTACAGCAGCTCAGAATGCGTTAAGCGCCTGACTGAAGTCCGCCAGCAAATCGTCGCGATCCTCGATACCGACCGAAACACGGATCAGTGAATCAGCGATGCCCATTTCTGCACGGCGAGCCGGGCCCATTTCAAAGAAAATGGTGTGTGCTACCGCAATAATCAAGGTCCGGGTATCGCCTAAATGGGTCGCATGGATCGCCAGTTTCAAATGCTGCAGGAAATCGAAGCAGTCGATTTCTGGCTTGAGTTCGAAACTGAGTAAGGCGCCATAAGCACGGAACAATTCAGTAGCCAGCGCGTGCTGGGGATGGCTGGGCAGACCGGGATAGTGCACCACCGCGACCCGCTCATCCTGGTGCAGTAAGGTCGCCAGCGCCAGTGCATTCGCCGATTCACGCTCCATGCGTAAGGCCAGGGTTTCTGCACCGACGGCGATCTGATGCGCCGCATCAGGGGACAAGCTGGCGCCAAAATCACGCAAGGCCTTGGCGCGAATTTGCGACATGCCCTGCATGGTGGACGCCTGCTGGCGGAAATTATCGGCAATATTCGGATAGCTGGCCCAGTCAAACAGACCGGTATCACTGATCGCACCACCCAGTACATTGCCATGTCCGGCGATAGACTTGGTGAGCGAGTTAATCACCAGCCCGGCACCCACCGCTTTGGGACGGAATAAATACGGTGAGGTCATGGTGTTATCGACCACGAACAGAATGCCACGCGCACGGCATAATTCACCGATGCGGCGCAAATCAGCAATCTGAGTACGCGGATTGGCGATGGTTTCGACAAACACCATGCGGGTTTCCGGACGCAAGGCGGCTTCAACCTGCGCGACATCAGTCGCATCCACCATCGATACCTGTATGCCTTGCTGGGCCGTGGTTTGCCACACGCTGTTGGTATTCCCGAACAGGAAAACCGAAGACACCACATGGTCGCCCTGACGCAATAAGGCCTGGAACACCGCGCCGATTGCTGCCATGCCAGTCGCGAAGCAAATGCTGGACACCGCATCTTCCATCTTGCTGATTTTTTCTTCTAAGGCGGCGACCGTAGGATTACCCTGACGGCCATAGCGATAACCGGATTGCTTACCCTGAAATACAGCAGCCAGCTCTCGCGCATCGCTGTAGCCATACATGACGGCGTTATGCACGGGCTTATGCACTGAGCCGTGCTCTATGCTTTTTTGTCTGTCGTTATGCAGGATGGTGGTGGTAAATCCGTAATTGGCTAGATTGCTCATTCTTGACTCTGTTTCGGTTGCGGTCGGCGTTGATTTGAGCCGTCTGACTACACAGCGTGTGCAGCAAACGGCATAAAAGCGGTGTTCCAGACGTGCAGTGTACCGCATTGCCCAGCCCCTTACTATTCCGGCCCAGGATGGCGCACGACTTTTGACCGTATTCCGCCTGTGCGCTGACTTTAATCAGGCCGAAAGCGCAAAACAAAGGCTGGCAGGCAATTCAGCAGCCGCACCAGCCAGGCCAGGCGTCTTGGAAAGACCAGAGTCGCCTGTTTGCTGGCGATCGCTTGCAATATGCGGCTGGCAGCTTGCTGCTCTGAGCTCAGAAAAGGCTTATGACTGGCATCGCCCTGATTCAGATCGCGCAATTTCTGGGTATCGATATAACCGGGGATGATGGTGGTCACCTGCACCCCGAACGGTGCACAGGCACGACGGTAAGTATCGGCCAGCTGTATCACACTGCGCTTGGTCGCGGCATACACCGAAGCACCCGGATAGTCTTGCATCAGCCCAGCAATCGACGCGATTGCCACCAGTTGCCCGCGTCCCTGACGCATCATCAGCCCAGACGCCGCCTGAAATGCATGTACCAGGCCACTGACATTGGTGGCCAGCATGTGTTCAGTCTGTTCCAGGCTGAGCGCCTGTCGCCGTGAATTAACGTAGCTGCCGGCACTGACAATCAGCAGATCCAGCCCGGTTGCGGCGAATCCGCTGATCGCGGCACGTACTGCCACCGCATCAGCGATATCCAGCTGCAAATACTGCAAGCCCGGATACTGCTGCAATGCCTGAGGGCTCAGCCGTTCAGGATTCCTGCCTGCTACCGTGACCTGATGTCCGGCCTGCAAATAAGCTTGTGCCAGCGCCCAGCCCAGGCCTGAAGTCCCGCCAATAATCAGTATTTGTTGACTGTGTTGATTCATCTGATCAGCCCTCATGCGGCATTCAGGCTGGCCTCGACACCCAGTGCCAGACAAGCGCGCTGATAGCCGTAATCCCACTGCAATTGCAGCATTTTCCGGAATTGTGGGTAGGTGGCAGGCATCACCAGTTCAATGCGGTTGGCGCGCCAGTTAATGCGTTTGCCTATCTGGTGTTTTGTCAAAGCACTGGTCATATCGGCGGTATCGACCCAGTAATCGGCAAACTGTTGATTCACCTGGCGGATACGCTGATTGCCATCAAACCCAAGCACTGCGCGCACCGCAGGCAAACCCAGCAACCGGTCATAAGGCGCTTTACGCTCCATCACCACCTGCGTAGCGAGGCGGCTGGCCATTTCCAGCGGAAATAAATCCACCACACCGCCTATATACGCCTGCCCTGCCACTTCATGGCAACGGAAGTAATACATATCTGAAATTGAGGCGCGTACTGCATCCGCTAACGCGACACCACTTTGCACATTAATTTGCGGCGCGATACGCGACCCCGGAAAATGCACGGGTGCCAGAGGCGACACCATCCCGTCTAAGGCCGCCGCCAGCACACCTTCTGCAAACACGGTTTCTTCAAACCAGGGCCCGCCTATGCGGCTGCCTGCTGCCGCAGACGGATACAGCATGCGGCCCGCAATAATCGCTAAATCAGGTGCACCAGCGTAGGACTGTGGCTCAGGCAAAGGCAGTAACGGCGGGACTTCAAACAGATAATCCTGATACAGATCGGGCGCAGTCTGCATAAAGCGTGACCACAAGGCGCGTTGGCCCAGGTCCTTTAAAGTGGTACTCAGCTTTTTTTGCGGATTCGAACCCAGGCCGCACCAGTATGCATACATTTGTGGTGAGCTCAGGAATTCGAATCTGGATGTATTGTCCGGCAGGTTCCGTATCACCGCCGCCGCGATCGCCGCACCACAACTGGCCACCAGCACATCAGGCGCACGCTGATGCTGCTCCAATGCCGCCATCATGCCCAGATAATAGCCAAAGCGAAAACCGCCACCCGCCATCACCAGACAACGCTGGTAAGGCTTGGCCGCAGTGGCTTGCGCCACCGTGCTCATGCTAAGATGCTCAGCCCTTGCGCTGTCTTTTTTTATTTTTTGCTGCATAGCCTGCTTTGTCTGAATTCACTGAAATTTCTAATGCCAGTCTACAAACGCCTGAGCGCTCCGCCCTGACTCTGGCGAGCAGGCTGCTGGTGTTCAATGCACTGTGTTTTACGCTGATTTATCTGACGACCAACTGGCTGGCTGCGGCGCATCAGGTCAGCCAGCATCTGATGCTGACCGCCGATGCCAGCATACCGCTGATACCGTGGATGATTATTCCTTACAGCAGCTCGCTTGTGCTGTTTGTTTTCATTTTTTATCATTGCGGCACACAGCAGCAATGCCGGCAGTATAGCTTACAAATTTTCACCGCCACACATCTGGCGGGAATGTGCTTTCTGCTGATGCCACTCAGACAGCAGCATGCTGCCGTACTGCCTGAGGGCTGGCTGGGCTATGCGTTTCAATCCCTGTATCTGATGGATCAGCGCTATAACCAGCTACCGTCTTTACATGTGGCGTATGCCCTTATTTTCTGGTTCCATCTGCGTACCGCCATGCGCACCGTGGCTGCATGGCTGTTGCTCAATGCTGGAATTGGCTTGCTGATCGCCTCGACGCTATTCACGCATCAGCATCATCTGGCAGATGTGATTGCTGGCGCTGCGCTGGGCTGCTTGTGTATCTGGCGATGCAAGCCACATGATGCGCCGCCAGTTGCGGCCTATTACCGTATTGCAGCCGCCTGGCTGGCTGCGTTAGCCTTGTACTGTCAAAACCTGTGGCTATTGCTGCTGGCTGCAGCGACCCTGCCCTGCCTGCTGCTGGTGGCGCGTGCCTATGCGCGCGGTGACCGTCACTTCCTGCATAAACATCAGGGACAGCATCCTGTCTGGGTCAGGCTGCTGTATGCGCCTTATCTGGCGGGCTACCGGCTGAGCTGGCTGCTGCAACGCTATTTGCTACAGCCCTCCATCCGCATCCAACAGATCACGCCATTGCTGGCAATAGGCCCCAGATTACGTAGTGCAGAAATCAGCCAGCTGCATCCGGCTGGCGTCATCATCGATCTGAGTGCAGAGTTGCCGGAACATCCGGCGCTATGCGGCCCGCTGGTTGCAGCGACGAAGCGCTATCTGCATTATCCCTTGCTCGACATCCTGCCACCGAACCCGCAGCAAATGCAGGAATTAGCCGCGCTGACCCTGCCCTTGCTGAAAGCTGGCACACCGGTGTATTTACATTGTGCGATGGGTTTTCATCGCTGCCGCCACATTGCGCGCTACCTGACATCTCATTTATGAAAATCTCTGTCTACCAGTTAAAACCCCAATTTCAACGCTTGCTGAGCCCGCTGTTAAGCACGCTGCAAGGCAGCGGCATCACGCCGAATCAAATTACGTTGTTCAGTATGACGCTGTGCCTGCTATACGGCGGGGCGCTGGCGATGTTCGCCGATAACGAGGTTTTATGGTGGCTCTATCCGTTTGCCATGCTATTCAGGATGGCGCTGAATGCAATCGACGGCATGTATGCCAATGCGAGTGGCATGAAAACCCGGCTCGGCGCGCTGCTCAATGAAATCTGCGATGTGATTTCAGACCTCGCGCTGTATCTGCCGCTGATCCTCCTGTTGCCTGTGCACCCGGCCTGGATCATCGCTGTGCTGATGCTGGCCATGCTCAGCGAATTTGCCGGTGTGCTGGGTCTCAGCGTAGGTACTGCGCGTGGCTTTCAGGGACCGATGGGTAAAAGCGACCGCGCCGTGCTGTTTGGATTACTGAGTCTGGCTGGCGTATGCGCAGCACCAGCCAGCTGGATCAGCGCAATCCTAAGTCTGGCCATCCTGCTGTCTGTATGTACTGTCTGGAACCGGTTGAGCGCTGCACTTAAGCAGCAGGACCAGACACAAGGCGGCGCGCCAGACTCACGCTGAATATGCCCTGCAGCCCAATCAGGGAGCGGACTTTACGGCAGCCGGTTTCGGCCAACAACGCATCCAGCTCAGCCTGCGAACGCGGCCGCATCACCCAAGGCTGCCCTTGATGATTATTGAGCGTACCAGCGATCATTGCTAACTGCGGATGCCAGGGCTGCCCGGTGTAAATCACACAGCCCTGCTCTGCCAGCACGCGCGCGATGCCCTTGACCGCATTGAGTATCAGGGTATTATCAGCGAACAGCTCAAACAGGCCGGACACGATCACAATATCGTATTGCGCATCACCGCGATAACTGGCGTCATCAAACGCATCGCATTGTTCGAAACAGACACTATCCGTCAGCCCCAGTTCAGCCGCCAAGCCTTGTGCGGCCTGCAGATTCGCCTCTGCATAATCGCGCAGACAAAGCGCAAACTTGCGCTCGCCAAAACGTTTTACCGTCTCCAGCAAATAGCGTCCGCCACCTGTCGCCAGATCCAGGATGCGCACAGTCTGGCCAGCGGGCACAGCCTGTATTGCCTCCGATAAGATTTGCTGTAAATGGACGCGGCGCTCACGGATACCGCGCCAGCCCACCGCATCCAGATAGCCACGGTCCAGAACTTTACCTATGCCCCAGCGTCCTGCCGCCTGATTTTTATACACATAATCAAGCGAGCTGCCGGAATCAAAGCCGGTTTCCAAACCGATGCGCATGCCATCACTCAGGCGTCCCAGACTATTGAGCATGCGCTTTTGAATGGCGAAATTCAGTTTTTGCAGTGTGCTTATGCTCTGACCATTGCTCAAGGCCTGATAAGCACGCGCTGACTGACCATTGCGGTCCAGCGTCAGATAACGCCGTGCATCTGGCAGCGGCAGCGCAAAGCATTGCTGCACAAACTCACGCACTTCCTGATACGCAAGCTGAGTATCCTGCTCGTATAACAGCGCATGAAAGGCATCCGGAATACGTACATATTTTTTGTGCACCGAGCTGATACGTTCAAAAAATAAGTGCTGCGGCTTTTCTTTGACCACATAATCCTTGCCCGCAACCAGCATCAGCACTGGCACATCCAACGCCGCCGCATCCGCTACTATCCTTTGCGCGGTATCGGCCAGATCCAACAAGACACGGGCAGAGATATTTTTCGTGACCAGCTTATCCGAGGCGTAGGAACTGGCTTGCTGCGCCGAATGGGTCAGCATGCCGGGGCGGATATAACTGGTCACAAATAAGTCAGGCTGAAAACACGTCGCCAGCCTGAGTGCAGGCTTCGCCAGCGGTACATACAGATTGATATCAAATGCGGCAGCTGCCATCGCCAGGCCGCGCAGTGGTGGCGCATAGTCATGCACCCAGGTGGCTGCGATCACGGCACCGACACTATTGGCGATCACTACAATTTGCTCAGCACCGTAACCATAATGCGCAGATAAATGCTGCATGAAGGCTTCAAAATCCCTGACCAGACACATGAAATCCGGCGCATCACCACGCTCGCCGGGCGAATGACCATGTCCACGTGCATCCCATGCAAAGGCGGCGGTGTCAGTGGGCGTGAATTCTTCGACCAGTTGCTGCACACGGCCAGAATGCTCATGTCCACGGTGCAGAAAGACCAGCGCCTTCTTCGCATTATCCGGTGTGGCGCTCAGCGCAGGCCAGTGGCGAAAGAACAGCCGGGTGCCGTCATGCGAAACGAAACCGCTTTCTTCAGCAAGCCGGGTGACAGGCAGGTTAGTAGTCATCTTGTTCCATTCTTTAAAAAGAAAATCAGCAGCACGCATCTTTGCGCACATCATTGCAAAATGCGAAGCGCCACATACAAAGCAGGTGCAGTCAGCATCAGGCTGTCAGCCCGGTCCAGTATGCCGCCATGGCCGGGAATCAGGTTTGAAAAATCCTTAATCCCTAAACGACGTTTGACGGCAGAAAACAGCAAGTCACCGCAAAAGCCCGCAATCGCAAGCCAGATACCGATTGCGCACAGCCATGGCAGGCTGGCCAATTGCAGGTAAGAGCCCAGCAACATACAAAACATTGCAGAGAAAAGCATACCGCCGATCAGGCCTTGCACAGTTTTATTCGGGCTGATGCTGGCCACTACCTTGTGTTTGCCAAACTGTGTACCTGTGAGGTATTGCGCGACATCATTCAGGCAGGTGCACACGATCAGAAAAAACAGCCAAGGCAGTCGCGATTCAGTCCCAATCACGGCATCGGCTGTCAGCAAATACAAAAAGCCCAAACCGCAACCAGTCCAGCACCAGGCGATCAGTAAGCAGGCTTGCCTGTGCTTGCTCAGTAAAAAAAACAGATAAGCCAGCCAATACACGCAGCCAAGCACAAGGGCGGCCCGCGCAGGCTGGCGCATGACGATCAGCGCAATCGTCATCGCGATCAAAGCCGCGTAGCCCAAAGTTTGTGCAGGTTTCGCACTCAGACGACAAATATCCTTCAATGCCAGTCCAGCGATCAACAGCGCAAAGGCCAGCACACCGAGCGGATAGGCCAATAGTGAGGCGGTGATCACCGGCGCGATGACCCACCAGGCATATACCCTTGGCCGCAAGCCCGAATCAGGCCGGCCACGCGTTGTGATCGCCGTCGCCAGGGTGGCGAGCAGCAAAAAGCTGTAGATACCCAGCGTTGCGATAGCAAGGGAAGACAGTGAAATTAAATGCATGAAAATCAGAGATGGGGTCCAAGCCGTGGACAGGCTATCCAGATCGTCAGCAAAGTGGATTTTGCTGACGATGTTCAATGGACGTCTCTGATTATAATCTCGACAAGACAAATTCCGTACTGAGCAGGGGCCGGATATTTTGTAAAAAATTGCAAGGGTGAGTAAGATCAAGACCGCGCCAGGAGCTGCGGGACTGGCTGCTGTAGCCACAACAAGGCTTTCGCTTAGCCCACTTCAGCTGCACAGTCTCAACATTTCTCTGATGCGCGGTAACTCAGCTACTCAGAACCTCAGTCCCTCAGCAAAAACTCTTCAATAATCTGCGCCAGCAAAGCAGGCTGATCATGGTGCAGCATATGGCCCGCATCAGCGATCATATGTTTTTCGAGCTGACGGAAATAAGTCAGACGCCGGTCTATCTCCGGTCGCGCCTGTTCCTTAGGACCCATCCAGCTCCAGATATCGGTATCTTCTGCTTCCATCCATAACACCGGCGCGCTGATATTGGCCCAGCACGCCATCATTTCCTCGACCCGGAACAGCAGCGGACTAGTCTGTTTATGCGCAGGATCACCGAGAATTTCCCAGCGTCCCTGCGCATTTTCCCTGGCCCAGTGTTGCGACAGGAACGCGGCTTTTTCATCACTCAGACGTGGATTGGTTTTTTGTAGTCTTAGCGCCACTTCAGCCAGGCTGGCATAAGTTTTCAGCACAGGCGGGGTACGCAATTCTTCCAGCCATTTGCGGTAGCGTCCTGGCGCCTGCCCGGGTGCAGTGCCTGGCAGGCCAAAGCCCTCCAGATCGATCAGGCGTCTGACCCGCTCCGGCCGTGCGCCAGCATACAGACCTGCCACATTACCGCCCATACTATGCCCCAGCAAATTCACGGGCTCATCGGGTGAATAATGCGCCAGCATGGCATCCAGATCGCCCAGATAATCAGGAAACCAATAAGTATCGGTACCCGGTGCCTCGGTCAGACCAAAACCACGCCAGTCAGGTGCTATCACATGCCAGTCAGCCTGCAACTGATCGACCACGAACTGGAACGAGGCAGACACATCCATCCAGCCATGCATCATAAAAATTTTCGGCGCGTCTTCATTGCCCCAGTGACGAACATGATAAGCAATGCCACGCAGTTGTATCATTTCGGTACGGGAAGCGCGATGTGGTATTTGGTCAGGCAAACTCATAGGATTAATTTTTTTCATCAAGGAATAGCAGTTCAGACCGCTTAGGCCTGATCAATTTACAGTAGCATGTCTGAACAGCGCACCAGACCGACACCAGGCAGCCCGGTGCAATCAGGGAGAGCAGGCTTAAAATAATAGAACGATCGTTCGATAATTATAACGGAGACTGAAGTCGTATGCAGAAAGCAGTAAAGAAACACCCGGATTGTGATGACTATGCGCAGTTGCACCAGGAATTCAACTGGTATGTTCCAGAGCGCTTTAATATCGCAGACGTTTGTGCCCGGCGCTGGGCAGCAGACCCGGATCAGATCGCGATCCGGCATGAAAATGAAGCCGGCATCAGTACAAGCCTGACTTATTCTGCATTGCAGACTCAGGCCAATCAGCTCTCCAACCTGCTTAGTCTGCAAGGCATACAGCGTGGCGATGTGGTGGCCTATGTATTACCTCAGCGACCGGAAGCTGCCATCACACTGATTGCCATCCTGCAAATGGGAGCGATCGCAATGCCGCTGTCGCAGTTGTTCGGCCCGGATGCGCTCGAATACCGGCTGCAGCACAGTCAGGCCAGAGCCATTATCATCGACCGCTCCGTCTGGGATCAATTTGCAGTCATCGCCGCGCGCTGCAAGGAATTAAAAACCTGCATCTGCGTTGATCACGAAGACCTGGATGAAGACTTGCCTGCACTGGGTTGGCCCCATTATGTGCCGGAAATGCCGCAGGAATTCGAACTGACTGATACCTGTGCCAGCGATCCCGCCATCCTGATTTACACCAGCGGTACGACCGGCGATCCCAAAGGCGCATTGCTGCCGCATTCCGCGCTGATCGGCAATCTTCCTGGTTTCGTCGCTTCGCAAAACTGGTTTCCTCAAAAGCGTGATGTATTCTGGTCACCGGCAGACTGGGCCTGGACTGGCGGCCTGATGGATGCCTTGTTACCGACCCTGTATTTCGGCAAAACCATCGTCGCCTGGCAAGGCCGCTTTTCTGCGGAAAAGGCCTTTGAGTTGCTGGAAAAATACCGCGTCACGAATACCTTTTTATTCCCGACTGCACTCAAACAAATGATGAAGACCTACCCTCAGCCACGCACTCAGTTCCGGCTGCGTTTGCGTGCACTGATGTGTGCTGGCGAGCCGCTGGGAGAAACGGTATTCCATTGGTGCCAGCAGGCACTGCACATCACGCCAAATGAAATGTATGGGCAGACTGAGATGAATTACATCGTCGGCAATTCCCATCAGCGCTGGCCTGCCCGCCCCGGCAGCATGGGCCGTCCCTATCCCGGGCACAAGGTGGCACTGATCGACGAGGATGGCCAGCCAGTGCCAGTTGGTACGCCGGGTGAAATTGCGGTGCACCGGCGTGACATTCAGGGCGAACCTGATCCGGTATTTTTTCTCGGTTATTGGAAAAACGAAGCGGCCACCCGCCAAAAATACACTGGTGAATGGTGCCGCACCGGAGATCTGGCTGTGATGGATGCGGATGGATACTTATGGTATCAGGGACGTACCGATGATATGTTTAAATCGGCAGGCTACCGCATCGGTCCGGCTGAAATTGAAAACTGTCTGCTCAAGCATCCGGCTGTCGCAAATGCGGCTGTAGTCCCGAAACCGGACAAAGCGCGCGGCAATCTGGTCAAGGCTTACATCGTGGTTACGCCAGGTCACCGCGCCAGCACTGCGCTGACCAGCGAGCTGCAGGCTTTCGTCAAAAAATTGCTGGCGCCCTATGAATATCCGAAAGAAATTGAATTCCTGGATGCCTTGCCGATGACGACTACCGGCAAGGTACAGCGCCGGGTATTACGTCTGCAGGAAATCGAAAGGGCTAAGGCCAGCGGCTAGGATAAGTGCCAGAGGCCTAGCGCGGGGCAAGCTGAGTGGTGACCGATAGCGCAGCTTTTTGTGCCAGCTCCAGTATCGCCTTGCCATAGCCAGTTGCAGCAAAACCTTCACCGGCAAATACATGCTGACGCCCAACGATCACATCTCCTTCAGCGGTTCCAGTCAGCCGGTATTTGGCGACCAGCACACCGACTTTGGCATCGAAGACATTGAGATCGACTTCAATCGCACGTGTCTTTTTAGTCCACAGGCCAAACAATACCGGTGTATTGCGTATGCCCGCATTACGAATGTCGCCGGAAATCACATAGCGCACATCAAAATTTTTGGCGACTTGCGCCAGAAACACTGGTGTCGGTGGATTTAACTGCCAGTCCAGCGACAACAGCTCAGGGATAGTACGTACACTAAACTGCTGACTCTGTTCCAGCACACGTGCCACTTCACGCGGGAAACCCTGGGCGATATCATCCACATCGGACAGTTGTGCAGGTTTATTGACGGCAAAACCGGTCAATAAAACACTACGATCCGCCCCACGTGCGGGAAACATGGCTTGTATCTGAGTTTCAGCAAGCGCCTGGGTGAGGCAAAATACGCTGCAAATAAGGACAAAAAAATTCGCCACTTTAAAGCTCGACTGTGACATGCTGCCTCCTGATATCGGTAGTTTCATATATTAACGACATCTATTCCGGATTCATGAGCGGCAGCAATATCTGATGCATGTTTTACAATTGAGTTACAATTTTCTGAATAACAGCTAAATTTTCATTCTTTATTGCCATGAAACTTACTCTGGTCAAAACATCTGATGCACAGGCTTTACTCAACTTCGAACTAGAGAATCGTGAGCACTTTGAGCAATGGATAGCGAGCCGGGGTGATGACTTTTACCATCCCGGGCAAGTACGCAGCAGTCTGGAGCAAGCACTATGGCTGGCCAACGCCGACCGTGAGTACCACTACCTGGCCTGGCTGGGAGAAGAAATCATAGGACGTGTTACCTTACGCGGCATAGAACGCGACCATTATCACAAAGCGTCTGTCGGTTATCGCTTCAGCGCCAGACATGGCGGACATGGCTATGCCAGTCAGGCAGTCAATCTGGTTTGTGAACAGGCTTTTCACGAGCTGCGCTTACACCGGCTGGAAGCGGTCGTGATTATCGATAATCAGGCCTCACTTGCAGTAATGAAAAAATGCGGTTTCCAACAATATGGGCACGCACGCTCCGCCGTACTCAGACATGATGTTTGGATGGATATGCTGCACTTTGAGCGCCTTGCCTCTGATCTGCCCATCACACGATAAGCAAACAGTCAGCCCAGCACTGATCCAACGAGACAGAAGCGGATTTATCGCATCTCACCCCTCCGATTTTGCAGCCTGTCGCAAAGCCTTAGCTTAGGACATGAACTCACCGGATACTGCAGCCATCGAGCAGTCACAAGTAGAAACAAGACGCAGGAAGCCAATTCCTTCCTCACCTATAAACAAGAACTCAAGGAGATCACGATGCGCAAATTCTGGATACTGGGAAGCTTACTCATTGCAGGCATGGCACATGCAGAAAACAGCACAAGAGAAGTACCGGCTTTTACCGCAATCAAATGCCGTTGCGCGTTTAACCTCAGCGTAGAAGTCGGTAAAGCGCAGTCAATCACACTCAAGGGCGATGACAAGTTCAATGCCAAAGTCCTCACTGAGGTCGCGGGAAATGAACTGATTATTTCCTACAAAGATAAAAATTCCATCAAAATCAAGGATGACGCACAGGTCATCGTCACCGTTCCCAGCCTGAGCCGTTTCAGAATGGAAGGCGCAGGTGTCGCCAGGATCAGTAACATTAACAGCGACGACGTAGAAATTTCTTATGAAGGCGCGGGCATGCTGACTGCTGCGGGCAAGGTAAAAAATTTGCGACTGAAAGCCCAAGGTGTGGGCATGGTAGAAACCAAGGATTTGTTGACTGAACGCGCCGATGTCAGCGTGGAAGGCATAGGCTCGGTTTCGGTGCATGCCAAAGAAAAACTCAGCGCCTCGGTGCAAGGCATAGGTTCCCTGACCTATTACGGACATCCGCGCAATTTGAGCAAATCGGTTGATGGTATCGGCAGCATCAAGGCTGGCGACTAAGCCGGACACCAGTTTTTCTCCTGCCTTTAAACAAGAGAGGTTTTGCCCTGAATAGCTGTGCGAGCAGCCTTCAGGGCTTTTTTATCGCTCTCTTCAGCCTAAATTAAACTCTTGGCTGAGTCTGAGGCTGATCCGCTTGCAGCATCAGCTGCAATTCCTCATCACTAAAGCCAGCAGTACGCCGCGCTTCCAGATTAAAGGGGCCGCGCAAACGTGGCGCTTTATATTGCAGCGCCAGTTGCGGATATAAAGCGACCGGGTCCAGTCCCTGTTCGGTACAAAAGTGCAGATACCAGTGATTGCCAATCGCGACATGGCCGATTTCATCACGATAAATAATCATCAGTATCTCTGCGCCCCGTGCGTCACCGGCCTGCGCCAGCTTGACTGCCACGCCCGGTGTGACATCCAGCCCGCGCGCCTCCAGCGTACGTGGCACCAGCGCCAGCCGCGCAATCAGATCCTGTCTGGTCTTGGCCGCCATTTCCCACAAACTGTTATGCGCCGTAAAGCCGCCATATTCGTAACCCTGCTGCTGCAAATGATCACTAAGTAACTGGAAGTGATAGGCTTCTTCCCTCATCACGCGTAGCCAGTCACGGTAAAACTGTTCCGGCAAACCGGCGAAGCGCCACAGGATGTCGGCCGCCAGGTTAATCGCGTTCATTTCTATATGGGCCAGTGCGTGGATCAGTACCGCCCTGCCCTCCACCGTATGCATGGCGCGTCGTCCAACCTGACCAGGCGGTACCAGTTCTGGACGCACCGGCCGGCCAGGGATGCCATCCGGCTCATGGATCTGGATCGTTTTATCCAGCCTCACATCATCGGGGATAGACAAGGCAAGGCGACATTTTTCTTGTGGATCAGTCTGCAACAATACTTGTAAGGCGGTTGCTCTTAACTCAGGAGCTTGGCTGGGAGATAGATTCATGTTTTTGAAAGAGTCCGGCAATATCATGCGCGGGGCGCTAAAATACGGGGTTTGCATCATATCAGTGTAAAAAGACAGCGTATGCTTCGTGCATGCTTCGTACATAAGTCGCGCACACGGCGCGCTTAAATCGCGATGTCCTTTACGCTGATTCTGTTCATGTCCCGCTATTTTACGGAAAAACCATGCCCATCTACCAATTAGGCGATCAAACGCCCGATATCGATGCTTCCGCCTACATCACGGATACCGCGAAAATCATAGGTAAAGTCAAAATCGATGCCAAAGCCAGCATCTGGTTTGATGTCACCCTGCGCGGCGATAATGAACTCATCCACATCGGCGAAAACAGCAACGTGCAGGAGGGCTGCATCCTGCATACCGATCCCGGCTATCCGCTGACAGTCGCCAGCAATGTCACTATCGGTCATCAGGCCATGCTGCATGGTTGCACCATAGGCGAGGGTTCGCTGATCGGTATCCAGGCAGTCGTACTGAACGGTGCAAAAATAGGTAAAAATTGTCTGGTCGGTGCCGGTGCACTGGTCACAGAGGGCAAGGAATTTCCTGACAACTCACTGATCATAGGCTCGCCCGCCAAGGCGGTGCGCCAGCTGACGGAACAGGACATTGCGGGCATGCACAGAAACACTGCCAATTATGCGCAACGTGGCCAGCTCTATAAAACTGAGCTTAAACGCATAGATTAATCAACTGCCGCGACATGGCTCACGCAGCTGAAGGCAGCTGGCTGGGACAGTGTTGTGCAGCTTAACACTCAGCTTGAATTTGAACTTATGAAAACAGATACACTGCAAAAATTTATGTTTGAACATGCCGGCGTACGCGGCGAACTGGTCGAACTGGAGCAATCCTGGCAGCAAATGCAGTCACACCGCAGCTATCCTAAGGCGGTGCAAACTTTACTTGGCGAACTGATGGCCGCCGCCGCCCTGCTCTCTGCTAATCTGAAATTTAACGGCACCATGATCATGCAAATACATGGCGATGGCCCGGTCAAACTGATGGTGGTCGAATGTGATGCCAATCTGCGTCTGCGTGCGACGGCCAAGCTGGCCGATGATGCCGTCATCGAAGACAATGAAAGCCTGAAAGACCTGGTGCATGCGCATGGTCAGGGCCGCTTTGTGATCACGCTTGATCCTAACGATAAAATGCCGGGCCAGCAGGCTTATCAAGGCATCGTGCCGCTTGATGGTGATGATATTGCCACCGTCATCGAAAACTATATGCTGCGTTCCGAGCAGCTCGATACCAAGCTCTGGCTGGCGGCCAACGACAAAGTAACACGCGGCATGCTATTGCAAAAACTGCCGAAAATTGGCGGCAGCGAATCCAAAGTCGAAGACGAAGCAGAAGCCTGGAACCATGCTGTGATGCTGGGTGACACCCTCAAAAAAGATGAAATGCTGGAGCACAGCGCTGAAACCCTGATGCACCGTCTGTTCTGGGAGCAGACCCTGCGCGTATTCGAACCGCTGCATCCTGAATTCCATTGCAGCTGCACCCGTGAAAAAGTCGGCGATATGCTGAAAATGCTGGGTGCTGCCGAAATCGAAAGCGCTATTGCTGAAGCAGGACGCATCGACATCAACTGCGACTTCTGTGGCCAGCATTATGGTTTTGACCCGGTCGACTGTGCACAGTTATTCGTCACGAATACCCTGGCCGAAGGTACAGTAGCGCCGGCAGAGATCAAACACTGATGTTCAGTGATATCGGCGTTCCGGCGACGGGGCGCTGATTTAAGAATAAGTGCGCAGTTTTTTAATCGCCGTCACTGAGCCGGACTTCTGCATATTTATGCATGATCTCTTCCACCTCAGGTTTTGACGCAATAAAGACTTCCACCAGCCTAGGATCAAAATGCTTGCCGGACTGATCCAGCAAATGCGCATAAGCCTCTTCTATCGGCCAGGCTTTTTTATAAGGTCGCTCTGAAGTCAGCGCATCAAACACATCAGCCACCACGACAATGCGACCAGCCAGAGGAATCTGCTCGCCCTTGAGTTTGAAGGGATAGCCGCTGCCATCCCATTTTTCATGGTGAGATTGCGCAATTTCTCTGGCCATGGTTAACAAATCTGAGGCATGTTCACCGATAATCTACGCCCCCATCATAGGATGGGAAATCATTACACTCCATTCCTCGGTATCCAGTTTGCCGTTTTTCAGCAGGATTTTATCCGGCACACCTATTTTTCCTATGTCATGCATGGCTGAGGAATGGAATACCAACTCTATCCAACTTTCATCCTGCGTAATTTTGCTGGCGATCAGACGCGAGTAATATGTCATACGAATGACATGACGATCGGTTTCATTGTCCTTAAACTCACCCGCACGTGCCAGTCTTTGTATCACTGCCAGATTGGTTTTCTGCAGCTCCAGCGTGCGCTCCTGCACTTTACGTTCCAGTTCTATATTTTGCTGATACAGCGCGAGATGGGTACGGATACGTGCTAAAACGATAGGTGCGCTAATCGGCTTTGTAATGTAGTCCACCGCGCCAAGCGCCAATCCCTTTTGCTCGTTCTGGATTTCATTCATCGCAGTGATAAAACTGGCGGGAATATTTTTTGTGACTGGATTTTCTTTCAGCATACGGCACACTTCATAGCCGTCTATATCCGGCATCATCACGTCCGCGCATGTAGGCATGCATAAAATTGCCTTTATGATACGAACATGTTAGATTGCTCGCTTCAAAATTCAACAACAAAGGAAAGATTTTGGAATATGCAGGTTTCTGGCGCAGACTTGGCGCTTATCTGGTTGATTTAGTGTGCTTACTTCCATTGATTGGAATTAACTATTATTTTGGTTCGCACTTTCGCTTGTTTTACCTGTATTGGTTTTTACCTGAGCTAATTATAGGCGTTTGGTTTTCTGTGTATTTGGTATACAAATATGGTGGAACGCCAGGTAAATTACTCTTGAAAACCAGAATCGCAATGGTCGATGGCTCCCCCGTCACGGCCAAAGCAGCGATAGTACGACATTCTGTTTTGTTTATATTTTCGACGCTATCTTCGATTGCCGTAGTTTATGCTTGTTTGCAGCTCAGTGATGCAGAGTATTTGTCATTAACTTACATGCAGCAAGCTGAAAAATTGGAAGAATTGGCTCCTTCCTGGTATGGCATCAACATCATCCTCATGAACATCTGGGTCTGGGGAGAATTCTTCACCATGCTTTTTAATAAAAAACGCAGGGCGGTACATGATTTTTTAGCTGGAACTGTGGTTATCAACACTGAGGTCAACAACACTGCAGTCAGCAACTAACTGCACTCAAGTCCGGGGACACGAGGCCGTGCCCCCTTACCCATCTGCCAGCAAGCGCATGCACCATCGTTCCATTCAGATCCTGCTTTTCTTACTCGCCATCGTCGTCACGGGCTACCTTATTCCGGACAAAACTGTCATTCCGGTTCAGGCAGCCTCTAAAAAAGACTGGAATCGTTCTTCCTTTTGGTTTGAACCCTGGGGCCAGTCGGGTGTACACAAGGGGATCGATATTTTTGCGAAGCAGGGTCAGCCTGTAATCTCTGCAAGTTCAGGCCTCGTCATCTATCAAGGACAATTAGGCATTGGTGGAAACGTGATCGCCATACTGGGTCCGAAATGGCGCATACACTATTACGCACACCTGGCCGAACCGACAGCTGCGCCTTGGTTCGTGGCATCTGGCGAGCGCATAGGATCTGTGGGTACCAGTGGTAACGCTGCTGGCAAAGCACCGCATCTGCACTATGCGATTCTGTCTTTGATTCCCCTGCCCTGGCGCTATAGTCAGGCTACGCAAGGCTGGAGACAAATCTACTACCTGAATCCCGATGAGGTGCTTGCTGGCGGAAGCTAAAGACTTATGCCAAATGGCACTTCAAATAGGTGAGCCATGCAGGCCGCACTTCCACACTCAACGCAGTGTCAGAAAGCCAGCCTGCATGCAACAGGTTTATGGCCGTATGCCCCCTGTGGCCTTTAACAGCGTCGCATTCGCATCGTCGCCATCCAACGACCACGAGAACAGGCCGCCCAAACCTTTTTCTTTGGCGTAGGCAATCTTGGTGGCGATCACAGCCGGATCATCGTAACTCCAGAATTCATTGCCATCGTAAATCCAGAGTTGTTTGGTGACCGGATGCACGTAGCTGGTGGAGCGCTTGAGCTTGAGCACTTTGTAATCATCGATACCTGCCTCGAAGGTACCGGGTGCTGCACTGCTGGCACTTTGGTACAGACCATTCTTATCTGGTCCCGCTGCCACACCACGCCAGCCACGGCCATAGAAAGGTATACCCAGTACGATCTTCGCTTTAGGCATACCCGCTGCAGTCAGTGCCTGTACCGTATCGTGGATATTGTATTTCAGGATGTCGCCAGTACCCGGTGCAGCAGCATCAGCATATAAATTGGATTGGAAATTGGTCGGCCCAGTCGCATCCCAGCCACCGTGATAATCGTAGCTCATCACGTTAACCCAATCGAGATAAGCCGAGTACAAGGCAGGTTCGGTATTGCGGATTTTATCGACACCGGAACCAATTGCGGCAGTCAGGTAATAACGACGCTTATTGGTGGCACTCAATGCATTCAGCTGACTGCGGAATTCTGCCAGTAACAGCGTGAAATTCTGCTT
The DNA here is from genome assembly GCF_010078235.1 of Cognatundibacterium crateris. GTDB lineage: Bacteria > Pseudomonadota > Gammaproteobacteria > Burkholderiales > Burkholderiaceae_D > Undibacterium > Undibacterium crateris. The sequence continues at coordinate 231,365 of NZ_JAABOS010000001.1, read as the reverse complement.
ATCTGCAGCGCTATAGCCATTGCTGGCCAAACCACCAGCTACCGGATATTCCCAATCAATATCGATGCCGTCAAACACGCCTTTGGCGACGCCAGTGCCGCCCGTTCCTTCTGCCACTGGCAGATTACCTTTGATGTAGAGATTAATGCAGGAGCTGACCAACGCCTTGCGGCTGGCTTCAGTCGCCGCTGCCTTGCTAAAGTTTTTCGACCAGGTCCAGCCGCCTAAGGAAATCATGACCTTCAAGCCTGGATTTTTCAGCTTCAGTTTTTTGAGCTGATTGAAATTGCCTTTGAGTTTATCGTCCCAGTTATCACCGACACCATCGACCGATTCATTGGCTGCGAAGCCGCGCTGGTAATCGGCCCAGCCATCACCACCGTCACCATTGCCAGTTTCAGTACGGGTCACGATATTGCATTCGCCATTCGCATACACATTACCAAACGCGTAGTTCAGGAAGGTCAGCTTTTTGTCGCCGCCCGCATCCACCAGATTGCGCAATTTGTAGTTACGTCCGTAAATCCCCCACTGCGCAAAATAAGAGCCATGGTGCATGCCTACGGTAGGACTGGGTTCCGGGATGCCACTACCGTCTCCACCGGGTGTTGGTGTCGCTGAACATTCGGAAGCGGGACGCTCTTCCCAAGGTCCCCATTGCGCACCGGGTGTTTCATTCTGGGTGTACCATTTTGCGCGCCAGGCTTTACCCTGGTACGTTGCGTATTTGCCCTGGGTGTACACGGTCGCCGCCGACCAGGAGTCACACGCTGCTGCAGCCTGTGCATTCACACTGAAGCTCATGGCAGCACACAAGGCAACACCATAAAATACCGATTTCATTGCATACATAGTTTCCTCCGTTTCGGGATGTAGTCTGATATGTAGGCTGATGCAAAACTTTCCCGATAAGCTGCCAGAGTGAGCAGCCCTTTGCGTTCAAATTTTGTATCAACTCCAGCTTTTACTTCAGTACGACTTTGAAGTGATGCTCAACACAACGCACATAATCGCCCGCCTTTAATGCGTAGTGCGGGGTTTGGTAAGACACCAGTTTGCAGGCATAGCTTTTGCCATCCGGACGACGTGGGTCATAACTCCAGTCCTGCTCCCAATACAGCAATTGCGCACCTGCCCCGCCAGCGGGAAAGGGTTTCATATTGGCGCAACTAAGTGCCTCATTCGCTGCAATCGGTACCGCAAAATATGCGGCCAGACTTTGGTAATAGCTGATACGGTTTTGTGCCTGCGGTTTGTCGTAGCCCTGGCCACATTCAATCCCGCCATTGATGATGTGTATCGTTGCGCCAAAGCCGGGACTAAGCTGAGCCTGACGATCGGCATCATTGATTTGCCAGCTGCCATCGACCACATGCAGCATGGATGGTTTGGGCGGTTGCGGATAGACGAAGAAGAAAATCGCCGAAGCCAGGTTGAGCCAGGTATCAGCCACCAGTTCCGGCTTATCCAGCAAAGTGCGCACAGTGCCGAACATGGCGTCAGAAAATGGGCCATAGTTGTAGTTGTACGAAAGCTGCTTCGCACCACGGCCATAGTATTTCTTCCAGCGTCCACTGGCATCTTTACCGCAAGGCCAGGTTTGCCCTTGCCAGGTTGATGGCTCACATTCCGCGTTATAGCCGCAGCTGGTGTCGTTATCCGAACAGCCCGCTTCACGCAAAAAATACAGGCCCTGACGCCATTGCGGCACACTGGAATTCGGATCGTGTGCGCCGGTTTCCTGTGCAAAGTGGGCGAACATAGTGGCCAGCGTCTTACGACAAATCGCCTCGGCATTGCGGCCATCGCTATAGTCGTCACACACGGCAGGGAACTTGGCGATGGCTTGCAAAAAACGTGTATAGCTATAACTGGCATCACGCAGAGGGAACAGGGTTTGCCAATCGGCCGCACTCAGTATGCGTTCCACCCGTTTCACATTCAGGGGATTGGCGCTGCGCCCAGGCTGCACCGCATCGACCGCTGCACTATCCAAAGTACGCACGCTGGACTGGATACGTTTAAACAGCGGGTTATCGGTTTTTTTTGCTTCTTCTGCCTCGGCCTCTTTGCGGCTGGGGATAGCCGGACTGCCCGCAGGATTGCCTGCATCGCCGGGGTTGCCGGGATTACTGGTATCCGGCGTACACTCACCCGGCAAGCGCGCTTCCCACACATCGGCTGCACCTGGCTGGTTATTCTGGCTCCACCATTTGGCACGCCAGACTTTACTCTGCACCTGAACATAATCCCCCTTCACATAGACTTTGCTGGCTTGCCAGGGTGAACACACCGGTGTTGCAGCATAGGCGGCAGGTGCAAACGCGAACAACAGACTGATTAGTTTGAGCTTCATGGCCGACCTCATTTGATATAGGGCAGATAGGGCTGTTCGCTACGCAGGGCGTAGGCTTTGCCATTGATGATGACACTGAAGTTAGCTGGCCCAGCAATTGGCAGGAAGTAATTCAGCGTCATGCTGGTGCTGGCGTTTGGTGGCAAACTCGACCAGGCCGGCAGCTTGAAGGACATACGATGCAAATCTCCTTTCAGGCCACCGATGTTGTTTCCGTTGTGTCCGCTGCTCAGTACGCGCAGGCCCATGCCGGACTGATCGCTGGTATTGTCCGGTGTGGAAGTCGGTAAATCGAATTGGATTTCTGTACCGCCTGCCAGCGTAAAACCGGAGCGGTTGGTAATTTTAAGCGTGGGATTCATCGGATAATTGGCGTCGCCTAATTTATAGCCTGAGACTTCGACCAGTAAATCGATGGCAGCTGTCGGCGCAGTTTGTTTAGAACGCAGATTGCCGTAAGGGGTTGCCGTGCTGAAGGCCTGATAAAAACTGCGCGTTAAACTGCTACCCATAAAATATTCACCGCGCGTGGCGTTCCAGTCATAGTCACCGGCCAACTCCCAGAACATCACCCCGCCTATGCCCTGCGCGATGATCCACTGCGCTTTTCTTTGTACCGATGCTTCATCTTCTGTAGAAAGAAAAACGTTTTTCTGTGCATTCCATAACCACGGCGCCACCAGCGTCGCATCGTAATTGCGCACATAGCTGCCCACCAGTCTGTCATCCGGATTGCTGGCCGGATTGAGGCCGTAGCTGGCCAGATAAGAGCCAGCTACACCACGTTCCAGGTTTTTTGCATGCCACATAGGATTACCACCGGCAGGCACTTCCTTGCCTTGCGCATCCAGATCACGCCACAGATTGTCGATACCGATCGCACCCGCGCCACACACGGTGGTGCCCGGCGGGCAATTGCTGCCCAGCGATTTACCCCACAGCCCATTGGTCCCGCCGCTCACATTACGCCAGCCACGGGTGTAATACGGCACACCAATATTGATACGGCCCGATTGCATCGCGCCACGCAAATAGTGATACGCCCAGTCGGTATTCAGATAGCCGATACCGCCATATTGTGCAGAGCTGTATACACTCCAGCGCGCCAGTTCGGCGTCTTTACCATCATCAAACAAGGCGGCATTCGGGCCTACAAATTCATTCCAGGCACCATGCAAGTCATAAGACATCAGATTGGCAAAATCCAGATATGCCAGTGCCGGTGAGTTTTCCATACCGCGCAGCAAATAGGCCGAAGCCGGTGCGGCAATCGTCAGCAGGTAGTAGCGGTTATCCTGCGCCGCTGCTGCATCCAATTTTTCACGCAGGGTTTTCATCAAGGCTGAATAACTTTTCATGAGGCCGGGACGGCGCGCATTGGCAATACTAAAATCGAGCGGATTACCTGCATCTTTCATCGAAGTCGGATATTCATAATCGATATCGACGCCATCGAAATTGTACTGACGCAAAAACGCCACCACAGAATCCGCAAAGGCATTGATACCGGCCTGATTCACACTATTGTCAGCATTCGTCGTCATCGCATAAAAGCCACCGCTATTGACGCGCTTGCCGGTACTGTCGAAATAGCCGCCAGTCTCCGCCCATCCGCCAACTGAGATCAGGGTCTTCACTTGCGGGTTTTGTTTCTTGAATTTATTAAGCAGATTGAAGTGCCCTTTATACGCATAACCTGGGTCCATTTCTGCACCCGCCACACCTGGCCATTGCAGGCTGGTCGCTGCATTTTTAGGGTCACTGACATCACCGACCGAGATACGGTTTTGGCTGTCCACATGCGCAAACGCGTAATTGATATGGCTGAGCTTATCCCAGGGAATCTGATGCGCCAGATACGCCGGACTGCCATCCTTACCGGTGCGCCAGCTGGTGAAATAGCCGATCACACGGCGCTGCAGCTTACCCAGTTTTTCACGGCCATTGCTATCGTAAGCCTGGCAGTAAGGTGCGTTCACGCCTGTAGTCACCGCCATGCCATCAGGCCGGCACAGTGCACTACCCGGTGGTAATGGTGGCGTAACCAGCACAGGATCTGACGATCCGCCACCACCGCCACCTCCCCCGCCACCGCCACTACAATTCGAGACAAACTTCCAGGGACTATCTGCATCATTTTTCGGCGGATTCGCCTGCGTCCACCACTTCGCACTCCATTCCTGATCCTGATACGACACCTTGGCACCACCGCTATAAGCCTTCGCCGCATCCCAGGCTGGCGAACTGCAGGCCGCTTGTGCCTCCATCGTCACGACCGCACACAAACTCATGCCTAACAGCTGCGCGTAGCGCATAGTAAGTTGTTGTTTCATGTCTCCCCCAAGTGAACATCCATTTGTCCAGGTTCAGCACCTGCACACCGAATTTTCTTTCAGGCATACAACGCGGCAGCAGCGCATTAAGACTTGCTGCTGCGATGCCGTACACCACCCTTGCCCATGCTGACGCAGACCAGAACAGCGCGTTTTTGCACGCTCTTGGTGACTAATTTAGTGACTTATTTTGGTATTAATCTGGTACTAGATGAGCAAGTCCAGTCTAGGAGAGAACAACAGGCCTGCAAGTGGTTTTTGTCCCGGCTTACAATTTCGTTTTTCAGCAAATAATTGCCTAGAGGACACATATTCAACAAAGGCTTAAATATGTAACTGGTATTAAACAGAGCGGGGATGCTGAACCAACCCGGAAGGCAGAAAAAGGGAAACGAAAATACCGGCAGTAAAAAATCCCAGTGCGTACATAGATCGTGGAGCTCGCTAGCTGGGAATTCAAATGTCGCATTCCATCCATAAGAATGCATATGAAGATTGAATCCGGCTAAGTAAGCTGTACGGGTATGCACTAACAAATGACTCGCATGAAGGCACTGGGTTAAATCTCACCACAGCCAGGATAAATTTCACCCACCACGCTCTACTGCATGTCTTGAAAGCGGATACTCGTGCACTAGGTAAAAAACGTCCTACCTCAAATAGAAAAAATAAAACTTTCCTTTAAATTCAACAAGTTAAGCTCAAACAAAAACGTGGCACACCAATTGCTATCGATACATCGTACGACTCCGGCACATCAGCAAAGACGACAAGTCGGGTAGTTGCCAACGTCAAGTCAAGCAACATCTTGATTTTGGGAAACGCTCTTTGCGAATTAGAACGATTTTATTCCTTCAGCAATGTGCGGCCTGTTTGTACACACATGACTGAAAATCGTGGTTTGACATCTTAGTAAACTTGAGACGAGGCGACAACATGACTGAAAGCATACAAAAGCGACTTTTACGGGTTAGACCTCCGCGGGTCAAAATTACCTATGATGTCGAAACTGGCGGCGCGATTGAAAAGCGAGAGCTGCCCTTTATCGTCGGCATTCTGGCCGACTTATCAGGGGATCGCGATCCTAACCAGATTCCGACACCGTTAAAAGAAAGAAAAATGGTCGACATAGACCGTGATAATTTTAACGATGTCATGAAAACCATAGGGCCACGGGTCGATCTGGTCAAAATTCCGAAAATTGCCCCATCGATTGCGGCACTGCTGTCCACGCCTGAAGATAAGCATATTGTGTTCGAAAACATGGCTGACTTCGAACCGATGCAAGTGATTCAAAAATTGCCCGGCTTGCGCGCTTTATATGAATCACGCGGACTCATCCGCAGCTTGCAAGCCAGTTATGAATCGGACGATGACATTGCCCATCATGTCGATGCCCTCATGCAGAATAACGATCCAGCCAAACAGGCTGATAATTTCCGGATGCTGGCTAATTTCCCAGTGGCCGAAGATGCAGAGAAATCAGCACTTCGTAAAGCTCTGTTGGAATTACAGGATGGAACGACTGCTGCAACCGAAGTCGCCGGTACCGATGCCGCAGCGAATGAAGCTGCGGCCAAAGCCAAAGCAAGCCTGTATCTATCCTGGTCGCTGATTTCCGCAGACGATGTGGCGAACCCAAAAATGCTGGATCGTGCCGCACAAAATGCGGTCGCACTGGCACGCGCACTGAGTGCTCCGGACAATCTGGAAAATCGTCTCAAAGCTAAATTGGTGATTGAACAATTGCAGTTAGCTGGAGCCGAGCCAGAAAATGCTAATGACGAAGTCAAAGCAAGCTTCACCAAGCGCGGTGATCTGTTAAGCCATCTGGGTTTTGATACGAAAGCCGCCGAAACCGCAACTGATCCTACCTTTGCCGGCATCAAACTCGATGATCTCAATGGTGCCCTCTATGCCCCGACAAATGATCCAGTCTGGGCAAAACCATTGCTGATACTGGGGATGACAGGTCCAGATGATGCGGCTCAACTTGCATTCCTGAACTTCGCGAAGTTCATACATGGCACCACACCTGGTCCGGCACAACTTGGCATCATGGATGCGCTGACTCCATTGCTACAAGTCGATGCGGCTAAAACTGTACTCCGTCTCTATCACTTTTCATTGCAAGTACGTTCCTACTTCGGTAATAACGATGATATGAGCCGCATGTTAAGTGCTCAAAAGCGCGGTGCAGCGGCAGTCATAGATGAACTCGTTGCACATTGCGACCAACAACTGAGCACAGCCTTAAGCGCTATTTTGCACTGCTCAGGCTTCAAACAGATGGAAGCCACCTGGCGTGGCTTAGGTCACTTGGTATTCAATACTGAGACCAGCACAATGTTGAAGCTGCGCGTTTTTAATGCCCAGCAAGCCGAGCTGACCAAGGACATGGATAAGGCGGTTGAATTTGACCAAAGCGTGCTGTTTAAACTGGTCTACGAAGCGGAATATGGCACCTATGGCGGCTTCCCCTATAGCTTGCTGATTGGCGGTTATGAACTTGGAGCCGGTGCAGCGGATATCGACTTTTTGAAAAAAATGTCAGAAATTGCCGCCGCTGCTCATGCACCGTTTATCGCCGCCGCGTCAACCAGCATGTTTGGTTTAAGCGGCTTTGATAAGCTGGACAAGCCGCGTGATCTGGCAAAAATCTTCGAAAATGCCGAACTCACAGCCTGGCGTGAATTCCGTGAAACGGAGGATGCACGTTACGTCTCGCTGGTGATGCCACGCGTTATGCTGCGCCTGCCTTACGGAAGACCAGAAAAGCGGAATACCACGCCTTGCGAAGGGATCAATTTTGAAGAAAATATCTCCGGTGAAGATCTGACTCCTTACTTCTCACCCAAAGGCGATTTGCTGGGCTATCCCAAACCAGACAATCAAAATTTCTTGTGGGGTAACGCTGCCTACGTTTTGGCCGAGCGCATTACCAATGCCTTCTCTCTGTATAACTGGACAGCGGCAATCCGTGGAGTCGAAGGCGGTGGATTAATCGAAGGCTTGCCGCTGTACAGCTATACCAACAACGCCGGCAGCAGCGAACTGTTTTGCCCGATAGAAGTATCCATTACTGACCGGCGCGAAAAAGAACTCAATGACCTGGGCTTCATCTCCCTGTGTCATTGCAAGGGAACCGGTCGTGCCGCCTTCTTCGGCGGACAGACGACCAATCTGCCTAAAAAATACTTCTCCGATGATGCTAACGCGAACGCAAAGATTTCAGCCATGTTGCCGTACATCCTGGCCGCGTCACGATTTGCGCATTACATCAAAGTCATTATGCGTGACAAGATCGGCAGCTTCATGACTCGCGGCAATGTCGAGTCTTATTTAAATGGCTGGATCGCCAACTATGTTTTGCTTGATGACAATGCCTCGCAGGAAGTCAAGTCAGCCTACCCCTTACGTGAAGCGTCCGTGGTGGTTACCGATGTTCCTGGCGAACCGGGAGTCTATCGTGCGACTGTCTTTTTGAAACCGCATTTCCAGTTAGAAGAATTGACCACTTCAATTCGACTCGTCGCGAAATTGCCGGGCTAAACCTTAGTCGCATTCATCGTATCTTTGATCATTACTGGAGCTAACATGGATTTAATCTTATTTCAGCCTGGCGACGCAGGAGTCTTAAGCGCAGGTGCAGGCAGCTTGATACAGGGAGACTGGCCGATTACCAAAGGTGCCAGCCCCTTGAGTACATCCAACAAAAATCCCTTTTTTGAATTGACCTCAATTCATCATGGCATGAAGCAGCAAATTACCACAGACGTCAGTAATCAGGCGCGCACTTCAGGTCGTCCCGTGATCACCGAATTTACCTGTGTGAAGTATGTCGATGCGGCTTCGGTCAAATTGTATGACTACTGCTTGCGTGCCGCGCCGCTGGGTAAAGGTGCAAGTGCGCCGTCGATTATTTATCTGCTGCGCAATTCGGGGGAAACACTGGCCAACATCATTACGATACAGCTGCGGGACGCCATCATCAGCGAAATTCAATTTCAATCGCATCCGGATGACATGCCAACGGAGCAGTTCAAGCTCAATTTCACTGAGATTTTGTGGACGTACTCGATGCAGGCCAATGATGTCACCGTGCCAGGTCAGATTGCGAGCGGTTGGAGTGTCCGGCAAAACCGCGCCATCGGTGCCTTTACTTCACCATAAATTTGACAAAACGATCGTCGGCGGTCAGCGCTTGGAATTTACAGGAGTCTGGATCATGCAATATCTCATGGAACGTCTGGCCAATCCAACGCTGCCGCAACCGGGACAATTGGAAGCAGTGAATCCCGCCAAGTTGATTGAGGCGCAGATTCAACGGCTGGTCAGTGCCCGTCTCGGTATCGACGATCATGATGCTGCCAGCTTGCTCGACTTCTGGATGCCGCACGTGGTCGAGCAAGGCATGCTGGACCAACATGCCTTGCAACGGTATGCCGCGCGGCTCACCAGCTTAATCGAACGGTATGAACCTCGTTTGTTACGGCCACATGCCAGTATCCGTCCAACTGGACAGGTACTCACGCCGTTTCAGTTAGTGGTGACCGGAAAGTTAGCGGTGAATGCTGAGCCTGAACAGTTTTTCTTCGAATTACCTAGATAAAGCCGATTTTTTCAATCAGTCATTCCAAACCGGGATCTGTGATGTTAAGCGCAAACACCAAACTGAAGGATTTTTACCAGTCAGAGCTTTCTGCGCTACGCCAGGAAGGGCTTGCCTTCGCTCAACAGCATCCTGAACTGGCGCATTCTCTGGGCCTGAACCAAGGTGAAGCCCGCGATCCACAAGTCGAATTATTAATGCAATCGTTCGCCTTTTTAACCGGACGTTTGCAATACCAGAGCGAGGTCAATCAGGCGGACACGGCCAATGCCCTGCTGAATTCGCTCTACCCGCATCTGGCAGCCCCAACCCCCTCCATGTTAATCGCCGAATTAAGCGTGAAGCCAGCTGGCAGCGATCTGTCCAAAGAGCAGATCTTGGAGCGTGGCCGCAGTATTAACGCACCGGCGGTTAACCAACATGGAAAAAGCATGGACTGTCGTTTCCGGACAGCCTACGAGACACCCTTGCTGCCACTGGAAGTGATGGAAGTAGAAACCGAGTCACTGGAAAACTATCCGTTTTTACGCGGTGACCGCCACGCTGCTTCCGTCTTGCGGGTGCGGCTGCGTTGCAAGGGCGTGAACAATTTATCAGGGCAAGGACGGATACGATTTTTTATCAATCCCACCGAACCTGGCGCCTATGATTTATACGATATGCTGGCACTCTCCTTAAGCAGCATCGTATTGCAATTGCCCAAGGCTAAAGGGAAAACCGAAACGCCTGCACCGCGCCTGATGCCCAACACCTGCTTTCGCTGGCTGGGCGATCAGGATGATGAAGCCATGTTGCCGAATAATGCGCAAACACATCCCGGCTACCGTTTACTGCAAGAATATTTTTCTTTCCCGGAAAAGTTCATGTTTTTTGAAGTGAGCAGGGTCGACTTTAACGAGATTTTTGATCAGTTTGATCTCTTATTTGTACTGGACTCGGCTCTGCCAAAAAACAGGGTGTTTAACCCGGCCGTTCTGCGTCTGAACTGTGTGCCCTTAATTAATTTATTTTCGCAGCGAATTGACCCGCTAACGCTCGATCATAGTCAATTTGAATACCGTCTGCTCGGTGATTTGGAAAATCACAGTCAATGCGAAATATATGCGATAGAAATGCTCGAATCGATACGGCCCAAAGGTGCGCCGCGCCAAATTGCGCCGTATTTTGCGATTGACCAATCAGAACGCCTGGCTCAGCAGGATTATTTTTACGTGACACGGCGTGAAGCCAGCCTGGGCGCCAATATTGCCGGCAGCGAGTTATTCGTTTCTTTTCTCGATCAACGCTTTAACCAGGCCCAGCTGGTCGATGAAGTCATCGGTGGCCGCGCGCTGTGTACCAACCGGCGCCTGGCCGAGCAAATAACCTGCGGAGCGACGATGTACTTAAAGGGGGCTGGCGCTGTCACCAGGATTACCGCGCTAAGCAAACCGACGCCGCACCAAAATCCACCGATTATCGGCTCCCGGCCTTGGTCCCTGGTCTCGCAATTAAGCCTCAACCACCTCTCGCTGGCCGATGGCGAACAGGCGCTGAGCGCCTTAAAAGATATTTTGCGCTTGCATCTTGGCCCGAATCAAGCCAGCAGCATGCGGCAGATCGACAGCATTCTGTCAGTCCGTTGCAGACCAACCATGCACCATCGACATAGCGATGGCTGGCGCGGATTTGTACGCGGACAAGATGTCCGGCTCTATATCGATGAATACGGATTTGAAAATCGCAGCGCAGTATTGTTTTGTTCCGTGTTACGCCATTTTTTACGTTCCTACGCCACCGTCAATAATTCGATTGAAGTCAGCCTGGAAATGAATAACCTCACTGGAGTACAAAAACAATGGCAACCATTGGCTGGCGTGCAGACCGTACTGTAAAACAAGTCGTGCTGGAACATTATGAGCGCTTTGATGTGTTTCAATTGCTGCGCCTGATGCACTGGCCCGTACCGGCTCAGCAGCTGGATCCGCAATTGCGTCTGCGTTTCCGGGCCGATTTATCAGCTGGCTTCGCCGGTCATGAATTTAGTGCCCTGCGCTACAAAGTACTTCCTGCACAAGGAAGCAGGCCAGCGTCAGAACTGATAGAAATCAAAACCGCAAATTATTGTATTGCCAGCCAACTCGGCCCTTTGCCAGAACCCTATGTGGAGTGGATACGCGATTTGAAACGCGCCCGCACCCCTGCTTTAGCTGATTTTTTAGATGTTTTTAATCATCGCCTCAATTGCGTGCGCTATCAACTCAAAGCACGGCAAACGCTGGCCTTAAATCATTTGCCGCCAGCGCAAACCGAGCATGCAGCGCAGTTAGCAGCAATTATGGGGCTGGGATTACCGCAATTAAGTGCGCAAATCGATTTACCAAAAAGGAGTCTGCTGGGACTGGCTGGTCTGCTGGCGAATTGTCGCAAAAGTGCGGACGCCATTGCCCAGGTTCTCACTCTGTACATCGGTGCCAAAGTGAGCGTCATGCAATGGGTAGGTGCATGGCAGATGATAGAAGCAGACGAGCGTATCGCGCTGGGCCAGCGTAATCAAAGGCTGGGACAACATTCATTGCTGGGCAAAAAAGCCTGGGATCAGGCCGCAAGGATACGCATAGTCGTAGCGCCGCTGAACTATGCGCGCTTCAGTCAACTACTGCCACCAGCCCTACGTTCGGGTCAGCCCAGGCAGTCGGAGGACAATGCGGACAATAACCGCAGTTACAACGGACTGATCGGACTGCTGCGTCTGCTAGTCAATGGCTTACATGACTGTGAGATGCAATTGCACTTACTCGAATCCGAAGTGCCGGCTGCACGATTGGTCAGCAGCTCAAAAGAAAATGAACATGGTCAGCGCTACCTGGGTTTGCGCCTAAGTCACAGCGCCTGGTTAAGCGGCAGCGAAGAAACGACCAGGAAGGCGCGTCAAATCAACTACTTAATACCAGCCTTTGCCAGCATGGAGCAAGTATGAACGCCAGAGTTGATGCGGTTGCCAATTTTAATGTTGCCGCGATTCCCCAACCCGCGCAGCCTTTGCATGTGGCGATATTTTTGCCGCAGCGTGGCATAGTCAGCGATGAGGTATTTCGTCTGGTCAGTTTTCAGGGGCAGGACAGCAGCTCCGATTTGTTTGAATATGAACTGGAATTGCATGCCAATACCACCAGTCACTCCGGTGGCGCCCTGTTCAATCTGGACGATTTGCTGGGTGCGGTGATCACGGTAGGAATCGAATTTCCTTCTCTCTACACGCAAGAAGAAATGACGCAACGCTTTTTGGCTGCGGTGAACCAGACGCTGAGTCCGGCGGCAGGTCCAGAATTTGCGTTTTTCAATGGCATCATCAGCGCCTTCGCGATGGCAGACCAAGGCGTATACCGGGTTACGATGAAGCCAGCGCTGGCACGGCTGAAATTAAGTAACGCCTACCGTATGCACCGCCAAATGAATGTCCGTGACACGATTGCTGATTTGCTTGATCAATACACCATCCTGTATAGCATGCAGATTGCCGGTAACAGTAATATGGCTGTGGCACGCGTACAGGATTGGTTACAAGCTGGCGAAAGTGACTACGATTTCATCGTACGCTTAATGGGTAAAGCCTATTTGTACTATTACTTTATCCATACCGCGACCAGTCACACCATCGTGTTTGCCAACTATCCGAACTATCCATCCGTGTATCCGGATGCACCGGCATTTCGTTATCGCAGTACCGATCTGGAAGCCCTGGGAGCGAATGAACCTGATGTGATTACTCAGTACAGCTATCAACGCTCACTCAGCAGCAGTTCTGTTAATGGCATTTTCACACGCCAATATGCGACATGGGAATCACAGCCCTTGCTGACATTTCATTCTGATGCCGCACAAAAGGCACTGAATTCCGGGGATTTGCCGTTCTACCTCTTTAAATCCTATCAATATGGCGATACGGGTGATGAGGTGCTCGACTATACCGAAGCAGCACGCGCGGCGTTCGAAGCAGAATCGATACAATTTTCCGGCACCAGTTTTTGTCCCCATTTCCGGGCAGGACATCAATTCCACTTGGGTAGCATCGCCAGCCAGGCGACACCGCAAGACCGTTTGAATCATCCGGAAATCGTACGCCCTTCGTTTGCCGACTGTGACTTTGTACTGACCCAGGTAAAACATACGGCGACCGCTGATGGTGAATATAAAAACGAATTCCAGGCCACAAAGGCCAGTGGTTTGATCAGTAAATTTTCTATGCAGGAAACCCAGCAAGGCAATTTGCTGGCCATGGTAATCGGCTATAGCGGCGACCCGGAACCAAGTAACTGGACCCATTTTCTGCCCGCTAACTTCTCACCGGAACATAGTTCGTTCCGCGATAACAATAGCCCTAAACCGCTCTACCAGCCAACTGGGGTGTATGTAAATTTTTGCACCGATGCGGACGGCCAAACGCCGGTCTTCGTTAAATTGGGATCAAGTATGACCACCGTGCCGGAAGTCGGCGCCTTAGTCATGGTGAGCCGCGCACAGGATGAATCCGAGCTGCCGGAAATACAAAACGTGATTGCTACCGACGGCAGCAAATGCATTATGCCTACCGGGTGGGACGCCAGTACCCGGGTCGGGAATAATTATTCGACCAGTTACGGTGACGCCAACAACATCAGTTTCGGTCAGTACTCACAGGCCGATTTACCGAATGCGATAGGCATCATACTCAATAAATACAATACTGGACTGTATCGTGACAGCAGCTACTCTCAAGGCGCCAGTTATAGCTTTTCGGTAGCAGAAAGTGTCGCGACCAGCTTTGTCCCGAATGCAGCAGAATTATGGGGGCCATATGGCGGCGCTGCAGATATCTCCAGCGCATCCGAATCATCTGGCTCAAGCTACTCACGTCAATACGCCGCGGTGACATCAAGCTTCAGCAATATCGGCACCTCGTATTCCAACTCAACGACAGGCAAAAGCGAAAGCCATGCCCTCACTACCGGAACGACGTATTCTGAATCGACCCAAAATGGGAAGGTCACGACTATCTCCACCATCAATGCAGACTCCAGCAATACCAGCACCCAGACTGGTGATGCGGTCAATAGCACGACCAATAACGGGAAAATCACTACTGACACCACGGTTAATGGCAATACATTTTCAAGCTCGCTGAATAATGGCAATACCACCTCAAGCAACATCATTGCCGGTATCAATACCTCAGATGCACTTACCGCCATGAGCGTCAGCAGCAGCCTGACCGGACTCAGCATGAACAATACCGTGCTTGCGCTCAGCAACAACACAGCACTGACGGGCGCCGCCGTCAATGTCAACATGACCGGGGTGACAAAAGACACCACGCTGGTCGGGATGAGCACATCGACATCACTCCGGGCCCTGGTTGACGACACCTCACTGACTGGTATGACGAGCTCAATGTCGCTGACCGGCATGAGCAGCAGTAACTCGCTTACGGGAATGAGCAACAGCGTTGCACTGACTGGCGCCAGCTTAAGCAACAATTTGACAGGCATGTCGACCTCAACGTCGCTTACCGGCGTCTCCAGCTCGGTTTCTATTGAAGGCGTTGCGAACTCCATGTCGATGAAAGGTATGAGTAACTCGCTCGACATCGTCGGCCAATCGAATTCTATGTCTATCAAGGGTTCCAGTAACTCGATTGAACTGTGGGGATCAGCATCCGAATTGAAGCTTGGACCAGCGGTCACGGAACTCAAATTAAGTGGGCCGGCGATGAAAATTCTGACTGCAATCCAACTTTTTCTGTGAGCAGACAATGAAAATCATCAAACCGCTCACCTTAGGCATACTGCAAAAGCCCTATCGCTTTCAGGGACAGGACTTTCTGGTAATCAGCGCACTCGGTTTTTTTCAACTCGGACAAAAGAACGCGACACGTTTTTTAGTTGAAAATATTCAATGGCCGCGCATTGTTCCCGCCCTGCCCTTGGGCCGTCCGATTGACGAAGTCATGCCCAAAACACATAGCGAGGTACTGGTGGCAGGATCCGCCTTTGCTCCTGGCGGAAAAGCAGTCAGCGAAATGCAAGTACGGCTTTGCGTTGGCAGCATAGACAAGCGGCTGCGCGTACTGGGTGATCGCAACTGGGTATATAGCTTATTGCCGCTGTATCAGATTTCACAGCCACAAAGCTTCACTCAGATGCCACTGGTGTATCAACGCGCTTTCGGTGCAGCGAATCACACCGCCAATCTCATCGGCTGCGGCTACACCGGTCAACTGCTGGGGCCGCTATTTGGTAAAAATCATGGTGCTATGCCGAATATCGAATATCCGGAAACGCCGATTAAATCACCCTTGAAGCAGTATGCGCCAGCTGGCTTTGGTCCTATCGACATGACCTGGAGTCCGCGTAAAGAAAAGCACGGCACCTTCAATCAGGACTGGTTGGATCATCACGCCCCCGGACTGGCGAAAGACGTAGACTGGTCGGTATTTAATACCGCACCTGTCGATCAATGGATGCCACAGCATTTTAGTGGCGGTGAGGCATATCGTCTGGAAGGTATGCATCCAGAACTGAGCTGCATAGCAGGGACTTTGCCCAACGCCACGGTACGCGCCTTTGTACTGCAAAAAAATTGTACGGTTGAACAAGCGCAGTCGGTAAGGATGCAAATGGATACGGTATGGTTTTTCCCGGAACAGCAACTCGGTGTGGCGATCTATCACGGCCAAACCCCCATTCAGGATATTGATGGACAAGATGTCCAGGCCATCATGCTTGCTTATGAAGCTGCAGGAGAAGACAAAACGCTGGAACACTATCAACAAGTGTTTGCGCTACGTATGGATCCAGAAACCGCTGCCTTGCATGCCTTTAATGAGTCCCAACTGGCTCCAGCCCGCAGTACGGAAGAACTGAGCAAACGCGCTACGTTGATCGAACAAGAAACGACGGCAAGAGCCGCGCAACAGCAAGCGCTGCTGGATGAAATGGAGCAGGATTTTTGGGCCGAATGCGGGATAGAGCCCTTGCCCGGTCATGTCGCCCCGCAAGCCAACATTCAGGCGCTGCCCAGCATTAGCCAACATGATCTGGCAGAAGGTGATTTCGATCTCAGTAGCGTGGTGGCGGCAGCGAAAGCCGTGGCGGCGCAAGCACAGGTCGATGGTGATGCCAGGCTTGCCGATCTGAAGCTTCAACTCGCCGATCTGCCAACACCACCAGCGCCACCCGCAGCTGACATGAAAGCACAACAAAACGCTGCACTGGAATTGGCCAGTGTGCCAGCCTATGACTTATTACCGCAAGACCAGCACAACACCATCTTGCCTGCTGAGTTAGCAGAATTAATGAGCGTCCTGGACATCGCTCAACAAGACCAGAGTAATTCGGCCGAACGCAAGCGCATTCACGCCGCACTGCTACAACAAGCGCAGCAAAAACGTCAGGCGCGCAACGCTGCACCGCAGCCTACGGCACCGGCGCAAGCCATGTCGCCTGAGGTGGCAAGCTGGCTGGGTGAGCAGGTGCGTCAATGGCAAGCTGGCGGTGCCTGTCTGGCAGGACGCGATCTGGCTGGTGCCGATTTACGCAATATTGATTTTTCTGGCGCGGATTTACGTCAGATCATGTTAGAGCAATGCCTGCTGGACGGCGCTAATTTTAGCGGTGCTGATTTAAGCGGCGCGGTGTTAACCGGAGCCAGTATCAACGGAACCAACTTCAGCCACGCCAATTTAAGCAATGCGAATCTCTGCCTGTCCCATGGTACAGCTGTCTGCTTTGACTATGCGCAGCTCAACCAGGCTCGAGCGATTGATGCCGTGTGGCCAGAAGCGAATTTGCAGGATGCAGACCTTAGCGATTGCCTGGCTCTAAAGATAGACTTAAGCCACGCTTGCCTGGATCGTGCTGATTGCAGCCGTAGCACATTGCTCGAAGCCCGCGCCGATCATAGCTCCTGGCAACATGCCAAGCTGGATCAGACAATACTGTTGAAGGCGAGTCTGGAACAGGCAAATTTCAGCGGCGCGCAAGTGCATAAGGCGGTCTTCATGGATGCCAGACTACACGCCAGCATCTGGATTAAGGCTAGCTTGCTACGTGCTTATGGCGGCGGAAAAACTGATTTTTCTCAGGCTGATTTTAGTCAGGCGCAAGCCAGTAAGTGTGGCTGGCACGGCGCGTCTTTCATCGCTGCTGACTTCACGGATGCGCAATTTCTGGAATGTGATTTTGGCAGCTGCGATCTGAGTGATGCCAGGCTGAGTATGGGTCTGTTCTCCAGCTCCCTGTTCATGAATGCCAAACTGTGCCGGGTCGACGCCGGGCAGGCAGATTTCTTCCGGGCCTTAGGTCGCAAAGCCGATTTCAGTGACGCCAATTTGCGGGCCGCCAATCTGGTACAGGTCGATCTCACAGGCGCGAAGCTGGACGGTGCCTGTCTGGATCAAGTCCGGCTTGATCCACAAAGGAGAGTCGCATGATGAGCTGGGCAGAAATTGAAAAATGTCTGCGTCTGGGACGCCCGATAGACGCAGCCGATTTACACGGTTTGGATGGACGTGGCCGCTCCCTGCAGAAAGCGGTATTTAATCACTGCGTATTGACAGATGCCTTACTGAGCAACTGTGATTTAAACGAAGCCAAATTTATAGACTGTAAGCTGAGTGGTGTTGATTTCAGCGCGGCGCAGTTGGGAAATACCACGTTTGTCCGTTGCCAGATGCAGCAAGCGACGCTGCCACCACAACGTATTAAAACGATCAGCTTAATCGATTGCGATTGCCGTGCTACGGTCTGGAGCAAAACGCATTTGCTACTAAGTATGATCAGCATGTGCGACTTTAGCGATGCCGTTTTTCAGGATGCCATCATTGAGCGCACGGCGATCAATCGTTGTGTCGTACAAAACGCTGATTTTTCACGCCTGAGACTTGACCAGGCTGTGTTGTATGACCTCGATCTGCGCAGCGTCAAACTGGATGGCCTTACTGCACACACGGCAGTGTTAATGAACGCCAATCTGCAAGGCAAGGTATTACACGGTATTCAACTGGAACGCTGCATGCTGCGCGGAGCCAATTTTAATCAGGCTGATTTAACGCATGTCAATCTGACCGAAAGCAATTGCCAGCAAGCGCAATTCCAACAAACCCGCATGCAGCACATTCAGGCGGCACGTTCATTATTTGAGCAAGCACAGTTTGCAGAAGCCGATTTATCGAATGGAAATTTTGAAAATGCCATCTTCCAACAGGCAAGGATGAACGACTGCCAGTTCCGGCAGGCTAATCTAAACGGCAGCGTGTTCACTAAAAGCCTGCAGAACAAAACCAATTTTTTTGGCAGCGACATGCGCTATTGCCGCTTCGATCATGTGCGCGGCAACGAGCTGGTGTTTGACCGCACCCAACTTGCTTACAGCAATTTTCACAATACAGAACTACACGACAGCAGCTTTGACTCGGCGGATCGCAAGCATACCTGGTACACCGACCCTGAGCTCTTGGCAGCTGAAGCCAGAACCCTTTCAACGGAGCAGACATGATGAAAATTAGCCCAAAAACCCAGACCTCGTCCTCCCCCGTTCCCAACAGCCCGGTGTGGGCCGAAGCCTGCGTCGCTGTGGAAATGCAGGATGGCAGTTTTTTACTCGACGATGGACGTCTGGCTCAACCCGCTGTGTCGTGCTTACTGAAACCTATCGCCGGTGACAAAGTGTTGGTCGCCATGGCGAAACAGGGCGATACCTATATCGTTCACTTGCTCCATAGACCGCGCAGCGTTTCTGCTTGCCTGTCGGTCCCCGGCATGAAACAACTGACGATTATGCAGCAGCAGGTCGAGGTCAACGCCTTTGATAGCCTTGCTTTGCGGGCTTTAGGCGATGTCGACGTAACCGCCAGCACCGGTGTGTTGCGCCTGACGGCACGCAATCTGTTCACAACGGTGAGCGAATCCTTAGTGCAGAACGTACGGAATTACATTGGCCAGGCAGAACAATACTTACTCGATGTCAGACAAGTCTTACGTCTGCACGGCAAACAAGCCAGTGTCACGGCTGAACAGGATGTGAAGATCGACGCTGAACGCATCAGCATGGGTTGAGTCAGCAGCGCAATTCAGTAGCTCGATTCAGCAATACCAATTTATCCGTACGGATAAGGATTAATTCACTTAGCACAGGGAGTCATGATGTTTGCCAATACCAATCTCGGCGTCCTCAATTTGGGGTTTCTGGATGTCTGTAAGACACCGCCCTTAGCCATCCCTGTGCCCTTTCCGAATATAGCCCTGTCTACCACCCATATTCCATCGGTGCCGAACGTCATAGTCGGCGGAGGACTGGCCGAAAACCTGATCACCATGGGAACCATCAGTAATGGTGATCAGGCCGGTGTACTGACGGGTCTGATTTCCAATCTGATCATGGGGCCGGACCGCGCTTTGCTCGGCAGTTTTAAGACCCTGATGGGTGGTGTGTTCGGTACACGTTTAACCAGTCTGACCGGACAAAACGGGATCTTGCCAAACACGCCCGGCCTTTCTCTGACACCTGCCCAATTCCGTGTGCTTTTGCTGAGCTGACCATGAAACTTCACTCCCTCCCTCTTGGAAATACGCTGCTGGGTTTGATGGCAACTAGCTTGTTAGGTCTGGCCTTAGGCGGCTGCGCCACCAAGCTGCCATCGACCAGTTTGCAAAGCATACAAATTCAGGCTGCGGTGAACGCTAACCAAAATACCGCCACCGCCTTGGATCTGGTGTTTGTCTATGACAGCAACGCACTGCCTTTATTACCGAAAACTGGTTCGGACTGGTTTGATCAGAAAGCCGCATTAATGGCCAGCCTGGCGACCTCGCTGGATGTGTTGTCACTGCAAATACCGGCCATCAGCACACTTAATTTGCCACAAGAACGCGCTTTCCCGGAGCGATATAAAAAAGCGATAGGCGTCTACAGCTATGCCAACTATGTCAAACCAGGGGGACAGTTAATGGCCAACCTGACGCCGTATGGCAGTGTAGTGATTCAACTTACGCCTGACACGATTCTGGTACAGGGACAAGAACCGCTTGGTTTATTTAAAAATTTGTTTAGTAAGCCAACTGCAAAATAAGCCGGACCAGCAGGTGAATTTGGACTGAAAGGATCAACAGCATGAAAACCTTACCCTTACCCGATGCCGTGCAATGGTCGGAAGGCATGTTGCTCTCACCGCAACATCTGCAACAAAACGATATCTATTGGCATGAACAGTTGCGCCACCGTCTGAGCTGCATCACGCCGCACTATTGGGGTTTGTTGCACATGAAAGTGGAGTTAATTAAAGAGAACGTCGTCATCAATGAACTGGAATGTGTACTGCCAGATGGCACTTCCCTGACCCACCCGGGAAATTTTCCGCGTCAGCCTGAGCCAGTCTTGCAACTCAATGTCAGCGCCTGTAAGTCCGGTGAGGCGCCTATGCGTGTATGGCTGCTGGTGCCGGAACGCGGCCCCTGTGCGGCGCGTCAAAGTGACCAGGACCGACGTTTCAACTCGCAAATCGGCCAGCTCACTGTCGATGAAAACACCGGCGAGAGTGGCATTACGGTACCACGATTGCAAACGCGCTATGAACTGGTCTTAAGCCGGCTTTCGCCTTCCACTGGCCAGTGTGCCTGCCCACTGCTGGAAGTAGAACGTGATGCCGCTGGCATCCTGCGTATAGGAACTTACCTGCCACCGATGTTGCGCCTGTCAGCCAGCTCGCATCTCGGTACACACTGCTTACACAGTCTGATCAGCAATAAACACGAAAGCTGGTGGGGCAAGGTGGAAGAATTATTTAATGAAGCCAGTGGCAAACATAAAGACGGTAAGTTGACTATAGGCGGTGTGCGCAATCAGCTGGTTGCACGCCATTTAGCGAGCGCTTTGCCAGGCTTATCCATGACGATAGAAGCCAGCTGCCACCCGCAAGCCTTGTATCAGGCGCTGGCACCTTTGATTGCTTGCATGACCATGTTTGCAGAAAGTCCGCTGCCACCGAAACTGCTGCCCTATCAGCATGACGATTGTTTGCCGCAATTCCAGGCAGCATGGCGCTATATCGAAGAAACGCTGGCAGTGGAAATGCAACGTATCGAACAGGAACGTCTGAGCGCG
Source organism: Cognatundibacterium crateris (assembly GCF_010078235.1). GTDB lineage: Bacteria > Pseudomonadota > Gammaproteobacteria > Burkholderiales > Burkholderiaceae_D > Undibacterium > Undibacterium crateris. The sequence continues at coordinate 209,947 of NZ_JAABOS010000001.1, read as the reverse complement.
CCTAAACCAGTCTACGAAGTGCATCCCTTCCAGGCGCATGGCGACTACGGCTTTGGACGTAAATTGCCCGTAAGTTGGGAAGACGATTTAATTATTGAAGTTAAACCACACCACGGTCAGTCACTTGAAGATATCGGCCGTTGGTTGAATCAAGCTGACATTGCAAGCGGCATGTTGATATCACAATTGCGCAGGCAACGTATTCCAGGGGCTCAGGTTCGCCAACTCACGCCAGATGAAATTCAGCGTCGGCAACTGCCTCCCCTAGCCGATTTATTCACCATCCAAAACCGGAAAGTGGAGCTGGGTGTCGGCATTGAGCAAGACTTGTTTGCGCCCGATCAGTCTTTATTCATACAAGGAAAATCCGATAAAAATATGCCGGCAGCGATCTATTTGCATCACAAGCTGCCCCGCGATAACGCCAACGCCAGCAACTAAAAAAATGAACAAGCAACAACCAATCCTGCAATGGACTGACAACGATGATGTGCCCAAGGCATCAGGTTCCATGCTATTGACTTGCTGCGCCAATTTTTATGAAGAAGTGGCAAACATTAAAAAAGCCCAGAACGAACATCGCTTAGCTGCTTATTTGAATAAGGGAAATGAACAGCTTGCAGCAACCTCCAGGCTTCAGGGTACTGATGAAAGCTATAAAACCGATGAGGCGATCAACGCATTGGTGGATGCGGTCAGCCAACGTCTGCTCACGCTGTTGCGCCAGCAATATCTGGAGTTTGGACGCCATGCCAGCGACGCACAAATCAGGATGCATAAATTAGCCTTGTACGCGATGGCAGCACTGGCGGATGACATTTTCATCCTGGAATTAGACTGGCCGGGCAAGGACGCATGGGTCAATTCTCCTCTTGAAAAGAAAATGTTTGGCACCTGCCGCGCCGGACAAGAATTTTTTGATCTGGCCGACCGTTTAATCAACACCAAACAATGCACCGCGTTAGATGCGGATTTAGCCAGCGTATTTTTATTGATCTTACAGCTAGGCTTCAAAGGTAAGCACCGCGGTCAACATGGCATGGCTAAGCTAGCCGAATATCGAAAACGTCTGCTTGCCATCGCCGGAGAAAGACGTGTCAGCAGTGAAGCACAGCATGTTTTTATACAGGCCTATCAACAGCAGATCACGGACGGAAAAGATCAACGTATCGCACCGCTGGCACCTTGGATACGTTGGCTCAGGCATCTTGGTATTGGCTACCTGTTGCTATCGACGTTGATTTGGTTTTGGAATGTGTATTCGCCGGACAAATTTTAAATTGACAGAAGTTACCGACATTTTTCGAGTTAGCCGCCACATGGCAATATGAGTTATAGGAGTCATTTGTGAACACGCCGTTTTATCTGATCGCCGGACTCGCCACTTTTGTCGCCCTGCTGCTCGGGCTGCTGATTTGGCGTGCCCGCAAACCGCTAAAATTGCCGCCTTTGACTGTGCCTTTAAAAAGACTCAAAGGGCTCGCCTTCAGTCAACGGTGGGCTGCTGTATTCAAGGAATTCATCGCTTTTTTTTATCGGCGTGAATGGCTCTATGACCGCCAATGGATTTTGGTTTTAGGTCAGGAACAAGCGGGTAAATCGAGCTTACTGTCCTCGCTGATGCCGGGGCTTTGGCAGATCCCAAGTGCAAGCCAGCAACAACTCGTTTTTACCGATACAAAGCTGAGTTTTTTAGAAACCCGGACAGGCTTTAAAGGAGTCGTCCTGGATCCTGACGGTAAGCTGCCCGCTGCACCAGCCGACAGTGAAACTGGCCTCAAATGGGAACAAGTACTCAAAAAGCTGCTGAATGTCCGTCCTGAGCGCGCCCTGGATGCGCTTGTTCTGGTGATTTCGGCACAAAGCTTACGTGACGCGAATGGAAAACAACGTCTCGCACTTGCCACAAATCTACGTACACAACTATCAAAGATTGAGCAAAGTTTTCAGTTTTCCTTACCCGTGTATGTCGTAATCAGCCAGACCGATACCATCGTGGGTTTCAGCGAATTTTGGCGCATCCAGGACAAGGCCGTACGCAAGGAAATGTTTGGCTGGTCGGCACCGGATCTGCCCCCATCCGTGAATATTGAGAGCTTGACCGATGTTGCCTTTGACAGTATCGGTGAACGGCTCAAAGAATTACAAGTCCAGGCAGCAGGCAACAGCACAGAGATTAGCGCCAGTCAGGTTGATCAATTCTTCCTGTTTCCACGCCATTTTCAGCAATTGCGCGTACCACTGCAGCATCTCTTATCTATCGTTTTTCACTCCTCTGCGTGGCAAACTGGAAGCGTTTTCCGGGGACTGTATTTTACTGGCCAGATCAGCGCTGACACGGCTACTCAGGAAGGCGAGATCACGATACCCAATGGCGAACTGCCACGCAGTGATATTGCCTTTATTCACGACCTCATCGCTGAAAAAATCCTGGCCGAACCCTATCTGGGACAAGCTAACCGCAAGGCACTGTTATCGCGTAACCAATTGATCCGCCGCTGTCAGATCGCAGGCATGGTGACATTTTCTGCACTGGCATTGTGTCTTGGTCTGGCGACACTCGACTTGCGCGGGAAGAACGCGAGCTTGCAAGCAAATTTAGCGCTGCTGCAACAACTCGAACAGCAAACCAAGGAAAAAATTCTGTTACCAGGTCAATGCATAGCGCGTGAGCCTGTCTATAAAGCCTTGGAACAAATCGCGACTATTCAAAAAAACAGCTGGTATCTTTCCATTCCTGTTTCATGGATTGACCATCGCGTCAGCCCTGAAGTTGTGAAGCAAATCGCCAATGGCGCCTTAAAAAGAGTGGTATTGCCAGGTATTGCCTGCCGTCTGGAACAACGTGCCAAAGCCCTGCAGCAGGCTGCAACACCAAGTACCGGCAACGCGCCGAATGGCTCCAGTCTGGCCTTTGAACTGGCCAGGAAAAATCTGCTAGAAACAGAAAACAATATTGCCTTGTTTGAACAAAATCTGGCTGTTTTCCAGCGCATCAGCACGCTCAATGCAAGCCTGAAGAATCTGCCGTCTTTGCAACCTTTTCTGACCTTAACCCATTATGCCTATCAGGCTGAGCTGCCAAAACAAGTGCATAAGGATCAGGGTGTGTTAATGGCCGCCGTACTGCAGGCACAATATCCAAGCCCAGTTCAGTTACCGGACAATTTCAGGCCGCGCATGGCGGATCAGCTGGTAGATTTGTCCAATCAGTTACATCAGCAAATGAATGCCAAAGTCACTTCCGGCAAAGAGCTGTCGCAACAGTTAAATGCGCTGAAGCCGCCATTTTTATCGAGTACCCGTGATTTTTCTGCCTGGCTGACCTGGGTGAGTACGGCGTGGGCGAATTCATCAAACAGCAGCAATCCATGCAAGGATATTGAAATCAGCTTAGGCACTAGCAATGATCTTTTGCTTGGGTTTAACTATCCGGCAGAACCGCTGAAAAAAATGAGCGCTTTTTTCAACCAAAGCAATTGCTACGAACCCAATATCGCTACGCTTTCAGGCATGCAATTAGCGCCCTATGGCTCACTGTTCATCGGTCAGCCGGATACCTTGACACTCAATCCAAAATTAGCCAGCGAGATGGTGGGTCTGAATGCACTGGTGGTACTCAATTTCATGCAAGTCGAACCAACGCAGGACTTTTTATGTTCATCCAGTGTAGCTGGCTGGAACACGACGCAGATTAGCTTATCGAACAACTATGTCGCCGAATACGATAAGTTTATACAGAGCCTTACAATGCCAGCCGGTGCAGGCAAAATTACACCAGCCACTACCAGCAGTCAGTCTCCTTTGTATCAGCGTATCGCCCTGCATCAATTGGAAAGTGTACTCAACAGTAATCTGCGTGATGCCCAGATCAAAGCAAAACCAAGCCAGCTGGAAGTCAATCCTGCTGCCAGCATAGACCTGGCGCTGGCACAAGAAAGCAGCGCCTTCGGTGCTGTGAAAGACGCCCTGTTGAAACTGCAAGGAAGTTACAAGACCCTGGGCTTTACTGCCAGCGACACGAAAGTCAGTCAATGCATACGCAATTACAGCAGCGATAGTCTGGCACGTGTTCAGAACTTAAATGAGCTCAGCCGCTTATATGAAAGCAAAGCCAATAGCGGCGGCGGACCGCTGTTTGATCTGGGTCCGGTGCCGGTCATCAATGATTACTTAACGCGCCAGCTGAGCAGAGTCCAGGTACTGGCCTCATACGCTACGCCATTCCTGAGTTATCTCACGCAAAGCAGTGGTCCAAATGACGCACAGCGCAGCAATACCCAAAGCGCCAGCTATTGGACTAATACCGTCAACGAACTGAATAGCCAGATTCAATTCAAAGATCCTGCCAGTCAGGTTGCGCAACTGAACAATCTGTTTTTAAAACAAATGCCCAATCTGGACGTCAGCAATTGCAGCAAAACGCTGGCAGCATATACACCGGCCGACTATGGCAATGACCTGTTCTCTATGCACAGACAAAAGCTGGAAGCCCAGATTCAAGCCAATTGCAGCGGTGATCGCAATACGCTGGCCTTAAATAATTACAATGATTTAGCTGCGCGTTTTAATCGTGAACTGGCTGGTCGCTATCCTTTTGGACCACTCTCGTCCAGCGACGCCAGTCTCAGTACGACGCGCAATTTCTTTGCCGATTATGCCGGGCAGAGTGCGGCTCTGAAACAGTCATTACAAGGCTTAAGCGGCGCTTACTGGAATGCGGCGCGTCAATTCCTGAGTCAACTCGACACAAGCGCAAAATTTTTCCAGAGCACGCTCAATCTCGACGCCAATCCGCCCGCAACGACGGCTTCAACTGCCAGCACCGGCACGAACGCAGATGACACAACTTTAGTCAGTCAGCCGATCAAACTGAGCATCGCCTTCAATACGAATCAGACCAGTGCCCAGGGCAGTAGCCAGATCGTGGCCTGGGGACTGACTTCAGGCAGTAAATCGGCGACCTACCCGGGACGCACGAATGTCCTGGATTGGGCCTTTGGACAAGCGACTGTACTCGATCTCACCTGGGCCAGCGGTTCCCTATGGTTGCCTGCCAATGATGTGCAACAGCCCGATTTGCAAGCTGAGGGTGCTACCGCCTCGTATGCGCAAAGTGGCGAATGGGCCCTGCTGCGCATGATAGAACGGCATCAGCCACAAAATGGCTTTAGCGCCAGCAGCAGTAATCCGAATCAATTGATGCTGGAATTTTTAGTACCCATCGTCAGCAATACCGGCACGCCCGGCAAACTTACTCAGAGCAATGCCCGTGTTTATGTCGGACTCAATCTGAGTGGCAAGGACCCCAAAACCTTTGCGCCAGTCAGTATCAAGCCACCGCTTGGTTTCCCCCGCTCTGCCCCTTAAACGTAAAACTAAAGGAAACATCATGTCAACTCCATTTGAAGCAAGTGCCAGCGCCTATTTTGAAGAACATCTTGGTCTTACGCTGGACGCTTTGCTGGCACCAGTGGAAGCCAGCCAACCGGCCGGTCGCGCCCTGCGTGGCAGCAGTTCTTACAGCGCCATAGAACAGGCGCGGCGCCAGGATGATGCCAGTCTGCCCTTAGGTCATTGGGAATACGAGTTAAAGCGCGCCGACTGGAAAAATGCGGCAGCACTTTGCGCTAAGTCTCTCGCGACTGAAAGTAAAGATTTGCAATTGGCGGCCTGGTTGCTGGAAGCCCAAATTAAGCAAACAGGTTTTGCCGGCATTGCCGCTTGCATGCATTTGCTGCAAAACCTCTGCCTGCGCTATTGGGACAATCTGTATCCCAAGGCTGACGACGGGGATCTCGAATACCGTGCCAATATCTTCCGTTGGGTGAACGATAAACTCTTAACCAGCTTGCGCCAGGTAGCCATCACCGCCACCGGACGTCCAGTTGAATACAGTTGGTCCGATCTGGAGCTGGCGCGCCGTCATGAGCAAATTAAGTCTCATCAAAACAAAGCGCCTGAAAGTATGCAAGAAGGTGTCAGCAGCAGCGACATTAACAGCGGCATGGCCGCCACCTCCACCACCATCTATACCGCTATGCGCGACATCTTGAGTGACGCTGTCAACGGCATCGAGGCACTCACAGTGACATTGGATCAGCTATTTGGCGATGATTCGCCCAGCATGGCGGCAATGGGTGGCATGCTCAAACAGATATTAGCGGCGATCGAGGCTGAACTGCATAAGCGTGGTGTGCGTGCTGCCACGCCGCCTAACGATGCAGCCGTCGCACAGTTAGCAGTCGCACCGCCAGCAGGCAGCATCGCTGGCCGGATGACTGAGCTGTCCTTACCACATGGCGCCATCCAGGACAGGGCCGATGCCTATGCACGCCTGGCTGAATCCGCTGAATATCTCATGCGCCTGGAACCGCACAGCCCGGTGCCCTATCTGGTCAGACGCGCCACCGAATGGGGCGGCTTAAATACGGTGGAGCTGTATCAGGAATTATTTTTACGTTTGAATGGGCAATTAAATATTTTTGAGATGCTGGGTTTAGAAGCGCAGGTTGAAACGCAATAAACATTGAGGTTCATCGGGAGCACATCATGGCAGCACAACTTGCTGTCTGGGCGCGTGATTCGTGAATGTTAAATTTGGCGATTTGCCTTTTTTGAGGTGCATGGCTGAATGTTCATGGGGACTGTCGGCTGAACCCGATTTTTATGTGTTCCCTATTATTAGGACATGACGAGTATATGAAAAAAATGACTGATGCAAAAAAGGCTACGGGTAGCGGTGCGGGGAAGAAAACCGGGATGCTAGGCGCGGAGCTGCGTGCGAATAATCGCAAAATCATCGTCAAGAATGAAATTCACACGACGGCGTTTGGCCCTGTCACCCTGCGAAAGGCGAGAGGCGCTGGGGGTTTTGCCAGCACAAATCAAAAAAATTTCAAGGGTTCTACAGCGATCAGTAAAACCGACGGATCATATTTGCAACTGGTAGGAAGGGCCTCAAAAGACACCTTAAAGCTCGTTGAATACGAGAATAAACGGATGTTCAGTTCGAAAAAATATCGAATTATGAAAAAGGCTAACGTGAGTACCTTATCAGCAGACCAAAAACGCATTGCTGCTCACTTGATGGGAATAGGTATAGCGGAACAACAAAGACATCCCTCAGCACACAAGGGTTTTAGGGCGGCGTTGCGCGAAGCAGAAAAACTACCGGATAAAAGTGATGGAGGGAAATCGAAACTAGAGGCTGTGGAAAATGCATTTCCACAAGCAGCTCCTGCCTCGAGGCGATCGAAAGAAAAACTGACATATGCGACGGGGGCACGGGCTTTCCACACCGTCAAAAAGACGGGGATTGAGCTGACTCGCGCAAAAAATGCAAGGCTACGTAGTGAGGGCTATTTTTCGGATGACTCTGACAACGATTAGGCGAAGGCCAAAACGTTGTGCTGAATCACGCAATTGTGGCACTTTTCATCATAGATAAGTGGTTATTGCTCCGTGAACTCCGGCGGCTATAGCACCTTAGGGTTCGCTTGATAAGTCACGTGCTGGCTTGGCGCGACGGATAGGCAAAGATTATAAACCCAATGAAAATCTCAAATTTAAGTAACGATTGAAGTGTCCTGATGCAGTTGAGACTGGAGGGCTACCTATATCTTTCTCAGCGTTTTTTGACTCAAATTTAAAACCGAACTTCATCAAATATGAAAAATTAATTATGCCAAAAAACCTCACTCAGGAACAACGCCAAATCAGAAATGCTGCCACTAAAAAAGCAAAAGAGGAAGGAACAACAACAAGACATTTGACAGGAACCAGTAGCACCCGAAACACCTATGCACGGGAATTTGACATGGCAGCGAGTGTGCCTGGCGGTGTACGGCCGCGTGGCTTATCCATCGGTGAGATTACAACTACCACCAACATCTATGAAAATCGTACTGAATTCAGTGACGGGCGCCCGAAAATTACCACACCGTTGCCACCTGTGACATCGACAAATCGTACAAATCGGCTACACAAGCATGAATTGGTTCCCGAGTGGCACACACCAAGCGGTAGTCGACGTGCAACAGATATTGATACCAAAACATATGGTGATGTGTCTGCCGAGTCTGTAAGAAAAAAAGCAACGACATGGGACGCCCCATAAGTTTCACATGAATGACTTTATGGGAACGAATTTATCCGATTTTTGAAGGTAGGAATATTGCATTTGACATGGTCTTAGTCATTCGCTCTTTCTCCAGCAATAACTTGTTTTCCAATACGCAATACAACATGGGATATTGAAAATTAAATGAAGGCATCATCTACCAATCCCAGCATAAAACAGTTGCTTGTAAAGTGGTGATGCTCAAAAAAACAAACCAGGATAGAAATTATGTCTATTGAAAATAAAGGGCGCAGTCGCATGGCAGCACCGAATCTGCGCAAAGATGCCTTGGTTACTCAGGCTAGAAAACAGCAGCAAGGAAAGCCGCCTGAGGGTCTCTCTCCACTCGTGCTACGACCAGCTCACATATCTAGATCCTCAAAACCTATGACAGGTTCTCAACGTCGTGCGGCAAAGAGGCTGGAGAAGCAATTGAATGCCGCCAGCAAAATTCAACAAGCATTCCGATCCCATTTGGCGCGCAGACAAGCCAAGAGAGAATTGAGCGAAGTAATGAAAGGCCAGACACCTGAAAAGCTTATGAGCGCAGTCGGGAGTTTTTATGAAGGTCATGGCCTGATTAGAAAGGTTAAGCAAGTTGGAGGAATCAATGATTCTATCGATAAAAATGCCGGGCGTTTAGCTGGTGATTGGAGTGGTGGAGTCGATACTCAAAAAGGACATTTAAATAGAAATCCAGCGCTGGATAAAAGTGAAACTGCTCATCATACCGTGTCTGATCACTTTCTTGGTTTTGTCAATGCTGGCATCCAACGTTTGGAGGCAGGTACTGCTGGCGAACAGTCAGCAGCACAAAAGTTCCGCTTACAGATCAAAAAAGATAGCTTGTATCAAGGGGGTAATCATGCCAATGCACTTTTTCAAGTTCAGCAAAATCTGACTTTTGGCCCCAAGGCCGAAGATGTCAAAGGTGATCCGAAAGAAGGTTTTGATGCGACCTTTTCCGGGCGAGGGAAAAATTCAGCTAATTTAAAAAGAGATTGGGATAAACGGTCTACACATTTACGCCCTGTTCACAATATGGGCTTATTACTTAAGTCAGGTCGTTATGAATTAACGCAGAAAGGTGCTGAACATTTGAGTCAGCAATTTGAAAAGGCACGCATTGCACATGACACCGACATGCATGGGAAATTCTATGGCATACCAACTACAAAGACAGTGACCAGCGTCAATCCACTCTGGAATTCGAAGAAATCAGTGGCAGGGGTAAAGCGGGAAATTAAGACAGTACAAATGGTGACTGAGCCAACTCAGCAGACCATTCCCGTACACGGTATTAATTCAGGTCATTTTGAAACAGCACAAATTACCAGAAAAAACAAGACGATTGTTAGCGGTTTTAGGAAGCTGAAATGGCGTTAATTTTCATAGTTAAATAAGCAGCACATTCAGAAGCCGCTGCACAACAATAATTTTGGCAGCACTTTAAAAAAGGACGTGCAATGACAAATGGAAAGTCAAAAAATACTGAAAATTGGACACGAAAATCCATACTCAATAAAAGCAGTAAAAAAATTGCTCACATCTCATACAAAACGATCACTCATGCGGAGTATCACGCAGGGAAACTACAACGCGATATGACCCGTTTAAAGGGGTTTGGACATAAAAGCATTGTCATCGGCGGTGAAAAACATATTACTGTGTCGGGCGTATTACGAAGGCGAAAGCCAGGTTCTGCAAGAGAAAGTCTATCTAAATTCAACGTGGTCAATCCTGGCTTTACACAGCCATCGCATAAGTCGCACTTTTTTCCTGATGTATTTGGCGGGCCAAATAAGCAAGAAAATTTGAGCAATGAAGAACCAAGGATGAATTTGTCGGGACACAAAGTGATAGAGAATCGCATTGGTCGCTTAATGGAAGATGCACATCCCGGCGCGCACACACTAAAACGACGGGGAAGTATGGAGGTTGAAGGTAGTTTTAGCGCGAGTGGCGAATCGCAGTCACGCAAATACCATATTCATATCGATGGCAATGGCACTACACCAGATACTTTTCATCAAATTACGTTGACCAGAAAAAAATGACCTTGAGTGGTAATAATTATTTTTAAAAATTGTTCTGTCCACTTAAGATTTTGATGGCACCAACGCCGCCGTCTCCGCTTCTCCGGCACGCTTACGCGAATCCGCCAAACGCCCCATTCCCGTATTCAGCCGCTGCCGCAACGGTGCGTCAACCTGATACGACAAAATAGTTTGTGCGCGCTGTGACAGAGGTTCATCAATGGTCGCCAAGGTCTGAGGACGTGGTTTTTGTGTGCTGCTGCCCCACTGTTTTTGTACATCCTGGCGGCGGGTATCTTCTTGCGGATGCGCTGTGCCCAGTACCGGTTTGCCCGTGCCATTTGGCTGTACCACGTCGACCCGGTGCGCTTGATTGCGCATACCTAGTATTAGCTTTACACTCATTCTCAACTCCCTCAACAAGACGATGTTCAGATTCTGGCCAGCAGTTCAAAGCAGTCAATTGAGTATACGCTAAGTCACCGATTATGCAAAGGAAGAGCAAAGCATGGCACGTATTTATCAAACGCCAACCATGGGCGATGCAAAAATCAGAGTCGCTATCGTCACCTCACAAGGTGAAGCTGATTTGCTGGTGTATCGCGTTAGCAGTTGGGGCTTGGCAAGCGGTGATGCACTGTGGTTTATCACCCGTGATAAGCAAGACGCCTCGAGCTGGGTTTACTTTACCAGCATAGGCATGGCGCAAGTGAAGGTGTGTTTTGTTGATTCTATGGGTTGTGCAGGCTGGCAAGACCGGGGGCAGCCAGCACTCAAGTTTCGCGGCAGATTTTCTTAATGGCTTGCAGGCACAGCCGCGCTGGCGGATGCCGGTGCGCTGGCGGGTAGTACAGCTGAGTTACCTGCTGGCTGGCTTGAAGTCTGTGCGCTTTGTGGTTTAGGCTTGATATCGGTTTTAGGACTATCAAAGCTTGCCATCATGGACGCTGACCAGTGTTTGACATTGCGCTGCCAGTCATCCGGGGACAATATACCCGCTACAAACATCAGCGCCCCGAATAACAGGGTAAGCAAGATAAAACCAAATTTTGCAATCATGATTGCAGCCAGTATTGATGTTTCATTCGCGTATCAATTCCCTTAAAACCAAGCCTAATGAGTTGATGCACAGCGAGTGTCTAAAAAGTGCATTGAATGGGAAAGAATAGTACCGCATTGCTAAAGTTTGCAGCATAACAAGTTCACATTTACAACATCCCTGACTACCCTGCCCCAATTTACCGGCAATCTACACTAAGCGATAGCCTGGTTATTTGATGCGTAATTGACATGTCAGTTATATGTCAATTGCCTTTATTCCAGCTACGTACTGAGCAAATTTTCCCTGTACAGGGAAGCATCGCTGATTAACGATGTTCATTTCGCCAATAGTAACAATTAGCCTTCAATTCTGGCGAAGCAATGACTAGCACAGTATTTGATCCGTACAAATCAAACCACCAGGTCGCTCTGACTCAGTTGAAAATCTAAGCCGTCACGGATGGGCACATTTGCACTCTGATATCTCAATAAAAGTCTTGGCACGTTTTTCGCTAATGGCAGTAAGCAATTAAGCAACTACATTAACAATCTTAATTGTCAGTCAGTATCCAGCTACAACAATAGACAAAATTGAACGAATATTGTGAGTAATTAAATTAAATTTATCATGACGTCGGGAAAATGTTGTAATCTTGAATTGTTTTTAAATACAACTAAATAGCATCTCAGCAAGGGCTTTTCGATCAAAATCAACGATTACGAGACTCTTATTGACGTGAATCAAAGACACCCGGAACACGATTTACACTGAAATTAGCATCTTTCAAAGCCTTACCCTCGTTAACAAGAGTAGTCAGGTTTCGACTTAGTTTTTTAGAGGATGTACATGGACGATTTATCACGTTTAAATTTGCTTGGTTCATCCGAAAAATTTCTGGGTGTATGCAGCCAAATCAAGAAGATGGCCAGTGTCGATGTCGCCGTGTTAATCGCGGGTGAGACAGGTACAGGAAAAGAAGTTGCCGCCCGTGCCCTGCATTATTTGGGTAAGCGTCGAGACCAGCCTTTTATCCCGGTCAATTGTGGTGCTCTTCCCGAAACGCTGATCGAATCCGAATTATTTGGTCACGAGCGTGGCGCATTTACCGACGCTAAAACGACTGCGCCTGGACTGGTCTGCGAAGCGAATGGTGGCACCCTGTTTCTCGACGAAGTAGACACCTTAAGCCCCAAGGCACAGGCATCTATGCTGCGCTTCTTACAAGATCACTCCTATCGCCGTGTCGGCAGCGGGATTGAAAGAAAAGCAGATGTACGCGTGATCGTGGCAAGCAATGCCAATCTGGAGCAATTGGTGGAAGCAAAAGCTTTTCGACGCGATTTGCTGTATCGCTTAAATGTTTTACAGCTGCGACTACCCGCATTGCGCGAGCGTGGTGATGACGCAATCGAGTTAGCGCAAACATTTCTGACCAGACTGAGTCATCAGTACAGGCTTCCAAAAAAGACGCTGCACCCCTCCGCCATCGAGTTTATCTCCCAATATGACTGGCCTGGTAACATTCGAGAGCTGGAAAATGTCATGCATAGGGAATTTTTGATGTGTGAAGGCCAGGAAATTATATTCAATGGCGAAACCAGCGCTGCCGTTGAAAACACCATGAATTCGTTCAAAACTGCGAAGCAACAAGCAATTGCAGACTTTGAACAACGCTACCTGCGCCAGGCTTTGGAAAAAAGCGCGGGGAACTTATCAGAAGCCGCGCGCATAGCGGGACAAGATCGCAGTGCATTTGGTAAGTTAGTACGTAAGCATAAAATCCTGGGTATGGAACAATCCAATTTATGATCCAATAGTTTGCTTAAAATGTTTGTTTATTTACCTACAAAACATTAAAATTCATAACTCAAACTTAATAAAAAAACGCCCCGATTTCTTTGTGTGTTTTTGAAAAAATCAAATTGCATTTTCTTTTAAACGGACGCAACAGTGGATGAACAATTAATTCAATTTGCGTGCGACTCAATCAAAAACTATTTACATACCTCCCCGACAAGCGCGGATACTGCTATTGGCATTCACCAATGGTGGATACAGTGGAATGATCTTCCAGAATCGATATTGATCACAACTATTGCACTTCGACGCCTGGAAGAATCAGGCCTGCTTGAGCGCCGCGTCATAGGCAACCAGGAAATATGGCGCCTGCGACGTCAGCCTGCAACATAAAATCAAATTCATTGTGTAGGCCTTAGCGATTGCTCGGCATGGCACGAACGCTTGCTGCTTACTTGCTTTTAGTAATTTGGGGATGAAGGCCGCGCTTCTTTAGCCATATTCCCTGCTTTATGCGATAAACAAGTTTAAGCCTGACAAGCAAGCCACCGTTATGAATGCATTTCAGGTACAGATTATCTGGCGTCTTCGCCTGCGAAGTTATACAAGTCAAAATCAACCGCAAGTCGCAGTGCTGCCAGCCTTTGAATCAGGGTAGCAGAAAGATGCAAGCCCGGATTTGTTCCATAGTAGTAGCCTACACAACTGATACCCATTTCGCAGTTCGCTCCTAAATCAACAACTGCATCGGCGCACGTTTCGAGGCGAGCCAATAGCGCATCGATATGGTCCTGCAAAAAACCATCGCCACGTGGAATTGGACTCAGTAAGCGCCACAGATTTATCTTCGGAAAGTCATCAGACCTGGATGCTCCGAGAACCCTCACGTCCGTTGGCTCAGTCTGTAGCTGTGCAGTGATGGCCTCTACCGGGCAGTTGCTCGCCTTAACCCAGAAATACGCAAAAACATCGCTTCGCTCTGTCACATGCACCTCAAGCTTGATTGTATATTAGGCCGAATCTTATCTCAGTCATGCCTCATTAAGGCTATATCTGGACGCTTTGTGAAAACACCGAGCTGAAAAAATTGGGAATAGTCATACGAATCAGGTGTGAGCCGTGTGGATCTCACTCAGGGTTCAGCCCTGAGCTGGTGTGGCAGCCATATGGAACAGGCCCCAGCCATGACCATCGGGGTCGACAAAACTATGTGAATACATGAAGCCTAAGTCCTCAGGCTGATCGTAGCTTGAGCCACCGGCTGCAAGCGCTCTGGCGACCAGGCTATCGACCTCTTCACGACTATCACAGTGCAGATTGATCAGCATTTCCACCGCAACGCTGGTATCGCAAATCGCTTTCGGCGTGAAGTCACGAAACCGGTCACGCGTACACAACATCACAAAAATCGTATCGCTGATCACCACGCAGGCCCCCGCATCGCTGGCGAACTGAGGATTCTCCGCAAACCCGAGTGCCTTGAAAAATGCAAGCGACTTAGGCAGATCAGCAACCGGCAGGTTGAGGTAAATTTGTTTGCTCATGGGGTTTGCCTTTCTGGTGTGGGGAGGAGTGAAGTTTTTTCGGCAAAGATCAGGCTAAACGGATTATGGACTGTATCGTTGATTCCATGTTGAGTGCTAAGTTAAGACCCATCGACATGATTTCCAACATCATCAAAACCATCAGTTGCACTTGCGCCTGAAATGTAATGTCTATCGCCCTAGTCGCCAGGAACTTCATCGATTACTCTGCGCAGTTTTCGATCACGTGCGGCATCCCAAATTAACCAAGCTCCGATGACCAATAAAACACAGGCTCCAAAGTACCACTCCAAACCCAACAGCCGATAACCTACAGTGCCGATAGTGGCACCGGCGCTGCAGAAAAGTATCCCTAATATATCTTTGGTCTTCATCGAATCTTAGGCCATAGTTAAGCAAAAGCAGAAAAGGAAGTGCGGAAGAAATCCCTACAAACCATGTGACGATGTCGCAGGCATGACCAATATTGACGTCAACTTGATCGATCAGTTAATCGACATTTTTTCTCCGAGCGCGCGTGGAAACTAGCCAGATCTCAATAAAAATAGTGGCCGGATAGAGAAGTCTTTCAACCGACGGCATTGCCACAAGCGGCAAAAATTTATGGATTCGCATTCATTTCTCAGAATTATTGAAAAATTAAAGCTCAATTAAGTTTGAGTAAGCCTCCCCGCCGGAGGTACTGCTTAATACGAGTCAAAGCACACTCTTCGATGGCCAGCGATAGCCCAACACCGAGTCTCTTGTATAGGAATGTTCTCGTACTTGGTCTAATTGATTCCCACCAAGCAAATGTATGTACTCTTGGTTAAGACCGAGGAAAAATCCAACGTGTCCCTTCCAGCCCGTTGGATTTTCGCGAGACAAGACTACGATGCACCCCGGAATCGGTTCACTCAAAGCCTCACCCCACTCAAGCCATGATCTTGCGAGAGCCGAATTTGTACCAACGATTCCCACCTGCGCGAGTGACCAGTTGACAAACGAGGAACACCAGGCAGCCTTGTCATCGTATCCGCGTATGTTTGTATATTCATGGTACTCGGTGACTCGCGGATTGCTTTGTCCAAGCGGAAACGTACGGACGCCGACTTCTGCAAAGGCAACGGACATCCAAGGAGGCTGCTGCATATGGGTTATGACTTAAATTAAAGTAAAGAATGACATTAACACAATGGGGCAATGGACTCAACCTTGTTCCAGTGAGCTCAAAAGAAGTATGGCAAATCATCCTTTATAAACCTTTTTATTCACAACCATTCTTTCACTACGCAGTCTCATTAAATATTACATCCATCGACCCCACAAAAAACACCCCTGCCAAAAACAAAAAACCGCACTTCCCAGTGCGGTTTTTTTCTTACTCACAAATCGCTTTACACCAACAACAGCGATCAACAATCAGAATGCAGCGATGCCGGTTTGGGCGCGGCCCAGGATCAGGGCGTGGATGTCGTGGGTACCTTCATAGGTGTTCACGACTTCCAGATTGACCAGGTGGCGTGCGATGCCGAATTCGTCGGAGATGCCGTTACCGCCCAGCATATCGCGGGCGACACGGGCGATGTCCAGTGCTTTGCCGCAGGAATTGCGTTTCATGATGGAGGTGATTTCTACAGCTGCTGTGCCCTCGTCTTTCATGCGACCTAAACGCAGGCAGCCTTGCAGTGCCAGTGTGATTTCGGTTTGCATGTCGGCCAGTTTTTTCTGTACCAGCTGGTTAGCGGCCAGTGGTTTGCCGAATTGCATACGGTCCATGGTGTATTGGCGCGCCATGTGCCAGCAGAATTCGGCAGCACCCAGCGCACCCCAGGCAATGCCGTAACGTGCGGAGTTCAGGCAGGTGAACGGGCCTTTCAGACCTTCCACGCCTGGCATCAGATTTTCTTCAGGGACGAAAACTTCATCCATCACGATTTCGCCGGTGATCGAGGCACGCAGGCCGACTTTACCGTGTATCGCCGGAGCGCTCAGGCCTTTCCAGCCTTTTTCCAGAATGAAGCCACGGATGCGGCCATCTTCGGTTTTAGCCCAGACCACGAACACATCGGCGATCGGGCTGTTGGTGATCCACATTTTGGAACCGCTCAGCGAGTAACCGCCTGGTACAGCTTTAGCGCGGGTCACCATGCTGCCCGGGTCGGAACCGTGATTCGGTTCGGTCAGGCCAAAGCAGCCTATCCATTCGCCAGTGGCGAGTTTAGGCAGGTATTTTTGTTTTTGCGCTTCGCTGCCGAATTCATTAATCGGCACCATCACTAATGAGCTTTGTACGCTCATCATAGAACGGTAGCCAGAATCGACACGTTCCACTTCGCGTGCGACCAGTCCGTAGCAGACATAATTCAGGCCAGCGCCGCCGTATTCAACCGGTATCGTGGAGCCCAGCAAACCCAGTTCGCCCATTTCGCGGAAGATGGCAACATCCGTTTTTTCATTGCGGAATGCTTCTAACACGCGTGGCGCCAGGCGCTCTTCGCAATAAGTACGTGCCGCTTCCTGCACCATGCGTTCTTCTTCGCTCAATTGCGACGACAATAACAACGGGTCTTCCCAATTAAATACAGCCTTGGCCATCAAAATCTCCTGATCATTTTTATAGAAAACAGCATGCGACCTTTAGGCTACAGATCGCTGCAGATTCACGTTTGCTGTGCAGACGCGAAGCTTTTTTCCTTCAGTCGCGCATGCAGTAACACAATACCAGTTGGCTTAACACCTGGCTTATACCTGACTGATACCGATTTTCCGGAAAAGTCCATAGTATAAGCCAAGCGCGCATTTTCCCCGCCTGCTAAGTGGCGATAAGTAACGGATATCTGATGGATTTCAGCCCCAAATACCGGAATTTATTCGGGAACCACAGCGGTGACTTCGATTTCGACTTTGGCGCGGTCTTCGATTAAGGCTGCCACCTGCACCGCGGTCATGGCTGGGAAATGGCTGCCGATCAGCTCGCGATACACCACGCCAATTTCTTTATAGGCCGCCACATACTCCGCTTTGTCGACCACATACCAGGTCATGCGGACGATGTGCTCAGGGCGGGCTTTGGCCTCTGCCAGCACGGCGACGATATTGGCCAGGGTCTGCCTGACCTGTCCCGCAAAGTCATCGGTATGGAAGACACCCTGCCCATCCCAGCCTATCATTCCACTCACAAAAACCAGTCTGCCGCTGGCGGCAATGCCATTGGAATAACCGCGTGGTCTGGCCCAATCCGGTGGTTGCAGTATTTCCATTATGCCTCCTGCCTTACTTGTTGCTCCAATGCTGGCTGCGCAGCGCTGAATTCTTTCAGCATTTCGCGTGCAATGATCAGTTGCTGCACTTCGCTCGCACCTTCATAAATGCGCAGCGCGCGGATTTCGCGGTACAGGCTTTCTACCTTAACCTGACTGACCACACCCATGCCGCCAAACATCTGCACCGCCATATCGATGACCTGCTGCGCCGATTCAGTCGCGACATACTTTGCCATCGCTGCTTCTTTCGTGACTTTTTTACCCTGATCACGTTGCCAGGCGGCGCGGTAAATCAACAAGGCGGAACTGTCTATCGCCATCGCCATCTGCGCCAGTTTGGCTTGCGTGAGCTGAAAATCTGCCAGGGTCTGGCCAAACATCTTACGTGTGGTACTACGCTGCAGAGCTTCCTGCAATGCGCAGCGCGCAAAGCCCAGCGCGGCTGCAGCAACCGAGGTGCGGAATACATCCAGCGTGGCCATCGCCACTTTAAAGCCCTGCCCGGCTTCACCTATGCGCTGACTGACCGGAATGCGGCAATTCTCAAAACGGATGCGTGCCAGCGGGTGCGGCGCGATCACATCGATCTGTTCAACGACAGAAAAACCCGACGTATCGGCATCGACGATAAAGGCGCTGATGCCACGCGCTCCGGGCGCTTCACCGGTTCGTACGAACACGGTGTAAAAGTCGGCAATACCACCATTCGAGATCCAGGTTTTCTCGCCATTCAGTACATAGTCTGCGCCATCGCGCACAGCGCTGCACTGCATGGCAGCGACATCCGAGCCAGCCTCAGGCTCGGACAAGGCAAAAGCGGCGATCGAAGCACCACTGACCACACCTGGCAGGTAGCGCGCCTGTTGCTCTGCGCTGCCAAACAGGCTTATCGCACCGGAACCCAGGCCTTGCATGGCAAATGCGAAATCGGCCAGGCCTTCGTGGCGGGCCAGCGTTTCGCGTATCAGGCAAATTGCACGGGTGTCGATCACATCCTGCAGCCCACCCCATTGCCTGCCCCCGACTGCATGCCGCAACCAGCCTGCCTGCCCCAATTGACTGACCAATGCGCGGCAACTGGCACCCACCTGCGCCGGATCATGCGCAGGATGCAGCAGGTGTTGCACCGCCCAGCTATCCAGCGACTGTTGCAATTGTCCATGCCTTGCTTCAAAAAATGGCCATTCCAGATAGGCGCTGTCTTGTAACAGCGTCGTCCTGTTCGTTTGACTCATGGCGTCAATCCCCTTCGAATTCCGGTTTTTGTTTGGCGACAAAGGCGTGATAAGCGCGATGAAAATCATTCGTCATCATGCAAATCGCCTGCGCCTGCGCTTCCGCTTCTATCGCCTGATCGATACTCATATTCCATTCCTGCTGCAGCATGTTTTTTGTCATGCTGTGCGCAAACGAAGGGCCGCTGGCCAGCATTCGCGCATAGCTTTGCGCCTCAATGAGTAAGTCATCTTCCGGTACCAGGCGGTTATAAAAGCCCCAGCGTTCACCCTCTTCCGCCGTCATCACGCGGCCGCTATACAATAAATCTGCGGCCCGCCCCTGACCGATTAAACGAGGCAGGATAGAGCAGGCACCCATATCGCAACCGGCCAGTCCGACGCGGGTGAATAAAAATGCGGTCTTGCTACGGCTGGTAGAGAAACGGATATCCGAACACATCGCGAGTATCGCGCCAGCCCCGGCACAGACGCCATCTACCGCAGCAATCACAGGCTGAGGACAGGCACGGATGGCTTTGACCAGATCGCCTGTCATGCGTGTGAAAGCTAGCAAGCCCGGCATATCTAATTCTGTGAGCGGGCCGATAATTTCATGCACATCGCCGCCGGAACAAAAGTTATGCCCTGCACCCGTCAGCACCACCGCTTTCACATCATCGGCATAGGCCAAAGCGCGGAACAAATCGCGCAGTTCAGCATAGGATTCAAAGGTCAGCGGGTTCTTGCGTTCAGGCCGGTTCAGAATGATGGTTGCTACCTGATCCGCCACTTCAAAGTAGAAATGAGTGGCCTCATAATCGGCCAGCTGGCTGCGGCCTGCGGGTAAGTGATGGGGATGGCCGGGTAAATATTTCATGCTTATCCTTCTAAAAATCCAGGCTGCTGCGTTTCAACTGCAGCAGTTATGTCGCAATCTTGTTGTGATCGTATTGCGTGCTTTACGATCAGGACGGCAGTTGCTGCTTCAGGCGCGACAGCAAGGCGTAGAGCTGGGTCTTGTCTTGTGCAGGCAGACCGCCCAGTAATTCGGCGATCCATTCTTCATGCACAGCTGCCATCTTGCTAAATACCTTACGCCCAGCCGGTGTCAGACGCACACTGTAAACGCGCCTGTCGTTGGTATCGATCACACGCTGCACTAAACCTTCCTGCTCCAGCTGATCGGTAATGCCAGTCACATTGCCACCGGTGACCATCATACGACGCGACAGCTCGCCCATACGCAGACCATCGGGATAACGCTCCAGTTGCGCCATCAAATCAAAGCGCGGCAAGGTAATGCCAAATTCGGCCCGCAGCCGGCTGCGGATTTCGTTTTCTATGCGGTTACTACAGGACAGCATACGCAACCACAGACGCAGGGACTGATGATCGTCCTCTGTCAGTCGGGTTTCCATATCGGTCACTGCTTGCTGACTCTCACTCATTGATATCCTTTTACACTCATGCTCACTGATACTCACTGATGCTCACTGATGCACACTGGCCTTCACGGTCAGTCACCATACCACTGTCTCGAACAGACCGTACCAGCCTGTGCAAGTTCACGTATTTTTTCAGTAGCTACATCCATTCACCACCGGCGACGGTAATAGCCTGCCCTGTCATCGCTGAGGCAGCAGGCTCACACAACCACAGCACGCAGCGTGCGACTTCTTCGGGCTGAATCAGGCGTCGCTGCGGATTATGTTGTGCCAGACTGTCGCGCGCCTGCTCCGCGCTGCGGCCAGTTTTTTCTACGATGTTGTGTATTGCCTCATCGACGATTGCAGTATCGGTGAAGCCAGGACAAACCGCATTGACCGTAATGCCGGAACGTGCAATTTCCAATGCCACTGCACGGGTATAGCCGATCAGTCCATGCTTGGCTGCGACATAGGCACTGACATAGGGATAGGCTTTCAAGCCAGCAGTACTGGCAATGTTAACAATACGCCCCCAGCGCCTATCCATCATGCCGGGTAAGACTTGCTGAGTGCACAGAAATGCACTGCTCAGATTCACATTCAGCATTTGTTGCCACAACTGCTGATCCGTCACCAGCACCGGTGCGGAAGCCGCTTGTCCTGCATTATTGATGAGGATATCGATACCACCCTGCGCTTTTGCCGCAGCATCAAAACCGGCCGCGACCGATTCAGCACTGCAAACATCCATCTGCACGGTGTACACGGTTTCTCCGGTCTGTGCGCCGATATCGGCGGCGCATTGCTGTAAGCCCGCATCATTTCTGGCAGCGATAGTCACACGTACACCAGCCTGCACCAGGGCCAAGCTGATGGCGCGGCCTATGCCACGGCTGCCGCCAGTAATCATCGCATGTTTGCCAGCCAGACTGCCAGCTGCGGTCAGGTCAACAGGCTTCATACGATGCGTGCCTCCGGCGCTTCGACGGCGCGCTCACGTTGCAAATTGCGCTCCAGCTGGGCTTTTCCGGCCAGATACTGACGCGGCCAGGCGATGTCGCGGAATCCCATTTTGGCGGCCTCATGCAAGGTCCAGGCCGGATCTGTGAGGTGCGGACGGCCGATCGCACACAGATCCGCACGACCGGCTGCAATGATACTGTTGGCGTGATCCGCTTCTGTAATTGCACCAACCGCCATAGTAGCGATCCCGGCCTCATTGCGAATGCGGTCTGCAAATGGGGTTTGGTACATGCGGCCAAATACGGGCTTTTCTGCCTTACTGACCTGACCGGAAGAACAATCTATCAGATCGGCGCCTGCCGCTTTGAACAAACGGGCAATTTGTACCGCATCATCTGGCGTGATTCCGCCCTGCACCCAGTCATGCGCACTGATACGCACAGACAGCGGCTTTGCAGCGGGCCACACCGCGCGCATCGCAGCGAACACCTCCAGCGGGTAGCGACAGCGATTCTCCAGGCTGCCGCCATACTGGTCGCTGCGCTGATTGGTCAGCGGTGAAATAAAACTGGATAAGAAATAACCGTGTGCGCAATGTAATTCCAGCCAGTCGAATCCGGCTGCATCGGCACGCCGGGTGGCGGAAACAAAGTCGTTTAAGACCTGCTGTAACTGCGCTGCGGTAGCTGCGGTTGCGAGTGCTGAGATACCAGGGAGATACTGCTGTTCTGAAGCCGAGATCAAAGGCCAGCCACCTTCTGCCAGCGGCTGATCGATGCCTTCCCAGGCGACCCGGGTCGCGCCTTTAGCGCCGGCATGACCAAGCTGCACACCGATTTTTGCAGTGCTGCGGGTATGCACAAAATCGACCACACGCTGCCAGGCAGCGATATGCGCATCGGCATACAGCCCCGGACAAGCTGGCGTGATACGCGCATCGGCGGATACGCAAGTCATCTCTGCCATCACCAATCCGGCACCGCCCATCGCACGGCTGCCCAGATGCACCAGATGATAATCACCGACCACGCCATCCTGTGCCGAATACTGTGCCATCGGCGAGACCACGATGCGGTTAGGCAGTACCAGCTCGCACAAGCGGAACGGCGTCAGCATCGGCGGCACTGGCCGCTCAGTCTGTGGCAGAGGCAGGCCCGCTGCGGCAAAGGCTTGCTGCGCCAGATCCTGCTCAAGTCCGGCGATATAGGCCGGGTCACGCAGACGCAGGTTTTCATGCGACAGGCGCTGGCTGCGGGTCAGCATGGAATACGCAAACTGTGGCGCTTGCAGCTGCGAATAACGGCTCACGCTTTCAAACCATTCCATGGAATTACGCGCCGCACTTTGTATCTTCAGCACTTCCACCGAGCGCTTGCTTTCATACTGAGTCAAGACCGACTCCAGATCCGCATCGCCTTGTGCTGCAAAGCTCTGCGCCAGTTCTATCGCGTCTTCCAGTGCCAGTTTGGTGCCGGAACCGATAGAGAAATGCGCGGTATGAGCAGCGTCGCCCATCAGTACCAGGGGCACAGATTTTTGTGCTATCTGCAAATGATGTACCCAGCGCTGACACAAGATGCGCGGAAACTTGATCCAGTTGGCAGAGCCACGCAAATGGCGCGCATTCGACATCAGTGCATGTCCATTCAAATAGCGCGCAAAAAGCTTTTCACAAAACTGTATCGCCTGCTCCTGGCTCATTTGATCCAGCCCGGCGCGCAGCCAGACTTCTTCCGGCGTCTCCACGATAAAGGTCGACGTCTCACCATCGTATTGATAGGCATGCGCCTGGAACCAGCCGAATTCTGTCTCTTCAAACGCAAAAGTAAACGCCGGAAAACGCTGCTTAGTGCCCAGCCAGACAAAACGGCAGCGCCGGGTATCAATATCAGGCTGAAAGACTGATGCATATTTGCTGCGCAGGCGGCTGTTCAATCCATCCGCCGCGATGATCAGGTCAGCCTGATATTGCAGCGCCAGTTCATGCTCATCCTCGACGTCCTGATTAAACACCAGTTGCACACCGAGTTCTTCACAACGATGTTGCAAAATATTGAGCAAACGCTGGCGGCCTATGCCGCAAAAGCCATGGCCACCGGAGCTGACCAGCTGGCCTTTAAAATGTACATCGATATCATCCCAGTGATTAAAGGCTGCCAGTATCTGCGCGGCGGTCTTTGCATCCGCCTGCTCCAGATTACCCAGAGTCTGATCCGAAAATACCACGCCCCAGCCAAAGGTATCGTAAGGCTGATTGCGCTCTAACACTGTGATCGTCGCGTCTGGTCTTTGCTTCTTCATCAGCAGCGCAAAATACAAACCGGCCGGACCGCCACCTATACACAGAATATTCATGTTCTTATCCTTTCACTGACCTGACTGATGCGCTACAGGCGGTATCGTTATGCTGGCTTCACGCAGGCGGAAACGCTGCAATTTGCCGGTCTCGGTACGCGGCAGGCTGCTGCGAAATTCGATGGCACGCGGGTACTTGTAAGGTGCAATCGACTGTTTGACAAAATCCTGGATCGCTTTGACCATCTGCTCAGAGGCTTCCTGTCCGGCACGCAGTACGATAAAGGCTTTGACCAATTGGCCACGCTGCTCGTCGGCGATGCCGATCACCGCGCATTCAGCCACAGCCGGATGCAGCAGGATGGCATCCTCCACTTCGGGACCAGCGATGTTATATCCGGCCGAGATGATCATATCGTCGGTGCGGGCACGGTAGTAAAAATAGCCATCGCTATCCATTTCATAGGCATCGCCAGTCAGGTTCCAGCCCTGATGCACATAATTAAGCTGACGCTCATCGGCCAGATAGCGGCAACCGGTCGGCCCCTTAACCGCCAGCCGCCCCACCACACCGGGCGACACGGGCTGCCCATCGGCGTCCAGTATGCAGGCCTGATAACCAGGCACAGGCTTACCGGTCGCGCCCGGCCTGACCTCGTCGCCAGAAGCGGAGATAAAAATATGCAGCATCTCGGTCGCACCGATGCCATCGATCATGCGCAATCCTGTCGCTTCCTGCCAGGCCTGACGGGTGGAAATCGGCAGCATTTCACCAGCAGACACAGTCTCGCGCAAACAGCGCAAATCCATGTCTTTCGCCAACAGTGCCATCTGACGATAGAAAGTCGGCGCAGTAAAACAGACCGTGGCCTGGTAGCGCACTATCGCTTGCAGCAAAGTGTCCGGCGTCAGTTTTTCTGACAGCACCGTAGTCGCGCCATAACGCAAAGGGAATAACAGCAAGCCACCCAGCCCAAAGGTAAATGCCAGCGGCGGGGTACCGATAAAGATATCGCTTTCTCTGACCTTTAATACTGAGCGCGGAAAGCAATCGCAGATCGCCAGCATATCGCGATGAAAATGCATGGTGGCCTTAGGCGTGCCGGTGGTGCCTGAGGTGAAACCGATCAGGCACACATCATCGGCATAGCTGGCGAAACTGGTGAATTCTGCAGGCATAGCAGCCATGCGGCTTTCCAGGCTATGCTCGCCGCCACGGTAAAAAATCAGCTGACGCAATTCAGGATGCGCGGCCTGCGCCTCTTCCATCTCCGCTTTCAGATGAAAATCGCAAATCGCATGACTGATGCGCGCTTTATCTATCATCACACCCAGCTCTTTGGCGCGCAGCAAGGGCATGGTCGGTACGGCGACTGCACCAACTTTCAGCACCGCTAAAAAACTGGCTGCCAGCATCGCATGGTTAGTACCCCGCAATAACACGCGGTTACCCGGTATCACGCCCATGTCCTGGGTAAGCACATGCGCAATGCGATTCACCTGTGCCAGCAATTCAGCATACGTCCATTGCAGCTCTGCACTCAGGATGGCGTACTTATTGGCAAATTGCGTATCGAGCGCCTTGTCTAAAAACGCATCGACACAGTTGAATTGTTCCGGGTATTGCAGTTCAGGCAGAGCAAAACTGCGCTCAGGCCAAAGCTCAGCAGGCGGTAAATGCGCATGCGTGAATGTATCCAGATGCGCGGTCTGATGTAATGCCTGATGTGCGCTGATATCTGCCATACCCCCTCCATCATTCAAAGATGCGCCGTATAAAATATACAGCTAAATTACTTTAAACCTAAAATAAATTCAGGTAAAGCGATTTTTTCTTAATGATGAAACAGTGGGACAACAGGCGATGCGGGATCAGACACGTGGGGCGAATTAAGGAGGAAGAACAATCAGCGGTTTTTCTTAGCCGGTGTCGTGGCTGGAGTTTTAACTGGTGTCGCTGCTTTAGCCGATACAGCAGGTGCAGCCGGTGTGGTGGGTGCTGGCAAAGTACTGTTGGGATCGAGAACCTGAACAAAAATTTCATCTTTGCGTATCATACCCAACTCAAAACGCGCCCTCTCCTCAACGGAATCAGTACCGGTTTTGAGATCCATGACTTCAGATTCCAGCTTGCTGTTACGTTCTTTCAATTTGTCATTGCGGCCCTGTGCCTGGGTCAGCTGACGTTCCAGCTCCCATACACGCAACCAGCCACCTTTACCCAGCCAAAGCGGGTACTGTATGACGGCCAGCAACAACAGGAAAACGACTGCGATCAGACGCACAGCAACTCACTAACAAGGAACAGAAAAAAAGGGGAACCAGGTTCCCCCCTATGGCTATATTCAGCAGTTGTCAGAACCGGGCCGCAAATTCACGGCCACACTGACAAAGTCTGACTAACTGGCCGACTATAGCAGATTACTTCAGGTTGTAAAATGCATCACGGCCTGGATAGCTGGCAACTTCGCCCAGATCTTCTTCGATACGCAGCAACTGATTGTATTTTGCTGTACGGTCAGAACGGGACATAGAGCCAGTTTTGATCTGCAGCGCATTCATACCAACTGCGATATCAGCGATGGTGCTGTCTTCTGTCTCGCCGGAACGATGAGAAATAACAGCGGTGTAACCTGCGCGCTTCGCCATTTCTATCGCTGCGAAAGTTTCAGTCAGGGTACCGATCTGGTTGATTTTGATCAGGATAGAGTTGGCGATATCTTTTTGTATGCCTTCTTTCAGGATCTTGGTGTTGGTCACGAACAGATCATCACCGACTAACTGTACTTTTTTGCCCAGTTTTTCAGTCAGGATTTTCCAGCCATCCCAGTCACCTTCTGCCATCGCATCTTCAATCGAGATGATAGGATATTTGTCGACCCAGGTCGCCAGCAGGTTAGTGAAATCGGTGGAAGACAAAGTCAGGCCTTCACCTTCGAGGTGATATTTACCGTCTTTGTAGAATTCAGATGCTGCGCAATCCAGACCCAGAGCGATCTGTGTGCCTGGCTCGTAACCAGCGGCTTCAATCGCCTGAATGATCAGTTTGATGGCAGATTCGTGGTTATCAACGGAAGGTGCAAAACCGCCTTCGTCACCAACGGCTGTGGTCAGGCCTTTGTCGTGCAGGATTTTTTTGAGTGCGTGGAATACTTCAGCGCCGTAACGGACTGCTTCACGGAAGGATGGAGCACCCACCGGGATAATCATGAATTCCTGGATATCCAGGTTGTTATCAGCATGCGCGCCGCCGTTGATCACGTTCATCATAGGCACAGGCAATTGCATTGCGCCTGAGCCGCCGAAGTAACGGTACAGTGGCAGACCAGCTTCTTCCGCTGCTGCTTTAGCAACCGCCATAGAAACCGCCAACATCGCATTCGCGCCCAGGCGGCCTTTGTTTTCTGTGCCATCCAGATCGATCAGAGTGCGATCCAGGAAAGCCTGTTCGTTCGCATCCAGACCCATGATCGCTTCTGCGATTTCTGTATTGATGTTTTCGCAGGCTTTCAGTACGCCCTTGCCCAGATAACGGGATTTGTCGCCATCACGCAATTCAATAGCTTCACGGGAACCGGTCGATGCGCCGGAAGGAACAGCAGCACGGCCCATGACGCCGGATTCCAGTAAAACGTCACATTCCACGGTTGGGTTACCGCGTGAATCAATCACTTCACGACCGATAATGTCAACGATAGCACTCATTTATATCTCCTAAACGATCAAAATTGCGTACAAAATAAAAAGTTTTGCATCCGGGATTGCGGTCTTGAGATTCATAGCCAACCAGGCACAGGCAAGCCATCAGGAGACTAACGCAGCAGAAGCAAGACGACCATCTCACTTCTGCCGCAAGGATCAGCGACAGCAGCGAGTGTCACCAATCAATGATTAAGCAAAGCTGGATTCGAGGAATCCATTCTTCTTGACGATACGATCGAGATCCGTCAGTGTGGACAGCAATTCTTTCATGCGGTTCAGCGGCACGGCATTCGGGCCATCACACAATGCCTTGGCTGGGTCCGGATGCGTTTCCATGAACAGACCAGCCACACCGACAGCAACTGCGGCACGCGCCAGCACTGGCACAAACTGGCGCTCACCACCGGAGGAAGTACCTTGCCCGCCCGGCAACTGCACGGAATGGGTCGCATCAAACACGACCGGGCAATTGGTTTCACGCATAATCGCGAGTGAACGCATATCAGAAACCAGATTGCCATAACCAAATGAAGCACCACGCTCACAAGCCATGAAGTTATCTTCATTCAAGCCTGCTGCGCGCGCTGCAGCGCGGGCTTTAGCGATCACATTGACCATGTCATGCGGTGCCAGGAACTGGCCTTTTTTGATATTGACCGGCTTACCGGCACGACCACAGGCCTCGATAAAGTCAGTCTGACGCGACAGGAAAGCCGGCGTCTGCAGCACGTCAACCACAGCCGCAACCGGCGTGATCTCTTCAATGGAGTGGATATCCGTCAGTACCGGCACGCCGATTTCGCGTTTGACTTTGGCGAGTATTTCCAGACCCTTTTCCATCCCCAGGCCACGGAAAGAAGAACCGGAAGAACGGTTCGCCTTGTCGAAGGAGGACTTGTAAATAAAAGGAATACCGAGTTCCTTCGTCATATCGCGCAGGATTCCTGCGGTATCGAGCGCCATTTGCTCAGACTCGATCACGCAAGGACCGGCGATCAGAAAAAATGGCTGATCCAGACCGACATCATATCCACATAATTTCATGCTTGATTCCTTATGCCTTTTTATGGGCT
Source organism: Cognatundibacterium crateris (assembly GCF_010078235.1). GTDB lineage: Bacteria > Pseudomonadota > Gammaproteobacteria > Burkholderiales > Burkholderiaceae_D > Undibacterium > Undibacterium crateris. The sequence continues at coordinate 181,484 of NZ_JAABOS010000001.1, read as the reverse complement.
AACGCCGCTTTTGCAAATGCGATGAACAGCGGATGTCCATCACGTGGCGTGGATTTGAACTCAGGATGGTATTGCACGCCGATGTAGAAAGGATGTACATCACGTGGCAATTCCATGATTTCGCACAGATCTTCGGAGGCAGTGCGGGAAGACACCACCAGACCGGCTGTTTCTATGCGTTCCAGGTAATGATTGTTTGCTTCGTAGCGATGACGGTGACGCTCGGTCACAACTGTGCCATAGATTTCTGCTGCCAGCGTGTCAGGCTTGATTGCGCAAGTCTGTGCGCCCAGACGCATAGTGCCGCCCAGATCAGAATTCTCGTCACGTTTTTCGACTTTACCGTCGGCGTTTTGCCATTCATCGATCAGCGCAACGACTGGCTGTTCTGTTTCAGGATCGAATTCTGTGGAATTCGCCATTTTCAGACCGGCCATATTACGTGCGTATTCGATCAGCGCCACTTGCATACCAAGGCAGATACCAAGGTAAGGCACTTTGTGTTCACGTGCAAAGCGGGCTGCCAGGATTTTACCCTCGACACCGCGCTTGCCGAAGCCGCCAGGTACCAGGATGGCATCGTATTTTTCCAGCGATTTAGTGCCGTGCGCTTCAATTTCTTCTGAATCCACGTATTCGATATTGACGCGGCTTTCGGTATGGATACCGGCATGACGCAGCGCTTCAGTCAGGGATTTGTAGGATTCAGTCAGGTCGACATACTTACCAACCATACCGATAGTGACTTCTGCCTTAGGATTTTCCAGCGCAAAAATCAGTTTATCCCACATGGTCAGATCGGCTGGCTTAGGATTGAGTCCCAGCGCGTCACACACGATTTTGTCCAGACCCTGGTCATGCAGCATCTGAGGAATTTTGTAGATGGTGTCTGCATCCCAGACTGAGATCACGCCTTCTTCAGGAATGTTCGCAAACAGGGAGATCTTAGCGCGTTCATCATCCGGAATACGGCGGTCAGCGCGGCACAGCAAAGCATCCGGGAAAATACCGATTTCACGCAGCTTCTGTACGCTGTGCTGGGTAGGCTTGGTTTTCAGCTCACCAGCCGCTGCCACGTAAGGCACCAGTGTCAGGTGCACGAAGGCTGCCGCATTGCGGCCTGCGCGCAGGCTGAGCTGACGTGCTGCTTCGAGGAAGGGCAGAGACTCGATATCACCAACGGTACCGCCGATCTCAACCAGCGCAACATCAGCACCAGCCGCACCGCGGTGGATGAATTCCTGGATTTCATTGGTGATGTGCGGAATAACCTGCACTGTCTTACCCAGATATTCGCCACGACGCTCTTTGCGGATGACGGACTCATAGATCTGACCGGTGGTGAAGTTATTCACTTTTTTCATCTTGGAACTGATGAAACGCTCATAGTGACCCAGATCCAGATCGGTCTCTGCACCGTCATCGGTAACAAATACTTCGCCATGCTGGAAAGGGCTCATGGTACCCGGGTCCACATTGATATATGGATCGAGTTTGAGCATAGTGACTTTGAGACCGCGGGATTCAAGAATAGCGGCGAGAGAGGCGGCAGCAATGCCTTTGCCTAGTGAGGAGACTACGCCCCCCGTAACGAATACGAACTTTGTCATTGCAGAAGGTGCCCGATGGCACAAGCGGGAAATTCGAATTATACATCACTCTTGTTCATGTAGACGAGTCCCGCGTAAATCCTGCCGCTTTTTTATTCACACTGCCCCTGCTTCAATCACAGGCTCAACGCCGTTGCCGCCTAGGCCAGCAAACACGGGGCAAGCGGCCAGCCTTGATGGGCAGGGCTGGCTATCAACTTGCACATTCTTGCTAATTAACAGTGGCGAAGCTGGCTTATTTAAGCGCGTAATTAAATTGCAATTTCACGAAATTCTGCGCGCCATAAGCATTGGAAATCTCCTCTATCTCATTGGCGCGACGCACCAGCGAAACCAGCACGCCTGAGCCATTTTTTTGCCAGCGATAGCCCAGCTCCAGCTCGCCACCCCAGCGCTTAGCATGCAAGGCATTCGCCTGATGCGCAAAGTAGCCGCCCTGCACGGTCGCATTGTAAGCCGTGTACTTAGGCTCTATGCGTGCAAAGCCATAGCTGGCATCCTGCGTGGGCAGCAAATTCAACTGCCCTACCCGCCACTCCAGCTGGGCTGACACATCGGTCATGATATTACCGAAGCGTCCCTTTACAGTCGGCGTCAGATCCATGCCCGACCACGGCAGCATACGGCCCGGCGCATAAGCCGCATGCAGCATCAGGCCGAACTCGTTTTTCAACTGGGTACTCCAGCCTTGCGGTTGCGGCTGTTTAATCACATGATGCAGCTGCTCTTGCGTCCATTTACCCCCGGCGCAAGGCCCCAGGCAACCGATATCCAGCCCATAGCTGATACTGCGTCCGGTCGCATAAGCGCTGGTCTTGAAAAAGCCGCCGTACAGCCAGCCAGCATAAGGATGATCCGGCACAGGAATTTGCGCAGGTTTGAGCTTGATATCAGAAGCGGTGTATAAATCCTGCCCTACGCGCCAGCCGTACTCCGTCTGGCGCAACTGATCAGCCACAGCAAAAGACTGCTGAAAATGAATGCCGCTGGTATAGAAGCGATCATCACGATTCAGCAACAGGCTGTCATTTTCTATATTTAGCTGCAGTTGCTGCTTACCAGTACGCACCACCTGCTGCATTTCCTGCCAGTCAGGTGCATCGGCCAGAACTTGCGCCTGCGCCGCCAGCGGCACCAAAATCAGCATTGGCAGTGCGGCCAGCTTGTTAATGCGGCTCAGTGTTTTATTCAGCCCGCGTTGTTCGTTTTGCTTAGCTTTACTCATAGACCTCTTCATAGACCTCTTTCTTCACTGTGCATCGCATTCAACATCGCCAGTACCGCCGCAGCGGTTTGTGCGGGCGCCTCCATAGGAATCAAATGCCCACCCTGTATCAGCTGATAATGCTTACCCATTAATTGACGGGTGTAGTAATCACCGGCCTGACGGCATTCAAACGATTCATTTCCACCCACAAAACCGACTGGCACTTGCGGCCGCTTGCGCAACAGCTTGCCCAAAGTATGCGGCAGCGTGCGGTAAATCGCGGTTTCAATGTTGCGATCAAAACTCAGCGTCACGCCTTGTTCGCACGGCATGGTACCGGCACGCACATAATCCCACAATACCTCCGTCGGCCAGATCGCAAAAATCTCTTTGGCAGCGTAATGCTGATATGCGGCCTCCTGATCTGGCCAAAGATGGCGCCGGTTTTCAGAGGCCGCAGCCGGTGAAAACTTTTTATCGATGCCCAGCCACTTACTGACCCGCAGCAGCATAGCGCGCCAGCCCGCCACTACTGGCGAATCGATCACCACTACTGCTTTGACCAGATCCGGTCGCTGCTGCGCTGTCATCAGCGACAGCAAGCCACCCAGCGAATGGCCGACTAAAATCACTGGCTGCCGATAGCGGCTTTCCAGCGTATCGATTAATTCCCGTACCAGATGCGGCCAGCCATCGGTAACCGGGTAATTCGCCTGATGACCGATTTTCTCTGTCACTTGTACCTCATAGTCCTGCCGCAAGTGATCGAGAAAAGCACGGTAGCTGCCAGATGGGAAGCCATTGCCGTGTACGAAATGAATAATTGTTTGCATGTCCCCTGCCTCATCTTCCTGTTTGTACGCGCGTACCTGTAGGCTGACTGTGTTTATTTTTGTGCCTATTGCCCATACCAGTAACGCGCGTGTTGTTTTCTATATTCGGAAATATGCAATGATGCTTCAAAATCAAGCTGAATAGCACCTGCCTCATCGGTTCTTAGATGGTTTATTCCAAATGCCCGATAGCGCTCCAGTACAACTGGTTTGGGATGGTGGTAGCGATTCAGATAGCCGGACTGGATTACGATCAGTTCAGGATGTACCGCTTGCAGAAAAGCCGCCGTCGACGACGTAGCGCTGCCGTGGTGCGGCGCCAGCAAAACGGTCGCAGGCAATTTCTCAGGCAGCATATGCAGCATCTCGTCTTCCTGTATCGCTTCTGCATCGCCCGGCAATAGCACAGACAGCTGAGGCGTCGAGATTTTCAGGGTACAGCTGCGCGCATTGGGCTTCCATTTTTCACTCGCATAACTGGCCGCAGTCGGCTGCAGCATCTCAAATGTGACACCATCCCATTGCCAGGACTGGCCCGCAACGCAGGCGCTGTGTGGCCGCGCAGACTGACGTAGCGCATGCTGCTCTGGCAGCGAACTGATTACCTCATCTACCGTCATTTGCGCCAGTATGCTGGCAGCACCGCCTGAGTGATCGGTGTCCTGATGTGAAATCAGCATACGATCGAGTTTGCGTATGCCCTGAGCCCGTAAAAATGGCAAAATCACGCGGCTGCCCGCATCGCTATCGGGGCCATAAGCCGGGCCAGTGTCATACAACAGCGTATGCTGCCGGGTCTGTATCAGCACTGCCGTACCCTGCCCGACATCAAGTGCGGTAGCGCGAAAGGCTGCCTCGCCGATTGCGGATGGACGTGGCATCAGCACAGGCAGCAAGCAAACCAGCCCCAACCAGCGCATCGGCAACGCACGTGGCCCCAGCAGCCACAATACCCCGAGCATCGCCAGCAAAAACATCGGCAAGGATGGTTGTGGCGCAGTCCAAATCACCCAGCCCGGCGCACTGAGCCAGGCCAGCAACTCCGCCATCAATGCAATACCGGCGTGCGCCAGACTCAGCAGCCAGCCACAGAAAGGCTCGGGCAGGAAGACACCAATCAAGACCAGCGGGGTAATCAGAAAACTCACCAGCGGTATCGCAAACGCATTCGCAAGCGGGCTGATCAGCGAAATCTGTGCAAACAGCAGCATGGTCAGCGGCAACAAGCCTAGCGTGATGCCATACTGGGTGCGCAGCGCAGCATGCCAGTTGCGACGCAGACGCGCCCGCCAGTCACTGTCTGCATCGAGGCTGCCAATAGCTTCGTCTCTGGCCACATACAAAATCACTGCAACCGCTACAAAGGACAGCCAGAATCCCGGCCACATCAACGCCCAGGGATCGATGATCAGCACCACACACAGCGCCAGCGCGAGCACAGCAGAAAACTGATTAAAACGCCCGGTCCAAATTGCTACTGCAACCGTGAGCAGCATGTACATCGTCCTTTGCGCAGGCACACCAAATCCTGCCAGCGCCACATACAGCACGGCGACCACAGCAGCCGTCGCCGCCATCACTTTTTGCACCGGCAGTATTAGCGGTAAAGGCCGCGCATGAAAAATAAAGAATGAACGCCGCCACAAGGCCCCCATCAGCGCTGCAAAAAAACCGGCCAGCATGGTGATGTGCAAACCAGAAATGCTGATCAGATGACCGATACCGGAACGCTGAAAAATATTCCATTCAGTTTGACGGATTTCGCGCTGATCACCGATCACCAGCGCCACCACCACTGCCGCATAGGGCTTGCCCGGCAAGGCCGCATGGATGCGCTCGCGCAGCCAGCCACGGCAACGGTCTACCGCATACAACACACCAGGCACAAAGTCCTGTAGCGGCTGAATTGCCGCTGACTGTGCGGTTTGTATCGTGCCAGTAGCACGCACGCCCTGCTCCAGCATCCATAATTCCGCGTCAAAACCGCCAGGATTCTGATTGCCATGCGGTCGTTTCAGACGTACCGGCAAGCGCCAGCGCTGACCTGCTTTGAGACTTTGCGTTGCGCCTGCTTTGGCTGGCCAGAACAAACTGATACGGGAGGGAAGCCGGTCTTGGCCTGGCAGTGGGGCTTGCGCTGCGCTTGTTTGCGCAGGTTTGAATTCGCTCAGCGTTTCAACGTCGAGTTGAAAGCTGCTGCCATTCACATTCACACCGGGCAGACTGGCCACCACGCCAGTCACCATTAAATCGCGCCCTTCCAAGACCTCTGGCAAAGCGGTTTGCAAAGCCAGCTCTGCGCGCCAGTCAGCCCAGGCTATCCCAATCAGCGCAGCAGCCAGCAATGCAGCCGCTCTGCGCAGGTAAGGCAAATGCAGCTTGAACACGCACAGCAATAAGCCACCCGCGACAACAAGCATAGTGATCAGGGTCGTCGATGTCAGCAAACTGGCTTGCTGTTGCAGCCATAAGATACCCAGCGTCAGTGCGATAGCAAAGCTGCGCATGACGCTATTACCTCAATTGAGTAAAAGTCGCGGCAACACCTCGCGCGCATTGTGTGAACTGGCCGCTGCGATGTCGGCGACATCCATGGCGCGCAACTCCGCCAGCACTGCGCCTATCGCCGGTATCTGATCGGGCCGGTTATAGCCTTCCCTGATCCAGCTAGGCGGTATATCGGGCGCATCGGTTTCCAGCACCAGCGCATCGAGCGGCAATTCCGCTGCCAGTCGCCGGATTTGCAAAGCACGGGTGAAGGTCATCGCGCCGCCAAATCCCAGCTTACACCCCAGATCCAGAAAATGCCCGGCTTGCTGCACACTGCCATTGAAGGCATGCGCTATCCCACCCCGAACCCGGATGCGCCGCAAATGCTTAAGCACTTTGTCTTGTGAACGCCGGACATGCAACAAGACCGGCAAATCAAAATCCCTGGCGATTTTTAACTGCTCGGTATAAAAAAATTCCTGCTTTTCCAGCAAAGGACTTTGGGTCAGCGCAGGCACAAAATAATCCAGCCCTATCTCACCGACCGCAACCAGCTGATGCGCGTGTTCACTGCTCAGCACCTGCTCTATACGCTGACGCAAAATCTGCAAATGACTTTCATCTGAAGTCGGCACATACATGGGATGGATGCCCAGCGCATACACGCAGGCCGCATGCTGCTGCGCCAATTGCTGCACCTGATTAAACAAGTTCAGATGCACCGCTGGCACCACAATCTGACTCACCCCTGCCGCCACCGCCTGCTGCGCGAGCCGCAGCGAAGTCCCGCCAAACTCGCTCGCATCGAGATGACAATGCGTATCTATCCACATACCTGTTCACTTTACAAATTAGCTACTAATGCACCGATTATGCGGGAATTCTGCGAACTGCGCCAAGCGGAAGTTAGCGTGGCGGCGGCTCACCTCACCGGATTCGCACAAGCTTGCCGCAAACCATAAAAAATACTCGCGACCTCAGCCGCTCCAACTTGCAAAAGCACACGAAATAATGAAACCATATGTAAGTAAGCGACTGAAATGGTTTCCAAAGTAGCTGAAACCGCTACCATGGCACAACTCCATCAAAATCAACAGGCTCGTTCAGCGAGCGGACCGAACACACACAGAGGCGAGGCAAACCATGAATGAAATCCGGCAAATCATGCGCACCATCAAAAGCCAGCTCAAGCTGCAGGGCAAAACCTATCGGGATGTGGCGGAAGCGCTGGCGCTGTCAGAAGCCAGTGTGAAGCGCATACTGCGCGAAGAGAATGCCGTAAATCTGAGTCTGGAACGCATACTGCAAATTGCGCATTTTCTGGGCTTGACCTTGATGGAACTGACGCAGGAAGCCAATCATCAGGGCAACCGTCTGCCCACGCTGAATCAGAATCAGGAAAAAGAACTGGTCGCTGATAAACGCCTGTTGCTGATCGCGGTCTGCGCCATCAATCACTGGAGTATGGAAGAGATGATGCAGGTCTATCGCTATACCGAGCCGGAATGCCTGCATTACCTGCTCAAGCTCGATAAGCTGGGGTTGATCACACTCTTACCCGGCAACCGCATCCGCCTCAACATCACACGCGATTTCGAATGGCTGCCAGCTGGCCCGATACGCCAGTATTTTCAACAGTCTGGCTTACATGATTTCTTGGATTCTCACTTCCACGACGATGAGCAAACGCTGAGCTTCAGCCATGGCATGCTGACCGACGCCGCCATCAGCAAGCTGCATAACGAACTGCGCCAGCTCAAGCGTAAATTCGCCGACCTGCATCAGGAAAGTCTGGCCGCCCCGCTCAAAAAACGGCGTGGCGTTGGCCTGCTGCTGGCCAGCCGTGAATGGGAACCTGCGGAATTTACCGGTTTCAGAAGACTGCCAGGCAAGGCAAAATGAGCCGCGCGCATCGCTGAGCAATGCTGGACAGTGGAAAACCATGCCAGGAATAATCAGGCATGTTCTTGATAGAAATGCTACATTTACACCCGGCATTTGCCTTTTGCTGATTTGCTGAGGCTGATCTGTTTAGCCTTAACCCTGTTCATACCCATCTGAAAGTCCAGCATGAAAAAAGTAGCGCTCGTTGTCTCCATCTCTTATCAGGAAGAATCCAAAATGGCATTTTTACAAGTACTCAGCGACCATCAGCAACGCAGTCTGCAAACAGAAAAAGGCACGCTGCAATTTGAATTACTGCAGCCTGATGAACTCAGCAATACCATCATGATCTTTGAGTTATACGCCAATCAGGAAGCCTATGAATGGCATGAACAAGGTGCCAGTCTGGCTCTGTTCAAGGAACAAGCCGGTGCAATGATTACTGCACTCTCGGTGCAGCAGTGCTCGGTCATGTAATTTAAAACTACCCGGTCGGCGCGGCTTGTTTAGGCAGGCGTCGGCCGCGCGACAGTTAATCAGTATCCGGCTAACCGGCAACTGCAATTCAAACCCATTCGGGCTTTATTCAAGCAATAATCAAGCATTAATCAATGCTTCAATCAGCTTTTACAAAGGGATTGAACACCTCAACGCCGAGCGCATGAAAATCAGCGACATTTCTCGTCACCACGATCAAACCATTAACTTTGGCGGTTGCCGCTATCATGGCATCTTCATATAGGGTGTCGGATTTTCTGTGCATCAGCCTGGCCCATGCCCGAAAAACCGCTGCATCCATAGGCAACACGTTATACGCGACTGCCACCTGCTCTAACCAAGCTTCAATTTCCGCAGCCTTAATCTTATCCTGCTCCCGGGTCATTTCTATGCCTGCCTGAATTTCACCCAAAGTCACTGCAGATAAAAATAACTGAGCTTCATCTATCGATTCCAGCCAGGACACAACCGCTGCATGTGGCCGCTGCTTACGCAATTCAGAAACTACGTTTGTATCTAATAAAAACATAGACTCAGCCTTTCAGGTCCACACTACGCCGCCTGGCCTTTCCACGCGCAGGCACGTTCAACTCCCCACGTGCTGCATCGGACAACAACAACTGTTTCAAAGATGGACGGGCCGCAGTTTGCAATCGACGCCACTCCTCCACTGACACCAACACCGCAGCCTCTGCTCCGCGCTTAGTCACTATTTGAGGACCTTCAGCGAGACAGCACTCCAACAACTCACTAAACCTCGCCTTTGCATCTTGTACCGGCCATGTATGCATGATTTACCCCAACTAACTAGTTATCTGACTAGTCTGTCAAAAATTCAATGTCGTGTCAAACCACGGGCAAATATTGATTCAATTAAATATCAAAATGAACACGACTATGCTAAAGTCAAAGAATTAATTTATAACAACATCCACACGTAACATGAATACCCAACAACTGCTTGCCGCCCCTGATTCTGTCCGTAACTGCGCTGCCATCGTGTTTGCCGCTATTGTGAGCTCCGGCCTCACCAAGCCTATTGTATTTGCCGTCACATCGGGATATTTCTGGCTGCACAACACCCCTGGCGTACCAGCCACAGCATCGGATGTAAGCACATTCGCGTTCACACTCACACTGATAGGTGCCCACCTGTTAAGCCTGATAGGTCCGTTAGCTGGCGGCGGCTGGGTAGTCAAACTCAGTGCATCAGGGCTGACGCGTAACACCCTGCTGGCCAGCCTGTTCGCAGCTGGTTTATGCGCCTGGGTGCAACGCCTGCCCCATGATCTGTCTGTCCCGCTATGGTCTTCCATCGCTGCCCTGGTCTTACCATTGTTTGCCTTACCGCTCGGTGTCTGGCTTTACAAACGCGATCATTGAGATTCGTCAGGCAATACCCGGCATCCGGATTCGCCATACTTCGCACTCACTCAAGGACATATCATGCAAGCCCTGCTGACATTATTCATCGCCGCTTCAGGCGCTATCTCTGCCGCAGAAACCCCTCCTGTGTGCCAACTCTCTTCGTTGACGCCGCCTGCAATCGTCTTGTCCGAAGCAGCCGAAGCCCCCGACCTCTCCACCACAGACAGCAAAGCGCTCCGCAGCATATCGCTGCGTGAACCCGTAGGTACCACCGACCAGTTTCTGTACGCCGCACTGATCGATCGCAATGCGCAGCAAGCCTGGATCTACCAATACGGCGGCTTTTCCGGCACCTACAAGTGGTACGGCCCGTACAAGGTTGATGTCACCCACTTCGAAAACTGCCCGCGAGCCAAAGCCTATATGCCGTTGAACGTGGTGGTGCAAACAAAGTCATGATTCAGCGACTTTTTATATTATGTTTCGCTCTGCTAGTTCAGGCATGTGCATCGCCGTCGTACAGACAATCGGCATTTCCTACCCCTGACTTGGCAAGCTCAGCAACTGAGGTATGCACCTATCAGAGCGAACATTTCACCTTTGATGGATTGAAGCAGGAAGCTGCCTACTATTGCACACCATTCTTACGTCCTGCGACAAACAACGTTAATGCACTAACGATTAATTCCGCTAACGTAGTCAACTCTTCCGGCTGCACATTCGTAGCAAGCTATACAAAAAAAGATGGCTCATTGGTTGGCCCATATATGCGCTGTAAGTCCTATCAAGAGGCCTCAGGATACAAAGCCATCACAACAACTTCGTTACCGGCTCCCTGTGTAACTTCCTATTGCGGACCGGTGAACGTGAAAGGCTACTACCGAAAAGATGGAACTTACGTACGTCCACATACGAGGAAGAGATAACTCCAACATGCCATCGAACCCAATTCATTTGGAAACTTAAAGTTGATCGTGCTAGATGCAATATATTTAAATTCATCTGTACCAGGTGCCAGCCACAAGCCATAAATTAAGAGTCTATGAAAATTAAAATTCAACTTTTAGAAGCCATCGAAGAAGCAAACGAAATCGCAAGCAAACTTCAAGAAAAGAAGCTGAAAAATGACTTGCGTTCCAAACTGGCAGCAGCCTGCTTTGCAGTATCACAACAACATTACAACTCTATCCTGTTATTACTATCACGGAACCCACCACTGCAGGCCACAGCCTTCGCGCTATTTCGCCCGCATGTTGAGTCCTGCATTCGTGGCTTGTGGCTGTCTCATGTAGCAAGTGACGCAGAAGTTGATAAGTATCTTAGCTCGGGAACCAAGCTGGATATGGCTAGTATGTTGAGGAAGTTAGATTCCGCCCTTGGTCTAAGTTCACACCAATCCATTTACAAAAATTGGTCAGCGTTGTCTGCCTATACGCACACGGGTGAATTACAAGTTCAACGTTGGCTTAAGACAAATGACATTGAACCAAGCTACACTGAGTCAGAAGTATCTGAACTCATTAAGGTGTCAGGGCTTATCGCAGGATTAGCGTATAGAGCGGTATTGGCAATTTCATTAGAGCCGTAAAATCACCCCGTAAAATCGGCGCAAGTACAATCAATCAAAAAAATTACAGCCTCACTTAAACCATAATTTAATGTGATGGAAATCGGTTTACACAAAGTTCAGGACACCACCATGTCGACCTACAACTCCCCCCTGCTCCTAGGTGCCGCACTTAGTCTGATTGCGGCAGCCCTACATTTCTCCTGCATTTTCTGGGGTGCTGATGGTTTTCGCTTTCTTGGCGCAGGCGAACCCATAGTCAGTATGTCTGCCGCGGGCCATTGGTATCCACCGGTAGTTGCCTTTGCCATAGGCGCTGTGTTGACTACCTGGGCTCTTTACGCTTTTTCAGGAGCGGGCGTCATTCGACCGTTACCCTTGCTACGAGCGGCCTTGATTGGCATCACTGCGATTTACCTGTTGCGAGCAGTGGCTTTCCCACTCTTGAAACCAGCATTTCCTGACAACAGCCCTACGTTCTGGTTTGTGACCTCGGCCATTTGTCTCGTCTTCGGCCTCACTCACTTGCTTGGGCTATTACAAGTGTGGAAACGTATATGAATTCCAAACTGCCATTGCCGCCAAAAATTACTAAAGCACTCTCGACAAAATACGCAGGCGGCACATGATGTTATCAGCTCTAACTTCTTTACCGCTGCGCACTGGGCTGCACGTTTCAACGATATCGAGGCGCTACAAATTCTGAAAGAGTATGGTGCTGATTTATGCGTAGCTACCTTGGACATTGATTGGAGGACGCCGGAAGATGTGGCACGCTCTAATCAGTGTGCAGAAGCACTTGCCTACCTCGAAAATGTTTGCCACGGATGTGCCAATAGGCTGTATGAATAAAAAGAGCGCTAAGTGCAGATTAACCCAGAAAAAAATCACATGAAACGTACAGTCATCATCTGCCACTTCATTACGCTGCTTATCTGCGTATTGACCTATTTGAAAACTACAGCCATCTGGTCTGTTGTAGCTATCGACTGGCTGCTACCTGGTGGACAAGTAAATACGAGTGCGCTCTTGTTAGCAATCGTCTACAACATAGCCATATTGTGCACCATCGTTTTTCCTCTTTCCTGGTCGAGCCGGAATCAACTTGTTTTTGGCGCAGGTTTTGGCGTGTGCCTGGGTCTGGTCTTGCTGGCTGCGGTCGGAATGAAGCCTGGTATTCTTCAGTGTATTGCATCATTCGCTTTGGCTAGTTACGAACGACAACCAGCCAGCAGAAACATGGACAGCGGCGAAAAATCCGCTCGCGCCAAATAGACCTCTGTCACATCCAGCATTTGACTTTTTACGGGATACGTAAATGACTCGAGAGTACATGATTCCGCTACTAATCTCTGCAGTAATTGCGTTGGCTGGTTGTGGCCCCCAAAAACTCCAAACATCCTCTGAGCATCAGTCGACCGCATCAAAGTATCAGCCATTTATTGATAGATCGATTACGCCAAAGACGGAATTTTTTGCATTGGATGCACTCCCATACGAGTCAATTTCAATGGAGCGACAAGGTTGTTATGGAGGATGCCCTTTCCAAAAGCTCATCTTCCATAAAAATCTTAAAGCAGAGGTAATTGGGTACTTTCACATAGATGAGCAGAGCAGATTTCACATCGGCAACTACGAAGGAGAAATAGATTTATATTCGTATGGCCATCTTTGTTATTTGCTTGATCGACTTGGATTCTTAACACTGGAACCTGAGTACAGCCCAATGATGCTTGATGCGGAAACGATCAAGATCACAGTCACCACAGCAAACCGGGAAATTTCAGTGACAGAGACTGGCAGAACTGGCCCAATTGAATTATGGGGTATCGAACACTTGATTGATAATCTTCGCCATCAAATCAAGTGGCGAAAGCTTGATGCGAAGAAGGAGCAATGATCCTAAGCTGCCCATGGACTAATGACAACAACTCGCACGCATCAAATCCTTACTTATCTCAGTCACCAGCACCCCATGAAGGCGGTGCTGGCAAAACTGGCGGGATAGCAGAAAACACCCGACCTTAACTCACAGTCTGCGCCGCTTTCTTGCCGCGCAGGCGGCCCAGCAGGTGTTCGAAGTCGTCGATGTAGGTGAACACGGCGGGGACCACCAGCAGACTCAGTAAGGTCGAGGTAATCAGGCCGCCGATCACGGCAATCGCCATTGGCGAGCGGAAGCTAGGGTCTGCGCCCCAGCCCAGTGCCAGTGGCATCATGCCTGCGCCCATGGCGATCGTGGTCATGATGATAGGACGGCTGCGTTTATGGCAGGCGTCGACCAGTGCATCAAAACGGCTCATGCCTTCTGCGCGTGCCAGCACCGCATAATCGACCAGCAGAATCGAGTTCTTGGTCACGATACCCATCAGCATAATCAGACCTATCATGGACGGCATGGATAAAGCCTGACCGGTCACCAGCAAGGCGACGAAGGCACCGCCTATACTCAGCGGCAGTGCGGCCAAAATCGTTACCGGCTGCAGGAAGTCTTTGAACAGCAAGACCAGCACGCCATAGATACACAGGATGCCGATCAACATCGCGATGCCGAAGCTGGCGAACAGCGCCTGCATTTCCTGTGCGTCGCCCAGTTCAGCGATGCTGACTGCGGCAGGCAGATTTTTCATGCTTGGCAGTGCGCGTGCTTCTGCATTGACTTCACCCAGTTGGCGGCTACCCAATTCCACATCCAGCGTGACATTGCGGCTGCGGTTCAGGCGGTCGATCTGGGCCGGGCCGGATTCCATCGTGACTTTAGCGATGGTGGCCAACATCACCGGACCATTTTTACCCGGCACCGTCAGGCGCTCAATATCGGCCAGGCTGGCGCGGAAATGGTCAGGCAGTTTGATACGGATCGGCACCTGACGCTGCGCCAGATTCAGCTTAGGCAGCATGGTATCGTAATCCCCTGCTGTCGCCACGCGCACCGTCTCACCGATGCTGGCAGCAGTTACGCCCAGCTCGGCAGCACGTGCCATATCGGGTCTGACGATGATTTCCGGGCGTACCAGCGAAGCACTGGAACTCACGTTACCGACACCTTTCAGGGTACGCAATTCACGCTCTACGGCTCTGGCGGCTTCCACCAGTGCGACCGGGTCTTCACTCTTCAGCACTAACTGCATTTTGACGCCGGAATCGGGTGGGCCGACGGTGAACTTAGCACCCGGCAGTGACGCCAGTTTCTCGCGTATCGCGCCATCGATATCGGCCATGCTGGCCTTTCTGTTGTCGCGATGGGTGGTGGTAATCGTCAACACCGCACGGCGTGCTTCAGCCGCAGCACCTGGTGCAAACGCATCACCGCTGGAGCCGCCACCGACAGAGCTGAAGATACTCAGCACATTGCGGTCTTCCTTGATCAGCACGCGTGCCTGCTCTGCTAATGCACGCGTCTCGGCCAACGTGCTGCCGGGCGGCAGTTCGATGTTAACCTGGGTCTGGGCGCGGTCAGAGGCCGGCACGAAACCGGTAGGTAGCAAACCGACCAGCATGATAGAGCCAACAAAGAATGCGCCCGCTGCCAGCATAGTCAACAGTCGATGGCGCAGACACCATTGCATAGTGCGCATATAGCGTTGCATGATCCAGCCATCGGCCGCTTCACCATGCGCATGTGCCTGAACATGTGCATCAGAGGCAGGCTTTAACAGGTAGGCCGCCATCATCGGTGTGAGCAAACGCGCCACCACCAGCGACGCCAGAATCGCGATCACCGCCGTCCAGCCAAACTGCTTAAAGAATAACCCCGGCACCCCGCCCATAAAGGCAGTCGGCAAAAACACGGCCACCAGCGCGAAGGTAGTGGCAATCACCGCCATCCCGATTTCATCGGCTGCTTCCATTGCAGCCTGCATCGGGGTTTTACCCATTTGCAGATGGCGTGCGATGTTTTCGATTTCCACAATCGCATCATCGACCAGCACACCCACCACCAGCGCCAGTGACAGCAGGGTCACGGTATTGAGGGTATAACCGAAATACTTCAGCCCCAGAAAAGTCGGGATTACCGACAAAGGCAAAGCAGCCGCTGCGACTATGGTGGCGCGCCAGTCACGCAGGAACCACCAGACCACCAGCACCGCCAGCAAAGCGCCTTCGTACAGCAAATGCATAGAGCCATCAAAGTTCTCTTCTACCGGCTGCGCATTGTCTATCGCTTCAAAGAAATGCAGCTTGGGATAGCTCGCCTTCATTTCTTCTATCGCCTGTTTGCTGGCCAGTGCCACTTCAACTTCGCTCGCACCCTTGGTGCGGAACACTTCAAAGCCCACTACCACTTTGCCATCCAGCGTCGCGACTGAGCGCGGCTCGGCGATGGTATCGCTGACCTTCGCTACCTGGTCCAGCCGTATGTGGCGGCCATCCGGCAGCGGCACATCCAGCTGCGCCAGTTCTGCAGCAGTTTTGACAGTGGCGATGGTACGTATCGATTGCTCGGCACCGCTGACATCACCACGGCCACCGGGGGCTTCCTGCTGTACCAGTTTGATACGGCGCGAGACATCGACGGCAGACACATTCAAAGCCGCCATCTGATCGGCATTCAGCTCGACCCGCACTTCACGGTTAACCCCGCCTACCCTTTTGACGCCACCGACGCCGGGGATATTGCGCAGGCGTTTCGCCACGGTGTTATCCACGAACCAGCTCAGATCCTGAATATCCATGCGGCTTTCCGGGCCATCCTTGCTGTCAGCCGCATCTGCCTTGGCTTCCACGGTATAGGTGCTCACCACCCGCCCCGCTGTTGAGGCTTTGGTCACCACCGGGTCGCGCATTTCGCTGGGCAGATCCGCCCTGACCGTGGCGACTGCATCACGCACTTCATTGACGGCATCCGAGATTTGTTTTTCCAGGATGAACTCCACCGTCACCGACACATCACCGTCCAGCACCTTGGTGTAGACGTTTTTAACACCTTGCACTGAAGAGACTGCGTCTTCGATTTTGCGTGCGACTTCGGTTTCCAGCTGAGCCGGTGCAGCACCCTGCAAGGTCGCGCTGACAGTCACGATAGGTAATTCGATATCCGGAAAATCCTGCACTATCGTTGCTTTAAACGATAGCAGGCCAGCCAGCGTCAGCAAGATAAACAGCATGATCGCCGGTATCGGGTTTTTAATTGATAGCGCTGAAAAGTTCACAATCGCCCCTTATTTTTGTGTGCTGGTCGAGGCAGCCGCAGCGGCAGGCTTGCCCGCTGCAGGATTAACCACTTTGACCAGATCGCCATCATTGAGGAAACCGGCACCGCTGACCACCACGGTCTGGCCTGCCTGTATACCGGACAGCACTTCCACCATTTCGCCTTGCGGCTGGCTGACCCGGCGTCCGGTCTGCAGCTTCACTTGCGTAACTTTGCCATCGTTATTCAGGCGGAAAACATAACTAAAGCCATCCCTGACCACGATGGCCTGCTGCGGTATCGTCAATCCGGCAGAATGACCGAGCAGGAATTCGCCTTTGGCATACATGCCGGGTTTGAACACGCCCGCTGCCTTCGCTTCCTTAGGCGGCAGCAAATCGACATACACCAGACCGTTGCGGGTTTGCGCATCCAGAACTGGCGCCACCATACGCACCTTGCCCTTCCATTGCGCACCGCCAGGTGCCGTCACGATGGCTTCGCTGCCATTGCTGATACGCGCCATTTCTGACGCGGTCAGCTCAGCGCGCCATTCCAGCCGTCCTTGCCGTATCATGCGGAACAGTTCCGCGCCACTCTGCACTACTGCCCCAAACGTCGCCGGACGGGCGCTGATCACACCGGCATCGGGTGCCAGCACACGGGTATGTTTCATCCTGAGCTGTTGTGCTGCCAGCGCAGCTTTCGCCGCATCCAGTCTGGCTTTGGCGGTCGCTTCAGCACTCAGATACTGGCCGATTTGCTGGGCACTGAGCGCACCTGTGTTTTGCAGATTGCGTGCACGTTCTGCATTGGCCTGTGCCTCAGCCAGATTGGCTGCCGCTTCTGCCACACTGGCGTTAGCTGCTGCCAGATCGGTCTGCACCGTTTCACTGACAAAGCTGGCCAGTAGCTGGCCGCGCTGAACCACATCACCGATATTGACGTGCAATTCCTGTATGCGTAAGCCGTTCGCTTCTGAACCGATGATGGCTTCCTGCCAGGCCTGCACATTGCCATTGGCCGCCAGCCGCAACGGTATGTCTGCAATCGTAGGCTGCGTGGTAGTCACGGTCAGTGCAGGCTTGAGTTTGCTGTTGCTTGCGGCGCTGCTATTGGCCTGTGCCGACGCACTGCTGTCAGCCGCCATAGACAGGCTGTAGCTGCCCAATGCGGCCAGTAAGACCAATACTGAAGAAGTCGCCCAAAACGAGGGACGAAGCGCAGTACGTGAAGAAAAATGCTGTGAAATTTGGGTAAACATAGTCATCTGCTTTCTTAGCAAGCGGGATTATTGTGAATTCTGTGCGGAGGTAGCGGAGACAGCAGAGGTAGCAGAAGTAGCCGCTGCAGCAGGTAGTGCTGCCTGCGTGTTCCAGCCACCACCGGCGGCGCGGTACAGCGAGATCCAGGCACGGCGACGTTCGGATTGCAGCGCGCTTTCATTGAGCTCGGCCGCAAACGCGCTACGGCGCGCGTCTTCCAGATCAAACAGACTGGCCATGCCTTGCTGATAGCGGCTCGCCGTCTGCGCTGCATGCGCTGCATAGGAACGGGCTGCCACTGCGGCATCCTGTTGTCTGGCTTCAGCACTGCGCAGATTCACCAGTGCTTCTTCCACCTCACGTACTGCCTGCCGCACTTTGGCCTGGTAGTTGCTGGCACTGGCCAGATAACGCGCCTCGGCCGCATCGACGTTTGCCGCCAGACGGCCACCGTTAAACAAAGGCAGAGTCAGGCTCAGCGGACCGAGCGACCAGCTGGGTGCAGATAAAGTGCCGGAACTGCCCTCAGCATATGCGCGACCGACAAAACCAGTCAGCGCCAGGCGCGGAAAGCGCTGCGCCTGAGCTGCTGAAATTTGCGCATACGCCGCAGTCATCTCCTGTTCCGCGGCATACACATCGGGCCGCTGACCAAGCACACTGGCCGGCAGGCTGCTGATGCCGACCGGTTGCCAGGCAGGCTGGGTGGCGGCTTGCTGTATCAGTGCCGCGACTTCGGTTTCAGGCAAGTCAGTCAGCGCTACCAGCGCCTTACGCTCTACTTCGCAGGCCGCCTGCTGTTGCAGCGTACGGTTATTACCTTCTGCCGCAGCTGCCTGCGCCAGCACCAATTGGTTTTGCGAAGCTACACCGGCTTTCGCGCTGAGCGCCGTTACCCTTGCGGTTTCCTGTCTGGACTCACTGTCTTTACGGGTCAAAGCCAGCGTCAGCAGACACTGGCGCGCATTCACGTATTGTGTGGCTGTTTCCGCTGCCACCGAGATTCTGGCGTCATGCCACATAGCGCGACTCGCATCGAGGCTGGCCTGACTGGCATCACGACCTGCGCGGCCAGCGCCAAACACATCAATTTCCCAGGAAGTCTGTAAGCCAGCCTGTCCCTGATTAGCAGCTGGCATACCAGGCTGACTGCGCGCACGGCTGGCATTGGCTGTCGCATCCAGCGTCGGTAGCAAGGCCGCACCACTGCTCACGCGCGCAGCACGGGCAGTTTCGATATTGGCCCAGGCCTGGGCAATGCCGGGGCTGACTGCCTGCGCAGCTGAAATCAGTTGCAGCAAGGCGGGATCACCTTGTGCCTGCCACCATTGCTGCAAGCTGGCGGCCTGCGTAGTTGGTGGCAGAGCCTGCAGCAGAGACTGCTGAGTCTGCTGATTCTGCACTGACGTGGCCGCCAGTTGTTCGGCCGGAGCGCGCACCGTGCTGCTGCAAGCGGTGCTCAACAGCAGTATAGGAATCAGACTGCATTTCATATTCATGTTCAAGATTTCTCCATCTCAGATCCAAATCAATACTTACAATTTTTAGGGCTCAGGCGCTTCACAAGCTATCAGACAGTCTGGCGGCGACGCAGCTCGGCTTCACACATCGCCAGCGCGAAATCGATAATCCGCTGCACATACTGATCGATAGCGGCCTGGCTGTTAATCAGGTCTGGCTGGATCGCTTCAATCACATCAAGATTGACGAACAAGGACAAGGCCAGTCCGGTTAGGGAAAATGCCAGGCGCTGCACATCCGCATCCGGCTGCTGCAAGCCCAGATAACGGCTAATGCACTGCACCAGCCCGGCATGTGCCGGTTTGATCAAAGTCTCAATTTCATCCTGCCACAGACCGGTAGGCTCCAGCATTTCGCGGCAGTACAGCTTCATGAATAAAGCAGCTTTCTCGCCCTGCCTGAGCGCATCGGTGAAGCCGTGTACCAGCGCGGTCATGGAAGCGCGTAAATCCTCGCCCTCAAACACTTCCGGTTTAATTTCCGGGTTGTAGCGCGGATCGTGAAATACCGCGCGGTACAAACCCATTTTGTCGCCAAAGTAATAACTGATCGCGGAAATATTCACCTCTGCCGTACGCGCAATTTCACGCGTGGAGGCTTTGGCAAATCCGTGATTTGCAAATAGCAGCAAACCGGCGTCTAACAAACGCAGGCGTGCTTCTGCACCATCTGCCCTGAGCCCGCGCTCCAGCTTTTGCGCATTGCTTGCGGTATGAATGTTCTGTTGGTCTGGCTGAGACTGAGCGTCTTGAGATTTCATGGCTGGAACCGTGCCCTTAAACGAAGGGCGTAAAAATAAAAACGGATACTAGCACACAAATCAAACGTTTGATTGAACTAGAGAGAACAGTAAGGGTATTTGTATGCATAGACATCAGGTCAAATGAAAAAGCCAGCAGATCAACAAAGATCAACTGGCTTTCATTGCTATGCCTGCTTCGCTTGAGGCAGCTTTAGTCAGGCAATTTAGGTATGCAAGGCCTGATCAGCCACTAACACACCATCGGCATCGGCATAGATCCACTGCCCCGGCGCGATGCGTACACCGGCTATCGTGACCGTGACTTCCGCTTCGCCACCACCTTTCTTCACACTGCGTACCGGCATCGCGGCCAACGCACGCACACCGATCTGGCAGGCATTGATTTCTGCGCTATCCCGAACACAGCCATGCACGATGATGCCAGACCAGCCATTTTTTTCTGCCAGCACGGCCAGATTGCCGCCAACCAGCGCACAGCGCAGACTGCCGCCGCCGTCGATCACCAGCACCCGCCCCTGCCCGGCTGTTTCTAAAGTGCTGCGCACCATGCCATTATCTTCAAACAAACGCAGAGTGGCGGCCGGACCGGCGAACTGAGTTTTGGCGCCAAAGGATAAAAAAACCGGTGGCAATACACGCAAACTACCCTTTGCCAGCAAGGGCTCGTGTGCATCACACAGATCGCAGGTCAGTAAAGAAGCAGAAGTTTCAGACATCGATATCCTCCAAGTAGGCAATCAGAAAAGCCATCTGCTGCGGTTCCAGGTCAGGCACGCACACTGGCATTGCGGGCACGGGTTCGGGCACCGACATTGACCGCTGTCAGGATAGCGAGCACCTGGAACACACAGACCAATACAAATACCAAGGATGGCTGATGTCTGTCCATGATCGCACCAAACAATAGCGGCGAGCAAGCGAGGCCAGAGTCTAATCCTGAATACACGATGCCATACACGCGGCCTGTCGCGTTCTTGGGCGCGGCTGCACGTATCATCAAGTCGCGAGATGGGCCAGCCACACCGGAGCCAAAGCCTATTGCCGCCATCAAGACTACCGCCAGCCCGCTACCCGGCAAACCAGTAGCGAGGCACAGTGCAAACATACCGGCTGCGCCAAACGCCATTGCGATAGTGCGGTCATGATTTTTGGCTTTCGCCGCCAGCATCCCGCCCCACAACATACCGCCAGCCGAAGCCAGCATATACAGGGTGTAAGCACTGGTGGCCGTAGCCAGCGACATGCCATATAAATCACGCAGACTGGTGGCAGAAAAGTTTTGTATGCCACCGAGACCCATAGCGATCAGAAAGAAAAAAGCAAAGCACATCCAGACCGCAGGTATTTTCAAAAAGTCCAGCGTACCTTCGGCCTGCGCGCCGTTTGCATTGAGTTTGCCACTGTCTGCTGCAGGATTTTTTGCGACCTGGGTAGTACGCAGTAAATCTTTGTGCCAGACCAGCAGCGCCAGCACAGCCAACGGTAAGGCGGATGCACATAATAATGCCGTGCGCCAGTCACTGAACTGCGCAATCGAGACCAGAAAAACCGGCGCCGCCGCCCAGCCCAGATTGCCGGTAATGCCGTGTACAGAAAACGCATAACCGAGGCGGACGGGCGTCACTTTTTGATTGAGCAAAGTGTAATCGGCCGGATGAAATACGCTATTGCCTACACCAGCCACCATCGCGCCCAGCATTAAGAAGCCATAGCTGGGTGCCATCGATAACAGCAAGGCCGCCAGCGCCAGACAACTAATACCAAAGAACAGCACCGCGCGCGCGCCGATACGGTCCACCACAAAACCGGATAAGGCCTGACCGATACCCGAGATGACAAAAAACACCGTCATCAGCAAGCCCAGTTCGGCATACGATAATTGAAATGCTTCTTTAATCCAGGGGAATAAGGGCGCCAGTATCATGTGAAAAAAATGCGAAATCCCATGCGCGACGCCGACCAGGCTGATGATCAGCGCATCGGTTTTGCCTGCGGCTGGCTGAGTCCCTGTGGCGGGGGCATATCCTGCATTCGACATAAAAAACTCCGTTAAGTAGAAACTGGCCTCAGTCTACGGAAATTCGCCACGGCAGATTTAAGATAGAATGCCAATTTTTGTCGCAAACCCGCCAAATTAAACATCATCATGCGCATCCCGCAACTGACCGAGTACCAGCCGCATCCGCCGGAACGCCACCCTACTCCGGCACGTCCTATCCGTTTGATTTCCAGAGATATGCAAAACGCCAGGAATCTGGAAGCGCATCAGCATGGCTGGGGCCAGCTCACCTATACCCCGCAAGGTATGTTGCAGGTGCTGGCAGATGGGCAAATCTGGTTTGTGCCACCGATGCGCGCAGTCTGGATACCGCCGGATATGATGCACGAAGTGCGCACACTGGCCGACTCGCGTTTGCGCGTACTGCAGATACACAGGGATTGTCATCCCTTTCCGGGCGATAGCTGTGTGATCCTTGAAGTCTCAGGCCTGTTACGTGAGCTGATCGCCGCCATTGCGCAGTTTGAGGCCGGATGTGAACGCGAATCCAATTTGTTCAAAGTCATATTTGATGAATTGCGCGCCGCCACCCCGCTGCCTATTCATCTGCCCATGCCGCAGGATAAGCGCTTGAAAACCCTGTGTGAGCTGATGCTGAACCAGCCTGCCAATCAGGATAGTCTGGAACAACTGGCGCAGCACAGCGGCGCATCGGCACGCACCCTGAGCCGTTTGTTCGATAAAGAACTGGGAATGAGTTTTCGACTGTGGCGCCAACAAATGCGGCTGGCGCGCGCCACGCCTCTGATCGCGTCCGGCATGCCGCTGTCACAGGTAGCGGCTGAGCTGGGCTATACCAGCCAGTCGGCTTTTTCTGCAATGTTCAGAAAAACCCTGGGCAGTTCACCGACCGCTTTTTTTAAACGCAAACCGGAACAGGCTGCCTGATGAGCGCAGCCATCATGGATTTGTTTGCCATACCACAGCCTTGCCATTCACCTTGAGCGTACGCACACCTGCCTGCTGTTCCAGCGCCACGGCACGGATGCCTTCAGCCTGATACACGATTTTCTGATTCAGCAGCACAACACGGCCATCGCGCAGTTCCAGCGTGTCTGTACTGCTACTGGCCTTACCTTGCGTGCCAAAAATGGAAATGACTTCTTTTTTATTCGTGGAATAGCTGTAAGCATAATCCGGCATGCGATATGCATAATATGCAACGACGCCAGCAATGAGGATGAGCAAGATACGAAACATAGCAAACAGGAAGATAGCCCAAAAATAGGGCTTACGCAAAATTGTCCCAGCAAGAGCTAAAAAACCCTTTTCTGCTTTGGGTGACATCGCTGGCAAGCGATGTCCGTTTCGCCAGCAGGCAACGTGTTGCCTGAAACCCTGGCTACACCCTGGCGACGCAGGCAGTACGCATAGTACGACAAGGAGCCATAACGCAGCTGGGGCGGTTTTGCGTAAGTTCTAAAAAAAAGGGTGATGCTGACGCACCACCCCAACTTGCTTAAACGTATTAAATCACACTTTCTCGAATACCAGCTCGCCATTTTCGACATCGACCAAAATAATATCTTTAGGGCCGAATTTTCCTTGCAATATCTCTTTAGAGAGCAGGTTTTCTATCTGCTGCTGGATCGCGCGTTTCAGTGGCCTTGCACCATACACAGGATCGAAACCGGCCTCTGCGATTTTGAGTAAGGCGGCATCGCTGACCTGCAAGCCCATATCCATCTGCAACAGGCGCTGCTCCAGAGTTTTGAGCTGTATCTTGGCGATCGCACCAATGTTTTTCGCATCCAGCGCATGGAATACCACGATTTCATCGATACGGTTGATGAATTCAGGACGGAAATGGGTTTTGACTTCGCCCATGACTGCGAGCTTAATCAACTCAGGATCGCTGCCTTCCATGGCCTGAATCTGATGTGAACCTAGATTCGAGGTCATGATAATCACCGTGTTTTTAAAGTCCACAGTTCTGCCCTGACCATCGGTCATGCGTCCGTCATCCAACACCTGCAACAAGACATTGAATACATCGTGATGCGCCTTCTCTACTTCATCAAGCAAAATCACGCTGTAAGGCTTACGGCGTACGGCTTCGGTCAGGTAACCGCCTTCTTCATAGCCGACATAACCAGGTGGCGCACCGATCAGGCGTGCCACGCTGTGTTTTTCCATGAATTCGCTCATGTCGATGCGGATCAGCGAATCCTCGGTATCAAACAGGAAGCTGGCCAGCGCCTTGCATAATTCTGTCTTACCGACGCCGGTAGGCCCGAGGAACAGGAAAGAACCATACGGACGCCCAGGATCACCCAAGCCGGCACGCGAACGGCGGATCGCATCGGATACTGCGACGATCGCCTCGTGCTGCCCGACCACGCGCTGATGCAATGCGTCTTCCATATGCAGCAGTTTTTCGCGCTCGCCCTGCATCATGCGCGACACCGGGATGCCGGTCGCACGCGAGACGATCTCGGCGATTTCCTCAGCACCAACCTGAGTGCGCAGCAGCTTGTTTTTCGATCCTGGCTGCTGGCTGGCGGAAGCGGCATCGGCCTGCTTCAGCTGCGCTTCGAGCTCAGGCAAACGCCCATACTGCAGCTCAGACATGGTTTGCCAGTCGCCCTTACGCTTGGCATCTTCCATCTGCAGGCGCAGCTTTTCAATTTCTTCCTTGATATGGGTACTGCCCTGCACACTGGCTTTTTCTGCCTTCCAGATTTCTTCCAGATCCGCATATTCGCGGGACAGCTTTTCTATCTCTTCTTCAATCAAGCCCAGACGTTTATGCGAGGCCTCGTCTTTTTCACGTTTAACGGCTTCACGTTCTATCTTGAGCTGTATCAGGCGGCGGTCCAGCTTATCCATCACCTCGGGCTTAGAATCGATTTCTATCTTGATCTTAGCTGCAGCTTCATCGATCAGGTCGATTGCTTTATCGGGCAGGAAGCGGTCGGTGATATAGCGGTTGGATAATTCAGCCGCAGCCACGATGGCCGGATCGGTAATATCGACGCCGTGATGGACTTCGTATTTTTCCTGCAAGCCGCGCAAAATCGCGATGGTCGCCTCGACCGTAGGCTCATCCACCATGATTTTCTGAAAACGACGCTCCAGCGCGGCGTCTTTTTCTATGTACTGACGATACTCATCGAGCGTGGTGGCACCGACGCAATGCAATTCACCGCGTGCCAGTGCGGGCTTGAGCATATTACCGGCATCCATCGCACCTTCCGCTTTACCGGCACCGACCATGGTATGTAATTCATCGATAAAGACGATGGTCTGCCCCTCATCGAGTGCGATTTCTTTGAGTACGGCTTTCAGCCTTTCTTCAAACTCACCACGGTATTTGGCACCCGCCAGCAATGCCGCCATATCGAGCGATAACACGCGCTTGGATTTCAGGCTATCCGGCACTTCGCCATTCACAATACGCTGCGCCAGGCCTTCCACAATCGCGGTTTTACCTACACCCGGTTCACCGATCAGCACAGGATTATTTTTACTGCGACGCTGTAATACCTGAATCGCACGGCGAATTTCATCGTCGCGACCGATCACCGGATCGAGCTTGCCCAGACGGGCGCGTTCGGTCAGATCCAGCGTATATTTTTTCAAGGCTTCACGCTGACCTTCGGCATCCTGGGAATCAACATTGCCACCGCCACGCACCGCAGAAATCGCGGCTTCCAGCGATTTTCGGTTCAGTCCATGCTCGCGTGCCAGCTTACCGGCATCGGATTTATCATCGCTAAGCGCAAGTAAGATCATTTCACTGGCGAGGAACTGGTCACCGCGTTTCTGCGCTTCTTTATCGGCCATGTTCAATAAGCCAGTCAATTCGCGGCTAACCTGCACCTGGCCATCGTTACCGGAGACCTTAGGCAGTCGCTCGGCAGCGGCCTTAAGTGCAGTCTGCAAGGCATTCACATTGACACCGGCACGCTGCAACAGCGAACGGCTGCTGCCGTCATCCTGCTGTATCAGCGCCAGCAGCAAATGTAAGGGTTCGATATACGGATGATCATTGCCCACTGCCTGACTTTGTGCGTCAGCCAGGGCTTCCTGCAATTTGGTCGTGAGTTTATCGAGACGCATGATGTGCTCCTGAATAGTTGATTAACACCCAATTTGGGGCAGCAGGCCTGATTTCAAGCAGTCTGGAAGCGAAACAAAACAGAAGTCTTGTTGTAGGTCAAAGCCGGATAGCTTAGGCTTCAATACAGAGTGGCAAGACATGGTGTCACGCAGGTTTTCAGAGGGAAATAAAATACTTAACAGGCAACATTTCTTTAAGGATACAATTTGCAAAACAGCAGCCACCTGAATTGAAAGTAAGACGAATGCCACGCGCGTCCCAGTTAGCAGAATTACGGTCTTTGAGTCAGCGTCTGTTACAGGAAAACGGAGACAGCGCAGACCGAATTCTGGAAATTGACCGCTTCCGGCACATTTTGGATGAATTGTCTGAGCTCGATTTATTTCCGGGCGGCGTGAATGCTATGCATGAAGGACGGCAGGAGTTAGCGCATGGCATCGCGATTTCACCGGTACAGGCGGCGCTATGTGCGCGTGAACCGCTGCGCAGCATCGCCTTCATGCGCGCCAGTCTGGCAGCGCTGCAAGCCTGCCCAAGCCCGGTCAGCGGGCCGAAACGCATACTGTATGCGGGCTGCGGGCCATATGCCTTGCTGGTGTTGCCTATCCTGCTTAGCCATAGCGCAGAACAGGTGCAGGTGGATTTACTGGATGTCTCAGCCAGCTCGCTGGCGTATGCGATGCAATTGCTGACAGGTCTGGGATTATCGGATCATGTGGGCTTGCATCTGTGCGAGGATGCGACACGCTACACCATACCGTCTGAGCGAAAACCGGATCTGATCATCAGTGAAACCATGAATGTCGCGCTGAGTAAAGAACCGCAATTCGCGATCATGCGTCATCTGTGTCAGCAGGCACCTTCGGCACTGACCGTGCCGCAAGCAGTGCATATCGATCTGGGACTCGGACATTCACGCGAATTGCGCGAACTTGGCCGGGTATTCAGCCTGGATCACGCCACCCTGCTCTCGACCAGTCCCGAAGCGATGCGCGTAGCGGGAAACAGCCTGAGCCTGGAAAAAATTAGTACGAATGATCAGGCGTATTATCTGCTGACCCGCATCCAGGTATTTGGTTCGCACTGGCTCAGGGATCATGAAAGCAGCCTGAATCTGCCGCAGCGTCTGCGCCCTGCGCCGGGCGTGGGCGAGTTCCGCTTTCACTATGCGCTGGGGGCTGCGCCTCATATCGCATATATCGCACATGCAGCTATCGCAGAACAGGATGCGGTGACAGCAGAGGTACAGCCCGGTTGAAGCCGCTAATCAGTCAAACGCCAGACCAGCAGCAAACTGGTTTAAAGCCCGCACCAGTGCTGCTGTAATTCCCGGCTCCATGGACGAATGTCCGGCATCACCGATCACGTGGAAAGCCGCTTCCGGCCAGGCCTGATGCAGGCGGTAGGCCGACACTGGCGGGCAAATCACATCGTAACGGCCTTGCACTATCACTGCCGGTAAATGACGGATCGCGCCGATGTTGCGGATTAAGGCATCATCTTCCATGAATGCGCCATTGCGCATGTAGTGGGCTTCCAGTCGCCCGATACCGAGACTGACGGCGTCTGATTCAAAGCTGGCTATCGCTTCCGGCTGTGGCTTCAGGAACAGGCAGGAACCTTCGTAGCGGCTCCAGTTACGCGCAGCCTCGGTGTAGACAGCGGGATCATCACAGAACAGACGGCTGACATAGGCTTGCAATAGATCGCCACGTTCCGCTTCAGGAATCGCATTAGCAAACGCGGCATGAATTTCAGGGTAAAAGAATTTCATGCCATTCACGAACCACTCCACCTCGGCTTTGGTGCACAGGAAAATTCCGCGCAATACAAAGCCCAGGCAACGTTCAGGATGAGCCTCGCCATAAGCCAGCGCCAGCGTTGAGCCCCAGGAACCACCGAAAATCAGCCACTGTTCTATGCCCAGCATGACACGCAGTTTTTCTATGTCTTCAATCAGCAATTGCGTGGTGTTTTGGCGGTATTCACCGAGTGGTGTCGATTTGCCAGCGCCACGCTGATCAAACAACACGATGCGGTAATGCGCAGGATCGAAAAAACGCCTTTGCAGCGGCGATGAACCAGCACCCGGGCCACCATGCAAATACAGCACAGGCTGGCCGTTTGGATTGCCACATTCTTCCCAATACAAAGTATGTAGCTCGTCGACGGCTAACATGCCGCTGCGATTAGGTTCTATCGGTGGAAACAGGGTGTTGTTGTCGTTCATAGTCAGACCTGAAGAGTGGCGTGAAAAATGCGCCCCATTATAAACGGCAAACTCAATGCGCAGCGTCTACAGATGAGGGGCTAAGCACTACTACCACTTACCCTCCCAGCTCAGACGCCACTGGCGACTGCTGGCTTGCGTGGTTTGCTCACTCCAGCGGCGCTCAGTCAGCTGAAAATAATCTGCACTGCGCTGATCCTGCTGCAGCAAATTATTCACGCTGAGCCGCCACTGGCTATGCGCCTGCGCGCTGAAACTCAGGTAAGCATCGAGATGGCGCCGTGGCCCGCTCAGCGACAGCATGCCGGCTGTATCACGATAACGCTCGCTGGATTGATAGGCCGCATCAAGGCCCATTTTCCATGCCGGGCTGATCGTGTAATCCAAGCCCAGCCTGGCACTCAGACGCGCCTGCTCCGGCAGCCGGTTATCCGGCCCTGAGACTGCCGATAAGCGTGACCAGTTATACGCCAGACTGCTTCTGAGTCGGACAGCCGGGCTGTTTTCCCAGAACTCTTTCAAGGCAAATTTGCCCTCCAGCTCCAAGCCATCGACCACCGCCTTACCATGATTCTGCGTCTGGCTTTCCCAAATGCCCTGCTGCAGACTCAGATGTTCCAGCATTAAATCCTGTACCCATTTACGATAGACACTCACACTGATCTGACTATCCTCACCCAATGCGCGCTCATAGCCCAGATCCAATCCCCATGCGCGCTCCGGCCGCAAGCCGGGGTTACCAAGCTGATCAGGATTAAACGGATTATTGTTATTGTCGACACGGAAGCGGCGTGGTATCAGCTTCGCCAGCGCTGGCTGTTTAAGCGTGCGATTGACAGCCAGGCGCCACTGGGTGTGCGGGTCAGCTTTCCACAAGGTTTGCAGCACCGGACTCCAGACTGCATTTTGCTGACGGATATCAAACTGCCCGGCTTCTTCGCTGTGTGCGGCGAACTGCTCCCAACGTAAGCCCAGATAAGCCGACAGCTGCGCATGCAGTGTCCATTCATCCTGGATATAGCCCGCCAGCTTGCGCATGCTGGCGTCATAGCGATGTGCCGATTGCTGAGGCTGACCGAGCGAAGGCGTATCCCATTCATCGCGGCTCTCTTCGCGTTGTGCCAGACTGCTATCCCAGCCCAGACTGAGCACATGCTGCTCCGAATACGGTGCCAGATATTTGCCGGCCCAGCGCCAGCTGTTTTCTTTGGCATCGGCAAACACCACGCGCTGCTCGCTGAGTCCTGCCGCAGGATTACTACCCCAAAAGCGAAAACGCGAATCACGTGCGAAATGGTTCCAGCCCCATTGCATACTGAGTTTAGCGCTGTCGTTCAGGCGCTGTTCCCATTGCAATTCCTGGCGTGCAGTCAGAATATGCGCGGCCCAGCTGCTGTGATTCAGCGGAAATTCTGAAGTTGCAGGCATCCCCGCGCCAGCCTG
This sequence comes from Cognatundibacterium crateris, assembly GCF_010078235.1. Taxonomy (GTDB): domain Bacteria; phylum Pseudomonadota; class Gammaproteobacteria; order Burkholderiales; family Burkholderiaceae_D; genus Undibacterium; species Undibacterium crateris. The sequence goes on along the minus strand of NZ_JAABOS010000001.1, from coordinate 151,549 downwards.
CTCGCTTTCCTGCTTGGTGGTTTCCGGTCTGGCGTAATTCAAAAATAATTGCCAGCGCCATTGCCGCTGCTGGTCTGGCTGCCATTGCAGCGAGGGTGTCAGTGTGATGCTGTCACGCCGGTTATGCTGCTGCAATTGCAGACGGCTGTCTGTGCTGTTCTGCCAAAATGCCTGATTGCCATTCTGCGTCAGGTTCTGCACTAACTGCTGACTGAATTGATTTTGCTCCGTGCTACTGCTATCAAGCTGTAAAGCCAGCAAATAGCGCCAGTCCGGTGCAGACGCTAAAGCGCCGCCGCTTTGTACCGAGAATTGTGTGCCCAGCCTGCCATCCTGCAGCGAGGAAGAAGCACGCCATTCGGATTCAGCAGTGGTCTTTTTTTGCCTGAGTTTGATATGGATGCTGCCCGCCATACTGCTTGCAGTCAGATCAGCCCCGGCGACCCGGAAAATTTCTATGCTCTCGACCAGCTCAGGCGCAATGCTGTCAAGCTGAAATCCGGCTGGCATTTCCTGACCATTCACCAGGATCTGGGTATAGCCATTGCCGAGTCCGCGCAGGCGCAACTCAGGCGCTTTCCCCTTGCCTTCAGCGATGGTGATACCGGGCTGACGCCTGAGCACGTCCAGCAATTGATGATCGCCGTAGCGCATGATTTCTTCATGCGGGATCAGCACTTTGGCGGCCGTGTCGTCGCGCCCCGCACGCGCTGCGGCGTTGGCCTTGACCTCGACCTGTTGTACGGTTTGCTGCGCATAGGCAGTCTGGCTTAACCCAGCGAAGCTCAGTGTCAGTCCAATTGCAGGCAGCATAGACAGTGTGCGGTAAGCGCCATGTTGTGTAGCGGTGGGAAGCAGATAAATAGTCGGATGTGGCATGATTTTTCAGAAAAAAGTGCGCAGCTGCCCCTGCGCTGTCCATACAGGAACAGCGCTATGAAGGCTAATAAATAAAGTTGGCTTAGTTGATGTGGGTAGGGATCAGCATGACTCAGAGCGCTACAGAACCGCTGCTGTCTATTGCACCACTGATTGCATCGCGTATCAGCTCCGCATCTTCAGTACGCATCGCGAATTGATCGGCATTGAGTAACACGACTATCCAGTGTTTGCCTGCGATTTTGGTGCGCAATAACAGGCAGCGACCCGCCGCTTTGGAATAGCCGGTTTTGGTCAGCGAGATATCCCAGCTGGCGTGGCCCACCAAAGGATTACTGCTAGGCAGACGCTCAGACTTACCTGCCAGCGACAACTTCATTTCCGGGCTGCTGCTGAGTTTTTGCAGTTCAGGATAGCCAGCTGCAATGCGCGCCAGACGAGCCAGATCGGCAGCGCTGGAACGGTTGTTAGCAGATATCCCGACTGGTTCTTCTATGCTGGTCTGCTGCAAGCCCAAAGTCTGGAGTTTGCGCTGTATCGCGGCAATCAGTGCAGCTTCACCGCCCGGATAAGTACGCCCCAGCGCTTTGGCCGCCGTATTACTGGACGGTACCAGCATCAGTTCCAGCAATTGTTGGCGCGTGACTGACAAACCGGGTTTGAGCATAGTCAGCCCCTGCTGCGAACCCACCATGTCTTGTCGGCTCAACTGCAATTCCTGCTGCATATCCAGCTGCGCATCGAGGGTGACCATCGCCGTCAGTATTTTCGAGATCGACGCAATCGGCACCGCCACATCGGCGTCCTTTTGCAGCAAGACGGCGCCACTTGCCTCGTCCAGCACCATCACGTGGCGCGAATGGGTATTAATCATCAGCTTAGCTGGCAAGGCGACGTCGCGCGTTTGTCGGTTCTGTACTAACTGGTCAGCGGCAGGAACGGCATCGACTTTGGCCTGAAAAATCAGCATCAGGCTGACGACCGCCAATACGAGCGGCAATGCCATTTTCCATTGCCAGGCTTGCGGGCCGGGACGCAGGATCTGACGTATGCGGCTCAGTAAATCACCGCCATGTGCAGCCAGTGCCAGCGCTTGCTGCTGCATCTGCATTTGGTCCAGGCTTTGCAATGCGAGCGCCAGTTCACGCGACTGACCGGTAGCAGCAACCGCTAATTGATCCGCAATCAGCTCACGCTCGCTATCCATCTGACGGCCCAGCCACCACACCACAGGATGATAGAACAGCAGCGCCTGCACCAGATTCTGCAGCAGCTTGACCAGATAATCCCAGCGCCGGATATGCGCGAATTCATGTGCGAGCAAGGCTTCTATCATGCTGGGCGACATGCCACTCAGCAGTGACACCGGCATCAGTATCACAGGACGTAAGCAGCCTGTCGTCATCGGGCTCAGGATCTCGGTTTTCCACAGCAAGCGGACTTCACGCCGTATGCCAAATCTTGCCTGCAAAGTGCGCGCGCTTTGCTGCCAGTCGTCCATCGCGCTGACGTAGCCAGCCTGCCCGGCCTGACTACCCAGACGTGCGATCCACAGCAGACCTAACAGATAACGGCTCAGCATCAGCGTGACGCCACTCAGCCATAGCGTCACCAGGAAAGGCAATACCGGCGCCAGCCAGCTCAGCATGACATGGCTGTCCTGCCATTGCACTTCGGTCGTGGCAGACGTTTCGGCCAGCAATTGCAAAGCCGCGCTCAATGTCATGCTTGGCGGACGCGAGGCTTGCAGCAGCATGCCAGCCAAAGGCAACAGCGCGCATAACAGCATCGCGCCTGAGGCAATCAGGTAGCGGGTCTGCGGCCTGGCGTGACGGCAAAACATCAGCAACAGCGCTACCACACCGGCGATCAACACACCTTGCCAGACGAAATCCAGTAAAGGCCAGCCCAGTATCTGGGTCAGCCGCTCAAAAGAAAACTGACTGATTGCGGCATTCATGATTATTTTTCCTCTTTCAGGATTTTTTCGATTTCGGCACGTTCCTGAGCCGAAACATGGCCGCCACGCAGCGCAGCCAGCACCAGTGCCTTGCCGGAACCAGCGAAGACTTTCTGTATCAGGTCTTTGAGCAAATTGGTTTGCAGGGAATCGGCTTCCTGAGCTGGCGCATACACATGCGAACGCTGGCTTTCATCGCGCGTCAAAATACCCTTGCCATGCATGATCTGCAATTGCCGCAACACGGTGGCGTAATTCAGATCAGGCTTATCGGCCAGTGCGATTTCGTGGACTTGCTTGGCGTTTAACGGACCGTGTTGCCACAGCACCTTGAGTAAATTCAATTCTGCTGCAGTAGGTTTGGGAATAGCGCGAGAAATTGAGGCAGGCATACGTTTCCATTCATCAGGATAGAGTCAGAATGGATGCAGAATAAATGTTCTAGAAAATTTTGTCTAGAACTTTTTTTCTACAATTTTCGTCTTTACTGGAAGAATGGATACCGGACTTGCCGCGCAAGCTCAGCCTGCGCGGTGTTTTAATTGCGTTCAGGCCGTTCTGGCATGTAACACTTGTCTGGCGCTGGGCAGGAAACGCGCAATGGTGGACAGTAATTCATCCTCGTCCACGCTCTTAGTCAGATAGGCATCACAGCCAGCCCAACTGCCACGGAATTTATCAAAGGCGGAAGACTTACTGCTAAGCATCACCACGGCGGTATTGCTGGTGTGTGGATGCCCTTTAATTTGCTTGCATACTGCATAGCCATCTATGCCCGGCATCATGATGTCGAGGAAAATGCAGGTGTACGATTTTTTCATCGCCATCAACACAGCATCTTCACCATTTTCAGCAAAATCCACATCGAAACGGAAGGGTTCCAGCTTTTTACGCATCACTGCACGTACGGTGGCACTGTCATCCACCACTAACACCGATTCCATCGGTGGCGGACTCAACACAGGCTCAGTCAAAGACAGCACACGGTCGGTTTCACGACGCAAGCTTGCACCATCCCAGGCGGCATCCTGACGACGACGGCTGCGTTCAGCCAGCGCCAGCATCATTTGTTCATCGAGCTGTTCGAACAAGCGCATCCACTGTATCGGCTTGGGCAAACAGGGCCAGTCTGACAGCAGGACAGCAGGGCTGCCGATCAGCATGGCTGGCGCGTGCACATTGGGTGCGCATTCATGGAGCAGACGCGGCAGCTCAGGATGATCAGCGTTGATCAGGTAGATATCGGGTCTGACCTCGGCCAATGCAGCGACTTCATATAAAAAAGTACGGCGACTGGTGAGGCGAAAAGTGGATTGCAGCAGTTCTTGCTCGGTACCGGAAAAACCGGCCAGTTGCATGAAAAAACGCTGACTTTCCGGTACGGCGGCTGAAATTGAAGTGATCATTTGTTGGCGCAACAAAGAGTCAGAAAATGGACAAACTTTAATAGTCGAATCATGCAAGTGACAGGCCATGAGTGTGCTTAAAGCAACAAAAAGCTATCAAATTGTTACGCAATCATACCATGCAGACGGCTCCCCTGCGTGCGGCAAGTCAAGCTGAGAGCGCGCGGTAGCTCAGAAAACCAGCAAAACAACACAACACGGAGCCCAGCAAATGCAAACTGGCATGCGCCAGTGCCCAGGCAACTTCGCCCTTTTGCAGCAATTGCATAGACTCAGCAGAAAAGCTGGAAAAAGTCGTCAAACCACCTAAAAAACCGGTAATCACAAACAGCCGCCAGGCCGGCGACAAATCGGGATAGCTGCTAAAGAAAGCAACCGCCAGTCCGATCAGATAGCCACCGCCCAGATTCGCGATCAGCGTACCCAGCGGGACTTGCGCCCAGACCTGATTAGCCCAGAGTGCCAGCAGCCAGCGCAACCAGGCGCCAAACGCCGCACCAATACCGACCGCCAGTATCCCCAGCGCATTCATAGTGCCCCCTGTTGCGACAGCGTGGCAGCCGCAGCGGCATCTTGCCAGCGCTGACTGGCGCGCTCATCGCTTTCACGTGCATCCACCCAGCGCGCACCATCCGGGGTTTGCTCTTTTTTCCAGAAAGGTGCACGGGTCTTCAAATAATCCATGATGAATTCGCAGGCGGCAAATGCATCACCCCGATGGCGCGTCGCGACCACCACCAATACGATCTGATCGAGTGGCAGTAAAGGGCCAACCCTGTGGATGATCAGACTTTGCAGCACAGGCCAACGCTGCGCGGCCAGCGTCAGTATGTCCTGCAAAGACTGTTCTGTCATGCCCGGATAATGCTCCAGCTCCAGCCCACTAACCTCAGCACCTTCATTGATGTCTCTGACCAGCCCGACAAAACTGACGACAGCACCAATTTCAGGCTGATTGCTGCGCAACGCAGCGAGCTCTGCCCCAACGTCAAAATCCGCAGTCTGTATTCTGACCACCATCTCAGCCCCCGGTAACTGGCGGGAAGAAAGCCACTTCACACTGCTCGGTCAGCACGGTATCCGCTGCGCACATTTGCTGATTGCAGGCAGTGCGCAGTAACTTTTGATCCGACAAAACCTCGTCCCACACGCCACCGCGCTGACGCAGGAAAGCACGCACAGCCCCCACCGTCATCACTTCTGGCGGCAGCTCGATTTCCTCGGCGGAAGTACCTAAGGCTTCTCTGACACTGGCAAAAAAACGGCACTGAATTTTCATACGACACCCAGACTACTGAAAGGAATAAAACTTACCATCTGACCACGCACTACAGTTTGCGAGGGTGGCAGATCGATCAAACCATCCCCCCATACCGCAGAGCTTAATACGCCAGAGCTTTGATTCGGAAACAGTTCCAGCCCACCGTCTGCATTGATGCGTGCGCGCAGGAATTCATTGCGACGATCTGGCTTAGACCAGTCAAAATCGGCACGTATGTTATATGCATGAGGCGTTACAGCGCGCACGCCTTGCAAGCGCAACAGGAAAGGCCGTACGAACAGCAGGAAGGTCACGAAACTGGACACCGGATTGCCAGGCAGACCGATAAAAAACGCGCTGCCAACTTCACCAAAGGCAAGTGGCTTACCCGGCTTCATTGCAATCTGCCACATCGCCAGTTGCCCTTCGGCTTCTACGGCAGGCTTGACGTGATCTTCCTCACCGACCGACACACCGCCAGAAGTGATAATCAGATCATGTCCGTCTGCCGCCTGGCGCAGTGCGGCGCGGGTCGCTGCCAGATTATCCGGGACGATGCCCAGATCGGTGATATCACAGCCCAGACCTTGCAATAAGCCTGTCAGCGTATAGCGGTTAGAGTTGTAAATTGCGCCGGGACGCAGCGTATCACCCGGCATTGCGAGTTCATCACCGGTGAAAAAAATTGCGACCTTAGGGCGGCGTAACACAGGCAGCATGGCCAACCCAACCGAAGCGGCCAGCCCCATTTCCTGCGCACGCAGCACGGTTCCAGCCTCTAAAATGGTCGCCCCGGCGCGGATATCTTCGCCCTGGCGTCGTATCCACTCCCCGGCTGCTGGCTGATGGCGGATCACGACGGCATCGCCATCAGACTCGCATTGTTCCTGCATCACCACGGCATCCGCTCCTTGCGGTATCAGCGCACCGGTAAATATTCTGGCTGCTGTGCCAGGTTCCAGTGGCTGACCGACGCTGCCAGCCGGGATGCGCTGGGAGATGCGCAAACGCGCATGGCCAGACGCACAGTCGGCGGCACGTACGGCATAGCCATCCATCTGGGTATTATCCTGCGGCGGTACATGCAGTTGTGAATACTGATCGCTGGCCAGTATGCGACCCAGCGCATCCGTCGTTGCGACTGTTTCTGTTGCGCTCAAGGTCCTGACGCGGCTCAGCATGTGGTCCAGCGCCTGCGCGACACTCAGCATGTTTGTTTTTGTTGTCATAGTAAAAGCAATACAAATCAGCAGAGCTGGATTGTATCCGGTCTGCCTCTGTCCTGTCGCGACCCAGCGCAATGTAGGCATTTAGCGACTGTTTATTCGCTGCAAGAATACGACGAACATGCGACTAACAATTGTTTACGATCTGGAACTTCTATAAAAAAACATCGTATTCAGGCATAAATGCCGTCAAATTAGTTTAACTGGATCAAAGCTGCGTTCTTTTTCGGAAACATTTTAATGTTTCTTTCCATCATGTCGCTATAATGAAAGCAACTTTCCTGCTATCCGGAGACTAAGCATGCGCCTCGTCCTGTCCATACCTAAGCTGGCTGCGGCTGTACTCATATCCAGCGCTTTGTTGCCCAGTGTAGCCAGTGCAGAAGAGACGGTTTACCGTTTCTCGCCAGTCAATCAATACGACATCAATCTGACTGCCGCTTACTGGAATCCCATCATTAACTACATTTCCGAAAAAAGCGGCGTCAAGCTCAGCCTCAAAATCGGCAGGACCAGCGCAGACACCACCAGCTTTGTATTGGCACAGGAAGTGGAATTTGCATTCACCAACCATTTGTTTTCCCCCGAACGTGAGAAGCTGGGATGGAAGGTCTTTGGCCGCAGGAATATACCCTCGGTGACCGGACAAATCGTGGTACCGGCGGACTCCGGCATCACTGAGTTACAGCAACTGAAAGACAAAAGTGTTGCCTTCCCTGGGCCAGAAGCGCTGGTAGGCTACAAAGTGCCTATGGCACAGCTGATCAGCAAGGGCGTAGACGTCAATGTCGTTTTCGGTGGCAATCAAAATGGCGCACTGGCTCAGCTGTTTGCAGGTAAGGTGCAGGCGGTAGGTGGCAATTCCCAACTGATAGACAGTTACTCCACCCGTGAAAAAAAGAAATTCCGCATCTTGTGGTCGTCCGAACCCTATCATGACCTGGCGCTGATGGCCTCGGGCAAAGTCAATGATGCGACTGTCAAAGCCGTCGCTAATGCTTTTTTCAATATGAAAAACGACCCGCAAGGCAAAGAAATCCTGCACCAGGTCTCACAAAAAGTTGGCTTAAGTACCGATAACTATTTCATTCCGGCCGATAACAGCGAATACGCGAGCTATAGGCGCTTTTATCAGAATGCGCCAGCCAGCCTGCGCTAACTGAACGGAGTTCTTTGTGTCCTTCCTGCGCTATTTGCTGCCTCAATCACTGGTGTTGCGCGTCTACGCTTTATATAGCGTGACCTGGCTGGTGTTTATGCTGGGTGCCATTTCGGTTTACTACGAGACCCGCTTTACCCAAGAGATATCAGATGTGCAGGAATCCGCAGCTTCTATGCTGGAGGTGTCCGCCCACACCATCACTGACAGTGCAGTCATAGGCGACTACGACACCATCAAACGCACGCTGGACCGCATGGTGAATAGCCCCAATTATTCATCCGCTAAATTCATCCCCCTGCAAAACGGCCTGATTACCAGCCAGGAGAAGGCAAATGAAACACGCGATTACATCCCCGACTGGATAACAGCCCGCGTAGCCAGCCATCTGTTCGACGATAACCGTATCATCCGGGTTGGCGGCCAGGATTACGGCGTATTGCGCCTGAGTTTCGACAACTTCGAAATCGCCCAGAAAATGTGGCAGATGATCAAAGTCGCGATACTGATGACACTCGCCAGCTTTATCGGCGGACTGGTGCTGATCTGGTTTCCGCTACAACGCTGGCTGGGCACTTTGCAAGCCAGCCAAATGCTGGAACTCGGCACCTCAGAAGGTCGGGACGTCGAATATGAGCACCTGATCCAAAACGCGCCGATAGAACTCAGGCAGACACTGCTGACACTGCAGAATACCGCCAGCCAGCTCAGAGCCGAACTCAGTGAACGCGAACACACCTTAAGCTCCTTACGCCAAATTCTGATCAGCCTGGTACCAGACTCGCGCAAGCGGATGGCGCAAGACGACAACATTGCCACCATTATTGCGACCATAGGCAAACTGGTGGAAGAAGGCGAAAAATCCAGGTATGCGCTGGAATTTGCCAAGAATGCGGCAGAAAGTGCGAATCATGCCAAGAGCAGTTTTCTGGCCAATATGAGCCACGAAATCCGCACACCGATGAATGGCGTGATAGGCATGCTGGAGCTGACCTTAGATACCCAGCTCAATAAAGAACAAATCAATTATCTGGCGATGGCGCATCGCTCTGCGAATAATCTGCTGGTCATCATCAATGACATACTCGATTTCAGTAAAATCGAAGCAAATAAAATAGAGCTGGAAGCGATAGAGATACGCCTGCCGGAATTACTGCAGGACATACTCCCCAGTCACGAGCTGAACGCACAGAAAAAACAGCTGCCGCTACGCGCAGAAATTGCGCCAGACATCCCACAAATCATACTCGGTGACCCTACCCGTCTGAGCCAGATTCTGAACAATCTGCTCAGCAATGCGCTCAAATTTACCGATCATGGCGAAGTCGTTTTACGCGCTAAATTAACGCCCCCCAGCCATGCTGAAGATACCTCACACCTGCACTTCATGGTGAAGGACACAGGTATCGGCGTCCCGCTTTCTGAACAGGGACGTATCTTTGACGCGTTTTCTCAGCAAGATGCCTCAACTACACGACGTTTCGGCGGCACCGGGCTGGGCCTGAGCATCTGCAACCGGCTGGCACAACTGATGGGCGGCAGCATTACGCTCAACAGCGTGCCCGGCATGGGCAGTGAATTTTGCCTGACCATCCCTGCCGTGTTTCCACGCCAGTCTTCCGCAGATAAGAAGGTAGTCGCGAGCATACCGGCTCAGCACGAATTACGGCAGCTTAACATCCTGATCGCCGAAGACAATACCGTGAATCAGACCCTGATCCTGAGCCTGATCGCTAAGCAAGGCCATCAGACGGTGTTAGCCAATAACGGCCAGGAAGCCGTCGAGCGCTGGAAAGAAGACAGCTTTGACCTGATCCTGATGGACATGCAAATGCCGGTCATGGGAGGGCTGGATGCCAGCAAAATGATACGGCAACTGGAACAACAGTCACCTGAGCGGCAACGCACACCGATACATGCGCTGACCGCCTCTGCACTGGCCAGCGAGCAGCAGGAAGCAATGGCAGTCGGGCTGGACGGCTATCTGACAAAACCGATTAACCGCCAGGTCTTGTACGAATTACTGAATCAGCTCGCCGCACAGCCAGCCGCGGGCTTGTCAACTAGCGTTTCCGGACATGTTTAATCAGCGCCTGTCAGTCTGGCTCAGTCAACTTCCAGCCGCGATGGCATGGAACAAAAAACCTCAGCAAATCAGTATTTACCTGAGCCAGATCGCCACCACGGAGGTAGCGCAACACCGGGATCATTTATTGACTCTGTTGGATCAGGAAGAGACTTCGCGCCTGCATCAGTATCAGCATCTGGGCGATCAACAGCGCTTTCTGGGAGGGCGCGCACTAAGCAAATTATTGGCAGCCCAATTGTTTCAGCTCCCTTGTTCGCAGATCCATCAGATCCGGATAGTCAGGGATCAACTTGGCAAACCCAGCCTGCAGCTTAACCAGACCAACTACCATCTGAGCCTTTCGCATAATGAACATCAGATACTGGTCGCCGTCAGCCGCCAGGCCTTACCGCAAGACTGTCAACTGGGCGTGGATATTGAAGTAGTCCAGGCATTTCCTGACCTGGAACACCTGTGTGCTACCGTATGCACCGCAGCAGAAAGTCAGGACATCCTGTCTCACCCGGACCCGGCCACACGCTTCATCGCTTACTGGTCACTCAAAGAAGCCTTACTCAAAGCACTGGGCATGGGCTACCGCTTAGACCCACTGCAATTCAGCCTCAGTCTGAGGCAGGACCACCCATGCCTGATCAGCGCCCCGGAAGGCATCCCGCTGAACGGCTGGCAATTCCATCTGCAAACCTGCGCATCAATCCAGAGCACGCAACAATTAGCCCTGGCCTTTCACTCCACCCACCGCAGCCAACTACAAATCCAGCAACTGCCCGCAGCAACACTGCTGGAGCGCTACCTGAACGAAACGCGCTGAAACTCCTGCTCTCAACGCCAGAACAGAAATACTTTACGCATACGCAACACGAACTGGAAAAAGTCAGGATTCTTTGCTATACTCGCAGGCTTCGTTTATGACGAACAACCCAAGCCGGAGAGGTGGCAGAGTGGTTGAATGTACCTGACTCGAAATCAGGCGTACTGTAACAGGTATCGGGGGTTCGAATCCCCCCCTCTCCGCCAGGAACACCGCAAACTACTACAAAGTTTGCCAAAAAAACCCCTAAGTAATCAACTATTTAGGGGTCTTTTTTCGTCTGTAGCCGCAAAGTATGCCCATTGACACCCACATTCTTTAGGAGCCCTCTTGAGGGCATCTACATACCCCACCCAAAGGATGCCCCAAAATGCCAAAGATAGCCGCCCCGCTTACTGACATTCAGGTCAAAAACGCGAAGCCAAAAGAGAAAGCCTATAAGCTGGCAGACTGCGGCGGTATGTACTTGGAGGTAACACCTACATGCTCAAAACTATGGCAAAAGAAATTTAGACAAGCCAATGGAAGCGAGTGCCGTTTAGCTTTTGGAACATATCCAGAAGTTTCGCTAGCGGAGGCAAGAGAGAAGCGCCTAGAAGCCCGCAAGCAGATCGCACAAGGATCGACCCAGGACAAGCTAGACGTAAGGCCAAAGAGGAATCAGCCAGCGCGCCAACACTTTTGAAAAGATAGCCCGTGAATAGCACTCAAACCGCCTAAGTGCATGGAGCGCAACTACTACCAAGGAAACAATTCATAGGTTGGAAAAGGATATTTTCCCAGTGATTGGCAAGTTACCTATTGCATCAATCACGCATCCCCAGATGATCGCAGCCCTGCGCAAGATAGAAGCACGCGGTGGTGGCGAAATTGCGCATCGTCTTAAATCGACTTGTGCCCGTGTCTTTAGCCTTTGAACTATCAAGTAGAGGTTAGCAAATGATTGAACCAAAAAACAATTCATGTTCAGCCCCCCCCAGGCCGACTGCGATCATGGCGGCGGCAACGATGAGCGACCGGCGCAGCATCGCTGCGGCCAGCAGCAAGTCGTTTTGCAGACAGCATCGAAATGTAAAGGCGCTTCGGCGTCTTCCAGATATCGCCCGATAAACGTATCTGGCCGCGCATACGGAAACAAGCTGCGGTCAAGCCAATAACCGACGACGCCAGCTATCGAAATGAGATTGATTTTGTAGAGGCTGACCGGTATTTACTGCGGCGAAAAGGCGAGGATGCAAAGCAAGAGGAGGATGGCTGCGATCAGCCAATCAGTCATGCGGAGGAGGTTTTTGGGTAGGTATTTACGCATGGCTATCCTTGGTGATGAGCGTGGTGTCTAAAATCAGACATCACCAAGGATAGATATTTCCTTTGTTGGCAGCTATTGGATTGGGTTCATTGGTCAATATTCCGTATTTCACCATTAATACAATAAAAAAAATTTAACTAAATTTTCATAATATTTTGGTGCAGTTAGGTGTTGCTTTCAGGCAAATAAATCAAGAGGAGGCTGAATCGTTTTATTTTCTTTTTGATATGCTTCTGCTGCTTTTATTAGCAACTCAGTATCTGACTCCGCTTTATACCTTTGCTTCTCAATATCAACTCCAGACGAATTAAACACCTTTATAGCACATAAAAAAAGATCTAAGGCTTTTTTGTCATCCTTTAATAATTGCTTTAAAGCTTCACACTTTCTTTCTATTTTATTGCTATTTAGATAATCATCATTCTTGCCCATTGCAATAATCTTGGCGATCATCATAATCTGAAAGCGTGCTCTTTTATAATCATTGGGTAAATCACCATTTTTAAAAAACTGTTCAATTTTAAAATAGCAAAGTGCACTAACAAAATACGGTAAAAATTTATGATCGGGGGCAAAAATTTTCCCTTTGAAACGATTGACAATCGTACCGTAATAACCCGTTACCAAATGGGGGGAGAGCAAAAACATAGACGCAAAAGTCTTTATCTGTATTGGAATGCTAATAATTTGAGGCCTTTTAATCTCAGGCATCGCGTTATATTGTTGAGAACGTCGTTCATAGTACAAATTTTGCGGCAATTTTTCAGAGCTAAAATAAAGCTCTAATTGTTTTTGAAATGCATTCAACGCTTCAAGCTGCTCTGTCTTCACTTCAGTTTGGCTATTTGTCGCGAGTGTAATTTCTGTTTTTATCGCATCGTCTTCTGTGACAATGATTCTGATCGGAATACTGGTATCTTCTATGCCACTCATTTTTTGACAGCTATGCAAAACATTACTTGTTTGACAGCCATTTACAATTTGATAGTCTCGCAGCGTAAAACGATTTCCCGCTGGTGTAAGAGACGATGCAACAACAGTAATTCCATTGTTAAGTACGCAAAATAAGTCAAATGCCCCTTTTTCTAATGTTCCCTTAATTTTCTTATTAACTTCATTTTCGCCTTGGTAATCTCGGACGTTGTCATCAAATATGTTATGTATGGTTTGATTTTCGTCTTGAATAAGCTTAATAAACTCAACAAATGGCACTACTCCAAGGTAAGCCTCTTTAACACCCTCTATATCAGGCAGTGTTATTCTGTTTTGAAAAGTAATAGTGGTTGAAAGTTTGTTTTTTGTCTCTTGGTATAATTTTTGAATTTCGGTCGCACCATACGGAGTTAAAGACACCTCATCGAAAATCCCAATTGAATCGAGTTCGCTGACCCCACCTTCTATCACTGCTCTGAGATTTTGATCATCAACCCACTTGCCAGTACAAACGTAACAAAGACGGGTGTATGGCCTTCTGTTGATCATGTAAGATGATAAAGATATAACTTCATCCCATAGCATTTTGAAATATTTTATTCTTTTATTTTGAACAAGCTTTGGCTCATCTGACAAAAAATCTTTTACACCATGAATAAATGAACCAATCTCTGAACCATTAAACGATGACGTTGTTTTGGCTTGAATAAAAATAAGCTCCGCATCCAGATGTCCTGTTGCCTGAACGAGCTCCGAAAGCTCATCGCTATCTGTGACTATTTTTCCATTAACAATAATGCATAACCCGTCAATCGCACTATCACCGCCACTCCCAGTGTGAATGTCTTCTAACTCAAAACTTGATCGATTCAATTTTGATGTAATGCAATAATTGGCAAAATGCTCAAATTGAGTAGATTCCTCTACTTTGATCAAATCATTTTGTTTTGCGAATGTTTCAAGTAATGATTTAGTTATTTTGTCCATATAGCTGTTTTATAATTTACGAAATGTGTGCTTAACTTGAAGCGCTATTATCTGAACCTAAAAAGAGGCTTTATTTTTCTGTATTAATACCAAACAAAATATCAGATAGTGGCATTAGTCACAACAAATATTAAAAAAGAAATTTCTTGCTTGGAATTGCAACCAGCTCGCCCGACACTCATCCCATAATTGAAAACCGGTCCTATTTTCCATACAACGGACTTAACGGTCCTAAACCTGCACCTATTCGAAAATTTGTGGTTACTCATCAATCTGGCGTGTCGCGATACGGTTAGGACTTTAAGTCCGACACGTGCAGGGGATACCGGGTATCCAGTCTCATGCGAAGCCTGTACAGAAGAACGGATAAGTTAAGATGGAGGATATGAACGTGACCCTCTGCATGTAAAAGGTCACTTTCATCCGTTAAATCATTTTGACGTTTTTTTCTCTTCAAATGTAACGTTTAAACTAGGATTAGGCGAAAAGATAAAACCTGAATTTATGGTTGATATGTTGGACTCCAATACGCCATGTCATTAGTAGTTCCTGTAACAAAATAATTACGTCTCGTTAGAGGTTGTGACACTTTGTTAGTTTGAATGGCATATTTGCTCAATACCTGATCTGTTTATTTGTTGAGTTTTTTTTGCATCCATCGTTGCATTCATGATTAAATTCAAAAAAATCTGATCCCTTTATTGATAAGGCTTTCAAGAGGTTATTTGCCCCCTACCAAGACACAAAGCCTTTAAGTGCATGCGACTTAAAGGCTTTTTTATTTTCTGACCAGTACCATTTTTCTACAAACAAGAGCAAAGAGCGGCCAATAGCTTCAGGATTGACCCGCACAAGAAAAAGCGCCACTGCACTGCGTAGATACATGCATGCGTGGCGCTTAGGTATATTGCGGGGGATAGCTAGGAATGGCGCAAGCATCCTTTAACGCTCGCACCGGACTATCAGTTTTGCTTTAACTGGTCGAGTACGCTGGCTACCTTGGTGGTAATCACGTCGACTGCAGGGCCGTTAGCACCGTGCGGGATGATGACGTTGGCGTGGCGCTTGGTTGGTTCTATGAATTGCTGATGCATAGGGCGTACCGTTTCCATGTACTGGCTGACGACGCTTTCTACGTTACGGCCGCGCTCGGTGATATCCCTTTGCATGCGACGGATAAAACGCACATCAGATGCGGTATCGACAAAAATCTTGAGCGACATCAGATTGCGCAAATCGGCATCATACAAAGCAAACAGGCCTTCGATCACGATGACCGGTGCGGGCTTCACGGGGATGGTGCGGTTAGAGCGGTTATCAATCGTGAAGTCGTATTCAGGCATCGCGATCGTTTCGCCATTGCGCAAGGCCTGGACGTGTTGCACCAGCAAAGGCCAGTCAAAAGCTTGTGGGTGATCGTAATTCTGCCTGCGGCGTTCTTCAGGGCTGAGATGGGATTGGTCGCAGTAATAATCGTCCTGCATCACCACCGAGACCATATCGGCGCCAAACGACGCGAGCACTTGCTGGGATACCGTAGACTTACCACTGCCGCTGCCGCCAGCGACACCAATAACAAATGGATGGAAAGAAATCTTGTTCATGCCGAATGATACCAGATGCGCGATTGAACTGACAGGGAGCAGCCTATCCAAAATAAGCATTTGGTAGTCTAACTACACCCTGGGTCTAGAAATTTACCAGGAAAATTCAACACGAGAACCAGTCAGAACCTGCAACCTTTTCCGGCGCAATTCGAGTCAAATAAAGCACACCGCAACAGCATCCTTCTGCTCACCTTGACACATCCCACAAAGGTGCAGAGCGATCAAGACTTTCAGCCTTTTCTGCAGCTATGCCATCTTATATTTCACTGCATACAAAAACGATGCGCAGCTTCAACGCCCTTCCCGATGTCTCGCATGGCATCTATCTGTACGCCTGGCCTGTCAATAAAATCTGCTGTGGTGTTACTCAGACATGAACCTGGTGCGGGCAAGGTTTGCACAGCCCGTCAGCACTCAATTTCTGATTTAGTTTTTTCCCGGCTGAACAGGCGATACTGCAATTGCCGGAGCGATAGCGCAGAAGCTGTACGCCAGTTCGCTGACGTGACCAACAAAATAGGGTGCGGAACCGTCCGGCAGCTCCCACTCAACCTCAGCATGTAGTGGGATAGACATGCCATGGCACTGTATATAAGCATGAATACGACACAACCAGGGTGCTGACTGGGTAGCTGACAGCGGACGTGATGCGGCTCTCACCGTCGAGACCAAAGCATCCGCTCCAAAAGTAAAAACCAGGGTGACAGCAGTTCCCCCATCATGGATAGTCGCTTCTGCGGACGTATCATCCAGCGCCCGCCATTGCACACCCTGACTGGGGAGCAATGCCGTTGGATACCACACCGCCTCTGCGAGGTAGCGCATCAGTTCACCACGGGCCAGCTCCGGGCGGTCGTGCTGATCGCTTAGGTTGAACAATCCGGCCAGCGCAGCTTTCAAATGTCCTGCGCCCAGAACGTAGGCATCCCGGACCCAGATATCCAGCCCAGGCGCACATCTGATCCTGGCATCCCAGTCAAATCCAGGCGGAGATACAGCCACGCATTGGGTGGCATGAAATGGCCGCCAAAGTCTGCTTTTTAAATTCAAGCGAAACTGACCTTGCTGTAAAAAAGTGAGTTGAAGGATCAACGGCTGCCCGTCCCGAAGCGCAGCCTCGAAATAGCGTTTTACTGGAGGTGGAAGTGCCTGAATTTCTCTGGCATCGTAAGCATTGCATGCATCAGAACACCCGGCTCGCCCCATCTTTTCGCGATCAAAATTGCTGGCTGAGCGCCAAACACCACGGTACCATAACGCAGTGCCAGTCAGAACCGCAATGGCCAAAGCCGACACCATGCATAGCAGGATGATCACCTCAAGCCCTAACCAATTGGGCGTCCACACCTCGGCGCGGCGCCGGACCGATAGCAGGTGCAAAGCCGGCACGGGCCCACATCTGTACCGTCTGACCTGGCTGTGAAAGTTCAAGAAGCCGGCGAATCTCAGCATAGGACTGGGCCTGCTCAGAATATTCTTGCAAGGCTTGCGACAGGGGTTGCAGGGAAACCCCGGCGGCACTTGCGGCAAGCTGAATACGAACGAATGCCCGGCCAGCGTTAATCTGCGTCTGACGATCATTGTCAGGTGTAATCAGCCACAAAAAAGCCGGCGTCGAGGCAAGCCTGGAATTGAAATCCCGAATCTGACTGGTCACTGCATAGTCGTCCGCCGCGGGAGATATATGACGATTAAACATTCCCAACGTACTCATTAACACTGGGACACCATCCAGCAGCGCCATGCCATCACGATGCAATTCCACTTCTGCAGCACCAATACGCAATACGCTGTAGGTTTCCAACACGACTCTGGCAGTAGTCAATTCGATCCGCCAGGCTTCGGCTGCGAGCTTGCGGTGCTGTTGTAGTAACCCGGGCTGATCCGGACCAACATGTCCAAACTGCAGTAAATTGGGCTTAACACTATCCGCCATCGCCAGCCATGTGTCTGGCGCAATCGGCCGCGTCAGCTCATACGATTCGCGATTCGTGCGACGCTTCAGAATCTGTGTAAAAAGAGGCTCTCTGACTAATGTGGAATCGGCCACCAGACGAATGCGTGCAACCGGGCGTTGATCAATATCGACAGCAGTAAATTGCCCTTCAGGGAATAAGGAAATATCGGCCCGCAAGCCACACTCGCGTGAAGCCATGTCCAGTAATTCGAGAAACGCACCGTGACTGATCATAATCTGGCGCGAAAAAGGGTCTGCCTCGGGCAGCAAACGAGAAGTATCGCAACGCAACAGAATCTCGTCCGGAGTGCGCAAATCCACCAACCAGGATTGCAGATTGTGCGAATGTGGCGCGAGGATCGCGTAGCCAAGTATCCAGCGCCGTACATCTGCTTCATGTCCAGGCCCACGCCAGCTCGCTATGGCTGAGGCAGGCATGCGTTGAGCACACCCAGCCGATGATATTGTTGCTGCGGCGATGGAAACACCCCCAACGACCCGAATGAACTTGCGACGATCCATGATTCTTCCTCCAGGCAAAAAGCGCTTCAGAATTTTTCTGGTACGCCATTGTGGAAAACAGAATAGATGACCCAGTACCTCCATTCCGTTCGCTGGCTAACGATTCGACAACTCAGTCTGCTTTTATCGGCGGAGAGGGTAAGCATGTAGACCTTGAGGCGTTACTCAAAAACAGGACAGACTGGTCAGCAGCGCTGCGCAGCATAAAGATGGCTTGGCAGCATTAGCACCTAATCTTAGTTAAATTCAAATTAAGCAAGCTGGTTTCATCCAGTTCTGCAAAGCGTACTCTCCGGCCTCAGCACGATGTCATGCTCAGTGAGCACGCAACGAAAAACAAAAAAATTTCCCAAAATCAACAATGACACGAAGACGTCATATTTCCTGACTATATTTGCGGACAATTTACACATAAAGCCAGTTGTAATTACATGTAACACGGGCTGGCCAGGATTTTTTAGGAATTGTTCCCATGGAAAGCGTCTTATTTGAGGGCAACATGTCCGTCAACGGTGGGCATGCCTCTCCACCTTTGCACGCAAGCCAGTTTGACCAG
Source organism: Cognatundibacterium crateris (assembly GCF_010078235.1). Taxonomy (GTDB): domain Bacteria; phylum Pseudomonadota; class Gammaproteobacteria; order Burkholderiales; family Burkholderiaceae_D; genus Undibacterium; species Undibacterium crateris. The sequence continues at coordinate 132,887 of NZ_JAABOS010000001.1, read as the reverse complement.
GCGGATTTGTCTGCGTTACGCTTTCAGCTACAAAACATCATCAACAACCGGCTGCTGACTGCGCGCTTTCAACCCATCATAGAAATGTCCGATGGCAGCATCCTCGGCTATGAAGGCCTGATACGCGGGCCGTCTGATTCATCCTTGCATTCACCGATCAATCTGTTTAAAGCCGCCGCTGAAAATAACCTGACGGTACAAGTTGAGCACCTGTGCCGACAGGTAGTACTCGAGCAATTCGCTGCGCAAAAACTGCCGGGCAAGCTGTTTCTGAATGTGAGTCCGGAATGCCTGATGCAAAGAGATGCGCGCTATGGCGAGACGCTGGACTTTATTCATCAGATCGGTATTAATCCGGATCGCGTGATCATCGAACTTACCGAGTACCAGCCTACCCATGATTACGCGCTGCTGTTAGACGCGGTGCTGCATTACCGGAATATGGGTTTTGAAATCGCGATCGACGATCTGGGTGAAGGCTTTTCCAGCCTCAGATTATGGTCAGAGCTGAAGCCTGAGTATGTGAAGATAGACATGCACTTCATTCAGGGCATAGATAATGATGCAGTAAAGGCGCAATTCGTACGTTCTATTCAGTCTATCGCCGAGAAGTCAGGCACGCGCGTGATCGCCGAGGGCATAGAGACGCAGGCTGAATTGCTGGCAGTCAGGGAAATCGGTGTCGCCTGTGGTCAGGGTTATCATATCGCGCGCCCGCATCCTTCCCCTACCCGCTCTATTTCTGCTGAAGTCGCTAAAACCCTGTCGGCACATACTTATCATTCCGGGAAGCGCCAGCATCAACAGATGGAAACCTCTTCAGCGGTTGGAAAAATTTTACGCACCTCACCGACTATTCCTTCATCGATGCTGAACAATCAGGTCGATGCGATATTTTTGGAAAATCCAAAACTGCAGATGCTGCCTGTGGTCGATGATGGCATCCCGGTTGGCATCATCAACCGCTATCACATGATAGATAGCTTTGCGCGTCCGTATCAGCGTGAGCTGTATGGTAAAAAATCGTGCCGGGTGTTTATGGATGCGCATCCTATCATTGTCGACAAACACACCAGCATGCAGGAAGTCAGCCACATTATCGTGCAGGCCAATCCTGACCATCTGATCAATGGCATCATGCTGACCGAAAATGGCAAGTACATAGGCATCTGCACAGGCCCGGATCTGATGCGCGAAATCACCCAAATGCAGATTAATGCAGCGCGCTATGCCAATCCGCTGACCCAGCTGCCAGGCAATGTGCCAATCAATGAGCATATCGAACAATTACTGGAAAAGCAGGAAAAATTCTGCGCCTGCTATTGCGACCTCGATCACTTCAAGCCCTTCAACGATGTGTATGGTTACCGGCGTGGTGACGACATCATACAAATGACCAGCGAGGTGCTGAAAAAGCACTGTGATCTGAATCAGGATTTCATCGGTCATATCGGTGGCGATGATTTTATTATCCTGTTTCGCAGCGCGGACTGGGAAGCGCGCTGCCGCGCCATCCTCGATAGCTTCGCGCTGGAAATTCAGGATTTTTACAGCAATGAAGACCGTGAACGCGGCGGCTATCTGAGCGAAGACCGGCAGGGGAAAAAAGTATTTTATCCGCTGGTCAGCCTGTCACTGGGTGTGGTCAAGGCGCAGGACCGACAATTTTATTCGCACCATCAGATTTCGCTCGCGGCTTCGGATGCGAAAAAACAGGCTAAGAAAATCCATGGCAACAGCCTGTTTGTAGACAGACGCTCTGAATGAGTTTGCTTAAAGACTGCACCTAGTCTGAGCAGTAATAAAAAACGCCTGATTACGATCAGGCGTTTTCACATTCAAACTGCGACTGGCAAAATTCAGGCTGCGGCTGGCGACAATTTTTCTATGCCGCCCATGTAAGGACGCAGTGCCTCAGGAATGATGACCGAGCCATCAGCCTGCTGGAAGTTTTCCAGTACGGCGACCAGCGTACGTCCTACCGCCAGGCCAGAGCCATTCAGCGTATGCACCATTTCAGGCTTGCCTTGCGCATTGCGGAAGCGGGCCTGCATACGGCGCGCCTGGAAGGCTTCCATATTCGACACCGAGGAAATTTCACGGTAAGTATTCTGCGCTGGCAGCCATACTTCCAGATCAAAAGTCTTGGTCGCGCCAAAGCCCATATCACCGGTACACAGGCTGACCACACGATATGGCAGACCGAGTTTTTTCAACACAGCTTCTGCATGGCCGACCATTTCATCGAGGGCTTCCATCGATTTTTCCGGATGAACGATTTGCACCATTTCGACTTTATCAAACTGATGCTGACGTATCATGCCGCGTGTGTCGCGGCCGTAGCTGCCTGCTTCTGAGCGGAAGCATGGTGTGTGTGCGGTCAGTTTGACCGGCAAGGCATCCGCAGCCAGAATTTCATCGCGTACGGTATTGGTCAAAGTCACTTCAGAGGTCGGGATCAGGTACAGGGTTTCGCCCTCGCCTTCCTGGCCGCCTTTTTTCACGGCGAACAGGTCTTCTTCAAACTTAGGCAACTGGCCGGTACCGCGCATGGAATCGGCGTTCACCATATAAGGTGTGTACACCTCGGTATAGCCGTGCTCTACAGTTTGCGTATCGAGCATGAATTGCGCCAGTGCGCGATGCAAACGTGCGATGCCACCTTTCATGACCGAGAAGCGTGAGCCTGTCAATTTAACCGCTGTGTCAAAATCCAGACCCAGTGCAGAACCGATATCGACATGGTCTTTGACTTCAAAATCAAACGCTGGTGGCGTACCGACCCGACGCACTTCCACGTTGGCACTTTCATCCTGACCGACCACGACGGATTCATGCGGCAGATTTGGAATCGCCTGCAGGAATGCTGTCATCTGCGCCTGCACTTCTGCCAGACGGATTTCAGATTTTTTCACTTCTTCAGGAATCGCAGCGACCTCGGCCATCACAGCAGAGGCGTCTTCGCCTTTGCTCTTGAGCATACCGATTTGTTTAGACAGGGTATTGCGCTTGCCTTGCAATTCTTCGGTGCGTGATTGAATTTGTTTGCGCTCTGCTTCCAGCGCATTAAAAGTCGCTACGTCGAGCTGGAATTTACGGGTAGCGAGCCTTGCCGCAACCGTATCGATGTCTTTACGCAGAAGTTGAATATCTATCATGGTGTCTTGCCAGGAGGAGAAAATGGTCGAATCCGGTATTGTAGCAAGGGAAAGCGGAAATCCCTAGACACCGGGCACTAAAGGCGGCTGCATGCCGCTTGCGCTGGTGATTGCTTAGCGCAAGTGGCGATGGGCGGTTTATTTTTTGCTGCGGTTCAGGGCGTCCTGATCGAGTTGCTGCAAATAACGCAGCTTCTCGCCTATCTTGATTTCCAGTCCGCGCGGCACCGGGTGATACCAGGACTCGCCTTCCAAACCCTCTGGCAAATAGGTTTCACCGGCCGCATAGGCATCCGGTTCATCATGCGCGTAGCGGTAGAGTTTGCCGTAGCCAAGATCTTTCATGAGCTTAGTCGGCGCATTGCGCAGATGCTCAGGCACGACCCTGCTCTTATCTTTAGCCACCAGGGCACGCACCGCGTTATAGGCTTTGTAGACTGCATTCGACTTGGCCGCGCACGCCAGATACACCACCGCCTCGGCCAGCGCCAACTCACCTTCAGGTGAGCCTAAACGCTCATAGGTTTCTGCCGCGTCCAGCGTGATACGCAAGGCACGCGGGTCGGCCAGACCGATGTCTTCAGCTGCCATGCGCACGATGCGGCGTGCCAGATAGCGAGGATCAGCGCCACCATCCAGCATCCTGACCAGCCAGTACAGCGCGCCATCCGGATTTGATCCCCTGACCGATTTATGCAATGCTGAAATCTGATCATAAAAGGCGTCACCACCTTTATCAAAGCGTCTGAGTGCATCCCCCAGACATTCCGATAACAAGCCCTGATCGACCTGCGTCACATGCTTGGCCGCCGCCGCATGGGCGACGATATCGAGGTTATTCAAGAGCTTACGGCCATCACCATCCGCGCTTGCGACCAGGCTGACCAAAGCCTCCGCACTCAGTTGCAAACCATCGAGCTCACGTTCGCAGGCGCGCACGGCCATCTGTTCCAGATCCGCGTCCTGCAAGGACTTCAGCACATAAACTGCAGCGCGCGACAGCAAGGCGCTGTTGACCTCAAAGGAGGGATTCTCTGTGGTGGCGCCAATAAAGGTGAATAAGCCACTCTCTACATGCGGCAGAAAAGCATCTTGCTGGGACTTGTTAAACCGGTGCACTTCATCGACAAACAAAATCGTTCGGCGCTGCGAAGTCGCCTGCAATATCTGCGCACGCTCCACCGCTTCGCGTATGTCTTTGATACCGGACAGTACCGCCGATAAGGCGATGAATTCACAATGAAACGCATCCGCCATCAGGCGCGCCAGCGTAGTTTTGCCTACGCCGGGCGGGCCCCATAAAATCATGGAATGCGGTTCGCCGGAGGCAAAGGCCAGACGCAGGGGTTTGCCCTCGCCCAGAATATGCTGCTGTCCGATCACATCAGCCAGCGTGGCCGGACGCATGCGCTCTGCCAGCGGCACCGGACGGGATTTATGCATGTTCACAAACGACTCACTGACGGAATACGTCCGCCCCGGCCGGGATGGTGAATTTAAACTGATCCGGCTTGAGCGTTGGATTTTTTTCGAAACTTTTGAAGGTCACCAAGGACACCTGACCGAAACTGTCACGCAATTCCAGTACCTGCGGCACACCGTCTTTCATCGCAATGCCTATGCGGTCGAACTGGCTGTCTTTCGCTTTGGCGATGGCTTCCAGCCATTCCATGCCATTCTGCGCTGGTGCTTCTTTCAGCGTGAAGTTCTTTTCCAGATCAGCCGCACCTGCGCTGCCAAACAGGATGGCAGCCGGGCTGGCACCAAGTGCATTCCCTAAGGCTTTGATGGTGACCTGATTCAGATCTTTATCGTAGACATACAATTTTTCGCCATCAGCCTGCAAATGCTGCTCGTAAGGCTTGGTGTAATTCCAGATGAATTTTCCGGGACGGGAAAAGACAAAATTGCCCTGAAAGGTTTTAACGACTTTGGCACTGCCATCTACCATTTTGACCTGCTGCTGTACAAACTCGCCTCTGGCGGTTTTATTGTTAGCGACAAAGGTCTTAAATTGCTCAACGGCAGAGGCATGCGCCCAGACCGGCAAGGCACAGCACATCGCTGCCACAACACCGAGCAAACGCCGGCGCGATAAAAATTCGGTTTTCAACATCAGATGCTTTCAATCTTTCAATAAGACTTGGGATCAAGATCAGGACTCAGCTGCATTACCGGCCGGGACCAGAATCTCGCGGTTACCATTCGACTGCATGGTCGATACGATGCCGCTTTGCTCCATTTGTTCCAGTAAGCGTGCCGCGCGATTGTAACCAATCCGCAAGTGGCGCTGTACCAGAGAAATCGAAGCGCGCCGGTTTTTCAATACGATGGCGACCGCCTGATCATACAAGGCATCTGCTTCGCCACCGCCTGCGCCTTCGCCGGCAGCAGCACCATCTGCGCCCTCTTCCAGTACTCCGCCTTCCAATATACCTTCGATATAGTTGGGTTCGCCCTGCGCTTTCAAATGCTCGACCACGCGATGGACTTCTTCATCCGAGACGAAAGCACCATGTACGCGTACCGGCAAACCTGTGCCCGGTGGCATATACAGCATATCGCCCATACCCAGCAGGGTTTCCGCACCCATCTGATCCAGAATGGTGCGCGAGTCAATTTTACTGCTGACCTGAAACGCGATACGGGTAGGAATATTGGCCTTGATCAGACCGGTAATTACGTCTACCGATGGACGCTGGGTAGCCAGGATTAAGTGTATGCCGGCAGCACGGGCTTTTTGTGCGATACGGGCGATCAGCTCCTCTACCTTTTTACCGACCACCATCATCAGGTCGGCCAGCTCATCGATGATAATCACAATGGTCGGCAATTTCTCCAAAGGTTCAGGCGCGTCCGGCGTGAGACTGAAAGGATTTGGAATCAGCTCTTCTTTGCGGATAGCCTCGGCAATCTTTGCGTTATAACCAGCCAGATTCCGCACGCCCAGCTTGGACATCAGCTTGTAGCGGCGTTCCATCTCTGCCACCGCCCAGTTGAGTGCATGTCCAGCCTGGCGCATATCCGTCACCACCGGCGCCAGCAAATGCGGAATACCTTCGTACACCGACATCTCCAGCATCTTAGGATCGATCAGTATCATGCGTACATCGTTAGGGTCAGACTTATACAGCAGGGACAAAATGGTCGCATTAATCCCCACCGACTTACCGGAACCGGTCGTACCTGCGACCAGCAAATGCGGCATTTTTGCCAGATCAGCGCAGACAGGATGACCGGCAATGTCCTTGCCCAAGGCAACCGTGAGGCTGGATGCACTGTCGTTGTAAACTTTGGAACTCAGGATTTCCGTCAGACGTACGATCTGACGTTTGGGGTTAGGCAGTTCCAGGCCCATGAAATTTTTACCCGGAATCGTCTCAACGACACGGATAGAAGTCAGTGACAGCGAGCGCGCCAGATCACGCGCCAGATTCACAATCTGACTGCCTTTAACACCGGTTGCCGGTTCAATTTCATAGCGGGTAATCACGGGGCCAGGATAGGCCGCCACCACTTTTGCCTCAACGCCGAAGTCGGACAGTTTTTTCTCGATCAGGCGGCTGGTAAATTCCAGAGTTTGTACGCTGACAGTTTCCAGCACTGGGGGCGCATCGTCCAGCAAGGACAAGGGAGGTAAATTGGTATCTGGCAGCTCGTTAAACAGCGAAACCTGCTTTTCTTTCTCTACGCGCTCAGAGCGCTGTACCGCCACGACCTGAGGCTCTATGCGTACAGGTGCCGCCTCAACGATCTTGGCACGTTCCTGCACCACCGCTTCTTCACGTTTGACGGCAGCAGTCTGGCCGACCCGGCGATCTTCAGCTGCTGCGTATTTATCCAGCGCGAAGACAAAAATCCACTCGATTGCAGCACCTGCTTTTTCCGCTATCGTCAGCCATGAGACTTGAAAATACAAACTGATCCCTATAGCGACGAACAGCAGCAGCAGCATGGTCGCGCCGGTAAAACCCAGCGACATAAAAGCCAGACTGCCGATGATATTTCCCAAAACACCACCCGGCGCCAGCGGCAGTTGCACATTCAGGCTATACATGCGTAAAAATTCCAGCCCCATAGAACCAGCCAGCAGCAAGCCAAATCCTGTCATGCGACCGACGATATGGGTCAGATTTTCCTGCTCTTCTTTGTTATCCGGACGCACAGCCAGTCGCCCGGACAGGCGCTGATAGGATGAAAACACTTGCCGGAACGAGGCCACGCACCACCACCAGGCAGAGAAACCAAATACATAAAACAGTACATCCGCCAGCCAGGCACCGAATTTCCCGCCCAGATTGTGAATATGTGCGACCTCACGTGCCTGCGACCAGCCCGGGTCCAGCTTAGAGTAGCTGAACAATATCAATATCAGGCATATGCTTAAGGCCGCGAAAATAATCCAGCGCGCCTCCATTACCAGCACAACCATGCGACCCGGCAGCGGAGGCGGCGGTGTCGCTTTACTGTTGCGGGTGTAGGCTTCGTTACTCGTAGTCATAAATCGGGAAATTCATCATCCAGACAGCAAAGACTGACAAGATAGCATGATCAGCCTGAGTCTCCAAACCCGTGTCGAGAGCGACTTTCGGAAGGATGATCTATAATTCGCCCCATGCATTTGCCGAGCTTGCCTTAAAACAAGAAAATCTCTTGCAAATCCCGGCATCAACGCCATCTGTAAGCAGGAAAACAGCTGCACGACACAACAACTTGTGCCGTGCTTATCAAAACAATTTTTCTATGCAGGTCTGCTATGACTACCACTAAACACGCAAAAGTATTAATTCTGGGCTCAGGTCCAGCCGGCTATTCTGCAGCAATTTACGCTGCACGCGCCAATCTGAATCCAGTGTTGATCACTGGTGTGGAACAAGGCGGTCAGCTGATGACCACGACCGATGTGGAAAACTGGCCAGCCGACCCGATGGGCGTGCAAGGCCCGGAACTGATGCAGCGTTTCCTGCAGCACGCCGAGCGTTTTAATACAGAAATCATTTTTGATTACATACACACCACCAAGCTGGATGAAAAACCGATACGTTTGATCGGCGACCAGGCGGAATACACTTGTGACTCACTGATTATCGCCACTGGCGCTTCGGCGCAGTATCTGGGCCTGCCTTCGGAACAAGCCTTCATGGGCAAAGGTGTCTCCGCTTGTGCGACTTGTGATGGATTCTTCTATCGTGGCAAGGAAGTCGCCGTAGTCGGTGGCGGCAATACAGCGGTGGAAGAAGCGCTGTACCTGTCTAACATCGCCAGCAAAGTAACCGTCATCCATAGGCGTGACAAGTTCCGTGCTGAAGCAATCCTGATCGACCGTCTGATGGCAAAAGTCGCAGAAGGCAAAGTAGAAATCAAATGGAACCATACACTGGATGAAGTGACTGGTGATGACAGTGGCGTGACCGGCATCAACATCAAATCAGCAGACGGCGTGATTTCTTCAGTAGCGTTGCATGGTGTGTTTATTGCGATCGGACATAAGCCAAATACCAGCATCTTCGAAGGTCAGTTAGAAATGCATAACGGCTATATCAAGACACGTACCGGTACTGAGGGCATGGCCACCGCAACCAGCGTCGCTGGTGTATTTGCTGCCGGTGACGTGCAGGATCACGTCTACCGTCAGGCAATTACCAGCGCTGGTACCGGTTGCATGGCGGCACTGGATGCACAGCGTTATCTCGAAGAGTAATCGGAACAGGCCTTACCTGGACTATGTCTTCACTAAAAAGCTTTGCTGACCTCAGTACGCTGGGGCAGCAATTAAAAAAGGAACAGGAAGTACGTGCGCGTGCGGAGGCGGAGCGCCTGGCCCAGGAAAAAAAGGCCAGGGCTGAGGCGAATATTTTTCGCAACAGCATAGGCGATGTAGCACCCATCAAAACGGACAGCAAACACCTGCACTCCCCTGCCAAACCAGCGCCTATTCCTTTCCAGCATCTGGCCGATGAACAGGCTGCGTTGCAAGAATCGCTGTCGGATGAATTCGACCCGGCTTCTTTGCTGGAAACAGATGAAAACCTGAGCTATGCGCGTCCGGGCATAGGCGCGGATGTGACCAGCAAACTGCGCAAAGGACACTGGGTCATTCAGGCTCAGCTGGATTTGCATGGACTCAGGCGCGATCAGGCGCGCGACAGCCTGGGTGAATTCCTGCGTAAATCCGTCAAAAATGGCATACGCTGCGTGCGCATCATTCACGGCAAAGGGCTGGGCTCAGTCAATAAAGAGCCCGTGCTCAAGCAGAAAGTACGCAACTGGCTGATACAGAAAGAAGAAGTACTGGCCTTTAGTCAGGCCACTGCCGCTGACGGTGGCTCGGGCGCGTTGATCGTACTGCTGAAATCCTGTTCAGCGACATAAAAAAACTCCGGCATGCCGGAGTTTTTTTTCAGCGTTAGAACAAAGTGCTTCAATTCTTGAATTTGCGATCTTTACTAATCACGGTCATATCCACATATTTTGAGCCATTATGGTTTGTGGCTGAAAACTGTAAATTAAAACCACCCGCATCATAGGATTTCAGATTGATGGTTTCTAAAGCCGCGATCAGTTTCTCACGTGTCAGATTCTGTCCGGCGCGACGTAAGCCTTCAACAAACACTTTGGCCGCAATAAATCCCTCCAGGCTAGAGAAGTTCAAATCAGTCACGCCAGCCTTAGCCATGATTTTCGCATATTCCGCCACGATGGGTGCCTGGCTAAGCGACCATGGAAACGGTACCACTTGTGAAATCATCACGCCAGGCCCATCATTGCCCAAAGCATCAGCCAAGGCCTGACTGCCAACGAAAGACAGATTGTAAAACTGACCGGTATAGCCGCGTTTGCGCATCTCGCGGATCAGGGCAGCACAAGATGCATAGGCACTAACCTGTACGATCGCATCAGGACGTTTCGCCAGCAAGCGTTCCGCAGCTTTGCCCACGTCCAGACTGTTGCGCTCTACAGTTGCGGTATCCACGACTGTGGCATTGAACTTTTTCAGCGCACGTTCCACTCCGGTCAAACCATTTTTTCCGTAAGCATCATTCTGATAAAACACTGCAATTTGCTTGATCCCGGTGTTGACCAGTTGACCAACAAGATGCTCGGTTTCATCAAAATAGCTGGCTCTGACGTGAAAAATCAGTTTATTGAACGGTTCGCGCAAAGATTGCGCACCGGAAAATGGAGCAAAAAACGGGACTTTCGCCTGGGTGAAAATCGGAAGTGCTGCATTACTGGTGGGCGTACCAACGTAACCAAACAAGGCAAAAACTTCATCCTTCTCTATCAGTGCCTTGGTATTAGCAGCTGCTAATTCAGCCTCGTATTGATCATCACGTTTGATCAGTTCGATCTTACGTCCAAACACACCGCCAATTGCATTGACATGATCGAAATATGCCTTAGCACCGGCATGCATTTGTATTCCCAGCTGGGCAGCTGGGCCGGAAAATGCTGCAGACTGCCCGACGAGGATCTTACTCTCAGTCACACCAGGGTCAGCACTGGCCCTGGCTGCATTAAAGGCCAATAGAAACGCAAAAAACAAGCCTTGAACTACCCTCATAAATCATTTCTCTTATATTAAGTTGTTTACACCGCATCAGGACCAGTTTCACCTGTGCGTATCCGGATTACCTGCTCCACATTTTGCACAAATATTTTCCCATCGCCGATTTTTCCAGTATGGGCGGCTTTAATGATGGCGTCTACTACATGCTCAGCAATTTTGTCATCTACGACCACTTCTACTTTGATTTTTGGCAAAAAATCAACAACATATTCAGCGCCACGGTAAAGTTCAGTGTGGCCTTTCTGACGGCCAAAACCCTTAACTTCAGTCACAGTCAGGCCGGTAATGCCTACGTCCGCTAAAGACTCACGTACTTCGTCCAGTTTGAAAGGCTTAATAATTGCGGTAATTTGTTTCATGATGACTCCTGTTGATACACAAATTTATTGATCGAAATGAAAGGCACTTAATCACGGAACTTCGACGTGATCGGATGGCGCCAATCCCGCCCAAATGCGCGATGAGTGATGCGAATGCCGATTGGTGCCTGACGGCGCTTATATTCATTCAGTTTAATCAGGCGTGTGATACGCTCCACATCTTCATATGCATAACCGGCAGCAACAATTTCAGCACGCGAGCAATTTTCTTCCATATACATGCGCATGATGCCATCCAAAATCTCATAAGGCGGCAAAGAATCCTGATCTTTCTGGTCAGGACGCAATTCAGCAGAAGGTGGGCGCGTGATGATGCGCTCAGGTATCACTTCAGAAATCTGATTACGGTAAGCGCAAAGACGATATACCAGCGTCTTTGCGATATCCTTGATCACGGCAAAACCACCAGCCATATCGCCATACAAGGTGCAGTATCCGACGGCCATTTCACTCTTATTGCCAGTCGTCAATACTATCGAGCCGTATTTATTCGACATGGCCATCAGCAGCGTGCCACGTATACGTGCCTGGATATTCTCTTCAGTTGTATCTTCTTTTAATCCCTGAAACTCGTGTTGCAAGGTAGTACGGAAGGCATCAAAACAAGGACTGATAGACAGTTCATCATAGCGGACACCAAGGCGCTGCACCATGTCGCGTGAATCTGTCAGGGAAATATCTGCTGTGTACGGTGAAGGCATCATGATTGCGCGTACCTTATCCGCGCCGAGTGCATCGCAGGCAATCGCCAGGGTCAATGCCGAATCAACCCCGCCCGACAAGCCCAGCAACACCCCTGGGAAGCCGTTTTTATTCACATAATCGCGCACACCCAGCACCAGCGCATCGTAAATCTGTGCTTCCAGTGAGAGTTGTGTTGCTCCTGTTTTTGCGTGTAAGGCACCCTGCTCCAGCGTCAGCACTGCCATTTCTTCTTTGCAATGCCCCATGCTCAATACTTGCTGGCCCTGCGCATCTAAGGCAAACGAGTTACCATCAAAAATCAACTCATCCTGCCCACCGACCAGATTGGCATAGACCAGCGCCATGCCTTGCGAAGACACATGTTCACGCATAACTTGCAGACGCAGATCCTGCTTACCCATGTGATAAGGCGAACCATTCGGCACCAGCAAAACCTGAGCACCGGCAGCCTTCGCCTTGGCGGGTGCCACACTAAACCAGGTATCCTCACAGATATTGATGCCAAATACGGTGCCATTGAGTTCAAATACACTGGCGGCTTGTCCGGCCTGGAAGTAACGCAACTCATCAAACACCATATTGTTTGGTAAATTGTGTTTGAAATAGCGCGCTTTGATTTGCCCGTCTGCCAGCACCGATACGGCATTGTAATAAGCACCCTGCTCTTCAAGCGGATGGCCGACCAGTACATGCAAACCTGGATAAGCTGCGAGGTCTTGCTTGAGTTTCTCCAAAACAAGCGCAGTCTGTTGATAGAATCCTGGTCTGAGCAATAAATCCTCGGGCGGATATCCCGCCAGAGATAACTCTGGTGTAACAACAATATTCGCGCCCTGGCTGACAGCCTGGACAGCATACGCAAGTATTTGCGCGGCATTGCCAGCTAAATCCCCGACAGTACTATTCATCTGTACTATTGCAATTTTTGTGGTCGTCATTTTTGTTTAATTCAGATGTAAAGCCAATATGAAATGTGTTTCTACAGACCGACATTATCGCATGCGCATCATCACTTCACTTTCTGATATCGGCAAAGAAGTGTGGAATCGGCTGTTACTCGCCGCCAAATGTGATGATCCCTTCATGCAATATGCATTTCTGGACGCCTTACATCAATCCGGCAGCGCCACACATGAGACTGGATGGCAGGAACAGCATATAACGATCTGGGATGAACAGGAGTTGGTCGCCGCCTGCCTGATGTATAGCAAAAGCCATTCATATGGTGAATACGTATTCGACTGGGCCTGGGCGCGCGCCTACCAGCAACACCAGCTAGACTATTATCCCAAGCTCTTGGGTGCAGTGCCCTTTTCCCCGATTCCCGGACCACGCCTGCTCGCCACAAATGAACCAGCATTACACATGCTGCTGGCCGAGTTACGGCGATTATGCGAATCAGGCAGCTATTCGTCCTGCCATATCCTGTTTCTGCCGGAAGCGCAGCAAGCAGCACTGGCACAGGCCGGCTTTTTATGCCGCCAGGGCGTACAGTTTCACTGGCAAAATCAGAATTACCAGAGTTTTGACGAGTTTTTGCTCACACTCGATAAAAAGCGCAGAAAAAACATACGAAGTGAGCGTAAGAAAGTTCAGGAACGCGGCTTTCAGTTTCAACATCTGAAGGGGAGCGAATTGCAGGAAGCGCATTGGCTGTTCTTTAAGCGCTGTTATGACCTGACCTATCACAACCACCACTCCAGCCCCTATCTGAATCTGGACTTCTTTTTACGTTTAGGCGCGGAGATTCCCGCCGCTTTGCATATGGTCATTGCTTCCCTGGAAGGACAGCCAGTTGCAGCAGCGCTTTTTCTGCGATCTGAACACAGATTGTATGGTCGCTACTGGGGTTGCGTAGAGGAGCATCCTTGCCTGCACTTTGAGACTGCTTACTATCAAGGTCTGGACTTGTGTATACGCGAGGGCATCCAGTGGTTTGAAGGCGGCGCACAGGGCGAGCACAAGCTGGCACGCGGATTCCAGCCAGAAACGACGTACTCTGCACATTACATTCACCACCCAGGCTTTCGTGATGCGATACAAGATTTTCTGAACAGAGAAGAAATTGAGATGCAGGAATACCGGCAAGTGCTGCAGCAGCATCAGGCATATCGCCTTTTTCCTTCTCAAGAAGAGGAATAACTTGAATTATTTGACACTTCAAGGCATTCTGCGCAAATGCAAAATAATTTAACACCCCAGGAAAGCTCCCAGGCAGCCGCGCCACTCAATAAGCGTGTGGGTCGCTTCTATTTAACAGAAAAACTCGGCACTGGCACCAATGGTACGGTTTATCTGGGGCATGATCCGGTCATAGACCGGGATGTGGCAATAAAAATACTGAATACCAGCACTACACTCGCAGACAAAAAGCAGCGTGAGCATCAGTTTATTAATGAAGCAAGGGCTGCAGGACGCTTATCACATCCTAATATTGTGACTATATTTGATGCATCGAGTGAAGGCGGCACCACTTTCATTGCGATGGAATTCCTGCCCGGAAAAGACCTGCGCGACGAACTGGCATCTGGACGACAATTCGATATTATCGAGACCGCCTCCGTCATGCAGAAAATCGCGGATGCGCTGGCTTATGCCCATGCTAATGGTGTAATACATCGTGACATCAAGCCTGGGAACATCTTTATTTCATCGAATCAACAGCCAAAAGTTTTGGATTTCGGCATTGCGCGTGCGCCCAACCGCATACTGGAAGAAGGCAAAACCGGTGACGTTACACTGTTTAATAACAATATCCTCGGCACGCCCAATTACATGTCGCCAGAACAAGCGATGGGTAAGCCAGTCACTGAGCTAACCGATGTATATTCGCTGGGCGCAGTCATGTATGAAATGCTGACCTGCCAGAAGCCATTTCAGTCGAACGACATCAACAAGCTGTTGCAGCAGATCATACAAAAAAACCCGAAATCTCCATCTGAAATCAGCCCCAATATTCCGGACTCCTTATCCCGCATCGTCATAAAGGCGATGAGTAAAGATACGGCAGCCCGCTACCAAAGCGCAGAAGAAATGTCGCAAGCACTGCAAAAGTTTCTGGAGCGCGATAAAAAGCTGAAGCGCAAAGGTGCAAGAAGCAAGACTGAACAAATTGCCGATAAAGAAACGTCAGGTGAAAAAAACCGGATAAGCTGGATCAGCGCCGCAGCGATTGGTCTGGCTTTGATATGTGCCGTTTATTACAATCTGCGGCATTGAATTTCACGCTGACTGGCCGGCACCAATAAAAAAATGCGACCCACAGGTCGCATTTTTTTATTGGAAAACCGTATCAGGCCTTTTGGAAATTTGCCACGCCATCGAGGATTTCCTTGCGTGCTTCTTCCACATCGCCCCAACCTTCAACCTTGACCCATTTGCCTTTTTCCAGATCTTTGTAATGTTCAAAGAAGTGCTGGATCTGGCGCAATTGCAGTTCATTCAGATCAGAAGGCTTTTGCAGGTTTGCGTAAATCGGCAGGATTTTGTCAACTGGAACAGCCAATACCTTAGCATCGTTACCAGCTTCATCAGTCATCTTCAGTACGCCAATCGCACGGCAACGAATGACCACACCTGGAATCAGCGGGAATGGTGTGATCACCAGTACGTCGACCGGATCGCCATCACCAGCGATGGTTTGAGGAACATAGCCGTAGTTGCATGGGTAATGCATTGCTGTTCCCATGAAGCGATCAACAAAAATAGCACCGGTATCTTTGTCAACTTCATATTTGATCGGATCGGAATTCATAGGGATTTCAATGATTACGTTGAAATCATTTGGCAGATCACGACCTGCAGGAACGTTATTCAAGCTCATGTCACTCTTTCTATTAAAAATCAGGAAGTTTGAAAATTATTTCGGGAGAATTATATCGGCTTTCCGCCGCCAATTGTGCAGTGCATATAGAAAACACCAAAGTATCAAAACAGATAATTTATAAGGTGGTCGCAATGGCACATTGGCGATAGTGATAAGCCGCTTCCTCATCCTGCCCCAGCGCTTCGTGCAACTGCGCCAGCTTAAGATTAGCTTCTCTGACAGTACTTGCCGAAATCGCATCAGACAAAGCCTGCTCCATGTGTCTTTGCGCCTTGCCCCATAATTTCTGACGGAAGCACAAGCTGCCAAGGCTCAATGCCAGCTCAGGATCGGTTGGATGTTCGAGCAGCCATTTTTCACAATGTTCAATTTGTGACAATAAAGCAGCGGAGCCCTCAGCAGCAGCGGCATCACGGTAAGCACGCAACAAACGCTCATCCCATTCAGACTGCAAAGCTTTTTCGACAATATCACGCGCATCATCGAACAAACCACGTCCGTTAAACGCCAGCGCCGCATGATAGGCAACCGTCACCGATTTACGGTCGACAGCTGGAATTTCATACCAAACACGGCGGATAGATTCTGCATCATGTGCGTGATCACGCAGCAAATCCTCATACGCCAACTCTTTAAGGCGATTCGATAAGGCCGGGTGCAGCGCGTGATGCTTATCCAGAGTACGGACTAATTTGAGCACATCCGCCCAGCGTCTTGCTTGCTGATTCGCTTTTAAGGCCCAACGCAGCACCTGAATGTGGCGGCTGCCATTGGCATGCAGCTCTTTGACTGCCTCTAATGCCTTATCTGACTCGTGCTGATCCACATACAGCTCGGTCGCACTGACCAGGCGCGCAACTTTATGGCTGGCATCCGCTTCTGCGCTGGACAACCATTTATCACGTCGCGTAAATTGGCCCATATGATGTGCAGCTCTGGCAGCAATTAAGGCAGCCACGCCTGCATTTTCAGGTAATTCTGCTGCCCGTGCCGCCGCCTTTTCTGCATACCCAAAACGGCCTTCAAACAAAGTCCTCAGGGACTCACGTAAGGCTTTATTAGCATCACGTTCACGCTTACCCTGGCGGTAAGCGGCAACCCTGGCTGGCATATCGCGCGTCGTTTTGATGGCTGCCAGTACCAGATAGCCAACCACAAACAGTAATAACAAACCAACCAGGAACAAATTCAGTGACAAATCTATCCGATAAGGCGGATAGAACAGCACGACATTACCCGGATTGAAGCGGGCTCCGATGGCAAGGCCGACTGCCAGTGCAAATAAAATAAGAAGCCGGATAAAAATCGTCATTTATGGCTTCACCTTGTAGTTACGGACAGCATTCAGACTTTCCACTAAAGTAGGCATTTCTATCGACAAATTGCTGCCTTGAATCTGGCGCAGCAAGGCCTGTACCGTTTGTGTCTGTTTGGCGCGGGTGTCGAAGTACTTGGACAGTCCATCCTGCGCGAGGATCATATCGTTGCGGAACACGCTTTCGTTACGCGACAACAAGGCCAGCCTCGCGTTCAGCAATCTGAGCTTGAGGTTTTCGCGCGCGAAATAAGACTGATTCGGAGCCAGTAACAAGGCTTCGGGGGCCTCTACATTGCGCACCCGTATCAATTGCTTCACCTCACCCCACATCTCCGAAGAAAAACTTTGCCAGGAATCCTGCACGCGCATGGTCCAGGTCAGTTCCTCTTCTTTATCATCCTTGCCCGCCTTATCAGCAGCCTTGGATTTTGATAACACACGCAAAGGGGCTTTCGGTGGCGTCGAGGTAATAATTGATTTTTCATCGGACCACAAAGGAATATGGTCAATTTGCGCAATCGCGCTATCGAGTCGCAGTGCAATACCAGCCAGATCCAGCGCCGGCAGGGACTTCAGCTTATCGATGTCTTTGGCAATGGCACGGCGGATAGTGATGAATTGCGGCTTATCCGATTTTGCCAGGCGGCTATCAGCATTCTGCAATGCGATCAATGCACCCTGTACATTCCCTGCTAATTGCAATTGCTGACTCGCAGTCGCGAGCACCTGTTCAATTTCCGCCAACGCCCATTCATCGCGGTTCTTAGATAAATCCTGGTACAACTGCTCCAAAGCCAGTTGCTGACTTTGTGCCTCGGTTTGTTTGCCTTCCAGCAAAATTACCTTAGTCTGGATTTCCTTGGTGATGTCCTGGGAATTTTTTGCCAGCAAACGGGTTTCGGTACTGGATGCATCCGCGCTCAGCAGACGTTTGGCGACCTCTTCCTTCAGATTGCTGATCTGATTCTGTGAGCTCCACCAGTTGGCTGCTAATAACATGGCAAGTACGCCTGACAACAGATAGGCAGGCTGAGTCCAGCCTGCGCCACTTGTTTCCTGACGATAGGATTGTGTCTCCACAACTGATGATGCAGTTGCAGATTCCTGGGCAACAGGCGGAACGCCTGGATTATTGTGCGATTCGTTCATATCTGCGATTGTAACGCGACAAGCAACTGTTCGTCGCCTGAGCCAGTTAAAGTAATTGAATGAAATCCAAGCTGTTGCGCCGTTTCAGCAATTCGGCGGTGCGGAACCAGCAAATGCTGACCTTGCATATTTGCCACGATTATATCCTCACCTGACTGCCTGATCCAGCTATCCAAAGTCCGTAAAGCCTCTGAACTGGTAATCACCCAGATCGCATGCTGCCTGATCAGTGCATGTAATTGCTGTTGTCGTTGCGCATCAAAGCTGGGCTCACTGCGCAAATATGCAGGCAATTGGTCCACCAGCACACCATGGGAGCGCAAGGCATCCGCCAGGAATTCTCGACCGCTTTGCCCGCGTACAATCAATACCCGCTTGCCAGCCAGTCGCTGCAAATCCAGTTCTTCCAGCAAAGTTTCAGAATCTGTCTTCAGCGGATTAGTTGGGCTGATAATGCGCACACCCTGCAGTTTATCTGCGTATGCCTGCAAAGCAGCGACACCACCCGCACCCATCACTGCAATATCGACTTGCTGCGGCCATGACTGAACGTGCTCAAAATAATGATCGATCGCGTTCGGACTCACGAACGCCACCATCGCGTAATCATTCAGCCGTGCTAGCGAAGCACGCAACTCAGTAGTATCCGGCAGCTCAGTGATATTCAACAAGGGAAACAACACACCGGCCAAACCCGCCTGACTAAGCAGGCGCTGAAACAACACACCCTGTTTCAGGGGGCGGGTAATAACGACCGGTCTGCCAGTTGCCATCAATTCAGGCATCCTGGGTACGGCACAATGCGAGTATTTCTTCGGCATTCTGCTGCTTCAATATGGCAATGACTTCCTGACTGAGTTGGTCAGCCTGTCCCGCAGGCGCAGTCATATCTGCACGCGCTATGCGTTGCCCATCCACACTGGCGATCATGGCGCGGAAACGTACCTGACCATCAGATTGCTGCGCATACGCAGCCAACGGAATCTGGCAACTGCCGCCAAACGCCTTTGACACCTTGCGCTCGGCATGCACCGCTTCTGCGGTCAGCGCATGATTCAAAGGCGCCAGCCAGGCTTGCAACTCTGGTCTGTCAGCCGGAATTTCTATCGCCATCGCACCTTGTCCGGCCGCAGGCAGACTTTGCTCCGGCTCCAGAAATGCACGTATGCGTTCAGCCAGGCCCAGGCGTTTCAAACCTGCTGCTGCCAAAATAATCGCCGCGTATTCGCCCTGATCCAGTTTCTTCAGACGCGTATCGAGATTGCCGCGCAAAGGCCGCACCACCAAATGCGGGAAACGTGCTGCAATCAAAGCCTGACGCCGCAGGCTGCTGGTACCAACGACAGCACCCGCCGGCAACTCGTCCAGCGCTGCATATGTTGAGGACACGAAGGCATCACGTGGATCTTCCCGCTCCAGGACTGCTGCCAGCGCAAAGCCCTCAGGCAAATCCATAGGTACATCTTTGAGCGAGTGCACTGCCAGATCAGCACGGCCTTCGGCCATCGCAACTTCGAGTTCCTTGACGAACAAACCCTTACCACCCACTTGCGATAAAGCCTTATCCAGTATCTGATCGCCACGCGTAGTCATACCTAGAATTTGTACGTCACAGTCAGGATACAAGGATTTCAGACGGTCACGTACATGCTCAGCCTGCCACATGGCGAGACGGCTTTCGCGCGAGGCGATGATCAGTTTTTGGGGAGAGGTCGCGTTCAAAATAAATTCTTTCCGATTTGCCAAAAAATTCAATCCAGTCAGGATTGTAAGAAATGGGATGGATTTTACCATTTGAGTACACGTATCCTTGCGCCAGACTGTTGAAATGTATCAATGAACGCCACATTCAGGCCAAACTTGACACACAATCTGCTGAGGCTGCATCATAGAGCAAAATCAGAACGCCACAATGAAATGCCGCCCTACTGAATGCGGCTTTTTTTACGCATGTTTCAACCTACGGATTCTTTATGCAAGCCAGTACAACAGAAAACAAAAACCATTTAATCCTGACCGGCGACCGCCCGACCGGCCCCCTGCATCTGGGCCACTTTGTGGGTAGTCTGCGTAACCGCGTCAAATACCAGCATCAGTATCAGCAATACATCATGCTGGCCGATGCGCAGGCGCTGACAGACAATATGGATAATCCGGTCAAGGTACATAACAATGTACTGGAAGTCGCACTCGACTATCTGGCAGTTGGCATCGATCCTGCCAAATCGACGATTTTTATCCAATCCCAGATTCCTGAACTGACTGAGCTGACTTTCTATTATCTGAACCTGGTATCGGTCGCGCGCCTGGAACGTAATCCGACCATCAAACAGGAAATCGTATTACGCAATTTTGAGCGTGATATCCCGGCAGGCTTCCTGACCTATCCGGTCAGCCAGGCCGCCGACATCTCCGCCTTCAAAGCAAGCCTGGTGCCGGTAGGCGAAGATCAGATTCCGATGATAGAGCAAACCAATGAAATCGTGCGCCGCTTCAATCGCCTGGTCAACAAGGACATCCTGGTTGAATGCCAGGCACTGGTGCCGGAAATCGGTCGTCTGCCGGGCATAGACGGCAAGGCTAAAATGAGTAAGTCCCTGGGTAATGTGATCAACCTCGGTGCGACACCGGCAGAAATCAAAGCAGCGGTACGCAATGTCTATACCGATCCTTTGCATTTGAAGGTCAGTGATCCCGGCCATCTGGAAGGCAATGTCGCATTCACCTATCTGGACGCATTTGACCAAGACAAAGAAGGCCTGCAAGCCATGAAAGACCACTATGTGCGCGGCGGCCTGGGTGACAGCGTGGTGAAAGCACGCCTGGAAGGCATATTGCAAGACATGCTCGCCCCTATCCGTGAACGCCGTGAAGAGTTTGCCAAGGATCGTGGTCAGGTTCTGCAAATGCTCAAAGAAGGCACCATGCGTGCACGTGAAGTGGCAGCAAAAACCACCGACGAAGTGAAGGCTGCAATCGGCCTGAAACACTTCTGATACGGCAGTAAGGCGGACGCACGCAGCAGTCCGCCCCGGCAGCGGGAAATTCCGATGAATGCAGGCCTACAACTCACTCCAGCCCAGGCGCGCAAATTGCATTTGCATGCCCAGGGCTTGTTGAAGCGGCCTGCACGGGAAGCCAGTAAGCAAAACGTACTGCAGTGCATACGCCAGATGGGTGCACTGCAAATCGATACCATACATGTCGTCGCACGCAGCCCTTATCTGGTGCTGTGGAGCCGTTTAGGCCACTATCAGCCGCAATGGCTGGATGAGTTATTAGCTGAGCGTCAGTTGTTTGAATACTGGTCACACGAAGCCTGCTTTCTCCCTATCGAACAGTTCGCCTGGTACCGCCATCAAATGCTGTCGCCCCAGCATCTGGGTTGGAAATTCAATCAAAAATGGCTCAATGAACAGGCAGATAACGTCAATCACGTACTGAGCAGCATACGCACTCAGGGCGCATCCGGCTCACGCGATTTTCAGTCAGATCAGGCACGCAAATCGGGCTGGTGGGAATGGAAGCCTGAAAAGCGTTCGCTAGAAGTTTTATTTACCAGCGGACAGTTAATGGTGGCACGGCGCGATAAATTTCAGCGCATTTACGACCTGACCGAACGCGTGCATCCGGACTGGCGCGATGAGAGCAATCCTTGCACACCACATCAGGCCGAGCGCGACATGGTATTGACCGCAATCCGGGCACTGGGCATATGCAAATCAGCCTGGGTAAGAGATTATTTCAGGCAGCGCCCATTGGCAGCCACTAACACACCGGAGCAATTGACAGAACAAGGCTTGTTACTGCCTGCGTCTATCAAGGGTCAGCCAGACACTTACACTATCCACCCTGACCATGCGGCTCTGGCACTCGAGCTGCAGAATTCAGAGGCACAGATACGCGGCTGCCGGATTTTGTCGCCGTTTGACCCGGTCGTGTGGGACAGACAGCGCCTGAAAGAATTCTTTGACTTTGATTACAGGCTCGAATGCTATACCCCTGAGCCTAAAAGGCAGTATGGCTATTTCTGTCTGCCTGTACTCAGGAATGGTAAATTCATCGCGCGCATCGATGCAAAGGCGCACCGTGCGGACCGTATCATGGAGATCAAGGCCTTCCATGCTGAGCCTGGCTTTTCGTGGAGCGAACGGCTGCGTGCAGACCTGTTGCAGGTATTCACAGAATTCAGCGCCTGGCATGGCTGCGACACATTACGCATCACCGCCAGCCCTGACTTATCAAAGACGCAACTGCGATCACTGCAGTTCAGCAAAGGCAGCAGCTAACTATACTTTGCGCGTTCAATACCAGTCTTCTGCAGTACAATGCGCGCTTCCTGTAATAATTTCTAACAATTGAAGTAGCCCATGACACGCATACTCATCGCTGACGACCACACCATTATGCGCGAAGGACTCAAACGCATACTGGAAGGCATAGACGACATCCAGGTTGTGGCCGAAGCTGTGGATGGATTTGATACCTTAGAAAAAGTCAGAAACACTGAGTTTGATGTACTGCTGATGGATTTATCGATGCCGGGCCGCAGTGGTGTCGATCTGATACGCCAGATTAAGGAAGAATTCCCCAAACTGCCGATACTGATATTGACCATGCATGAAGAAGAGCAGTATGCGGTGCGCGCTATTCGCGCCGGCGCGCGTGGCTATCTGACCAAAGAAAGTGCCGGTACCCAATTGGTCACCGCTCTCAGAAAAGTCGCTTCCGGTCGTCCCTACATCAGCATAGAAGTAGCCGAGCAATTGGCCATGAATGCCATGCCAGCCAATGAAACCATGCCGCATACCAGCTTGTCTGACCGCGAATTCGAGGTATTCAGCTATCTGGTGAAAGGCAAATCGATTACTGAAATTGGCGAGCTATTACATCTGAGCGTCAAAACGGTCAGTACGCATAAGATGCGCATCATGCAAAAAATGAACATGAGCAATCTGTCCGACATGGTGCAGTACGCCATCACCCACCATTTACTGGTTCCGCAGAACTAAGTCCCCTCCCTGTTTCGCGCTCAGGCCAGCCCCGGGCGCCTCGCACTTCGCTCCCTTCATTTTTTTCTCCAGGCCTGACCCTGAGCTGTCAGCACCCCTATGTGCAGTCAGCCATCACTGCTACGCGCCGCAAGCATCAGCATTTGTGCTTGTAGGAATATTCCTAGTCAGCCAGGGTTAAATCCGACATTTCAAATCAGCATTGCCTGATTTAAATCAAGTTTTGAATTCGTGATAATGGACACATGCAAACAAAGCTTTGTCCGGTATCAAGGAATTATGAATTTATTTATTGTTGAAGATTCTCTACTCATCCAGAAACGACTGGTGCGCTTTATTGAAGAAATTCCAGGCTTCCATGTCGTTGGCGTTTGCGGTGATATCTACGAGGCCTATCAACAAGTAAAAGCATCCGATACCGATGCCATGCTTTTGGACCTGCAACTTGGCGACCAGAACGGTCTGCAGTTGCTAAAAGAAGTGAAAGAGAATTTACCGGCGATTAAGGTGGTTGTGCTGACAAATCACTCAACTGACGACAATCGTACCCAGGCAATGCGCGCAGGAGCAGATGGATTTCTGGATAAGTCAAAAGACTTTGCACAGATTCCCGATTATTTACTGCGATGGCAATAAAAGAATTTACCAAAATTTCAAATTTTTCAATTTATCTCGTGGAGCCTCAAATGACAACAGCATTTCAATCACAGTCCACTCTGTCAGCCAATACCAAAATGAGAGCAATGGCCAGCCATGGCAATCAGGAAGCCGGATGGCGCTGCCACGGCAATTTGTGGTCCAATTTGCGCGAAGTGTGTGATCTGTTGCATATTCCAGCTCCTGCTGTGAGTGCCGATGAAGAAGTGCTGTTCCAGCATGTACGTTTCAAAGCGGGTCAGCGCATCCATACCATAGGCCAGAATTTCGACACACTGTACATCGTCAATTCCGGTTTCCTGAAAACAGTGCTGATCGATGAATATGGAAATGAACAGGTACTGAGTTTCCCGATGAAAGGCGATCTGCTCGGCATCGATGGCATACACTCGCTGCATCATGCTTCTGAAGCCGTTGCCTTATCTGATTGCGACATTATCCTGATGCCTTACAAGACCTTTGCTGCACTGGGACGCAGCTATGCCGAACTGGAACATGCGATGTTCAGCGTGATGAGCCGCGAACTGGTACGCGAACAAAGCATGATAGGCATGCTGAGTGCATTGAGTGCAGAAGCCAAGGTAGCTCGTTTCCTGACGAATCTGGGCGAACGCTTCAGCCAGCTCGGTTACTCAGGTAAGTCGTTTAATCTGCGTATGACACGGCATGAAATTGGCAGCTATCTGGGCCTGACACTGGAAACTGTCAGCCGTACCTTATCTGCATTCAATGAAATGGGTCTGATCAGCGTGGATCAGCGTGAAATTTCCCTGCTGGACCCGAGCTCACTGAAAACATTGCGCCGCCTGCCACCTGCAAAAGCAAGAAACAAGGTCACAGACAAAGTATCTGCGCTGGTAGGTAAAAAATTAATGCCAAGCTGGAGTGGCGAAGCCGCAGTTGCCGCATAATATCAGTGACAGGCTGGGCATCTGCCCAGCTTCAGTCGCATTCTCGCACTCTAGCACCCTCGCAATTCCCAGTAACATTCCCGGGGCCATGCGCTCCGGGAACTTCAAGGAGCCTTGCAATGACTTATAAAACGATACTCGTCCACATAGACGAAACCGAAAGATCCGATTTACGGGTAAAGTTTGCAGCCCAGCTTGCCGCGAAAGAAGAAGCACATTTAATCGGTACTGCGGTCACTGGTGTTTCCCGTTTCATTTACCAGGATGGGAACATCAGCGCCAGTGATCCGAATCTGATGATACATCTGAAGTTTTTGCGGGAACGTGCAGAAAAAGCGGTTGCCAGTTTTGAGACCGTTGTGCGCCAGACCAGTCTGCAATCTTTTGAAAGTTCCATCGCCAATGATGAAGCAGGTGGCGGTATAGGCTTACAAGCGCGTTATAGTGATCTGGTGGTGATAGGACAGACCAATCCGGATGAGCCCTCTCCCTCGGTTTTACCGGATTTTCCGGAATACATAGTCATGAATGCAGGCAGACCAGCTGTGATTATTCCTTATGCCGGCGACTTTCCCACCATAGGTAAACGCCCGCTGATTTCCTGGGATGCGAGCCGCGAAGCAACCCGCGCCGTGACCGATGCGCTGCCACTGTTAAAACAGGCGGATCTGGTACAGGTCGCCATCTTCAATCCTAAGAAAAATCCAGGTGCGCATGGCGAACAGCCAGGTGCTGATATTGCACTTTACCTCGCAAGGCATGGCGTAAAAGTGGAGGTATCTGTGCACACTACCCATACCGATGTCGGTAATGCGCTGCTCTCGCTATCCCATGACCTTGACAGCGATTTGCTGGTGATGGGTGGTTACGGGCACTCACGTTTCCGCGAAATGATCATGGGCGGCGTGACCAGAACCATACTGGAGAGCATGACAGTTCCGGTATTTATGTCCCATTGAGTACGTACAGCGCAGTTCTGAATCCCATTCAGAGTATTGCAGCATCGAAGCACCCTGAATCAGGGTGCTTTTTTATTACTGGGCAGGATAGCGACAAGTTAAAATATTGCTTTTAGTCCAAACCGCATTCCCATGTCCAGCTCAGGAAAACACCACCCGAATTTGAACCGGGCACGTCTGCTCGCCGTATTACTCATCTTCTTTTCCTTCATAGGCTGGATGAACCAGGCATTTCTTTCCCAATTTATTGTCAGCAATCCGCTTCCGGTACACACCTTACTGGAAACCGTCACGATCATTATTTTTACCTCGGTGTTCATCGTTTGCTGGAATGCGTTTGGCAGCACCCGGAAAATCAGCAGTGTCATCCTGGCAGTCGCTTTTCTATGCACCGCCATACTCGGCTTTGCCCATGCCATCAGTTTTATGGGCATGCCAGGCTTCGACACTGCTATCGATATGCACAAGTCATTCAGCGCCTGGCTGGCGAGCCGGGCTATCGTAGCAGCAACCCTGCTAGGCCTGGCATTTGACCCGGAAGATGCGGACATATCACAAAGTCAGTCTTACGCCATCTTACTGAGCGCACTGACCGGCACCGCACTCTGGGCTGGGCTGATTTTCTTTTTCCCGCACATGATACCGCTGACTTACGTTGAACATCTGGGTCAAACCTGGTTCAAAGTCGCCTGTGAAGCGGGACTGATAGGGATTAACCTGCTGTCAGCTTATCTGTTCTATCAACATGCAAGTAAGCTGGAAACACGTAATTCAGCAGAGCATTTACATATCAACCGCCTGCCCTTGTTTCTGGCGAGCCTGTTACTGGCGGTATCAGAAGTCTATTTCTGCATCTATACAGAAACCAATGACCTCAATATCGTGCTTGGCCATCTGATGCAACTCATGGCGGCCATTGCGATTTACCGCAGCATGGTGGCAGTCAATATCCATACGCCCTATGCCCAACTGGCGGAAAGCAGCAAACAACTGGCCGTATCCGCAGAAGAATTGAGCATAGAGCGCGAACGTCTTAGCCGTATGATAGATACCGCGATTGATGGGATTATTACCGTCAACGAAGAACAAAACATTATCCTGATCAATCCGGCTGCAGCCGGCATCTTTGGCTATGAAGTCGGACAACTGGAAGGTAGTTCACTCGATCGCCTGATTCCTATGCGTCACCGCCATGCACATGGCAACCATGTCAAAAAATTTGGTGAAACCGGTGTCACCCGCAGGAAAATGGGCACCCATTACGAAGACTTTTATGTCACAGGCTGCCGTGCCAATGGCGAGGAATTCCCGATAGAAGCCTCGATTGCGCATCAGTTAGAGAATGGAAAACGTTTTTACACCGTGATTTTCCGGGACATCACTGACCGCAAAATCGCCAAAGAAAAAATGGCGGCCTATCACGAAGAGCTCAGTCAGCTGTCTGGCGTATTACAGTCCATCCGTGAAGAAGAACGCAAGCATATAGCACGGGAATTACATGATGACTTAGGCCAGCTACTCGCTGCCTTACGTATGGATCTGTCCTTGCTGCAGCGTGACAACCAGCTCACCAGCAGGAATGAGTCCACGATACAAAGCATGGATCAGTTAATTCTGAGCGCAATTACTACTTTGCGCCGCATCGCAACTGACCTGAGGCCACGCGCACTGGATGAAGGCGGCTTGTATTTTGCCCTGCAGACCCTGCAAAAAGAATTTTCGCAAAGGCATCAGATCCATTGTGAACTGATCGCCGATGAAGAGCAGTTAATATTGGATGATGCACAAAGCACCGCTATTTTCAGGATAGTGCAGGAATCTTTAACCAATGTCGCCCGCCATGCACAGGCACAAACCGTCCATATAGAATTTTCTGAAACTGAAACGCATCTGAAATTCACTATTTGCGACGATGGCCGTGGCATAGAGGAAGAAGATATCCGCAAAACGCGTTCGTTTGGTCTGGTCGGTATGCGTGAACGCGTGAAAGCAATGCATGGCACATTCACCGTCCACAGCAATACCGGCGAAGGGACTTGCTTAAGCATAGAATTGCCACACCTGCATGCGGATCATGAAAAAAAACAGCAAACCGGTGAATTCCATACTATGCTGATCCAGCAGGATCTGAAACACTAATTCGCACAGAAATGGGATAAAACATGATCACCAATGCACTCAACAATGGCCTGTCAGGCATGCGTGCGGCCCAGTCCGCGCTGGATGTCTCTTCGCACAACATTGCCAATATGAATACGCAGGGCTTTAAGCCTCAACAAATCATACAGAGCGAAAACAGCACCGGTGGTGTCAGCACTGCGGTCAGGGCACCGGCTGCTGAGTCTGCTGGCAAGCCTGAAGCGGCCACAAGTGGCACTGATGCAGCGACTGAGATGGTGAATAGCCTGCAGTTTCGTGCTACTTTCGATTTAAATGCAAAGATGGTCAAGACTACGGATGACATGCTGGGTACGCTGGTGAACACCAAGGCCTGAAGCCTCAGGCTGGAAGTACGCACAAAAAATCCGGCATGTTTTTCATGTCAGCAAACCAGATTCCCAGCATACCGATCAAGATCAATGCGCTCGCTCCTGCATACCTGATCCAGGAAGTGAAGTGAGAGCGGCGCGCAAACTGTGCCAGTCCCTCCGCCAGCAACAAATGCGGCAAGGCCGCGATGCCGAACACCAGCATCAACACTGCACCTGACCAGGCGCTGCCGGAAAATAAAGCGAACGGCGCAACGCTGTAGAGCAGACCACAGGGTAAACAGCCCCACATCAGCCCCTTCACATAGGGATGTGCACGCGGCGCAGACAACAGCGGTATCGAAGAGAAAAATCTTTGCTGCCAGACAGCGATCTTGCCGCTTAGTCTGTGTAAAGGGAGTGCAATGCCAAGCAGTTTCAAACCCAGCAAAATTAATGCGGCATTACCCAGCATGAACAGTATCTGATGCTGTAATGCCGATGGCCGTATCATCATCCCGGCCGCACCCATCAGCCCAAACACCGCACCAACCAGCATATAAACAGAAATGCGTCCGGCATGCAGCCAGACGCGGCGCATCAACGCTGAATTTTCGCTGGTGATAGAGGGCTGTGCCGGTGCTGCAGTGGCGACAGTTGCGTGTATAGGAATAACTCGTTCGTCTTTGGATGCGGGCTGGCTCAGCATCACTGTGATCCCGCCACACATACCGATGCAATGCACGCCACCCGCCAGTCCAGCTGTCAGGGCTGCGATGACGAGTGGCAAAGTCAGCATACTCAGATTAGCTTGGAATATTTTGCCGTGGTTTGCTCGGATAAGAACTGATCAAAGATCATGGCAAATGCGCGCACAAAGAACCGTCCTTTGGGCAATACTTGCACCCCGTCCTGTGCAAATTTCAGCAAACCGAATTCTTCATAAGTGCGCAGCATGCGTAATTCCTGCGCAAAGTGGCTTTCGAAATCAAGTTGGAAACGCTGACTCAGTTGCGCATAATTCAAACCATTACTGCACATCAGATCCATGATAATTTCACGCCGCTGCACGTCTTCATCGATCAGATGAATACCCTTCTCCACTGGCAGCACGCCTTCATCCAGCGCCTGATAATACTCGTCCAGCGTTCTCAGGTTTTGCACATAAGACTGTCCCAGTTTACCGATAGAGGACAAACCCAGCGCGATCAGATCGCAGTCGGAACGGGTGGTATAACCCTGGAAATTACGGTGCAGACTGCCATCCGCCATCGCACGCGCCAGGCTGTCATCCGGCTTGGCAAAATGATCGAGTCCGATATACACATAACCGGCATCAATCAGGCGGCGCAAAGACATCAGGAAAATCTGCAGGCGCTGTTCTGCACTCGGCAAATCGGCTTCCGCGATGCGGCGCTGCGGCTTGAAACGGGTTGGCAAATGCGCATAGTTGTAGAGGGCAATGCGATCCGGTGCCAGTTCTATCACCTGATCCAGCGTACGGGTAAAGCTGTCCAGATTTTGTTTCGGCAAGCCGTAAATCAGATCAAAATTGATCGAGGTAAATCCGAACTCGCGGCTTTCACGGATAGTCCGTTCCACCATCGCAAAGTCCTGTACCCGGTGTACCGCCTTCTGTACATCTGCATCAAAATCCTGCACACCCAGACTGGTACGGTTAAAGCCCAGTTGCTGCAATAAAGCCAGGGTTTCTGCATTCACTGTACGTGGATCAATTTCTATAGAAATTTCTGCATCTGCAGAAAAATCAAAATGCTCGCGCAGCATCGCCATCAGCTGGCGCAATTCATCGTGACTCAGAAAGGTCGGCGTACCGCCACCCAGATGCAACTGGCTGACTATCTCGCGCTCCGGCAAATGCTGCAAAACCAGCTTGAGCTCTTTTTCCAGATAAGCCAGATAGCGGGCTGAGCGCGAGCGATCCTTAGTGATCACCTTATTGCAGGCGCAGTAGTAGCACAATGAAGCACAAAATGGGATATGGATGTACAGCGACAATGGCGGTTTTTGCTGCGCACCGGCACGTTGTTGCAAATACTGGACATAGGATAAGGCAGTAAAACCGGTATGAAAACGGTCAGCTGTCGGATAAGAAGTATAACGTGGTCCGAGCGTATCAAAACGGCGGATCAGCGTCTCCGGAATATCCAACTCCGTCGACGCTGCAGGAACTGATGTGATCATATTTTTCTGTTAGTGTGCTTTTTGCACAAGTAAGGCAGTCAGTCCGCTCGACAATATGCCTAGCAACCAGAATGCAAAAAAGCCGACGGTATAAACGCCCGTCAAATGCATTTGCAGACGGTCATCCAATACGATCAGCTCCATTGGGTCGACAAGACTAAAAACCAGACCGGTTGCAGCGCAAGCCATCAGGAACGCAGGCCACAGTACGATCATCAGCATGGGCCTGAGTAAGACTTTTCTTGGTGCAGAAACAGCGTATTCCATTCTTGTCTCCCCTCTAGTGATTATCTAACTCCAAGTCAAGAAATCTCAAGGAAGCGCTATTTATTTTGATGCATTTAGCTGCGCAGCCTTTTGTTCTGGCTCAAACCAATCTCCGGTCAGTCGCCAGTCCGTTGTTTCCAGCTTGATATGAAACAATTTAACAGAACTATCTGAAATATTCGAGGTTTGTTTTAACTCACCCTCATACACGCCAGGTGCGACCCGGATTAAAGGAATACGGTGTACGATCTCCGTAACCTTGGTCGCATTGGGCGAAGCGTTCGCTAAGCTCATCTGTATCTGTTCAGGCAATTCACCAGCGCCATTCACCTCCACCCGTATCAGGCTTTGGGCAGCATGCAGACTCAGATTTGCAGACAAGTGCAGCTCGCGCGCCTTGGCGTCACGCTGTATGTCTTTATTAATCATCAGGCCTTGTTTGTAGTAGTCTTCAGCGACCACTTTGTCGGCGCCGCTGAACGCAACATAGCCGGTAAATATGCTGGCGGCCACAACGATTAAAGGGCCACCCACGACTAGCAATAACCAAGGTTCTTTATGCCATTTATCACTCTGACGTTTTTGGGGTTTTAATACTGATTCCATAACAACCTCTATCTCGGGACGATAAAAACCGCTTTTTCTGTCACATTCACTTCTGGCTTATCCAGATCTTTGACGACAAAGCGGATACGATTTGATCCAGTGGGTAATACGTTCGCAGGCACCCGCACTCTGACCGGAAATGCCTTTGTTGTGGCTGACTTCACATCAATGTCAGCGTTGTTGACGATACTGGCACCATTCACTCCCTGAATCGCTATGCTGTAGCGACGCGGAGATTCCTGGGTATTCATGACTTGCAAGCGATACACATTTTCGATTTCGCCAGTTTCGGTCACACGCGGCATACCACGGTCACGTATCACGTCCACTTTTAAAGGCATGTGGTAATACAGGGAAGCTGCGCTGGCCAGAATAATCAGGCCCAGGATACCGCTGTAGATCAAGGTTCTGAGGCGGAACACGCGCTTCCACATCGCAGCCCGGTCCAGCTTGCGTGTGACCGCATGTTCCGTGGTGTAGCGAATTAAGCCACGTTCATAACCCATCTTATCCATCACCTGATCGCAGCCATCTGCACACAGACCGCAAGCGATACACTCATATTGCAGACCATTGCGGATATCAATCCCGGTCGGACAGACCTGTACACAGATACCACAATCGACGCAGGCACCCAGGCCTTGTGCTTTGTAATCCACCTTCTTATTGCGGGAACCACGCGGATCACCGCGCTGGGTATCATAGGTAACGATCAGCGTGTCTTTATCAAACATCGCACTTTGAAAGCGTGCGTAAGGACACATGTATTTGCAGACTTGCTCACGCATCCAGCCTGCATTGCCATAGGTGGCAAAGCCATAGAACAGCAACCAGAAGGTTTCCCATGGTCCCAGCGTCAGATTGCCAACCGAAAAAGATAATTCGCGGATAGGCGTGAAGTAACCGACAAAGGTAAAGCCAGTCCATAAACCTATGGCCAGCCAGACAAAATGTTTAATAAATTTCAGCGAGAATTTTCTGGCTGTGAGCGGACCTGCATCCAGCTTAAGACGCGCATTGCGATCGCCTTCGACTTTGTGTTCTACCCACAAAAATATCTCGGTATATACCGTCTGCGGGCAGGCATATCCACAAAACAGACGACCCGCCACTGCGGTAAATAAGAACAGGGATAAGGCGGAGATGACCAGCAAGACCGCCAGATAAATAAAATCCTGGGGCCAGAATACGAAGCCGAAAATATAAAACTTCCTGGCGACCAGATCAAACAAAACAGCCTGACGCTCATTCCAATTGAGCCAGGCTGTGCCGTAAAACAAAATTTGTGTCAATGCAACCAAGGTCCACCGCCAGGAGGCAAACCATCCCTTTTGAAAACGCGGGTATATTTTTTTTCTTTCCTCGAACAGCGCAAGTTCGGTTTCTTCGATAGGAACGGGGACGATGGGTATATGCTTCATTGCGAATATCTTCTTTGGGTGAGAGCACTCCCGTGTTGCAAAGCGGGAGTGCTCCTGTTGCCTATGCAGGACTTACTACAGCAATTAGTACAGCAATTACTACGGCAATTACTTTACTTCTGCGATCTGTTTGATCGCATTGGCATCCGCATCAGATACCTGTGCGCCGCCTTTGTTTGACAAACTCCAGACATAGGCTGCGAGCAAATGGATTTTGCCTTCAGTCAGTATCGTTTTATGGGCTGGCATCTGATTATTGCGACCTTTGTTGATGGTTTCCATAATCGTGTCTATGCTGCCGCCATACAACCAGGTTTTATCCGTCAGATTAGGCGCACCCAATGCCTGATTACCTTTACCGTCTGCACCATGGCAGGCAGCACAGGCTGCGAACTTAGACTTGCCTAATGCCGCCTTGATAGGATCGTGGGCGGAATTCGATAAGCTCAGCACGTAGTTAGCGACATTGCGCACATCATCATCCGTACCGACCGCTGCACCCATAGGAGGCATCTGACCGTGACGACCTTCTGTAATAGTGGTCTTGATCACTTGCGGATCACCACCATACAGCCAGTCGTTATCCGTCAGATTCGGATAGCCTTTACCGCCCTGCGCATCAGAGCCATGACATTGTGCGCAAGTATTCAGAAACAGACGCTGACCAATTTCTACCGCCTGCGGATCTTTTGCCACATCTTTCAGATCCATCGCCAGGTACTTATTGAAGATACGGCCATACTGCGCTTCGCCTTCCTTCATTTCCTTCTCATAGGCACCGACCTGACTCCAGCCGAAAGAACCCTGATTACCACCAAAACCAGGATAGACCACCAGGTAGCCGATACTGAATATGATGGTCAGATAGAACAACCATTTCCACCATTGCGGCAGAGGATTATTCTGCTCCATCAGGTCACCATCCCAAACGTGACCGGTGGTTTCTGCCGGCAAAGGCTTGCCGTCAGCACCGAGTTTCACCTTCACTTTGGATTGAGACCACAGTAATAAAATACAGGCGACAAAGCTGATGGCGACAACGATGGCTATGCCTATGCCCCACCATTCATTTACAAAATCTGCCATGACTATTTTCCATTCTCATTATCAATTGGCAAGCGAGCCAGTTTTTCAAAGCGCTCCTTATTGCCTGAGCTGAATGCCCAGTAAACGATGCCCAGAAATACGAACAGGCTGATCACCGTCACGACACTGCTCAAAATGGTGAAATTCATCTTTTTTCCTTCCCAAATATCACGCCAACAAGGAGCGGCTTCTATTAGTTTTTGTTTTTAATTGCGGTACCCAAGACCTGCAGGTAAGCAATCAGGGCATCCAGTTCGGACTTGTCCTTCAGTTCATCCGGACCAGCCTTGATTTCTGCATCGGTATATGGCACACCCAGGGTCTTCATGGCAGCCATCTTAGGCGCAATACTTTCTGGTACCAGTGCAGTCTTAGCCAGCCAAGGGTACGCAGGCATATTGGACTCAACCACCACAGAGCGCGGATCGTTCAAATGATCACGATGCCAGGTGTCGCTGTAACGACCGCCCACGCGTGCCAGATCGGGGCCAGTACGCTTACTACCCCATTGGAATGGGTGATCATAGACAGACTCACCCGCCACCGAGTAGTGACCATAACGTTCAGTTTCAGCACGGAATGGACGTATCATCTGGGAGTGGCAGCCGTAGCAGCCTTCACGCAGATAAATGTCACGGCCCGCCAGTTGCAGCGGTGTATAAGGCTTCAGACCTTGTACCGGCTGCGTGGTCGATTTCTGGAAGAACAAAGGAACGATTTCAACCAGGCCACCAACACTGATCGTCAGGATGACCAGCACCAGCAACAGACCGACATTCCGCTCAATCAGATCGTGTGTAAAGTTACGCATCAAATTTCTCCTTAATACTTTCTGATTCAGGCGTGCGCCGCAGCAGGCACAGCAGGAATAGTATTGTTGGCAGGTTTAGCACCCATCAAAGTTTTCGCAACGTTGTAGGCCATTACCAGCATGCCACTCAGATACATCGCACCGCCAGTCAGACGAATCACATAGTACGGGAAAGTCGCTTTTACAGACTCAACGAAAGAGTAAGTCAAAGTACCGTCCTCATTCACTGCACGCCACATCAGACCTTGCATCACACCCGCGATCCACATCGAGGCGATGTACAGAACCACACCGATAGTCGCAACCCAGAAGTGCACCTCGATCAGGCGTT
The DNA here is from genome assembly GCF_010078235.1 of Cognatundibacterium crateris. Lineage (GTDB taxonomy): Bacteria > Pseudomonadota > Gammaproteobacteria > Burkholderiales > Burkholderiaceae_D > Undibacterium > Undibacterium crateris. Next base: position 98,047 of record NZ_JAABOS010000001.1, on the reverse strand, counting down.
TGCTATACATTTGCGTCTGACCGAACAAACGTGGAATCAGGTAATACAAACTACCGATAGAGATGAAGCCAACCCAGCCCAAAGCACCGGAGTGAACGTGACCTACTGTCCAGTCAGTATAGTGAGACAAAGAGTTCACGGTTTTGATCGCCATCATAGGACCTTCAAAAGTCGACATACCGTAGAAGGACAGAGAAACGATCAGGAAGCGCAGGATAGGATCAGAACGCAGTTTGCTCCAGGCGCCAGACAAGGTCATGATACCGTTGACCATACCACCCCAGGATGGAGCCAGCAGAATCAGGGAGAACAGCATACCGATCGATTGTGCCCAGTCAGGCAAAGCGGTGTAATGCAGATGATGTGGACCCGCCCACATGTAAGTGAAAATCAATGCCCAGAAGTGGACGATGGACAAACGGTAAGAATAAACAGGCCGTTCGATTTGCTTAGGAATGAAGTAATACATCATACCCAGGAAGCCTGCAGTCAGGAAGAAACCAACCGCATTATGGCCATACCACCATTGCACCATCGCATCCTGCACACCTGAGTAAGCAGAGTAAGATTTGAACAGGGATACTGGCATCGCCGCGCTATTGACGATATGCAGAACTGCAACCGCAATAATGAAGGCACCGTAGAACCAGTTTGCCACGTAGATATGCTCGACCTTACGCTTGACCAGAGTCCCGAAGAACACCACGGCAAACGCAACCCAGACCACTGCGATCAGGAGATCGATAGGCCATTCGAGTTCCGCATATTCTTTACCCTGGGTATAACCCAGCGGCAAAGTGATAGCAGCCGCAACGATGACCAGTTGCCAGCCCCAGAAAGTAAATTCTGCCAGGCCATCAGAAAACAACCTGACGTTGGAAGTACGCTGAACCACGTAGTAAGCTGTCGCAAACAAGGCGCAGCCACCAAAAGCAAAAATTACCGCATTTGTGTGCAAAGGACGCAAACGTCCGTAGCTAAGCCAAGGTATACCGCCCAGGAATTCCGGCCAGGCAAGCTGAGTTGCAATCAGTACGCCGACCAGCATACCAACTATTCCCCAGACCACTGCCATGACAGAAAATTGCCGCACAACCCTATAGTTGTATGTGTTTTCTTTAGTTATCGTCATGATCTCACTCTGTTGTAACACTTGTTGTAAAAATACACCGTCAGAATAACAATCGCACTGCACAACTACATTGATTCACATCAAAACTTACCAGATTCCACATGGATATGTTCCGAAAGGCAACGCCCTTGAGAATAGTCTTCAATCTTTGTTTTTGCAAAACAAAAACGGCGCCACTCGGGCGCCGTTTTCATTCGTACTTATTTAATCAGTTTGTCTCAGGACTCACCTTTAATGTCTCTTTATTGACACTGGCTTTCGCCTTTTTCTTCAATAAATCGATATAGGACGTCAGCTCCTGTTGCGCCACCAGATTGGCGATCTGTTGCGCATCCGAAGCACGACGCGCCGCATCCGGGTTGCCAGCATTTACTTTGCTGATGCGATACACCGCGTAACCTGCACCCGGCATATTCACGCCAACAAATGCTGGCAATTTTTGCACATCAGCTTTCATGATGGCAGAGAAAGCCTGTGGCGAAACGTCTTCCGTCTTCGCACGGGAAATCACCTTCACATCGGAGAAGCCTGCCACCGCATCAGCTGCTTTCAATGCTGCCAGCTTGGCCTTGCCTTCTTTTTCGGCCAACACTTCTGCTTCTGTCTGCGTGATTTTCGCAACAATCGCCGCCTTGACTTCATCCAAAGGACGCTTGGACGCCGCTTTGTATTCCACCATACGACCAGCCATCAAGGTACTTGGCGCAATTTCTACTGCTTCGGTATTGTGCTTTTTCTTAATGACTTCATCGCTAAACAAAGCCTTGAGGAACTTAGGATTATTCACCGGCGAAGTAGCTGGCACACCAGGATTACCTTGCTTACTCAAACCATCTGCAACTTCCAGTTTCAGCTTCCACTTATCTGCCACAGCTTGCAGACTGTCAGCCTGCTGGTAGACCGCATCGGTAAAGGCTTCTGCTGCTTCAGAATAAGACTTGGCAGCTTTCTGCTTTTTAATGTCAGCAGCGATTTGCGCACGCACTTCATCTAAAGGCTTGACAGCCGAAGCATGCAATTCCGTCAGATAAATGATGTGGTAACCATAATCAGTCAAAACAGGTTCACTGATTTCGCCCTGCTTCAATTTCAGCGCAGCCGCTTCGAAAGGTTTGACGAACGCATCTTTCACCATCACACCCAGATCACCGCCCTGCTCTTTGGAACCAGGATCATCTGAATTTTCTTTGGCCAGCTTAGCAAACACAGCAGGATTTTTACGCACTTCAGTCAACAGTGTCTCCGCTTTGGCTTTCGCCTTCGCTTTCACATCATCGCTGGCGTTTTTTGCAAAGCCGATCAGAATATGGCTGACCTTGCGCTGCTCATCACTGGTATAAGTTTTTGTATTGCTTTTGTAAAAACCAGCGATATCATCTTCACTGACAGTTACCTGCGCAGCCAATGCATCGGCCGTCAACACGACATATTGTGCCTTCATCGTTTCCGGGATTTCGAACAAGGCAGCGTTTTTATCGTAGTAAGCCTTAATCATGTCGTCAGTCACTTTGACCTGAGCGGCAAAATCAGCTGCCTTCAGATTGAGTACCTGCACTTCACGTTCCTGCTCAGTGATCAGCGCAATCCGCTCAGCCACAGCGCGTGGCAGGAAACCGGTATTCTGCACAGAACCCAGCAACTGCTCAAACGCCATGTTCTGACGCATGCGTTGCTCGTACACCGCAGGCGTCATGCCACGCTGTGCAAGAACTTGCTTGTATTTGTCATTGTCGAATGCACCGTTCGCGTTCTGCAAACCTGGCGCACGGAGCAATTCCTGCTGCAGCGTTGCATCAGCAATCGACACATTTTGTTTTCTGATTTCTTCGGTCACTGCCTTACGCGCGATCAGCTCATCCAATACGTTTTGCCTGACTTCCGGCGTATTGAACATCTTAGGATCGAACTGTGGACCATAATTCTGGCGCATGGTATCCATCTGTTCACGCAAGGCATTATCCAGCTCTTGCTGCGTAATCGACTGTCCGGCAACTGTCGCCACATTAGCACCCGCAGCAGCCTGGGAACGCGTATAGCTCTCAATGCCAAAAAAAGCGAAGGAAGGGAAAATAATCAGCAATAACAAAAACTGCATTAAACGCTGATGGGTACGAATATATTCAAACATGTTCAACCGATCGTATGACTAAGAATAGTAATCACAAAACTGCGAATATAAAAAAAGGCGAACTTTCGTTCGCCTTTTTTGGATTTCTGGCGGAGCGGACGGGGCTCGAACCCGCGACCCCCGGCGTGACAGGCCGGTATTCTAACCAACTGAACTACCGCTCCAATTACTGCTGAAGTTTATCTGGTGGGCGCTGAGAGGCTCGAACTCCCGACCTAAGCCTTGTAAGGGCTCCGCTCTACCAACTGAGCTAAGCGCCCCACACCTTATAAACTTCCGCGACGCCAGTCACGCGTCGCGAAAGAGCATTAGTTTACAGCATCTTTCAAAGCTTTACCAGGTTTAAATTTAGGAACCTTGGCAGATTTGATTTTGATTGCTTCGCCAGTACGTGGATTGCGACCTGTTCTTGCAGCACGTTTACCGACGGAGAAGGTACCAAAGCCAACCAGTGTGACCGTACCATTTTTCTTCAAAGTTGTTTTTACCGCACCGATCAGCGCGTCCAGGGCGCGGGACGAAGCCGCTTTAGAAATGTCCGCTGTTTTCGCAATATGATCGATCAACTCAGTTTTATTCACTTAAAGCCCCCTCACAAGAATTTGAAGTTCGCGACGATGTATTCGATTATCTTCCAAGTCGTGCATCTATCACGGCAAGCAGGAAATCTGCGTCCGGTATTAAAACAAGTCGCAAAGCCTTGTGTCAAGGGCTTTACAGGAAAATCAATGTAATGTTTGCATTTCGCGGCAGATTACTCAGTATAATCAGCACAGGACAGATTTCAGCGGCCAGGATTGCGGCGTCACAGAACCCGATATGCCTGGTGCGCACAACAAAAGAATTGTGAGCGAACAGCGGCACCGCCGACTTAGTAGCCGGATCAGAGAAGCAGACATAATGAAGAATTTTGACGTCGCCATCGTCGGCAGCGGCCTGGCGGGACTCTCCGTCGCATTACATCTGGCGCAGACACGTAAAGTCGCCATCATTTCCAAACGCGAATTACTCGATGGTGCCAGCAACTGGGCGCAAGGCGGTATTGCTGCTGTACTCGATTCGCATGACAGTCATGAACAGCACGTTTCCGATACCCTGATCGCCGGTGGCGGCCTGTGTGATGAAGGTGCGACCCGCTACATCATCGAACATGGCCGCGAAGCAATCGACTGGCTGATAGAACAAGGCGTCCCGTTCACGCGTGATGAAGATGCTGAGCTCGGTTTTCACCTGACCCGCGAAGGTGGTCACAGTCAGCGCCGCATTATCCATGCAGCGGACGCCACCGGCCATGCGGTTCAGGTCACACTGGAACAAAAAGTCCGCAACCATCCCAATATCACGCTGTTTGAACACCATTACGCGATCGATCTGATCACATCGACCAAACTGGGCGACCGCTCACCAACCCCGCGTTGCCTCGGACTATACGTACAGGACGTGAAGACTGGAATAGTCGACACCTTCGCGGCGCAGCACACCGTCATGGCAACCGGTGGCGCGGGCAAAGTCTACCTCTACACGACCAACCCGGACACCGCGACCGGTGATGGCATCGCAATGGCCTGGCGTGCGGGCTGCCGCGTAGGCAATATGGAATTCATACAGTTCCACCCTACCTGTCTGTACCATCCTTATGCCAAGTCCTTTCTGATTACCGAGGCAGTACGCGGCGAAGGCGGCGTACTGAAATTACCGGCAGAAGCTGGCGCCAGCGCTGGCAAGCGTTTCATGGCTGAGCATGATGAACGCATGGAGCTGGCACCGCGCGACGTGGTGGCGCGTGCCATCGATTTCGAAATGAAAAAACGCGGCCTGGACTATGTGGAACTCGACATCAGTCATCAGCCACCGGAATTTCTGAAGGAACACTTCCCGACTATCTATGCGCGCTGCCTTGAGCTGGGCATCGATATTACCAGGCAGGCGATACCGGTCGTACCGGCGGTACACTTCACTTGCGGTGGCGTCGTCACCGACAACTTTGGCCGTACCGATCTGCCCGGCTTATACGCTGTCGGCGAAACCGCTTACACCGGCCTGCACGGTGCAAACCGCCTGGCCAGCAATTCGCTGCTCGAATGTCTGGTGATAGGAAAAGCTGCTGCTGGCCACATCGAATCGCAAACCCGCGATACACCAATCGCTCTGCCCGACTGGGATGAAAGCCGGGTTTCTGACGCCGATGAAGAAGTCGTGATCGCGCACAACTGGGATGAGTTGCGTCGCTTCATGTGGAATTATGTCGGCATCGTACGCACCACCAAACGCCTGGAACGTGCCAAGCACCGCATCCGTTTGTTGAAAGAAGAAATCGACGAATACTATGCCAACTTCCGCATATCGAATAATTTGCTGGAACTGCGCAATCTGGTCGAAGTCGCCTCACTGATCGTCAACAGCGCGCTGTCGCGCCGCGAAAGCCGTGGTCTGCATTTCAGCCGCGATTATCCGGACACACTACCGAAGGCGCTGCCTACCGTTCTCACACCTAAACGAAAAAAATAAAGCTCTGTCGCCCTCCCAAGAAGCCGGACCTGGTCCGGCTTTTTTCTATTCCCGCCCAAGCCTTATTCAATACCTCAAAACCCGAATTTAGCCTCTAAATTATTTGACTTTTTTTCTACACAAAGTAGTATTGCGCCTCCGTCGACAACGACGATGAAGCGGCCTTTCAAAAAAAAGCAAAGCATGATCAGACTAGAGCAACTGTATAAAACCTATGTCCAGGGCGGCAATGAAATCCATGCCCTGAATGGCATAGACCTGACGGTAGGCAGCGGTGAATTTCTCTCCATCATGGGCGCTTCCGGATCAGGTAAATCAACCCTGTTGAACATACTGGGTGCGCTGGACCGGCCCAGCCGCGGGCGCTACATTTTATCTGGACAAGCGGTCAGCGAAATGGATGATGATGCCGCATCGGATATACGCAACCGCTACCTGGGCTTTATTTTTCAATCCTTTCACTTACTCCCCAGACTGACCGTACTGGAAAACGTCTTACTGCCTCAGCGCTACAGCAAAACGCCGGATTTGGAGGCAGCAGAAGCCAGAGCACGCACACTGCTGAATCGCATAGGCCTGTCGCATCGTATTGATCACAGGCCGACAGAACTCTCAGGCGGGCAATTGCAACGCGCCGCGATTGCGCGTGCCTTGCTAAATCAGCCCACACTGTTACTGGCCGATGAACCCACAGGGAACCTGGACAGCAAAAGCGCTGCGGATGTGATCGCACTGCTCAAAGAACTCCATCAGGACGGACAAACTATCGTGCTGGTCACACATGATCCGCATATCGCGCAACAGGCACAAACCACCATCCATCTGAGTGATGGACGCATCTTGGCAACACAGGTATGAAATTCTCTTCGTATATCCACAGTGCCCTATTGTTCGCACTGTTATCACCAGCACTGGCTGCTGATCCCCAAAGCAAAATGCCATCTGTCAAACAGCGTAAAGTCCTCATCACAGGCGAAGTGATCGCGGCAGACTCGCAGCTGATCTTTGTTCCACCGTCCAAATCTTCGCCTGTCACATTACGGAAATTTGTGGGTGAAGGAAAGTTTGTGCGTAAAGGCGATGTGGTGTTAAGCATAGAAGCCCAAAACGCAGGCACACTGGAGCAATTACAGACCACGCTGGAACAGACGCGCGCCAAACTGGATGCCGAAGTGGCGAAACTGGAAGTGGCCGCACTGGAAGCAGATAAAGCCTTCGCTGTCACACAGACGGCCCATGATAAAGCTGAAGTGGATGCTGCTTTACCCAAGACGCAGATTAGCGCACTGGACTTTGACAAAAATCAGACCGAAAAAGAAAAAGCAATACGCGATCTGGAAGTCAGGCGGCTTGCCGCGAAAACCTCACAGGCTGCGGTGCTGCGCATGAAACAGGATGGCGAACTGGACATCCGCAAACAACACATCAAACTGGAATTTACCAAACAGGAAATTGCACTCTCCTCAGTCATCGCCACCCAGGATGGCTTCGTAACCCACAATTTCAATCAATGGCCGCAAGAACGTATCGATGAAGGTTCCAGCGTCCATCCAGGCACCCTGGCGGGCACCATCATAGGAACCGGGAAAATTGAAGTGAAAGGCTGGGTACTGGAGGCGGACCGGCTGCATATCCGGGAAAACATGGCCGTCAGCCTGCAGTTTGATGCCCTGCCCGGGCAACAGGCAGACAGCATAATCAAAACCATTTCTCAGGCACCGGAACTCAAGGCCCAATGGGGTAATGGACGTTATTTCAGAATAGATATTCCGGTTCCGGAGCAGTTCAGGCAATTGGCTGCGCCAGGCATGAGTGTACTGATACAGCCTGCAGACCAGAAGGCAGCCAGCACCAATAAAATCATCGCACCCGCCAAACTCACCCTTGAGGGCGAAGTACAGTCACGCGTTAATTTGCCGGTCGTGCCGCCTGCGATTCCACATATCTGGCAATACACCATCACCCAGCTCGCGCCTGAGGGCAGCCTGCTCAAAGCTGGTGATCTGATTACCCAGTTTCAGGCAGCCGAGGTCATGACCCATTTAGCCAGACACAAAAGCTCCCTCAATGAAAAACAGCGGGCACTGGAAAAACTCAGGCTCGATCAGGCTGAAGCTGAACGCAATGCCACGCTGGCAGTCGATGAAGCGCGCGCTAATGCGGATAAGGCGGCCCGTAAAGCCAGTATGCCTAAGGAGTTAATCCGCCGGGTGGATTATGACAAACTGGTGATCGATAAAGAATTATCGCTGAAGCTGCTGGACATCGAAAAACAACTCAACGAGACCCGTAAGCGCGCGCGCCAGGCTGAGAAAAAAGCACTGGAGTTTGAATTAATGCAAAGCCAAAACAAAATCAACGTACTGGAACAAGGCCTGACCCGTATGGCAGTGAAGGCAGAGCAGCCCGGCATCCTGATCTATAAAAACAATTTCAATGAAGAGAAATTTAGCTCAGGAAGCAAAATCTGGATGGGCCAGTCGCTTGCTAATCTGTCCGACCCCAAACAATTATTTGTGAATGCGCAGGTCGCAGAGGCGCAGGCTGCCTACCTGCGTACAGGTCAGGAAGCCAAAGTCAGCGTACCAGGCGGGAATCAGGTACTGCGCGCGCGCATCACTCAGCTAGGCAAAGTATTTCACAGCAAATCCGCCACCCAACCGGGCATAGTGCGCGATATTGAACTGGAATTCGAACAAAACAGTCAGGCCAGCTTAAAGCCTGGCTCAGCAGTACAGGTGCAAATCCAGTTGCAAACGGCGTCTGTACCAGGCAGCGCGACAAGCAGCGCGAAGGAAGGCGCATGAAAAATTCCAGCTACATCACTGTAAGCACTTTAGTGCTAAGCCTGAATCTGGCTGCCTGTAGCGACCAGCCCGCTACGCAAACAGCGACGGAAATTTTTTCTGAAAAGCCTTGGCAAGAAAGCCTGAGCGTAGAAGGTGAAATCAGCGCCGCTGAAAAAACCCAGTTGCTGATTCCTGGCGAAGGCTGGGAAACCAGAGTAATCACCGAGATAGTTGCAGAAGGCAGTCTGGTTAAAAAAGATCAGCTGATTGCGCGTTTCGACGCACCCAATTCCAGGCTGGAATTGAGCCAGGCTGAGTTTGACCTGCTGCGCAAAGAATTGGCCGAACAAGAGTTACAGGCAACGGAAGTCAAAAGTCTGGCCGAATTACATGCGGATCAATCCAAGGTCGTTGCCGACCTGCTATTGAGCGAACGCTATGCCGGTGCCGAGCAAGCCTTATTCTCCAAAAACCGCGTTCTGGATGCGATACAGGACCAGACTTTCCTGAACAATAAACAGCGCTTCCTCAATTGGAAAAATACCCAGGTCAGTACGCGCCGGCAAGCCAATGAAGCCGTGCTCAAGTCGCAAGTAGAAACCATAGCAGCCAGCCGCCAGAAAAAAAGCCTGGCGGCACTGGAGTTGCGCGCACCGCATGATGGCGTGCTGAAACTGACTGAATCCTGGACTGGAAATAAGCCTCAGGTGGGCATGACAACGACGCCGGGCAGCGATTTCGGCGTGCTGCCACAAATGGATAAACTGCTGGCCAGCTTCAAGGTGCCCGAAGCGCGTGCAATTGGCCTCAAAACGGGTCTGCCACTCACCATCAGACTGGCAGGCAGCGGGCAGGATGTGAAGCTGCAGATCACAAAAATCGGCACCACCGCCAGCACCCAGCACGCGCAATCCCCGGTGAAATATATAGAAGTTGAAGCAGCGCTTGATGATGCCAGCATCAGCCAGTATCACATCCGTCCGGGACAAGCGATACGCGGCGACATCCATCTCATCGATTTACCCAAAGCACATAGCGTCCCAAATATCGCACTGACAGAACAAGACGGAAAATACTTTGCCGATATCCAGGACAGTAATCAGATCAGACGCGTAGCAGTTCAGGTAGGACAACGCGGCATCGCACGCAGCGAGATACTCTCGGGTCTGAACGAAGGAGCCAGTGTGCTCTTACTGCCGAAAGACGACAGTAAAACCAATAAAGACAACAAAGATAACAAACAAAACAAACAAAACAAAGAAAAAGACGAATCATGAACCGTGCTTTATTGTTTGAAGCGATAGAAGAACTGCAGCGCCGCAAGCTGCGTACCGGACTCACCTTACTCGGCATGGTGTTTGGTGTTGCAGCCATCGTCGCCATGCTTGCAGTCGGGGAAGGCAGCAAGCGCGAAGCGCTGCGACTGGTAGCAGAACTGGGACTCGACAATATCATCGTCGAAAGCAAGACCATGGATTACAAACGCAAAAAAGATTTGCGTAGCCGCTCATTAGGCTTGAGTGAGGCCGATGCACAGGCTGCCTTAAACGTGGTCCCCGGCGCGCGCTCAGTGGCGCTGCGCAAAGAAATCAAGGTCGATCAGCTGGTCTACCAGTCACGCGTCATTGAGGGGCGAGCCTATGCGATCTCAAATGCGTATATGCAGCACAGCGGCCTGCAAATGGGTAAAGGCCGCTGGTTCAGCGAGGAAGGCAATAACAGCCTGGCAGCGGTCTGCGTACTGGGCCCCAGACTGGCTAAAGAACTATTCGGTGACCAGGCTGCTGTCGGTGAAAAAATCAAGCTCAATCATGTCTGGCTGGAGGTGGTGGGTGTGCTGGCTGACCGCACCCTGAGCAAGTCCGAATTCGAAGGCATCAAGCTGGGACTTGATGATGAACGGCTGTTCGTGCCGTGGGCAACGGCGCAGGCACGCTTTTATTTCCCTGTGATGGATGACGAAGCCGACGCCATCAGTCTGCAACTGGATGGCAAGGTCGCACCGGAAGCCGCTGCGCGCGTATTGCAGCAAGTGGTGGAAGACAGGCATGCAGGTGCGGATGACACCGATCTGATTGTGCCTATGGGCTTGTACCGGCAAAATCAGCAAACCCAGAAAATGTTCACCATTGTCATGAGCTCTATCGCCGCTGTGTCGCTGCTGGTCGGTGGCATAGGCATCATGAACATCATGCTGGCCAATGTGCTGGAGCGCAAAAAAGAAATCGGCCTGAAACGTGCGCTGGGCGCGAGAAAGCGCGATGTAATCGATCAGTTTCTGGCCGAAGCGCTGGTGATCGCCAGCAGCGGCGCCCTGCTCGGTCTGTTACTTGGGGCGGTCGCGGCTTACAGCATCGCCGCGCTGGCAGGCTGGTCAGTCGCGTGGTCACCACTGAGCCTGGCCGCCGCTGTCGCAGCCTGTATCGCAGTGGGTCTGGGTTTTGGCGTATTCCCAGCCCGCAAAGCGGCGGAACTGGACCCGATTGCCGCTTTACGCAGCGATTGAGCGGATCTGCTGACGACGACACAAAGGCTGGCTACATCTGCTGAAACAAATGCGTGTGGTTGCGGCTGACTTCCAGCTTTTCCGGCTGCCCTTTTACGCTCAGCATCAGGCGGCCGCGAAAATCGCGGCTGACTTCGGCTATCGCGGACACGCTCACGATGGCCGAGCGATGAATGCGCCAGAACTCTTGCGGGTCCAGTTCGTCTTCCAGCTCTTTCAGCGATTTTCGGATCAGGTATTCAGCCTGCGCGGTCTGCACCAGGGTGTATTTTTCATCGGACTTAAAATACAGGATTTCTTTGGTGCTGATCATGCGTAAAGCATTGCCTACACTGGCCTGTATCCATCGCAGATATTCTTTGTTTGCACCTTGTTGCTGCATCAGTTGAGTCAGTAAATCCTGAACCTGACTCGCCTTGGCTGACAAAGCGGTCGCAGGCAGCGCAGTATCTGCATCTGCTGGCTTGACTGCACTTCTGGCCGCGTCGCGCTCTTGCAGCCGCTGCTGCAAACGCTCGCAGGTTTGCTGCAGGCGATCGGCTTCAACCGGCTTAAGCAAATAATCCATCGCACCACGTTCAAAGGCAGAAATCGCATAATCATTGTAGGCTGTCACAAACACCAGCTGAGCCTTACCAGCCAGTTCGGCCGCTGCTTCTATGCCATTCTTACCGGGCATGCGTATATCCAGAAATACGATGTCAGGCTGACTCAGCGCGGCCTGTTCCAGCGCCACAATTCCATTCGCTGCCTCAGCGACTATCTGCAAGTCCGGCCAGACCGTACGCAAGCGGCTGCGTAACAGGTCGCGCATAGGCGCTTCATCATCAACGATCATTGCTGTTCTTTGCATCGTGTGCTCCGAGGTAAATTCAATTATGTTTATCTATGCGGCTTCCAGGGGAATCTGCAGCGTAAAACTGGCGCCGCCGGATTCAGGAATTTCGGTAATCAGCGCGGCGCGGATACCATACAAGGCCTGCAGCCGTTCGCGTATATTGCTCAGCCCTACCCCATCCTCGGCATGTGGATTCAGACCAATGCCATTGTCACTGACCTGTAGCAGGATATTGTGTGCATCGCTGCTGGCATGGATATGTATGTGGCCACCATCGGTTTTGGGTTCCAGACCGTGTTTAATCGCATTTTCTACCAGCGTCTGTATCATCATCGAAGGGAATTGCGCCTGCGCTAAAGCCTCAGGCACCTCAATCTGATAACTCAGACGTTCCTGCATCCTGGCTTGCATAATGTTCAGATAAGCGCGCGACAAGTCGATTTGCTGCCCCAGCCTGCCCATGCCGGGCTGGCGCATTTGTGGCAGTGCTGCACGCAGATAGCGGATCAGGTCGGTGTGAACCAACGCAGCACGTGCGGGATCGGTTTCTATCAATTGTCCGATCAGGGCCAGGGTATTGAACAGAAAGTGTGGCTCTATCTGCGCCTGCAAGGCCGCCATTTCAGCCTCTATCACACGCCGCTCCAGCGCCTCTCTGTCGGCGCGGCTGGCGGCTGCACTGGCCGCCATTTCGGCACGCCGCTTGCCACCAGCCAGACTCTTAATCAATACCGAGGACAGTACCAGCACCGGAGGCAAAGCGCCCAAGCCCAGCATGCCGCCTATGATCATCACCAGTAGCGAGACCAACAGCAGTTTTTTCCAGGGCACCACTGCCAGCCAGTCAAAAAAACGCCACCACAGGATGCGTAGCGTTTCCAGCATATTCAGTACAGTATCCAATACCGGATTGTCGTCTTTGCGTTGCATGTGTTTACTCCCTGCCATCCTGCTCAATAACTTCCACTGTTGTCACCGCTTGTGGAACGATGCACTTGACCAGCAGCGTCGTGATGACCAGTATGAATGCCAGACCAGGCAAACCTAACATTGCGCCCAACAGCAAGGCCAGAAAACACGCGCCCAGACAGCGTTTCCAGCTGGTCGCTGCGACGCGGATGACATAGGATTGCCAGAAGTAGCGCAAGGTAGCACCCAGGTTCAGACAAAATGCCAGAACCGGATTCGATGCGCTGTCCTTTTTGCTGTTTGTATTTTCTGTCTTATTTGTATTGTTTGTATCGTTCATTGTGTTCATGCTGTTCTCCTTAGTATGGTTGAAATCAGGTGTCAGTGAAGACAGCATAAACAGTCAAAGCAGACATCACATCCACGCTGCGACCAGTGGCAACAGCACTGGTTCAAGCGGTGGATTAAGCAGATAAACGGGAACACATCTGCACACTGCCTGCTCAGACAAACAGACCAAGGCTGAGCAGGCAGTGTGCATTACGCAGCAGTTACGGCATCAATTAAGCCAGCACGCGCAGTGAGTAGTCGGTGGCTTTGATGTCTTTGGTCAGGCTGCCGATAGAAATGCGGTCGACACCGGTTTCAGCAATTGCGCGTACCGAACGCTGATCGACGCCACCTGAGGCTTCGAGTAAGGCACGGCCAGCATTGATGCTGACAGCTTCACGCATCATGTCGGTATTGAAGTTATCGAGCAAAATAGAAGTCGCACCTGCATTCAGCGCGGCGTGCAGCTCATTCAGGTTTTCCACTTCGATTTGTATGCTGACACCTGCATTCAGCGCCAGTGCATGCTGCATGGCAGGTGCGATACCGCCTGCGGCGGCGATATGGTTTTCCTTAATCAGGATGCCATCATACAAAGCCAGACGCTGATTTTTACCGCCACCGACACGGACTGCGTATTTCTGCGCCAGTCGCATACCAGGCAGGGTTTTGCGGGTATCCAGAATGGCGGCCGTGGTACCCGCGATCAGTTGCACATAATGCGAGGTCGCCGTGGCGACCGCCGATAACATTTGCAGGAAATTGAGTGCCGAACGTTCGGCCGTCAGCAAGGCACGCGCGGGAGCCTGGATTGTGCAAACGACGGAATTGGCGGTCATCGCATCACCTTCGGCATATTGCCATTCGACGCGTATCCGCTGATCACAAGCCTGCATCACTGCATCGAACCAGGGTGCGCCGCACAGTATCGCATCTTCACGCACGATGACCTGCGCCTGCACCATTTGCTCAGCCGGCACCAGCAAACCGGTCAGGTCAGCCGCACCGACATCTTCAGCCAGCGCATCGCGCACATTGCGCTCAAACGCAGACTGTAAATCGGCATCGAAAGGGAAGTGTTTGTTTTGTAAATTGCTGGACATAGTATTGAATTTTGTTTTTGTTCAGTGTATCCGGTCTTTATTCTGGGCTTAGTTTGCCGTCTGCTGGCGGAGGCTATCAGGCCGGGCCTATGTTCTGGAACAGTGCGGCATCTTTAGCGAGATCGCCGGATGGACGTACATTGGCTTTCTTCGCAGCGGCAAAATCCAGCATACGGTTAATGCACAGCTTGGCTTTTTCGGCCGTCGCAGGCTCAACCTGAATTTCATTATTGCCTTGCTCCAGTACAGCCAGCAAATTGCGCAGGCCATTCATCGCCATCCACGGGCAATGCGCACAGCTCTTACAGGTGGCGCTGTTACCGGCAGTGGGTGCAACAATAAAACGCTTACCCGGTGCAGCCATTTGCATTTTGTGCAGTATGCCATTGTCGGTCGCGACGATGAATTCCTGCGCATCCAGCGTCTGGGCGGCATGGATCAGTTGTGAGGTGGAGCCGACCACATCGGCCTGAGCCACCACGGCAGCCGGAGATTCCGGATGTACCAGCACCTTGGCATGCGGATGTTCGGCCTTGAGCACATCGAGCTCTATGCCTTTGAATTCATCATGCACCAGACAGGAACCCTGCCACAACAGCATATCGGCACCAGTCTGTTTCTGGATATAGCCACCCAGATGTTTATCCGGTGCCCATAAAATTTTCTTACCCTGCGCATGCAGATGTGCCACGATGTCCAGGCCTATGCTGGACGTCACCATCCAGTCAGCGCGTGCTTTGACAGCCGCACTGGTATTGGCATAGACGACTACGGTACGGTCAGGATGCGCATCACAGAATGCGGCGAATTCGGTGGCATCGCAACCCAGATCAAGCGAACAGGTCGCATCCAGATCTGGCATCAAAATGGTTTTTTCCGGACTCAGGATTTTGGCAGTTTCACCCATGAAGCGCACACCGGCCACAATCAGGGTTTTGGCGGCATGATCGCGCCCGAAACGTGCCATCTCCAGCGAATCGGATACGCAGCCACCGGTCTCTTCAGCCAGGTCCTGCAATTCTGCATCGACATAGTAATGCGCCACCAATACTGCCTGCTTTTCTTTAAGCAGGCGGCGTATTTTTTCCTTCAATACCTGTTTTTCTTCCGCGCTTGGTGCTTCCGGTACACGTGCCCAGGCATTGGCGGTACAACTGCTACCCTCTTCCATCTGAGGGCGTTCAAATTCGATGACTTTGGTGTTTTCCATCATGGTTCTGGCTCAAAATAACAAGGTGTTTGGCTGTAGGCTGCGCTATGAAGTATCAAAATTTCAATAAAACAGCGGGGCAAAAATCATGATTTTTACCCCGCCGTAGTCTGATCGTAGAGATAACTCAGCGCTAATTAAGCGTTAATTCAGCGCTAGTATACGCTGTTACCAGATGTTTACGCGCTTTGCCCCCTGACGCAAGGGCGAGCGCTCGCCCTGGCAGCTGAAGGCCGACGAGAATTCTGGCATATTCGCGAGCGGCGCAATCACGCGATATTTGTCCGGAGAATGTGGGTCAGTCGCGATTTTCAGGCGCAGCATCTCATCGCGGATAGCGCTGCGGAAGCTTTGCGCATTAGCAATAAAGAAACGCTGATCCGGCGTCAGGCCATCCAGTAAAGCTGGCTGAGGATTTTTCTGCAGCGAAGTACGCAATGCCTGCAAGGCGATTTTCATACCGCCCAGATCGGCAATATTTTCACCTGCAGTCAGCTTGCCATTGATGTGCAGTTTGTCGATAGGATTGAATTCATTGAACTGGGTTTCTATCGCTTTAACGCGGGTCAGGAATTTTTTCTCGTCCTGTGCAGTCCACCAGCTTTTCAAATTACCGGCTGCGTCAAACTGGCGCCCTTCATCATCAAATGCATGGGTCAGTTCATGGCCTATCGTTGCGCCGGTATTGCCATAATTGGCTGCTGGATCTGCTTGCACGTGGTATAGCGGCGGTTGCAATATACCAGCCGGGAACACCATTTCATTCATGGTCGGGTTGTAATAGGCATTCACAGTCTGTGGTGTCATGCCCCATTCATTGCGGTCTATCGGCTTGCCGAGACGGGACAGCACACGCTGAAATTCAAATGCCGAAGCACGCGCCACATTGTCTGCATACGAGCCGCGATCGATTTGCAGGCTGGAGTAATCGCGCCAGACATCCGGATAGCCGATCTTGACGACGATGCTGTCGAGTTTTTTGTAGGCTTGCTGTTTGGTCTGTTCCGACATCCACTCCAGCTTGCCTATGCTGTCCCGCATCGCAGCCTGGATATTGCGTACCATGTCCTGCACACCCGCCTTGGCTTCTGGCCCAAAGAATTTCGCGACATATAACTGGCCCAGCGCTTCACCGGCTTGCGCATCGATATTCGCCAGCACCCGTTTCCAGCGTGGTTGCAACTCCTTAGTACCGGCCAGGGTTTTGCCATAGAAATCGAAATTCGCATTCACAAAAGCCTGACTCAGGAAATTGGCGCGACTGTTCGCGACATCCCATTTCAGATAGGTTTTCCATTGCGCGAGCGGAACTGCATCCAGCATCTTATCGACTTCGCTGAAGAATTTAGGATGTGCCAGGTTCAGTTGACCGGGCTGCTGCAGTCCTATGGTTTGGAAATAGCTGCTCCAGTAAGCCGATTTGCCTTGTTTTTGCAAACCATCCAAATCGGTCAGATGATAGCTGGCGGCCGGATCACGCAATTCCACCTTGGTCAGCGAGGCTTTCGCCAGCCGTGTTTCCAGTGCCATCACTTGCGCTGCATGCTGGGCAGACTGCGCTGCATCTTCACCCAACAAACTGAAAATCTGCTTCATATAGGCCAGGTATTGAGCGCGGATTTCCTTGGTCTTGGCATCATTCTTCAGGTAGTAATCTCTGTCTGGCAAACCCAGGCCGCCCTGACCCAGTTGTGGAATATAACGCTTGCTGTCTTTCAAATCCTGATCGACGGAAAAACCAAACAGCGGCATCACACCTTGCTGGTGTAATTGCGCGATGACGCGTATCAAACCGGCTTTATCGCTGATGGCATCGATCAGCTTAAACTGCGCCTGCAAAGGCTGGGCGCCTTCGCGCTCGATACGGGCTTCATCCATGCCGCTTGCATAGAAATTGCCAACCAGGCGTTGTTGCGCATCCGGTGACTGGCTGGCAGCGGCCAGCTCAGCGATTTCTTTCAATGCGAGCAGATTACGCTCAGTCACTTCGTCGTACGCGCTGTAACGCGAACGATCCGCCGGGATAGGATTATTTTTGAGCCACAAGCCATTCGCATATTCAAAAAAGCTGGTGCATGGATCGGCTTTCAAATCCATGGTATGCGCTTCCAGCACAAAGGCATTGCTCGCAGCAGGCGACACGTTTTGTGCGGGGCTCTGCGCTGTAGCGGACAAGCTGAGCAAGCCACAGGCCACTGCCAGGGTGCTACGTTTTAAGCGAAGTAAAGGTGTTTTCATTTTTGGTCTGAAAAGGTCTGAATAACAAGTCTGAATAATAAGTCTTAATAATGAGCCCAAATAAGTTGGCTATTTTTATTGTGTCAGAGATACAGGATTTTTATTGCTTGTAATGACCTGCACACCCAGACCTGAGGCCTGGGTGGCAGAACGATACACCCTTTGTGTTGCTTTCTGGAAGTCTTCAGGTTTAGCCTGTGGTATTTCCATAAATTTCTGCGGATTGAGGTCGGTCAGCGGAAACCAGGAACTTTGCACCTGCACCATGATGCGATGACCGCGCCGGAACGTATGCAACACATCGGGCATGCTGAACTTCACTTCCGTGACTTCGTTTGGCACAAAAGGCAGAGGCTGTTCAAAACTCTGACGGAACTTGCCACGGAAAGGTTCACCGCGTACCAATTGCTGATAGCCAGCCAGCGTCGTTGAAGGTGGCGGCACATCGCTGCCACGTTCACGTCCACCGCTGCGTTCCGGATAGTCATCAGGATAGACGTCGATCAGTTTCACCACCCAATCCGCATCGCTACCGCTGGTCGACACAAACAGGCGTGGCTGTAGCGGACCCGCGATGGTCACGTCCTGCTCCAGCGGCTCAGTCTGGTACACCAGCACATCCGGCCGCACCGAGGCGAAACGCTGGTCGCTGACCATGTATTCACGCGGCGCACCTGTCGCCACATAGGACACAAATGGCACTGGCTTTTTAGGGTCAGCAATGTATTCATCAAAACCAGTGTTAGCGGCATTTGCGGTATTTACGGCAGCAGGCTGCTTCCAGCTAAGCTTGCCATCAGCACCGAAATACAAAGTCGCCGCTTTCGCCTGTTCAGGCGGCCAGCTTGCATACTGCCGCCAGATATTGGTGCCGGTTTCAAACGCATTCACCTCCGCAACAGATTTGATCTTGGCATCTTTCAGATGATGTTCAAAAAACGGGAACAGTAACTGCTTGCGATAATACTCGCCGGTTTTGCTGTCGAAGCTGACCTGGCCCAGTGATTTGCCATCCGCACCAGCCCAGCCGCCGTGTACCCAGGGTCCGATTACCAGACCATTAAACGGGGCACGTTCGCCATTTTTTTTACTCTGCTGCTTGCGTATCGCCTGATACGTACTGAACGGGCCCTGCACATCTTCTGCGTCATACCAGCCACCTACCGTCAGCACCGCTGCACGGATGTTTTTGAGATGCGGCGTGATATTGCGCTCCTGCCAGAAGGCGTCGTAAGTGCTGTGCACGATAATCGGCATCAGCAGCTCACGTTGCTTATCGCTGAGTTGCGCAGTGATATTCGCCAGCGTCAGATGCTTGAGGAAATACTGATAGCCATCGCGCGTGCCGTAATCAAACTGACCCCAGGTCTTGGGCAGTGGCGTAGGATTTTTTTCGACAGTGAAATTCGAATAAAAATCGAAATTAGCCGCCAGCATGAAAGCGCCGCCATGATAGGAATCATCGCCCATATACAGATCGGTCACTGGCGCCTGAGGCGAAGCCGCTTTAATCGCAGGATGTGAATCGATGATGCTGGCCGAGGTATAAAACCCGGGATAAGAAATACCCCAGATACCAACTTTGCCATTATTGCCCGGCACATTCCTGAGCAGCCATTCCACCGTGTCATGCATATCCTGGCTTTCTACACCCTCACCAGCGGCGCGCGTGGTTTTGGCATGTGGCGTCATTTCCTGCCATACGCCCTCAGACATGTAACGGCCACGTACATCCTGGGTCACGAAGATATAGCCACTTTGCTCAAAATCACGCCCCGGCCCGAGGGAGTTGGGATAAAAATCAACGCCATAGTGCGTTTCGCCACCGGCATGCACGCCGGAGCCGTAAGGCGTGCGCTGCATCAGAAACGGGTAAGTCTGGCTACTATCCTTTGGAACATACACCACAGTAAACAGCTTGACGCCGTCGCGCATCGGTATCTGATATTCGTATTTGGTGTAGCGTTCGCGTACTGTATTGACAGGTGCTTCAGCGCCATCTGCAGCGGCGTTGGCAACAGCGGAGGATGTTGCTGCTTGCGCCAGGCCGACATAACTCTGGGTTACTGCAAACACTGCCAGCGTGAGTACCTTATGTTTGAAGCTAAGGTTTATTTTCATTATTGCTTCCCTAGTTAACTTATTTATTTTCATTTTCGCAGAGATCGCGGCAAACCGACGTTTCAATTTACACAAAATCCTGTTTTCCGCTCAAAAAAGTAGCAGAAGGCAGCACCATAGCGCACATCAGATGCCTCTTTCAGCAAGCTGATTCCCTGCATCAATTTGCTGCTATGATGCAGAAATACGGCAACCTGGGCCGCCCCAAAACTCGAATCTCTGGCACAGGTACACAGATTGCGAATCCCGCAATAAGTTTCCATCCACAGGAAAATAGTAAGGCTAAAGGAGGCATAATGAAAACCTGGATGATCACTGGCACCCTGCTACTCGGATTAGGCGCAGCAACACAGGCACAAGCTGGCGTCCACGCTGGCTTGCGTATCAACCTGACACCGGCTCATTACAGCCATCACCATCATCATTCCTGGTACCGGCCTTATTATGGCGTCGCACCGGTGTACTATGGCCCAGTGTACACGCGCAATATTGTGTACCCGGCTCCGGTAGAAGTCCGGACTGTCTACACCCAGCCGGTAACGACGTATTCCACCAGCAGCTACAGCATAGAACCGGCACCGACCGTCATCTACAGGGATGAAATACGTACAGCTCCACCCATGACCGCCCCCAATGAATGGCTGTATTGCCGGGACCCAGACGGCTTCTATCCCGCCATCAAACAATGTCCGGGCGGATGGCAGAAAGTTGCGGGCAGCAGATAAATCTGTAGATCCTGAATAAAAAAGGACGCCATTAGCGTCCTTTTTTACTTCGGCAGGCAGATGCTTACTTGGCGAGTATCTTACGTATCGCCGCTGCGAGTTCTTCTGCCACAAATTTCGCGACATAGGCGTCGGCGCCTACGGTGCGGATATGCTCTTCATTGGTAGTGCCGGACAAAGAAGAGTGGATGATCACCGGCAGGTGTTTGTAGCGTTCATCCTGTTTGATTTTTCGGGTCAGCGTGAAGCCATCCATTTCCGGCATTTCCAGATCGGTCAGCACCATCGCGACTTTATCGCGCAGTTGTTTGCCTTCGTTCTGGGCTGCTGCTGCGATGACTTGCAATTTATCCCAGGCTTCCTTACCGGTCTTGGTCATAATGAAAGGTGCACCGATAGCGCCCAACGCTTGCTCGATCAGACTACGCGCCACACCGGAATCATCGGCCGCCAGAATGACCGCACCTTCCTTCATTTGTAATTTATCGCCTATGGTTTCCGGATCGACGTCTTTGGTATCAGAAGGCGTGATCTGCCGCAGGATTTGTTCCACGTCCAGCACCTGCGCCAGGCGAGTGTTTTCTGTGTCACCGTCGAGGCGCGCAATACTGGTCACCATGCCGCCAACCGCACTGCTTTCTGCTGACAAGACCTGACTCCAGTCCAGGCGTACGATTTCTTCTACCGATTCCACCGCAAAACCCTGAGTAGTGCGCGCATATTCGGTAACCAGCATGATATTGAGGCCAGTCTTAGGGGTACAGCCAACCACCGATGGCAGATCAATCACGGGAATGATCTGACCGCGCAAATTCACTACGCCCAGCATATGCGGCAGGGAGCCAGCTACAGCGGTAATAGCTGGCATGGCCACGATTTCCCGCACTTTAAATACATTGATACCAAACAGCTCGGACCGGTCGCCGCTGGCATCACCGCCCAGGCGGAACAATAACAACTCAAATTTATTGGAGCCTGTGAGGTTGGTACGTTCATCAACTTCTTGCTGTACGGTACTCATAATAGTTTCCTCAATAGTGAAAAGATCGATACTTGGCTATCTTACCAATTTCACAGGATGAACCCAAAGAAATTGATGTCCCCACAGAAATAATTGCAGCAATGTGTCGCTTTCACATCTTAGGTGATTTATAGCATACGCAACAAGCCCGACTGCATTGTTTCCGTCAACTAATGTTACTTAAATGCATGAATCGTACAAAAACGACTGTCTGTCAGCCAGCCAGCAGCTTTTTGCGACTGACACAGCATCGCAGCGTGCCAGTCCGCACGTCCAACTGGCTTAGCCTGATTTTAAGATACGATAGCAAGGCACATAGGCCTTACCCGGCAGCTTCATCCTGTGCTGCGCAATGAATGCTGTGAGCAAGGTATCCATGGAATCCATAATAGACGGATCCCCCCGCAATTCAAAATGGCCGTGTTTTTCTATCGCACGTATACCCTGATCCTTGACATTACCCGCCACCACACCTGAAAAAGCACGTCTCAGGTTTGCCGCCAGCAAATGCGGCGGCTGGTTTTTATGCAGCGCCAGATTATGCATATTGGCGTGGGTAGGCTCAAACGGATGCTGAAATTCACTGTCGATTTTGAGCATCCAGTTGTAATAGTAGGCATCGCCATGGGCTTTGCGGTAGGCGCGCACCTCGCGAATTCCGGCCTCCACTTCACGTGCGACTTGCGCAGGATCATTGACGATAATTTTGTAACGTTTCTGTGCTTCCGCGCCTATGGTATCGCCAATAAACTGATCTATCTGTCTGAAATAATCGACTGCGCCCTCAGGGCCAGTGAAAATCAGCGGGAAAGGCAAATCGGTATTTTCCGGATGCAGCAGTATGCCGAGCAGATACAGAATTTCTTCCGCTGTACCGGCACCACCAGGAAATACGATCACTGCATGACCGACGCGCACAAAGGCTTCCAGCCGCTTTTCTATATCCGGCAAAATGACCAGATCATTGACGATGGGATTTGGCGCTTCCGCCGCGATGATGCCAGGCTCAGTCAGGCCGATATAGCGGCCTTGCCCGGTTCTTTGCTTGGCATGGCCGATGGTTGCGCCTTTCATCGGCCCCTTCATCGCACCCGGACCACAACCGGTACAGATATCGAGACCACGCAAGCCCAGTTGATAGCCAACCTGCTTGGTGTAGTCGTACTCAGTGCCGGAAATCGAATGTCCGCCCCAGCAGACCACCAGATTCGGGCTGACCTGGGGTCGCAGCAAATTCGCATTCCGCAAAATATGGAATACCGCATCGGTGATTCCCTCGCTGTGGCTCAGATCAAATTTCGCGCCTTGGGCGATTTCAGCATTGATAAATAAAATATCGCGCAATACTGCGAACAGATGTTCCTGTATGCCTTTGATCATCACGCCATCAACGAATGCGCTGGCGGGAGCACCCTTCACATCAAGCTTGATGCCGCGCTCACGTTGAATGATATTAATTTCAAAGTTTTTATAACGCTCCAGCAATTCTTTACCGTCGTCCAGACCGCTGCCGCAATTCAGTACCGCTAAAGCGCAATTGCGGAATAACTGGTACAAACCGCCATGGCTGCTATCGAGCAGGCGTCCGACCTCGGCTTTGGATAAAACTTCCATTCTGCCTTCAGGCGAGATTTGGGTATCGTAAGTAGCTTGACTCATGATGGCTCTCCTTATTTTTATCAGCCTGTGGTGATGCAACAGCGAGGCAGCATTTCACTGACCAACTGTTTCCTAAAACCATGTTGCCTATTATGCAGTGTTTCACTGCACAAGCAATCCTTGGAGCCAATAAAATTCAAGCACTGCCACGCAGACTGCAGAAAAGCGCGATAAAAAAGAATGAAATAAAAAATAAATCCGGCATCCCCCTTGTATATACCAGTCCGGCCATGTATTATTCGGCCTCTTCAGACGCGGGGTGGAGCAGTCTGGCAGCTCGTCGGGCTCATAACCCGAAGGTCGTAGGTTCAAATCCTGCCCCCGCAACCAGAATTCCCAAAGCCACCGGCTGCTATGCAGCGTTAAGGTGGCTTTGTTATTTGCACGAAGGATGTTGTTCAAGCGCGCTTCAGTGACAGACTGAACTCGCCTGATGAGCATCATGTCAATGCGCTGCATTCTGGCAGCTGATGCCTATGTGTCCTGCACTCAGTTCAAATTAGTCCGATGAAAGATTACAAAGACAACGCCACGATGGAATTACCGGGTTTGAACGAACCCATGCCTGAAAACAGCGATCACAAAAAATCGCAGGCAAATTCAAAACGCGGCAAAGTCATGAAACAGGTGCAACTGGATTTACTGGCCGACCTGGGACCCACCGATATCAGTGGCCTGCCTGCCTGGGTCAACGATGAGAATCTGGATCTGAGCGGATTACCGGTCTGGCGCTGAGGCTCATGGCAGCGACTACTTCAGCAAAGCCTTAATCACCGCCCACTGGCGACGCGAAATCAGTAATTTTTCTTCGCTGCCAGTGATGCGTAACTGCCAGACTTCACTGACCTTTTCCTGCTCACTGCCAGAGTCGGCAATTAACAAGGTTTTTTCCACGCCGGCGATAGCGGCGCGCGCTACCAGCGCATTGCGATGCACTCTGACAAACAAGCCACTGAACTCTTCTTCCAATGCGGTCAGGGACTCTTCGATCAGATATTCTTTCTGTGCCGTGTGCAGACTCACATATTTCTGCTCCGCCTTCAGATACAGCACCTCTGTGACAGGCACCAAGCTGATGCGACCACGCTCAGCCACTGAAAAATGCTGGCGCGAAGCAGTTAATTCTGATTGCTGCGTTATTTGCCGCTGCCGCAACTGCGCGCGACTGGCAACGCGTTTCAAGGCATCTGCCAGCCGTGTCGCACGCACCGGTTTGAGCAGATAATCACTGGCATGCACATCGAATGCACGCAATGCATATTCTTCGTAAGCCGTGACAAAAATAATGTCCGGCACTTCCTCAGGTTCCATCAAGGTATGCAGTTTTTCCGCAAACTCAATGCCATTGAGTAGCGGCATTTGCACATCCAGCAAAATCACATCCGGCTTCAGGGCCTGGATTTGCGCCAGCGCCTCCATCACCTGACCACACTCGCCCAGCAATTGATGCGGCAATTCCGCAGCGATATCACCCAGCAAAGTCTGTAACCGCTGGCGTGCAGGCAATTCATCATCAACTATGTATAAACGAATAGGCGTCATGGTCTTCAGCGGCGTGCCGGAAAATGCAGTTTCACTTCAAAGTAGCCATCCACAGCCATACTGCTCATGCCTGCCTCTACGTCATAGAGCAAAGCCAGACGCTGCCGGATGTTTTCCAGCGCCATCTGATTGCCAGATGGCGTACCGGATCGCGCATGCTGCGGGTTTCTGATACGGATTTCAATCTTATTTAAACTTTTTTTCAATTGAATTGAAATGTCAGACTTTTCTGCCGATGGCTCCACGCCGTAATGCACCGCATTTTCTATCAAAGGCTGCAACAGCAAAGAGGGAATCTCTACCTCCCTTGCGTCGTTGTCTGCCAGATCAGTCCTATCCCAGATAACATTGAGCCGCTCCCCCAGCCGCAAAGTTTCTATCGCCAGGTATTGCTCACACAGCCGCAATTCATCGCGCAGGCTGATCATGGTCCGCGTGTCGCGCATCAGTATGCGGAATAAGTCTGACAAATCCTCCAGCACCACCTCCGCGCGGCGCGGATCACTCCGGATCAGCGACAAGGCTGTATTGAGGCTGTTAAACAGAAAGTGAGGACGGATGCGGGCCTGCAAAGCCTGCAGCCTGGCCTCGCCCAGCGCCGGCGAAAAGGCACGCGTACGCATTTCAAAATACTGTTGAAACAGCAGTCCGGCACAGCCCGCTGCCAACACCACGAAAGCCAGATCCAGCCTGGGGAAAATCAAAGCAAACCAATCCATACTGCGCAGTGACACAACCGCCAGCCAGCTCACCAGTGCCGGCAGCAGTGCACACAGGCTACGCTGCAAATGCGGTGACAGATAGACCTGATACAGAGCACGCCGGCACAGGCACAGTAAAAACAGCGAACACAGGCAGATCAGCTCTATCAGTATTGAGGCCTCCATGAAATTACCCAGCACCAGCCAGACACTGTCGCCACGCGACCACAATCCGGCCAGCACCACTACACTAACCGCGAGCAGCACGCGAAAAACCACGCCCAGATTGCAGCAATCCGGGATGTAGGGCTCAAAGCTGGAGGCAGGTGTTTTCTTACTCATCGATGCTTTTATTCGGGAAAATGGGACGCTTGCTTTATAATCTGCTGAAAACTTACCGCAAACCGCTGCCTTTTACGGCAAACCATTCATTATGACATCACAATTCAATAAAAAAAGCGAAGCCTGGTCGGCGCGCTTCTCTGAACCTGTTTCTGATCTGGTCAAACGTTACACCGCTTCGGTCTTCTTTGACAACCGCATGGCGCTGGTTGATATCCAGGGTTCGCTGGCACATGCTGAAATGCTGTGCGCACAGCACATCATCAGCACTCAGGATTACGCCGATATTCAGCGTGGCATGCAGCAAATACTGGATGAAATTGAGTCAGGCAAATTTGAATGGCTGCTGGATCTGGAAGATGTGCATCTGAATATAGAAAAGCGACTGACCGAACTGGTGGGTGACGCTGGCAAGCGCCTGCATACCGGCCGCTCCAGAAATGATCAGGTCGCGACCGATATCCGTCTGTATATGCGCTCTGCCATCGATAATATCGTCGATCTGTTGCGCGCTTTGCGCTCGGCACTGATTGATCTGGCTGAAAAAAATGCAGCCACCATCCTGCCTGGTTTCACCCATATGCAGGTAGCACAACCAATCACCTTCGGCCACCACATACTGGCCTATGTGGAAATGTTTGGGCGCGATACCGAGCGCATGCTGGATTGCCGCAAACGGGTCAACCGCTTGCCACTGGGCGCCGCTGCGCTGGCCGGCACCACCTTCCCGATTGACCGTGAACGCGTGGCAAAAACCCTGGGCTTTGATGAAGTGTGCTACAACTCGCTCGATGCCGTATCTGACCGCGATTTTGCGATTGAATTCTGCGCGGCGGCCGCACTGGTGATGACCCATATTTCACGCATGTCGGAAGAGCTGGTAATCTGGATGAGCCCACGGGTAGGCTTCATTGATATCGCCGACCGCTTCTGCACCGGCTCATCGATCATGCCGCAAAAGAAAAACCCTGATGTGCCAGAACTGGCGCGTGGCAAAACCGGTCGCGTCAATGGTCACCTGATCGCCTTGCTGACCCTGATGAAAGGCCAGCCTTTAGCCTACAACAAAGACAATCAGGAAGACAAAGAACCTTTGTTTGACACGGTTGATACCGTGGTCGATACCCTGCGAATTTTCGCTGACATGGCAACCGGCATCAGCGTGAAGCCAGAAGCCATGCGTGCCGCTGCTTTGCAAGGCTATGCGACCGCAACTGATCTCGCGGATTACCTGGTGAAAAAAGGTTTGCCATTCCGCGATGCGCACGAGGCTGTTGCCCATGCGGTCAAAACCTGCGTCGAAAAAGGCTGCGACCTGAGCGATATGTCGCTGCAGGAATTACAAACCTACTCGACACTGATAGAAGCTGATATTTTCTCCGTACTGACACTGGAAGGCTCAGTCGCTGCGCGCAATCATGTAGGCGGCACGGCACCTGAACAAGTACGACTGGCAATTGCGCGTGCGCGTCAGCAGCTGGCTTAATGTGCCCTGGTCCGCGTTCGCGCGGACCACTTAGCGTCATCCCAGGCACTCATCGACAACAGGAGTCGCGTTCCTGATTGCTGATAGTTGAGCTACACCATACAATCTGCTGACAATGATTAAAAGCGTCCGGAGATACAATGTCGCAGCAGTTTAAGTTTTTTGCCGCACTCTTTGCCCTGTCCCCATTACTGGCGCAGGCAGCCGACATCCGCATTGGCCTTGCTGCCGCCTTAAGCGGCCCTACCATCAAGTATGGTGGCCCGATCCGGAATGGGCTGATGCTCGCGGCCGACAGCATCAATGCTCAAGGCGGCATCAATGGCGATAAGCTGGTATTGGTGGTTGCCGATGAACAGGGTAAAAAAGAAGAGGCGATCAATGTCTTTAAAAAACTGATTTATCAGGATAAGGTATTGATGCTGTTTGGCCCTACCCTGTCTAACTCCGCATTCGCGGCCGATCCTGTCGCCAATCTGGCCAAAACTGTGGTGTTCGCGACCAGCAATACGGCTGATGGCATTACGGCCATGGGCCCCTACACTTTCCGCAATTCAGTCACAGAAGCAGACGTATTACCGACCACGGTACGCGCCGCGATCAGACAGTTCCAGATTAAAAAGGTCGCCATCATTTATGGCAATGACGATGCGTTCACCAAGAGCGGCTATGATGTGTTCAAAAACACACTGGCAGATCAACGGGTTATCGTCACCAACACAGAAACCTATGGCAAAGGCGAACTGTCCTTCAAAGCGCAACTCAACAGAATTAAAGATTCAGCGCCCGATGCCATCGTATGCTCTTGCCTGACCGAAGAAGCCGCCAACATCATCCTGCAAACCCGCTCACTGGGCATGAGACAACCCTTCATCGGTGGTAATGGCTTTAACTCATCTAAGCTGTTTGATATAGCCAAAGATGCCGCAGACAACACGCTGATGGGCAGCCCCTGGTCGGCTGAAAACGCTACCGCCAGCAATAAGCAGTTCCTGACCGACTACCGCGCCAGATATAAGAGTGAGCCAGATCAATTCGCAGCGCAGGCTTATGATGCGATGTACATCGTGGCGGAAGCGCTCAAAACGATACGCTTAAGCGGTGACCTCGCGAAAGACCGCATCGCCTTGCGCGATGCATTGCCTCAGGTTCGGTATGAAGGCGCGACTGGCAAGTTTGCGTTCCGCAAAGCGCCTGCCAGAGATGGCAAGGAATCCGGCTACGATGCGCAGCAGGAAGCCATCGTCAATATCGCCAAAGGTGGCAAATTCGTTTTACTAAAATAAAACCTGCGCAAATTCGGCACAAAAATCAGCACAAAATCGGCAATACAGTCTGAACTACAAACAACAACGGCAGGGATACTCATCCCTGCCGTTGTGTATATTCATTGCACGAATCAGCCTGACTGCACCCCTGCATTTAATTCCTGAATTCCTTAATTCCCCGCCACCATCATGTTTTCAATCAGGATGGAGCCGGTCTGTTTGGTGCCACGGATCAGTGTGTCATTACCGATTGCGACGATTTGACGGAACATATCGCGCATATTGCCAGCAATCGTGATTTCTTCAACCGGATATTGGATTTCGCCGTTCTCCACCCAGTAGCCAGATGCGCCACGCGAATAATCGCCCGTCACATAATTCACGCCTTGCCCCATCAGCTCAGTCACCAGCAAACCGGTACCCATTTTTTTGAGCATACCGGCAAAATGATCACCCCGTTTGGTTTGCGAAGACAGCAGGCTCAGGTTATGGGAACCACCGGCATTACCAGTAGTTTGCATCCCGAGCTTACGCGCCGAATACGAGGACAGGAAATAGCCCTGCAATATGCCTTGTGTGACCACTTCACGCTTGCTGGTGCGCACACCCTCATCATCAAACGGAGACGAGCCCACAGCACCCGGCACATGCGGATCTTCCAGCACTTGTATATGCGATGGGAAAATCTGCGTACCCAGGCTATCGAGCAAGAAGCTGGATTTACGGTATAAAGCACCACCGGAGGTAGCCTGCACAAATGCACCCAATATGCCTGCAGCTAAAGGTGCCTCAAACAAGACCGGGCATTGACGGGTTGTCAGCTTGCGTCCGTGCAGGCGCGCCAGCGCACGCTCGGCAGCGTAGCGGCCTATTTCTTCGGGCTTAGCCAATTTGGCAGGATTACGTTGTGAGGAGTACCAGTCATCGCGCTGCATGGCTGCCCCCTTACCGGCAATCGGTGCTACGGAAATGGTATGGCGTGAGATCGGATAGCCACCGATGAAACCGCGCGAATTTGCAGCCACAAAATGCGACTGCTGCACATGTACGCTGGCGCCTTCACTATTCGTGATGCGCTTATCGACCGCAAAGGCAGCCGCTTCGGTACGCCGGGCGATTTCTATCGCTTCTTCCGCACTGATCTGCCACGGGTAACACAGCTTCAGATCACGCGGTGCCAGCTCCAGCATATCGGCATCCGGCAAACCGGCGCAGTCATCCTCGGCAGTGAAGCGCGCGATATTGTAGGCAGCATCCACCGTGTCACGCAGCGCACGTTCAGAAAAATCCGAAGTGCTGGCATTACCACGACGCTGACCCAGATAGACTGTAATTCCTATGCCTTTATCGCGGTTCAGCTCTATCGTCTCTACCTTCCCTTTGC
The DNA here is from genome assembly GCF_010078235.1 of Cognatundibacterium crateris. Taxonomy (GTDB): domain Bacteria; phylum Pseudomonadota; class Gammaproteobacteria; order Burkholderiales; family Burkholderiaceae_D; genus Undibacterium; species Undibacterium crateris. The sequence continues at coordinate 68,107 of NZ_JAABOS010000001.1, read as the reverse complement.
GCACGCTGATCGACAGACCGCCACCTTCGCTGATCTCGACCGCCGCATCCGACGCGCCTTTTTCTTTCGCAAAACGTAACATATCATTCGCGATCTGCCGCAACTGATCCTGGGAATGGGAGAACACGGGTTTGCTCATAGACGTTTTCTTTACTATAAATACGAGGATAGGACTGCCAGTTCTTAGGCCGATGCGACACCGGAAACTGCGCACTGCAGACAGCGTGCAGCAGTTTTTCCACTGCATCCCGGCTGCCAGAATGGGCATTTTTGTCGCGGCGCCCACTAAAACGGGTATCATAGCAGCCGTTTCATAAAGTTTATACAGTAAAGGCGCAGAATTATGCCAAATCCAAACCGTGGCTCATGTGGCTACCAATCCAACGAGTTCGAACAAGAGTACGAACGTCCATCAAAATCCCAGCTCAAGCGCGAGATGACCGCCTTGCAAAAACTGGGAGAAGAACTGGTTGAACAGCCGCGTGACCGTGTCAAACGCGTTCCTATGCCAGAAGACGTGCGCGACGCGATTCTGGAATGCCAGCAAATCAAGAACCACGAAGGCCGCCGCCGCCAGATGCAATATGTCGGCAAAAAAATGCGCACGCTTGATGAAGAAGAAGTCGCGCTGATACAGAAAACCATCGATAGCTGGAAAGGCGCATCCAAATCCGAGACTGCAGCGATGCATGCACTGGAACGCCGCCGCGACAAATTGCTGGCCGATGACAATGCGCTCACAGAATTGCTGGCTGAGCATCCGGAACTGGATGTGCAGCAGTTACGCACCATGATCCGCAATGCGCGTAAAGAGCAGGCTGAGAACAAAGCACCGAAAGCCTATCGCGAAATCTTCCAGATCCTGAAACAGATCAGCAAAAAACCAGCTGGCGCGCAGGACGAGGCCGATGAAGAAGATGCTGAGGACGAAGCCTTCGATGAGTGATACCGAACGCGCTCTACGTATCGGTCTGGTCTCAGTATCAGACCGTGCTTCGGCCGGTATTTATCAGGATCAGGGCTTACCCGCTTTGCAGGACTGGTTTAGTCAGGCACTGGCCACGCCCTGGCATCTGGAAACCCGTCTGATTCCTGACGAGCGCAGCGCGATCGAAGCAGCACTGACAGAACTGGTCGACCACGCGCATTGCGATCTGGTGGTCACGACCGGTGGCACTGGCCCTTCGCGGCGCGATGTGACGCCGGAAGCGACACTGGCGGTGGGCACCAAAGAAATGCCTGGCTTTGGCGAGCAAATGCGTCAGATCAGTCTGCGCTTTGTGCCGACAGCCATCCTGTCACGTCAGGTCGCGGTAATACGCGAAACCGACAGCCATGCTGCGCTGATCATGAATTTACCGGGTCAGCCCAAATCGATTAAAGAAACTCTGGAAGGCTTACGGGATGCGGATGGCAAGCTGCTGTTGCCCGGCATCTTTGCTGCTGTACCGTATTGCATCGATCTGATCGGCGGCCCGTATGTGGAAACCCATGCCGCTGTATGTCAGGCCTTCCGCCCGAAATCAGCAATACGCAAACAGCCAGACCCAGCCTGAAACGGCATAGTAAGCACCGCTTCAATACCCAACACCGCGTTAACACTTAACCTGAGCATCAGTCTGTCATGAGCCAATACCTGACCACCATAGAACTGGAAAGCGCCCCGCAAGCAACTGCCTCCATCATCTGGATGCATGGACTGGGTGCGGACGCCAATGATTTCGTCCCTATCGTCAAAGAGCTGGATTTACGCGCCTGTCCGCCTATCCGCTTTGTGTTTCCGAATGCGCCAACCATGCCGGTCACCATTAACGGCGGCTACGTCATGCGCGCCTGGTACGACATACTGGGCACCGACATCGCCAGACGTGAAGATGAAGCTGGCCTGCGTCAGTCACAAGGGGAAATAGAAAAACTGATCGGCAGAGAAATCGAGCGCGGCATACCTGCACATCGCATCATCCTGGCTGGTTTCTCCCAAGGCTGCGCCATGACTTTGCAAACCGGCTTGCGCTACCCGCAGCAACTGGGCGGCATGCTGTGCCTGTCCGGCTATGTACCACTCAGCGAACACATCGCTGCCGAGCGTCATCCTGCTAACCAGAATACACCGATATTCCTGGTGCATGGCGTGGCTGATCCCGTGATCCCTCTGCAGCGCGCAGAGCAATCGCGTCAGTTACTGGAACAATGCGGCTACCAGATAGAATGGCATACCTACCCGATGCCTCACTCCGTCTGCGCGGAAGAAATCGTCGATATCGGCAACTGGCTGACCAAGGTATTGGCAGACTGAGCTGATTAACGGATATGCGCAAGGCTTCCACGGACGCTTTGTGCTTATCTGCACTTCACTTCAGACATGATTTCTCAGCACTGCTCGTCCAACATGCAAACGGAATTGCATGCAAATGGCTACTTCATTCTCAGGAAATTCCTGAACTCTGCCGAACTTGAAGCCTTGGGTTCCGCCTGCACACCGGTTCAGGCACAGTATGGCGTCAGACAAGTACTGCAACAGTATCCGGCAATTCAGGCTGCGCTTCCGGTTTCAGCAATGAATACCGTGCTTAACGCGCTAGACCTGAGCGCAGCGAGCACGGTACGCGGTCTGTTTTTCAATAAAAATGCAGCACACAACTGGCTGGTTCCCTGGCACCAGGATAAAACTATTTGCGTCAATACTTCTTCAGCCAGATTGAGTGAATATCAAAAATGGACGCAGAAAAATGGTATTTTTCATGTGGAGCCACCGGCAGATATCCTCAATAGTATGCTGACCTGGCGCTTCGCACTTGACGATAGCGACCGGGATAATGGCGCACTGAAGGTGATCCCCGGCAGTCATCAGGCAGGAAAATTGACGCTGGAAGAAATCAGCCAGCGCAGCGCAGCTGACCAAAGTCACTACTGCGAGCTGCAGGCTGGCGATGTACTACTGATGCGGCCTTTACTACTGCATGCGTCAGATAAATCCCGACTATGCCAGCAAAGGCGAATTCTGCATCTTGAAATGAGTGCAGCCTCACTGCCCTTTCCCTTACAGTGGGCAGAGCGCACATAATTGAGTACTGCCAGAAAACTGCCGCTCAAACTGACTGCATCGGGCAAAAAGATTCAAAGCAAGATACGCCAGGCCCAGCAAGAACAGGATGAGCACATGTGCTCCATGCTGTCTGGCTGGCCAGCATGTACACATAGGATCAGCTAAAGTCTTTCAGCGTTTCCACATCGATCTGTACCGATACCTCACCGGCTGACAGCCAGATTTGACCATCCTGTATCGTGCATTGCAATTGCATGGTGCGTTGTGCCAGTTTTTCCAGTGCCTGACTTTGTTCGGACGGGATATTTCTGACGCACAGATTTTTCGCGCGGTCTAAGCGGCTATTCATCTGCTTCCACCAGACATCACTGGCACTGGCATAGCTGTATACATACACCTTATCAGAACGGCCGCAAGCCTTTAACAAGCGGCGGTCATCCGGCTGGCCGACTTCTATCCAGGTCTGGATCGCATCGGTATAGTCTTTTTCCCATAAATCGGGTTCTTCTGTATCCGAAATCCCTTTGCCGAATTCCAGCCTTTCTGCGGCATGAATAGCGAAAGCTAAGACCCGCACCATCATGCGTTCATCGGTTTCCGACGGATGTCTTGCGATGGTCAGGTTGTGATCCGCGTAGTAGCCGCGGTCCATATCAGAAATATTGAGTTCTGCTTTATAAATGATCGATTTTAATGCCATTATTTGAATACGACTGTCTTATGTCCGTTAACTAAAATTCTGTGCTCCACAAAGCACTTGACTGCGCGTGCCAGAACTACGCATTCCACATCGCGCCCGATTGCGGTGAGTTCTTCCGGCCCCATCGCATGATCAACCCGCGCCACGTCCTGCTCAATAATCGGACCTTCATCCAGATCACTGGTCACAAAATGCGCGGTCGCGCCGATCAGCTTCACGCCGCGTTCGTGCGCCTGGTAATACGGTTTCGCGCCTTTAAAGCTGGGCAGGAAAGAATGATGGATATTAATGGCGCGGCCTTTCAGATCCTCACACATCTGCTGTGACAGTATCTGCATGTAACGCGCCAGCACGACCAGCTCCACATCCTGCGCTTCAGCGATTTCCAGGATCTTTTTCTCCTGCGCGCGCTTGAGACCTTCCGGCGCCCCGGCTGCTAAGGGCAAATGATGGAAAGGAATGTTATAGCTGGCGGCCAGTTGGTAAAAATCCGGATGATTCGACACGATGGCACGTATATCTACCGGCAGCAAACCGCTTTTATGGCGGAACAATAAATCATTCAGGCAGTGACCTATGCGTGACACCAGTATCATCACACGCGGCTTATGATGCGCGTCATGTAACTGCCATTCCATGCCCAGTTCCTGCGCCAGTCCGGCAAATGCCGCATGCAATACCGTATGACTCGCGCTGTCATCCTCTGCTGCAAAATGCACGCGCATAAAGAAGCTGGCGGATTGTGCATCGCCGAACTGGGCTGAGTCAATGATATTGCATGCATATTGGCTCAGTAAGCCGGATACGCGATGCACGATGCCGCGCTGATCGGGACAGGACAAGGTCAGGATAAATTCAGGTTTTTGACTCATTTTCGTTTTTTCGTTGGTTCAGCTATTCTGACGAATAGGGTTTTCAAATAATATTCGGATAATGCTGCAAACAGCGCAGTGTGCATTGTCGCATGAGAACGCGTTTTTATTCAGACCGGGCAAGGCCAGCGGCACTGAGAAAATCCAGATTCATCAAAAAAATTTAAAAAGTACGATCGTTCTATTTATTCTGATTTGATGTATATTGTGTGCGGCGACAAAAAAGAGATTCCCCCCGCACCGCGCGTGCACGCTGATATCCCCCCCTAAAAAAACGGAGACGACATGAACGCAAGCATCAACCACCAAATCCGCCTGGCAGCCCGCCCGGTCGGCTTACCACAAGCCAGCGACTGGCAATTCACCGAAGAGCCGCTGCGCGACTTGCAGGACGGCGAAATCCTGGTCAGAACCATTTACCTGTCGCTGGACCCGGCCATGCGTGGCTGGATGAATGAAGGTAAATCCTATATACGCCCGGTTGCGATCGGTGAAGTCATGCGTGCGGGCGGCATCGGCCAGGTGGTCGCCTCCAAATCGCCGCGTTTTAAAGCGGGTGATTATGTGTCCGGCGGAACCGGTGTGCAGGAATACTGGATAGGCGACGCCAATGATAAACACGCGGCGTTTTATCCGGTCTCGCCCAAGCTGGCGGCGCTGCCAAAATTTCTGAATGCGCTGGGTATGCCGGGGATGACCGCGTATTTCGGCCTGCTCGATGTCGGACAACCCAAGGCTGGCGAAACCGTGGTGGTGTCAGGTGCCGCCGGTGCGGTAGGACAAACCGTGGGCCAGGTCGCCAAACAAAAAGGCTGCCGCGTGGTGGGCATCGCAGGCGGCAAAGAGAAATGTGATTTCGTGGTCAATGAACTGGGTTTTGACGCCTGCATAGACTATAAAAACAGCTCAGTCAAAGAAGGACTCAAAACACATTGCCCGAATGGCGTGGATATCTACTTCGACAACGTCGGCGGCGACATTCTCGATACGGTGCTGACCCGCATCAACCTGAAAGCACGCATCATCATTTGCGGCGCGATCTCCCAGTACAACAACACCTCGCCAGTGAAAGGCCCGGCGAATTACCTGTCTTTACTGGTCAACCGCGCACGCATGGAGGGCATCGTGGTGTTTGATTATGCGAGCCGCTATGCGGAAGCCGTTGCTGAAATGGGCGCCTGGATGCAGCAGGGACAATTCCATACCCGCGAAGATATCGTGCAAGGCTTAGCACAATTCCCGCAAGCCCTGCTGATGCTGTTTGAAGGTAAAAATTTCGGCAAACTGATACTGCAAGTCTCGGACGAATAAAGCAGATAGCAGTAAATAAACTGCCGGTCAAAAACTGGAGGGACTGGAGGAGCTGGCTGATGCCGGCTCTTCCACTTGCCCACTATCCTATCTATATGCAGCGTTGACGCTCAGCGTACATATCGCTACATCACCGCCCCACCGCTTTGCCCAACTCCTTAACTATCTCACTTTTGCACGGCTACCTCAGACCAGCCTGCCGCCGCTGCTTCAGCGCTCAAGTCTGAATCCGCTACCACGCCATTTCTGTCTTGCGGTCTTCGCAGGCTGGTGACAAGAACGGGCAATAAACGCTGAAAAGTGCGCTGCTTGCCCGCCCTGCTCTTTTTAAGCCTGCGCGCTAAATATATTTGACTTTTCGCAAATCTGATATAAATATATTTAACCATTACACCAATGCAAATATTTTCTTGAAATTATTGCTTTATTTACTATTTTTAATGCCTAAATCATAGTTTTTGGTATTAAATAAGCAATAAATAGAAAATTCAGCTCTGCCATTCCGAATAAAAACAAACAAATATTCATTTTATCCACCCACATTTCAGGAGGACACTGACAGGCTTCAATGATGTGCAAAACAGTTAAGCATCTACACGTCATGGACAAACTTCCAAGCATCCATGCCAATAAAGGAGACTCAATTGAAACGCTATCTTTCCACTGCCTTACCCCGTTTACTTATTTCCTGCGCAGCGATCAGCGGCGCTCTGCTTGCCTCAGAAGGCCATGCGCTTGACGCTCAGGACAAGCTATCCCCGCCAGTCAAAAAAACCGCCAGCCTGGAGTCTCAAGCGTCCAGCAAGCACCACCAGAAAAAATCCTACACTGCTGCTGAACGTGCACCGCAACAGGCGAGCCAGATCAACGCCCGCACCAGCTATAGCAGCGCCGACCAGCCCGCTATTCCAAACCGCCCCTCGTCCTTGAGCACGAATCTGTCCAAAGCTGAACTGGCCAAGTCATCGCGTGGTTTAACACTGGACAAAGCACTCGCGGCCTGTGATCGCAATGCGTTTGCCTCTGCAAGCGGCGCTGCGCTGGTCAGTCTGGTGAAGTCCTCAAGCTCAGCTTGCATCAATGATTTATTCGGCGTCAGTGGCGCTCAGGCGTATGCCATTTTTAAAGAAGCGCAAATGGTCACGATTGCCAAAGCCTTTGAAAACGAAGCCGCCAGCTATAACGGCAGCAATGCGGGTAGCGCATTGCAAATGGTGATGTTTTTGCGTGCGGGTTACTATGTGCAGTTTTACGATACGGCAGTGGGCAGCTATGGCACGAATCTGCAGACAGCGATACGCGCAGCCTTAGACGCATTTATCAAGAATCCGAATTTTGCGCTGATTAATGACGTGCACGGCGAAATCCTGTCTGAGTTCATCACCCTGATAGACAGCGCAACTGAGAACGCACGCTACCTGAACACGGCAGTCAAACGCATGCTGAGCCTGAATAGCAGCTTCCTCAATTTTTGGTACATGCGCAGTGCAGTCAACAACGCGTTCACCATTCTGTTCCGCGGGCATCAGAATGCCGACTTCAAGTCGCTGGTGCAGTCTGACCCTGCTATCGTGGACAGCCTCTACAATTTCATGAATGCGAACTTCGGTTTGTTAGGAAGCGATAACGACTACCTGGTCGCCAATGCAGGCCGTGAAATGGCGCGCTTTCTGCAATATAGCGAAGGCGGCGCATTAAAAAATCTGGCCAAATCCCGCGTAAAAACCATGCTAGACCGTAGCAATGTGACGGGTAGCACGGCCGCTGTCTGGGTAGGGCTTGGCGAAATGGTCGAATACTACGATAAGGCGAATTGCGCTTACTACAATCTGTGTAATTTCCAGTCTACGCTGGATAGCAATGTGCTGCCGGTACGATATAGCTGCTCACCGACACTGAAACTCAAAGCGCAGTCGCTGACCAGCGCACAACTGCAGGAAGCTTGCAGCATCGTCGGCGGTGAAGAATCGTATTTTCATCAGCAGGTACAGTCTGGCAATGTGCCGGTTGCGAATGACAATAACAAGCAGCTGGAAATGGTGATTTTCAATAGCAGTAAATCCTACGCCACCTATGCCGGTGCAATTTTTGGCATCGATACCAATAACGGCGGTATGTATCTGGAAGGTGATCCTTCCGCTGCGAATAACCAGGCACGTTTTATCGCTTACCAGGCCGAATGGAAGCTGCCTGCTTTTGAAATCTGGAATCTGACCCACGAATACATCCATTATCTGGATGGGCGTTTCAATATGTCTGGTGATTTCAATGCTGCCGTCAGCGTCAATTCTATCTGGTGGATAGAGGGTTTTGCGGAGTATATGTCTTACTCGTATCGTAAGCTCGATTACAACGACGCTAAAACTCAGGCAGCCAGCGGCACCTACAAACTGAGTCAGATTTTCAACAACGATTATTCGTCCGGTCAGACCAGAGTGTATAACTGGGGCTATCTGGCAGTACGCTATATGTTTGAAAAACAGCGCAATCGGGTCAGCACGCTGTTGAATTCCTATTTCCGGCCTGGGAATTACAGCGCTTACACCAGCTATATGAATGGCATCAACACCACGCTGGATGCGGACTTCAGTGCATGGCTGCCTTGCGTGAACAATAGCTCTTTACCACAATGCAGCTCGACTGTGCCACCGGCAAACAAGCCACCGGTAGCCGCATTCAATAGCAGCATCAATGGCCTTAGCGTCAGTTTCAGCGATACCTCGACCGACAGTGATGGCAGTATCGTCAGCCGTAGCTGGGACTTTGGCGATGGCAGCAGCTCCAGCGCCAGCAACCCTTCGAAAACCTATAGCAATCCAGGTAGCTACACGGTTACTTTGACGGTTAAAGACAATGCGGGCGACAGCAGTAAAGTCTCAACAACCATCAATCTCAGCAGTGGGGGAAATTTACCGGAATGCCCGGGTAGTGCTGCTGCACTCGGAAAAAACTGCAGTCGCAGCAATGTGAGCAGTGTGGCAGGCGACTACGCATATCTGTATCTCAGTGTCCCGGCTGGCACCACCAAACTGACCATCAGCACCAGTGGCGGAACCGGCAATGCGGATATGTATGTGAGCACCAATGGCAGCTGGCCTTCACGTGACCACTACAATGCGAGTTCGGTCAATCCGGGCAACAACGAAAGCGTGATCATCAACAACCCGCCTGCCGGTTACATCTATATCAGCTTATATGGAGTGACTAAGTTCTCGGGTCTGAAAGTCACAACGCAATACTGAATATAAACCTGCTGAAAGCGACAAAGCCCGCAGTACCGGGGCTTTGTCGCCCATGCTTAGCGCGCAGTAAAGCAGCTTTTCAATCACGCTTTAAGTAAGGCCGCAGCCAGTCCAGCCCGGCTGAGGTGCCAGCCGCCGGACGGTATTCGCAACCGACCCAGCCCGCATAGCCCGCCGCATCCAGTTGTGCAAACAGATAGGGATAGTTCAGCTCTCCCAGCGAAGGTTCATGCCGGCCCGGCACGCCTGCGATCTGTATGTGCGCGATCTGGCCGACCTGACGTCGCAAGCCATCCAGCATGCGGGTCGTCACATCGCCCTGCATGATCTGGCAATGATAGATGTCAAACTGCAGTTGCAGATTTTCGACGCCGATTTCATGGCAGATTTGCTGTGCGTCTTCCTGCAAATTCAAAAAATAGCCTGGCATATCACGGGTATTAATCGGCTCGATCAATACTATCTTCCCATGCCGTGCAGCGTGCAATGCCGCATACGCCAGATTACGCTGATACACCGCACGGCAACGCTCAGGGTCTTGCTGCGCATCGACGATACCAGCCATCACATGAATGGCCGGATTACCCAACACTTCGGCATAGCGGAGTGCCAGATCAAAGCCCTGTCTGAATTCGGCCTCGCGTCCGGGCAAAGCCGCAATACCGCGCTCACCCGCAGCCCAGTCACCTGGCGGTGCATTGAATAAGACTTGCTGTAATCCTGCCGCATCCAGTGCGTCGCGCAATTCCTGCGCAGAAAAATCATAGGGAAACAGATACTCAACCGCTTTGAATCCATCCTGCGCAGCAGCGGCAAAACGCTGCAAGAAGGGATATTCCTGATACATCATGCTGAGGTTGGCGGCGAACTGAGGCATGCTTTCTATCCTTAAGTGAGTTGACTGAAAACGGAAGACATTGTCCGCTCAGCTTTTCCGATTGGCATACCGCTGCGCCAACACCGTACACACCATCAACTGTAACTGATGAAACAACATAATGGGTAGTAAAACCAAACCTGCGGAACCACCTGCAAACAACACTTTGGCCATAGGCACACCACTGGCCAGACTTTTTTTCGAACCACAAAATACGATAGTGATTTCATCTTCCTTAGAAAACCCCAGACGCCGGCTGCCATAAGTCGTGATAAGCATAATGATGGTCAGCAGCAGCGCACTGATCATCAGTATCACCAGCAGCATCGTCAGCGGTACACGCTGCCAGATACCCTGCACCACCGCTTCGCCAAACGCCACATACACCACCAGTAAAATCGAACTCTGATCCAGCTTTTTGAGCGCACCCGACCAGCGATCCACCCATTGCCGTATCAAGGGACGCAACAACTGACCTGCGACAAAAGGCAGCAAGAGCTGCACCACAATCTTCAGTACCGGCTCCCAGGAAAAAGGCAGGCCAGAACCGGATTTCACAATCAGACTGACCAGCACAGGTGTGATGAATATGCCCAAAATATTACTGGCCGAAGCACTGCATACCGCAGCCGAGACATTGCCGCGCGCGACAGAAGTGAACGCAATTGAGGATTGCACCGTCGACGGCAAAACACACAGATACAGGATGCCTAAATAAATCTCAGGCGTCACCAGCGGCTCCAGCACCGGCCGCAACACCAGACCCAGTATCGGGAACAGCACGAAGGTAATGCCCAATACCAGCAGATGCAGCCGCCAGTGCATCATGCCAGCCACCACCGCTTCACGTGATAAACGTGCGCCGTGCATGAAGAACAGCACAGCGATCATCAGCATCGATAAACGGTCAAACGCCAGGGCATAAGCGCCGGTCGCCGGAAAAAAACTGGCCAGCGCTATCATCGCCAACAACATCATGGTCATTGGGTCAGGAGAAAAACGGAAGTGTTTCATGATGAAATCTGCAGTCTGAGTTTTGGAATTGTACCGGAAAGCGACATGCACCCGACTTATCAGCCAAAGAATTCCAGCTCACAGCAAGGAATTTTCATATAAAAACAGCAGGCGCCATCAGCTCGCCAAAGATTCTATGGATTTCTGTTTTTACGCGTTGAAGCAGCCGGTTTTTCTTAGGATTAGCGCAGCGTTCGCGGTATATTTTCAGGCTTTGCATCATGCATGACTACAGGCTGCCCGGCCTGCACGCTACAACACTGGAGACTACATGAAAAAAAATCTGATCGCCGCACTGATAGGCCTGGCCTTTGCCTTCCCTGTCAGCAGCTACGCCAACCATCCGAATGACACGGAAGCCTACCGCTGGAATCTGCAAGACCTGTATCAGGATCGCACAGCCTGGGATATCGATGCAAAAAAACTGGAGTCGCAATTGCCACAACTGCAGACTTGCAGCGGCCGCCTCGGCGACACACTGCCGAAATTCAAATCCTGCATGGACTTGTATGCCGACATCGCAAAACGCTATGCACGCCTGAGCACCTATGCCGCACAATTCCGCGACCAGGATACCGGCAATAACGCCGGTCAGGATCTGGCGCAGACCGCCGACATCCTGGGCAGTAAATTTGAAGAAGCCAGTTCATTTATCCGCCCTGAAGTGCTGAGCCTGGGCGCAAAAAAAATCGATGCTTACCTGGCTAAAGATAAGTCCCTGAGCATTTACCGCCACCCGCTCAATGACATACTTCGCGGTGCCAAACACACACTGGATCAAAAATCTGAAGCGCTGATCGCCACCTTCGGTATGGCAACCGGCACCGCCAGCGCGGTTTACTCCACGCTGTCGAATGCCGATATGCCCTGGCCTAAAGTGAAATTATCGAATGGCGAAGAAGTTGTGATCGACCAGGCGGCCTATACCAAATACCGCGCCGCACCGAACCGTGCTGACCGCAAGCTGGTGTTTGATGCGTTTTGGGGTAAATGGAAGGAATTTGAACGCAGCTATGGCGTGACGTTTTATGAACAACTCAAAAAAGACAGCACCTATGCCAAGGTCAGAAATTATCCGGATTCCCTGACCCATGCACTTGATGCCAATAATCTGCCGCGCGCCGTGTATGACACCCTGATCAGCCAGACTCAGGCTAATCTGCCTACCCTGCACCGCTATTTCAAGCTGCGTGCGCGTATGCTGGGTGTGAACGATCTGCGCTATTACGATATCTATCCGCCGCTGGTATCGGGCGACTTCAAATACAGCATCACTGACGGCGTGAAATACATGCTGGAATCGGTCAAGCCACTGGGTGAGGATTACACCAAGGCGATGACCAAGGCGACTACCGAACGCTGGATGGATGTCTACCCACGCGCGCGTAAACGCTCAGGCGCGTACATGACCGGCGCTGGCTATGACGTGCACCCTTACATCCTGTTGAATTACAACGACGATTATGAGTCGCTCTCTACGCTGGGCCACGAATGGGGCCATGCGATGCACTCCTATCTGGCGAATAAGGCGCAACCCTTCATCACGTCAGACTACCCGACCTTCACCGCAGAAATCGCTTCCACTACCAATGAAGTGTTCCTGCTCGATCACATGCTGAAAATCGCAAAATCGGATGATGAACGCCTGCTGTATCTGGGTTCAGCATTAGAAAACCTGCGCGGCACTTTCTTCCGCCAGGCCATGTTCGCCGACTTCGAACGCGAAGTCCATGCCAAGGTCGACAAAGGCGAATCCCTGACTGGCGAAGGCCTGAGCCAGATCTATAGCGGCATTCTGAAACGCTACCATGGCGATCAGGAAGGCATCATGAAAATCGACGATGTGTATGCCACCGAATGGGCTTACATCCCGCACTTCTACACCCGCTTCTATGTGTTCCAGTATGCGACCTCGATCGCTGCCGGTTCCATGTTTGCCGATGAAGTACTGAAAGGCACCCCAGGCGCACGCGACAACTACCTCAACATCCTGAAAACCGGCGGCGCTGCCTACCCGTATCAGTTGGTGAAACAAGCCGGCGTCGACCTCGCCTCACCGGCCCCATATCAGGCGGTGTTCAAGCGCATGAACAGCATCATGGATCAGATTGAAGGGATACTGGCCAAAAAAGCGCGCTAAATCAATTTCAGGACGGGTCACGGCAATGAAAAAAGCCTGCTCTTAAAACGAGCAGGCTTTTTTATTATCACTAAAACCGGGCTAATCGATGAGCAAGGCAAAAAGTAGTTTTGAAATACGAAGACCCAGTAAAGACGCGGCTTAGCGGAGCAAAAGCCTCGGAAAGGCGCAGCGGTATTAGGTGTTTGTCTTGGGGATGTTCGCGCAGTGTGGCCTGGGTGAGCGCAAGCTTCACCGCCAGTTAGGGCAGCAAGCGGTTCAGCTTGCGCAGACCTGAACCTGAAGCAGGTCTGATATAGTCCAAAACCTCAACCGTACTGTGTGCAATTTGAGCAAGATCAAAAACCCCAATCCTCACTCAGAGTAAATTCATCGCAGTTCCTCCGTCTAAGCGTGCACAGCAAAAATTCAGATTTTTATAACAAGACACCCACCGAGGACAGACGCGATATGAGGCCAGCAGCGCTTGACGACAAGCGGCCACAACCCGGCTTGCGTGCTTTTGCGTCCGTCCAGCCAAATTCAAAAAACAGGGAGATTTAAGATGAGTGCCAGGAATTTTCATCCGGTTTCTGTCGATATCATTCATCAGGAACACGAGCATTTATCCGCCGTGATCCAGGGCATGCTGTACTTTGTACGCTCAGTCAAACAGGGCGGACCGGTACCGGATCTGAAGGTGTTCCGCGCGATGTTGTATTACATCGCGGAATATCCTGAGAAAGTCCATCATCCTAAGGAGGATCAGTATCTGTTCGCCAAAATCAAGCAACGCACCCATCAGCTCGATACCGAGCTAGATGCGCTGACCGAACAGCATAGCAGTGGCGAAGCCTTAGTCCATCGTTTGCAGGATGCCTTGCTACAGTATGAATTCCAGGGTCAGCCTGCGTTTGATAAATTCTATGAACTGGTCGAACAATATGCCAAGTTTTACTACGCGCATATGCGCAAAGAAGAAGATGTGATCATGCCAGTCGCCAGACAAGTGCTGTTTGTTGAAGACTGGCAGGCAGTGGATGCGGCCTTTATGAAAAACCGTGAACGGCTGGATGACAGCGGTGAACGCTATCGCTATGAACAGTTGTTTTCACTGATCGTGAATATCAGCCCGGCACCTATCGGTGTGGCTGACCCGCTGTAATTCTTCGATTGCAATCCCCCCGCTGCAAACTACTGCAAACCACTGCAAACTACTTTAAAGCCGGATCGTGTGTCTAAGCCACGCTCCGGCTTTTTTACGACTGTTTCATAATAGTTCCACATTACTCAGCGTCAGAAAACTGCTTTCACGGATAGTTTGCACAAAGTCGAGCAGATAGGCTTTGGATGACATGGCTGGCAGGCAGCTCGCATACAGACGACCGGTCAAACCTTCAGCGCTGATTTTTTTGGCCAGCACATAATTCCGGTTCAGATAGTTTTGCGCGGCCCATAAAGGCAAGGTCGCGATGCCGCGTTTACTCGCAACTAACTGCAGCATCGCCACTGTCAGTTCAGTCGTCCTGCGTGTGGTTTTGATACCGGCCGGTCGCAACACCTGACGCACCACATCCAGCATCTCATCCGGTACCGGATAGGTAATCAGGGTATCGCTGCCAAAGTCCTCAGCCACCAGATAATCGCGTGCCGCCAGATGATGATCTTTGGCGACCAGCGCCACAATTTCATAGCGGAACAGCGGATGGTAATCGACCACCTCATCGGCATCACGATCGGCCACAATCGCAATATCGGCGCGGTGCTCATGCAGCAAAGCGATAGGATCGGCATGAAAGCCCGACACGATATCGAGCTCAACTGCTGGCCAGCGTTGCCGGAAAATATCCATGGCTGGCATCAGCCAGTCAAAGCAGGTATGGCATTCTACCGAGATTCTTAACTGCCCGGCTTCGCCCTGCGCCAGCCGCGCCATATCGCGCTCGGCTTCCGCCACGGCAGGTAGCAAGTCATCGCCCAGTTGCAGCAGGCGCTCACCGGCTGCGGTAAAGCGTACCGGCACCGACTTCCTTTCAAATAATTCCAGGCCGTAGTGTTCTTCCAGTTGCTTGATCTGATGCGACAAGGCCGACTGCGTCACATTCAGCAAGCTCGCGGCACGCATCAGATTGCCTGCCTCGCGCAAAGCCACCAGGGTTTTTAAGTGTCGGACTTCAAGGATGGATGCCATTATGAGTAAATTTCATGATGATTACGAATTTTTATCGTTTGAATAATACTCGACCTGACGACAAAATGACAAGCCTGAAACCTGTATTCCGCCTTACTCAGCAAAGCCTCAGGTTTGCAACCACCCTTTTATCTGGAGTCCATCATGTCCTTAGCTCATATCCCCGGTTATCCGCGCATAGGCGCCCACAGAGAATTGAAGTTTGCGCTGGAATCGTTCTGGCGCGGCGACAGCAACGAACAGCAATTGCAGGAACTGGCCGCCAGCCTGCGTTTGCGCCATTGGCAAAGCCAGGCGAATGCCGGTCTGGATCTGGTCACGGTGGGCGATTTTGCGTATTACGACCATGTATTGCAAACCCTGGCTTTACTGGGCGCGATCCCGGAACGTTTTGGCTTCGATCCCGCCAGTCTGAATCTGCAGCAGTATTCCGAACTGGCACGCGGTAACAGCCAGCAGTTTGCGATGGAAATGACCAAATGGTTTGATACCAACTACCATTACCTGGTCCCGGAATGGAGCCAGCACACGCGCTTTGACGGCGGCACTGACTGGCTGTTTGAAGAAGTCAGTCAGGCGCAGGCCGCGGGCTTACAGCCTAAGGTGGTGTTACTGGGGCCGCTGAGTCTGCTGGCACTGGGCAAAGTCAAATCCGGACTGTCACATGCACTGGAATTATTGCCGCCATTACTGAGCGCCTATCAACGCATACTGCAACGCCTGCAACAACAAGGCGTGACCTGGGTGCAAATCGATGAACCTGTGTTGTCACTGGATCTGGACGCGGCATATCTGGCGCAATTCCTGCCCTGCTATCAGGCATTGAGCCAGCAAGCGCCTAAGATTTTACTGGCCAGCTATTTTGGCGATGTGAGTCAGCATCTGGACTTACTGCAAAGCCTGCCAGTGGCCGGTGTGCATCTGGATCTGGTGCGTGGCACAACTCTGACCAATGATGTGCTGGCGAACTGGCCAGCACCACAGATCTTGTCTTTGGGCGTAGTCGATGGCCGCAATATCTGGCGCACCGATTTGCGCCGCGTGCTGCACAAGCTGCAGCCTGTGCATGCGGCACTGGGTGAGCGTTGCTGGATCAGCAGCAGCTGTTCTTTACTGCATGTGCCGGTCGATCTGGACAGCGAAACACGGCTGGATAGCGAACTGAAAAACTGGCTGGCTTTCGCGAATCAGAAAATCACAGAAATCCAAACCCTGAGACTGGCACTGGATCAGGGTGAAGCAGCAGTCGCGACCCAGCTGGCGGCCAGCGATCAGGCAGTACAGTCACGCCAGAGTTCTAAGCGCATCCACAATCCGCTGGTACAAAAGCGTCTGCAAGCAATTGCTGCCAAAGATACCCAGCGTCATTCCGGCTTCAGTGAACGTATCCGCGCCCAGCAAGAAAAATGGCAGTTGCCGCTGTTCCCGACCACCACGATTGGCTCCTTCCCGCAAACGCCAGCCATACGCCAGACCCGCGCCGCGTATAAGCGTGCTGAGATCAGCCATCTCGATTATCTGGAAAAAATGCGCGCAGAAATCAGCCTGGTGGTCAGCAAACAGGAAGAACTGGGGCTGGATGTGCTGGTACATGGCGAACCGGAACGCAATGACATGGTGGAGTATTTCGGTGAACAGCTGTGGGGTTATGGCTTCACCGATTTTGGCTGGGTACAGAGTTATGGTTCACGCTGCGTAAAACCGCCGTTTATTTATGGTGATGTGTATCGTCCGGAAGCGATGACGGTAAGCTGGAGCGCCTATGCGCAAAGCCTGACCGACAAGCCGATGAAAGGTATGCTGACCGGGCCGGTGACGATGTTGCAATGGTCTTTCGTACGTGACGATCAGCCACGCGAAGTCACGGCGCGCCAGATTGCACTGGCCTTACGCGATGAAGTCTGCGATCTGGAACAGGCAGGCATAGGCATGATACAAATCGATGAACCTGCATTCCGCGAAGGCCTGCCTTTGCGCCAGCAAGACTGGGCGCATTATCTGGACTGGGCGGTACAGGCCTTCCAGCTGTGTGCAGCCGGAGTGCGCGATACCACCCAGATTCATACCCATATGTGCTATTCCGAATTCAACGACATCCTGCCCTGGATCGCTGCGATGGATGCCGACGTGATTACGATAGAAACCTCGCGTTCAGACATGGAATTACTGGATGGCTTTTCCAGCTTTTCCTACCCTAACGATATTGGGCCCGGCGTGTATGACATCCATTCACCACGGGTACCCAAACCGGAAGAAATCGCACGCTTATTGGGCAAGGCACGCAGCGTGATTCCCGATGCGCGTTTATGGGTGAATCCGGATTGCGGTTTGAAAACCCGTCAATGGCAGGAAACCGAACTGGCACTCGCGAATATGGTGGCAGCAGCACGTCAGTTGAGGCTGCAGGCTGAACAGGAGCAGCAAGCCAGCGCAGCGGTGGAATCAGTGACACAGCCAGTCTGAGCGCATTTGAAATAATCTGTACTTAAAAAGCTGAACATCTGCGTACCTGAGCACCTGAGTATCCACAAGCTTGCGGACTCAGGTGCTCACAAATCAGTCAAACTGATGAACCGCTTAAGTCCTCAGCCCTCAGTCTTAGGCGCCAGCAAGCTGTAAATGCTGGAAAAATCTAAAGCGCCCGCGCCTTGCTGACTGTGTAAAGCATACAGATTCCGCGCCAGCTCACCCAGCGGCACTGCGGCCTGTACCGTGCGTGCTGATTCTGCAGCCAGGCCCAGATCCTTCAACATCAGATCTACCCCAAAACCACCGCTGTAGCCGCGTGATGCGGGCACATTATCCATCACACCGGGACAAGGGTTATACAATTCCAGCGCCCAGTTACGGCCTGAACTCTGACGCATGATATCCGACAGCACATGCGCATCCAGCCCGTTCGCCACACCCAGCGCCAGCGCCTCGGCGGTACCCGCCATCAGTATGCCCAATAACATGTTATTGCAGATTTTTGCAGTCTGACCTGCGCCATAACTGCCTGCATGAAAAATGTTTTTTCCCATTGCGGACAGTATAGGACGCGCGCGTTCCAGATCATTGAGCAAGCCGCCCACCATGAAGGTCAGCGTGCCTGCGGCCGCACCGGCAGTGCCGCCTGAAACCGGCGCATCGAGCAAACTCAGGCCACGCTCCGCCGCCGCGCTGGCCAGCTGTATCGCAGTCTGCGGCGCGATTGTGCTGCAATCCAAAACCAGTGCATCGTCTGCGATCAGCCCCAGTATGCCGGGGCTATTCTTGGCACCAAAATACAGGGCTTCGACATGGCGGCTCGCTGGCAGCATGGAAATCACCACCTCCGCTTCAACCACCGCATCGGCGGCGGAACTGGCACACTGCGCACCCGCGCTGGCCAGCTTATCCATAGCTGCAGCCGATAAGTCATACACCCTGAGGCTATGTCCGGCCTTGAGTAAATTCAGCGCCATCGGCGCACCCATATTGCCTAAACCGATAAATGCAATCTGACTCATGCTGCTTGCTCCTCCAGGTTAATGTGCTCAATGTGCTGCCCCAACACTTGCAGCTGATTTAAGTCTTGTAGCGGATGCTGAGGCCAGTCTGGCGCGGCAAACATGGCCGCCACCAGCGCCTCCATGTGGGCTGCCGTCAGTTGCCGCAGATCGGCAGGCTGCCATTGCGGCTTACCGTCTTTGTCTATCAGTAAAGCGCGAATCCCTTCTGCAAAATCACTGTGAGCGGCACAGCGTAAAGCCAGCACATATTCCATCTGAAACACCTGTTCCAGCGACATGGTAGCTGCACGCCGCTGCGCTTCCCAGGCCAGCGCCAGCGACAAAGGTGCGGCCTTATGCAGGCTGGCTGCGGCTTTCTGCAACCAAGGGTCAGTGTATGCATGGTCACGCAGTTTCTGCACGACCTGTTGCCAATTCCCGCCCTCACACAAACGATCTATCAATGTAGCTGCTTCTTGCAAAGACCCGGCCAATACGGCTTCCGGCATGGCGACACTATGCAGCAGCTGGCTCAATTGCTGAGCCGCTTCAAATGGTGAAATGCTCCAACCCTGGCGCAGGATAGCGCCGATCAGTTGCTCACGGCTCGCATGTGGAATTGCGTAATCAGCGATGCCCGCATACAGACAGTCGGCGCTGCGTAGCTGGGCGCCGGTCAGTGCCAGAAACAAGCCAATTTTGCCGGGTAGGCGTGACAGCATCCAGGAGCCACCGACATCCGGGAATAAGCCTATCGCGGCTTCTGGCATCGCAAAGCGGGTCGCTTCAGTCACCACTTTATGGCTGGCGCCCATCATCAAACCCACACCGCCGCCCATCACCACGCCATGCGCCCAGCACAGCACAGGTTTGGGATAACGGTGTATCAGATAATCGAGCTGGTATTCACTCGCAAAAAATTCTGCCGCATACGCATTCGCGCAGCAATCATCCGCTGCAGCCGAGGCATGATGCGTGCGCATAGACTGATACAGCTGTTGTAAATCGCCGCCAGCACAAAAGGCTTTATCACCACTCGCTTGCAACAGCACCAGCGCAATCTGCGGGTCGCTGGCCCATTGCTTCAGGCGCGCAGTCAGCAGCTGCACCATAGGCAGCGATAAGGCGTTTAAGGTCGCAGGCACGTTCAGGGTTGCGATCGCCAGCCGCTTGCCATCGGCACACACGCGCTCTTCAAATAAGACGACATCCATAGCCTTATCATTCATCACCTTAGCCTCCATCATTGATAACTCCAGTTAGGCTGACGTTTTTCTAAAAACGCCTGCACACCCTCGGCCTGATCCGGCCCGTCAAACAAATCCACAAAGGCTTCACGCTCCTGCACCAGCATGTGTTGTACCGGCTGGCTGCGTGCACCCTGTATCAATTGCTTGCAAGTGCGCAGACTGCGCGGGCTTTGTTTAGCAGCCAGGGCCGCCAGTTGCTGCGCACGCTCGCTGGCCATGCCGCTATCCACCACTTCCTGTACCAGACCGATACGCAAGGCAGTCGCGGCGTCGATGCGTTCACCCAGCAAGATCAGGCGTTTGGCCCAGGCTTCACCAACCAGCCAGCTCAGATGCTGGGTACCACCGGCACAAGGCAGCAAACCGACGGTAGCTTCCGGCAAGGCCAGCACGACCTGGGTTTCTGCGATACGGATATCACAGGCCAGCGCGCATTCCAGCCCGCCGCCCATGGCATAGCCATTAATCGCGGCAATCGACACCCCGCGAAAAGCCGCCAGTGCTTCGAAGGCCTCACCAAAGCGGCGCGCCATTTCGCGTGCCAGCGCTTTGTCGCCAGATGCGAAGGCCTGCAAATCCGCGCCCGCAGAAAAAAACTTTTGCCCGCTGCCGGCTAAGATCAGGCTAGTGATCTCTGGTCGCGCATTCAGGTCATGCACTAACTGGGTCAGCGCCATCAGGCCTTCACGCGTGAAGGTATTGGCGGGTGGATTGTGCAAGCTGATCAGCGCAGTATGCTGTTCAAGCTGGACTTGCAGATTATGGTAGTGATTCATCGCAGTTCTCCGGTACTCAGGGTGTTGAGGAATTGACGCGCAATAATGGAGCGCATGATTTCATTGGTGCCTTCCACGATTTTGTGGGCGCGTGCATCGCGCATCAGGCGTTCCAGCGGGTATTCGCGGATATAGCCATTGCCGCCGCAAATCTGCATCGCTTCATCGCAGACTTGGAAACCGACGTCGGTGGCAAAGCGCTTGGCCATGGCGCAATAGGCTGTCGCATGCACCGCCTGTTCATCCAGTTTGACCGCCGCCATACGGACTAACTGACGTGCCGCAATCAGATCAGTCAGCATGTCTGCCAGTTTGAATTGCACAGACTGAAAATCTGCCAGCAGATGGCCAAACTGACGCCGTTCACGCACATAGTTTTGCGCTGCATTCAGCGCGCCCTGTGCGGCACCGATAGAACAGGCAGCGATATTGATACGGCCACCATCCAGTCCGCGCATAGCAAGCCGGAAGCCTTGGCCAGCCTCACCCAGCAAATGATCCTGCGGTACCCACACATCTTCAAAAAACACCGCACGCGTAGGTTGACTATGCCAGCCCAGTTTTTCTTCCAGCCGGCCATAGCTGATACCGGCGCTGTCCGCCGGCACCACAAATGCCGAGATACCGGCCGCACCCGCCTCACCGGTGCGCGCCATCACGATCAGCACATCGGAAGCACCGGCGCCAGAGATAAACGCCTTGGCACCGTTGATACGGTAACCGCCATCAACCGCGCTGGCCTTGGTACGCAGGGCTGCCGCATCGGAACCTGCACCCGGCTCGGTCAGGCAATACGAAGCCAGCTGGCGGCCCGAGGTCAGCGCGCTGGCCCAACGTTCGCGCACGGCTGCACTGCCCCAGCTGCACAGCATCCAGGTCGCCATATTGTGTATGCTCAGATAGGCGGTGGTGGATGGATCAGCTGCTGCCAGCTCTTCAAAAATGATGCTGGCATCGAGTCGTGACAAGCCCAGTCCGCCTGCGCTTTCGGGCGAATACAGGCCGCAAAAGCCCATGTCACCGGCTTTTTCTATCACGGCACGCGGAAAAAACCCTTCCGCATCCCATTGAGCCGCCAGCGGTTGTAACTCTGATTCAGCGAAACTGCGCGCCGCGTCCTGAAACGCGCGCTGTTCCTGGTTGAGATCGAAATTCATCGCACTCACCCATTCACTTCAAAGAGATGGTGGTGTTCACACCAGCACCAGCCTGGCTGTCGTCAAACCAGCGCTGAGTCACGGTTTTAGTCTGGGTATAAAAGCTGATGACCTGCTTGCCGTAAGGGCCCAGATCACCGAGCTTGGAGCCGCGCGAACCGGTAAACGAGAACAAAGGTACCGGCACCGGAATCGGCACATTAATACCGACCTGACCGACATCAATCTCTTCCTGAAACTGACGTGCCGCCGCACCCGACTGGGTGAAAATCGCAGTGCCGTTACCATACGGGCTGGCATTGATCAGCGCGATAGCCTGCGCCAGATTCTCGGCTTCCATCACGCATAAGACCGGGCCGAAGATTTCCTGTTCATAGATATCCATGCCGGGACGCACCCCGGAAAACAGCGTGGGGCCAAAGAAATTGCCCTTTTCATAGCCAGGTACTTGCGGGTTGCGCCCATCCAGTTCCAGCCTGGCACCCTGCTGCACACCACGCTCTATCAGGGTCGCCACGCGGTCCGCTGCGTTGCGTGAAATGACGGGCCCAATATCGGTACCGGCCTCCGTACCGGCGCTGACTTTGAGGGTGCGCGCTACTTCGATCAGATCCGGCAGCCATTCACGCGCTGCTCCGACCAACACCGCCACCGAGACCGCCATACAACGCTGACCGGCCGCACCAAACGCCGCCCCCACCAGACTATTGATGGTCTGGGCACGGTTTGCATCCGGCATCACCACCGCATGATTTTTAGCCGCCATCATGCATTGCACGCGTTTGCCATTCAGGCTGGCACGCTGATACACATGCTGCCCCACACGACCCGAGCCGACAAAGGACAGTGCACGGATATGCGCATGATCACACAAGGCATTCACCACCTGCTCGCCGCCATGCACCACGTTCAGCACACCGGCTGGCACACCGGCTTCCAGCGCCAGCTCGACCAGACGCATGGTCACCATAGGATCTTGTTCAGACGGTTTCAGCACAAAGGTGTTACCGCAGGCGATAGCCATAGGGAACATCCAGAGCGGTATCATGGCCGGAAAATTAAACGGCGTAATCCCGGCACACACACCGATGGGCTGCAACAAGGTATAGGTATCGACACCATTCGCGACGTTATTGGCCAGCTCGCCCATTTGCAGATTGCCGATATTGGCTGCGTGCTCCACCACTTCCAGCCCGCGGAAAATATCGCCTTCCGCATCGGCCAGGGTTTTGCCCTGTTCCGCAGTCAGCATCGCCGCCAGTTGCTTCATGTTGTCGCGTATCAGTTGCTGATAGCGCAGGAAGATGCGCGCACGCGCACCGATAGGCGTTTTGCGCCAGTGTTGAAAGGCCTGATGCGCGGCATTGATCGCGGCATCAGTTTCTTCCGGCGTCGCAAACGGCACGCGCGCCAGCACTTCTTGCGTGGCAGGGTTAACGATATCGCGCCACTCTGTGCTGCGCGATTGCACGAATTCGCCATTAATCAACAGTGGAATAGCCGGCACGGTGCTGCCGGAATGCGCAGCGGAAGATACGGAATTTACAGGGGATACGGCAGGATGGGTCATCTCAGCTTCCTTTACATCGTCACTGTGCTTGGCACAGAAATTAGCGATAAAAGTCACCGGCGCGTGTGCGGACGTGTGCGGACGTGTGCTGACACGAAGCGACACGAAGCAACACAGCTTCGGTGACCTGACTGAAAGCGCAGCAAGGGAAAAAATTGTGCGCCACGGCCAGCACCCACCGTGCCAGACCGCGACCTCAGAGAACAGCGTGAGACGCAGACGCCAACCGCATCGCCATGATGCCGTTGCAGCCTGATCGCCAACCCGCGATTCGCTACAGATCATCAGGCCGGTATCCGGGCTCGTAAGACTTGCTGTCACGCCTTCCCAGTCTGTCGACCAGTGGCACAGAGTGACAACCACACTTACTTACCGTTGCGGGGGCAGCAGCGGCATAGTCTGTGTAAAGACGCACCGCTTTCCCGTTTAACTGTCGCATCCAGAACGAACGCGCAGCACCTGATGCAGAAAACAATAACACCGATTGACGTTTACGTAAACGTCACTTTTAAGGAACACCAAAAAAATAGTGATGAAAAAAATTTGCGGGTGGTGAGTCGGGTTCAGAATCAGAACCGGACTCAACACCCGCAGCTTGCTGCTTCAGAGATTAATCACTAATCAGCAAGGACCTCAGGCCACCCCGCCGCGCGCAAAGCAGGCCAGCATTTGCTGCCACGCGAGTTCCGACTGCTGTGCATCGTAACGCGGCATATCGATCACACACCAGCCATGCTGAGCCGGGAACACCGTCACCTGTGCCGCCCTGCCCGCATCCTGCGCAGCCTGCTGCAGGATGGCCTGATGTTCGGGTTGCTGTGCATGATCATCCTCGCCTATCGCCAGCAACAGGCTGACACCGGGCGCCATCTGCGCAAACAGGCGATGCGGGCTATCGGCCAGATTGGTAATCAAAAATGCGCCATGAAACGAGACCGCGGCATGGATGCGTTCAGGCGCTGCCGCTGCTGCACGCAGCGCAAACGCCGCCCCCAGACAATAACCGATGCTGGCGATTTTTTTGCTATGGTCAACCGCCGCCTGCCCATCCAGAAAAGCCAGCGCCGCCTGCGTATCCGCCGCGATACCAGCCGGACGTATTCTTGCCACCCGTGGCCAGGCCGAATCACGGTCAGCCAGCCAGTCGCTGAATTCCACATACAGCGGCGCTGGCGCATCGCGATAATAGTGATTCAGCACCAGCACTGCATAGCCTGCAGCGGCCAGCCGTGCTGCCATGATGCGTTTCGCTTCACGCAGACCGGCGATGTCCGGCCACAGCAACACGGCCGGATGGCTGCCCTTAGCCGGATGCACAAAGCAGGCATCCATCTTGCCATCCGGCGTATCGATCACGACCTCGCTCTGCGTCAGCTCTACGCCATGCGACTGCCATTGTGGCGCGATGGCAGCGCGCCAGTCAGCTGCGGCTGATTGTGCTGATTGTGCTGACTGCGCTGCATTCGATGCGTCGTCTAGGGCTGCTGCGGTTTGTTCATTACACATACTCACTCCCGGTTTGGACATTCAAATTATTTGGCACGATTGCGGGTGGATACCGGCTGCGCTTCATGGCGTTCACGTGCGGCCAGCACATCGCCAATACGGATTTCTATCCAGTCTGCCAGCACCCGTACTTTTTCTGCAGCTTCCTGCCCCAGTGGTGTGAGGCTGTATTCCACATGCGGTGGCACCACATCTTTTGCCTCACGCAGAATTAAGCCATCTGCTTCCAGCCATTGCAAGGTCTGCGCCAACATGCGCTCGCTGACACCGCCAACCGCGCGCCTGAGTTCAGAAAAACGATGCGTTCCGTTTTCCAGCACCATCAGAATGAGCACGCCCCAGCGGCTGGTCACATGTTTGAGCACATCGCGCGAAGGACATGCTTCCATCAGCAAATCGCCACGCCTTACCGCCTCCGACAAGGGCAGGCGCTCTGCAGTATCAGCCGGTTTTTTTGGTGGTTTATTCATGTTATCACTTACCTTTATGTAAGTACTTACGAAAAGTTAGCGCGAATCGTACAATGATTTCAGTGCCGGATGCAAGCACCCGGACCATAGCCACTCGTTTATCTCATTCAAGGAAAAAGCCATGACTATCGCAATCACAGCCGCTAACGGCCAACTCGGACGTCTCGTCATTCAACACCTCAGCACACGCGTCGCCAACAGCGACATCCTGGCGCTGGTACGCTCACCGGAAAAAGCCGCCGACCTCGGCGTCGCAGTCAAAGCAGCAGACTACAGCAGCGATGCCGCCACCCTGCAACTGGCACTGACAGGCGTGGATACTCTGCTACTGATTTCCGGCAATGAACTGGGCCAACGCCTGGCGCAACACCGCAATGTGATAGAAGCGGCCAAACTGGCTGGCGTGCGTCATCTGGTCTATACCAGCCTGTTGCATGCAGACCGCTCCAGCCTGAACCTGGCACCCGAGCATTTTGAAACTGAACAACTGATCAAGACATCCGGACTCAGCTATACGATATTACGCAATGGCTGGTATGCAGAAAATTACACCGGCAATCTGGCACCCGCCATTGCACATGGCGCACTGGCCGGCAGCGCAGCCGATGGCAAATTGTCGCTGGCACCGCGCACCGATTACGCCGAAGCCGCTGCCATCGTACTGGCTAACCCGGCCGCCCATGCAGGACTCAGCTATGAACTGGCTGGTGACAGCGCGCCAACCATGACTGAAATCGCACAGGAAATCTCTGCACAAACCGGCAAAACGATTCCATATCATTCGCTGCCAGAACAAGAATTCGCCGCCATCCTGCTGCAAGCTGGCTTACCGGAAGTCTGGGCAAACGGCATCGCAGGCTGGGATGTGGAAGCCGCCAAAGGCGTCTTGTTTGACGACAGCAAACAACTGTCTGCACTGCTGGGCCGCCCGACCACCCCGCTCAGCGACTATGTACGCGCTGCATTAGCTGCTGTTTGATTTTTTGCGCTCAATGATCTGAGTCCGGTGCTGCCTGCGCGGTGCCGGACTCGTCACATCTCAGTTGATCAGCCAAAACAAGCAAGAGCATTTAAGACAACAAGGCTGATAAGCCACTCACACGCTTAGTCTGGCGCTGCAAAGCATCGCCAAAAACACCAGGCTGTGGTGTCAGCAGTGTGAAGAACTGGCGCGCGCGGGTGATGCCGGTGTATAGCAATTCTCTTGCCAGTAAGCTGCCGCCCTGCCCGGGCAAGACCAGTGCGACGTGTGAGAATTCCGAGCCCTGGGATTTGTGTACTGTCATCGCGAAGGCAGTTTCCACATCGGCCAATCGGGTTGCGAGTACACTGCGCACCTGCTCACCCTGCAGAAAATATACACGCAGCGAATCAGGACGTCGCGGGTCAGGCAGGGTCATGCCGATATCGCCGTTAAATACACCCAGGCCATAGTCATTCCGCGTAATCATGACCGGACGTCCGGCATACCAGTCGCTGCGTTTTTGTATCCAGCGCTGTGCAATCAAGGCTTGCTCGATCAGCGCATTCACACCGGCCACGCCCCACTCGCCTTCACGTACCGCACACAGGATGCGGAAGCGGTCAAACGCGAGCAGCACTTGCTTTACCCAGGCCAGATAGCCTTCCTCATTGCCACCATCTGCGCCGCCATCTGCAGCGCCAGGCTGCAACACCGGCGCAGCTTGCAACAATTGCAGATAAGGCAGATAACTGTCCTCCACCCCGGCACGGCCAGCCAGCGCCAGTTGCAACAAGGCGGGCAATTGCGCCTGCGCATACCAGCTCAGCATGCCGCTGTTATCGGTCTGCAGTAAGTGGCTGCTGGCCGCTACCTCACCCGCATTGACTGCGAGCGCAAGCTGACCGATGGGGCCACCGAAACGGCGACTCTCACGCAGCATCACGGTTTGCTGCGCCAGTGTGGACTGACCATGCAGCATCGCCGCTGGCAGTTGCTGGCCGCTGGCGGCCTGCACATAGGCAGCGGTTTCAGGCAGATAGGCACCGGCACTCGCGTTTTGACACAAATCGCCAAGTACCGCACCGGCTTCTACCGAGGCCAGCTGGTCTTTATCACCGAGTAAAATCAGCATTGCATGCGGTGGCAAGGCATCCAGAATAGCCGCCATCATTTCCAGATGCACCATCGAAGCCTCATCCACAATCAGCACATCGACATCGAGCGGATTACCCGCATGGTGGCGGAAGCTGCGGGTATCGGGACGCGCACCCAGCAAGCTGTGCAAAGTCGCTGCCGGTGCCATGCGCGCCGCCAGTTCAGTCAGCGGCAGTTGGCCCTGCATTTTTTCTGCCAGCCCGGATAAGGCATGGTCTATCGCCTGCTTCAGACGCGCGGCAGCCTTGCCGGTCGGTGCAGCCAGCACGATGCGCAATTGCTCTGCCTGCGCAGATAAAGAAAACAGCAATGCCAGCAAACGCGCCACGGTATAGGTTTTACCGGTACCGGGGCCGCCGGTAATGATGCTGAAATGGCTGCGCACTGCAATCGCACACGCGATTCTTTGCCAATCTACTGTCTGCGCTGCGTCTGTGTTTTTGGCTACGCCGAACAGCAAATCCAGTCCCTGTCTGACCTGCTGCAAATCCAACGGGCGTGGCTGACTGGCCTTGCGCTGTACTGCGCTGGCGACCGCACATTCATAATTCCAGTAACGGCGCAGATACAGCCTGTCATCGACCAGCAGCAAAGGCTGACCGTGATCCAACTCCGCTTCCAGCAACACCTGACTGCAGGCGGCGAGTTGACGCAGCCACAAACGGCTAGTGGCGGGTAAAGGTCCGGCGCTGTTTTGCAAAGCCTGCCACTGTCCGGCAGGCCAGCCCAGCAAGGCATCCGGATCGTTCAATAAATCGGGAATGCGCAGACAGCTGTGCCCGCGTCCTTCTAGCTCTGACAGCACCACACAACTCAGCAGCAATACCGGGTCGGCTGTGCCCAGCTGTGCCACGAAGCGGGTAAATGCCACGCCAAGACGGCGCAACTCGCCTTGCTGCATCAGCAGCTCCAGTTGTTGATCCAGCGCGGCCGGTAAGCCATGCTGGGCAGCGGTGACTGCAGCGATTTCCTGCAGCGCGGGATTGACTGGCTGAGATTGAGGCTGGGATTGCGGCGGCAGGGCCGGGTTAAGTTCTAAGCTGGACATCTTGGCTCACTGAATAGAATACAAAAGACGACATCAGACGCCTCACTTACAAACTGGTTTGGGCTGGAAACAGCTGATCCAGCTGCGTCAGCAAAGCGGCGTCCGGCGCGATACGGATACAGCCGGCCGTGTCAGCATGAGCCACACCGCGCATGAAGTAAAACAGCGCACCACCTAAATGCTGTTCCGGCGCATAGTCCTCACCCAGACGCTGCCTGAGCAAACGGTGTAAGGCCAGCAGGTACAGCACGCCCTGTACATCATAGCGATGGTGAACCAGGCATAGCTGCAAAGCCTGGCTGTGATAGCTCGCATCATTCGGCCCTATGGTATTAGACTTGTAATCCATCACCCAATAGCGCCCCTCATGACAAAACACCAGATCCTGAAAACCGCGCAACATGCCATGCATATCGCGCTCGCTCAGGGCAGGACGCGCCAGCCCTGGCAACACATGCAGACGGCACAGCTGATCCAGTTCTGCACTGAGTAAGCCACTGGCCGGAAACCAGAACTCCATTTCAGGCACACATTGCTGCAAACCGGACAGCGCACAAGCCAGTGCGGGCAGCTCGCGGCTACAAACTGCGGCCAGCCAGGCAATCACATCGTCCTGCCTATGCGCCCAGCCTGCGCGTTCGCAGCGCTTTTCCATCACGGCGCGATAGCGTTCGCTATGCACAAAGTCAAAGCCTTCGCCGGCCAGCCATTCCAGCTGTTCATGCAAAAATTGTCCCGGCACCGGACCACGTGGAAAACGGTGCCAGGGACTATCCTGTACTTGCTGCCAGGATGCGGCATCATCGACTTCTGACAGTTTTTCCATCAGCGCGCTGTGCGCTTGCCGGGTTTCACCCAAACCACGGGTGATCGAGGTATAACTGGCGACACTCCAGTTGCGTTCAAACTGTGACGTGTACACGGGCGCATCCTGCAACACAGGAGCGGCTTGCTGGCGCATCAGCCTGCTCAGGCCGGACTGCGCACTGCTATCCTGCACGGCAATCGCGCTGTTAGCGAGTAAGGGCTGTAGCAGTTGCGCGAGTTGACCCGCTTCTGTCGCATTCCCCGCATTCAGCAAATAACCAAGTGCAGAATGCTGGAAGCGCCCTTTTTGCGCCGTCACGCCCATCCATAATGCATGCCGGGGCCGCGTCAGCGCCACATACAGCAAACGCAAATCTTCCTCCAGCCGCGCTGCATCTGCCAGTTCCAATACTTCCTTGCTTTGTGTCAGATCCAGTTGCGTCACGCCGTCGGCATCGGTATAGGTCAGCAATTTCCCGGCGCGGCGGGCTACCGGGCGCGCTGCTGCCGCAAACGGCAAAAACACGATAGGGAATTCCAGACCCTTGGATTTATGGATGGTGATGACCTGTACCAGCTCGGCATCACTTTCCAGCCGCAACACCAGCTCATCGGCCCCACTGTCAGCGGGATCATGAATCTGTTCCGCCAGCCAGCGTATCAGCGCCTGCTCGCCATCCAATTGTTGACTGGCTGATTGCAATAATTCAGCCAGATGCAGCATATCGGTGAGTCGTCGTTCGCCACCGGTTTGCGCCAGCAGTGTGGCCGGCAAGTGCAGCTCGTGAATGAAACGGCGCAGCATCGCGAGTATGCCCTGACGCTGCCAGATACTATGCATCTGTCTAAGCAATTCCGTTCTGGCTTCCCAGGCCAGATCATCACTGACCAGCGTCGCCAGTTCCTGCAGCGACAGATTGGCACTGCGGGTGGCATAGGCGGCACGTGCAGTGGCTGCCTGCATAGGGTTCGCAATCGCCTGCAGCCACAACAGCATGTCACGCGCTTCATCGCTGTCGAAAATCGAATCTTTATCCGATAAATACACACTGGCCACACCACGCTGTTGCAAAGCATGCCGCACGGCTCGGGCTTCGCTGCGATCACGCACCAGAATCGCGATGTCTGCCGGTTTCACCGGCGTCAGTTGTTCATCCTGAAGAAAACCGGCGTCCACATCATTGAGCAAGCGCACAATCTGTTCGGCGCAAACGGCAGACACATGCTGATGCAGTTCGTCTTTACTCATTTCCTGCTGCACATAACTGAGCGTCATGGCGGACGGAGACCCTGCCACAGTAACGAAACGCTCTGCCCTGCCTCTCGCTTGCACGGGTTCGAAAGGCAGCGGATTGCCTTGCGCTGTGCGGTAACGGAAGGCCCCGGCCGGATAACCGGGCTGATCAGAATTCCCTTCAGCCAGTTCAAACAACTGATTCACCGCCCCCACCAACGCAGCCGAGGAACGGAAATTCGTATTCAACACATAGTGACGGCCACTGGTGGCACGCCGCGCATCCAGATAGCTGTGGATGTCGGCACCACGGAAGCCGTAAATCGCCTGTTTAGGATCGCCAATCAAAAAAATCCCATGCGGCGTGTCAGCATCATGCAAGCGATACAGCAAATCAAAAATCCGGTACTGATCGGGCGAGGTATCCTGAAACTCATCAATCAGCGCAACCGGATACTGGCTGCTCATACGGCGCGCCAGCGTCGTGCCGTTGGCGGATTCCAGCGCCAGACGCAAACGCTGCAGCATATCGGCAAAGCCAAACTGACGGTTCATTTGCTTGAGCTGCTGCATGCGCTGGGCCACCCGCACTGCCGCATGTTTGAGCATCACATGCTGCACCGGTTCAAAGCCAAGCAAGGCCGCCTTCAATTCGGGTAACAGGCTGGCAGCCTGCGGCAACGCGGCGGACTGATCTTTTTTAAAGCAAGTCTGCAAATTGTCTGCACTTAACTTGTCGCAGGCATTCCAGAAACCGCTGTCAGGGCTGAGTTGCTGCGCCTGATCCAGCCATTGCTGCGCACTCTCAAAAAATGCCGCCAGCGTCGTTTTGCGCAAGCGGTTGCCATTGAGGATAGCGCTATGCTTTTCTAACCACAGCTGTAATTCCTCCAGCAGCGCACGCCACTGGTTTTTCAATTGCTGCGCACAGCTCAATTCTGTTTCGCGTTTGGTGGCTAACAGTTGAGCGAGCGATGCCGCACCCAGTTCTGCGTAACGTTCTGCATAATTCAGCATAGGCGGTATCGCGCTGCGCAAGGCGTGCACATCGGCCCAGGCCTCAGCCACCTGGGCAAATACGGGCGCGGGCAGCGGATACACTTGTTGCCGCCAATAGTCGCGCACCGCATCATCGAGCAGACTGGTTTCGCTGCTGACCAGTTCTTCATCGAACAGGCAGCCGCTGTCAAATGCGTGTTCACGCAACATGCGCTGGCACCAGGCATCGATGGTAAAGATCGCGCATTCATCCATTGCTTCAGCCGCCATCATCAGCCGGTGGGCGGCTTGCAGCGCTTGCTGTGGCTCACGATAACTGTCGCTGAGGGCCTGCAAAAACGGATCGTCTTCCGCGCCCGGCTCACCGCGAAAATACGCAGCGGCCTGCACCAGGCGCTGACGGATACGGTCAGACAATTCACGGGTCGCGGCACGGGTAAAGGTCATGACCAAAATTTCAGTCGGCAGCAAGGGACGTCCATATCCATGCTCGCCACCATGCCCGAGCACCAGACGGATATACAGCGCGGCGATGGTCCAGGTTTTACCGGTACCGGCACTGGCTTCGATCAGACGCGCGCCGCGCAAAGGAAAATCGACGGCATGTAAAGGCTGACTCATGATGCAGCCTCCCCGACTGACTGATTTGTGTTTTGTTCTGTCGCTCCGCCATCCAAAGACTGCAGCGGCTGTACCTGTACCGCGCTCTGTATCCAGTCCAGCACAGGCTGATATAAAGTCCGGCTCAGTTCTTCCCAATCGGGTTCTGCCGACAAAGCGGCGAAATCGGGCCACATGCGATGCAGACAGGGGTCCTGACTTTCACCGGTCGTGGTGTAACTGCCGTCATAGCACTCTTCAGGATTTTTCCCGCTCAGTAAAGCAAACGCGGTTTTGCGTGCAACCGGCAAGGGTTGCTGACAAGCGCGCTGCCAACAGGCCAGCACACTGTCCAGCGTCTGCAGCGCATCCTGCTGTGACAGCGGCAGGCAATACAGCACGGCATCGCGCCCAACCAGATAACCAGGAACGGCCACACCACAGGCTGCCGACACCAGCTGCCGCAACCAGTAAGGCAAACAGGCATCCGGCCGTACCTGCAGTTCTTCGCCCTTAGCCTGACACAGATTAGCGGGCGACATCGCAAGCCACACGGTGTGCGCGCCGTCAGTCCACAACTGATCCAGCCAGTCCTCGATCTGCACTGCCGGAAAACTCAGCGCCAGCGCATGTTTGGCGGCTGGCTGCGGATAGCGCGCGCACAGGCGCAGCCATTGCTGGCGTACCGGCACCAGCTGGCTCAACAACTGCTGCTGCCACCACCGTCCCATCTGCCCGACCGGGAATACGCCTTCACGCGCCAGGCGCGCTATTTTGCGCTCCATATCAGGCTGCACATCGTCCAGGGTTTCGCGATCCCCGTCATCCTGCAACAGCAATTGGGCGAATTGATATTCATCCAGCCGGTTCAGACTGAACGGCTCTTCATCGGCCGACACCAGTTGTTGTTCCGGGAAGCTGACTTGCAGTCTTTGCCGGAAAAAATACGTCACCGGCTGGCGCATGAAACGGCTGAATTCAGACAGATTGAGGCGGTAACCGGACTCCATCGCGGCCAGCGCAGTCAGCGTAGTCGCGTGACCATCTGCCAGGCAATCGAGCGCCTCGGTTTCATGCGCTGCGCGCCATTCACGTGCAAAAGTAAGCGGCCCGTCGGCTTCAAAATAACGGCGGCTGAAAGGCTGCAAAGGATGCTCGCTGGTCAGACTGGCCAGATCGAGATCCCAGCCTGCCGCCAGATAATCACGCAATTGCGCCACCAGCACAGAAGGCGGCTGCTCCGAGTTGTCGCGGATATTGCGCCCCACCCAGCTGATGTACAGACGTTCACGCGCTGCCAGCAAGGCTTCCAGCATCAGATAGCGGTCATCATCGCGGCGCGAGCGGTCACCCGGACGCTGGGTGCCGGGCAAGGCCAGCAAATCAAAATCGGCATGCTGGGCGCGGCGCGGATAATCGCCGTCATTCATGCCTAACAAACAAATCACACGGAAAGGCACGGCGCGCATAGGCATCAGCGTGCAAAACGTCACGCCACCCGATACAAAACGCTGGGTCAGATTGCTTTCCTCGACCTGCCCCAGCCAGGCTTCGCGCATGACTGCCAGCGGCACCGCCTGCTCAAATTGCGCAATCTCACAATCGTCGAGCCAGCTTTGCAGCGCTTGTTCCAGTTGCGCCAGCGACAGCTTGTCGCGTTCCGATTCAGGCGCAAAAAAGGTGCTCAGCAAACTGCGCGCACGTTGTGCCCACACGGCCGGTGTGGCGACTTCACTGAGTACGGTGCGCCATACCATCAGCTTATCCAGCATATCGGCCAGCGAACCGGCCAGCGCCGCATCCAGACCTGCGATTTCCGGATAAGGCTGGATCGCATCAAAATCGACCGCATCGCCATTCGCATAGCCGAGTAACATGCGGCGCACGCCGAACAGCCAGCTATTTTGCTCACCGACCTGCCCCAGCCCCAGGCTGGCACGATGGCTGGCATCCAGGCCCCAGCGCACACCGGCCCCTTCTATCCAGCTGCCCAGACGCGGCAAGTCGGCTTCTTCCAGCCCGAAACGCGTCGCAATCGCAGGCACATCCAGCAAGTCACGGATTTCACTTTGCAGACAACGCTGCTGCGGCAAGCGCATCAGCCATTCCAGCGCGATATATAAAGGATTAATCTGACGCTCTGTGGTATCGGCGATTTCATACGGAATATAGCGTGCATCCTGACGCCCATATTGGTCAAACACGGCTTGTATCGCCGGGCTGAACTGCGCGATATCCGGCACCATCACCACGATGTCACGCGGACGCAGCACGCTGCCGCCGGCATCGGACGGCGCTTCCGCCAGCATCAGTAACAGCTGGTCATGCAAGACTTCCACCTCACGCTGTACGCTGTGGGCGATATGGAATTGCACAGAACGGTCATCGGCAGCCAGCGGCAGCCGCGCATGCTCAGACAGCGGCAGCAAATCACGGATAGCTGCCTGCACCTGTGCCAGCAAATGCTGACCGGGTCCTTCACTGAATAAATCCAGCCGCAAATTCTGATAACTCGCGCGGGTCGCATTGGCATCGTCAAACTCATCCAGCATGCGGATGAAATCGCGTCCCATGCGGCCCCAGGCAGCCAGCAGCGGATGGCTGTGGCTGTGTAATTCTTCAGGTGGAATCTGGCTCAGGTCGCGGCCTTCGCGTAATTCCTGACGATGGCGGTTCGCACGCAGCAATTCTCTGCCCTGAATAATATCGCCCCAATAAAACTGGCAGGGATTGGCCACCGCAATCACGACCTGGGTGTGCTGGGCCAGTGCGCCCAGTGCTTCCAGCGTTTGCCGTGGCAGTGCAGACAGGCCAAACACCACGATGCGGCGCGGCAAGGTGGGATTTGCATCAGGCTTTGCAGCAGGCTGCAGATCTGAAGCGGCATCTGGCATCAAAGCCTGTAAAAAATGCTGATGCACATGGGCGCGGCCACCGTAGCGCTGCTGTTCATCCACACTCTGCATCACTGCGCGCCACAAGGCTGCCTGCCAGGCCTGATCCGGCGGCAAAGGCAAAGCCGGGCCCGCCGCACAGCGCAATTCATCGCGCCCGGCATCCCAGTCTGCCAGCCAGTCAGAACGGAATACCTGATAACCGTCAAACAAATCTGCGAGTTTTTGCGCCAGTTGCAAACGCCGTTCAGGCGCACCATCCGCCAGAAAATGGCGTAAAGGCGCAAACACCTCCTGCGCCAGTAACTGCGGCAGCATATGCATCAGTCGCCAGGTCAGCGAGGATTTATCAAACGGTGAACGACGTGCCACCGCCTGCGGGCCCAGCACGCTGCGGTAGGATTCCCACAAAAAACGCGCAGGCAACATGACGCGGGTCGCGGCGCAAATGCCGTTTTCGGCAGCCAGCGAAATCTTGAGCCATTCCGCCACCCCGTTCGATTGCACGATGAAGGTTTCCTGTTCCAGCACGTCTAATGGTTGCTGCCGCAGCCAGCTGAAGATGGCCGCGCCTAGTTGTTCGAGCTGATTGCCATGTATCGCAATCAGTCCGGGAGTGATCGTTGAAGCCATCTGTATGCTTAGTCCCTGCCTGCATCTGCAGGCATCACAATATGAGTATTTTGGTCTGTGCTTCTGTTAGCCCGATGCTGCCAGCCGTGGGGCTAACCACAGCCTGGCGTCAGTACATCATGCAGTCTGAATATCTGTGCAAATATACAGTGTCAGCACTGCTTATGACAATGACAAATACCGATGCATAAGCGCTTTCCTGCCGGCGCTGGTGTGTCATGTCTACGATGCTGGGCAGGATCAGCAAAACAGCACTCAGTCTGTACGGAAGCGCAGCAACGCTGACGCCGGACAACAGACTGAGTAAGCCCACCAAAAAGATGGTGATGTCACAATTTTCAACAGGTGCAGCTGTTATACTGGGCGATTAGGTGTTTTTCACCATGTTGATCTTCCCGGTCAGCCTGAAGTTGCACCACTCTTTACTTTCCGAATCTGTTAATTATGTCTTCCATCTGGCCTGCGCTGCGCGAGCAACTCGAATTTTTTTCCTCCCCTTTTCCGCGTGCTGCAATTGCGCAAGCCGAAGAAAATAAAACCGAACTCGCGCCTTACCTGACAGAAGTCTTGCAGCAGGTTGCCACCACCCCCGCCATCACCGAAAACGGCGAGTACATGCTGCATATGTATGCGATGCATTTACTGGCTTCATGGCGTGACAGCAGCGCCTATGCACCGATGATCGCGATGGGCAGCTATAGCGATGAAGTGATAGAGAGCATGATGGGCGACGTGGTCACAGAAACCTATGGCCGTTGCCTGGCCTCAGTCTGCGATGGCAATGTCGCGCCACTCAAAACCCTGTTCGAAAATACCGGCATCTCGATCTGGTCGCGCACCGCTGCGCTGATCGCCTGGCAGGTACGCGTGATCGCGGGTGACAATCCACGTCAGGAATTGCTGGAATATCTGCAGGCCCAGGGCGAACTGCTGGCCAGTCAGCGTCGTACCGCGAGTGAGGGCGATGCGGTTTTATTAGAAACCATCGTCGATGTCGCCACCGCATTGTGCGCCAAAGAAATGGCGGAGCAGGTCAATGGCTGGTTCGCCGACAAATTGCTGGACCCGCAAATGAGCGATCAGGACTGGTTCAACGAACATATTGCAGCCGACTTCAATGCCAGCCGCGCGCTGGAGCTGGAACATGGCAAAGGCTATATCCACGACGTGGAAAAAGAAATGGGCTGGTGGGACAGTTTTCAGGAAGAAAAGAAACCTAACTTCCGCCAAACCTATACCACCCAGACCATACGCAAAGAAGCCAAGATAGGCCGCAATGATCCCTGCCCTTGCGGCAGCGGCAAAAAATACAAGAAGTGCCACGGCGTCAACGTCTGAACGCAGATTTCTTTCCGGACCTCAGCCACACATCTGAGGTCCAGACAGGACAGGTCAGGACAGGACAGGACTGCACAGCGCAGCACTACACCACACTGACCACCATTCCAAAATAAGAGACTGAGTATTGATGCGGTCTGGCAAGGCAAAAACGGCTGGCAGCCGCATGCAGCTTGAGACTCCCTGACTGAATACGGCCTACATACAGGCAACCCGGCCTTGCATGCAGTCAAAACCGGGCTTTTTCTTAGCAAAAAGCTCTAAAACACCCCAAAAATCAAATTTCATCTGCTTTTTTCGCAAATTTCCGCTTAAAACGACGGGCAATTGTGGTTTTCCCCAATATGGTGCATCTGCGCTTAGTGCCATGATGCGACCCCATTATGTTTATCCTCAAACTCTCTCAGAAGAAGTCCGGAAAGCAGACTAAACCGACCAATCGGATCAGCGCCCACATCCCCGGCGAACTGAAGTCGCGCGTGCAGTATCCCTGAACGCTCATCAACCCGATTCATGAATTTCAGCTGTGCCGCAACGCGTATGCAATGTGTCGCCACTGAGGCTCATTGCGTCATTCCCTAACATAACGAGACCGCAGCGCAATCTGCCTCTCACACGGAGCATGTATGAAGAAAAAATCGATGACCCCGCTCATCTTTGTCGCGATGCTGGCTGGTATCGCGGTTGGATATGGCTGTCATGAAACCTGGGCCGGCAGCAAATTTGCGACCGAACTGGCAGGTTACTTTTCCATTTTCACCGATGTCTTTCTGCGCCTGATCAAGATGATCATTGCGTTGCTGGTGTTCTCAACCCTGACCATCGGTATTGCGCATCTGGGCGACACCAAGACGGTAGGCCGCATCGGCGTGAAAGCCATGGGCTGGTTTATTATCGCCTCGCTGGTCTCGCTGTCTATCGGCATGCTGTTATCGAATGCGCTGCAATTAGGCGTCAACCTGAATCTGCCTTTGCCGGAAGTAGGTACAGCCACCAATCTGAAAACCGCCGCTTTCTCGCTCAAGGAATTCGTGAACCATCTGGTACCAAAATCCCCGATGGAAGCAATGGCAAATAACGAGATTCTGCAAATCGTGGTGTTTTCGCTGTTCTTCGGCTCTGCGCTGGCTGCGATGGGTGAAACCGGTAAAAAACTGACTGGCGTGATTGATGAATTGTCACACGTGATGCTGACTATCACTGGCTCCATCATGAAAATGGCACCGGTAGCAGTGTTCGCCGCAATGGCTTCGGTGATCACAACTCAGGGTCTGGGCGTGCTGGTTACCTTCGCCAAGTTCATGGCAGGTTTCTATGCGGGCCTCGGCATCCTGTGGGCGCTGCTGATATTCGCAGGCTTTATCTTCCTCGGCAAATCGATTTTCCGTCTGATGACTTTGATACGCGAACCTTTCCTGCTGGCGTTCTCTACCGCGAGCTCGGAAGCCGCTTATCCTAAGATTCTGGATGCACTGGACAAATTCGGCGTCAAACGCAAAATCTCCAGCTTCGTACTGCCTATGGGTTACTCGTTCAACCTCGATGGCTCGATGATGTATTGCACTTTCGCAGTGTTGTTCATCGCTCAGGCTTACGGCATAGAACTCTCAACCAGCACCCAGATCACCATGCTGCTGCTGTTGATGGTGACCTCCAAAGGTATGGCTGGCGTACCACGTGCTTCGCTGGTGGTGATTGCTGCGACCCTGAATCAGTTCAATATTCCTGAAGCCGGTCTGTTGCTGATCATGGGCGTGGACCAATTCCTCGACATGGGCCGCTCCGCCACCAATGCCGTCGGCAACTCCATCGCCGCCGCTGTGATCGCGAAATGGGAAAACGGCATAGAAACACCGGTTCATCTGGAAGCTGTCGCTGCCAAAAAAGCTGCATGATTTACAGCTAAACTGAACCACAAAAAAGCGAGCCTGGTGCTCGCTTTTTTTATGTGTTTTTTTCGCGGCAGGCTGTGCGCCTGCCTGTGTGTTTCAGTAATTGTTGTTGCGGTTGCCCATCAGTCACGTCGCCCTGGATATTGGAGTGCACGTGTTGGTGAAATTCATTAAATGTTTATTTGTAATAGCTTGACCCCGGTCTTATTTTTGATCCAGCCTGCGACAGCGATTTACCGACTTTACGAAACAACCGAAATACGCGAAGCGCCGCGACATCTAGCGCTTCGCGATTCCAGTATCAAGCACCTGACAACACCGCTTCCAGTTTGCCGAAGGACCCTGTTCACCCCATTGACAGTCCGCCACGTGCGTCTACAAAGGTTTGTAATTCCTACGTTCGATTTGTCGTCTTGCTTGTGAAACTCTTAGATCCGCAAAACTATTAGTCGATAAGATTCTTCTTACGAAACCCCCATTCGTATAAACCAAGTAGTGTTTTTCTTCGTTGGGTGATTAGCCGTTTGCTGTTTTCGCAGCCTCGTTTAGCTGCCTCATCAAAATAACCCATTCCAGTACGTCGATCTGCTTTGTCTAGTTCACCAAAGAAGTAGATGCAACCCAAACTATACATGCTACTACGGTCCCCCAATTTTGCACCCTTTTGCCAGATTGTACGAGCTTTCGCGACACTCTTGACTTCACCAATCCCTTCGTAATGTGCCACGCCAGTGAGATATAGTTGTAGCAGTGGATCGTGGGCATTTTTTTCGATTTCTACTTTTAGTCGCTCCTCTGGCGTTTGTGTTTTGCTCTCTTCAGGATTATTAGTTTTTGCGCTAATAGTTTCAGCGTCTTTCTTTTGTTGATTTAACTCCATTCCTTTCTCTCTGAGTTTTGCCGCGTGTTCAGCGTCCTTAAGAACGCCGAGGCCATCATCGTATATTTTTGCTAGCCACTCATAGGCACTCGTGCTTCCTTGTGAAATTGCTTTCTCGAAGGCGAGCTTCGCTTTTTCATAGTCTCGCGGAAAATCATTACCGAGAAGATAAATGGCACCTTCTTCAACCAAGCTGAATGGATGCAGATGGGCGATCTCGGCAGGCGGAACATATCGCTGCGGCTTCTGACTTGATGTCGTTTGAGGTAAATTCTCAAGCCACTGATCTTTCAGATCTTGATGCCAGAACGAACTCGGCACTGGCAGAACCAGGCCTGGGAAGTCGTCAGAGATTAGCACCGGAAAATATGGGAGCACGATAACGCCATGCGGGAAATAGGAACGCTCTATCCATGTGCTCGACATTTTGAGTCCCTTGGATGACAAGGATGCGGGCACGGAATGGCCGAAGAGACGAGTCACTTCTGCATTAAGGTGATCTTTAATGTAGTTGAGATCAGGGTCCGATACGTTCTCTGAATGCAATTGCAAAATGCTTTTGCTCACTGGGAGCATGTCTTCGACCGAAGTATTTCCAGTCGGATCATACAAGAGTTCGGCGGCTGCACCTGTTAGGCCAGTCTTAGGATCCAATTCAAATAGAACGCGGTTCGCTTGTATCAAGGTAGCCCACACGATTCGACCGTGTTGCAGTAGGTTTTCCACATTATCAAAGAGCTTTTTTAGTGGGTCTTTCGCAATCCAAGGCGGCGGCGTCACCACATAGCGTTTAACGGCACCTGCATCTAGTCCGGGAATTTCCGCCGCAGCGTGTGTGCGTTTTTGTTTTTCCAGTGGATCGTGCACAGTTTCTGCTTCATAGAGGTTGAAAACGCTGAGATTGTCGGAAAGCTGGCGTTCCATTTGCAGACGGACTAAACGAAATGGGTCGATAGTTCGATCTCCAATCCTCAAGACGACGCCCACTTGTTGAGTGGACCATTTTCCACCATAGTTTTGAACAAAGCACTCGCCAGAAAATGCTGCCAATAGTTGGATTAAGCTATCTTTATTTTTGAGCTCGTCTTTTGCACTAAGTTTGTCGATGTAGCTGTTGATCCAGCCAATGCTTTTGGCGTCGTAATTGAGTTCAACATTCATTTTTTCTTTGACGAGCTGACGCAATTTGTCCGCATTTTTTCGGAGCTTTTGCTGTAAGTGATCGTCTTCTGCTTGTTGATCTTGTATCTGTGCAGGATTGAATTTTACCCATTTCCCATCGATACGTTGATAGAGATCCTGACTGAGAAGATGGTTAGGATTTGCTGGTTCAGCGTAGGTGCGACGAACGACTTCTTGTAAGGTCTTTATTCCTTCTATTGATTGGCTATCACAAAATGCAAGAACGTCGCGGGAGGGTACGGCCACCACAAAAGAGTTGTCGATCAATGAGCACAGCATTTGATCCCAGAGTTCATCTAACAAAAGGCCGCTCGCTTCAAAATTATGGTTGACGAATATCCCGAAGATGTCGCCCATTTTTTTGACCTTGAGTTCTTTCTGAAAAAGCGATCGCAAATTTTGCAAACCAATTTCACGTAGCGCTTCATGCGACATATTTTCTGCTTCCAGATGATAGTCTTGAATGAAGACCAAGCCCTGTGGTTCGTCCACTACGTATAGTGTAAAAAGATGATCGACTAATTGAGAGAAGTTGCAGTCAACAGTGCCAAGGGAATTGGATGTGTCGGTTGGTGCAAGAGTCGATTTGACATACGCAATCGCACGTTCGCAAAAAGGAGCCTTGCTTTTTGAATTGATAGTGGTAGTTGCAGTCGTAATATTCTTTGTGCCGCTATAGTTTTGAATGAATTTCTGGATGTCATCTATCGTTTCGGGAATCGGATGTGAAACATAAAAAACATCTCGATCTTCCCAGATAATTCTGGCTTCGCTAGACTTTAGCAATTTGCTGCCAAAGTCATTCATATCAAACTCGGAATCACCTGTATAGGAGATTGGTGGCAAGTTGCAAAACACAATACGCAGGCTACCATTATCTAGCTCTCGAATAACAGGATTTGCATTGTTATCGAAACCATCAACGTCGACTTCTCGAATCACTTTTTTCGGATTCACGCCTCGTAAGCGGCTATAAGGAATAGATTCGCTTCCACCTGATGATTTATTGACATTGAACTCGATGACGTTCCTCTCAGAGCCCGGTCTTTCTTGTAGATTCTCACGATGTAAATGTTCAAATAACGTTTTCTTTGCCGGATGAATTCTGATCAGCATTTCTGGCAAATCAGAAGCGAGATCAAATTTCTCACTAAACATGGCCTCGATGAAATGCGCGGTGTTATCGTCAGTGCTGAACATGTTGTCGCAAGCAATCGTAAATGAGTCCATCTCTTTCCTTTTATAGCTATATGCCGAAGATTGTTGTTGAGTTTATCGGCGCTTTTCGATTGATCAGCAAGAGTGATCTTCACTAGATAATTAGTTCACCATCAGGTGAATGTCATGCAGCGAGATTCTCTTGATTTTGTTTCTTTAACTACAGAGATGGCTTCACCATCTGAAACAGGTTTAACGGCCAGTTCTTTAAACTCGGCCGTGTAAGCTGCTTTTGGTATCCTGTTTATCATTTGTTTTTCCAAAGTGTCATTGATTTTACGTCACCTTTGGGGAACTAAATTTCGGGGGAAGCACCCTTCTCTTCCACTTGCTTAGGCGTAGTCGCTTGCAGACCAGCCTTAAACGCCGCTGTCCATTGCTCAGTCTCGAGCTGGATGATGCGATGGCGTGCGCGGGATACGCGGATCAGCTCGGCCATTTCCTTACCCAGATCGGGCTGACCCACGCGTAAAACCTGTATCGTGAGCCAGTTCAGTTCAAATTCTTCGCGCAAACGCTGTAACTGTTGTTGCGCCAGTACAAAGCGCATCCAGGCTTCAGCGTCACCATAAAAACGTTCATACGCATACAGGGTCGCCGTCAGTGCAATCAGTACCGAGGTCCACATCGGCGAGATCGTCGGGCCTATCCACGTAACCAGCCATTCTGGCAAATGCATCTGCGTCAGCGAAGGCACGACAGCAGACAAGCCACCAAAGGTGATCATCCAAAACCGCAAACGTCTGGCCTTTAAGCCACGCTGCGGTGCCTTTTCCGCATACCAGCGGATTGAGGTATCAATCTCGCCTAAGAGTTTGGTTTTCGCAGCAGCGATCAAGCCCATCGCCTCAGTATTAAACGGCACCTCCAGCTGCGCCGGATCAACGATGGGCGCCAAATCGGTGCCCGCGTCTGGTGCTGGCGCCGATACCACAGCAACATCAGCCGCCGTATCTGCGACTGGTTCAACAGCCCCATTTGCCGCAAGCGCGGTGGTGTCACTTTGATTCTGCGTATTCACAGCTAAATCGTTTTCAGCCATCGTTTATCCCTTTTCTTTTTTATTTGAGTTAAATTTTTAAGAAGTTTTCTGTGTTTATCTTCAGCCACAGATGTGTCATACACCCTGCAAGCGCCTCACACGCTACGCTGGGTCCACACAGCCTGATGTTTACGGCGGAATTCCTGCACGCCGGTTTGGCGCAGGCGTTCGGTCCAGCTTTCGGCATCGGTGCGGGTGGCGCCATGCTCCATCGCGGCGGCGCGCAGCAAGGCAAATTCGGTTCTGAGTGTGGTCGGCATGATGCCGGGGTCATCGGTATTAATGCAGACCTTGATCGGACCACGGCGCAGACCAAAGCGGTTAGCCGCTTCGCCCGGTTTGAGCACGCTTTCCGAGACCGGATACCATCTGAATACCGGATGTTCACTGAAACTTTCCAGCCTTGCGATATACACATTGCTGGTCAGATTCACCTCTATCATCAAGCCGCGCGCATCGTACAGATCGAGCAGATAATCCTGCAAAGCTTCCATAAATTCCAGCTCGGTTTCCGTATGCTGATCGCTCAGGGTGCCCAGCGCATTTAAAGCTTGCTGCTGCCAGCGACTGTCGCTGTGTTCAGGCCCGCTCAGCGAGACTCTGACCTGAGGCAAAGCCGCATGGGTCTGGCGACAACCCCAGGCCGGTGCTGGCTTGCCGCCCTTCTGCATATCTAACCAGCGCGCGCGGTCGCGGAACAAACGTACATCGGGCAAATAATCCGATGCTGCTTCAGCTGTACTTGCATCACCCTGCAACTGCGCAGGCGGGGTACAAGGCTTCATCAGCTTATAGCGATCCGGTAATGCCTGCGCCGATTCCGCATCACAAATACCAGACAGCTCGGCCTGCTTCAATTGCCAGCTGCAATTGCGGCGTAACTGCCAGGCTTTGAATAAGGTTTCCGGATGGGTGCACGTGATATGCGCGTCGGCCTTGCAGGCAAATTGTTCATGCGCTGCTTTCAGAGTACTGCCCGGCTGCAGCCAATCCAGACAAGCCGGATGCATCCACGGTACATAGCGCAAAAAGCGCCGTATGCGTCGCTCCAGCATAGGCATGACTTGCGCCGCTAAGGGCAGGCGCTCTGCCATCACCCCCGCATAATGCCAGGCCCAGACCAGATTATCGACATGCTCATCGACCGGCACCACCATGTCACCATGACGCTGCAGCCAGTCGCGCGGACGTATGCCCAGTGCCAGCGCATGTCCCAGCCTGTCGCCGGAACGCATCTCGCAAAACTGGACGGTTTCATCCAGATGGCGCATGCCGGAATAAGGATGGGCATAGTCCTCACCCGCATGCACACTCAAATGCAAGCCCGCGACAGACTCCTGTCGCTCTGCCTGATGCTG
The DNA here is from genome assembly GCF_010078235.1 of Cognatundibacterium crateris. GTDB lineage: Bacteria > Pseudomonadota > Gammaproteobacteria > Burkholderiales > Burkholderiaceae_D > Undibacterium > Undibacterium crateris. Next base: position 23,289 of record NZ_JAABOS010000001.1, on the reverse strand, counting down.
CAAACCCTGACGCAGCCAGCGCAATGCAGGCGCATAGGTTTCAACCCGCACCAGATTTTCATCGCCAGCCACATCCAGGCCGCGCACCCAGCGCACCGGCAGCAATTGACGACGCATATCCTGCGGAAAACGGCTGCTCAGGCCCAGCAATTCCGGCCTGTCCCAGCCCGCCTGCGACAGGCATTGTTCACGTAATTGGCGCGCCTCCCGCCACACCAGTTCCGGATGATGTTGGAATTTAGGGATGCGTAAAAAATGTATGCAGAAATGCCAGCGATCCATCAATGTACGGTACGCTGCAGCCTCGTCCGCAGGCAAAGGCGCCAGCCCCTGCGGCGCAGCCACGCCAGTCGCGCTGGCAAGCTGACGCAACCACAAACCGATTTCCTCGGGATTGAATTTGGAACGCGTTACCTTGAGTTCTGCCACATCGTCGGGATGCTGGAACAGCACTTGCGCGGCATTCAGATGATTGGGTTGCTGCTCACCCCAGCGCAATGGCCTGTCGTAATAAGCCACGAAGCGCGTCAAGCCCTGACCATCCATAATCAGCTCGCGCCGTAAATGCATCAGACGATTCAAAAAATAAATGATGAGTACGCGCAGCGCGTAAGGGCATTGCGGACTTTGATAATGCCGCCACAGCCAGATCAGCAACCATAACCAGGCTTGGGCAACGCGCCCGGCCAACATCGCGACTGCCATTTGCTGGCGCAGCCAGGCCGGATCGCGCACTGAGGCATGCACACTTTGCTGCGCAATCAACTGCCAGTCGCTACGCCGTTGCGGCTGGGTGCGCCAACGCTCGCCCAGACTATCTTGCAGCAGCAAATTGAGCGTGGCATCGCATGTTGGTTCTGCCCCATACTCATAGGACTCAGGCAGCCAGCTCGCGCGCGTCAACAAACCATGCAGCACACGCTGCAGTTCGCACAAAGTCGAATGCTGAGGATGCTGTTTAAGGTGATCGCTATCCGGAGCCAGTACACCCAATAACAAAGCAAGCCCGCTGGTATGCACGCCGCCCAGATGCACATGATTTTCCGCGACCGCATTGCCATCGACTGCAGCCGGACTGAACAAAGCCTGCTGCTGCCCCACGATGCGCTGCATATCGTAGGTAGTCAGACTATGCGGCGACATCAGATGCTGCGCAAACTTCCAACCCACCACCAGCGCCGGATCGAGCTGCGCACAAAAGCGCACATAATCCTGCTCCTGCCCATCGCGATAACGCAGCGCATCACCATCTGCGATAAACAGCTGTTCATACAAATAATCCAGGCTACTGAATGCAGGACCACGCAAGGCCGTTTGCGGCCACACGATTTGCAAACCATGCCGGATTTCATTTAGACGAAAACGCCGCGGCCAGTCTCTGTCCAGGTCAGCCTGCAACACGTCCAGACAGGCAGCGTGAAAATGGCTGTGCTCCATCAGATGGCATGGGTCGGGGCTGAGCAGGTGTTGTTTCAGTTGCGTAGCGAAAGCCGAACTACAGAAGCAAGTGCTGATACCAAGTTGAATAATCTCCGGCTTAAGCATTTAAATCACTTGGAACTAGTTCTATCGCTTTTATAAATCGAGCCAAATGACTACTGCCGTGTATTCCACTCTTACTTACTAAATATCCCTTGAGATACCTTTGAAGTGTCGTAGAAAGTCCTCTTAAAAAACTGGTCTTAACTTTGTCTTTTATGTTCTTAGGTTGCTCTGACAAAATCTTCAAACGTTCATTGAAATTTTCGCCAACAAATTGGAGTAACACCCCGTCAATTTCACTACGTAAAAGGTTGTTCATTGCGATTTCATCCTTTGAAATTTCATCCTGAGACAGGACTCGAAGACTTTTTAAAGGTTGATCAATCACAACAACTTCTTTTTCTCTCAGTGATTTCTTCAACATCTGTCCCAAAGGATGAAGGTATAGCTTACCTACAACTGCTCCTAATTTTGATTTCGTGTTACTGAAATCGCTATCGTTAGAGAAATTCACATTTTCTAAGAATGGACTGATATTTTGGGTAAACAAAGAGGCCTTATGAAAATTATTCCATGCTGTCCCTACCTCGTTATCACTGATCTTTTTGTGTTGACCACTGAAGCTTCCTTTTTCAAAACTACCAAAATCTGCACAGATTGCATTAAACGCACGAATACCAACATCTATGACATAGTTAAATTTAGGCAAGTGTCCATTCGGCGAATAATTGAGTTGGCCGCTTTCTAGATCATATTTGACTCTGTATAGGGGCGATAGGTTCTTCTTTTCCGATGAAGCCTTTTCTCTCGATGAATCTCCTGAAGCCGCACGTGTAAAAAGCTTGTGAAACACACAGTAGACCAACCAAGGACTCAAACGAAATTGATCCAGCTTTTGTCCCTCTCGCCAGATATTGATTTCTTCAACAAACGAATCAATCGATTTTTCAAATCGAATTTTCTCGCTCTTTTTATCGTTTTCCACTAAATCGCTTGTCTCCGTCGCATCTTTTTTACTTCCAAACTCTGTCACCAAAAAAGCTCCCGTGGTATTAAGAGAAAGAGCTGAAGCAGAATAAAAAGGTGGCCTTTGCAGCAAATCCTTGACATAGTCCGCAGTAAGATCTTGCGTCAAACTCGCAATAAGAAGTTCAAAGATGCGTCCAATCTGAACCAAGACGGCGTCATTCCCAATTGAATAAGATCCCTCATGTATCAACAACTGCCGCAACAGTTCATCAAAATACTCTGAATGGTCCCGCTTCAATTCCTGATCTGTCGATTTAACAGGCCATGCCAGTTGCCTGTGCACTTGCGCTCCCAGATCTAGATTTGGATAAGGCAAAACAGTTTGCTCAGGTAGCTCACGTAGCCATTTTGGATTGCGTACTATTTCTTTGAGTTGCTGATTCCAATTTTCTTTTAAACCATCTTCTTTTTCGAACATTGAAAATTGATGAGCAGAATGCGAAAGAGGAGCGAACAAAGGGATGTTCAACGGATTTTGGCAAGCTGTTTTTTGTTCTGGTGGTTGCCCTTCTGACTTATTTTTTGATTCTTTTTTTGATCCCCCCCAAATTCTGTACCAGTATTGGTCAGCTTGGACGACCAGATATGCCGCACCTGCCCTATCGTGAATTGAAAAATAGGCTGCAAGCTTTCCTATGAGTTGACTCAACAACTTATCAAACTCACTGTTAACAGTTCGTTGATTCAGTATCTGATCGAAGTAAGGATTTTTATCCACACCATTTAATTTATCCTCGTCATTTTCTACAGCATCTGTACTACGTTTATTTCTACTCAAATGCGGCGCTAAATCTGCAAGATTACCGCCAATCGAAATAATCAATTGTGACAACTCCCTGACCGACGAAACCGGAAGCTCAAGGTAACTGTTATCACGCCCGTTAACTGCACCGTTTAGTATCAATATCAACAAGTCATACATATCTGCAAATGACAATAGCTTTTTGTCGCCCTTTATAAGCAGAATATCTTTCTTACACAAATACTCCATCACGTCAGGAACATTAACTCGGCGAGGTAAAGGTAAAACCTTGCGCTGATATTCGATCGCAAGCTCATTCGCTGTACGGCGTACCCCTTCTGCATGGTCTTTCACTTTATCGGTAATACGTCCATAAAATTCACGCCAGGTCACATCACGATAAAGATTTAAATCACCACTGATGATAGGAACTACGTATGGCGAAGCAAGATATTTTCTGACCACTTCCAGATTTTCAAACGCATGCTGTAATGAAGTGTCTACATCGTCGATAGGTAAGACTATCAGGCGCTTGTTTGTGACACCTAAGGCCAGACCAAATAACTTATGGACTTCATCGGCGATGCCATGATTGCCGATGAATGCACGTAATTTATCCAGACCAAATTCATTCTTTTGCTTTTGCACGCCTTCTAAGGCCGTGCCCAGGCGCTGCAATTGCTCATAAAATGCCTCGGTTTTATGATCTACGCGACTTAGCGCATCTTTAATCTGTTTATCACGCAGCAAAGCCGCCACAATAATATTGAGGAATAAGTCATCACCGTCTTCCAGCAAAGTAGGGTCCACCGGTTTCAGGATCAATAATTTATCCTTAAGCTCAGGCTCTTGATTCAGGTATAGCGGTAAATTCACGAGAATAGAACTCTTACCGGTGCCTCTGCCGCCATCGATCAGAATGGCTTCATGCGCACGCAAATCATCTAATTCAACGTCCAGTTTTCCATTTAATTTTTTGTCGCTTCGCTCCAATAAATCGGCAATGCGCTTGTACACATCGCGCGCCAGCAAATTTTCTGCTTTAGGCTGTCTGGCCTGTTCGCCCTGATCAACAGGGAAATAGATGATGTTCTCTTTATTGTCGCTCATGACTTTTGCCGATTTTCGATACAAAACAGCAACTATATGTCAGGCATGGTCAGTTTGTTAAGCAAAAAACTAGCCTTGAAGTAATTTCATCGACAAACTGTGTTTTATCAGACTGTCATGGCGATTTTTAAGCGGAAAATGTCTTAGATGACGATAAATAAGCGGCATCCCCGCCCTGCTAAATACGATATTTTTTATTGACAAGCCTCAACAGCAGATTTACGATGCACTCAAATGACCAACGGTCATTTATTTTTAGAATACAACTGACCAATAGTCATTTAATCAAATCCAGCATGGAAAAGGATGGAAATATGCAAGACATTCGCGGTTTATGGGCCTTGATTACCGGGGCATCCAGTGGCTTTGGGGTGGATTTTGCGCATTTGCTGGCGGCGCGGGGGGCGAATCTGGTGTTGGTGGCGCGACGGACTGCGCCTATGGAAGAGCTGGCGGCGCAATTGCGGGCGCAGCATGGGGTGCAGGTGCGGGTGACGGGGCTGGATTTGACGGCGGCGGATGCGGCTACGCAATTGAAACAGGGGCTGGATGCGGATGGGATAGCGATTGATATTCTGATCAATAATGCGGGCTATGGTTTGTATGGCGAATTCCTGCAGCAGCCACTGGAAAAGACACTGGACATGATGCAATTGAATATGCTGAGCCTGACCCGGCTCACGCATGTGTTTGGCCAGCAGATGAAGCAGCGCGGGCGGGGTTATATGTTGCTGATTGCGAGTATCGCGGCCTATCAGGCGACGCCGACTTACGCGGCGTATGCAGGCAGTAAGGGCTATGTGCTGTTGTTTGGCGAGGCGCTGCATCAGGAGCTGGCGCCGTATGGCGTGAAGGTCAGCGTGCTGTCACCGGGGATTACAGCGACAAATTTTCTGGCGGTGTCGGGTCAGCGGCCAACGCTGTATCAAAGGCTGGTGATGATGCAATCGCGGCCAGTGGCGCACATCGGTTTGCAGGCTATGTTCAAAGGCAAACTCAGCGTGGTGCCGGGGCTGATGAATAAGCTCACGATCTTTAGCAATCGCTTTACGCCACGCAGCATACAAAGCAAAGTCGCGTACACTCTCATGAAAAACTGAAACCCACGGAGCCGAAGGCATCATGCAAATCTCACAGACAGCCACGAATAGCCAATTGCGTATCCTGATACTGGGCGGCAGCGGGCTGGTCGGGCAATCACTGATACGGCAAGCGCTGGCCTTGCCTGGCGTAACCCAGGTGTGCGCACCGACGCGCCGTGCGCTGACTGGCTTTGTTGATGATGCCCGCCTGCACAATCCAATCCGTGATTTCAATCAGCTACAGGCTGACGATGCAATCTGGCAGGCTGATGTGCTGTTGTGCGCGCTCGGTACCACGATGGCGCTTGCGGGTTCGCAGGCGGCGTTTTACCAGACCGATCATGATCTGGTGCTGCGTTGTGCGGCGATGGCGCGGGCAGCGGGTGTGAACTGCATGGTCTATAACTCGTCGCTGGGTGCGGCGCTCAAGGCATCCTCATTTTATCTGCGGGTAAAAGCTGAAACCGAGCGTGATCTGGCGGCGCTGGGCTTTGGCACGCTGGGCATCGTGCGTCCTGCTTTACTCGACAATGAAGGACAACAGCGGCCGGATCACAGAAGCGGTGAAGCGATTGCGCTGCGTGTGTTGCGTCCGTTGCGCTGGCTGCTGCCGGCACGTTATCGCCCGGTTGGGATTTCGGTGGTGGCAGGCGCGATGTTGAGACTGGCGCAGTCGGCTTATGCAGGCAAAGCAGAATCAGCGCAACAAGCGGCGCCAATGCCTAAGCTGCTGATCCTTGAATCGGAGCAGTTGCAGGGCTGAACGCTGCGATTGCGTTGTGATGTGCGCCACGGCTGCGGCTATAGCCCAGAACAGCTACAATGTCTGACCACTGTATCCCCCACCCTCACGCACCCATGAAGCAAAGAGCCCTGTCCGACGACGATAAAGTCTTACGCCGCAACGCCATCCTGGCAGCGGCGCGTGAGCTGTTTGTGCGCGACAGCCATCAACTGCCCTCGGCCGCACAAATTGCGCAGGCGTCCGGCCTCGCGAAAGGCACGGTCTACCTGTACTTCCGCACAAAAGAGGAAATTTTTGTTGCGCTGTTAGCGCAGGAATTTGATGGCTTACTGCGCCGTATCAGCAGCTATCTGGAGAGTGCGGCATTGGCGCAAGGACTGGATGGTTTGCTGCAGGAAGTCTGCGAATACATCGCGACCCATCCTGAGTTTCTGCGGCTGGATGCGATGGCCTACAGCGTGCTGGAACAGAATCTGAGTGAAGCGTATTTACTGGAATTTAAAACATCCTTGACCCAGACCCTGGTCAGCACCGGCCAGCGCGTTGATCAGGCTTTGCAGTTGCCAGCGGGGCGCGGGGTGGCGCTGCTATTGCGCACTTATGCGCTGATACGCGGTTTGTGGCAGACGCTGGATTATCCTGAATATTTGCAGCGCATCCTGGCGGCACCACAATTTGCACCGATACGGCCAGATTTTCAGACGGAATTGCTGGCCAGCCTGCGCGATTTCTGGGCGGGTGCGCTTGCATCCAGCGCTGCAGCTTAGGCTACATCCGAGGCTGCTGTTAAGCTGAATCAGGGTTGAGGCGCAGCTGATATCAGCTCACAAACGCGGATCGTAAATAAACTGCCGCTTCACGGTCGCGCTGATTTGTCTGGCCGCAGCATGGGCGGGATTAATCAACACATTGTATTCTTCCGGCACGATGATGGATGGCACCAGCAACAGCGGCGCGCTCATCCCCTGCAGCCATTGCGTACCAAAATCAATACTGGCGGAGCCTGGTGGCTCGGCCAGCCAGGTCGGATCCAGCTCGCTGGCTTCTATCACTTCGCGTTCTTTCCAGACTTTAGCCGGTATGGTGATCTGCACCAGAAAGGCATTGCGGATCGCGATCTGGTCACCCAGATGCACCAGTGTCTCCAGCGTCGCGAGTGCAATACTGGAAGCGCTGTACACCACCGCACTACCCTTGGCATTCCAGCGCCCGCCGACTGCTTTGGCACCACCGCCACTCAAATCATCGGCGCGGTATTGTGGCGTATGTTTAGCGATACGCCAGACCAGTTGCGCCGACATCAGGACACCACGCCGTACTCTATCCTTCCTAAGGTGTCGAGCACCAGCTCATAACCCGCCTCGGTATCGAGTAGCGATAAAGGCGTTTCGCCACCCAGCGCACGGTTGACGCCGCGTATCCACTGCCGTGCCGCCGACTCATCTTCCAGCACACTCAAAGCGCGCTTCCAGACTCTGTCAGCACGGTACATTCTGTCCTGCTCAGCAGAAGACAGTAAGCCATTTTTACTGATGCGGGATTTCATGGTGCTTTTCGGCAGACGCAATTGCTCAAACAAGCCATCCTGCGTCATACCAAACTGACGCGCAATCACAGGCACCAGTTCAGCACTGACCCCATTGCGCATATGGTGTATCACTTCGGTCACATTGCCACGAAAAGGCATCGTCAGTACCTTGGCTGAAGTTTTTTCTGTTGCAGCAGTGGTGGCAGATGAAGATTTGCTGCGTACTGCTAGGCCTGACATCGGTGGCAAGACCGGACCACCGCCTATTTTATCGCCACCTTTTTTGATGCTGACTGCCATATTCACCTCCGCTTTCATCCATAAAAACGCACATGCCACTGCTACTGATTTCACTTCACCCAAAGCCAATAAAGTCTAACATTGGATTTAATTAAGTCTCATTATAGACTTTTTTCAAGATCAAGCCAAGTTCGTATTTACCAGTTACTGACACAGCGAGATGAAATCACCAGCAGCTGACCAAGCGATAGTCTGTCATTAAAAAGCTGCTTTGTGCCATACAGAGCAGGCAGCCAATTGCCAAAACTATGGCGCTATATCGACCGCAAGCGGCGCTATCACTAAGACCGAATAGAATCTAAGAATCATTTAAAACAAACAGAAATATCAAGTCATCTAGATGTCATTAGCCTGTCATTTTCACTTGTTACAGTGCGCAGCGTGCAGTGTTTATCCGCCACCTGTTCAACCCTAACAAGGAAACCGTCATGACTTTGCGAAAATTTGTACTCAGCTGTGCCACTCTGCTGTCGCTGCAATGCGCTAACGCGCTGGCCAATACCACACTGACCGTGTACACGGCACTGGAAGCCGATCAGCTCAAGGCGTATCAGGCGCAGTTTGAAAAAGAATATCCGGATGTGAAAATCAAATGGGTGCGTGATTCCACCGGCATCATCACGGCCAAGCTGCTGGCTGAAAAAGCTGCGCCGCAAGCGGATGTGGTGTTGGGGGTGGCGGCCAGCTCGCTGCTGATTCTGGATAAAGAAGGCATGCTGCAGCACTATGCACCGAAAGACGTCGCCAAGCTCAGCAAAAACTATGTAGACAGCGCGAACCCGCCAGCCTGGGTAGGCATGGATGTTTGGGGTGCGACCTTGTGCTTTAACACTGTTGAAGCAGCCAAACTGGGATTGAAAAAACCGGAAAGCTGGAAAGACTTGCTCAAGCCTGAATACAAAGGCCGCATCGTGATGCCAAATCCAGCCTCCAGTGGCACCGGCTATTTTGATGTGACTGCCTGGCTGCATTTGTTTGGCGAACAGGAAGGCTGGTCGTATATGGACAAGCTGCATGAGAATATCGCGCAATATACGCACTCCGGCTCCAAACCTTGTAAGCAAGCCGCAGCTGGCGAATTCCCTATCGGGATCGCGTTTGAATATCGTGCTGCCAAGCTGAAAGAATCCGGCGCACCGATAGACCTGATTTTTCCAAAAGAAGGTCTGGGCTGGGATCTGGAAGCGACTGCCATCATGAAGGGCACAAAATTTCCGGAAGCAGCACGCAAACTGGCCGACTGGGCGGCATCGCGTTCGGCCAATGAACAGTATGAAAAGAACTTCGCCATCGTGGCCTATCCAGGCGTCGCCAAACCCAATGCCTACATCCCTGCCAATTATGAGCAACTGCTGATCAAGCAGGACTTGCGCTGGGCCGCGGAACAGCGTGAACGCATCCTGAAAGAATGGAGCAAGCGTTACGACGCCAAAACCGAACCGAAACCAGTCAGCAAATAAAGCAGCAGGCCTTGCCGGGCCAGATTGCCCGGCAAGCAGCCGTCGCAGGCAGGCGTGGACAGCCTCCGCGTCTGGTCTGTTGCGTCAACATGAGTCAGCGCAGCGTGCTATGCAAAGCACGCTGTTCAGGAAAAAATTATGCATTTACACGATCTGCCGACAGTACAGTCAGCACAGTCAGCACAGAGCGCACCATTAGCGCAGCCTCACACAGAAGCCTGGCTGCGCTGCCGCGATATCAGCAAGCAATTTGGCACAACCAAGGTACTGGATCACATCAGCCTGGATATACGCAAAGGCGAATTCCTGTGCCTGCTGGGGCCATCCGGCTGTGGCAAAACCACACTGCTGCGTATCATCGCTGGTCTGGAGCAGCAAGATCAGGGGCAAATCCTGATGGGTAACCGTGACATTTCATGCTTGCCACCGGCTGAGCGTCATTACGGCATCGTGTTTCAATCCTATGCTTTATTCCCCAATCTGAATGTCAGTGACAATATCGCATTTGCTTTGCGCGACAGCCGTCATGCTAAACAAAGACGGGTTGATGAATTACTGGATCTGATCGGCCTGCAAGGCATACAACAACGCTATCCGGCACAACTATCAGGTGGCCAGCAGCAAAGAGTGGCACTGGCGCGTGCATTGGCGACTGCGCCCAGCCTGTTATTGCTGGATGAGCCATTGTCGGCACTGGATGCGCAGGTGCGCGATCATTTGCAGGCCGAGCTGCGCCGCCTGCAAGAAAAACTAGGCGTCACCACAATCATGGTGACACATGATCAGGATGAAGCCGCTGCGCTGTCAGATACCATCGCGGTCATGCATCAGGGACGCATCGTACAGAGCGGCACACCCGAGCAAATCTACCACCAGCCTGCAAATCGTTTTGTGGCTGATTTTGTCGGACGCTGCAACTGGTTTCCAATCACGCAGCATCAGAGCGAGCACTGGCAACTGGCCGGTGAAACGCTGCAGCTGCATGCAACAGCGACACCAGGCAAACAACAGCTGGAAGTATTCTGCCGTCCTGAGCATGTGCAGATACAAAGCGAATGGCAGGCGCACAGCCAGCAAGCCAATCAATGGATGGCGATAGTCGAAAGAGTGGATTTTCTGGCTGGCCGCCGCCGTGCCACCCTGTCTTTGTGCAAGCAACGTGATATCCGCTTTGAGGTGGAGTTACATCAGCGTGATCCCGCCTATAGCCAGCTGGTGGCCGGACAAATGGTGTGCGCGCATTTACCGCCAGCCAGCCTGACCGTATTCGACACGGAGTCTGCATGAACGCGCCCAGAACGACGCTGCAGACGGCGGACGCCATGCAAACGCCATCAACATCTGCATTGTTGCGCTCCATCTCATCGCACGCCTGGAGCGACGCATTCGGCAAACTCTTGCTGATCTTAGCGGCGGCTTTACTGCTGCTCTTTTTGGTCTGGCCAGTATTGAGCATACTGCAAAAAGCGCTGCAAAATCAGGCTGGCGAATGGATAGGCTTGCAGCATTTCTTTGCTGTACTCAGCGAAGCAAGAATCTGGCAGGCAGCCGCCAGCAGTCTGCAACTGGCGCTGATCACGCTGGCCATCGTGTTACCTGTTGCCTTGCTGGCGGCCTTTGCGCTGATGCGTTCGGCCTTGCCGCTGCGCCGCCAATTACGTGGCTTGCTGCTCTTGCCTATGTTATGCCCTTCGCTGATGCCTGCGATTTCTCTGGTCTATTTATTTGGCAATCAGGGCTTACTGAAATCCTGGCTGGGATCACACAGTATTTACGGGCCGATAGGCATCGTCATCGGCGAGGTGTTTTACACGCTGCCGCATGCCATCCTGATCCTCAGCACCGCGCTCAGCGTGGCCGACGCACGCCTTTACGAAGCAGCGCAAAGCCTGGGCGCCAGCCGCATGCGCCAGTTTTTCAGCATTACTTTGCCCGGTATACGCTTTGCCTTATTGTCGGTCGCGCTGTTGGTATTGACGATGGTGGTGACGGATTTTGGCGTTCCTAAAGTGATAGGCGGCCAGACCCAGACGCTGGCACTGGAAGCCTATAAACAAGTCATCGGCCAGCAGAATTTTTCTCAGGGTGCGGTGATAGGACTGCTACTGCTGACCCCGGCCTTGCTGAGCTTTGCACTGGAACGCTATACCGCCAGTCGCCCGGAAGCCGGTCTGAGCGCACGCAGCCTGACTTTACAAATACGGCGCAATGTCTGGCGTGATGCGCTGCTGGGCTTGCTTTGCGCTTTGATGCTGTTGTTTGTGCTGGCTCTGTTTGGCACCGGCATTTATGCAGCGCTGATCCGTTTGTGGCCATATCAAATGGAACTCACACTGCGTCATTTCAATTTTGATGCGGTCGATGGCGGTGGCTGGTCAGCCTTTCTGAACAGCCTGCAACTGGCCTTGCTGACCGCGCTGGGTGGCACGGTGCTGGTCACGGTGAGCAGCTATCTGAGCCTGAAAAAATTCAGCCAGCACTGGCTCAGCCGCTGCCTGCAACAACTGGCATGGTGGCCGATGGCGATACCCGGCATGGTACTGGGTCTGGGCTATATTTTCTGCTTCAATCAGCCTGCGCATCCGCTGCACTTCCTGTATGGCGGCATGAGTCTGATGGTAATGGCGACCATCATGCACTTTTACACTACCGCCTACCTGACCCTGAGTACGCAATTACGCAAGCTGGACAAGGAATTTGAGGCCGCAGGCCAGAGTATGGGGCGCAGCTGGCTTACCCTGTTCTGGCGCATCACCCTGCCCCTGTGCCTGCCTGCGCTGATTGACGTATTCCGCTATTTCTTTGTCTCTGCCATGACCACGGTCAGCTGCGTGATTTTCCTGTACAGCCCGGACACCGTGCTGGCATCGGTATCAGTACTGAATATGGATGATGCCGGAGATACCGCTGCTGCAGCAGCAATGGCGACCCTGATCGTTGTGACCTCATTATTCATCAACCTGATTTTGCAAATGCTGACTGGCCTGCTCGAAAACCGTCATCGCCGTTGGCAACAACCACTTACCAAGGAGTCCTGATATGCGTGATCCCATCCTGCTCACCCCCGGCCCGCTGACCACCAGCCTGGCAACCAAAACCGCCATGCTGCATGATTATGGTTCCTGGGATGCTGATTTTAATCGTCTGACCGCCAGCGTCTGCCAGCAATTACTCGCCATTATAAATCCGGCTGACGACGAATTTGTCTGCGTTCCCTTGCAAGGCTCGGGCACCTTTGCGGTCGAAGCCGCGATTGGCAGCCTGCTGCCTAAAGACGGCAAATTGCTGGTACTGGTGAATGGTGCTTACGGCAAGCGCATGGCACAGCTGACCCAGATGATGGGGCGCGCCTGCGCCGTGCTGGATGCAGGCGAAACCGAGGCCATCGATACCGAACAATTACGCAGCTATCTGGCAGCTCATCCTGAGATCAGCCATGTCGGCGTGATTTATGTAGAAACCAGTACCGGCATCCTGAATCCGCTGCAGCAAATCGCTGACATCGTACATGCTGCCGGCCGCCGTCTGATCATCGATGCCATGAGTGCCTTCGGCGCCTTACCACTCGATAGCCGCAGCCTGCGCTTTGATGCGGTGATTGCGAGTAGTAATAAATGTCTGGAAGGCGTACCGGGCATGGGCTTCGTACTGGCCCGCCGTAGCGCATTAATGGAAGCGGAAGGCAATAGCCATTCACTGTCGCTCGATCTGTACCAGCAATGGACGTATATGCAGCGTACCGGCCAGTGGCGTTACACCCCGCCTACCCATGTCGTCGCGGCGCTGGCCAGCGCACTGGAGCAGTACCAGCAAGCTGGCGCGCAAACCGGCAGACTGGCGCGTTACCAGCAACTGTGCGACCACCTGCTGCAAGGCTTGCAGCGTCTGGGCTTGCGCTCTTTCCTGCCCGCTGAGATTCAGGCACCCATCATCGTGACAGTCCATGCGCCCGCTCATCCACACTGGAACTTCCAGCAGTTCTATGAGCTGGTCAAACAGCGTGGCTACATCCTGTATCCGGGCAAACTGACTGAAGTGGAGAGCTTCCGCATAGGCTGTATCGGCGCGATACAAGTGGCCGATCTGGACGGCGCGCTGGCAGCCATTGCAGATGCCTTAGCACAGATGGGCATCCCGAAAGAACAATGAAAAAGCAGCTCAGCTCACGGCTGTGATCCCACACAAACTACCAATTTCAAATTTAAGGAAACTCAGTATGACTACACAGACTCCGCAAGCCGCCATCAGCGATGTTATTGACGCTGCAGTTCAACACCCTTATCGCTATCAGCGCCGCTACAGCGGTCCCCTGCAAGCCGTAATTTTTGACTGGGCTGGCACCCTGGTCGACTTTGGCTCGTTCGCACCGACTCAGGTACTGGTTGATGCATTTGCCGCTTATGGCTTCCAGATCTCACTGGCGGAAGCGCGGGTACCGATGGGGATGGCGAAGCGGGATCATATCCGTGCTATTACCCGCATCCCGGCTGTGGAACAGCGTTGGCTCGCACAATTTGGCAGCAGCGCCACCGAAGCGCAGATCGATCATATTTACGAAAGTTTTATGCCTATGCAGATCAGCCAGGTCGCACAATATTCAGCACCGATACCGGGCGCACTGGAGACTTTGCAGGCTCTGCGTGAGCGGCAAATCAAAATAGGTTCCTGCTCTGGCTATCCACGTCAGGTCATGAATACCTTGTTGCCACACGCGAGCCAGGCTGGCATTACCGTCGACTGTGCGGTAGCGGCGGATGATCTGGCGGCCGGTGCGCGTCCGGGACCGTGGATGGCCTTGCAAAACGTGATCGCACTGGGCATCACAGATGTCGCTGCCTGCGTCAAGGTCGATGATACCGTGCCTGGCATTGCAGAAGGCCTCAATGCCGGCATGTGGACGGTAGGTCTGGTTTTATCGGGTAATGAAGCGGGTTTCAGCCTGGCAGAATTTGAAGCTGCAGATGCCAGTCTGAAGGATAAAAAACGCCAGTATGCAGGTCAGTTACTGGCACAGGCTGGCGCGCATTACCTGATCGACAGCGTCGCACAATTGCTGCCGGTGTTAAACGACATCCAGTTGCGCATGCAAGGTGGCGAACGCCCATGACTACGCACAAACCACGCCTGGCTATCGTCGGCGCTGGCATGCTGGGTTTAGCCCATGCGCTGGCGGCGGCTGAACGGGGCTTTCAGGTCGATGTCTATGAGCGCGATAGCCAGGCGCTGGGGGCATCGGTCAGGAATTTCGGCCTGGGTCTGCATCTGGGCCATGCCCGGGGAGAGATGCTGGAGCTGGCACGCGCCAGCTTGCAGCGCTGGCGTCAGCTGCTACCGGAATTAGGTGTCTGGTACAAAGAAGCTGGCAGTCTGATGTTGGCGTGTAACCGCTATGAAGCTGACATACTGGAATGCTTTCAGCAAGCGCTGGGCAGCGAGTATGGCACGCAGCTCATGAGTCAACACCAGCTGGCTGATGCTGGCTGGCAGCGCGAGTCGGCAGTATCGGCCTTATCGAGTCCACATGAAATCGGCTTTGCCTCGGCCCGGCTGATACCGCGTCTGAGTGCATGGCTGCAGCAAACCAAGGACGTACGCATACATTATCAATGCGCGGTGCTGGGCATAGATGATCAGGTGCTGCACACCGCGCAGGGGCTGGTGAAGGCCGACCATATTCTGCTGTGCAGCGGTCATGAATTCCGTCATTTAATGCCGCATTTGTATGCAGACAGCGGCATACGCTTATGCAGTCTGCAAATGCAGGAATTAGGGATTGCGCCACGCCGTATCGCGCCGACCTTGCTGACTGGTCTGTCCTGCCTGCACTATCCGGCCTTCCGCCAGACACCGCAACTCGCGCTGCTGGCTGAGCGCTACCATACGCATTTACAGCAACAACATCCGGCAATACCGGAGCATGGTATCCATCTGATCGTACAGCAATTAGACGACCCCAGCCGCATCATCGTCGGTGACACCCATCATTACGCAGACGACGCGGCCATCTTTCAGAGCGCGGAAGCCGATGTGATTTTGCGTGAACTGTGCAGTGAGCTATTGCAGACGCCGGTCTCTGCTATCCGCCACTGGCAAGGCGTGTATGCGAGCGCAGCTCAACCCTATCAGGTTCTGAAGCCTCAGCCCTGCCTCACCACAGTCAACATGACGGCAGGCATAGGGATGAGCGTAGCTCTGGCGCTGGCAGCGCAGGTGGTAGAATCGCTGTAATCCACCAAAAACACAGACCATGAGCAACCAGCAATCCAACACCTCCACCTTTAAACGCGGCCAGGGTACGCCGGTATGGCGTCAGATCGAAGCCATACTGGCGCAAGATATCTACAGCGGAAAATTAAGCGGCAAGCTGGAGAATGAAACCAGTCTGTCTGAACGCTTTGGTGTGAACCGTCACACGGTGCGCCAAGCGGTGAAAGCGCTGGCGGAACGCGGACTGATCGAAGTGGTGCAAGGTAAAGGCAGCTTCGTACGCGAGGAAGTGATCGCCTATGAACTTGGGGAACGCACCCGGCTTGCGCATAGTCTGGCTAAGGCAAGAAAAATCGGACACAGCCGGATATTGAACGACCACGTCTTGCCTGCCACTGCCAGCGTGGCGCAGATGCTGGGCATAGACGAACATACTGAGGTGCTGCAAATTGACACCCTTGATGTGGTGGAAGATAAAGTGTTGGGCGTTTGTACCCAGTACTTTCCGCTGCCGCGCTTTGCCGATTTTGCGCGTCACTATCAGGAACTGGGTAAAACCCATCTGGCGCTGCAAGCCTGCGGTGTACAGGAATTCACGCGTAAGCTGAGCCGCATCAGCGCCCAGCTGCCTGACAAACATGTGGCACGTCAGTTACAGCAATCCAGCTCCAGTCCTGTGCTGTGCGTGGAAAGCGTGTATCAGGATCAGGATAAACACATCATAGAATACGGCATTTCCCTGCTTAGCAGCAGTTCGGTACAAGTGGTCATCGAACCCTGATCTGGCACAATATCTCAATTTATGGCGCGGTCAGCTCTGCGCCTGTACGTTGACGTGCCACCGCGGGGAACAGGAAATCCAGCTGTGCCAGCGCTGCCTCATTGTGGGCGATGGCGAGTTCTGCCGCAGCCACATCTTCCCGATTTTGCGCTTCACTCAGCGCGAGCGTGCTACCGGTGCCATGGTTCAGTTTATCAGCCGCTAACTGGCGCTGCGATGTCGCCAGCTCCAGCCGGCTCTGTGCCAGTTCCTGTTGCAGTTGAGCACTCTTCATTTTCAGCTGAGCCTTCTCTCTGGCGCGCGCGCGCTCATCGTCCCATTCCTGATTGCGCAATTGCAGGCGCTCTGCCTCAAGTACGCTTTCCGCTATTTTGTTACGTACCAGGCCACCATCAAACAGCGTGTAGCTGAGCGCGACGCCAACACTGGCATCGCGCCTGTGCACATTGCTGACGGAAGTCGTGTTACTGCTGTCGGTGCGCCCCACACCCGCGTACTGCGCATACAGACTGATCTTAGGCCTGGCAGCAGCCTGCTGTATCTGTATCTGTTTCTGCGCTGCCTGTAGCTCCAACAGATTTTTTTTGTTGTCCAGCCCGGGTTCTGCGTAAGGTGCTACGGCTGCCAGATCCTGTTCCTGCGTGCTGTCAAAGCCACACATTGCATCCGCTTCAGTATTTGCTGAACTAACGCTATTTATTGCTGTGCTGAATTGCAGATAAGTGCTTTCGAGCTCGGTCTTGCGTAGCTTGAGTGTAAGCTGATGCTCGCTGAGCGCATTCGCGACCGTGCGATATTCGATATCAGCAATACGCCCTTGCGACCAGCGTGTTGCTGCGAGCGTTTGTTTTTCCTGGGCTAATTGCACAGCGCTTTGTGCCATTGCTCGCCGCACGCAGGCATGCCGCAGTTGAAAATAGCTTTGCGCAACTTCAAGCACGACACGCCTGACCGTCAGGCTTTGCTGAACATCCATGCTGTCTTTTTGTACGACTGCGTGCGCCAGCATGGCCTGATCGCGTCCGCCATTGTAGAGATCGTAATCGATGCGTAAGGACGGCGTAATCTGGTATTTAGGCAGGCTGCGTATGGTTTCTGCGGTAAATGTTCCTGCGCCGGGTACATTGACGGAAGACGTCGTGCCTGAATAGGTATCGTAATTATTGGTCGCCAGTGCATCGGCCAACACACGTACTGTGGGCTTAAAGCTGGCCTGCGCCTGATCAATTTTAGTTTGCGCGCTTTGCCTTGCGAGCTGTGCGATACGGATAGTCAGCCGCTTACGCAATGCGATTTGAATTGCCTGCTCAAGCGAACGGGGGCGCGCTGACTGAGCTGCGTTTTCGGCCAGGTCTGCTGCGTCCGGAGCATCGGAACCATAGCCCTGTGCATCCGGTTTTTGTGTGCGGAAGCTAGCTGCCTGTCTGGAATCCAGCATACTGACAACACGCAGAGGACGTGCTGCGGCCGGTTTGAATGTCAGGCTCTGACTGTAGCGCAGCATCATTGCATCCTGCGTTTCTGCGGCCCGCGCCACTTCGGCAAGACCTGGCATCGTTGGCGTGATCAGACACACACTGCAGAGTGCATGTAGTGCTTTCACATGGTTTTTATTCATAGCGTAATGCCTCAACCGGGCGTAAAGCAGCTGCCCTGTATGCCGGATAAAACCCTGAAATCAAACCGATCACTACCGAAACGACCAACGCAAGCAGCGCGGTGACCGGCGAAGGTAACAGGGGAAATCCGGTCAGCTGCACAATCAGGTAGCTGGTAGCAAATCCCAGCAACAAACCAAGTACACCGCCCAGACCGCTGATCAAAGCCGCTTCGAGTAAGAATTGCAGCAGGATGGAACGCTCAGTGCCACCCAGCGCCTTGCGTAAGCCGATTTCCCGCGTACGTTCCAACACAGAAGTGCTCATGATATTGAGTATGCCCAGGCCAGCTACAAACAAGGACACCGAGGCGGCGATGATGCCTATCTTGGAGACGCCGCCTAAAATCTTATCGGCGGTTTCGATGTACTGCTCCATGGTGTCAGCGCGGTAGTCATAATTCCCTTTGTGCTCACGCTGGAGAAAGGCAATGATCTGCCCGGTTCCCAGCGCGGCCGGCGCCTGATCGTTGACCAGTTGCGCCTGTATGGTATCGATGTCTTTACTACCCATGATCGCTTGTTGACGGTTGTAGGGGATCAGTGCGCGTGCGTCCGCGTCCCCGCCGCCGGACGAACCTATACTGGATAAAAAACTGCGGTCCTTGTGCGCCAATACGCCGATAACTTCGAACGTTTGTCCATACAACTGCACTTCCATGCCCAGAGGATTACTCTGACTGCCAAACAGCTCACGACATGTGGTTTCACCTATTACGATGACCTTACGCTTGCGCGCGATGTCATCTGTATTCAATCCCCTGCCCATAGACGTGGAATCATTATTGATTTCCATGTAGTCTGGCCCGACGCCAACTGCATTCACACGGCTGAATTTATTACCGGCTTTCAGCAGGTTTGCGCCAGTACGCGCGTTGTAGACTAAGGGCGAAAAACGCGCCACCGACGTGCAGCAGCCCGACTTACTGAGTGCGATCAAATCCTCATTTGTGATGCCGCTGCCCGCTCTTTGCAAGCGCTGAGGATCAAGGATTTTTCTGTCGCGATAAATCCAGACTGTGCGCAGGCCAAAGGTCTGCAACTCTGAATACACCACATTTTTTCCGCCTTCACTGACCACACCGATCAGTATCACCGCAGATATCCCGATGGCGACGCCGAGGACGCTCAGAAAAGTCCGGAAACGCCGGTGTCCCAGGCTCAGTAAGGCCTGAGCCAGCAAATCGCGCCCCTGAATACTGCGCCGGAGCTGTCGCGCATAGGTGGATTGTTGAGCACTCATTTGCAACTATCCCTGTCCACTAATCCATCCCGCAAATGAATCACACGACGTGCATAGGCTGCGATCTCATTCTCATGCGTCACCATGATGATGGTCTTGCCCTTCGCATGCATATCACAGAAAATTTCCATGATTTCTGTGCCGGATTTCGAATCCAGCGCGCCAGTGGGCTCATCGGCAATCACGATTTCCGGATCATTCACCAAGGCCCGCGCAATCGCAACACGCTGTTGCTGCCCACCCGATAACTGTGCCGGAGTGTGATCCAGTCTGTGCCCAAGCCCCACATCGCTGAGTGCCTGGCTGGCACGCGCCAGGCGTTCATCAGGCGCTACACCGGCATACACCATAGGCAGCTCCACATTACGCAAGGCATTCTGGCGCGGAATCAGATTGAAGGACTGAAAAACAAAACCAAACAGTTGGTTGCGTACGCGTGCAAGCTCGGCTTCACTGCAGTTATCCAGATTTTCACCATTGAGTATATAACGCCCTTCATCCAGTACATCAAGGCAGCCCAGTACATTCATCAAGGTTGATTTTCCGGAGCCGGATGGCCCCATAATCGCGACAAAATCATGGGCCGCAATATCCAGCGTAATATCCTTCAACACTGGCACTAAAGTCGCGCCGTGGCCATAGGATTTTTTACCGTTCTGTATGCTGATCATGGTTTGACCACAGTGTGCGCGGTGTCAATCACTGTGCCTTCGCTGAGCAATTCTCCCTGTGGCACGACGATGGTTTGTCCGGCTTCTAAGCCCGAGCGTATCTCTACATAGCGATCGCCCATCATGCCGACCACGACTGCTTGCTGCTTTAGCTTACCGTTGACAAGCAGCCAGACAAAGCTCTTGCCAGCTTTACTGAACAGCGTTTCGACTGGCACACGAATCACGGTCTGTGCAGAGCCTGTCAGTATCCTGACATCCAGTTGCTGATTGAAACGCGCATTCAGGCCGCCCGCTGCCAGACTGAGCCACACGGCCAGATAATCCGTACTGCCCTCGCGCTCCACCGCTGGATTGATGCGGATTACTTTTTCCCTGACTTCTGTTTCAGGATGCCCATCCAGCGCAATCAGTGCTGGCATTCCCTCTTTGACTGCAGCAGCGTCAGCAGGCTCGATTTTAGCGAGCACCTGCATACTGTTTTCCGGGATGATAGCCAGCAGTGGCTTACCTGCCTGTGCAGTTTCACCCGCTTTGATCTCTACGCTGACCACCACGCCGCTGACCGGTGTGAACAAACCGCGTTTTTTCAAACGAAGTTGCAGTCGGCCAGCATCGGCGCGCACTGCATCCCGCCTTGCTTCCAGGCTACGCAATTGCAGGTCCAGCTCCTTCACACGCTCTCGGGATTCACCGCCGGCTAACATATCCTGATGTAGCGCATCACGTTGCGCGCGCCGGCTACCCAACTCTGCTTCTGCCTGCTGCAACTGCGCCTGCTGAACCAGCTGTTCAGCTTTAATATCTGTCGCATCCAGGCTCAGCAGGGCCTCGCCTTTATTCACATGGCGACCAATTTGCACCAATACCTCGCTGACACGGGCTGACTCCTCGGCTGTCAGCACCACTTTTTGCTCACTGACCGCCAAGCCCGTGACACGCAGCTGAGACTCTATGGTGCCACGGTCAACTTTGATCTGCTGTAGCACAAGTCCAGACTGGGCAGGCCGCACAGTCCGGTTCAGTAAGACATAAGCCAGAGCCGGTAAGCTCAAGCCCAGTATCAGGTACAGTAGTAAAGATTTTTTTTTCATATTTTTTAGGCTGCTACTCTTGACTGATTTCAGGTGGCCGCATATGCAGTGCTATCATGTCTGCGTTGAATTCGTCCATTCCATTCCATTTAAATTCCGTATGAAAACCGACACCGTTTCTGATTCGGGCTGGATACGCCCACTGCTACCGCCCGAGATCGTCGTCGCGGAAGCAACTATAGAATCAGCGCACACGGAAACCGGGCTTCTGGCGGGATTATTTAGTGAAGAACGCGAAGCCATTGCGCGTGCAGTGCCACGACGCCAGGCTGAATTCGCAAGCGGACGGCGGCTGGCACACATGGCGCTGAAAGAGGTAAGCGGACTAGCCTGTGCCATTCCTGTGGCAGCTGACCGCTCACCGCTGTGGCCGGCTGGCATCCTAGGTTCCATCACGCACTCTGAAAACGTGGCAGCCGTTGCTGTGACGCGTGCTGGTGGCGCTTGGCAAGCGATAGGCATAGACCTCGCCAATATCCAGCGTTTCGAACCAAATCTGGCGCGTGTGATCTGCACGGCAGCAGAACGTGCCGCCGCGTTGCCCTTGCCTTTAGTGTTCAGCGCCAAAGAATCTTTATTCAAATGCCTGCATCCGCTCACCAAAGTATGGATGGATTTTTCCGATGCAGAGATAAGTCTGCGTTCTGATGCAGAATTTGTGGCGGTGCTGACAAAAGACTGCGGCCGCTTCGCGAACGGGACCGTGATCGCAGGTCGCTGGCGTGAACATGCAGGCGTCATGTGTACCGCTATTTGCCTGCCAGCGCGAACCTGAACCTGTTTCCGGCTCAGGCAGCACTGAGCTTTATGCGCAATCATGACTTAGCCCAAAGTACGCAGGCTGCGTGGACGCATATCTGTCCATAACTCAGCGACCTGCGCCAGGCATTCTTCTCTGGAACCTATGGTGCCAGTCTGTTTCCAGCCCTCGGGAATATCCAGCTGTTCCGGCCAGACTGAATATTGTTCTTCAGCGTTGATCAGCACCACCCAGTCCCAATTGTTTTCGTGGCCGTTTTGATTGTCCTTGCTCATGATGTGATGTCCTCCTGATGAGATTGAATGATTAAAACAAATGCGGCGCAAGGAATGCAGCCAGCTTGTCTGCCCATGTGGCCTGCATCAGTGCAGCGTGACTGCAGTCCAGATCGAGCGTATGTAGCCCGGATTGCAAATGTGTAGGCCAGTCAGACAACTGTTGCGCGCTTTGTGTGGCGCGGATTTGCAGGCAGACAGCGTCATCAGGCAGTTGCAAGCGCGGCGCTTGCCAGGCATGTGCCGCTTGCATCATCTTGAGTGCAACATCGACCCAGCGCTGCGCATCTGCCACAGCAAATCCAGCTGGCACCAGGCCCCGGGTTTGCAATAGCTGCACCAATTCTTCGACAGAGCGTGGCATTTCCTGCAAACCGCCTATGCCCAAGCCCTCCATCGCTTCAGCCATGATTTGTGTTGGCGTGACCGCTACACGCTGCTCAGCCACCGCCATAGGCACATCAATCAAAGCGAGCAAGGAAACCGGCTGCGCCTGTGCCTGCAACTGACTGACGATTTCAAGTGCGATCAAGCCACCCAGCGAATAGCCCGCGATCTGATACGGTCCTTCGGCCTGCACCTGACGTATGCAGGCGATGTAGTGGGTGGCCATCGCTGCAATACTGGTGTGCGGCTGTTCGCCTGCTTCCAGACCGGGCGCCTGCAAGCCATAGACCGGTACCTGATCCGGTAACTGCCGGACCAAGTCCTGATAGCAAAACACCGTGCCGCCATAAGGATGAATCGCAAACAGCGGGCGGCGTGATCCGCTGGCGCGCAAGGGTACCAAGGGCCCATGACCAAGCAGCGCTGCATTCGCGTGTAAGCTGGCCATCGCTTCTATGGTCGGAAAGGCGAACAAACTGCGTAAAGGCAGCGCCGCATCCAAGGCAGCGTTACAAGCAGCATGCAGACGTATCGCCAGCAAGGAATGCCCACCCAACTCAAAGAAGTTATCGCGCACGCCGATTTGTGTGCGTCCCAGCACGGTTTGCCAGACGGTTTGCAAGCGCTGTTCAGTCGCATTGCGCGGCGCGAGATAAGCACGCTGAGTCAGCACAGCATCATTGTCATCCGGCGCTGGCAATGCCTTAACATCTAACTTCCCGTTCGCATTCAAAGG